>NZ_JAVDSU010000002.1:0-1157381 GCF_031455475.1 Rhizobium sp. 1399 | reverse complement strand
CTGGCCGCCAACGGAACGCCGGTGCTGCTTGTCGACAGCGACATCCGGCGCGGACATCTCGACACGCTGTTCAGGTCCGGCCTGCAACAGGGGCTAAATGAGTTCCTGAGCGGGCAGGCAAGTCTTGAGGACGTCGTCTATCACCATCCGAGCGGCATCGACTTCATCCCGACCGGCAACCCCCGTCTGCAGCGGCGCGTGCGTTTGACCGACGTGGCAGAGATCATCGAGATGGCCCGCGCCAGGGGCCAGATCGTCATCTTCGACAGCGCGCCCGTGCTCGCCTCGGCCGATACGATGCATCTGACGGCGCTCACCGAGCGAACGCTGATGGTCGTACAATGGGCAAAGACCAGCCGGCGGGCCGCCGAATTCTGCCTGCAGCAGCTCAGAAGCGCCCGCAATGCCGACATCGTCGTCGCCATCAACAATGTCAAACCCAAACGCCACGCCAAATATAACTTCCGTGACTCCGAATTATACGCAAGGTCGTTGATGACCTATCAGAATTTCGAGACATCGCCGATCTCGGCATGGTTCACCCTGCGTTGGCTGCACCCGTATCTGGGGATGCAAAAATGAGGGCCAGACGTTTCGATCACCGCGAAATACCGCCTGTCGATGGGCGAGGCATTGCACCTGCATGGGGCGGCATGACGCCCGTCTCCTGCGGCATCGACTTCCCAGAAACAGCGTTAGTATTCGAGTTGGAGAGCGATCATGGATACCGGAATGAGACATGACAGGAAAGTTGCACTGATTACGGGCGTAACAGGTCAGGACGGTGCGTATCTGGCCGAATTGCTCCTGGACAAGGGCTATATTGTTCACGGCATCAAGCGGCGTTCGTCGTCCTTCAACACCAATCGCATCGAGCATCTCTACGAGGATCCTCATGTCGAGAATCCGCGCTTCATCCTGCACTACGGAGATATGACCGACGCAACAAACCTCATCCGGATCGTCCAGGAAACGCAGCCCGACGAGATCTACAATCTTGCCGCACAAAGCCACGTCCAGGTGTCTTTCGAGACGCCGGAATACACCGCCAACGCGGATGGGACGGGCACTCTGCGGCTGCTTGAAGCCATTCGCCTTCTGGGCTTGACCAAGAAGACCCGTTTCTATCAGGCATCCACCTCCGAACTCTACGGCAAAGTTCAGGCGGTCCCGCAGAACGAAACGACGCCTTTTTACCCCCGATCCCCCTACGCGGCTGCCAAGCTCTATGCCTATTGGATCGTCGTGAATTATCGCGAGGCCTATGGCATGCATGCCTCGAACGGCATCCTGTTCAACCATGAAAGCCCGATCCGCGGCGAAACCTTCGTGACCCGCAAGATCACCCGGGCGGCGGCTGCCATCCATCTCGGCCTGCAGGACCGGCTCTATCTCGGCAATCTGGATGCCAAGCGCGACTGGGGACATGCACGAGAATATGTCCGCGGCATGTGGCTGATGCTGCAGCAGGACGAACCGGAGGATTATGTTCTTGCGACCGGCGAAACACATTCGGTTCGCTCTTTTGTCGAGAAGGCCTTTGCCAGGGTAGGCATGCCGATTGGTTGGCGTGGGGAGGGTGCCGAGGAAAAGGGGTACGACAAGATATCCGGCCGCTGCGTGGTGGAGGTCGATCCTGCCTATTTTCGGCCCACTGAAGTCGACCTTCTGCTCGGAGATCCGACAAAGGCGCATACAAAGCTCGGCTGGAAAAACGAGATCAGTCTTGACCAGCTGGTTGCGGAGATGGTTCGCGAGGACCTGAAAGTCATGGCCCGCAATGTTCCCTTGGTCGGTGCGAACAAGGGCCTGGTCCATGCCTGAGGTCATCTACAGCCTTGCGGGCAAAAAAGTCTATGTCGCGGGGCACCGCGGCATGGTGGGCTCAGCGATTGTACGGCGTCTCGCGTCCGAGGGCTGCGAGATCTTGACGGCCCTGCACGCCGAGGTCGATCTGAGACGGCAGGATCAGGTGGAGGCATGGATGGGGAAAAACCGTCCCGATGCCGTCTTCCTGGCGGCTGCGAAGGTCGGCGGTATTCTCGCCAATGATACTTATCCGGCCGACTTCCTCTACGACAACCTGATCCTCGAGGCGAACGTCATCCACGCCGCTTATAAAGTTCGCGTCGAAAAGCTGATGTTTCTGGGTTCGTCCTGCATCTACCCGAAGTTCGCCGATCAGCCGATCGTCGAAGACGCGCTTCTCACCGGATCGCTGGAACCCACGAATGAATGGTATGCGATCGCCAAAATTGCCGGACTGAAGCTTTGCGCTGCTTACCGAAAACAGCATGGCAAGGATTTTATCTCGGCCATGCCCACTAATCTCTATGGGCCAGGCGACAATTTCGACCTCGATTCAAGCCATGTCATGCCGGCGCTGATACGCAAAGCGCATGAGGCCAAGCTCAACGGAGAGAAGGAAATACGCATCTGGGGCACCGGAACGCCGCTGCGCGAGTTCCTGCATGTCGATGATTGCGCCGACGCCTGCGTCCATCTCATGAAGACCTATTCCGCCGAAAGTCACGTGAATGTCGGCTCAGGCGAAGACATTAGTATCCTCGAATTGGCAGGGCTTGTCGCAGGGGCCGTCGGATTCGAAGGCGAGATCACGCGGGACCTCACCAAACCGGACGGCACGCCACGCAAGCTTATGAGCGCCGACAAGCTCCGCGCGCTCGGCTGGTCACCGAAGATAGGCATGAAGGAGGGCATTGCAGACGCCTACCAGTCCTTCCTGAAGGGGAACTATCTCGAACGCCACAACGAGGCTGCAGAGTGAGCGGCAATCTGGCCATTGTCGCGGCAATCGGGCTGACGCACCTGATCGTCAGCGCATCAAGGTCACGGGCCGCTTGAGTTTTCGCTTCGCCTTGCTTGCCGAAGGGGAAGTCTTGGGCCGCAGCGCTTCTGTTGCCCTGTCGCGGTCAACCGGACGGCCGAACAGATATCCCTGCACATAGGGGCATCCGAGGCGCCGCAGACGTTCTGCCTGATCTTCCGTTTCTACACCTTCGGCCACGATGCTGGTACCGAGACCGATCGACATGTCGAGAAGGGCTTTGACGATGACGGCGCCGGGTCCGTCGGACATCCGGTCAACGAAGGTCTTGTCAATCTTGATGATATCGACGGGGAAATTCAGCAGATGCGTGAGCGAGGCATACCCCGTGCCGAAATCATCGAGCGCCACAAGCAGCCCTTCCCGTCGAAGCTCCTCGATCGCTTTTGCGACCTTCCCGTCTTTTTCGTCCATATAGACCGTTTCGGTGACCTCGAGCACGACATGCTTGAGAGGCGTGCGGTGGCGTGCAAAAACGCTTTTGATACGCTCGCAGAGATTTCCCTGATTGAAATCCGCCATCGATACGTTGACGCTGACATATTGAAACAAGAGCCCGAGATCGAGCCAGTATCGGATGTCGCGGGCGACCTGCTCCAGCATCCGCTCTGTCAGGAGATAGCCCACCGACGGATCCTGGAGCGCCTCGGCAAACGCGCCGGGTGAAAGGATCTGGCCACCGTCCGTACGAATGCGGCACAAAGCCTCAAGGCCAACGATTTCCTGCGTTGGAAGGCTGACAATCGGTTGGTAATGCGCCTCTATCCGATCTTCGGCCAAGGCGCTCGTCACTGTCTGCAGCGCACGAAACCGGTTTGCGATCGCCCCGGCAAGATCGTCGCTGTAAAGCACAAAACCGCCTCTGGCTGTCTGCTTGGCATGGTGGAGTGCGAGATTTGCATGTTGCAGAAAGGTCGGAACGTCGGGTGGCCCGGACGGTTCGAAGGTCGCACCTCCGCAGGTGACCGAGACCGGCAGGAGATGTTCGTCGCGCTGCGGCGTCCGGTTCTCCATAGCACGTAGAATTTCTGCCGAAACCGCTGATAGGTCCGTTGCGGAACGATTTTCGATCAATACTGCAAACTCATCGGCGTCCACCCTGAAGATAGCCGCCGGCGCCGCGATCCGTGCAACCGTTTGACCGACCTCCAGAATCAATCTGTCGCCGGTCGCATGCCCGAATGCGTCGTTGACCCGGCCGAGATGATCGATATCGACGAGCAGAACCGAAAGAGGGGCAGAAGCACCATCGACGGCCGCCTCTAGCGTTTTCAAAAAGTTGGCGCGGTTGCCGAAGCCGGTGAGATTGTCGAAAAAGGCGAGCCTTTGATTATCGGCTTTCACCTCCTCGCGCTCGAGCACCAGCGAGCAAAGGTCGAGACACTCGGCGACGATCATGCGTTCTTCGGGCGTGGGGCCGCGATTGTCCTTGTAGTAAAATCCGAACGCGCCGAGCACGCGTCCGTCGCTGCGCAGGATGGGGCTCGACCAACACGCCTTGACGCCATGCTCTTTCGCAAGGATGTCGGCAAGCGGCCGATAGGGGATCCAGAGCGGGTCTGCAAAGATATCGGTGACGGCGATCGGCCTGCGGAAGTGGGCAGCCGTGCCGCACGAGCCAACATCAGGCCCGATCGGTATTCCGTCGAGCGCATCCGAATAGGTTTTGGCGATCGTCGGCCCCGCCAGGGGATGCAGGAGCCCTTCGCGGTCAACGGTCACGATTGAGCAAATGACGCCGGCTGCGAGCCGTTCAGCATGCTCGCAAATACGATCGCAGGCGTCTTCGAGGGAAGACCCCCGAGCCAGCATATCCAAGATTTCCTGCTGAAGCTGTCCACGCATGCCCGGCCTCGTCATGTTGCCTTTCGCTCGAATGGCCTCGAAACCCGTTCGACCGGTTACGATCGAAAACTAGCAGGTACTATGTTACGGGTTCGGAAATTTATCGACTACAATTCGAAGCCCGAGACATATGGTACGTTCTCGCCTTTAGGGCAGTCGCGGTCGCAAGTTACAACGACGGCGGAGTGACAGACCAGGATAGGTTAGGCACGTTTAGCCCTGAAGAATATGTTGCCGCACCAGTTCCTTCAGACGCTCCGTATCGGCAGCTTCGATTGCATCGACCATCAGGTGGTGCTCCCGGCCCGACTGTTCCACACGGGCGCGCGTGCGCCACTGCGAAACCGGCGCCGATGAGGTCCGCTGGCGAATTTCCGTGATGAGGTCGACCAATTCCTGATTGCCGCCGAGGATCAGCAATTGGCGATGAAAGGCGAGATTTGCTTCGTAGAGTTCCAGCATCGTGCCATTCAGCACCATGAAGTCGAACTGCTCTGCCAGTCCGCGCAGATTCGCGATGTCCGCCGGCGAGGCGTTCTGAATGATCGTTCCGACGATGGCCGTTTCCAGGATGATGCGGATCTCGCTGACTTCCCGCGCGCGCCGACCGTCCGGCTCGTAGACATGGTAGCCGCGGTTCGGCACATGTTCGACAAGCCTCTTCTGGGCGAGGCGATCGAGAGCCCGGCGCACTTCAGGCCGCGTGCAATTATAACGTCGCTCGAGATCGATCTGCTTCAGCCATGTTCCAGGCAAGAGGACACCGGCCAGAATATCCTGAAGCACGAGATCCGTCACGTCGCGCCCATTGGACACTCCCTGCCCCGAATTCATCATGACATCCGCCATTCGAACTTCTCCTGACTTTCTGCATCGATACCACGGGCTGACGCATGTCCGTAAGGCAGTCCGAACAGTTTGCCGTGATGAAAATTTATTCGTGCACACGGATTGCGCATAAATTTTTGGTATCCTAAATTGGTACCAATTTTGGATACTATGCAAAATGAAGCTGTTTTGGAAGTCATGAAAAACTCGGACGCCGTGTGGGACATCGTCGAAGCCAAGCGCGAAGCCTTCTTTGCGCTCAGCGACCGGATCTGGGATATGCCGGAGACGAATTACGAGGAGTATCGCTCCGCTGAGGAGCACGCGCGCCAGCTGGAAGCGGAAGGATTTCGTGTCGAGCGAGGCGTTGCAGGACTGCCGACGGCTGTCATGGGCGAAGCCGGCGAAGGTGGCCCTATTATCGCGATCCTCGGAGAATTCGATGCGCTGCCGGGGCTTAGCCAGGAGGCCGGTCTCGCTGAAAAGCGTGAGGTGACGGCAAATGGCAATGGCCATGGATGCGGCCACAACATGCTCGGCGCCGGTTCGATGCTGGCGGCAGCAGCGGTGAAGGATTTCCTCGCTGCAAACGGCCTCAAGGGTCGCGTGCGCTATTACGGCTGCCCGGCAGAAGAAGGCGGGTCCTCGAAGGGCTTCATGGTTCGTGCGGGTGTCTTCGATGACGTCGACATTGCCATCTGCTGGCATCCGGCTGCCTTTGCCGGCGTCAATAACCCGGTCTCGCTTGCCTGCAACGAACTCAACTTCCACTTCACCGGCCGCTCCTCGCATGCCTCGGCAACGCCTCATCTCGGCCGCAGCGCACTCGATGCCGTTGAGCTGATGAATGTCGGCGTCAACTATATGCGCGAACATATGCCCTCGACAGCGCGTATCCATTATGCCGTGACCGATACCGGCGGGTCGGCGCCGAATGTGGTGCAGGCCCGTGCGACGGTGCGCTATCTCATCCGCGCCCGGAACCTGCCCGAACTCCTGTCGCTTGTCGCCCGTGTCAAGAAGGTGGCAGAGGGCGCAGCCCTCATGACCGAGACGTCGGTGCGCAGCGAAGTGATCAGCGGTGACGCCAATCTCGTCGGCAATGTGCCGCTCGAAGAACTGATGTTTGCCAACCTCGAACGCCTCGGCCCGCCCGTCTTCGATGACAACGACCGCGCCACTGCCCGGACATTCCAGGCGACCATGAGCGCCGAGGACATCGCCTCTTCCTACGCACGCTTCGGCCTTAAGCCGAAGAGGGACCAGCCGCTTTGCGAGGAAATCTTCCCGCTTTATGCCGGTGACAGCACGATTGTCGGTTCAACCGATGTCGGCAGCGTCAGCTGGGTCGTGCCGACGGTGCAGATGCGCGGCGCGACCTATGCGATCGGCACGCCCGGTCATTCCTGGCAGCTGGTCGCTCAGGGCAAGCTTCCGGCAGCCCACAAAGGCACGGAGCACGCGGCAAAGGTCATGGCCATCACCGCCATCGACCTGATCCGCAATCCGGCTCTCATCGAAGCGGCCAAGGCGGACCTGAAGGGCCGCCTCGACGAGACGCCATTCGTCAATCCGATTCCGGATGATGTTCAGCCGCCGCTGCCGGAGAAGCACGCATCATGAACCAGCCCAGCATCCTCGAGCTGATTAGCTTCGGCCCCGATGGATGGGGCAAGGCGCTTATGGCCGGCGCGTGGATGACGATTCTTGTTGCGCTTTCCGGCTATGCCATCGGCGCGGTGATCGGCACGTTCGGTGCCTGGGCGAAGATATCGGGCGGGCGCCGCCTCCGGATCGCCGCCGACACCTATACGACGGTCCTTCGCGGCATACCGGATCTCTTGGTCATCTACCTCTTCTATTTTGGAGGCAGCGCCGCCGTCACCGCTCTCGGCCGGCTTTTCGGCGCGGAAGGCTTCCTCGGTTTTCCGGGCTTCCTCGCCGGATCGCTCGCCGTCGGCGTCACCTCAGGTGCGCAGTTTACCGAAGTCTTCCGTGGGGCGTTCAGGGCGGTCCATCCTGGTGAGATCGAAGCTGCAATTGCCTGCGGCATGGGCCGTATATTGCGGTTCCGCCGTATCGTCGCGCCGCTGACGCTTCGCCACGCGCTGCCGGGCCTTGGCAACGTCTGGCAGGTCGTTCTGAAAGAGTCCGCGCTCGTCTCTATCACCGGCGTCGCCGAACTGCTTCGCCAGACACAGGTGGCGGCAGGTTCGACCGGTCTCCCCTTCGATTTCTATGTCGTCGCGGGAGCGATCTATCTAATTATTTCAACCTGTTCCAGCCTTTTTCTGAGACGCGCTGAGAAGCACTTCTCTCGCGGCGTGAGGAGAGGCTGATGGATTGGCAATTTCTCGGCGAAACCTTCGTCAGTCTCGTTTCCGCAATCCCGCTGACGCTTCAACTTGCCGCGACCTCGATCGCGCTCGGCGCCATCCTGGCGCTCGCGATCGCACTGTGCCGGCTCTCCGGCATCATGGTGCTCGAATGGTTTGCGCGCGCCTATGTCTTCGTCTTCCGCGGAACGCCGCTGCTCGTGCAGATCTTCCTGATCTATTACGGGCTCGGCCAGTTTCCCGAGGTCAGGCACAGCATCTTCTGGCCGTTCCTGCGTGAACCCTATTGGTGCGCCGTGCTTGCGCTGACAATGAATACGGCCGCTTACACCAGCGAGATCATTCGCGGCGGACTTCAGTCTGTGCCTTTCGGCCAGATCGAGGCGGCGCGCGCCTGCGGCATGCCCCGGCTTATGCAGTTCCGTCGCATCGTTCTACCGCTTGCAATCCGGCAGGCGCTACCGGCTTACAGCAACGAGATGATCGCCATGGTGAAGGCAACGTCGCTCGCCTCGATCATCACCCTGATGGAGGTGACAGGCGTGGCCGCCAGGATCATTTCCGAGACTTACCGGGCAATCGAAGTCTTCATCGTTGCAGGCGCCGTCTACCTGGCGATCAACTTCCTGCTGACGCGCCTCGTCCATCTTGTCGAATATTGGCTGAGCCCGCACTTGCGCGAGCCTGTTCCCCACCATCCGGCGGCGGCACCCGCACTCGAAGGAGACGCCCGATGACTGCGTCGAATGCCCCTCTTTCTCCGATCGCGCTCAGCGTGAAGGATCTGCACAAGAGCTTCGGGCCTATGGAGGTCCTGAAAGGCATCTCGCTTGATGCACATGAAGGCGATGTCGTCTCGATCCTTGGCTCCTCGGGTTCGGGAAAGTCCACCTTTCTGCGCTGCATCAACCTTCTGGAGATGCCGAATTCCGGCGAGGTGACCGTCGCAGGCGAGACGATCCGCATGGTGGCCGACCACAAAGGCGGCAGTCGGCCAGCGGAACGCAGGCAGGTCGACCGTATCCGCTCGCAGCTCGGCATGGTCTTCCAGAGTTTCAATCTCTGGTCTCACAAGACGGTGCTCGAGAACGTGATCGAGGCGCCGGTGCATGTCCTCGGCCGCTCGAAGGCGGAATGCATCGAGGAAGCAGAGGCGCTACTTGCCAAGGTCGGCATTGCCGAGAAGCGGAATTTCTACCCCTCACATCTTTCCGGTGGCCAGCAGCAGCGCGCGGCGATCGCACGCGCGCTTGCCATGCGGCCGAAGGTGATGCTGTTCGACGAGCCGACGTCGGCGCTCGATCCGGAGCTCGTCGGCGAAGTACTACGCGTCATGCGCGCGCTCGCCGAGGAAGGTCGCACCATGCTGGTCGTCACCCACGAAATGGGCTTTGCCCGAGATGTCTCCAGCCGGGTCGTCTTCCTGCATCAGGGCGTCGTCGAAGAAGACGGCAAGCCGCAGGAGGTCTTCGCCAATTCCCGGTCGGACCGTTTCCGCCAGTTCATCAGCAAATAGTTTCTCAGCCCAAACAAAGAAAAGGGGAGCAAAAACATGACGTTCTTTTCACGGGTTCTGACGGCGACATCAGCCGCAGCCATCATCGCGACGGCCGGCATCGCGCATGCCGAAGACAAGAAGTGGACGACGGTGACGATCGCCACCGAAGGCGCCTTCAAGCCCTATAACTTCACCAAGCCGGATGGTTCGCTCGATGGTTACGAGATCGAGCTGACCAAATATCTCTGCGACCACATGAAGGTCGAGTGCAAGATCGTCGTCCAGAATTTCGATGGCATGATCCCGGCGCTGAACGCCGGCAAGTTCGACGCCATCATCTCCGGCATGTCGGCGACGGCCAAGCGCGAAGAGGTTATCGCCTTCAGCGATTCCTACGGCTCCACCGGCCAGGCCTTTGCGACCTCGAAGACGGGCGATCTCGCAAACCTGCCTGAAAAGGGCCAGGTGTTCTCGCTCGCAAGCGATGAAGCGGGCGCTGCTGCCGAGATCGAAAAGATCAAGCCGGCGCTCCAGGGCAAGACGATCGGCGTTCAGACGGCCTCAACCGCAGCGACCTTCGTTGACAAATATCTGAAGGGTATCGTCGATGTCAGAGAATACAAGACGACGGAAGAGCATGATCTCGATCTCAAGGCCGGTCGTGTCGATATCGTCATGGCGTCCATGGCCTATCTGACCACGGCTTCCGAGAAGCCAGGCAACGAGGACATGACGACCACCGGCCCGCGCTTCCAGGGCGGCTTGCTCGGCCGCGGCAGCTCCGTTGGCCTGCGCAAGAGCGACACCGAGTTGAAGGCCATGTTCAACGACGCAATTGCCGCCGCAAAGGCGGATGGCACGATCAAAACGCTGTCGGAAAAGTGGTTCGGCTTCGACGTCACGCCGAAGTGAAAAAATTTACGATTGATACCCGGCGAGTGAAATTCGCCGGGTATCGCCATTCAGCCTGGCATCGGCGCCTGCGCTTAGCGTCCCGCCGATCTCCTTGATGGCGGAGACGTCGGACCAGCCGTAGTGCTCAACGTTCCGTCGCGGAATATTCAATGGATAGAGCCTTGCAGCGCTCGTAAAGCAGCGCCTTTACCGCTATTCGTGTGGCTGCGAATATTGCGATCGACAAGCCCGATATTGGGACCGAACCCATTGCGAAGGAGTAAGCTATGGCCAATCTTCCCGATATGACGAAACACCGCGGCTTTCCATCGGGCATGCCGGGGAGCGGCATTCAGTTCACCATCCGCCGTGCCAATCCCAGGGGCGTGACGCCGATCAAGGCCCTGCCCCGCCGCGCCCGACCCGGCACGGCAGAGCACCAGGTCGATGCAGCCTTCCTGCATGCACTCTGGCATCATTTCGGGGCAGAGCCCTTCGAGCGTGGCAATCTGGACGCGGCTCGGCTCAACCTGCTCTTTGGACGAGAAGTGGTGGCCGTGGACAAGGATTTCGATCCGACGTCCTATGAGGCGATGCTGGTCATCGACGAAAAGGTAGCACGTCAGAATTTCCCGGAAGCGTTTGAAGATGTCATGGAAGTTTGATGAGAGTGCTGACGATGGGCACTGAGCGTTGGGTCCATGGCCATCATCATCGGAAAACCGAGCACATAGCGATTGCCCATGTTGTTGTCTCAAACAGAGCTGCCAATAAATCCCTTATGGCGCGAAGCTTCGTGGATTTCCAAGAATGAAATCGTAAACCGGTTCAGGCTGTCCCGGCCCGGTCGTCCGCAAAACCGGCGGAACGCTTGCTGATGCTTCTGCTCTGTCAGCAAGCATCGCCGGCGACATTCCGAGTGCCTGCGAAAAGGCCTCATGCGGGACTTTCGATAGTTCACGAAACAACCCGGCGGCGCGGCCGGCATGACGCATGGCCGGTGCGCGCTTGCCTTCGCGGATCTTCACGCCGGCAGCAGAGAGCAGGATCAAGCCCTTAAGCAAGGTGCGCAGCGCACTGCCTCTCGCCGCGACCTGCCAGATCCCTTCCCAGGCCTCATGGGCTTCCCAGTAATAGCCGTGGTTGAAAAGGTCAGAGCCCCACGCGAATTCATCGGAATCGAGTGTCGGAAGAATCGGCGCAGGCTCGACCCGGTAACTGTGCCCTGCCGGATCCCTGACGGGATGGGGCATTCGGCCGGGCAAATAGGCGTAGCGCGGAAAGCTTCTCTGCGGCAGTAGACGAGGACGTTGCATAACCTCAACAATCATCATGCCGGTGACCATGATCGCAAGCGAAGCTGTGCGCAAGCCGGCCGACAAATCGCTTCGTCGCCCGCCATTGGACCGGCTTTCCTTATAAGCGCGGAACGACGTCGCCGACGCACGCCGATCGTCCTACGAAAGGGCCTCGTCTACGGCGATTTGTGCCATCGCAAGTGCTGCTTCGCGGGTTGTCGCCGCCGCGACGAAGAGGCCTTTGTGGCAAAAGGTTGCTCCTGCGACGCCGCAGACGCGCTCGAGTTCCTGACCGGTCAATCCCGCCCAGGATGCAGGCAAATCGGCGCGCAGCTCGAAGCCCTCGTCTGCGCGGCGGATACCGGTCAGGCACCAGTCGTTCTCCCGGGGGTGAACGACGAAAAGCAGATGATCGGCCTTCGCCCTGACGATCGCCGCACGAAAAGGCATGCCCATCGGCAGTTCGAGGACGCGCCCCTCGCCTGTTTCGTTGATCGCCTTGAGAACGAGGGCTTCGGCGCGCAGCTTGGCATCCTGCGTCGCGATACCGGCCTCGACGAAGCTTCGCGCGATCGAAAGGGCGGCATGGAACGCCCTGTCATCGGCCTCGGGATCCTTGGCATCGAAAACCGGCTTCAGGGTTTCCAGCAAAGCCGGCAGCGTAAGGCCGGCCAGCTCGCCTGCGATCGAAGGATCAAGTGCACCATTGTCGGTCAGATCGACCGGCAAGACGAACTTGGCGTCGAACGAAGCATGCACCGATGAAACATGCGCTTCGGGCACTCCCAGAGCTGCAAGATAATCCGCTCCATAGTGTTTCCATACCAGGCCGAAGGAACTGTAGGGCCGTCCGTCCTGACGCACGGGCGCGCCACGCTGATGGTGGTCGAAAATACCTGCGGCGGGATTATACTGCCCGCCGACGTCGTAGATGACGCGATCGGTGGCCGGTGTGATCCATTCGACATTTCGGCTGCGAATGATCCTGGCCTCAGGGAACAGCCGGGTCAGGATGACGCTCGAAAGCAACTCATCGGCGTGGAAGCCGCCGGAATGCGTAACCAAGTATGAAGGGGTCATTGTCAGATGCGTCTCTCGGAACCGGGACTTTGTTGCCCGTCCTGATAGCCTGCGTCGGTCGCGAGCTCAACAGCGGGTGCGGGAAGCGACAGAATTCTTTAGATCCGGATAGCTTGCAGGCATGTTGGACGTGATGCAGCCACAATGCTGCAGTAATACCGTAAACATCCGAGGATATTGTATCCGCGATGATGTAGGCTCCGTTGCCCGATTGCCGACGCGCGCTTGCCACCTTCCCATCAGCGATTTGTAGCAGCCGCAGTGGAGTATTGCTTCTGCGCGTGGATCTCATACAGACCAGATCAGAACGACCCCATCTGCTGGCGGAAACGCCGCCTCGCTGATCGCTAACGCACCTTGCCGCAGTCTCCTAAGACAAGGTATCAGTTGCAAGCTGCGACGGCGGATCATCGCCGAGCAGCGCGCTCAAGCAATCATTTTCAGACAATCGGGAGCGAACCCGCGCGGTTCGGATCTATCATGAATAATCACCATTTCGCCCACCCCAATAGAAGTGCTACACCATCGAGGCAGCGCCTGCTGGATCGACACAAGCAGTACCTTCAGTTTGCCGAGCTGAAATCTTTGGCCGGCGACCGGATCGGCGCAGAAAATGACTACCAGCATGCCGAACACTTCTTCCGCAGCGCTGCCCAACAGAAAGACGCCGACCGACTATGAACGCAACGATGACGGCCGGCCAAGACGTCGGTACCGAAAAAGCCTGGCTCAAGATTCTCTCGAATTACCGAAAACCCAATACAGGCCGAAGCCTGTACGAACTGGCCGTGACGCTGATCCCATTTATCCTTCTTTGGGCAGCAGCGTGGGTTGCGATCCACTTCGGCTATTGGCTCGGCTTAATCCTCGTCATCCCTGCCGCCGGATTCCTGCTGCGGCTCTTCATGCTGCAACATGATTGCGGGCACGGCTCGTTCTTCGGACGGCGTCAGTGGGATGACTGGACAGGGCGCGCGATCGGCGTTCTCACGCTCACACCCTACGACTATTGGCGACGCGCGCACGCGGAACACCATGCCTCAGCCGGCAATCTGGACGAGAGGGGGGTCGGCGATATCACCACGCTGACGGTCGAGGAATATCGCGCCCTGACGAGGCGAGGAAAACTCACCTATCGCCTATATCGGCATCCCCTGGTCATGTTCGGCATTGGCCCTGCCTATCTTTTTCTCTTCAAGCAAAGACTGCCGTTCGGCATGATGCGCTCCGGGGTGTTGCCCTGGCTTTCGACGATGGCGACCAACGCAGGCATCGCTGCGCTGGCCGTTCTCCTCATCTGGGCCGTCGGCATCGTTCCCTTTCTGCTGATCCATCTGCCAATCGTTCTGCTTGCCGGATCGGCTGGTGTCTGGTTGTTCTATGTTCAGCACCAATTCGAAGATACCCACTGGTCCAAGCCTCCGGAATGGACGTTCCCCTATTCCGCCATGCATGGCGCCTCGCATTATGATCTGCCGCGCCCGCTGCGATGGATCACCGCCAATATCGGCATGCACCATGTCCACCATCTATCGAGCCGAGTGCCGTTTTACCGGTTGCCGGAAGTGCTGCGTGACTATCCGGAGCTGGCGAAGCTTGGGCGCATCAACATTCGTGACAGCCTCAGCTGCGTGAAACTCATCCTCTGGGACGAGACCGCACGACGGCTGATTTCGCTGCGCGAGGCAGAGGCGCGCGCCTAACTGCAGCCCCGGCGCGCGCAGCAATCGGTCAGCTCAGATTTTTCAGATAAAGCGAGAGCAGCTGCGTCTGTGAGGAGATTCCGAGCTTGCGGTAGACGTTGCGGCGGTGAACCTTCACCGTTCCCGTCGAAATGTTGAGCTTCAGGCCGATCGATTCCGACGAATGGCCCTGCAGCACCAGTTCGACGATTGCCGTTTCGCGGCCCGTGAGGTTGAGGTCGTGCCAGACGGTATCGGCGCGCGGGATGCCCTCGCTTTTGCGGCGACTCCTGCCTCTTGCGGCAAGCTGCGTGTCGAACCGCGGCGCGAGCCCAGCCCAATACTGTTTCACCATGCTGGCCACGAGCGGCTCGACCTTTTTCAGCGTGGCGAATTCGGCGGGTGGGAAAACGCCGGTCTTTTCGCGCCGCATCAGCGACAACACGACCGTGATATCGCCATCGACAGGTACGAAGAAGCCGATTTCCTCGGCAAGTCCGGTCTGGACGTAATAGGTGCGATAATATTCGCTGGAAAAGAACCGGTCCGGCGCCAGCTCGCGCATCCTGAAGACGCCTTCACGCCTCTCCCGAGCGGTATGATAGAAGGGATCGAGCAGGTAAGGACCGGCCTGATAGAGCGTCACGAAAACGACGTGCTCTTCGCGATCGAAGGTGCTGTAGAGATCGATGGGCCGCTCTTTTCCGCGATAGGCGAAGACGACGACATAGTCGAAGCGCACGAGTGCGGCCATCATCTGGCGGAACGTATCGCCGAAGCCCGCATCCGTCATGGCTGACTTGCCGACCGTAGCATTGAAAGCGGCAAACAGCGTCTCCAGGTCGATACTCACTAGCCCTTCCCCTTCGCCGTACCGCACAATTTCACACAGCCCGGATATACACCTTCCACGAAACGTTGTGCGCCTAAATACCTCTCTCGGGGTATATACCGCGCAGGAAGCTCCGGCTTACTCTTTCCTTAACGACGGTGGCAATAAGGCAGCGACAGACTGCCATTCCAACCAACCGCAGGGAACAGACGTGGCATCCGCTTCGACGAACGATATCGAATTCCGTTCGGTCACAAAGAACTATGGCGCTGTGACCGCCGTAACGGACATCAACCTTACTGTGCCCAAGGGCGCGTTCCTGGCGCTGCTCGGGCCTTCGGGCTGCGGCAAGACGACCTGCCTGCGCATGATCGGCGGCTTCGAACAGCCGAGCGAGGGCACCGTGCTGATCGACGGACGTGAGATGAACGGCGTTCCGGCCTATCGCCGACCCGTCAACATGGTCTTCCAGCACTACGCGCTGTTTCCGCATTTCAATGTCGAGCAGAACGTTGCCTACGGGCTGAAGCAGATACGCCCGAGGGTCGGGTCAGCGGAGATCGACCGCCGTGTCGCCGAGGCGCTCGAGATGGTCCGGCTTGGCGGCTTTGCCAAGCGGCGGATTCATGAAATGTCGGGTGGCCAGCAGCAGCGTGTGGCGCTCGCTCGTGCCATCGTCAATCGCCCCTCCGTCCTGCTGCTCGACGAGCCGCTGGCAGCCCTCGACAAGAAGCTGCGCTCGGCGATGCAGATCGAGCTGCAGACCTTGCAGCGCGAACTCGGCATCACCTTCGTCCTCGTCACCCACGACCAGGAAGAGGCGCTTTCGATGGCTGATGTCGTCTGCGTCATGAGTGCCGGGCGCATCCGTCAGCTCGGCAGCCCGCAGGAAGTCTATGACCGCCCGGCCGATCTTTTCGTCGCCGATTTCGTCGGCAAGACCAACCGCATCACTGCCGCGATGGAGCCTGATGGTACGACGCTGCGGCTGGCCGACGGTTCGGCGATCGCCTCCGGCAAGTGGTTTGCGTCAGGCGACGTCATCGCTGCACTGCGCCCGGAGGCGATCCATCTGACGCGCGAAGCGGCGTCATCAGGCACGTCGTTCAAGGGGACGGTGACGCACCGCATCTTCCTAGGCTCCTCTGCCGAATATGCCGTCAGTGTGCCGGGGCTTGGCGACTTCCTGATCACGGCCGATCGCCGCAGCATGAACGAGAGTGATCTCGTGGAGCCGGGCGAAGAGGTTTTTCTCGGCTTCGACCCTGCCGCCATCCATGTCTTTCCAGCATCGAATGCATAAACCAAAACAAGGGAACAGCATCATGAGCAAGGATTATAAGGACAATCTGCCCATTTCCGCCGAAGGTTTCATAGACGAGTTCATGCGCCTGAAGCGCGGTTCCGTCAGCCGCCGCCACTTCCTCGGCATTACCGGCCTCGGTCTTGCGACCGCCGTGCTGTCTCGCTTCCCCGGTGCACTATCGACGCCCGCCTATGCCGCAGAAGATCTCGGCACGCAGATGTCGATCGCTACATGGCCGAATTACCACGACCCGGCGACCTTCGAGAACTTCAAGGCGGCAACCGGCGTTGCGGTCGAGGTCAACGTCTTCGGTTCGAACGAGGAAATGCTCGCCAAGCTGCAGGCCGGCGCTTCCGGCTGGTCGCTCTTCGTGCCAACCAACTATACGATTTCGACCCATCATAAACTCGGCCTGATCGAAGAACTCGATCTCTCGAAGATCCCGAACTTCAGCCAGGCAAGCGAAAGCCCGCGCTTCACCAAGGAAGGGCAGATCGACGGCAAGACCTATGCCGTGCCGAAGAACTGGGGCACGACCGGCTTCTCCGTCAATACGTCTAAGATCAAGACCAAGCTTTCGAGCTGGAAGGACTTTTTCGAGATCGCCCAAACGGAAGCCGACGGCCGTGCCATGGTGCATGACTATCAGTTGACGACGATCGGCAGCGCGCTTGTTTCGCTCGGCTATGACTTCAATTCGATCAAGGCTGACGAGCTTGCCAAGGCGGAAGAACTGCTGATCAAGGTCAAGCCGCATCTCTTCGCCATCAATTCCGACTATCAGCCGTCGATGCGTTCGACCGATGCATGGCTGACCATGTGCTGGACCAATGACGGCGCGCAGCTCAACCGCGATATGCCGGAGCTTGCCTACATCCTCGGCACCGACGGCGGCGAAATCTGGACCGACTATTACGCAATCCCCAAGGATGCGCCGAACAAGGCAGCCGGCTACGCGCTGCTCAACTATCTGATGGACCCGCAGAACGCGGTGAAGGAGCACATCGCCAACGGTGCGCCGACCACCGACAGCCGCATCATTGCGCTGCTGCCGAAGGAGGTTACGTCCAACAAGATCGTCTATCCGGACGAAGCAGCCCTTACGCCACTGGAATTCGGCGCCGCCGTCACGCTCACCGATCCGGGTCGCGCTGAACTAATGGCGCGTTTCAAGTCGGCCTGACACCACCTCTGAATGCCGGTCTCCCGCGGCTTACTGCGGGAGCCGGTTCAGCTCCTTGATCCGGCGGATGAAGACCAAAGCCATGCCCCTGCCCCACGCCACCAAACGGCGCCTGATCACCGTCGCCCTTGTCGGCCCGGCCAGTATCTGGCTGTTCGTCTTCCTGGTGCTGCCCTTCATCGCCATCATCGTCTTTGCCTTTGGCGAGCGGGCGCCAGAAGGCGGTTATCAGGCGGCCTTTACCTTCGAGCAGTTCGCCAATCTCGGCGCGCGGTCGGCAGCCTTCGTCAATACACTGATCCTGGCGCCGATCGGGGCGGCTGCCTGCCTCATCGTTGCCTACCCAGTCGCCTACTACCTCGCGGTCAAGGCAAGCCCGCAGCGCCGGCTGCTGCTCGTCTCGCTTGTCGTCGTTCCCTTCTGGACCAGCCTGCTGGTGCGCACCTATGCCTGGATGTATCTGCTCGGCGCACGCGGCATTCCGCATCTGCTCGAATTCGTCGGCATCGAAAATGTCAGGCTGATCAATACACCCGGCGCTGTGCTGCTCGGCATCGTCTACGGATACCTGCCGCTGATGATCATGCCGATCTATGTCAGCCTTGAAAAGCTGGACCGCCGGCTGCTCGAAGCTTCGGCCGACCTTGGTGCAAAGCCTATCTCGACCTTCTTCGGTATTACCCTGCCCCTATCGCTGCCGGGTGTGATGACCGGCGTTGCGCTGGTCACGATCCTGCTTCTCGGCGAATATCTGATCCCGCAGCTTCTGGGCGGCGGCAAGGTGTTTTTCATCGGCAATGCGCTCGTCGATCTCTTCCTGCAATCACGCAACTGGCCGTTCGGTTCGGCAATTGCTGTCACGCTAGTTGCTGTCGTCGTCATCGTCCTGCTCGTCGCCATGCGCATTGCCTGGCGCGTCGCCGGTACGCGGCAGGTGGATCTCATCTGATGCGCGCGCTCGTCACCTTCGTCTATCTGTTCCTCTACACGCCGATCGCGCTCGTCGTGCTCTTCTCCTTCAATGCCGGCCGCAACGCCAGCGAGCTCACCGGCTTCTCGACGCAATGGTATGGCCGGGCTCTGTCCAATACCTTCCTGATGGAGGCGCTGCGCAACAGCCTGATCATCGCGGTCACCAGCGCCTCGCTCGCGGCGATCTTCGGCACTATGGCCGCGATCGGCATGGAACGGCTCGGGGCACGGACCCGAGCGATCTTCGACGGGCTCTTTGCAGCCGCGATCGTGGTACCGGGTGTCGTCATCGGCATTGCAACGCTGGTTGCCCTCGTCGAGGTCTTCGGGTTCGTCAATCCTGCTATCGCCGCCCTCTGGCCAGGCGACCAGCCGCCGAAGCTGGCACTCGGCTACGGCTCGATCATCGCTGCACATGGGCTCTTCACCATGGCGCTGGTGACGATGATCGTGAAGGCGCGTATTGCGAGCCTCGGGCGCGACATCGTCGAAGCCTCCAGCGATCTCTACGCCACACCCTTCACGACCTTTCGGCAGATCGTGCTGCCGCAGATCATGCCGTCGATCCTGGCGGGTTTTCTGCTCGCCTTCACCTTTTCCTTCGACGATTTCATCATCGCCTTCTTCGTGGCGGGCTCCAACACGACGCTGCCGATTTACGTCTTCGCCTCCATTCGCCGCGGCGTGACGCCGGAAATTAATGCAGTCGCGACGATGGTGCTGATCGCTTCGCTTGCCCTCATTTTCATCGCGCGCTTCCTGATGCGCGAAAAGACAACGACAAACTGACCGGGGAAATGCCATGATACTCAGAGATCGCGTTGCAATCGTTACGGGCGCAGGTTCGGGCATCGGACGGGCCGGCGCACAGATCATGGCGCGCGAAGGCGCCCATGTCGTCGTTGCCGACATCAATTTCGCAAATGCCGAAGAAACCGTCGGTCTGATTGCCGAGGCGGGCGGCAGCGCCGAAAGCATGACGGTCGATGTCACCGACGACCAGGCGCTTGAAACCGGCATTGCCGCTGTTGCTGCGCGTCTCGGCCGGATCGACATTCTGCACAATCACGCGGGCGCGCAGGTGGCCGGCGATCTGGAACAGGTTGCCATCGAAGGCTTCGACAAGTCCTGGAGCCTGAATGTGCGGGCGCATTTCATGGCCGCGCGCCTCGTCATGCCCATCATGAAAAACGCAGGCAAAGGCGTAATCCTCAACACGTCCTCGTCGTCGGGCGTGCTCTACGACCGCGAAATGATCGCCTACACGACGACCAAACATGCTGTCATCGCCATGACCCGGCAGATGGCGGGCGATTATGCGAAGTTCGGCATCCGCGTGAATGCGCTCTGCCCGGGATGGGTCGACACGCCATTCAACGAACCGTTCATCGCGCAGATGGGCGGGCGCGACGCGATCGAAGGCTACATCGCCGAGAAGGTGCCGCTCGGCCGCTGGGCGGATGTTTCGGAGATAGCCGAACCGATCCTGTTCCTGGTCTCGGACCGCTCGTCCTACATGACGGGGCAAATCCTCGTCGTCGATGGCGGCGAGACCGTCGTTTAGGCTGACTGGAAAGTCAGTTGCACTTTGCAGGCCAGCGAACGGTCGCCAGCAATTTCAAAGGCTGAAACGGCGTCCTCGAGGGGCATCCTGTGGCTGATGATCGGCCGCACATCGATTTCACGGCGGGAAATCAGGTCGACGGCGGTTGCGAACTCCTCATGGAAACGCTGCGTTCCGTGGATGTGCAGTTCCTTGCCGACAATGGCGTTGAGCGGCACAGGAACGTCGCCGGTGACGCCGACCTGGACGATGGCGCCGCGCGGCCGGACCGCCGCAATCGCGCTATGGATGGCCGGCGCGGCAGCAGAACATTCGAACACGAGATCGAAATAGCCTTTTCCTGCCTGGAATTCGGCAAATGACTCTGCATCCCGCGCCACGTTGATCGTGCGGCTGGCGCCCATGGCTTTCGCCCGCGCGAGCGCTGCGTCGGCGAGATCCGTGACGACGATTTCGCCGGCGTCATAATGACTGATAACGGCAACCATCAAAGAGCCGATCGGTCCGGCACCTGTCACCAGGACTTTCTTGCCGGCAATGCCGGGGGCGCGCGATGCGGCGTGCAGGCAGACGGACAGCGGCTCGCTGCAGGCTGCTTCCGCAGGCGTTATCGAGGCTCCAACCTCAACACATTGTTTGGCCGGCACCACCAGCCATTCCCGAAACATGCCCTGCTCATGCGGCAGGCGCATCGCACTGCCCATGAAGCGCATTTCCAGGCAGTGGATCGGCAAGCCGATGCGGCAATATTCGCAAGCACCGCAGGGCTGGCTCGGATTGACGGCGACCAGTGTTCCGGCCTTCAGGGTGACGCCCTCACCTGCCTGCTCCACGGTTCCGGCGGCCTCGTGGCCGGGTATCATCGGCTCGCGAACCCTGACCGGACCGAAACCGCCATCCTGGTAATAGTGCAGGTCGGAGCCGCAGATGCCTGCGGCTGCCATCTTCAAAAGCACTTCGCCCGGACCGGGGGCTGCGACCGGATCAGTCTCGATCCTGAGATCGCCCTTTGCATAAAGCCGTGCCAGACGGGTGTGCATCACATTCTCCTATTTCAGAAGCCCAAGCTGCTGGGGCAGCCACAGGGATATCGAGGGAACGAAGGTGATCAGGATCAGGGCGATGAAGAGCGGCGCAAGCCAGGGCAAGATCGCCATCGTCGTGCGTTCGACGGACAATTTCGCCACCCGCGACAACACGAAGAGTACCATGCCTAGCGGAGGGTGAAGCAGGCCGATCATCAGGTTCAGGGTCATGATAAGGCCAAACTGTACCGGATCGATGCCGAATTTCGCGACGATCGGCAGAAGGATCGGCACGAGGATGGTAATGGCGGCGATTGTGTCCAGAAAGCAGCCGACGAAGAGCATCAGCAGGTTCACAAGGATCAGGAACACCCACTTATTGTTGGTAATCGACAGGATCGCATCAGACAGAAGCTGCGCAGCCTGGCTCACCGTCAGCAGCCATGCGAAGACCGAAGCGGCAGTGACGATGAAGAGAACGGAAGCCGTAGTCTCGATCGTGTCGAAGCTCGCCTTGGCAAGTGTCGAGAGCGTCATCGTGCGATAGCGCACGAGGCCGAGGAAGAGCGACCAGAGGACGGCAGCGACGGCCGCTTCCGTCGGCGTGAACCAACCCATGGTCATGCCGCCGATCAGGATGACCGGCGTCATCAGCGCCATGACTGCGGAAAAACGGAAATACCAGTCGAGCGCCAGAAGCACGACAAGCGCGATGCCCGCTGCGGCATTCATTGACACACCGGCTCGCATCATCACGTAGATCGACAGCGGCACCAGCAGGACAACGACGATCTCGAGACCTGCGGAAAGGAGTTGCTTGACGTCGAAGGGCGCATCAGAACCCCAGCGCTTCACGTAGGCGAAGGCTGCGACTGTGATCATCATCAGCAGCGTCATGACGATGCCCGGCAGAATGCCCGCCATGAAAAGAGCGCCGATCGAAACATTCGCCATCATGCCGTAGATCACGAAAGGCAAGGATGGCGGGAAGATCGGACCGAGCGTGGCAGACGCCGCCGTTACCCCGACCGCGGCCTCGACGGGGTAGCCGTGATCCTTCATTGCCTTGATCTCGATCGTGCCGATGCCGGCCGCATCAGCAAGCGCAGTGCCCGACATGCCCGAGAATATGACGGAACCGATGATATTGACCTGTGCGAGACCACCTTTCATCCAGCCGACGAGCGCGACGGCGAAGGAATAGATGCGGCCGGTGACACCCGCCGAATTCATCAGGTTGCCAGCAAGGATGAAGAAGGGAACAGCGAGAAGCGGGAAGCTTTCGACACCCGCAATCATACGCTGGGCGACGATGATATCGGGCGCAACGCCGTAGAGGACGATATAGAGAACGGAGGCGACGGCCATCGATATCGCGACGGGCACGCCGATCAGCATCAGCACCAGAAATGAGCCAAGCAAGAGCAGCATCGGGTCATCCTTCGACAGCGTGGAATTCTTCGGGGCGCTCCAGAACGGAGTAGCCGCGGCGCATATTGGCGATGAAGACGATTACCGCACGGATCAGCATCAGCACGAAAGCTGCAAGCACGCTGTAGAAGACGATGTTGCGCGGCAAGTCGACGGTGACCATCTGCTCGTCGGCGACGATCTGCACGTAGCGCCACATCAGATAGCAGCCATAGGCGAAGAAACCGATGCGGACGATATCCACGAGGGTTGCGAGAACGCGCGCAAGACCTGCCGGCATGTAATGATAGAAGACGTCCACCTGGATATGGCGCGACGTGCGCACGCACATGACGGCGCCGAGAAAGACGACGCCGATCAGGCAGTTGACGGCGATCTCTTCGGTCCAGGCATAGCTGTTGTTCAGCACATAGCGGGTGAAGAACTGCAGAAAGACGCAACCGGCCATCAGCCAGAAGACGAGCAGCGTGATCCAGTCTTCGATGGCGTAGTCCGAGATATTGGCGGTGGGCGCATGCCCTTCGAATTCGTGGCCGATCTCCTCGGCAGTGACTTGCGTATGGACTTCTTGTGACATGATCGGCCTTATTCCGGTTAGGAAGGAAGGGCGCGCGGCGCTCAGGCGGCGCGCCCTCGGGCACTTACTGGATCGCGCGGATCGCCTCCCAATCGGCCTTTTCGTAGCCGAAGTCCTCGAACTTGACCTTTTCCGCGACCGTCTTCTCGAAATCGGCCTTGTCGACCTCGGTGACGCTCAAGCCCTTCTCTTTGAAGGTGGCGATCAGGCTGTTTTCCTTGCCTTCGATGGTCTTGGTCGTGCGCTCGGCAGCTTCCTGCATGACCTCGCCGAAGATCTTCTTGTCCTCGTCCGAAAGGTTCGACCAGAGCGTCTTCGAGATCACCGTATTCAAGTGATCGACGATGTGGCCGGTCAGAATGATGTTCTTCTGGACTTCGTAGAACTTCTTGGCCTCGATCGTCGTCAGCGGGTTTTCCTGGGCCTCGACCGTGCCGTTCTGCAAAGCGAGATAGACCTCGGCAAAGGCGATCGGCGTGGTGTTGGCGCCGCAGGCGCGCGGCATGGCGAGGTAGGCCGGAACATCAGGCACGCGGATCTTCAGGCCCTGCATGTCGGCGCATTTGGCGATCGGCTTGTTGGCCGTCGTATGGCGCGTCCCGTAATAGCTGACGGCGGCGATATGGTTCCCGGTCTTGTCCTCATAACCTTTGGCCAGACGCTTGAAGACGTCGCTCTTGGTGTAGGCGATCAAGTGTTCCGGGCTGCGGAAGATATAGGGGAAATAGGTGACGCCGATCGGCTTATAGTCGCGGGCGGCAAAGCTCGATCCGGAAATGATGATGTCGACCGTTCCGAGCTTGAGACCCTGGTTAATATCGGCTTCCTTGCCGAGCTGCGAGGCCGGATAGACCTCGATCTTGTAGCGGCCGTTGGTCCGCTTGTTGATCTCTTCCGCAGCCCAGAGGGAATCCGTGTGGAAAGGTTCCGATGTCTCGTAGACATGGGCCCATTTCAGCACCGTCTGGGCATGTGCGATCGCCGTCGTCGCCATGATTGCGGCGGCAGTGCAGAGTATCGTCAGTTTCAACTTCATCACTCTCTCCTCCTGAGATCTCGTTAAGTGGCTGCTTTTCCCTTGTTTGGCCCGGCCGTGTGGCCGCGCCCCTGCTCGCCCGAAAACTCCTCCCCGAAGCTTTCGGAAAACCTCTTCTGCGAATTCGTGAGATGCGTGCGCATGGCGGCCTTCGCCCCCACCGTATCGCCGGCGGCGATCGCGTCGCGGATAGCCCGGTGCTCTTCCAGCGCGCTGCGCCACGACACCGGTCCTTCGAAATGGCTGGCAAGCTTTTCGAAATACGGCGTCATGCGCATGTCGAACATCTCGCCGGTAACGCGGATCAAAGTCGCATTGCCGACGATTGCGGCGATGCCGGTATGAAAAGCGCGGTCGGCGACAAGCACGGCGCGCGCATCCTCTACCACACCGCTCATCGCTCTCAGCGCCTCATCGAGAACGGCAATGTCCTCAGGGCGGGCGCTTTTTGCGGCCTCCTCTGATATCGCGCATTCGATGATGGCGCGGGCCTGCAGCAGCTCGAAAGGCCCCTCCACGGGTTCGCGCTCACTGCCGGTCGCTTCGGCCGCATGTTTGCGCGTGACATAAATGCCCGAGCCCATGCGGATATTGATGTATCCCTCGACTTCCAGCACGATCAGCGCTTCGCGCAGCGTGGGGCGCGAAACCGAAAGCTGCTCCGCAAGCTCGCGCTCGGCCGGCAGCCTCTGGCCGACGGCGAGTTCGCCTCGGATAATCATCATACGAATCTGGTCCGCCACCTGCCTGTAGAGGCGGCGTGATTCAACTGCCGAAAACATTATGGCCTCCTCGGCGCGCTTCTCCTCAAGCGCACAACTGGCCAACTGGCCTGACCAATTGATCCGAAGCTATCATCGAGGAAGTTGTGCGTCAATCCGACGCATGCACTCAGACCGGGCTGGCCAGTTGATAAGTGGATGCAAGGGCCCTAAGGGCCTCGACCGTCGCCGGATCCAGCGTCACGCCATGTCTTTCCCGCTCGGCGGCGACAGCCCATTCCCGATCGCCAGGCGCCATCACCCTGAAGCCCTCACGCGGCGGAGATGCCCTCAAGGTTTCGACGTAGCGTTTCATGGCAGCGTCAAAGATTTCAATATCGAGGAAGGCTGCAGGGTTCAGCGCGATGACGAAGGCACCGAGCCCACGCGGTGTCGAAAAATCCGGCCCGGGCATCGGAGCGATATCGAAACTCAGCTTCATGCCTGTGAGCACAGCACTCAAAATCTCGGGAATGCCTGCAAGCCCTGCGCCCTTGAAGCCGAATTCGCCGCCGAGCGGCGCCAGCATGTCGGCCACATCGGGATCGGTCGTGTCATACCCCCGTTCATCGGAGGCGACTCCTTCGGGCAGTTGGCGGTCGAGGCTGCGATAGAGCAGCACGCGATTATAGGGCACGGCGCTCGTCGCCATGTCGAAGAGCCACGGGTTATCTCCCTTGACCGGGACAGCGCAGGCGATCGGATTGGTTCCATGAAAGCGCATGGCGCCGTCGTGCAGACGCACGAAGCTATCGGAATTGCAGAAGGCAAAACCGATAAAGCCGCGTTGGGCGGCATCGAACGCATAGGCACCTGCCGGTCCGAAATGCGAGGAATTGCGGATCGCAACCGCACCGATTCCGAATTCCCCGGCAAGACGCGTCGCATACTCCATGGCCGCATAGGTCGCGAGCGCACCATGGCCATTATCCGCATCGAGCGAAGCGACGGCGCCGAAAGTGTTTACCAGCGCGAGATGCGGGCGCGGATTGAGGCGTCCTTCGGTCAATCCTTTCACATAGTGAGGAAGCAGGCGCACACCGTGGCTGTCGATGCCATAGCGCGTACCATGCAGCATTCCCCGCGTCGCTGCATCCGCAGTCTGTTGGTCGGCGCCGGCCGCGATAAAGATCTCTCGGCAGAAATCCTCGATCGTTGCCAGGGACGCTAGGGCGCCAGCGGTTTTTTTGCTGTCAGTCGTCATCGGCCTCAATCCGTTCGGGTGGATCGTCTGCAGACTCTAACGCGCTGGCGAGAAGATTCGATAGCCGCATCGCGCCTGAACCTGCACTTCTTTCAAACCCCTGTCCGACCTGTGCAAACGTCACGGCTTGCCGAGCGACAGGCGGAACTGCCGGGGTGTCGTGCCGGTCCGCTGCTTGAAGATGTCGTAAAACCGGCTACTGGAGCCGAAGCCGCAGTCGAGGGCAATCTCCAGTATCGAATCCTCGGTCTCGGCCAGCCGCTGCATTGCTCTCGCGAGACGATAACGCGTCAGATATTCCATTACGGAAATGCCGAGCACATCGCGAAACGCCCGGTTGGCGGTGGTTGGATGCACATTGGCGCGCTTTCCAAGATCCGCCAGGCTGAGCGGTTCGGAAAAATGCCGGTTGATCAGGTCGGTCAGCACCTCTGAATGGCGGATGGCGGGGCTTACCGGCGTCGCGGCGGCTGCGACGGACGAGCCTCGATCATCGGCGTGATCAAGGATGAGCCGGCGCACCCTGAGCTTGGTCTCGTCCGCGATCAGCTGGCGCCGGACGGGATCGCCCCTGCCCCATTCCTCGACCCAGGCAGAGACGGTGAGCGGCGTCGTCTCGCGGCGGCGGGGCTCGACCACGAAGGCACCCTGCATGATTGCCTGTCTCGCCTTCTTGTCGATGGAGAGCGCAAGAAAGTCGACGAGCGGAAGGTAGACGCAGATGAGCGGCGCCTCCGGCGTCACCAGGATTGTCTGGTGGGGAATGGCCGCCCAGAAGAGGACAAGACGCCCGGCCTCGACCCGCTCCTGCCGACCATTGAAGAGATAGGTCATGGCACCATCGAGAAGCAGGTTGATCTCGACATGGTCGTGCCAATGCGCTGCGCTCATGGCATCGGCCGTGTGGCGCTCGATCAGGAAGCTCCGCGGCGACCCCGCCCACTCGCCGCTCCTGTTGAAATGATCGTCTTTCATGCGTCCAGCGCTTCAATCCGGGAATACTCCCTTCAATAACAGGAAGAAATTCTGATTTGGAAGAGGCACGACTATGGTGACCTTGATTTGTGGGAGACTGAAATGCCGAAGATTTGCCTCGTGGGTGCGGGCAGCACCGTTTTTGCGCAGAACATTCTGGGGGATGTGCTGTCCACACCTTCGGGCAGCGATTATGTGATCAGCCTGTTTGATATCGACCCCGAACGGTTGATGACATCGGAGATCGTTGCGCGGCGCATCTGCGAGGCGCTCAATCTGCAGAGGGTAAGGGTAGAGGCAACCCTCGATCGTCGCGAGGCGCTGCGCGGATCGGATTTCGTTATCCTGATGATGCAGGTCGGCGGCTACAAGCCGGCTACTGTGACGGATTTCGACGTGCCGAAGCGATACGGCCTGCGGCAGACCATTGCCGATACGCTCGGCATCGGCGGGATCTTCCGCGGACTTCGCACCATTCCGGTGCTGGAAGCGATCTGCCGCGATATGGAAGAGGTCTGCCCTGACGCGCTGCTGATGCAATATGTGAACCCGATGGCGATCAACTGCTGGGCGATCAAGGAGCTGGCGCCCAGTATCCGCATGGTTGGCCTTTGCCATAGCGTACAGCATACCGCCGCCCATCTCGCCTCCTGCCTCGACGAAGACATTGCCGACATCAACTACATCTCGGCTGGCATCAACCACGTCGCCTTCTTCCTGAAATACGAGAAGCTGCATGCCGATGGCCGGCGCGAGGATCTTTACCCCCGCCTGAAGGCTCTCGCCGGCGAGGGACACGTGCCGCCCGACGATCGGGTGCGCTTCGATGTGCTGAAGCGGCTCGGTCATTTCGTGACGGAATCCAGCGAGCATTTCTCCGAATATACGTCATGGTATATCAAGGACCGCCGTCCGGAGCTCATCGACAAGCTCAACATCCCGCTCGACGAGTATATCAGCCGCTGCGAGCGGCAGATTTCAGAATGGCATGCGCTGCGCCGGGATCTCGAAGGCGACAAGCCGATCGAGGTCTGCCGCAGCAACGAATATGCCGCGGGCATCATCCACGCCGCCGTCACCGGCAATCCAGCGCTGATCTATGGCAATGTTCCGAACAACGGCCTGATCGAGAACCTTCCGGCCGAATGTATCGTGGAAGTGCCCTGCCATGTGGACAGGAACGGCATCCAGCCAACCCGCATCGGCAGGATCCCCACGCAGCTCGCCGCTGTGATGAAGCTCAGCATCTCGGTTCAGGAACTGACCGTTGAAGCAGCATTGACGGGAAAACGCGACCGCATCTATCAGGCAGCCCTGCTCGATCCGCATACATCGGCAGAACTGTCGCCGGACGAGATCTGGGGCCTGGTCGACGACCTGATCGAGGCACACGGCGACCTCCTGCCCAGATATAGCTGAGATCGGCCACAGGCCTATTCGCTCACCAAACAACAGCCAAGAGGCACGTCGTCATCAGAGACGACGTGCCTTTCTTTTTGATCCTGCATCACCAGATCGGCCAACATGGAAAAGATCATAAACGATCAGATTCTTGATTGACATTGATCGTATTGAGTGGGAACTTTGATGCAAGAAGCACAATTGCAGCAGGGGACAATCTGTGAACCAGACTGGCGGCGTGAAGACTGATCGGCTCGATGCCATCCGCAGCCATCTCTACGCGAATGGCTTTTCCACCATTCAGGACCTGGCCGACGCTGTCGGCGCCTCCTTGGCAACCGTGCGGCGCGACCTGCAAATTCTCGAACAGGATGGCGCGATTGACCGTGTGCACGGCGGTGCCCGTATCGCCGAGGGTTCCTCGGTCGAAATGGCCTTCCAGGAACGGGAAAAGCGCCAGCTTTCGGCCAAGCGTGCGATCGCCAATGCGGCCTATGAACTGCTTCTGCCCCGCACGGCGATCTTCCTCGACGCCGGCACGACGGTTCTTCAGCTTGCACGCCTAATCCGCATCAATCCGATGCCGCTCCGCATCTTCACGAACGGCCTGATTGTCGCTCAGGAATTTCTCAACATTCCGAACCTCGAGGTCGTGCTTCTCGGTGGCCAATTGCGCAGCGAAAACGCCTCCCTCGTCGGCCCGCAGGCCGAGGCGATGCTCGAAACGATCTGGTTCGATCAGCTGTTTCTCGGAGCAAGCGCCATCAGCCCCGACGGCGCGATCTACAGCGTGGACAGTGCCGAAGCTAGCCTGAACCGTCGCATGCTCACCCGCTCTGCCAACGGCTATGTGCTCGCCGATTCCTCGAAATTCGGGACGATGGCAACCTACAAGGTCGCGCCCCTGAACGCTGCAAAGCTCATCACCGACAAGGGCCTGACGCCCCAATGGCGCGCCGAACTCACCAACTTCGGTATTGACGCGACCTATGCCGAGCTCGGAGCAAAAGAATGAGTAACGAGCTGATCCTCGGCATCGATGGCGGCGGCAGCAAGGTGCTCGTTACACTTGCCGACAAAGACGGCCGAATTCTGCGCACAGCGCTCGGCGGCGGCGTCAATCCGATGGACAATCCGGACTGGCAACAGGAGCTGGAGCGGCATATCGAACCGTTCCGCAATGAGCCGGGCCTGGCCGCCGTCGGCGCTGCCCTGCCTGCCTATGGTGAAGTAGCGCATCTCTCCGCGCTCCAGAAGCAATGCATTGATGACGCCTTTCCGGATATCCGCGGGATCGTGCTGAATGACGTCGACGCCGCCCATCTCGGCGCCTTTGCCGGGCGCCCGGGCATCCTCGTTCTGTCGGGTACCGGTTCCATGTCCTGGGCGCGCAATGGCGCGGGCGCCTCCGCACGCGCAGGCGGCTGGGGCGATGTGATCGGCGACGAGGGCAGTAGCTATTGGATCGGCCGCGAAGCTCTGCATCTCATCAGCCAGAGCCTCGATGGACGTGCCAAGCCGACGGCGATGGCGCGAGCCATTTACGATCATCTCCAGCTGGATATTGCCGACCCGATGAACGCGCTCGGCGGCTGGATCAACGGGCTCGCAAGGCCCCGTGCGGGTATCGCCGCGCTCTCCATCCTTGTCGATCGAACCGCTCAGCAAGGTGATGAGACGGCCATTGGCCTGATCGAGACGGCGGCCGAAGAGCTTGCCAAACACCATTGGGCAATCGCCAGCCATTGTGAAACCGGCACGGACTGGACCTACGCGGGCGGCACCTTTTCCAGCCGTCTTTTGCTTGAAGCCGTCGAACGGCGGATTGGCCGGCGGGCGGTTTCACCCGTACTTCCCCCCATTGGCGGCGCGCTTCTGGCCGCCGCCCAACTTCTCGACTGGCCGCTTGACGAGCGCTGGTTCGGGCAAATCGCGGTCGCGGCCGAAACCGTGATCGCGCGATCAAGACAATGACTGTCAACGATAAAGAAGGATGGGAACATGCGTAAATTGATATTGCCTTTGCTTGCCTCCGCCGCCCTTGCGATCGCCCTGCCTGCCTTGGCGGACGACGCCAAACCGCTTGCCGGCCAGTCTATCACGGTGCTGATGCCGTCGCCGCAGGGCGCCACGGTTGCGGCCGATTTTGAAGCCGCGACCGGCATTCATGTCGATCTCCAGACCCTCTCTTGGGACGATATCCGCCCGAAGCTGGTAACGGCGCTGGTCGCCGGCACGGCACCAGCCGATGTCACCGAATTCGACTGGTCATGGACGGGTCAGTTCAGCGCCGCCGGCTGGTACATGCCGCTGAACGAAGTGATCGACAAGGATAGTGTCGATGATATTGGCGTCGCCAAGATCTTCACCGTCGACGGTCAGTTGCTCGGCGTACCCTACACGAACGACTTCCGCGTCATGCTCGTCAACAAGAAGCATTTCACGGATGCAGGCATTACCGAAATGCCGAAGACGCTCGACGCGCTGGTCGAGGCCGCAAAGAAGATCAAGGAGAAGGGCATCTCCACCTATCCGATCGGCCTGCCGCTCTCGGCGACCGAAGGCGCTTCCACGAGCTGGTATCTGCTGACCAAGGCCTTTGGCGGCGAACTCTTTGACAAGGATTTCAAGCCGCTTTTCCTTACCCCCGATTCAGCCGGCTACAAGGCGCTCGCCTTCGAACTGAAGCTCTTGAAGGACGGCCTGGTCGACCCGGCCTCGACAGGCCTCAAGGACAGTCAGATCAACGAGAGCATGTTCGCCCAGGGGCTGACCAGCATCATGATCTCGGGTGAGCCTGGCCGTTTGGGTCAGATGAACGATCCGAAGCAGTCCAAGGTCGCCGGCCAGGTGGAAGCGATCCTCGTGCCGACCGCAAGCGGCCAGACGCGCAGCTTCGGCCTTCCGGAAGCGCTTGCCATTCCAAATGTCTCGCAGAACAAGGAAGCGGCGGTCGCCTTCGTCAAGTGGTTCACCAGCAAGGAGTTCCAGAAGAAAAACGCGGCCAACGGCTTCCTGCCGACGCGCACTTCGGCTCTCGCCGAACTGAATACCGAGGGCAAGTTGACGAGCGGCGACGCACTTGTCGCACAGTCCAAGACCGTCGAGCCGCTGTTCCAGCAGGGAACGCCGCCATGGTACCCGCAGTTTTCGAGCGCGGTAAACACGGCGATCAACAGCGCAGCGAAGGACCAGGTCACCGTTGATCAGGCCATGCAGAGCATCGCCGATGCAGCCAAGCAGGCGATGGCCCAATGACGGCAGCCACCGCTGAAGGTGTCGCAGCCAAGCGTAGTGTCGGCCTCAACGCCGACACCATGCTCGGACTGCTGCTGGTCCTGCCGATCCTCGTGACGATGGCAGCGCTGGTCTTCTATCCGATGGGCCGAACCGTTTGGGACTCGCTGCACCGGGTCAACCCGATGCAGCCCGGAACGCCCTTTGTCGGATTGGAAAATTACAGTCGTATGCTGTCGGATGGGCAACTGGCGACGACCTGGACGAACACGCTCATCTATGTCGTCCTTGCCGTCGTTGCCGAAACCGTATTCGGCGTGCTCGCTGCAGCCCTCATCAACCAGATGAAAGTTGGGCGCCAATGGGTGCTTGCGGCGGTCATCCTGCCATGGGCTCTGCCCGGCGTCGTCAATTCCGTCATCTGGCTATGGATCTATCAGCCGGGCGCCGGCCTGTTGAACGGCATCCTCGTCGCACTCGGCCTGCCTTTCGAAAATCATGTCTGGTTCAACGACCGGACGAGCGCGATCATCGCCGTGACCGTCGTGCATGTCTGGCGCATGATGCCGCTGACGATCGTCATCGTGCTTGCTGCCATGCAGAGCATCCCGGCGCATCTTTACGAGGCGGCCCGCATCGACGGCGCGACGCGCGTGCAGATGTTCAGCCTAGTCACGCTTCCCCTTGTGCGCAGCGCCATCGCCGTTGCCATGACAAATGCGACCGTCAACGCCTTCAACCTCTTCGACGAGGCCTGGGTGCTTGCCGGGTCGAGCCTCGAGACGCGGCCGATCCTCGTGCAGATCTATCTCGAGACATTCCAGAACCTTCGCTTCTCTTACGGGATGGCATTGTCGGTCACCATTACGCTGGTGTCGCTGCTTGTCTCGCTCGTCTACGTCCTCCGCGTCTATCGCAACACACGGTTTGACTGATGAAACCAACCATTCTCTATCGCCTGATGATCTGGGCCGGGCTTGCCGTCCTGCTGATCTGGTCGCTCGGCCCGATCTACTGGACGCTGGCAAGCTCCGTGACGCCGACGGAAGATTTTTCCACGCGGCCGATCCACTTCGTCCCGCAGCACTTCACGCTCGACCACTATTCGCGCCTGCTCGGCATCAACATCGCCCGGATCGGCGGGGTCGAAGTCTGGAAACAGTTCCGCGCCGCACTGCTCAACAGCGTGATCACCTCGGTGGCGGCCACGCTACTGTGCGTCGCAATCTCGGCACTCGGCGCCTATGCCTTCACCCGGATGCGCTTTCCCGGGCGTCAGCTTCTGTTTGGCGCTGTCGTCGCGACGCTGGCCATCCCTGCCTATGCTGTGCTGATCCCGCTCTATCAGATCATGATCAAGATGCATCTGGTCGACACCTATACCGGCGTCTCGCTGATCTATGTCTCAGCCTATCTGCCGCTCTCCCTCTGGCTGTTGCGCAGCGTCTTCGAGCAGCTTCCGATCGCGCTCGAAGAGGCGGCACAGCTTGATGGCGCGGGTCGCCTCTTCATCTTCTTCCACATCGTGCTGCCACTCGCCGGACCCGGCCTGACGGCGGCCGCTATCCTCACCTTCCTGGGGGCGTGGGGCCAGTATCTCGTTCCCCTGATCTTCTCGCCGCAGGCGACGAAACCGCTGACGGTTCTCATTCCTGAATTCGTCACCAAGAACTTCATCGACTACGGGCTGATCACGGCAAGCGGATCGATCGCGATCGTCATCCCTGCCCTCGTCGTCATCTTTCTTAACCGATACCTCGTCAGCGGTCTGCTGGCTGGTTCGGTCAAATAATCGGAGACATCATGAACACGACCGAAAAGGTAATCTTCGAGCAGTTCCCCTATTGGGAAAAAGCCATCGGCTCGAATACGGCAAGCGGCAAGGCGGACGACCTCCTCGTCTTCGTCGGCTGCGGCACCTCCTTCAACCTCGCTTTGTCTCTGGCCGCCTATGCCAACAGCCTCAAGCGCAAGGCGATCGCCGTCCCGGGAGCGGAATGGCTGAACCGGCCTTCTTACTTCTGGCCGGAATGGCAGAAGACCCATGTGGTCGCGCTCTCGCGCAGCGGCGAAACGACGGAAACGGTCGCCGCCGCAAAGGCGAGCCGCGCTGTCGGCGCCTTCGTGACCGCTGTGACGGTCGAGCCCGAAAGCGCACTCGCCAAAAACTGTGACCAGCTGATCTGCTCTCCGACCCATCCCGAGGAAGGCATCGTCATGACGGTTTCGGCAAGCCTCATGGTATTGCTCAGCCTGCAGCTGATCGGTCAGACCGTGCCTGCCTCGGCCGTTGCATCGGCACGTCAGCTCGCGAATAAACTCGACTCCGCCCTGCCCGAAATTATCAAGGATCGCTCTCACTTCGTTTTTCTCGGCGGCGGCCCCCTTTTCGGCATCGCGCTCGAAGGAGCGCTCAAGTTGATGGAAATGAGCCAGCTGATGACGCAGGCCTTTCATCCGCTCGAATACCGCCACGGGCCGATCAGTCTCGTCGACGAAAAGACGGCTGCCATCATGCTTTACAGCACGGACCAGAGACAAGCCGAGGCCAAGCTCGTCGGCGAGTTACGCGAGAAAGGCGCCGTGGTCATCGGTATCGGCGGCCCCGGCGATCTGGAGCTTCCTGTTGATGTCGATCTGTCGCTTGCCGGTCTCATTGTCCTGCCGGCGCTGCAGATCCTTGGCGAACGCGCAGCGCAAGCAAGACAGATTGATACCGTCTCGCCGCGTCATCTTACCAAGGTCGTCACACTCGTATGAGCGCCGTGATCGATCAAAACCGCCAGACCGCACTGGCGAAACTGTTCGGCGAAAGGGGCCTGCCCCTGCCGCGCGGCATCACATCCGTATGCTCGGCCCATCCGCTGGTCATCGAGGCGACATTGCGACACGCGGCCCGGCGGGGTGATGTCGTCCTGATCGAGGCGACCTGCAATCAGGTCAATCAAGAAGGCGGTTATACGGGCATGAAGCCGGTGGACTTCCGGGCCTTCATCGAGCGCATCGCGACAGAGGTCGGCTTTCCCGCAAACCGCATCATTCTCGGCGGCGACCATCTCGGTCCAAACCCATGGCGAAAGCTTGCTGCCGAGGATGCGATGGCGCGTGCTGAGGCTATGGTGACGGCTTATGTCGAGGCCGGCTTCGAAAAGCTGCATCTCGACACGTCGATGGGCTGTGCTGGCGAGCCTGTGGCGCTTGCCGACGAACTGACCGCCGCAAGAGCGGCACGTCTGGCGAAAGCTGCCGAAGAGGCTGCCCGTCGCAGCGGTCGACGTCTGCCGGTCTATGTCATTGGCACCGAGGTGCCGCCGCCCGGCGGTGCGACCCATGCACTGGACGAGTTGGAGATCACGCGGCGGGAAGCAGCTTTGAGGACGCTTGATGTTCACCGTTGGGCATTTGCCGAAGCCGGCGTCAGTCCAGCTTTGGAGCGCGTTATCGCCATCGTCGTCCAGCCGGGTGTCGAGTTCGGCAACGCCAATGTCGCGCTCTACAGGCCCGAGCGCGCGCAAAATCTGATCTCTGCGCTCGATGAGATGAAGGGACTGCTTTTCGAAGCCCATTCCACCGACTACCAGCCGACAGCCGCGCTTTCGGCTCTGGTCGACGGCGGGTTTGCGATCCTGAAAGTCGGCCCCGGCCTGACCTTCGCATTGCGGGAGGCGCTCTACGGCCTCGATGCGATCGCCGGTATTCTTGGCGATGGTAGGCCAGGCAGCGGACTGGCGGCGGCGATGGAAGAGATCATGCTCGCTGAGCCCAGCCACTGGGCTGGCCACTATGGTGGTACGGCTGATGAGCAGCGATTGCAGCGGCATTTCAGCTACAGCGACCGCATCCGGTACTACTGGCCCGACGCGCGTGCGGCGGCAGCAGTCGACGAACTACTCGCCCGGTTGCCTGACGAAATCCCGGAAACGCTGATCAGCCAGCATCTCGCCCGCCTCTATCCTGGTGTGGTCGAAAAGCGTGTCGCACCGAGAGCCCGCGATCTCTGCCTTGCCGCTGTTGATGCGGCACTCGCTCCCTATGCCGCCGCGACAGCGCCTCGATAAGCGAGGCGCTGCATATCGCTCTGCCCGAGCGAGCGCAGATCCGAAATCAGATTTTCAGCCGGAGACAGTTATGGCGTCCGTAAACGTGGCAAATGTCCGCAAGAACTATGGTCACTTCGAAGTATTGCACGGGGTCGACATCGATATCCGCGACGGAGAATTCGTCATCCTTGTCGGCCCTTCCGGCTGCGGCAAGTCGACCTTGCTGCGCATGATCGCAGGGCTTGAGGAAATCTCCGGTGGCAACGTCTCGATCGGCAGCAAGGTCGTCAACAACGTCGCCCCGAAGGAGCGCGACATTGCCATGGTCTTTCAATCATATGCGCTTTATCCGCATATGACGGTCGAAGCGAATATGGGATTTTCGTTGCGACTGGCGAAAGCACCGAAGGAGCAGATCAAGGCGCGTGTCCGCGATGCGGCGCAGATCCTCGGTCTCGAACATCTCCTCGACCGCTACCCGAGAAATCTCTCCGGCGGTCAGCGTCAGCGTGTTGCCATGGGCCGCGCCATCGTCCGCCAGCCGCAAGTCTTCCTCTTCGACGAGCCCCTGTCCAACCTCGATGCCAAGCTTCGCGTGCAGATGCGCTCCGAGATCAAGCAGCTGCATCAGCGGCTGAAAACGACGACCATATATGTGACGCATGATCAGATCGAAGCCATGACCATGGCCGACCGGATCGTCGTCATGCGCGACGGCTATGTTGAGCAGATCGGTTCACCACTCGATCTCTACGACCGGCCGGCCAATCTCTTCGTGGCCGGTTTCATCGGTTCGCCGGGCATGAATGTCATCAAGGGCCGGATCAGCGCGTCCGGACCGCTTGAATTCATCGCCGACGGAGGGGCACACTTGCCGCTGCCGGAGGCTGCTGTGGCAATACGCGGCGCGGAGGTGGTCTATGGCGTCCGTCCGGAGCATCTGATCGTCAGCCAGGAAGGCGTGAGCGCCGAGGTGGCGGTCATCGAACCGACAGGTGCTGAAACCCAGATTAACGCTAAGCTTGGATCGGATTCCCTGGTGGCGACGGTGCGAGACCGGCTTTCCCTGCAGGCCGGCGATACCGTCAGAATGATGCCGGATCTCACTAAACTGCATCTCTTCGACGCCAAAACCGAAAAGCGCCTGACGAGCGGCTAACGGCTGCTTTGCGCTACTGAATGAAAACGGTGCGGCGATGATCGCCGCACCTTGTCTTGCTTTGACGGATCGAACCTCAGAACTCTTCCCAGTTGCCGCCCTTCGTATCCAGTGCGGCGTTTCCTGAGAATGCGGAGGCAATCTTGCGGCCGAGCGCCCGGGCGGGTGACGGCGTCGGCGCATCGTTTCGCCCGGCGCTTCGAGCAGGCGCCGAATGCGAAGCATAGCCTGCTTCGTTCAGTTTGAACTGAGCGAGAAGCTGGTTGAGCGATGCAACTTCCTTCGCAAGATTGTAGCTGGCAGCGGTCGACTCTTCGACCATGGCAGCGTTCTTCTGCGTATCCTGGTCCATCTGATTGACGGCCGTGTTGATCTGGTCGAGGCCCAACGACTGCTCCTGCGATGCTTCGACGATCGCAGCGATATGGCGGTTGATTTCCTGAACCTCCGAAACGATCGCCTGAAGCGCCTTGCCGGTATCGTCGACCAATTGCACGCCTGCATGCACCTGTGCATTCGAGGCCGTGATCAGATCCTTGATCTCTCTGGCCGCCGTTGCGGAGCGCTGCGCCAGTTCGCGCACTTCCTGTGCGACGACGGCAAAGCCCTTGCCGGCCTCGCCGGCTCGGGCTGCTTCAACACCGGCGTTGAGCGCCAGCAGGTTGGTCTGGAAGGCGATGTCGTCGATCACGCCGATGATATTGCCGATCTCACCGGAAGACTTGGAGATCTGCTCCATGGCGAGCACGGCCTTGCGGACCACCTCACCAGAATGTTCGGCGCCGGTTTTGGCACGGGCCACGAGCTGGCCGACATCCTGGGCGCGTTTGCTGGAACCCTTGACGGTCGTGGTGATTTCTTCGAGAGCCGCAGCCGTCTCTTCGAGAGCCGCCGCCTGCTGCTCGGTGCGCTTGGCGAGATCGTCGGCAGCCGACTTGATCTCGTTTGCTCCCGAGTCGATGCCGCGGGCATTCTGCGACACCCGGTTCAACGCGGATTGCAGCTTGTCGGCGGAGTCATTGAAGTCGCTGCGGACGCCATCGAGCCTTGCCACGAAGGGCTGCGCGATCCGGTAGGACACATCGCCCTCGGCAAGCTTTGACAGGCCGGCAGCGAGATTGTCGACGGCAAACTGCACATCGGCAGCGTCCTTCGCCTTTTCCTTCTCGCGCTCGATCTGTTCTCTTTCGCTCAAGCTGCGATTGGCTTCCGCCTCCTGTTCGAGGCGAACCCGCTCGATCGCGTTCTGCTTGAAGACTTGAACGGCACGGGCCATCGCGCCGATTTCGTCAGGCCGGCCCTGACCTTCGACCTCGACATCGATATTGCCTGCGGCCAGGCGCGCCATCGTGCCTGTCGTCTTCTTCATGACCGACGCAATCGAACGCGCAAAGACGAGGAAACCGAGCAGTGAAATAAGTGAGACGACGACTGCGCCGATCCCAGCCATCCAGAGCGCCTGCTGCGATGCTTCGACGACTTCCGTAACATCGGAGCCGATTTCGAAGACACCGATCTTGCGGCCGGAGAAATCTTCGAAGGGAATGGCGGTGACTTCATAGTCGTTGTTGCCGAGAACGGCATGGACACGGACGCGGTCGCCGTTGAAACCCGCCTGCAACTGTTCCTGGGTGAGGATCGTCTTGTCTCCGAAGGTCGAGGCCTGCGGCACAAATTTCCCGTCCTGCAGGATATGGACCGCAACTTCGGCATCGACGGATTTTGCGAGCGGCGCAAAATAGTCATTCGTGAGCGAGGTGCCGACATCGACGACGCCGACAGTCTTGCCGTCCTTGATAACGGGGGCCGAGGCAAACATGCTGACGGCGGTCCGCCCGGGTTCAATGCCCGCGTTCAGTTTGCCCTGCGTCAGCGCCGCAACGATCATCTTGCGACGTCCCTTGAGGTCATCGCCGAAGGTGTCAGGCGTATGGATACGTGCGACTGCGAGGCCATCGCCATTGCTGAAGGTGATGAGCTGAAGGCCCTGCGCTTTGATCGCCGGCAGGCTGGCTGTGTATTTTGCAAGAATGGATGCCCGATCATTCTTGGCGATAAGATCGGCCGTTTCGGGCTCACCGGCAAGGGCTACTGCAAGCCCGGCAGCAGCGCGTTTCTGCGCATCCATATCGGTCTGGATGACGTGCAGGTCGGCCGAGAGCTCCTTCTGAAGCGATTGATCGCTCATCGCGCTCTGGCGATGCCAGGCAAGACCACCGATTGCTGCGCTCGCAAACAAAACCGCAGCGAACCCGTAGGCTGTGATGCGGATCCAAATCGGCCGCTTAATCTGTTCTTCGCTCATATCGTCCTCTCATGCGTCGAATACCTTAATTCTTGAGGGGAAAACTTGTTTTTTACTTAATTTTGAATGGTCAACATTATGGACATAATCTGCGGGCGCATATCGCCGTCAGCGCTAGCAAGCGGCGCTTTATCCCGTATAGATTGCGTCTATTTCCGTCGCTTTGGCGAGTTCGAAACTCCACGCCTAAGGGATGGACGAGCATCAACAACGCAACATCCCGTATCGCCTTCCATGCCAGACTCCATCGGCGTCTCATGGCAGGAACCGACCAGATGGGTTGAGATACTCGGCCTTATTCCTTGATAGGCCACGGAGTTTTCTATCATCACCCAATCGGGTGATGCTCAAGTATCAGTCTCTCCTCTAAAAGATTTGACTAGACTAATATTCGGCTTCGGCCGCTCATATGACTTTGCCAATCGAAAGACAGTCAAATGGAGCATGCGGATATTGTCGATGCCATCTATCGGGCTTCCGTAAACATACAGTTGTGGTCCAGCACATTATGCTCGGTTGTCGACTATGTCGGGGCAACAGCCGGCAATATTGTCTATCAGGCCCCTGATGGAAAAAGCAGCTTTCTGATCCCCGGCCGGATGCGCGAAGATCTGAATGACCTTTATTTGCAGCATTACGCCGGCAATCCCTATGCAAAGGCGTTCGAGAAAGTTCAGCCGGATCAGGTGGCGATCGGCAATGAGCTCATCGATGATGCCGCCGTTCGGCGCACCGCATACTATGCCGACATCTGCGCGCCTCAAAATATCTACAATCAGCTCTTCGTTCCTCACGCCAGCCTGCACGAACGCGGCGGTATCGGCGGGGTAGCGCTTTTTCTCTCCAAGACCCAGGACACCGAAAACGCCCAGGCGGCCCGGAAGCTCCTGCAATTGACGCCGCATCTTTCCCGCTCGATAGAGCTTTCCCTTCATGTCGGAAGCATAAGACGAGAAGCCAGCCTTCTGCAGCGGCTGCTCGAGGCCCTGCCCGATGCGGCCATGCTGCTCGATGGCCAGGGCGAAATCGTCTTGCTGAATTCCGCCGCAGAAGACATCCTGAGACGGGGCGACGGCCTTTCCATCAACAGACATGAGCGCTCGGCGCTTCCAAGCGTTTCCAGCAGCTCCAAGGCTCTGGCTCATGCGATACGGCAAGCCATCGAAATCGCAACCGGAACCGCCACGCAATTGCAGGGCGCTGTCCAGATTCTCCGACCGTCGGGCCTGCCGCCCTACCTCGCGCAGGTCACTCCACTACCGCCAAATTCCTTCGTCGCATGGGACTCGGCAGATTCCGGCGCCCGCGTGCTTCTTCAGATCGTCGATGCAGAAAGCCGCGCCACCGGGCAGGCAGAGCAGCTTCGCAGCATCTTCAGCCTAACCGCCGCGGAAACGAAGGTGGCTGTGCTTGTCGGCTGCGGATTTTCGGTTCCAGAGACCGCGAGGATGCTTGCCCTGTCTCCCAACACCGTCAAAACACATACAGCAAGGCTCCTATCCAAGACGGGTGTGCGATCTCAAGCGGCATTTGCGCGACTGATGGCGTCCGTTCCCGCGCGGCCCGGCCGGCCCTAATCCCGTTTCCGTCGCAAAGTGATAACGAGAGGCATTGTAAGACCGAAAAATACGGGAAGGTGCTGAAGGGACATCCCCTTCCCGCTCAAAGCATCGACTTCTCGATCAGGGATCGGGCGTCGTCAGTTCCGTTTCCTTGGTATCGACGACGAATACGGCCAGAATTTTTGCCGGCTTCGTCTTGCTGGCATTCGCACTTACCAAGTGATGATCGCCGGGTACTTCGATCCAGTTCTCACCGGTTTTGAAGACCTTTTCCTTGCCGTCGTTCACCTTGCTTTTGATTTGACCCTCAATGACGGTCGCGTAGATGAAAGCACTCTTCGCGTGGGTATGCGCGGGATTATATCCGCCCGGCCCGTATTCAACGAGAACGCCGCGCATACTTTTGCCCGGGACGTTTGGCAATTCATGGTCGAAGACGACCGTGATCTTGGCATTGTGGGCCTTCTGGGCCGCGAAAGCCGGGGCTGCGGCAAGTGACAGCGCCAGCGCGGCAGTGGTCATGGACTTGAGCATCGTATCTTTCTCCTCTGAGGCTCGCTACGACCTGGGCAAGCTAAGTCCACGCACGAGGAAAGGTCAGATATACGATGGTTTAACGCGCTGCCCTCCGGCTGTGATGACACAGTCCACCAGTCTGTCGACAACTAGTTAAGGTTGTTGTTGCGGTTGCCGTCAACAAGATATATCTCGGAAATGCCACTCGAAATTGTCTTTTCTCGCCGTCGCTGCGATTGAGACCAAACTCCCGAACCGATCATCCCGGAGCGATCGAATGCATATCCAGCCGCAACACCGGATCTATGTCTGCTTCTTTCTCTTCGCCATTTCGATGGGAGCACTGCTTTCGCGCCTGCCCGACCTACAGGACGCCCTGGGCGTCAACAAGTCGGAACTCGGCCTCACGCTGATCGGCGCAGCGATCGGTGCGTTGATTTCCTTGACATTCGCGTCGCCGCTGATTGCGCACTTCGGCGCGCGCAAGACGGCGTTCCTGACGGTGCTCGGCACGTCCGCGCTACTGGCAACCATCCCCTGGGCCAATGCCGCCTGGCTGGTTTTCTTCATCCTCTTCTGTGAGGGCTTGCTGGCCGGCGCCCTGGAGATCAATCTCAATGTCGAGATCGATCGCATCGAAGCCCAACTCGGCCGCGGCGTGATGAACAGGGCACATGGCTTCTGGAGCCTTGGATTCTTCCTGACCGCACTCGTCGGCTCTGCCGTTCGTCAGGCGGGCGTGCCAATGCATCTGCATCTTGCGCTGACATTCGCTTTCGTCTTGATCGTCGGCATTGTCGTCATCTCGGGCATAGAGAATGCGCCGGCCCGTGCCGGAGTTGAGCATGTGGAAGGCCCAAGTATCGCGCTGCCGACATGGGGGCTGATGCCACTTTGCGTGATCGGCATTGCCGCCTTTCTGGTGGAAGGCGCAGGTATCGACTGGTCGGCGATCTATATGCGTGACACCTTCGCGGTCGAACCCTTTATCGGCGGCCTTGGGCTGACGCTGTTCACCTTTTTCATGGCGGTCGCCCGACTGTTCGTCGATCCGCAAGTCGACCGATTTGGCGCGCGCGCCGTCGCAACGTTTCTGCTGGTTCTCGCGGTGGTCGGGCTTTGCGCAGTCTGGCTTGCGCCACACCCCTATGTCGCGCTGTTCGGTTTTGCGCTGATGGGCGGCGGCTGCAGCGCGGTCTATCCGCTCGCCGTGTCTGCCGCGGCACAGCGAACTGATCGCCCAGCCCATCTCAATGTCGCAGCTCTCGGGCAGATGTCCTTCGTCGTCTTCTTCCTGGCTCCGCCCCTTCTCGGCTTTGTCGCCGAGCATGCCGGCATCAGAGTTTCCTACCTTGTCTGCCTGCCGATCATCGTCGCAGCCCTTTGTTTGACAAAGGCGTTGAAGCCGCGCGCCGTTGACAACAAGGAGGGTGCCGAGGACGAAGCCAGCCAGGCCGCATGCGGATAAATGGTCAGCCGTGCCGGCCTCAGGATTGATCGCCCTGGCCGGCAGACCGGCGAATGACGAGCGTACAGGGCAATCTCTCGACGCCAGGTTGGATCGGTTCACCTTTCGAGAGACCGAGGATCGCAAGCCCGGCCCTGTGACCGAGTTCCTTGAGTTCCATGTCAACGGTCGTGAGCGGCGGGCGTGTCTGCCGTGAGACGACTTCCCAATTGTCGAACCCTACGACCGCAACGTCGCCGGGGATGGAGACGTTTCTGTCGCGCAGCGCATCGATGACGCCGCGAGCGATCTCGTCGCTGCCACAGAAGATCGCATCCGGTTTGGCCCCGGATCGCGAGAATACCGTCTCGATCGCCGCATGCCCCCATTCTTCCGACCAGTCGCCGAACATGACCTCGGCCGTCGGCCCGACAAGCTGCCGGTAGGCCTCGGCGCGAATGCAGGCGGCGCGATAGTTCTGCTCGCCGGTAATATGCAGGATGCGCGACCGGCCGAGGCGCTGGAGATGTTCGACCGCCAGCCGCGCACCCTGAGCGTCATCGGGATGAAAACTGACGCTAAGTGCCGGTCCCTGCGCGAAGACATAGACGACCGGAATGCCCAATTGGGTCAATTCCGCCGGTGGTTCCAGGTCAATGCGCGTCGCGGTGAAGATGATGCCGTCGACCTGCCGGTCGCGCAGCGCTTCGAGATGCAGTCTTGCCAGCCTTGGATCGTTGTTGGTGGCGCAAAGGAAGAGGGAGACGCCATGATCGACCAGCACTTCCGACACGCCCGACGCCATCGGCAGGGTCAAGCGCCCGTACGTATCGTTGGTCAGCATGCCGATCGCATGGCTGCGCTTGGTCAACAACCCACGCGCGAGCGCATTCGGTCGAAATCCGATCTCCTCGGCGATCCGCCTCACCTTTTCGCGCGTTTCGGCATTGGTTCTTCCAGTGCCGTTCAACGCATTCGAAGCCGTTGAAATACTCACGCCCGCAGCCTTCGCCACGTCACGGATCGTATGCCGGCCGCCACCCGATTCCTTCAAATTCGCACCCATTCAACTGAGTTGTTAAAACCTTTTAGCAGAAATAAATTAGCTGATAAAAGGTTTTAACAAAAAGATGACCGTTTAATGCATACAGCCTGTCGACATGAAAAATTTTCTCCTTTAACGTCATCTTCGTCTCGAGGCAGAGGAGCCTCGCATAAGAGAAGGGGAACCCACATGTTACATTTGAAAACCACGATTGCCGCTGTTGCGCTGCTGGCGAGCTCTTCTCTCGCCAGCGCAGAAGAAATCACGCTATGGGTGCGCACATCTTCGGGTGCCGTGCTTCAGGGCCTGGCCGAAAAATACAATGCTTCGCATTCCGACAAGGTTAACGTCACCCAGATCACCGCCGAGCAGATGGTGCCGAAGCTCGGCGCCGCAATTGCCGGCGGCGCAGCCCCTGATGGCGCAGTCCTCGATCTGATCTACCTGCCGACCTTTGCGGCCAATGACAGCCTTGAGGACATCAGCGACTTCGTCAAGGGCCTGCCCTACTCGGCCGCACTCAGCCCGTCGCATATCCGCCTTGCTACCTATGACGGCAAGGTCTACGGCGTGCCGGCGCTGCCCGATGCCTCGATCATCGCCTACAACACCGAACTCTTCAAGAAGGCCGGCCTCGACCCGGACAAGGCTCCAGCCTCGCTCGAGGAGATTGCCGCCGATGCCAAGAAGATCCATGCGCTCGACAAGGAGACCTATGGCTTCTACTTTGTTGCCAATTCCGGCAGCTGGCTGATCTACGATTTCCTGCCGCATCTCTGGGCCGCCAATGCCGACGTGCTCTCCGATGACGGCCGCACGGCGACCGTCGATACACCGGCGCTGCGCGACACCATTGCTGCTTATCGTGACATGTGGAAGGAAGGCGCCATTCATCCGACCTCCCGTTCAGGCAACGGCAATAACGCCGTCGAAGCCTTCGCCTCCGGTAAGGTCGGCATCCTCATGACCGGTTCCTACATCGTCAACCTGCTGACCAGCAAATATCCCGACGTCAAGTTCGCCGTCGCTCCGATCCCTGGTCCTAAGGGCGGCGCATCGAGCTTTGCCGGCGGCGATACGGTGGCCCTCATCAAGGGCATCAGCGAGGAGAAGAAGAAGGTCGCGCTCGACTTCGTGAAATTCTACATGGAGCCCGAGCAGCAGGTCTACATTACCCAGGAATCCGGCATGCCGTCGCGCACGGATCTTGCCAAGGAAGCCTATGCCAAGTTCGACCCGCGCAACCTGATCGCCTATGATATCCTGGCAAAGGCGCGCACGCCCTATACCTTTTCCTCGGATGAACTGTTCGTCAGCCGCACCGGCCCGTTCCTCAACCTGATTCAGGGCACGATCTTCGGCGATGATGTCGACGGCTCGATCAAGAAGGCGCAGGACGACTTCACCAAGATCCTCGACCGCACCAATCCGTAATCGCGTCTCAAGCGGGGCGGCCTTCCGCCCCGCTCCTTCCGCGGATGCCGACGCGCGGTTTTGAAATCTTCGAGGAATGACAGTGGTCGACACGCCGACAACACACATAAAACAGCCGATCTCCGGAGAGCCGGAGCCGAAGGGCTGGCTAGGACTGGCCTTCATCTTGCCCGGCTTCCTGTTCATCCTGGTGCTGTTTCTCGTTCCGCTCGCCATGACGATATGGATGAGCTTCTACAACTGGCCGCTGCTTGGCCGGAAGAAATTCATCGGTCTTGCCAACTACGGCGAACTGCTGGGCGACATGCAGCTCTGGCATTCGCTGGGCTTCACGATGCTCTATACCGTGCTGGTGACGGCGGCAATCTTCGCCGTCGCCTTTCCCTTGGCGCTGCTCGTCGATCGCCCACTGCGCTCGGCCGGCTTTTTCCGCACCATCTTCTTCATGCCTGTCGTCATCGGTTTCGGCGCGGCCTCCACACTCTGGATGTGGCTGCTCAATCCTGACAGCGGCGTCTTCGCTCAGGTCCTGCGTGGCATAGGTCTCATCAGCTCGGCACCGCGCCCGCTCGAAAGCTTCTGGCCAGCGATGGCCGTGATCATCCTGATGGTCGTCTGGAAAACCGCAGGCTTCACCATGGTCATCCTGCTGACCGGCCTGCAGGGCATTTCCAACGATGTCATCGAGGCCGCCAAGATCGACGGCGCCAGCGTCTTCAGCCGGTTCCGCCGTATTACCCTGCCGCTGATGCGCAATTCGCTGGTGCTGGCTCTTGTCCTCAATGTCACCTCCTCGATGCTCGCCTTCGACCAATTCTTCATCATCACCCAGGGTGGGCCGGAAAACAGCACGATCTCGGCGGTGTTTTCCATCTACCTGGCGTCCTTCTCATCCTATCGGCTCGGCTACGGTTCGGCGCTCTCCTTCGCGCTGCTGATCGTGCTGGTCGCCATCAGCGCCATTCAATTCGTGCTGCTGCGCGAGCGCCCGGAGGAAGGCTAATGACCCTGACCCCATCCAAGATGAACACCAATCCGCGGGGCGGCCAGACGGGCTACCTGCTCTTCCTGCTGGCATCGATCCTGTTGGCGATCTTCTTCATCATGCCGATCGTCTGGTCGCTGGCGAATTCCTTCAAGCCGGCTGCCGAGGCGCTCGCCAACCCGGCTGCGCTGTTTTCCAAGACCTTCTCGCTGGAAAATTACCGGCGGCTCGAGAATGTCGGTGCCGGCTGGTATGTGTACGCTGCCAATTCGGTGATGATCGCAGTCGGCACGGTTGTGCTGACGGTGGTCGTCTCCGTGCCGGCCGGCTACGGCTTCTCCAAGTTCCGGTTTCCCGGCCAGTCGATCCTCTTCGTGCTGATCATGGCGACGATGATGATCCCGTTCCAGTCGATCCTGACACCGTTGTTCCTGATCCTGAAGCTCCTCGGGCTGCAGAACAACCTCTTCGGCCTGGTGCTGATCTACGTCACCTTCCAGCTGCCGTTTTCCGTCTTCATGATGCGCAATGCCTTTGATGCCGTGCCGAAGGCGCTGATCGAGGCGGCGCGCATCGATGGCGCCTCGCAGGCAACGATCCTGCGCCGCATCATGCTGCCGATTGCGCTGCCTGGCGTGGCGACGGTGGCGATGTTCGCCTTCCTCAATTCGTGGAACGAGTTCCTGGCCGCGCTCATCTTCCTGTCGGACCAGAACAAGTTCACGCTGCCGATCATGCTGGTGAACGTGTCCTCCGGCCTTTACGGCATCATCGACTGGGGTGCACTGCAGGCCGGTATCGTGGTGACCATGATCCCCTGCATCATCCTCTTCCTTCTTCTGCAACGCTATTATGTGCGCGGCCTGACGGCCGGCGCCGTGAAATGAGAAGCGGCCCGTCCGCTCAAGGAGTTCCCATGCCCATCGCCCAGAAATCACAGTCACGATCCCCGATCGACCGCTACCTGCCGGCCGACCATACCCGCGTCGCCTTCAATGGCGGCTTCTGGAAGAGCTGGACGGAAACCGTCCGCGACGTGACCATCCCCACCCAGCATATGCGGCTTGACGAGGAAGGCTTTCTCGAAGTGCTCGATTTCGACAAGCCGGCCGGTCCGTTGGCGCGGCCGATCCAGCCGAGTGGCCTGTCGATGCAGCATTTCTTCGATTCCGATTTCGGCAAGTGGATCGAGGCCGCGAGCTACACGCTGAAGAACAATCCGAATCCGGATATCGAGGCCAAGATCGACGCGATTGTCGAGAAGCTCGAACATGGCCAGATGACTGACGGCTACCTCAACAGCTGGTTCATCCGCCGCGAGCCGGAGAAGCGCTGGACCAATCTGCGCGACCTGCATGAAATGTATTCGATGGGCCATCTGCTGGAAGGCGCCGTCGCCTATTTCGAAGCGACCGGCAAGCGCCGCTTCCTTGACGTGATGATCCGTGCCGTCGATCATATCATCGACACGTTCGGCCGTGAGCCGGGCAAGCTGCGCGGCTACGACGCGCATGAGGAAATCGAGCTGGCGTTGGTCAAGCTCTACCGCGTCACCAAGGATCCCCGCCACCTTGATCTCGCCACCTATTTCGTCGACGAACGCGGCAAGATGCCCTCTTACTATGATGAAGAGGCGCGCAAGCGCGGCGAGGACCCGGCCAGCTATGTCTTCCAGACCTATGCCTACAGCCAGGCACACATGCCGGTGCGGGAACAGACGCAGGTAGTGGGTCACGCGGTGCGTGCCATGTATCTGTTCTCGGCCATGGCCGATCTCGCCTTCGAGAATGACGACGAGAACCTGAAGAGCGCCTGCGACCGGCTCTTCGACAATCTGGTGGGACGCCAGCTCTATGTCACCGGCGGCCTCGGCCCCTCGGCCTCGAACGAAGGCTTCACCAGGGAATACGACCTGCCGAACGAGACGGCCTATGCCGAGACCTGCGCTGCCGTGGCGCTCGGCTTCTTCAGCCACCGCATGGCGCAGATCGAGCTCGACAGCAAGTTCACCGACAAGCTCGAAACCGTGCTCTACAATGGCGCGCTTTCCGGCATCTCCCGCGACGGCGAACATTATTTCTATGAGAACGTGCTCGAAAGCCATGGTCAGAACCGCCGCTGGAAATGGCACTACTGCCCCTGCTGCCCGACCAATATCGCCCGTTTCATCACCTCGCTCGGTCAATATTTCTATTCGACCAAGGCCGATGAGGTTGCTGTCCACCTCTACGGCGAAAATGCCGCGGAGCTTACGGTCGGCAATTCCTTCCTGCGTCTGAAGCAGAAGACCGAATATCCCTGGAATGGCGATATCGGGATTTCGCTCGGCCTCGATCAGCCGAAGCGTTTCACGCTACGCCTGCGCATTCCCGGCTGGTGCCGCGATGCCAAGGCCTCCGTCAACGGCGAAGCAATCAAGCTGGATATCATCAAGGGTTATGCGGCCATCGAACGTGAATGGAAGGATGGCGACGAGGTTCGCCTCGCTTTCGACATGCCGGTCGATCGCCTCTATGCCCATCCGGCGGCAACGGATGACAATGGCCGCTTTGCGCTGCGGCGCGGCCCAGTGATCTTCTGCGTCGAGGAAGCCGATCTCGGCACGGAGCCGCAGCGGCTGAGGTTGCCCTTGCAGGGCGAGATTGCCGCAAATTTCGACGAAACGCTCCTCGGCGGCGCCACAGTTCTCGAAGGCGATGCGCTGGAAGCCGATGCCTCCGACTGGCAGAATTCGCTCTATCGCACCGAGCCGCCGGCGCTGAAGCCGCGGCGATTCAAGGCGATCCCCTACCATCTCTGGGCAAACCGAGAGCCGGGCGCAATGGCCGTCTGGCTGCACGAAAAGTAGGGAGATCACAATGGCACGCCTTGAACTGCGCAACGTGGTCAAATCCTACGGCATTTACGAAGCCGTGAGCGGCATCAACCTCGATATCGAGGACAACGAATTCGTCGTCTTCGTCGGCCCCTCCGGCTGCGGCAAATCGACGACGCTGCGCATGATTGCCGGACTGGAACACATCACCGGCGGCGATATTGTCATCGGCGATCAGGTCGTCAACCGGCTTGGCCCCGGCAAGCGCGACATTGCCATGGTGTTCCAGAACTACGCCCTTTATCCGCATATGAGTGTCAGGGAAAACATCTCCTTCTGCCTAGAGCAACAGAAGCTGCCGAAGGCGGAAATCGACGAGCGCATCAGCCGCGCGGCCGAGACGCTGCATATTACCGAACTCCTGTCGCGGCGCCCCGGCCAGCTCTCGGGCGGCCAGCGTCAGCGCGTCGCCATGGGTCGCGCCATCGTGCGCAATCCCAAGGTCTTCCTGTTCGACGAGCCGCTCTCTAATCTCGATGCCAAGCTGCGTGTGCAAATGCGCACCGAGATCAAGCGCCTGCACCAATTGCTGCCGACCACGACAGTCTATGTCACCCACGACCAGGTCGAGGCCATGACCATGGCCGATCGGGTCGTCGTCATGAATGGCGGCATCATCGAACAAGCCGGGCCGCCGCAGGAACTCTACCATCATCCCGTCAGCCAGTTCGTGGCCGGCTTCATCGGCTCGCCGTCGATGAATTTCCTCACTGCGATGCTTGAGGCCGAGGGAGATGGGCTGGTCGTCATCCTGGAAGACGGCAGCCGGCTTGCCGTTCCCGCGAACCGGTTTCAGGAGTATCAGTCGCATGCCGGTGAGGCGGTCATCTTCGGAATCCGGCCGGAATCGATATCAAGCCTGACGCCGAAACCCGGCTTTGAAACCATCGAGGCGAATGTCGACCTGGTGGAGCCGCTGGGGCCGGAAACGATGATCTATTTCGACATCGGCTCGGTCAGCATGTGCGCCAATGTCGATCCTGAGAGCGACCCACGCCCACGCACGAAAATGCCGCTCTCCTTTAACATGAATCGCATGCATCTCTTCGATCCCGTCGGCGGCAGGTCGCTTTCGGCCTGACGACGGCCTACGCGCGGACATAGCAAAGGTGGAAACCCCTCGGATCAACCGAGGGGGCCGCCGCGATCGCGCACCATCTGCCTTAGACGCGTGAAGACAGCGGCTGACTGGCGCACGCCGTCGTGTTCGAATTCGTTCGTCACCCAGGTCTTGATATTGCCGACATCGCGGGCGGTCGCGAGTGACAACTCAGCATCGACATACATGTCATCGAAATAGACCGCTGCGGCGACCGGGATCTCGCTTGATGCCAGCCGGACTGGATCGTAGAGCGGTTCGAAGCTATCGTAGCGCGCCAGCGCTTCCACCGCGTTGCGGAACGGCCGCAGCGAGCGGATTTCCTCGAACATCCACGGATACATCATCTCGCCGGTCAGATAGAGTGGCCGGCTCTCTTCGCCGAATTCGGCGAATTCCGACCGGATACGCTCCGCCGCCCAGCCGGTTGCACCCTTGCCCTGCCCGTAAATGCTTTCCTGCAACACGGCGAACATTGGATTTCCGTCATAGGAGGTCAGCGACATGACGGAGGCAAGGAAAGCATCGGAGAATTGCGTTTCCTCCGGATCGGAGAAGGCTTCGTCCACCAGCCAGTGTACGTTTTCGTAACCCGGCGCCATACCGAAATCGATGCCGATGGTCTGCAGCCTGCGCACTGTCAAGCGGTCCCCGTCAGACAGGCGCACATCATCGGCGGCAATGCGCTCGGCGATCCGAGCGATGCGGTCGCGATCGGCAGGATAGCGCTGGTAGTATTCCCGGTTCTTGGCAGCAACCCGCAGATAAGTGCGGCGATAAACCTCATCTGCCGTTGCCGAGAGCCCAGCCAGCCCGCCCGTGACATAGCAGGCAGCCAGCCCCTCCGGCGCCTGCGACAGATAAGTCAGCGTCAGGAAGCCGCCATAGCTCTGACCAAGCGTCTCCCAGCGCACGCCGCCGAACACGGTCTTCCGGAGATGCTCGCAATCGGCAATGATATTGTCGGCCCGAAAATGGCTGAGATAATCGGCTCCGGCCCTCCCGTCCGTAAAGGCAGCCATGGTGGCGCTCTCGATGCGGGTGCTTCTGCCCGTACCGCGCTGATCGAGCAGCACGACGCGGTAATTCTTGAGCGCCTCGCCGAGCCAGGACGGACCGCCGCCGACCGGTCGCGGCGACTTGCCGCCCGGGCCACCCTGCAGGAAGAGAAGGACAGGCAACTTTTCCTGCTTGCGTGCGGGATCGCAAACCTCGCGCGCGAAGACCTTGACCGAGGCGCCATCAGGCTTTTTCCAGTCGAGCGGCACGTCGACGAGATGGTCGCAGACATGAACGCCGGGGATCGTATATTCGCTGACGAGCATGATCAAATCCTGTGGAATGTTTGTCGACACACTGCCTACAATTGCCCTATGCTGGAATCAAGCATTCAATTTTGACAAAGATAACGGATATATAGCGTGTCTCTCCCGGTCTGGTCCCATCCCGTCGCAGCCATCACTGATGAAGAACGGCGCAACCGCCTGTCGCGCTTGCGCGAGCGCATGCAGGCGCATGGCATCGCCGCCACGCTGCTCGGCCCGACCGAGAGTCTACTCTATTTCACCGGCCTCGTCTGGCACCTGAGCGAGCGGCTGCTCGGCGCGGTCGTGACTGACGATAAACTCACTTACATCGTACCCGGTTTTGAGCGCAGCCGCGTCGAGACCCTGGCGCACCTGCCCGGTGAGATTGCCGTCTGGGAAGAAGAGGAAAGCCCTGCCGCATTGGTATCACGGCTCGTCGGTCCGTCCGGCAAGCTCGCGCTCGACGATGCATTGCCGCTTGCCTTCTATCACGCCTTTAACAGAGAGATGGCGGCGACCCGCCTTGTCGATGCAGGGCCTGTCATCCGCGCGCTACGCGCCATCAAATCGCCGGCTGAAATCGCCCTCATCCGGTATGCGATGGGTATCACGCTCGATATTCATCGCAAGGTCCACGACACTCTCGCGCCCGGCATAGCCGCCTCGGACGTTGCGCGCTTCATCGACCAGCAGCATCGCGCTGCCGGCGCCGATGGCGGCTCGACCTTCTGCATCGTCTCCTTTGGTGCGGCGACAGCACTGCCGCATGGGGCGGATGGCGAACAGATCCTGCAGGCGGGTGACGTCATTCTCGTCGATACGGGCTGCCGGATCGACGGTTATCATTCAGATCTGACACGCACCTATATGCTGGACGAGGGCAATCGCGAATTCGTACGCGCATGGGCAATCGAGCGTGAGGGCCAGCAGGCCGTTTTCGATGCGGCAAAACTCGGCACGCCCTGCGAAAGTCTGGACGTGGCCGCCCGCAACGTGTTTGTGCGGCATGGGCTCGGACCGGACTATCGCCTGCCCGGTCTGCCGCATCGCGCCGGCCATGGCCTTGGCCTCGAAATCCACGAGGCGCCCTATATCGTCCGCGGCAACGAAACAGCGCTGGCACCGGGCATGTGCTTCTCGAACGAGCCGATGGTCGTCTTCCCCGGCACATTCGGCGTTCGCCTCGAAGACCATATCTACATGACCGAAGATGGCCCGCACTGGTTCACGACGCCCGCGGAAAATCCCTACGCGGTCTGAATTTCGTTTCCCTCCCACGCCAAGTCATCTGGTGCCATCGGTTCTCCTGGCGTCGGACATGAACGCGACGCCGATATCGGATGGTGATCCGTCGGCAGCCTATTTGTACATCCGGTTTGTACATCCGGATCTTCCGGATCGGGCCTGCGCGACCGGTTCGCTTCAGTCAGCTAGTCAATCAGCGAAGAGTTCGTCCGTCGCTTACACAAAAGCGTCACCGACAGCCGCTATATTTAAGTCATCCGAATGAATTTTGGATTCATCCGAATGACTAATGAAGAACATTCGATCGAAGCAAGATCGCGGTCCGGCCACTGGCAGATCGTCGAGAAACAGATCAACAGGGATATCGCGTCAGGCGCGCTCCAGCCGGGAAGCCGCCTGCCGACGGAAACCGAAATCATGGAGCAGTTCCAGGTCGGCCGCCACAGCGTACGACGGGCTATCGCCGAGCTTGCTGCTGCCGGAAAGGTGCGGGTCGAGCAGGGGCGCGGTACCTTCGTGGAAGAGCACTCCGTCATCACCTACAATATCGCCCGGCGAACGCGCTTCCGCAAAAACCTTCTGGAACAAGGACGCGTTCCCTCCGGCCAGCCGGTCTCGGAGTTGGAGATCGTGGCGCCGCCGGGGATCTCCGCAGCACTAAAGCTCCCGGAGGGCGCAAAGGTCTACATGATCGCCCGCCGCGGCTTTGCCGACGATGTGCCGATCAGCCTCAGTCATTCCTACCATCCGGTCGAGCGCTTCCCGAACATGCACCTGCGCCGCCGCGCGGGTGAATCGGTCACCAGCATCTACGCTGCCTTCGGCATCCCCGACTATGTCAGGCAGAGCACCATGATCCTCACCCGCCGCGCGATTGGTGACGAAGCGCAGCTTCTTGCCCAGTCGCCCCAGCAGCCGGTGCTCGTCGTCCAGAAAACCGACGTCGACATGGAAGGCCGGCCAATCGCCTATTCCGAGACCGTCTGGGCCGGAGAACGCGTGCAATTCAGCATTGACAACGAGCCGGAGGATCGCGCTGCGACCACGGCGAAAGGACAGGACGATGAATGACACCATGGAAGCCGGCGCGCCCCCTGCCAGCTTCAACCATGCAAGCATGCTCGACATACTTGCCAGGGCGGATGCGGAAGGGATCAAAGCCGTTGCAGAGGAACTGCTCGATGACGTGGGAGCGGTTGAGGTTCTCGTGAACCGCACCGGCCTTGCGATGCTGCCCTACACTGACACCGTGCATAACACGGTCTTCCATCTCGGCGAAGTGCTGATGGCCGAGGCCCATATACGCCTGTCGGATCATGGCGTGGAAGGTTATGGCGCCGTCGTCGGGCGCGATCTCGAACACGCCATGGCGATCGCCGTCATCGATGCGAGTTTCGCAGGCAAGATCGGCAAGACCGGCATCGAGACCTTCCTGACCAGCGAACAGCGCCGCCAGATTCAGGACGACGATATCAGGCTGCGCAAGGTCGAAGCGACGCGCGTGCGCATGGAGACCTTCTGATGACACAGACCTTGCTCCTTCCGACTGATGAGGACATGCGCACGAACGCCACCTTCGATGCGCTGATGTGGGCACTTGCCCGTCCCGGCCGCGTCCAGCCCCTGCCCTTTCAGGGCCTTCTTGCGCTGGCCGAAAGCCTGCTCGACCGCGAATGCAGCTTCTTCTGCACCGATGAGAGATTGAAGGCAGAGATTGTCGGGACCGGCGCCAATGCCGTTGCCCTGCATCAGGCGGAATATGTCTTCGCATCGATCGGCGACCGCGCCGAAGTCTCCGCGCTTTCGGTAATGCTCAGCGGCAATCTGCTCTATCCAGATGCCTCCGCAACGATTTTCGCGCCGGCCATCATCGGATCGGGAACGAGGCTTCGCCTGACAGGCCCCGGCGTCAACGGTTCCATCGATATCGCGGTCGGCGGCGTGCATCCGGATTTCTGGGCGCTGCGCGCCGAAGCCACCCACTATCCGCTCGGCTGGGACATCTATCTAGCCGACGGCGCAAGCCTGATCGGCATTCCCCGCTCCACCAAGATAGAGGTGCTCTGATGGCCTATGTTGCAACACGTGGCGGAGAACACGCCATTGAACAGTCCGAGCGCTTCTATCGCGAAGAACTCGGACAGATCGACAAGGCCCGTGTCGACGCGATCGGCGAGAGCCTGCCTTACTTGGTCGACCGCGTGATGGGCGAAGCCTCGCTTTACGCGCCGGAGCTTGCCGCATTGGCGCTGGCCCAGTCCGGCGGCGACCTCTACGAGGCAGTGCTGCTGCTGCGCGCCTATCGCACCACCCAGCCGCGCCTGACGATTGCTGAACCGGTGCGCCAGCGGGATCTCTTTACAGTGCGGCGTATTTCGGCAGCCTTCAAGGATATTCCAGGCGGCCAGATCCTCGGGCCGACGCTCGATTATTCGCACCGTCTGCTGAATGTCGATGTGCTGAACGGCGCGACCTTCGTTCCAGAACCGGTGGAAGCCGCAAAGACACCCGCACCCGCCACCCAGCCGTCGCTCACCGACTGGCAGAAGGCGCAGGGCCTGATCGAGGAGACATCAACGGAAGACGTACCGCTCGACGAGATCCCCGATGTGACGCGCGAGCCGCTGCTCTTTCCGGCAAGCCGCGCCCACAAGCTGCAGAGTCTGGCGCGTGCCGATACCGGCGGGACGCTGGCGCTCGGCTACTCGACCATGCGCGGTTATGGCAGCGTGCATCCGACCGTCAACGAATTGCGGCTCGCCGAAGCCGAAGTGCGCATCCGCCATCCGCGCGGCACGCTCTTCAGCGCCGGACGCGTGCGCGTCAGCCAAACGGAGGTCATCTCCAAGAGCAAGGGCCTCGAACTCGGCTTTTCCGCCACGTTCGGCTGGAACGAGGTGAAGGTCATTGCCGCCGCCTCGCTCGATCTCGCCTCCAATCAGCCCAATCCCCATCCGGCCTCGAATGAGGAATTCGTCCTCTACCATACGGAACCCGTCGAAAGCTCGGGCTTCTGCATCCACTTCAAGCTGCCGCATTACGTGACCTTCCAGTCGAGCCTCGATGCTATCAGGCGCGTCAAAGCCGACAAGGCAGCCAATGAAACCGGCGCACCGCAGGACGGCGCCGTCAAGCAGGCCGAACTCGAAAAGGCAATGCCGTGAAACTTGATCAACTGACAAAACCCTGGGCGGCCTTCAGCTATGGCTTCCTGGACGAATCCGCCAAGCGCGAGATGCGCCGCCGCATCCTCAAAGCCATCGCCATTCCCGGTTATCAGGTGCCCTATGCCAGCCGCGAAGTGCCGATTGCCCGCGGTTGGGGAACCGGCGGCCTGCAGGTGACGCTGACGCTCCTGAAGCCGACATCCGTCGTCAAGGTCATCGATCAGGGTGCCGACGATTCGGTCAATGCCAGCAGCATCCGCAAGTTCCTGCGCCGGGTTAGCTCGGCCCGGGAGACATTGGATACGCTGGAGGCAGACATCATCCAGTCGCGCCACCGCATCCCAGAAGAGAAGCTGCGCGAGGACCAGATCCTCGTGCTGCAGGTTCCCAATCCCGAACCGCTGCGGCCTGTCCAGCCGGACATGTCAGAAGCGCGTATCATGCATGGTGATGCCGATTACGGCCAGCTCTGGTTGACCCTCTACGAGCAGCTGGTGCGCTCCGGCCGGATCATGCAAGGTTCCAGCTATCCGAGCATGGTCAATGGTCGCCATGTGATGACCCCTTCGCCGATCCCGCGCTGGGATGTGCCGAAGATGAACCAGGCGGCGAACCTCACCATCCTCTCGGCCGGCCGCGAAAAGCGCATCCATGCCGTGCCACCCTACACGCGCGTCGAACCGCTTGTATTCGACGACGTGCCCTACCGGGTCGAGGATCATGCTGACAAGATTTGTCACCGCAGCGGCGTAACAGGCTATTTCATGAACGAACTACCGCAGGATGATGGCTCCTCCACCTTCCAGGTTTCCGACAGCCAGTATGGCGTCAAGCATATCCGCAAGCAGGACGGCGAGACCGTTGCCATCGGCGAAACCTATTACAAGCAAGGCAAGATCGAGCAATGAGCGCCGCCCCCCTTTCCGCCTCCAATCTTTCTGCCGCAAATCTTTCGGCATCCGGGCGCCAGCCGCCGCGGCTGATGCTGTCCTCGCCGATCCTGACGATGAACGGCATTCGCAAGAGCTTCGGCGAGGTGCAGGCACTGCGTGGCGTCGATGTGACTGTCTATCCGGGCGAAGTGCTCGGGATCGTCGGCGAATCCGGTTCCGGCAAATCGACTTTGCTCAGGATGATGAACCTAGAAGACCGGCCGGATGACGGTGAATACAGGCTGGCGCTTCCCGGCCGTGAGGATCTGAACCTCTTCACGCTCGACCGTTTCGAGCGGCGCATGCTGCGGGCGCGCCATATCGGTATTGTCTACCAGAACCCGCATCTTGGTTTGAGGATGAACCATACGAGCAGCGGAAATGTCGCCGAGCGGCTGCTGATTGCCGGCGAGCGGAATTTCGCAACGCTTCGCGCCCGCGCCAAGGGCGCACTCGATGCCTCGGAATTTCCAGTCGCGCGCATGGATGCCCGTCCCGCGGAACTCTCGGGCGGCATGCAGCAGCGCGTGCAGCTTGCCAAGGCGATTGCGCTCGAACCGGCGCTTCTGCTGCTCGACGAACCTACCACGGGGCTCGATGTCAGCGTCCAGGCGCTGGTGCTCGACACGCTGAAGCGGCTGCAGCGCGAACGCCGGATCACCATCGTCATCGTTTCGCATGATCTCGGTGTTATCCGCACGATGGCAGATCGTGTGATGGTGATGCGTAACGGCGAAGCCGTCGAAGAGGGGCTCGCCGACCAGATCTTCCAGGATCCGCAGCATGAATATACCCAGCAGCTCGTGCATGCGAAGCTTTGAGAGGAGACCGAGCCGGTGAACATGCACACACATCCTGCCGCTTCGGCACAGACCATTCTCTCCGTCCAGGGCCTCGCCAAGCATTTCGAGATGCATCATCTCAAACGCACGCTGCACGCCTTCGACAAGGTCGATTTCGAACTCCGCGAAGGTGAATTCATCCTGCTGACCGGCGAAAACGGCGCCGGCAAATCGACGCTCTTGCGCACGCTCTACCGTTCCTACGTACCGCGCGCCGGCCACGCCTATTATCATACGCGCGAAGGTGTCATCGATCTGACAGTCGCAGCCGACGTCGATATCGCCCTTTTGCGCAAGCGCGAGATCGGCTTCGTGACGCAGTTCCTGCAGGCCCGTCCGCGCGTGGCGGCCGAAGAACTGGTCGCCGAGCCGCTGCGCCTTGCCGGCCAGCCTTACGACGAGGCGATTGAACAGGCGCGCCGTTGGCTTTCCGCCTTCGGCGTCAAGCCGGGACTGTGGGCCGCTTATCCCTCTACCTTCTCCGGCGGCGAGCAGCAAAAGGTCAATCTGGCGCGCGCCCTCATCCTGCCGCAGCGGCTCCTCTTTCTCGACGAGCCGACTGCCTCGCTCGACAAGAATGCGCGCCGCGCACTCGTTGCCCGCCTTGCCGAGCTGAAGGCTGCAGGCGTGGCAATGATCGGCGTCTTTCACCACCCCGAGGATGTCGCGGATCTCATCGACCGCGAAATCAGCCTTCAAACCCGACAGATCCAGGATGGAGCAGAGAATGTGGCTGAGTGATTTCGAAATCGTGCTGCGCGATAGGGTCATACCGCGCGGCGCTGTCAGGATTAAAGATGGCATTATCGCCGACATCAGAGAAGAGCCGGTGGCTGGGGCCGATATTTCCGGCGATGGCAGGCTGCTGCTTCCAGGCTTCATCGACATGCATGGCGATATGATCGAGCGTGAGATCGAGCCGCGGCCGAATGTGCGCTTTCCGCTGGAACTCGGCATTTTCGAACTCGACAAGAAGCTTGCCGGCAATGGCATCACCACCGCCTATGCGGCGCTGTCCTTCCATGCCAATAGCAGCTATGGCCACATTCGCTCGGAAGAGCATTCGCGCTCGATCATCCAGACGCTGGTCGAACTCCGGAAGAACGATCTCCTGATCGACCACAGGGTTCACGCACGCTTCGAAATCACCTTCACCCATGCCCGCGCCGTCATCGAAGACCTGCTGCGGGCCGGCGCCCTCGATCTCGTCTCGCTGATGGACCACACGCCGGGCCAGGGCCAGTACCGCGATGTCGAACGCCATATCGAGACGATCGCGCGCAACAACAAGATCAGTCTCGAACAGGCTGCCCAGCGTGTTCAGCAACGCATGGAAAACCGCGCCCAGAACAATGACGCGGTCGACAATCTGCAGGGCATCGCCGCCACCGCGCGCGACCATGGCGTCATCATCGCCTCCCATGACGACGACAGTATCGAAAAAGTGGCGATCGTCGAGGGACTCGGCGCGCGTATCAGCGAGTTTCCGGTGACGATGGCGGCTGCACAGGAGGCCCGCAAGTTCGGGCTGGCAACGGCCATGGGCGCACCGAATGCGCTTCGCGGGCTTTCCTATTCAGGCAATCTTTCTGCCCGTGAGGCCTATGAACGCGGCGTTCTCGACATCCTGGCGAGCGATTACCATCCCTCCGCCATGCTGCCGGCTGCCATCGCACTTGCGGAAGCCGGATCGGGCGGACTGCCGGCTTCTGTGGCGCTGGTCAGCGCCAATCCCGCCAAGGCGCTTGGGCTGACGGATCGCGGCGCGATCGAAGTTGGACTGCGTGCCGATCTCGTCATCGCCGAGCATGGCCGCCTTCCGCGGGTGCGGGCCACTTTCTGCCGGGGCAGGCAGGTCTATTCGGACGGAATTGTCCCGCGATTTCAAAAGGCTGCATAAGAAGCCTCTAGCGGCGAAGCGCCGAGAGCTGCCATTGAATAAAATACATCCGGGATTTCCGGATGTATTACTTGAAAAAAATAGCGTAACTACCCGGGCGTGTTTGCCATCGCCGTTTCGGAAATCGGCACCTTCGCCAAGCTTTTTTCGGAAGCGATCGAAAATACCTCGCGCAAACCCGTCGATGGCGTTCTCGCATCGGGCGGCGGACCGCTGCAGACGATCCGCCTTGCCATCATGCCGCAGGCCATGCCGGTGATCCCTCGATCATGCTCTACAATTTCGAATCCAACACCCGCTCAGGCACCATTCTCGGCACTGTCGGCGCCGGCGGAATCGGGTTTCTGCTGGCGGACCGCATTGCCGCCTATCGCTGGCCGGAAGCCTGGACGATCATCTTCCTGATCGTCGCCGTCGTTTATGTTATCGATCTTTCCTCCGCCTGGCTGCGCGGTAAGATCATCGGCAAGAATGACAGCGCACGCTAAGCGGCGGAAGAGCGCGGCAAGGGAGATGGAATGGCAAGGATAATGGTGGTCGGCAATGCCAATGTCGACCGAATCTGGTGGCTCGACCGACCGCTTGTGCCCGGCGGGAGGCTCGCCTGCCAATCGATTGAGGAGCGCTATGGCGGCGGCGGCTTCAATGCCGGCCTGGTCCTGCTCGATCTCGGCCATGAGGTGATGCTCGTCACCAGTCTTCACGACGATGATCGAGGGCGAACCTATCTGAAGGATCTCGGCAAGCGTGGCTTCAACACCGATTTCGTAGGCCTCGTGCCCGGAAAGACAGAAGCCGTCGACATCCTTGTCGACCCCAGCGGTGAACGCACCATCATCGCGCCTGCTGGCCGCCGCAGGCCTGGTATCGAAGCCCTGCCGCCGATCGATGCTTCGCTCGTCTACCTCAATGCACGGGCGATGAGCCCGGCCGCCCTGCGGCAATTGGATGATTTCGACCAGGTGGTTTCGCAATATCCGCTCTCGGCTGAACGCAGGCCGGCCAATGTTCTGATCGCTTCGCGCTCGGACGTGAAAGGAGCGGCGCAAACCGCCTGGCAGGCAGCTGCTGAAATCGCTGCGCCGCGGCTTGAAACCCTCGTGCTGACGAGCGGCATGCAACCCATCGAGATCGTCAGCCGGCAGGATTCGATCATCGTCGAGTTACCGCCCGCAGCCCCCGTGCGCGATACGACGGGAGCGGGGGATTATTTCGCTGGTGGTTACATTGATGCCATCATCGGAGGTCTTGACGCCGGCGCCGCAGCGCTGGCTGCCTGCAAGGTGGCGGCTTCGTACCTCGCCGCTTCCGGAAATCACGGCTCTTGAAAGACCGCCCTGCAAGTCTCACCTGATATCTCCATTGTTCACCTGTCGAACGACAGCCCTTTGCCTCCAGCAGTCGCTGCCGGTCCTCAACGTCGACGCCTCGCGCGTCGGAGGAGATTTCATGGGATTCATTGATCGTGACATTCAGCCGTCGTCAGACGCCGGACTGCTGGATGCCTATTCCGAAACGGTGTCGAATACCGTCGACATGGTCGGCCCGGCAGTCAGCCGCATCGAGCGCATCGGCGGACGGGCGGGGCATGGTTCCGGCTTCGCCATCTCGCCCGACGGTCTCATCGTCACCAATAATCACGTCGTCGGCGATGCAAAGGCCGTCACCATCAAGACGCCTGATGGTGCAGTCGTAGAAGGCCGGGTGCTCGGCCGGGATGAAGACACCGACCTTGCCCTGATCCGGGCCAACGACTGGTCCGGCGCCTGGGCGCAGCTTGCCGACTCGAAGAAGCTGAAGCGCGGGCATATCGCTGTTGCCATCGGCAATCCGCTTGGCTTCGAATGGACTGTCACAGCCGGCGTCGTTTCCGCTCTCGGACGCTCGATGCGCGCTGCGAGCGGTCGCCTGATGGAAGATATCATCCAGACCGACGCGGCGCTTAACCCCGGCAATTCAGGCGGTCCGCTGGTCTCTTCGTCAGGTGAGGTCATTGGCGTCAACACCGCGGTCATCCAGGGCGCGCAGAGCATTGCCTTTGCGGTCGCATCGAATACCGCCAAGCATGTCGTGTCCGAAATCCTCCGCTTCGGCGAGGTCCGCCGCGGATATATCGGCATCGCAGCCGATACGGTCGATCTGCATCGGCGCATTGCGCTTGAGGCCGGCGTTCCCCAACGGACAACGGTCCGCCTGCGCCGCGTCGAAGACGATGGTCCTGCAGCCAGGGCCGGCCTTCGCGAGGGTGATTATCTGCTCGCAATCGGCGGCCATCCGGTGTCGGGGATAGACGACGTCGTCCGGCTATTGGATGGGTCGACGATCGATGCCGATGTCGATGTGCTGATATTCTCCATCGCAGGGCGGATCGAACAACGCACCGTTCGCCCCGCAAAAAGAATACATTAGCATCTGCGGTAGCCGGATAGAGAAGAGAACGAAGTCGAGGCTCGCCTTCGTTCTCCAGTGGCGGCAATCGCTCCGCTGCCTTATGCGACCAGGCTCTGCGCCTCGATCTCGGCGATGAACTCGGCAACCGTCTCGCCGATGATTTCAGGATGATCTTCCTGCAGGTAGTGCAGGCCTTTGCCCAGCTTGATCAGCCGGCAATTACGCAGACGTTTTGCAAAATCCTCGGCAAAGGCGGTCGGAATGAGGGCGCCGGGATCGCCAGCGAAGAGAAGCTTCGGATAGTTCGATACCGCCAGAGCCTCATGCGCCTTTTCCATGGTCGCATAGACATCTGCCGGTTCGCCGGCGATCGGCAGCTCATTGGGAAATCGCCAGGTCGGCAGGCGCGAGGCCGGTATCGGGAACGGCGCTCGATAGACGGCCATCTCCTCCTCGCTGAATTGACGGAGCGTCGCCCCCGGCAGTACATCTTCAACGAAGATATTGTCCTGGAGAACGAGCGCCTCACCCTCTCCCGGCGTTCGGAATTTGCGAAAAATCTCACGCTCGGCGCTGTTCTGCAGAAATTCGTCCCAGGTCGGGATCGGTCTGATGAACTCCATGAAGGCCAAGCCTCGGACGAAATCGGGACGACGGGCGGCGAGATGGAGCGCCAGCCCGCTTCCCCAATCCTGGGCGACGAGATAGGCCGATTTGACGCCCATCTTCGCTATGAAGGCGTCGAGGTAGCGCACATGGTCTTCGAAGCGGTATGCGATGTCCGGCTTGCCCGATTGGCCGAAGCCGATCAGGTCCGGAGCGATACAATGGGCGGCATCTGCGACATGCGGAATGATGTTGCGCCAGATATAGGACGAAGTGGGATTGCCATGCAGAAGGAGGGCGACAGGGCCGTCCGTTCTGCCGGCCTCGCGATATGCCATTTCGGAATCGAGCACCGGCACGCGCGGCAGACTGATATCATGTCTCATGGCTGTGATCCTTGAACACGGTGGCAAAGACGATCTTCTTGAACCGCTCCAGGGGCTGGGCATCCCGCGATACTTTCATGCGCAGGATCGCGCCTTCCCATGAAGCAAGGAGGAATTCGGCCAGATCTTCCGGACTGATCGCATCATCGATCTCCCCGGAGGCCTGTCCTTCGGCAATGCAAGCCGTAAATGGCGCGCTCCATTCGCCAAAAATTTCCGATAGCCGCGTGCGCAGCGTCTCGCTCTGCGGGGCCGCCTCCAGGCTGAGATCGCCGATGAGGCAGCCGCGGCTGAAACCATCGGCAGCCAGACGGCCGGTGATGATATCGAGATATTTCTCGATGCGCTGGCGTGGCCTCAGCCCCGCATCCCCCAGCGCCGTCTCGATGGCGCACTGAAGATCCTGAAAGTAGAGATCCAGCACCTCCTTCGTGAATTCCTCTTTGGAACGGAAGTGGTTCGTGAACGAACCCTGTGGCACGCCCGCTTCGGCGACGATGTCGCGGACCCCCGCGCCAATGTAACCCTTGCGGAACATGACCTTTCGGCCGGCTTCGAGAATTGAGTTTCGATGTGAATGTTTTGCCATGCACATTACAATACGTACGACCGTATTATTGTCAAGGCTGAAGTCGTTTTGCGACGCCATCGGAGCCAGGCAAGCAGAAACACTTTAAAAAACAAAGGCACCCGCCAAGCGGCGGGTGCCTTACTCATCGCTCCCCAGCGATATCAGATTGCAATCACCTTACAGGGACCCGGGTGCCCCCGAGGCCGCGACAAGCAGACCAAGCAGTGGCGACGGCTCGTCAGAGAACACGTCATAGACACAGGGTGCTGCAAAAACCGCGGCTCCCAGAATGAAGATAATGATCCTTTTCATCGAAGCCTCCGTGGATGCAGCCAGCTGCACCCAAATTGCGCCGGGATGTTTAGACGAGATTGAGCTCGACATTGATGTTGCCGCGCGTCGCCTTCGAGTAAGGGCAGGTCTGGTGGGCTTCCTCGATCAGCGTGCGGGCGACTTCAGGCTCCAGGCCCGGCAGGCTGATGTTCAGCCGGGCCTGCAGGAAATAGGCATCGCCGGTCATGCCGAGATCAACTTCAGCGTCAACAGCGGTATCAGCGGGAAGCCTCAGCTTGCGCTTGCCAGCAGCAAGGCCCATCGCCCCGATGAAGCAGGCCGACCAACCGGCGGCAAACAGCTGTTCAGGATTGGTGCCGGCATGGGCGCTGCCGGGAGGCGAAAGCTTCACCTCGAGCTGCGCGTCACTGCTGCGGGCGGAGCCGTCGCGGCCGCCGGTGGTGTGGGTCTTGCCGGTGTAGAGAACTTTTTCAATCGTCGTCATGAGAGCACTCCTTGGTTTCGCGTCGCGACCTGCGACATCTGGTGACGGAGTGGTTTTGACGGTCTGACGTATCCCGTATGTTTCCAAAATCGGCCGAACTGTATCAAAGCGTAGCGCCGGTCTATCTGGACATTTTCGCATACAAATGCAGCGAAAAATTCAATTGGCGCGGATCGTCACTTCGGCCGCGAGACCACCGCCCTCGCGGTTATAGAGCCGCACCGAGCCGCCGATCGCGGCTGCCAATTGCTGGGCAATGGCAAGGCCAAGGCCTGTGCCGCCAGTCTCGCGGTTGCGCGACTGTTCCAGCCGGAAGAAGGGTTGCATGGCGGCTTCGAGCATGGCGTCCGGAATGCCAGGGCCGCGGTCCATCACGGTGATGGCGATCGCCTCCTCGCCTTTCCGCTCAACGCTGATTTCGACTGCACCTGCGAATTTCAGCGCATTGTCGACGAAGTTCGTGAGAATGCGACGAAGCGCATGCGGTTTCGTCGATGCAATGCCCTGCACGAGGCCGACGACGCTGACGGCCTTGTCCATGTCCTGATAGTCATAGGCGATGCTGTCGATGAAGGACGAGAGGTCGATACGGGAAAACTTCTCGCCATTGCCATGGGCGCTGCGGGCATAAGCGATCCCATCCTGCACGAGACGTTCGATCTCACCGAGATCGCGCACCAGCTTGTCCTTCTCGGGGGAATCATCGGTCATATCGGCGCGCAGCCGCATACGGGTGATCGGCGTCTGCAGGTCGTGCGAGATCGCAGCCAGGATCTGCACCCGCTCTTCGAGATAATGCGCGATCCTTTCGCGCATGGCATTAAAGGCGCGCGCCGCATGCGCAACTTCGCTCGGGCCACGCTCGCTGAGCGGCGGACCTTTCTTGTTGGGATCGAGTGCGTCGGCCGCAGCCGCAAGAGCCCCGAGCGGCCGGATTGCCTGGCGCACGGCAAACCAGGTGCAAAGCACCAGCAGCACCATCTGGATAGCAAGCACATAGGGCAACCATGCCGCAATCGGCATCGGAGGCCGCGGCGTGATGTCGATCGTCAGCGGACTTCCGTCACTCAGCGTCAGATGCGCCTGCAGCCGGCTGATATCGCCCGGAATGAATTCCATGCGGATCGGATAGGTGCCGCCGACCGCCTCTTCGATCCTGCCGCCGATTTCCCTGCCCTTGCTGGAATTGTCGGGCAAACCGGGCAGACCCGGCCCAAGTTCGAAACGATAGTTGCCGCGGCTGAGACGATCGAGCAGGTCGCTGCGCTGATCCGCCGGCAGGCGGTCGAGAACGGCGATCGAGGTCGCCACATCACTTTCCAACGTGCCGAGCATGACGGCCTTGGCCGACATGGAACGCTCAACGAAGAGGACTGTGAAGGACAGGCCATAGGCAATCGCCAGGCCCGCCAGCAGAATGAAGAAAAGCCGAGCCCGCAGCGTGCTCGGCCAAAACCCGGAGCGAAGAGCAGTCCCCACGCTCATGACCTGGCCTCTTCAATCTCCACCGGAACGGAAAAGACGTAACCTTCGCTGCGCACCGTCTTGATATAGGTCGGCTCGCGGGCATCATCCCCCAGTCGCTGCCGAACGCGGCTGACCAGCAGGTCGATGGAGCGGTCGAAGAGTTCCGCATCGCGGCCCTGCGTGAGGTTCAGCAGTTGGTCACGGTTGAGCACCCGCTGCGGATGGTCGATGAAGACGCGCAGCAGCCGATATTCGGCGCCGCTCAGCGCAATCTCGGTTCCTTGCCTGTCGAGAAGATGCCGGCCGACCGTATCCAAGCGCCAGTCGCCGAAGCGAAGCCATTGTCCCGCCTCCGAAATCTGCAGGTTCGGCGGCAGCGCGCGGGTGCGGCGTAAGACGGCCTTGATGCGTGCCAGCAATTCGCGCGCGGCAAAGGGTTTCGGCAGATAGTCGTCGGCGCCCATCTCCAGCCCGATGATGCGATCCATCTCGTCGCTGCGGGCTGTCAGCATCAGGATAGGCGTTGCCTTATGCTTACCCGCACGCAGCTCACGACAGAGCACCAGCCCGTCATCGCCCGGCATCATGACATCGAGCACGATGAGATCGACCGTATTGCCTTCGAGAAAGCTGCGCATCTGGCGGCCATCGGCGGCGACTGACGTCCGAAGCCCATTCTTCTTCAGATAGCTCGAAACCAGTTCGCGGATTTCACGATCGTCATCGACGATCAGGATGTGGTCGACGTGCTCCATGTCGGGACTTTCGGATCCTCTATCTGTTGGCGTGCAGCAGAACTGTTATCTGCAGGCTCGCTGCTTACTGTTTTGACTCTGAATTGGCTGCCGCGAAACAGGGAATTCCGTTCGCGGCAGCCGAGGCAGGCTTTAGAAGCGATCGACATCCAGAATGGCCTGGGCAAAGGCCTCCGGTGCTTCTTGCGGCAGGTTATGGCCGATGCCGCCAGTGATGTTGCGATGCTCATACCTGCCGGTGAACTTCTTGGCGTAGGCCGAAGGCTCCGGATGCGGCGCGCCATTGGCGTCGCCTTCCATGGTGATGGTCGGTACGGTGATAACAGGAAAAGCAGCGAGCTTCTTTTCCAACGCGTCATATTTCTTTTCGCCATTGGCGAGGCCAAGCCGCCAGCGGTAGTTGTGGATGGTGATCGCGACATGGTCGGGGTTTTCGAAGGCTTTGGCAGAGCGGTCGAAAGTCACGTCATCAAATTTCCACTGCGGCGAAGCAAGCTTCCAAATCAGCTTTGCGAAATCATGCCGGTTGGCCTCATATCCCTCGCGGCCGCGTTCAGTGGCGAAGTAGAATTGATACCACCAGGACAGCTCGGCCTGCGGCGGAAGCGGCTTCTTGTTCGCCTCCTGACTGCCGATCAGATAGCCGCTGACCGAGACCAAGCCCTTGCAGCGTTCCGGCCAGACAGCGGCCAGGATGTCCGCGGTGCGGCCGCCCCAGTCATAACCGCCGATCACGGCGCGCTCGATGTCAAGCGCATCCATGAAGGCGATGATATCGGTGGCGATGGCAGCCTGCTGACCGTTGCGCGGTGTCTTTGCGGAGAGGAATTCGGTTGTGCCGTAGCCGCGCAGATAGGGGATCAGTACCCGGTAGCCGGCATCGGCGAGCGCAGGCGCTACATCGACGAAGCTGTAGATGTCGTAGGGCCAGCCATGAAGAAGGAGCACAACCGGGCCATTTGCGGGACCGGCTTCAGCGTAGCCAACATTAAGTACGCCAGCCTTGACCTGCTTCAGCGGTGCAAAGGACGTATGCGAGCCTGCCGTCACGGCGGGCGCGGTAACCTGCGACTGGGCACCAGCGGCACTGGTCAGGCCAAATTCGACCGCCGCCATGGTCATGGCCGCAACACCGAAAAAACGACGACGCTGAAGATTAATTTCGCTGGACATTGGCTCTCTCCGTTTCAAGTTGATGGCAGGGAGAAAACAGCGCGCATGTATCCCCGATGTTTCGGGTATCCGCTTCAATTGCATGCGGATGTAGCATCCGGCCTTCCGGATACGTTCTGATACAATTGGCTGCCTTCTCAATCGAAAATCCGTCGGATGAGGAAATCACGGAGCGCCACGGCATTGTTGTGCTCGTCATCGCTGGTGGCATAAAGCAGCGTGACCGTGCCCTTCTTTACGAAATCGGTCACGAGCTTCAGCTCTTCCTCCTTGTGCTCAAGCTCTGCGGTGTAGCGCCGACGGAACTCCTCCCAGCGATCAGGCTCATGATTGAACCAGTGGCGCAGCTCGGTGCTTGGCGCGACATCCTTTAGCCAGGCAGTCAGTGCAGCACGCTCCTTGCTGAGACCGCGGGGCCAGATGCGATCGACCAGCAGTCGGGCGCCATCCGCATCCACCTTGGCCGCATAGACCCGCTTGAGCTTTACCGTCTCAGCTCTGGCTGTCATTTGATCCTCCTCATTCAGCGATCATCCCTCTTCTTGCGGGGTCCGGGCTAGGCGAAGCGCTGATGCATGGAAGATAGCGCAGCCCTCATCGGAGCGCTTCCTACACTTCGGTACATATTGCCGGGAAACCAGACACATCCGAGATACATCGCCTCGACCAGATAGCCGCGTTGCTGGTCGGGCTGCATCGCCGTCCAGAGCCCGATCACCCGGTTCCAAAGGAAACGATGATGACGCTTCTTATCATTGCCTATCTCGGAGGGGCGCTGACCATATTCAGCCCCTGCATCCTTCCCATCCTGCCCTTCGTCTTCGCCCGCGCCGGACAGCCATTCGTGCGCAGCACGCTGCCCATGCTGATCGGGATGGCCGCCACCTTCGCGTTGGTAGCCACACTTGCCGCCGTTGGCGGCAGCTGGGCGATCAACGCCAATGAATATGGCCGCCTTGCCGCGCTGACCTTGCTTGCTGTCTTCGGCGTCGGCCTTCTGTCGCCGCGTGTCGCAAGCTTCATCACCCAGCCGGTCGTCGATTTCGGCAATCGCCTGCTGAACGCTTCCGGCAAGACCGGCTCTGCGCCGACAACGGCAAGCGCGCTCGTTCTCGGCGTCGCAACCGGTCTGCTCTGGGCGCCCTGCGCCGGGCCGATCCTCGGTCTCGTACTGACCGGAGCCGCACTCCAGGGAGCGAATCTGCAGACGACGTTCCTGCTGCTCGCCTATGCGGCGGGCGCGGCCACCTCACTCGCCATCGCGCTTTCCGTCGGCGGCAAGATCTTTGCCGGCATGAAGAAGTCGCTCGGCGTCAGCGAGCGCATTCGTCAGGGCCTCGGCGCTGCCGTGCTTGCAGGTGTCATCGTTATCGCACTCGGTCTCGACACCGGCCTGCTTTCGCAGCTCTCCTATGCCAGCACCGCATCCTTCGAGCAGGCCGTTCTCGACAGGGTGAATGTGAAGCCAACAGATGGAGGATCGTCCGAAGTCGCGAGCAACGACAAGACGATCGGTCTTGCCGATGCGAAGAAACCTTTCCACAGCGATCTGCCGGTCGAAGGCCGTGCGCCATCACTGGACGGGGCCGTCGAATGGCTGAACTCGCCGCCGCTGACGACTGAACAGCTTCGTGGCAAGGTCGTGCTTGTCGATTTCTGGACCTATTCCTGCATCAACTGCATCCGCACTATCCCCTATGTCCGCGCCTGGGCTGAAAAATACAAAGACCAGGGCCTGGTCGTGGTCGGCGTGCATGCCCCGGAATTTGCCTTCGAAAAGAAGATCGACAATGTCAAAAAGGCCATTGGCGACTTCAACATCGGATATCCGGTCGCAATCGACAACGACTACAAGATCTGGCGCGCCTTCGATAACAGCTACTGGCCGGCCCATTATCTGATCGATGCCAAGGGCCAGATCCGCGAACATCACTTCGGCGAAGGCAACTATCGACAGACCGAGCAGGCGATCCAGGACCTGTTGCGCGAAGCCGGCAGCGAGACGGCAACAAGCGCACCGGTCGTGCCGGATGCGAAAGGCGCCGAAGTGAGCCCGGACCTGAAGGACATCGGCTCCGGCGAGACCTATATCGGCTACAAGCAGGCCACCGGCTTTGCGTCCAATGAGAGCATGCGTGCCGATGCCACCGGGGACTATTCGGTGAAGCAGCCGGGTCTCAACCAGTGGGGTCTTTCGGGCAAATGGACTGTCGGTGCCGAAGAGGCGACGCTGGATCAGGCAGGCGGCGGCATCGCCTACCGCTTCAGCGCCCGCGACCTACATCTCGTTCTTGGCCCAAGTGCTGACGGCAAACCGATCCGCTTCCAGGTGACGGTCGACGGCAAGGCGCCAGGTGCCGACCATGGCAGCGATATCGACGCCGATGGAAACGGCACGGTGACCTCGACCAAACTCTACCAGCTCGTGCGCCAGTCCGGCGCGGTGGAAGCACGCAACTTCGCGATCCATTTCCTCGATCCCGGCGTCCAGGCCTACGCCTTCACATTCGGCTGAACATTCCTTCTCTCATTTAACTTGAACAACAGGAGCAATCACCATGAAACGCAAGTATTTTTCCACCCTCGCCCTTGCCTTCGCCACCAGCGTCATCGCTTTTGCTGCCCAGGCGGCCGAGGTGAAAAACATCGTCATCGTCCACGGCGCACTCGCCGACGGCTCCGGCTGGCGCCAGGCAACCGAAATCCTCGAGCACCGCGGCTTCAACGTCACCATCGTCCAGGAGCCGATCACCTCGCTTGCCGATGACGTCGCCGCCACCAACCGGGTGCTGGACTTGCAGGACGGCCCGACCCTGCTCATCGGGCACAGCTATGGCGGCATGGTGATCACCGAAGCCGGCAACAGTCCCAATGTCGCGGGCCTGGTCTATGTCGCGGCCTTCCAGCCGGACAAGGGTGAAAGCCTCATCAGCCTGGCGAGTTCCAAGCCGGCTGGCGGCATGAATATTCGTGAGACGAAGGACGGAAAATACCTCTATCTCGATCCGGCCGCCTTCGCGAACGACTTCGCCGCCGACCTGCCGAAGGACGAGGCCGCGTTCCTAGCGAAATCGCAGGTCTTCGCCTCCAAGGAGGCCTTCTCGGCCAAGGTCGGGGATCCCGCCTGGAAGACTAAAAAGAGCTGGACGATCGTCGCCACCGAAGACCGTTCGATCAATCCCGACCTCGAACGTGACATGGCAAAGCGGGCCGGCAGCACGGTGGCGGAGATCAAGGCAAGCCACGCCGTCTTCGCGTCTCAACCGGAGAAGGTTGCCGATGTGATCGCGAAGGCTGCCGAGGCAGCCGGCAAGTAAGCAGATCAAAAGCGGTGACCGGAGCCGGTGGATCACTCCGCCGGCTCATTTTCCGTGAACGTTTCCTTCATCGCCTTGATGATGACGACGGCCGATGCCGCGCCCGGATCGATGTGGCCAAGGGATCGTTCGCCGAGGCGGGCGGCACGGCCGCGCGTGGCAACCATCGAACGGGTCGAGCGTGCGCCGGCGTCTGCGGCTTCAAGAATGCCGTTCCACATGTCCGAGACGCTCGCCTGTCTGTCGCGGGCAGCAGCAGCCGCCTCTGTTGCCGGGATCCAGGCATCCAGCATCGTCTTGTCACCGCGCTGCCCCTTGCCGCGGTCCCGGATACCCGATGTCATAGCCTCGACAATTGCAGCCTGAGCGGCGATCGAAAGCGTCTCGTCCCGCTTCAGAGCCTGCGCCGCCTTGCGGAAGGCCGTGGCATAGAGCGGGCCGGTCGATGCGCCAACGGCATCGAGAAAGGCGGATGCGGCAAGCGAAAAGACCTCTGATGGCAATATTTTATCGAGATCGTGTTTCGCCAGTTCGCCATTCACCGCCTGGAAGCCGAGCGACATGGTAATGCCGTGGTCGGCATCGCCGATCGCGCCATCCAGATCGGAGAGATGATCCTTCTCAGCCGAAATCGCCACGGATATCCGGTGAAACATCCTGCTGAGGCGGCGGGCCGCGTTTGCCGACATGCGTATCCTCCCAATTCATGCAGCCCAGCCCCCTGGGATGCTTTTATACTTTTATGCTTTTCAGTTTACGACCCTCAGAAACGCCGTATCGCAGGGGTGATGCAGCAGATCCGTCAATTCCTGGTCGAGATGCAGGATCGATATGGATGCGCCGACCATATCGAGCGATGTGCAATAATGCCCCACCCAGTTCGCTTCGATCTTGATCCCCTTCGCGCTCAGGCGCTGCTCCACCCTTCGGTAGAGAATATAGAGTTCCATCAGCGGCGTGCCGCCGAACGAGTTGACGAGAACGGCGACGCGGTCCCCCGCCACCGGTTTCATCTCCGAAAATATGCGATCCATGACGACATCGACCACGCCGTCGGCGCTCATCATCTTTTCGCGCATCACGCCCGGTTCGCCGTGAATGCCCATGCCGATTTCCATATCGTCGGGACCGATCTCGAAATTGTGGCGACGCGTCTGCGGCAACGAACAGGGCTCCAGCGCAACACCCATCGTGAACGTACGGTCATTAGCTTTTCGCGTTGCTGCCTCGCAAGCATTCAGCGACAGGCCGCGATCGCAGGCCGCACCGGCAATCTTGAAAATGAAGAAATTGCCGGCAACACCGCGGCGTCCATCCCGATCCTCCAAAGGCGAGGAGGAGATATCGTCGGTCGTCACCACGGTGCGGACTTCGATATTGTCCTCTGCCGCCATTTCGGCAGCCATCTCGAAATTCATGACGTCGCCGGCGTAATTGCCGTAGACGAAGAGCACGCCCTCCCCGCCCGACGCTGCCTTGGCGCATTGCAGGATCGGCCCCGGAGGCGGCGAGGAAAAGATATTCCCGACCGCGACAGCGTCAGCGAGCCCTTTGCCGACATAACCGAGGAACGCCGGCTCATGGCCGGTGCCGCCGCCGACGACCAGTCCAACCTTGCCAGCCCGCGGGCCCGCGCGGGCAACGAGAGCGCGGTTGGAGCCGTCGACCGGGCGGAGGTAATTCACATGCGCTTTGACGACACCCTCGAGCATTTCCTCGACGACATCATCAGGATTGTTCAGGAACTTCTTGATGTGGGTGCGAGCGCTGTTCAGTGGCGCCGGCATATCGCTTTCCACGCGCGGACGCTGGGACAGCTTTTGCGCGATCTCGGTGACGCCGTCGGCATTCAGGATGCCGCGACCGGTGGCTGCATCGGTGATCAGGACATTGACATAGCCGCCGCGAAGCGCGGCGAGGATCGCCGGCACCTTGTCGAAGCCACCGGCAACAGCAATGCGCATGTTGATCTTCTTCAGGAGGTCGAGCGAAACGCCGACGGTCCGGTCGTCCAGCGGACCGGCGACGGGCCGTCCGTGGCCGTCGATGAAGCGTCCGGCAACGACACCGGTCGCGTCCTTCGCCAGATAGTCCTGTAGCGATACCGACTCAAAAAAGCCGCTGGTGTGGATGGTGGAATTCGGCCGCATGGAGGCGATGCCGAAAATCACCCTGTTTGCCCGCGAAAGCGCCTCAAACTGCTGATCGATCAAAGGTTCGCGCATCAGCATGTTACGCAATTCGGCGCTGGAAACGATGGCAGGCGCCGAAATGTTGATGAGCCGGCCATCGACCGCGTCGGCAAAGGCGGCGGCACAAAGTTCCGGCGTGTAGGCGAAGGTTGCGCTCGTCCCACCTGTCGCCTGTACGATGGTCATATCCTGCAGTCCCGAAATGGCGGCCTGCTGGCCAACCGCCATGATGGTGCGGCCCCAGACGACCGCCATTGTATCCCCGGATTTCAACAGTTTCTGCAGTGCCTGCGCGCCGGCTGAGCCAAGCCGTTCGATCAGCGGCCGGGCATTGTCGTCGCTCGGCACGACAAGACAGTCATGCAGACCGAAATGCCGCTTCAATTCCTGGGCGATGGTGAGCGAGCTCAGGCGCGAGGGTTCGATGGAAATATTGACGATGCCGCGGGCGCGCGCATCGGCGAGGTAGCTGTTCACCGTTGCGCGTGAAATGCCCATGGTTTCGGCGATATCGCCTTGGGTCATGCCATCTTCGTAGTAGAGCCAGCATGCCCACACATAGGGATCGTCGCCGTAGCGCAGCGGGATTGGTTCAGCCGCGATATCAGCCGTAGTGTTCTTTCGTGCCGATGATGTCTTAGCCGTCATCCTGCCTGGTTCCCCTCGTCTGCAATCGACGGCGAAGATGAGCGCAAAAGCTGCAGTTTTCAACGTACTTCCGGCCGATTGTTCCCGGCCGCCGAAGCGGCCGGGAAGGTGATACAAGGGAGGATCACGGGCTCTCACCAAAGCCCGATTTGTCAGGCGGGCTGGAGCCTCGTTTCCACGCCATCAGCCAGCGACTTCAGGATCAACGCGCAGGATGTCGCGCCCGCGTCGAGCACGCCGAGCGAACGTTCGCCAAGGCGGCTGGCGCGACCGATCTTGGCGACGAGATCGCGTGTACTGTCCCGTCCAGCCTCCGCAGCTGCGACGAGAGCCTGAAGCGCCTCACCAAAGGACTTTCCGCTGCCGATCGCCGTATCGAACGCACCGATCGCCGGCACGAGCGTGTCGAGCAGCGTCTTGTCGCCCACCTTGGCCGAGCCGATAGCCTGAATGCCATCGAGGCCATTGTGGAGCATGGTGCTAAACGTCGCGGCGTCGATCGCATCAGACTTCTCGATCGTTTCGGCAAACTGCGTGAACATGACGCCATAGAGCGGTCCCATGGAGCCGCCGATCTCCGTCATCAGCACGGTGCCAAGCGTGTCGAGCGCTTCCGCCAAGGACATATCTGCACCCTTGACGCGTTCGGCCGCCATGCCAAAACCCTTGGCCATGTTGACGCCATGGTCACCGTCACCGATCTTGCCGTCAATTTCGCTCAGATAGGCGCGGTTTTCGATGATCCGATCGGCAAGCGAGAGAACGATATCGCCTGATTTGGCATTCCGAAATTGCTGCATTCGCCTGCCTCCCCTCATAGCATCGCAGGGCACTGAACATCAACATTCAGCAGCCGCTTCAGCTCGTCGTCCAGTGCCATGACGGTCAGTGTTGCGCCGACCATTTCCAGCGATGTGAAATAGTTGCCGATATAGACCTTATAGATCTTCAGTCCGCGTCCCGTGATCTCGGATTCAATCGTATCGTGGAGAATATAGAGCTCGTTGAGCGGCGTTGCGCCAAGCCCTGACACGATAACTGCGACTTCGGCTCCAGCAGGAAGCTGGTGATCGTCGAGAACGATCTTCGCCATCTCCTCGGCAACTTCCTTGGCGGATTTCAGCGGCTCGACGCGCACGCCGGGTTCGCCATGGTGGCCGATGCCGACCTCCATCGTGCCGGGCTCGATGGTGAAATTCGGATGGCCGACGGAGGGCAGCGTGCAGGGGCCGAGGCCGACGCCGATCGAACGGCAATTGTCGATCGCTTTCTGAGCGGTCGCACGAACCTCTTCGAGGCTCGCGCCCTCTGCAGCCTTCGCCGCGCCGCACTTCCACATGAATATCTCGCCGGCGACGCCGCGACGCTTTTCGCGCTCCTCAGGGCCTGCTGAACATACATCGTCATTGGCAACGACGGTGACGATCTCGATGCCTTCTTTGGCCGCCAGCTTGATTGCCATCTTCACATTCATGTTGTCGCCGGCATAGTTGCCATAGAGGCACACGACGCCATTGCCGCCATTGGCTTCGCGCGCGGCATCGAGGAAGCTCTTTGCGGTTGGCGAAGAGAAAAGTTCGCCGACGGCCACGGCATCCAGCATGTTGCGGCCGGTATAACCAATGAAGGCCGGCTCATGGCCCGAACCGCCACCAGTGATGACGCCCACCTTGCCGGCGACCGGTGTGTGACGAGCAGCAATGACACGGGGATTTTGTGCCGATAGCCTGACGATGTCGGCATGGGCCTTGACGAAACCCTTGACTGTATCCTCGACGACCTCGTCCGGATTATTGATAAATCTCTGCATTATAACTCCTATCTACCGCGCGTCAGATAATGGTGTAGCCGCCGTCGACCAGAAGGTCCGCGCCATTGATCATATCGGCACCGTTGGAAGCCAGGAACACCGCCGCCGCCGCAATCTCCTCTGGAAACGCAAAACGGCCGGATGGAATGCGCTGTTTCAGCGCCTCACCGCGTGGGCCGTCCCATGCCTTCCTGCCGAGATCGGTCAGGACGACGGTCGGAGAGATCGTGTTGACGTTGATGCCGTGCTTTCCCCATTCGGCAGCCAGCGTCTTGGAAAGACCGATGACGCCGAACTTCGAGGCACAATAGGCAACATGCTGGTCGATGGCGACCGTGCCTGCCTGTGAGGCCATGTTGATGATCTTGCCGCCCCTGCCCGCCTTGATCATGGCGCGGCCGGCGGCCTGGGACACCAGGAAGGTGCCTTTGAGATTGATCGCGATGGTCTTGTCCCACGCATCGAGGCTGAGTTCCTCTGCTGGCGCGAGCATGACGACACCGGCGCTGTTGACGGCAATATCAATGTGACCGAATGCGGCCACCACGTCGGAAACCACCTTTTCGACCGATTGCGGGTCCGACACATCGCAGACGAATGATTTCGCGCCGTTGCCGAGTTCGTCGGCCTTGGCCTTCGCGACCGATCCATTGATGTCCACCACGCCGACGATCGCGCCTTTGGCGGCCATGGCGGATGCGATGGCGCTGCCGATGCCGGAGGCCCCACCCGTGATCAGAGCGACCTTGCCGCTCAAGGAAAAGTTCAAATCAACCTGTTTTGAATCAGTCATGGCTTTCTTCTCAACCTGTCGGGATATGGGGCGGGATCTTCATCCCGCCCCAGGGAGGATCACTTGCGAGTGGAAAGCAGCTTATCGACGTTTTCAGCCGTCACCGGGGTCCACGGGACATTATAGGTCTTATCCTTGCCGTCGTTCCACGGCATATCCTTGTAGGTGGTCCAGATATCGGATTCCGGCTTATAGTCGCCCTTCTTGGCATTGAAGATCGCAAGATCCAGAGCGCCCTGCGCCTGGGCGCGAGCATCCTGAAGGATCGAGGTCATCTCACCGGCCTTGGCGGCCCGCAGCGCATCGGTGACGCCGTCGATACCGGCGATGGCGAAGCTCTTGACGTCGAGCCCGGCAGCCTTGATCGCCTCGATGGCGCCGAGCGCCATTTCATCGTTCTGGCCGATAATGCCGTTGATCTGGTTCGGGTGCGACGTCAGCCAGTTCTCCATCAGCGTCTGGGCTTCGGCGCGCGACCAATTTGCAGTCTGGTCTTCGAGAACCTTGACGTTAGGGCACTCGGCCAACGCCTTCTTGTTACCCTGCAACCGCTGGATCTGCGCCGACTGGCCGACCGGGCCCTCGATGATCACGACATTGCCCTTGCAGCCGATCTTGTCCAGCACACTCTTGGCTTCGAGATAACCGGAAACCGTGTCATCGGAACCGACATAGGAGGTCAGTTGATCGGAATTGACGCGGGTGTTGGAGCCGATGACCGGAATGCCGGCGTCGACGGCGGACTGAACGGCAGATGCCCCTGCATCAACGTCGATCGGAGCGAAGATGATGGCGTTGTACTTCTGCGTGATCATCGTCTTGAACTGGTCCTGCTGAACCAATGCGTCATAGCGGCCATCGAAAACCGTCAGTTCGACCTCGCCGCTCTTGACGGCGGGGTGGTCCTGCAGGGCCGCAGTCCAGATCTGCATGAATTCTGCATTCAGGCCGTAGGGCGCTGCGCCAATCTTGATCTTCTCCTGGGCTGCGGCCGACGTAGCCAGCAGTGCCGTTGCCGAAGCAAGCGCAATCAGAAGCTTTTTCATTTCATTTTCCTCCACCTTGGGTTTAGGCTGCCAGCATGGCTTGCCTGTCGGACGGGGCGACCGAAGCACCTGCCCCGAATTTCTGTTGTTGAGCTCAGGCTCCGAAATTTCGTTTCTGGTCGAGCATGACGGCGCCGACGATGAGGGCGCCCTTCAGGACCTGCTGGTAGTAGGACTGGATACCCATCAGATCGAGACCATTGTTCATCACGCCGATGATGAGCGCGCCAATCAATGTCCCCGTCACCCGGCCGACGCCACCGGAAAGGCTCGTCCCGCCGATGACGACTGCCGCGATCGCATCCAGTTCATATGCGACGCCAGCCTGCGGCAGGCCCGAACCGGTGCGAGCGCTGAGCAGGATGCCTGCAAGCCCTGCCAGGCCACCGGAGATAACATAGACGGTGAAGCGGATTCGGTCGGTGTTGATGCCCGAAGTCTTGGCCGCATGCGGGTTGCCGCCGACGGCATAGATGTAGCGGCCGAACCGCGTACGGTTGAGCACCCACCAGGAAGCCACAAAGACGACCGCAAGCACGATGACGGGAGCGGGAAGACCGAATACATCACCGGTGCCGATCCAGCGAAAGGCGGGTGTCAGCGCCGGAACCGGGCGACCGCCACCGTAGATCAACGTCATGCCGCGGGCAGCCGAGAGCATGCCGAGTGTGGCGACGAAGGCGGGCACCGAGAAGCGCGAGACGATCGCGCCGGAGATCGAGCCGCAGACAATACCGACCAGGACACCGACCAAGAGGCCGATAGCGACCGGATAGGGCGAACCGATGACGCCGGCCGTTTCCGAAGTGGTGGCAAAACTGGCGCTGACGATACCGGCGAGTGCTACGACAGAGCCGACCGACAGGTCGATGCCGCGCGTCAGGATCACGAAGGTCATGCCGATCGCCAGCACGCCGTTGATGGACGTCTGCAGCAACACGTTGGAAATATTTCCGCCGGTCAGGAAGAACTCATTCGAGAACGACAGGATAACGACCAAAAGCAGGAAGGCGAGGAAGATGCCGTATTCCTGCACGATCAAACGCCGCTGTTCGGTCTTGAACCAGCCGCCCGCACTCTTGTTCTCACTCACTGACACTGCCTGCTCCTCTGCTGCCGGACGAACGCCCTGACCCTGGTCAGGTTGATAAGTGGACGAGTGATTGGGCATTCGTCTCCTCCCGGCTGTATATTCCGGCGCTCTTGCCGCCGCGCATCACCATGATGCGGTCCGACATGCCGAGAACTTCGTCGATTTCCGATGAGATCATCACCACCGTGCCGCCGCCTTCGGCGAAGTCGCAGATGATGCGGTAGATTTCGCGCTTCGCGCCGACATCGACGCCGCGTGTCGGCTCATCCAGCAGCAGGACCTTGGGGTTGCGCAGGAACCATTTGCCGAGAACGACCTTCTGCTGGTTGCCGCCGGAAAGGCCTGATACCGGCATGGTGTCGCGCGCTGCCTTGATCTGAAACTGCTCGCGCATCCGCCTGCTGGCATCCACTTCCTTCGCATGGTCCATCGCAAAGGCGGGGCTCAACTCCGGCAAGCTTGCCATGCAGATATTGGCGCGAACGGAATCGGAGAGATTGAGCCCCGTCTGCTTTCGATCCTCGGTTACCAGCGCCAGTCCATGAGCCATCGCGTCCGAGGGCTTCGCGACCGAGATCGGCGCACCGTCCACTGCAATGTGTCCCTTCGATGGTTTATCGAGGCCAAAGAGGCAGTTGAAGATTTCCGTGCGACCGGAGCCCATAAGCCCGTATATGCCGAAGATCTCGCCCTTATGGGCAGCAAAGGAAATGTCCTCGATCTTGTTCGGGCAGGAGAGCGCACTGACCTCCAGACCGATCTGAGGTGTCGGCGTATTGGTCTTGACGTATTCTTCCGACAGTTCCCGTCCGACGATCATGCGGATCAGGCTCGGCCGGTCGATCTCCGACAAGGCGCCGGCACCGACGAAGGAACCGTCGCGGAAGACCGTGTAGGAATCAGCGATCTGGAAGATTTCCGACAGGCGGTGCGAGACGTAGACGATACCGCGCGCCTGCGCCTGCAGGCGGCGGATCGCCGCAAAGAGCTGCTGGGCCTCACGCTCGCCGATCGCCGATGTCGGCTCGTCCATGAAGATGACTTCAGCATCGTGGCTCAGCGCCTTGGCGATCTCCACAAGCTGCATTTGCGCGACCGAGAGGCTCATCATGTACTGGTTTGCGCGGATATCGAATTCCAGTCCATCCAGAAGCTTTTGCGCCGCGCGGTTCATGGTGCGGAAATCGATGCCACCGAAACGGGCTGACGGCTCACGGCCAAGATAGATGTTCTCGGCGACCGTCATGTGCGGAACCGGGCTCAGCTCCTGCTCGATGATGGCAATACCGGATGCGAGCGCATCAGCCGGACTGGAGAAATCCACCCCGCGGCCCCGCCGACGAATCGAGCCAGCATCGCGCTTGTGAATGCCCATCAGAATTTTCAGGAAGGTCGACTTGCCCGCACCATTACCGCCACACAGCGCGTGGACCGAGCCAGCGCGAAGTTGGAAGCGGCCGTCGCGCAGGGCTGCGACGCCGCCAAAGGCCTTCTTGAGCCCCTCCACTTCCAGCAGAAATTCCACGTCCGTCTCCTCCACGCATGCGTCTGGCGAGCACGTTCAGCGCGCCATTCGACATCCGGAAACCTCCGCCCGAATATCGATTCTGACAATATTCGATTTCTATTCGACAAATGTCAAGCGACGCATAATCACGTAAATGTCAGGGTATCCGGGAGTCAGGAACGGCGCCGAAAAATCCCGCAATTTCAGGGTGATGAGTGACAGCGCGGCGGAAATGAGGGCGTGTGGAACATCATGCCGACGTGGCGCAAAGAGATTATCGACGGCGAGCATGATCGCGCCCAGCTCTTCTGAGCAACGGTCACTGGCGTGTCGATTTCTGCCAACACGCATCCGTGCGGCGTTGACTGACGATGCCTATTCTGCCGAGCGCGCCACCAAGTCATCATCACCGTTGATGCATGCGTGGTCGGCCCGAACTCGCCAAAGCGATCGTCGATACCTATCTCGCCCGCCAGCTTCGGCCCGAATGGTCTATCGGTCGAAACGTCAGGGCAATCGACGGCCAGAACTAGGCAAAACACTGAGTTTCGTCACGAGACCTTCTGCCGACCGTAAAGCAGCAGCATGCCGATGATGACCGCGCCATAGATGAGCTGGCGGCCGGCCTCCTCGATCTGCATGACCGAGAGGATCGACTGGAGAAGGGTAATCAGGATGACGCCGGCAACGGTTCCGAGATAGGAACCCTTGCCACCGAGCACATGTGTGCCGCCAAGCACCACGGCGGCGATCGAAGGCAGCAGATAGGCGTCGCCCATGGATTGAGATGCCTTGGAGGCGTAGCCGGCGAGAAGCACGCCACCGAGCGCGCTGAGCCCGCCTGACATGATGAAGGCCAGCAGGGTGATCCTACGGGTGTTGATGCCGGACATGTACGCGGCGCGCTCACGATTACCGATCGCATAGAGCGCCCGGCCGAAGGTGGTGCGCGTCAGCAGGAAGACGGCGAGCAGGCCGACGGCCAACCACACCAGAACACCATTCGGAAGCCCGGGTATGGCATAGCCGGTTGCCAGAAAGCGCATGGCGGCAGAGGCCGAATCCTGTGGTGAAAAACCGCCTGTGTAAACGACCATCAACCCTTGCGCGACGGCATTGGTCGCAAGCGTGATGATCATCGAGGGAATGCGCAGATAGGCGACTGCGATGCCGTTGACGAGGCCGATCGCGGCACCGCAGAGAATACCGAAGGGGATTGCGAGGACCGCACCCGTCGTTCCGTAAGCAGTGGCGGCACAGGCCATCATCGCCCCTGTCGTCACCACCCAGGGCACAGACAGGTCGATTTGTCCAAGCAGGATGACCGCCATCATGCCGGTTGCGATGACGCCGAGGAAGGAAGCCACCTTCAACTGCTGCAGCAGGTAATCCGGCGACAGGAAATTGGAGGAATAGAGCGAACCGCCGAGAAGCAGCAGGATGATGCAGCCGAAGGCGATCGCCACAGCCGGATCGACGCCGCGCAGCCGGGCGGGCACAGGAATTTGCCGCATGGTGGAAGCATCCTCGCTCATTGGAACCACTCCAGACGATTGCGAACGCGCGACAGGCCGATGCAGCCGATGCTGACTGCCAGCATCAGCACCACGCCCTGGAAGAGCGGCTGCCAGAGCGGATCGAGATCGAAGACGAACAACAGGTCGCCGATGGTGCGGAAGGCCAGCGCACCGAAAACGGCGCCGACAGCGCTTCCCTTACCACCCGCAAGCGAAACACCGCCGAGCACCACTGCTGCGATCGAATAGAGCGTATAGGCGTTGCCGCTCGCAAAGGCAGCCTCACCCGTATAGGAAAAGAACGTCAGATAAAGCCCGCCAATCGCTGACAGCAGACCAGCCAGTGCATAGGCAGCAAGCTTTGCCCGCTTCACCGGCATGGCAGACATATAGGCGGCATTTTCTGCCGAGCCGACCGCATAGGCGGTGCGGCCGAGCACCGAACGGCTGAAAGGCACCCAGATCACTAGGACGACAAGCGCGAGTATGACAAGGCTTGCCGGGATGACGCCGAAAAGTTTCGAGGTAAAAGCATCGGCGAGATCTTCATTGACCGAGCCGCCGGGTGTGGGCCGCAACAGCAGTGCCAGTCCGTAAAAGACCGCACTGGTCGCAATCGTGGTGACGATCGGCTGCAACCGCCCGAAGATGATGACGAGCCCATTGAGAAGGCCGCAGGCGAGACCGGTCAAAAGTACGGCCACGACACCCAGCCCCGTCTGCAGCGGCGTGCCGACGACAAGCCACGAGGCGAGACAGTTGCACAGGATCAGGATCATGCCGACCGAAAGGTCGATGCCCGCCGTTATGACCACGAAACACTGCGCCATGGCCACGAAGGCGAGCAATGTCGCCTTGTTGGCGGCCGTCTGCACCACATTGGGCGTGAAGCCGGCGGGATGGTTCGAAGCATAGATGATGAACATCAGGATGAAGAGGAGCGCTGCAAAGAGCGTGCCCTTCTGCTGAACGTACCGGTAGCGCCATTCACCAGTCGCCTGTCTGCTCATTGGGCCATCCTTTGCTGCGCCTCAGCGGCGCCGATGTTGAGGGCGGCACTCACTAGCTCGCGCTCGTTGATCTCGTCTCCCTCGAGAATGCGGATGATGCTCCCATCATACATGACGAGCACGCGGTCGCAGCAACCGACCAGTTCGTCATAGTCGGTGGAATAGAAGATGATGGCCGCACCCGCATCGGCAAGCTTGCGCAGCAGGGCATAGATTTCCTGCTTGGTGCCGACATCGATGCCGCGTGTCGGATCGTTGAGCAGAATGATGCGCGGCCGGTTCATCAGCCATTTGGCGATCACGACTTTCTGCTGGTTGCCGCCGGACAGCGAGGCGACGGGCATGTCGATCGTCGCGGCCTTGATCGCCAGCAGCTTCAGAAGTTCGTCGATCTCCCGAAGCTCGGCTGCGCGGTCGATCACGCCATTGCGCGAAACACGATCAAGCGCTGCGATCGACAGGTTTTCGCGCACCGTCATCGGCAGCATCAACCCCTCGGTCTTGCGGTCCTCCGGGATCAGCGCCATGGAGATCTCGCCCGATTTCGCCGCGCCCGGGCTCTTCAATCTGACCGGTCTGCCATCGACCGTCACCTCTCCCTTGAGGTCCCGCAGCACGCCGAACAGCGCCAGCAGCAATTCGCGCTGCCCCTGCCCGTCCAAGCCGCCGAAACCGATAATCTCGCCAGGGCGCACGTCGAAATTGATGCCGGAGAGCCGATCTCCCCAGGAGAGGCCGCGGCAGGACAGAACCGGCGCGTCCGCCCTCGATTGCAGCGGCTTGGGCGGAAAGACGTTGGTATATTCGCGCCCGATCATCAGCTCCACTACCTGCTGGTCGGTCTTGGTGCCGGCGGGATAGGATTCGATACTGCGGCCGTTTCTGAAGACCGTGCAGTCATCGGCGAGCTCTGTGATCTCATGCATGCGGTGCGAAATATAGATCAGCGCCATGCCCTCGGCCCTGAGTTGCTTCAGCACATCAAAGACCTTCTGGACATCCGATTGGGTCAGCGCCGAGGTCGCCTCGTCGAGGATCATCAGACGCGGTTTGCGGGCAAGCGCCTTGGCGATCTCTACCATCTGCCGGCGAGAAAGCGGCAAATCCTTCACAAGGGATGATGGATGGATATCGGCAGCGCCGGCGCGGGCAAGTGCTTCCTCGGCAATCTGGCGCTGCCTCTTGCGGTCGATCATGCCGAAACGCAGCGGCGGATTGCTGATGACGATGTTGTCGGCCACCGAAAGATCGGGAATGAGCGACAGTTCCTGGAACACACAGACGATACCGGCAGCATTGGCGGCGGCCGGCGAGGCGAACGAGACTTCATTTCCGTCCAGCAGCATGCGCCCTTCATCCGGCGCCACCACACCGGCCATGATCTTGATGAGGGTCGATTTTCCGGCCCCGTTTTCGCCGAGGACGGCGTGGATCGCGCCCGGTCGAACAGCGATATTAGCTTCCTTCAGCGCAATCGCGCCGCCATAGCGCTTCGATATGCCTTCCAGGCGCAGAAGCGGTTCGGAAAGGGTCATGCATCCAGCCTCCATTCGGTCTTGTCGAGATCGAGGCTGCGGGCGCGAGCGCCCGTAGCCAGGTCCGGATGGTGGTGCTTACTGGTTTTCCTTGGTCTGCCCCATGATTTCCTGTGCGGAGAAGTTGATGCCGCAGGTCGGGAAGGAGTTGCCGACGAAGAAGTTGTCGGACTGGGTGGGGTAATAATCCTCCCCTTCCTTGAAATCGGGATCGGAAACGAGGGCCGTCGGTAGCTTGACGGCCTGCGGAACGACCTCGCCTTCAAGAGCTGCGATGGCCGTCTTGATGGCAACAGCGACCTGTGCTGGGCCGGTGCCTGCCGACGAGCATTTCAGGCCATCCACCGCATGGGCCGCGCAGAATTTACGGAAGCCATTTTCCGTCTCACCGCCGAAGGGCACGAAGGGATGCTTCGCATCGATCATCGCCTGCACGACGCCGGTGTCACCGCCCTGCGCGGTGATGCCATCGAACGGGCCATTGGTGGCGATCGCATCGGCCGTTGCCTTCTGCGCTACGCCATCATCCCACTTGCCGACGACTTCAGTGACGGTGAACTTCTTGCCGGAAGCGTCCAGTGTTTCATGAATGCCGCTATGGCGATCCGTATCGACGGAGGTGCCGGCAACGCCGCGCACTTCCAGGATCTTACCGCCCTGCGGCAGGTGCTTCACCAGCCAATCGGCCCAGATGACGCCAAGGCCCTTCTGGTCGACGTTGACGTTGATCGCATCCTTGGTGTCGAGGATATTGTCGAAGGCGACAAGAACGACGCCGGCTTCCTTGGCGCGCTTGATGACCGGACCGAAGGCTGTCGGGTTCTGGGCGTTGACAACGACGGCATCATAGCCGGCATCAATGAAGTTGTTGATCGCCGAAATCTGGGCCGGAACGTCCTCGCCGGTGGACACGACCTTGAATTCTTTCAGCTTGGCGGCGACATCCGGCTGAGCGGCGTAGGCTTTTGCCGTCTGCACCATCTGGATGCGCCAGGTATTGGCGATATAGCCGTTGGCAAGCGCGATGCGGTAAGGACCATCCTTCTTCGGATATTGCAGGAATTGGGTTTCGGCCGACCACGGCACCATGCAGTTCGGATCGGCGGCGGGGCCGGACACGACCTTTGGCGCCGCCATGGCCGTGCTGCAGAGCAGAGCAAACGCCGACGCGGAAAACGCGGCGATACGGGCCATCTTCGCTTTCTTCACCTTAAGCATTGAATGTCTCCTCCTCAGGCGGACCAGGCCGCCCCTCCACAAAATCTTATTGGCATGCTGATCCCGGAAGGTTCCATCCCATCCCTTTCCGGTGCAATTTGAGCCTAACATAGTTGACAGCGCTGTCAAATCGGATTTGCTAGCGCTGTCAACTGTAATCATCGATAGGAAATATTTCGCAGTTGCGAGATACATTACAGATCGGCATGAGTTTTCTGTATAAAGCGAGATGACAATGCGAAGAATAACTTTGGATGACGTGGCAACTCTGGCCGGCGTCAGCCCGATCACAGTTTCACGCGTACTTCGCAAACCCGATGCGGTCTCGGAGGCGCTGCGGCTGCGTGTCAATGCCGCCGTCCAGGAACTCGGTTATGTGCCGAATATTGCGGCCAGCCGGCTTGCCTCGTCGCGCACGCATGCAATCGGCGTCATCGTGCCGACCCTCTATAACGTCATCTTTGCCGAATATCTCTTCGCTCTGCACGACGTGCTAGTCGGGGCGGGCTTTCAGGTCATCGTCGTCAATAGCCGGTATTCCGAACAGGAAGAGGAAAATGCCATCAAGGTACTGCTCGGCCAACGGGTCGAAGCGATCATCATCGCCGGCATTCATCATACGCCGCTTGCCCATCAGCTTCTGATGCGGGCGCATTTGCCCGTTGTCGAGACATTCGAGTTATCGCCCGATCCGATCGACCTCAATATTGGCATGCTGCAAGATCGCGCCGGGCAGGCAGCAACGCAGCATCTCATCGACCGTGGCTTCAAGCGTATTGCCTTTCTGGCAGGCAATCTCGACCATCGTTCCCAGTCCCGCTTCGACGGCTATCGCCTGGCAATGCAGGAAGCGGGCTTGGAGAACCTTGAGATCGTCACCCAGCGGCCGCGGCACAGCTCGGTTGCGCTCGGCTCCGATCTCCTGGCCCTCATGCATGAACGTGGCGACCGCCCGGAAGCGATCTTCTGCACCGACGACAACGTGGCGCTCGGCGCCATGCAGGAGTGCCGCAAGCGCGGCATCCGCGTGCCTGACGATATCGCCATCATCGGTTTTCATGATCTGGAATTTTCTGCCTGTGCGTCACCATCCCTCTCATCGATCGTGACGAGGCGTTTCGAGACGGGCAAGCTTGCCGCCGAAAAGGTGCTGACGGCTCTCAATTCGACGAGCCGCCAGCCGCCGAGCCAGATCGATCTTGGTTTCGAGGTCATCGCCCGCGAAAGTACGGGCGTGACCATCAGGCAGCAGCTTGGGCCTCGCTCTTAGCGATCGTGACCGGAACACCCTTGTAGCTCGGCGTGCCCGACTTGCGATCGTAGTGATCGAGCGCGATCACCGCATTCATTTCCGGATAATAGCCGGCCACCGAACCGACGGGGATATTATACTCGACAGCCGTGAAACCGATGACGGTTTTCCCGCCGCCGTTTCCGGTGGCTGAACGGATATCGATCCGGTCTCCGTCACGCAGGCCCCGTTCAGCAAGATCCAGACTGCTCATGAAGATGACATCACGGCGGCCGAAAATACCGCGATATCGATCGTCAAGGCCATAGACGGTCGTGTTGTATTGGTCGTGGCTGCGCAGCGTCGTCAGCACCAGTGTCGTCGGGTCCTTCAGGCGGGGATCTTCGTCGAGACCGGGGGCGATAAGGAAATTCGCCTTTCCGCTCGCCGTCTTCCAGACGCGATAGGAGGCCGGCACATCGAGCCGGAAGCCGCCGCGGACCCGGACGCGACTGTTGAACTCGTGAAAATCCGGAAAGACCACTTCGATCTTTTCTCGGATTCGATCGTAATTGGCGATCAGCCCGTTCCAGTCAATGCCATATTTTGTACCGAGTGTGGCCATCGCAATGCCGGCGATTATGGCGGGTTCGGATTTCAGAAACTCGCTCGGCGGCTTGAGGAAGCCGCGCGAGGCATGCACCATCGACATGGAATCTTCCACCGTCACCGACTGCGGGCCTGATGCCTGCGTGTCGAGGTCGGTCCGCCCGAGGCAGGGAAGGATGATCGAGGTCTTTGCCGTCAGGAGATGCGAGCGGTTGAGCTTAGTGGCGATATGGACGGCAAGATCGAGCTTGCGCATCGCTTCGAAGGTGACGTCAGGATCGGACATGGCGACAGCCAGATTGCCGCCGAGGCAGATCAGCGCCTTGGACTTGCCGGCCGCAATTGCCTCAATGGACTCGACCGCATCATGGCCCTTCTCTGCAGAAGGCCGAAAACCGAAGGCGCGTTCCATACCGTCGAGCAGCGCCTTGTTCGGGATTTCGGTAATGCCGACAGTCCTGTCCCCCTGCACGTTGGAGTGGCCACGCAGCGGGCAGAGCCCTGCGCCCTGGCGGCCGATATTGCCGCGCAGCATCAGGAAATTGGCAAGCTGCTGGACATTCGCCGTTCCATTGGCATGTTGCGTGATCCCCATGCCGTAGCAGAGAATAACATTGCGGGCATTGAGATAGACATCGACAGCGCTGTTCAGCGCCTCCATGGTAAGGCCGGACACGCTGAGGATATCGGCCCAGCCGGCATTGGCGAGATCCTCCTTCAGGGCATCGATGCCGACAGTGTGTTCGGTAATGAAGGCCCGATCGAGAACGCCTTCGCCGCCGGCTGCGACATCGGCCTCGTCGCGCTCGAAGATCAGCTTCATCAGCCCTTTGAGGGCAGCGAGGTCGCCGCCTGTGCGAAGCTGATGGTAGGCCGATGCAATGCGTGTCGAGGATAGGGTCACCATTTCCACCGGGTTTTGCGGCGCGGCGAAACGCTCGAGCGCCCGCTCCTTCAGCGGGTTGAAGACGATGATGGGAACACCGCGACGGGACGCCTCATGCAAGGTCGTCATCATGCGGGGATGATTGGTTCCGGGATTGTGGCCGAAGCTGAAAATTGCATCGGCATGATCGAAATCCTCGAGCGTCACCGTACCCTTGCCGACACCGAGCGACAGCGGCAGGCCGACACTCGTCGCCTCATGGCACATGTTCGAACAATCGGGAAAATTATTCGTGCCATAGGCCCGCACGAAAAGCTGATAAAGGAAAGCCGCCTCGTTGGACGCGCGCCCGGACGTGTAGAACTCGGCTTCGTCCGGACTTGCGAGTTTGTTGAGTTCCGCACCGATCAGGCTGAAGGCATCATCCCAATCGATCGCTTCATATTTATCCGTGGCGCTATTGTATTTCAGCGGATGCGTCAGCCGGCCCTGGTCTTCGAGCTTGTGATCGATCCATCCCCAAAGCTCAGAGACCGTGTGTTCGGCAAAGAATTCCGGCGCGACACGGCGTGCGGTCGATTCCCAGGTGATTGCCTTTGCGCCGTTTTCGCAGAACTCGAAGGAAGACGTGTGTTTGGGATCGGGCCAGGCACAGCCGGGACAGTCGAAGCCTTCGGGCTGGTTTGCCTTGAGCAGGGTCGTACTTCCCTGCGCAACGATCTGCTGATGCTTAAGCGTTTTCGCCACCGCCTTCAGCGCATCCCATCCGCCTGCGGGGTGACTGTATGTCTCAACGCCTTCCGGACGCTTGTCGCTCATCTTCGCTCTCCGTCTTCAAGATGGCCCGACGATAACAGCGAGTGTCCGGGCGGTGCATTATACTGAGGCATAGGTAGCGCAGCCGCCGACAACGGCATGGATGTCGCAATCTTTTTTCGAAACTCCCAACGCAGAAGAGGCACTGCACATATACCAAGCAAATGGCTCATTATTTCATCATTTTTACCAAATGCCTAATAAATTGCCTTTTTAGCTTGTCCGCTTTGCTGCATTGCGTCATAAATGATGCATGAGCCGGCTCGATCTGACCATCCTTGTGATCGATGAAAACACCATTCGCGCCTCCATCATCGAAGAGGGGCTGCGAGAGGCGGGGCATGCGCGTGTGACGGTCATCCATGAGGTCCAAGGCGTGGCGCGCATCATCGATACGCTGCGGCCAGACGTCATCATCATCGATATCGAGAACCCCAATCGCGACATGATGGAGCATCTGTTCCAGTTGACCCGTACAGTCGGCAGGCCGATTGCCATGTTCGTCGACCGCTCCGACACGGCCTCCATCGAGGCCGCGGTGGATGCCGGCGTATCAGCTTACATTGTCGACGGGTTGAAGAAGGAGCGCGTCAAACCCATTCTTGACATGGCAGTCAGCCGTTTCAATGCCTTTAGCCGGTTGCAGCGCGAACTTGCCGATGCCAAGTCGGCCCTGGAGGAGCGCAAGGTCGTCGAACGCGCCAAGGGCATATTGATGAAGATGCGCGGCCTGTCGGAGGATGAAGCGTTTGCATTGCTTCGTCAGACGGCAATGAACGAGAAGAAGAAAATGTCCGACATCGCCCAGAGCGTCGTGACCGCGGCAGGACTTTTAATGTGATGGCCGGTCTGGTTGCGACTGTCCGGAGGAAGCCGGAGTGAACATGATGACGAAAAGCCTCGATCCCGATGCCGGCCTGCCCGCGCCCGCCCGCGCCAACGGCGAAGGCTCCAGAACGCTGAGGGCCGGCTTCATTCCGCTCGTCGATGCTTCCGTGCTCATCGCCGCAGCGGAATTCGGCTTTGCTGAGCGGGAAGGCCTGACGCTCGATCTCGTCAAGGACGTCTCCTGGGCGAACGTTCGCGACCGCCTCGCTTTCCGGCAATTCGATATCGCCCACATGCTCTCGCCGATGCCCGTTGCCTCCATGCTCGGCCTCGGCTCCAATCCGTCGCCGACGATTACGCCCTTCTCTCTCGGGCGCGGCGGCAATGCGATCACGCTCTCGATCCGCCTGTTCGATAGGATGCGGAATGCGACTGGGCTTTCCGAAACTGCCAGCGCACTCGAAAACGCCAAGGCGCTCTCAACGGTCCTGGCGGAAATGAAGGCAAATGGCGAGTCGCTGCCAACCTTCGGCGTCACCTATCCTTTTTCCTCGCATAATTACGAATTCCGCTACTGGCTCGCCGCCGGCGGCATCGATCCGGACAAGGACGTCAAACTCGTCGTCGTGCCGCCGCCGCTGACCTCGGATGCATTGGCCGCCGGCGCGATCGACGGCTTTTGCGTCGGCGCGCCCTGGAACATGGTGGCGTCCGAGCGCGGTGTCGGGCGTATCGTCGCTACCAAACAGGATATCTGGCCATCCGCACCGGAAAAGGTGGTCGGCATGCGCCCGGAATGGGCGGACAGCCATCCGGAAACGGTCTCCCGGCTGATTGTCGCTCTCGACGCAGCGGCACGCTGGTGCGACCGGCCGGAAAACCACGATGCGCTTGCCGAGGCCCTGGCGGATGCCCGCTACATCGCAGCACCTGTCCACATCATCCGTCATGTGCTGGCCGGCGAGTTCAGCCTCGATGCAAAGGGGAACCGGCGCATCATCGACAATTACTTCATGTTCCATTCGGGCTTTGCCAATTATCCGCGCACGAGCCAGGCGCTCTGGATCTACAGCCAGATGATCCGCTGGGGCCAGGCCGAACTCGGACTCAACCCCGCACGCGCAGCCGCTTCCGCCTATCGCCCGGACCTTTATCGCACGGCCCTAGGCGAGGGCAGCGCACCTATCGATGCTGACGTGCGCATCGAAGGCGCCGACGAAACCGACCGCTTTATGGACGGCCATGTTTTCGATCCATCGAAACTGCCTGACTATATTGCGGGTTTTGCGGTGAAGAGCGCCCTGCCCTTCATTCCGCATCCTGATGAAACCTGAAAAGGTTGCTGCATTGCATAAATCACTTGCAGCATTTTCGACCCGCGACTGAGCAATCGCACAAAAGTTTTGCAGAGCGATTTCGTGCTTTGAAAAACAGCAACTGGCGCAAACAGAAGAAATTTCCTTTTATTTCAATAGTTTGCAACAACCAAAACAAATTGGCACGCCGCTTGCAAGGCTAAAACCGCACCGGTCAACGGCGACCAGGTGCAGGATGAGCGCGGAATAAGCGCTTACAACAGACATCGACGTCGCAAGGTTTTTGCTGTCCGGGACTTCTCCCTTCCCGAGGACGCAATCTCCGAGCGGCGTTTTTTTATTCCGAAAAATCCGGCAGCCACCCAGAGGAGCCCGCGCATGACCAAGATTTTCACGACCGCGATCAGCCGTCGCAGCATGCTGAAGACCACCGCCGCCGCCGCCCTCGTGAGCGCCGTTCGGACGGCATTTCCTTCAGGCGCTTTCGCTGCTGCGGCCAAACCTGAGGTGACCGGCGTCAAGCTTGGCTTCATCGCCCTGACGGATGCGGCGCCTCTCATCGTCGCCAAGGAAAAGGGTCTGTTCGAAAAGCACGGCCTTCCTGAAGTCGATGTGGCGAAGCAGGCCTCCTGGGGGGCAACGCGTGACAATTTGGTTCTCGGCGGTGCGGCCAATGGCATCGATGGCGCGCATATCCTCTCGCCGCTCCCCTATCTCATGCACACCGGCAAGGTGACCCAGAACAACCAGCCGGTGCCGATGGCACTGCTGGCACGTCTGAACTACGACAGCCAGGGCATCTCGGTCGCCAAGGAATATGCCGATACCGGTGTCGAGCTCGACTCCTCCAAGCTGAAAGCCGCTTTCGAGAAGAAGAAGGCCGAGGGGAAGGAAGTGAAAGCCGCCATGACCTTCCCCGGCGGTACGCATGACCTGTGGATCCGCTACTGGCTCGCCGCCGGCGGCATCGATCCGGACAAGGACGTCTCCACCATCGTGGTGCCGCCGCCGCAGATGGTGGCGAACATGAAGGTCGGCAACATGGATGTCTTCTGTGTCGGCGAGCCTTGGAACGAACAGCTCGTCAACCAGGGCATCGGCTTCACCGCGGCAACGACCGGCGAGCTCTGGAAAGGCCATCCGGAAAAGGCCCTCGGCATGCGCGCCGACTGGGTGGAGAAGAACCCGAATGCCGCCAAGGCCCTGCTGATGGCCATCATGGAAGCCCAGCAATGGTGCGACAGCATGGACAACAAGGAGGAGATGGCGACCATCCTCGGCAAGCGGCAATGGTTCAATGTGCCGCCGAAGGATGTGCTCGGCCGCCTGAAGGGCGACATCAACTACGGCAATGGCCGCGTCGCGCATGGCACCGATCTCTACATGAAGTTCTGGGCCGGCGGCGTCTCCTACCCCTTCAAGAGCCACGATACCTGGTTCATGGCGGAGAATATCCGCTGGGGCAAACTCGCGCCGAATACGGATATCAAGGCGCTGGTCGACAAGGTCAACCGTGAGGACATTTGGCGCGAGGCCGCAAAGGACCTCGGTGTTGCGGCGGCCGACATTCCGGCCACGACGTCGCGCGGCAAGGAAACCTTCTTCGACGGCAAGGTCTTCGATCCGGAGAACCCCTCTGCTTATCTCGACAGCCTCTCCATCAAGGCCGCTTCGTAATCCCCACCTCCGGCGCGTGAGGCGCGCGCCGGCCTTTTATTCCATGAAGGAGCGAACGCATGTCAGCGCTTGCAAAGAATGAAACCATCAAGGCGGCTGTTGCGCCAAAGACGGCCAATGTCGTCCATCTCGCAAAGAAGCCGGCGCGCAAGATCGATTTGCAGCTCCTTTCGGTCGCTGCCGCCCGCAATATCGTGCCGCCGCTGATCGTTCTCGCGATCATTCTCGGCCTCTGGCAGATCCTCTGTTCCTCGCCGAACGCCTCGCTGCCATCGCCGCATCAGGTCTGGCAGGAAAGCTATGATCTGATCGCTTATCCTTTCTTCAACAACGGATCTCAGGATATCGGTCTCGGCTGGCGCGTACTGGTTTCGCTGCAGCGGGTTGCCTATGGCTTCGGCCTTGCAGCCATAGCCGGCATCGTCATCGGTGCGGTTATCGGCCAGTCGATCTGGGCGATGCGTGGCCTCGATCCGATCTTCCAGGTGCTGCGCACCGTGCCGCCGCTTGCCTGGCTGCCGCTGTCGCTCGCGGCCTTCCAGGACAGCAATCCCTCGGCGATCTTCGTGATCTTCATCACCTCGATCTGGCCGGTTATCATCAATACCGCCGTCGGCGTGCGTAATATCCCTCAGGATTACCGCAATGTCGCCGAAGTGCTGCGGCTCAACCAGTTCGAGTTCTTCTTCAAGATCATGCTGCCCTCGGCAGCCCCCTACATCTTCACCGGTCTGCGCATCGGCATCGGCCTGTCATGGCTGGCGATCGTCGCAGCCGAAATGCTGACCGGCGGCGTCGGCATCGGCTTCTTCATCTGGGATGCGTGGAACTCCTCCCGCCTGCCCGACATCATCGTGGCCCTTGCCTATATCGGCGTCGTCGGCTTCGCCCTCGACAAGCTCGTGTCCGCCATCGGCAAACTTGTCACGCGCGGCGCCTAGGCCAATTGAGGGGATCGACCATGAACGCCTATCTGAAACTCGACCATATCGACAAGCATTTCGACCGCGCGGGCGCCCGCACCGAGGTGCTGAAGGACATCAACCTCGTCATCGACAAGGGCGAATTCGTCTCGATCATCGGCCATTCCGGCTGCGGCAAGTCCACGCTGCTCAACCTGATCGCCGGCCTGACGCCTGTGTCAAAGGGAGCCGTGCTGCTCGAAAACCGCGAGGTCAATGAACCCGGCCCCGAACGCGCCGTAGTCTTCCAGAACCATTCGCTGCTGCCCTGGCTGACTGTCTATGAAAACGTCAATCTCGCCGTCTCGAAGGTCTTCAGCAATAAGAAGAGCAAGGCCGAGCGCCACGACTGGGTCATGGCCAATCTCGATCTCGTGCAGATGGCTCATGCGAAAGACAGACGCCCCTCCGAAATATCGGGCGGCATGAAGCAGCGCGTCGGCATTGCCCGGGCACTCTCGATGGAGCCGAAGATCCTTCTGCTCGACGAGCCCTTCGGCGCTCTCGACGCATTGACCCGTGCGCATCTGCAGGACGCCGTGATGGAAATCCACGCCCGCCTCGGCAATACGATGGTCATGATCACCCATGATGTCGACGAGGCCGTACTGCTTTCCGACCGCATCGTGATGATGACCAACGGCCCCGCCGCCCGCATCGGCGAAGTGCTCGACGTGCCGATCGCCCGACCGCGCAACCGTATCGAACTCGCCTCCGACCGAACCTACCTCAAATGCCGCGAAGCCGTGCTGAAGTTCCTCTACGAACGTCACCGCTTCGTCGAAGCCGCGGAGTAAACCATGACCGAAAAACTCGTCATCATCGGTAACGGCATGGCGCCTGGGCGCATGCTGGAACACCTCTTCGAACAGGCGCCTGGCCGTTATCAGGTTACGATCTTCAACGCCGAGCCGCGCGTCAATTACGATCGCATCATGCTCTCGCCGGTCCTCTCGGGCGAAAAGACCTACGAGCAGATCGTCATCCATGGCGACGGCTGGTACATCGACCACGGCATCACCCTCTATAAGGGCCACAAGATCGTCTCGATCGACCGCGACAGGAAGACAGTCACGTCGGATCATGGTGTGACCGAGAGCTATGACAAGCTCGTCATCGCCACGGGCTCTGTGCCCTTCATCATTCCCGTTCCCGGCAAGGATCTGCCCGGCGTCATCACCTACCGCGACCTCGATGACGTGCAGGCCATGCTGCTCGCCGCCCAGTCGCGGCAAAAGGCGATCGTCATCGGCGGCGGCTTGCTTGGGCTCGAAGCGGCCGCCGGGCTTGCCCAGCGGGGCATGGATGTCACCGTATTGCACGTCATGCCGACGCTGATGGAGCGCCAGCTTGATCCCGCCGCCGGCTACCTCTTGCAGAAGGCCGTTGAGGAACGCGGCATCAAAGTCATCTGCAAGGCCAATACCAAGCAGATCATCGGCAACGGCAAGGTGGAAGGCGTCGAGCTCGACAACGGCACGATCATTCCGGCTACGCTCGTCGTCATGGCGGTGGGCATTCGCCCGAACGTCAATCTTGCCAAGGACGCCGGGCTTGCCGTCAATCGTGGCATCGTCGTCGATGCCGGCATGCAGACCTCCGATGGCGACATCTACTCGCTCGGCGAATGCGCCGAAGTCGGCGGCATGGTCTATGGCCTTGTCGCACCGCTCTACGAGATGGCCCGTGTGGCAGCCTCCCATCTTGCGGGCGATACCAAGCCGGGCTTCGTGCATTCCGATACGCCGACCAAGCTCAAGGTTACCGGCATCGAGCTCTATTCTCTGGGTGATTTCACCGACGGTGAGGACCGGCAGGAAATCGTGCTGCGCGATGCAACCGCGGGCGTCTACAAGCGCTTGGTGCTGAAGGACAACCGCATTATCGGCACGGTGCTTTATGGCGAAACCTCCGACGGCGCCTGGTTCAACGATCTCAAGAAAAAGGCGGTCGACATCTCCGAGATGCGCGACACTCTGATCTTCGGCCAGGCCTATCAGGGAGGGTCCCCGCTGGACCCTATGGCGGCCGTTGCAGCCTTGCCGGATGATGCGGAAATCTGCGGCTGCAACGGCGTCTGCAAGGGCAAAATCACTTCAACGATCGCGGCCAAGGGGCTGACATCGCTCGATGATGTGCGCGCCCATACCAAGGCTTCGGCCTCCTGTGGCTCCTGCACCGGCCTCGTCGAGCAACTCATGTCCTTGACGTTGGGTGATGCCTATAATCCGAAAGCTGTGCAGCCTATGTGCACTTGCACGGAACTCGGCCATGATGATGTGCGCCGCCTGATCAAGGCGAAGAAGCTGAAGACCATACCTGCCATCATGCAGGAGCTGGAATGGAAGACATCCGGCGGCTGCGCCAAATGTCGCCCGGCACTCAACTACTATCTCGTCTGTGACTGGCCGGATGAATATGCCGACGACTATCAGTCGCGCTTCATCAACGAACGCGTCCATGCCAATATCCAGAAGGACGGCACCTATTCCGTCGTGCCACGCATGTGGGGCGGAGTGACCAATTCCGGCGAGCTGCGTGCCATCGCCGATGTGGTCGACAAGTTCGCGATCCCGATGGTCAAAGTGACCGGCGGCCAGCGCATCGACCTGCTCGGCGTCGAGAAGGAAGACCTGCCGGCCGTCTGGGCAGATCTCGGCAAGGCCGGCTTCATTTCCGGCCAGGCCTATGCCAAGGGCCTGCGCACGGTGAAGACCTGCGTCGGTTCCGACTGGTGCCGCTTCGGCACGCAGGATTCCACCGGCCTCGGCATCCGCATCGAGAAATTCATGTGGGGCTCCTGGACACCGGCCAAATTGAAGATGGCAGTGTCCGGATGTCCGCGAAACTGCGCCGAGGCTACCTGCAAGGATATCGGCGTGATCTGCGTGGATTCCGGCTTCGAGATCCATTTCGCCGGGGCTGCAGGTCTCGACATCAAGGGCACGGAAGTGCTCGGCCTGGTGAAGACCGAGGACGAAGCGCTCGAACATATCGTGGCGCTGACCCAGATGTATCGCGAACAGGGCCGCTATCTCGAGCGCATCTACAAATGGGCCAAGCGCATCGGCCTCGATGAGATCCGCCGGCAGATCATGGAGGATCACGACAAGCGCAAGGCCTATTACGAGCGCTTCGTCTTTTCCCAGAAGTTCGCCCAGGTCGACCCCTGGTCGGAGCGCGTCTCCGGCAAGGACAAGCACGAATTCCGGCCGATGGCGACCATCGGCTTCAATCAGGCGGCAGAGTGAGGAGATCAACCATGAACTGGCACCCGATCGGCGAGATCTCCGATATTCCTTTGCGTGGCTCACGCTGCGTGAAGACCCCGCATATGAATATCGCCGTCTTCCGCACGGGCGAGGACGAGGTCTATGCGATCGAAAACCGCTGCCCGCACAAGGGCGGGCCGCTTTCCGAGGGCATCGTGCATGGAAATGCCGTCACCTGCCCACTACACAACTGGGTGATTTCGCTGGAGACTGGCAAGGCACTCGGCGCCGATGACGGCGCGGTGCGTACCATCCCGCTGAGGAACGAGGGCGGCAGGCTCTATATCGCGCTCGAAAGCCTCGTTATGGCGGCCGAATGATGGGAACGGAGGTCAGGACCACCTGCCCCTATTGCGGTGTCGGCTGCGGCGTGATCGCCCGGGTGGACGAGGCCGGCACCGTGACCGTGAACGGCGACCCGGAGCACCCGGCCAATTTCGGGCGGCTCTGTTCCAAAGGTTCGGCGCTTGCCGAAACCATCGATCTCGACGGTCGGCTGCTCCATCCCGAAATCGATGGCAGACAGGCAGGCTGGGATGAAGCTCTCGCTCTCGTCGCCAACAGATTTTCCGAGACCATCGCCCAACATGGCCCTGATGCCGTCGCCTTTTATGTCTCGGGTCAGCTTCTGACCGAGGATTATTATGTCGCCAACAAGCTGATGAAGGGCTTCATCGGCTCCGCCAATATCGACACCAATTCCCGCCTCTGCATGTCTTCCTCGGTCGCCGGCCATCGCCGCGCTTTCGGCTCGGATACGGTTCCCGGTCTCTACGAGGATCTGGAACTTGCCGACCTCGTCGTGTTGACGGGCTCGAACCTCGCCTGGTGCCATCCAGTCATCTACCAGCGGCTGGCTGCCGCCAAGGCGGCACGGCCGGGCCTGAAAATCGTCGTCATCGATCCGCGCCGGACAATGACCTGTGATATTGCCGATCTGCATCTGGCCATTCGCCCGGATGGCGATGTGGCGCTCTTCATGGGGCTGCTCGCCCATCTCGCGGCAAGCCCCGCCATCGACCAGAACTATATCGGTGCCCACACGGAGGGTTTTGGAGCGGCCTTCGCCGCTGCCGCCGCGCTAACGGTAGACGGCCTGCTTGACCGTACCGGCCTGCCGGCCATGCAGGTGAGAGAATTCTTTCGCCTGTTCGAGACGACTGAGAAGGTCGTCACCTGCTACAGCCAGGGCGTCAACCAGTCCGCTTCCGGCACCGACAAGGTCAACGCCATCATCAATTGCCATCTGGCGACGGGGCGCATCGGCCGACCCGGCATGGGGCCGTTTTCGCTGACGGGACAGCCGAATGCCATGGGTGGCCGCGAGGTCGGTGGCCTTGCCAACATGCTAGCCGCCCATATGGCGATCGAAAACGCAGGGGATCGCGATCGGGTGCAACGCTTCTGGAATGCGCCTGACATTGCCGGCAAGCCTGGCCTGAAGGCCGTCGATCTGTTTCGGGCCGTCGAGGAGGGTCGCGTCAAGGCGCTCTGGATCATGGCGACCAATCCGGTCGTTTCAATGCCCGATGCCCGCCGCGTCGAGGCGGCGATTGCCGCCTGCCCCTTCGTGGTCGTTTCCGACATGTTGTGCGAGACCGATACGACGCGGCACGCGCATGTGCTGCTGCCCTCCCTCGGCTGGGGCGAGAAGGACGGAACGGTCACCAATTCGGAACGCCGCATATCGAGGCAACGCCCCTTTCTCGCTCTGCCGGGAGAGGCGCGCGCCGACTGGTGGCAGATGGCAGAAGTCGGCCGCCGGATGGGCTTTGCCGCATTTGACTACACGTCTCCGGCCGATATTTTCGCCGAGCACGCGGCACTCTCCGCCTTCGAGAATGACGGCAGCCGCGACTTCGATATCGGCGCCTACGCCGAGACGGCAGCGCCAGCCTATGACGCGCTGAAACCATTCCAGTGGCCGCAGCCTTTTGGAAAAGAGAAAAAGGAAACCCGGTTCTTCGCCGAGGGCGGTTTCTTCCATCCCGATCGCAAGGCGCGTTTCGTCGCTATCGAAGCGCCGGCAACCGACAGAACAGATTCAACCTATCCCTTCACGCTGAATACGGGCCGCATCCGCGACCAGTGGCACACCATGACACGGACGGGAAAGAGCGCGCGACTATCATCCCATATCGCCGAGCCTTTTGCGGAAATCCATCCGCGCGACGCGATGGAACTTGGCGTGGCCGACGCCGCCCTCGTGCAGATCGAAAGCAGCTATGGCAAGGCGATCATCCGCGCGCTGGTGACCGACCGGCAGGCGCGCGGCAGCGTTTTCGTGCCGATGCACTGGAGTGACCAGAATTCGGCTGAGGCGCGGATCGGCGCCGTCGTCAAACCCACAACGGACCCCGTTTCGAGTCAGCCTGCCTCGAAGAATGTCGCCGTTGCCGTCAGCCGCTATCGCGCTTCCACTTATGGCTTCGCCGTCAGCATGGCAAAGCCTGATGTGGCGGACGCGGACTATTGGGCACTCGCCAAGGCCGATGGCGGATGGCGGCTGGAGCTTGCGTTCCATGACGGTATCGAAGACTGGACGGCCTGGTGCCGAAAAAGCTTCGGCATTGCCGACCATATCGAGCCCTTGGGTTATGCCGACCAACAATCCGGCGACCGGCGGATTGCCTTCTTCGACGGAGAGAGGCTGCTTGCCGCGCTCTTTCTTGCAAGAGAGCCGGTTGCCGTCGCGCGCAACTGGGCGGTATCGCAGCTGACTGCCGATCACAGCGATCTGCGTCGCCGCTTTGCCATCATCGCCGGCCGGCCGGGCGCCGACAGGCCCGATCCGGGTGCGACGGTCTGTTCCTGCTTCAGCGTCGGCGTCAACCAGATCGTCGCCGCTGTCCAGTCCGGCTGCCGCAGCGTCGAAGCGATCGGTAACGAACTCAAGGCAGGCACCAATTGCGGTTCTTGCCGCGCCGAAATCAGGGGGATCATCAATGCCTGTGTTGCAGACGCTGCCGAATGATGTTGCCGACCGGGCGCCCGCCCGCATGGCGCCGCTTGCCAAGCTGCCGGTCTTCTGGTCGCTTGCCGGACAACGGGTGATCATCGCTGGCGGCTCGGATGCCTGTGCCTGGAAGGCGGAACTGCTGGCTGCCTGCGGTGCGAAGGTCGAGATCCATGCGGAGCACCTCGGCGAAGCCTGCGCCACTCTCATCGAGCGCGGCGCGCCACATCCTGAAGGCGCGCTCATCCACCGTCCAATGGCGTGGCGCGAAGATATTTTTGCAGGTGCGGCCCTTGCCATAGCGGACTGCGAGGATGAGGCCGAGGCTCGAACGTTTTTCGAAGCGGCGCGGCGAGCCGGCGTTCCCGTCAACATCATCGACAAGCCGGCTTTCTGCCAGTTCCAGTTCGGCTCCATCGTCAACCGCTCGCCTGTCGTGGTGTCGATCTCGACGGATGGAGCGGCACCGATCCTCGCCCAGGCCATTCGCCGCCGCATCGAAACGCTGCTGCCGACATCCCTGAAATCCTGGGCGGTCCTTGCCCAGTCACTGCGCGAGGAGATTGCTCTTCGTCTTAAACACGGCGCAGAGCGCCGCGCCTTCTGGGAGCGTTTTGTCGATCGCGCTTTCGGAGCCGAACCGACGGAAGCAAGCGCCCGCGACATGCTTGCTGATATGGAAAGGCCCGCTCAGACACGCCCCGTCGGGCGGGTGACGCTTGTCGGCGCCGGTCCGGGCGATGCGGAATATCTGACGCTAAAGGCCGTGCGGGCATTGCAGGCCGCCGATGTCATCCTGTTCGATGATCTGGTGTCGGACGAGGTTCTGGAACTGGCGCGGCGCGAGGCAAAACGCCTGCTCGTCGGCAAACGTGGCGGGCGCACGAGCTGCCGCCAGGAAGATATCAACGAGATGATGCTGACTTTCGCCAAGGCCGGCAAAAACGTTGCCCGGCTGAAATCCGGCGACCCGATGATCTTCGGCCGCGCCGGAGAGGAGATTGCCTATCTGAGGCAGAACAATATTCCGGTCGAGGTCATCCCCGGCATCACGGCGGCCAGCGCCATGGCCTCGCGGCTCGGCGTGTCCCTGACGCATCGTGATCATGCGCAGAGCGTTCAGTTCGTCACCGGACATTCGCGCTATGGCATCCTGCCTGACACGATCGACTGGCAGGCGATCGCAGACTCAAGAAAAACGACGATCTTCTACATGGGCGGACGCACCGCCGGAGCGATCCAGAACAGGTTGATCAAGGCTGGCCTCGATGCAAAAACACCCGTCGTGATCGTCAGTTCGGTTGCCACTGCCGACGAGCGGCGCTGGACCGGCAGGCTCGATCATCTTTCTTCGGCCATGGCCGGAATCGGCCTCGACCGGCCCGTACTCATCGGCGTCGGGGAGGTTTTTGCCGCCTGCGGTCTGACGGCTGAAACCGGTCTCCCCGTTGCGGCCCAGGCTTGACGACCGGCCGGGTCGGAGAACTCGCTGCAAATCGGGTCTCAAGTCGGATGTATACACGTAACTGGAGCTCGGCTTGCTGCGGCTTCAACTTCCACGCGGACCACACTCTCCCCGACTCCAGGGGTCGAGACGGGAGCCCAAAGCTTTGCCACAAGGGCTGCGACAGAAAATGGCGATGAAGGGTGACCGGGCCACGCCGAAAACCCCAAACACGTCATATCACCGTGCTTGTGATCCCTGTCGGCGGCGGGATAAGACAACCGCAAATGTAGTCGTTACCGCGATTGCCGCCAAAATCGCTCCCCATTGGTCGTAGGTTATTTTGTCAAAGCCCTCGTTGTTCGCAAGCACGAAACTGGCGCAGGTCAATACGCCAGCAGCAAGCCCGACATAGGCCACTGCAAATCCGGACAACACCCTGGTCGAGAACAATATCAACGGAAGATACAGTACGCCCACGACCGGGTCGTACGGTCCCAAGATGTCCAGTAAGAAGACAGCCGAAAGGCCTAAGGGTATTATGATGAGCATAGTGATGCTCGGGGGTTGTTCGCTTTTCATCTTAACGTCTCCAGTGAACTCTCGCGGCGGGTTCCGTAGCGCCACCGCAGCAGCGTCGTTGTGCAACACTGTTGGTAGCTCGGAACATTCGGGAGCTATGTGCGGACTACGTGCAATGTCCCCTAGGCTGCATTAGCCGGCTCGCCCTGGCTTCTGAAATGAGCGATACCTGTAACGGCTTCCGTAACCGGCATTGTTATTCCTTGCCGCTCCGCCATTTCGATGACGGCATCGCAAATCGAGGCAAGCTCAAGCCGATTTCCTTTCTCGAAATCCTGGAGCATCGAAGTCTTTACATCTCCGAGAATTCGACCGGATTCAATGATCGCATCGGGATCGACCTCAAGTTTGCCACCATAGGCCTCGATGACAGGAATGACCTCCCGAAGCATCTGTCGGCTGACGTCAGAGAGATAGTGATTGCCGAAATTCTCACGAAGCGTCGCACCCGTTATTGCGGTCACCGGATTGGAGATAAGGTTGCGTACGACCTTCGTCCAAACGGCATCGCGAATGCGCGTGGCGACACGGACGTCGATTCCTGCGGTATTTAGAATCGCTGCCAATTCGCCGACACGTGTAGACAGTCGGTCATCAAGCTCCCCGATCGTCATCTGCAACGGATTGAAGGTTTGCGCGGTCCCCCAACCCAAACGCTCGGCCGTTATGACAGTGGTCGTGCCTATGATTTGCCGCGATGGCATCAATTTCTTCAGGTTGCCCTTTGGGTCGACAGACCGAACAACTGGACCGTCCCACAGCCCACCTTCGCCGTCGAAGTACCACCACGGGATACCATTGACGACCGGGATGATCGTCGTTTCACTGGTAATGAGCGGCTGCAAGGACGCGGCCAATTCCGGCAGGTCGTAAGATTTTGCGCACAGGAATAAGATATGTTGCGGGCCAAAGTCTGCCGCCCGGCCAACCTCCACTTGTGAGCGGTGATCCCCTTCCTTGTCCAGCAGCCGTATCCCGTTCTCCCTTATCGAGGCCAGGCTTCCGCCTCGAGCGATCAACCTGACGCGGAAACCGGCGATCGAAAATCTTGCGGCAATCGCGATGCCGATAGCGCCCGCGCCTGCTACACAAATCGATGGAACCTGATCGTTCTCTTCGAGAAGTTGCGACATATAGTGTCTCCTGCTGAACTTCGGTGACGCCGCGAGAATGACAGCGTCAACCTTTAGGCATGGTTTTTCGCGGGTTAGCCGGAATTTGGCGACTTCCTGGACGCTGATGGTGAGATGTTAGGCCGCGAACAGTGCCGAAAGGATGTTACTGCCGGCTCCGTGGCTAAGAGTTGAACATGCAGACTCCTACCTACGGATTGGACAGCTATCTGATCCGCGTTAGTAGCAGTCGGGAGAGGTGACAACGGTTCCGACAACGTTGCGTGTCGGCCTCGATCCAGATGCTTTGTTCCGATCAATTCCGATACGAAGAAGTTATGACTTCGCTGTCGTCTACGCATCTATACGGAGGTCTAGCCAGCGCCTACAATTGGTGTATAGCCAAAACCGCGAGCTAGCCCTATCAGCTCCTTCGGATCCTCCCAACGAGGAGATAACGGGTCGTTTCGTCCACTCATTCGGCTGCCCATCTGCCAAACCGAGCGGAAAATTGGCAACCAGCAGGTTACCAGCTTTCGACGTTGGCGCCTGCCCATCGACACACATCTGCACCGGATAGTGCGAGGACAGCTCCAGCGCGTTTTTGAATACAGCGCCGGTCGACCTACCTCTTTGTCCCCGCATCGCTACACCTCGGTATAGATGCATGCGGTCATTGATCAGGGGTATCCTAACAACTGCGTAACGGCCTAAGGAAATGCCTCTGTCAGAAGCAGCAATGCGATTGGTTTGCCTCATATGCAACCAGTCAAGACCCGGCTCTTTCGCCGCGTCGGCCTTGGAGGCGGAAACCGTGGAAATTCCGCAGGGCTTCTTAGAAAAGCGGCCGACCTGGCCGCTGTCCGGATGCTGACGACCAAATCGTTACCGCAATTCAATGGAACTGCACCAATCATGCCCCAAGACCCGGATAAAAGAGCAGGCACGCCAAGATGTTTCATTCTGGAGACAGGCATCGTGTGTTTTATCGCTTTCGCCTGTTGCCTCGCGGTATGGGCCTCGCTCGAGCTTAGCGTTGCCTCAAGCGAGACGGATGAAAGCCCCCGCGCTGCGTCTTCGGTGCCAGTAAAGGTCGCCAGGCCAGTTCCCGTGTATCTTTACAGTCTTGGTTCGGTGCACGGATTGAGCGCAGTCACCGTCAGAACGCGAATAGAGGTTCGAACCGCGGGTGTCGCTGGTAGCTAATTTCCCCCAAACTCCCCCGTTTTCGCGACGATGGCTCTCGGTGGAGTCGTCCTCAGCATTTGCTGTACGGCAACCTGCTGACAGGCGCGATGATTTTCCTGGGCGTCGACGGCAGCATCCCTGATGGCCCTTCACCGCCTCGCTCAGGTGCATTCGTCATCTGTGCGCCACGATCTAACCAGTGACATTAGGTAGTATTTCGCTCAAACATTTTGCATCATTCTCCGATTCCCTTTTAGGCGACACGAGATCTCATATGCCCTCGAGACTGAATCGCAAACTGCAGATGCCCCGCCGCGACGACCTCGGCCTTTTGACGATCGCCAATGGTTCCGGCCTCTCCATATCGGCGCTGCCGAACGGCACGCTCTTCTCCATCGATTATGTCGACAGCCTCGGATCGGTGCAGATCAACCAGATCCAGGGATCGCCGCTGTCCGGCAGCGTCGGGCGCCTCTATCTGCGGGTCGGCGGCAAGAAGCCTGCCGTTGCAGAGATCGTCGGACCTCGGGCGCAGGGTCGCTTTGGCCACAGTGAGGCAGGCTTCTCCTGGAGTGGCGAAGTCGAAGACATCCACTATCAGGTGAGCCTCGTGCTTGCCCCCTCCGAAACGACATGGTTCTGGCATGTCACGCTGAAGCATTCCGGTACGGAAAAACTGCCGGCCGATCTCGTGCTGGTTCAGGATATCGGCCTCGGCGATCACGGTTTCCTGATGAACAGCGAAGCCTATGCCTCGCAATATGTTGACCATCATATCGCCGAGCATCCCGTCTTCGGGGCCGTCGTGATGAACCGGCAGAACCTCAAGCAGGGCGGCGGACGCAATCCGTGGCTCGCGCAGGGTTGCCTGGAAGGTGTTGCCGCCTACGCTACCGATGCGATCCAGTTGGTCAAATCGGCCGCCGGCAAGGATGACCTTCTGGTTGGTCCCTTCGGCAGCAACCTGCCGAGCCAACGCCGGCAGCATGAAATGGCCTGCCCGGCCCTTCAGTCGAAACCGCTCTCCATTTCGGCCGAAGGCGTGACCTCGAGTTTCTTTGGCCTGTTCCTCAACGATCATCAGGCGGCATCCGACAATAGCGATCTGTCCCGCCTCGATCATCTGAAAGCCGTCGAAAAGACGGCTGCTGGTCCGGCAGAGCAGGTGCCGCCGCGCAGCATCCTGCAGGGTGCCGGGCTGCTGACGGTCGAAACGCTCGACAACAAGGCGCTCGCCCGCCTCTATCCCGATCGTATGCTCGAAGAACGCGTAGACGGGAAGCTGCTGTCCTTCTTCGTGCCCGAGGGCGCCCTCAATCGCCACGTGGTTCTGCGGGAGAAGGAAACGCAGATCGCGCGGCGCCATGGAGCAATCGTTCGCAGTGGCCAGAATATGCTGCTCGACGATGTCACATTGGCATCGACCTGCTGGATGCAGGGCATATTTGCCGCGCAGCTGACGATCGGCAATACGTCCTTCCACAAACTGTTTTCGGTCTCCCGCGATCCCTACAATCTGACTCGGGCCAGCGGGCTGCGCATCCTGGCTGATATCGGTCAGGGCTGGCAGCTTCTCGGCGTGCCTTCAGCCTTCGACATGGGCCTCAGCGATTGCCGCTGGATCTATCGCCTTGGCGATCGCACCATCACCGTCACGGCGACAGCGTCAGGCGAAGATCCCGCCATGCAATGTGCCGTCTCTGTCGAGGGTAAGCCCTGCCGCTTCCTGGTCTTCGGCCATCTCGTTCTCGGCGAGCGGGAATATGACACAAGCGGTTATGCCGAATTCGACGCAGAAGCCAAACGCATCCGCTTCCGCCCAGACCCGCATTGGCTCTGGGGCGAGCGTTTTCCCGATGCCAGCTACTGGCTGGTGAGCTCCACGCCTGGCGCAGTCGAGGCGGTTGGCGGCGACGAGTTTCTTTATGAAGACGGCGTGGCCCGCAACGGCGCCTACATTGCCCTGCGCTCCCACGAGACACAATCGCTCGCTTTCGCCGTCGTCGGCTCGATGACGGACATGGCAGAGGCCGAGCGTCTGGCCGATCGCTACGCAGGTGGTATCACGCAGGAGGCGATGCTCGATCCAGCTTCGCGTTTCTGGCAGCACGCCATTCGCGGCCTGACACTCGACAAGCCCAAAGCCGATGCGGTGGCGCATGCCGCGATCCTGCCCTGGCTCGCACATGATGCAATCGTGCATCTCAGCGTCCCGCACGGGCTGGAGCAATATACGGGCGCTGCCTGGGGCACGCGCGATGCCTGCCAGGGGCCGGTGGAATTCCTGCTCGCCTACGAGCATGACCGCGAAGCCAAGGAAGTGGTCAAGACTGTCTTCAGCGAGCAGTACCTGGAAAAGGGCGATTGGCCGCAATGGTTCATGCTGGAACCCTATGCCAACATCCGCTCCGGCGACAGCCACGGTGATATCGTCGTCTGGCCGCTGAAGGCGCTCTGCGACTATATCGAGGCAACTGGCGATCTCGCCGTCCTCGATGAAAAGGTGGTCTGGCGCGACGACAAGACCATGGGCAGTGCACCGGCCGATACGATCACCGTCCATGTCGACAAGCTTCTCGCTACCGTGCGCGAGCGCTTCATTCCCGGCACGCATCTAATCCGCTACGGCGAAGGCGACTGGAACGATTCCCTGCAGCCGGCCGATCCGCATCTGCGCGACTGGATGGTGAGCAGCTGGACCGTTTCGCTGCTCTATGAACAGATCGTGCGTTATTCCGCTATCCTGCGTCGCATCGGCCAGGCTGCTGACGCCACGGAACTGCGCAAGATCGCCACCGCCATGCGGCGCGACTTCAACAAACACCTGATCCGCAATGGTGTGGTCGCCGGTTACGGCATCTTCGATCCCACCCATGACGGCGTCGAGCTGCTGCTGCATCCCGACGACCAGCGTACCGGGCTGCACTATTCGTTGATTTCGATGACGCAGGCGATGCTCGGCAAGCTCTTCACGCCGGAACAGCGGCGGGCGCACATGAAGCTGATCGAAAAGCACCTGCTCTTCCCTGATGGCGTACGCCTGATGGAGAAGCCCGCGACCTATGCCGGCGGCCCGGAAACGCTGTTCCGGCGCGCGGAATCCTCATCCTTCTTCGGCCGCGAGATTGGCCTCATGTATGTGCATGCGCATCTGCGCTATTGCGAGACCCTGGCAATTGCTGAGGATGCAAAGGCGCTCTGGAAGACGATCGGTCTCGTCAATCCGATCGCCGTGACCGACGCCTTGCCACACGCGTCACTGCGCCAGCGCAACACCTATTTCAGCAGCAGCGATGCCGCCTTCCCTGACCGCTATCAGGCGATGAGCGACTGGGACCAGGTCAAGGAGGGCGAGATCGACGTCGACGGCGGCTGGCGCATCTATTCCAGCGGGCCCGGCCTCTATGCCCGCAGCTTCATCGAGAACATCCTTGGCTTCAAACGCCGCTTCGGACGACGCAAGCGCGAACCGCTGCTGCCGTCTTCCGCCTCGATCACGATCAAGACGGATCATGCACCCTGGCGCCGGCTAAAGGGGCCAAAGCGAAAGGGTTAAGCGGCAACTTCGCGTACCCGAGGCGGGATCGGATTGGGAGCGGCGAAATGGCAGGCGGCCATCTGACCGCTCGCTACCTCTCTCAAAGCGGGCCGTTCGACTTTACAGATGTCCTGCGCGATCGGACAGCGAGTGTGAAAGCTGCAGCCGTGAGGGATGCGCGACGGGCTCGGCACGTCGCCTTCAAGCACGATGCGGCGGCTTTTCCGGTCCGGATCGGGCTCGGGTGCCGCTGACAACAGCGCCTGCGTATAGGGATGCTGCGGGGCCGAATAGACCATCCGCTTGTCACCTATCTCCACGATTCTGCCGAGATACATCACTGCCACACGGTCAGCGATATGGCGGACGACGGCGAGGTCATGGGCGATGAAGAGGAAGGAAAAGCCCTTCTTCTCCTGAAGGTCTTGCATCAGGTTGATGATCTGCGCCTGCACGGAAACGTCGAGTGCGGAGACCGGCTCATCGGCGACGATAAAGCCGGGATTGAGGGAGATCGCCCGGGCAATACCGATGCGCTGCCGCTGGCCCCCGGAAAACTGCCGGGGATAACGGTCCATGGAGCTCGTCGGCAGGCCGACCTGCGTCAGGAGATCGGCGACCCTCTCGCGCCGTTCGCGCTTCGAGCGGATGAGGCCGAAGGCATCCAGCGGCTCGCCGATGATTTCGGCGATGGAGCGCCGCGGGCTCAGCGATCCATAGGGATCCTGAAAGATCATCTGCACATTGCGCCGCATGCTGCGCATCTTCTCGTGCGACAACGCCGTCAGCTCGGTGCCCTCGAAGAAAACACGGCCATCAGTCGGCTCGATCAGCCGCAACAGCAGGCGTCCGAGTGTGGACTTGCCGCAGCCGGATTCTCCCACGAGCGCCAGCGTTTCGCCACGCAGGATCTCGAAGCTCAGATCATCGACGGCGCGCACGCCGCTACTCTCCTGCTTGAAGGACAGCATGCCGCCATCGGAAAACACCTTGCTCAACCCTTCGGCCCGCAGGATTGCGTTCATCGCATATGCTCCTCGATCGATGGGAGGGATACTTTGTTTTCGGCTGTAACCCAGCAGGCCGCCTTGTGCTTCGGACCAAAGGCAAACATCGGCGGCATTTCGCTGCGGCACTTGTCGATATGCAAAGGACAGCGGGCGTAGAAGGGACAGCCCTCCTTCACCGAGCCCGCGGTCGGTACGGAACCCGGGATCTGATATAGGCGCGAGCGCTCATCATCGAGCCTTGGGATCGATTGCAGCAGGCCGCGCGTATAGGGATGGCTTGGATCGCTGAAGATCGAGCGGACATCGGCATCCTCGACCACGTGGCCGGCATACATGACGATGACACGATCGCAGACCTCGGCGATGACGCCGAGATCGTGCGAGATCAGCAGCACGGCCGTGTTCAGCGTCTTGCGCACCTTCGCCATCAGGTCGAGCACCTGGGCCTGGATGGTCACATCAAGTGCCGTCGTCGGCTCATCCGCGATCAAAAGTTTCGGATTGCAGGCAACTGCCATCGCGATCATCACGCGCTGACGCATGCCTCCAGAAAACTGGTGCGGATAGGCATCGAGCCGCCCCTCCGGATTGGGGATGCCGACAAGCTTCAGGAGTTCGATGATGCGGGCGCGGCGCTCTCCGCGGTTCATCTTCTCATGCAGCTTGATCGCCTCGCCGATCTGGTCGCCGATCGTCATGACCGGGTTCAGCGAGCTCATCGGCTCCTGAAAGATCATCGCGATGTCCCGGCCGCGGATCTCGGGCATGGCGCTTGCCGGCAGTTTCAGCAAATCATTGCCCTCGAAACTGATCTTGCCGCCGGAAATCCGACAGAGTTCCGGCACCAGCCGCATGATTGCAAGCGAGGTGACGGACTTGCCGGAACCGGATTCGCCGACGATACCGACCGCTCCGCCAGCTTCGATTTCGAAGCTGACATCATCGACGACAACGATCGGGTTTGCCGGTGTTCCGAATTCCACCCGCAGATGCTCGACACTCAGCAAGGGCTGCTTCATTGGCTCGTCTCCGGATCGAGCACGTCGCGCACGGCGTCGCCGATCAGGTTGAAGGAGAGAACCACGAACGTAATCGCAATACCGGCGCCGATGATCGGCCAGGGTGAACCGAAGAGGTTGTTGAGACCGTCACGGATGATATTGCCCCAGCTTGGATTGGGCGGTTGCGTACCGATGCCGAGGAAGCTGAGCGAAGCCTCCAGGCGGATGGCGGAAGCGACCCAAAGCGTCATCAACACGACGATGGGGGCTGCAATGTTCGGAATGATGTGGCGTAAAATAATCGTCGGCGTGCGCACACCAACCGCGACCGCCGCTTCAACATAGGGCTCCTGCTTGACCGCCAGCGTCGAGGCGCGGGCCACACGGGCAAAGCCGGGGATGAAGGCGACCGTTATGACGGCGATAATATTCCAGAAGCCGCCACCGAGCACGGCGGCGATGATGATCGCCAGCAACAATTCCGGAAAGGCGAGCAACAGGTCGATGACGCGCGAGATGAGGCGGTCGGTGATGCCGCCGAAATAGCCGGCGGTGACGCCGAGCAGGGTGCCGAAAATCGCAGCCAGAACCGGCGATATGAAGCCGAAAATCAGCGAGTTGCGCGAGCCATAGATCATCCGCGACAGCACATCGCGGCCAAACTGATCGGTGCCGAGCCAATGGCCGGCTGACGGGTTCTGGTTGATCGTCAGAATGCTCTGGGCGAGCGGATCATAGGGTGCAAGCCATGGCGCAAAGGCGGCGACGAAGATGAAGATCGCGACCACCAGCAGCGCAAAACTGGTGGATATTCGCCCATAGAGGATGTGGCGGAACGCATCCGCCAGCCGGTGATCGTCAGCAATGACCTGGGGTGCCTGTTCGGTTGCGGCCATCACTTCACCCGGATTCTTGGATCGACGACGATGTAGACGAGATCCATCGCCAGATTGATCAGCACCACGAACATCGCAAAGACCACGACGCCCCCTTGAATGACACCATAGTCACGCTCGGAGATGGCGCTGATCAGCAGCTTGCCGATGCCGGGGCGGTTGAAGACGAGTTCGATCGCCACGGAACCTGACAGCGTCGCCAGCATGCTGAGGCCGAGCCCGGTCGTCAGCGGCAGAAGTGCATTGCGCAACCCGTGGCGATAAATGACGCGCGTTTCGCGCGCGCCCTTGGCGCGAGCGGTGCGCACATAATCGCGGCCCATCACCTCCAGCAGCGAGGTGCGGGTGAGGCGTCCAATGAAGGCCGCCTTGACCAGTGCCAATGTAAGCGCGGGTAGGAAGACATGGTGCATGCGGTCAATGAAACCGGTGCCGCCACCATTGATCGGGAACCAGCCGAGATTGAGCGCGAAGGTAATGAGCAGCAGCGCGCCGAGGTAAAAATCGGGAATGGCATAGCCGAACAGCGAAAAGCCGCGCATGGCCGAATCCGGCAGGCCGTTGCGATGCGTGGCTGCCCAGACGCCAAAGGGTACACCGACGACAACGCCCATGATCATCGCAACGATCGTCAGCTCGATCGTGTAGGGAAGATTATAGACGATCAGTCCGAGGACCGGCTGGTCGGTCATGGCGGAACGACCGAAATCAAGGCTGAGCGTGCCGATAACGAAGTTGATATATTGCTGCCATAGAGGAGCGTTCAGCCCCATCCGCTCGCGAAAGAGCTGGAGCTGTTCGGCCGTGGCATTGTCGCCCAGCGCCGCAATTGCCGGATCGCCCGGCAGAATGCGCATGGCAATGAAGACAAGTGTCAAAACCAGCAGGATGGTCGGAATAGCGTCCGCCAACCTGAGCAAGAGATACCGGGTCACAGATCCGTCTCCTCCCTGTCACCGCCAGAGCGGTCTCCTCCTTCGACGCGGCCGGCGTTCCCGTCGGCAGACGCCCATGATGGTATGCACGGTTCAGTCCTGCAGCGCCGTGTAGTAAGGCTCGTTGGACAGGTTGTCCTCAAGACCTGGTGACAGCACGTTTCGCCCGCCCCTCCTCGAGCTGACGAAAAACTGCAGGTGAAACTTGGAATCGGTGTAGTCGCCGGAAATGGTCGCGGCGAAGCCATCGCCATTCCGTGTCATCTTCGCCGAATTCCAGCGCTCGGCCTGATTGACATGACGATAGTGCAGCACCGGTTCCTCGTCTACCGTCTCATCGACATGCACCGTAAGCGCCTCGCCAGCTTTGAATGTTGCAGGTGCTGCGATACCCGCAGTGCTGGAGATCACCGGCTGGCGGGCCTTGAGCGCCTTGAGCGCTGCAAGCACCTGCTCGTCCGGCTGCATCGATTCAAACTTGCCGGCGCCGCGCAGCGACTCCAGATCGAGAACTTCGGCTGCCATCTCGGGCAGGCGCGATTGCCACGAGCCGCGCAGCCAGGATTGCGGGCCGTAGGTCAAGTCGTCGTGATAGATATCGCGGGAGACATCGGCCGCCGCCTGCCAAGCCATGACGGAACGCTTCGCGTGATCAATAACGGGCTCGATCAGCGTCGTGACCTTGGTGGCGATGAAAAGCTCCGCCCAGCATGCAGCCCGGAAGCGCTCCGCGAAGAAGCGGGCAATGCCGGCCGAGATCTGTATGTCGATCATGATGCGCTGGACGGCGGCGGAGCCGAAGCTTCCGGTCACCTTCGCCCTTGTCAGCGCCGCCTCACAGCCTTCCGCCATCTCCTCCAGCCAGTCGGCCACATCAAGTGGTGTGTAGCGATGCGAGGGCTTGCCGGCGAGAAGCAGTTCGGCATATTCGCGCGCATTGGCAAAGAGCGATGAATCGAAGGTTGGTGCATTTCCGAAACGGACCGGCCCTTCCATGTCGAAGCCATAGGCGCGACGGCCCGAGCCTTCGACGAGTGCAAGGTTGGTGTAGACTTCCGGCCAATAGTGATTGTTGGAAGCTGAAGGGCCGTGTGCCAGGGTGATCAGCGGCAGCACGCGGCTTGCCCAGGAGAGCCCCTTCTCGCAGTCGGCGGCGGCATCGCCGCATTCATGTTCGAGATAGCGCATCCAGCTTTCGCGCGGTGCTTCCGGATAAAAGAGCAGTCGCCCCCAGACGCGGTATTGATACTCATATTTCTGCCAGTCGTAGCGCGTCGGCAGGCCGTGCTTCTGGTAGTTGAAGCGACCACCGGGAATGCCGGTACCCATACGGCCCTTGAAGCTCTGCGGCTCGCACCATTCAACGCCGTCGGAGCCGGCAAACATGGAGCTGCGGCCATAACCGGCGGCAAATTCCGGATCGCCCCAGAGCAGCACCCGCTGCGTCCCCGCCCAGATGCGGTAGATGACCTTGTAGTCCTTGTCCTTGGTCAGGAGGTCACCGTAGCTGTAGCGCAAGAACTTGCGGGAACCTTCGCTGAGCTGCTCGCGCTCGCTGCGCGCCACCTCTGGCGGGTACTCCTTGTTGCGGATAGCGGACTGGTGATAGGGCGGCCCCATATGTTCGGCGAGATATTTCGGCGAGGCGGCAAAGGGCATGCCGGACTCGCGGGCGATCTGCAACATGGTGTGATCGAGACCCTTGCCATGCATGTCGATCTCGACAGGACGGCCGGCGGCAGCAACACCCGCGAAAGCCTCTTTCCAGAACCCGTACTCGCCTTCCGCAATGCCGCCCTCGACATGGACGCGGAATGTCAGGCCGGTTATCTCAGGGACTTGCCGCAGCAATTCGGTGATCGCATCGCGACAGTAAGGTGCGAGATTATCATCAGTGACACCCGTGACCGTGTAGTTGGCACGTGGCACGTCGTCGAAATCGTAGCGCTGCGTCCAGAGCGCCAGCTGGAATTCCAGCCCGCGCTTGGCGGCCTCACGACCAATGAATTTCAGCATGTCCAGATTGGTTTCGCGCTCCTCGTCGGAGAGCTCGGTCACTTCGACGTCATAACCTGGCAGCTTCAGCAGGAACGGATAAGGGAAATAGAAATAGACGTCGGTGATCCACGGATTGTGGTAGGGATAGTTGTAGCCCATGCCAAGCGTCAGCGCGAAACGGTTGAACCGGTTCGATGCCAGCATGGTCAGATAATCGCGCCATTGCTGCTTGTCGTGGAACCAGACCTTGTCTTCCTCCTCGCTGCAGAAAAGCCGCGCCATGCTGCGGATGCGAGCTGACGGTTTTTCGGCAAGAGGAAACCTGCCTGCAAACAGGTCTTCGCCATCGCTATAGCGCACGCGATCGGCGAGCTCGGTCAAAGCATAGACCATCCCCCTTTCGTCATGCGCCCACACGGTAATCGTGTTGTCGTCGCGGATGAGAGCAAACGCTTCCTCGCTCCGCGCCATCGCCGCCGGCGCCTGTGGCGATCCAACCTCGGCCACCACGATCGAGATACCCTGCCCCGACGCCTTATCGGAGGACTTCGCACCCCGCCGCTTCAGGCGGCTGCGCAATTCGTCGATTGCCCATGCGACACTGTCCGAAAGCGGTGTGGATGGCAGGCTGAAGGATACGGTGTCGGTTTGCGCCATGTCTGACCTCGCAGGAATAAGACCAATATCAGCGCGCAGGGCGCAACGCTCCCCGCTCAACGCTGGGAACGATCATGATGTCGGAACGTGTTCGCGACTGGAGCATCGGACCGAAAATATGAGGCGGTTTTCGAACAATCCGATGCTTTAACAAAGACCTGGAGCGGCGGACGCGATTCGGTTTTTGTCCGCCGTTCTAAGGAAGTTAGGCCTTGATCTTGGCCTTGGTCAGCGGCCAATTCACATAGCCGGAAACCACATCGTAGCCGAGATCGACCTTTTCAGAACGGACGATCATGAAACCGTTGTTGGAAACGGGCAGAATGACCGCATCCTTGAGGGCCTTGATCTCGATTTCCTTGACGATCTCCAAGCGCTTGTTGAGATCCGGCTCGGCAAGCGCCTTGCCCAGGAGGTCGTCGATGCCTGGAACGGCAGCGCCATAATGGCTCATATTCGCCCCGCCATTGCCATCCGAGCGAACTTCAGCGCCCTTCGACAGATAGGTGACGATCACCTGCGTCGGCACCGGCGGCAGCGCAGACGACTGCTGCGACAGCGTGTTGGTGCCAATGTTCTGGTCGGCATGGAAGGCTGTATGATCCTTGATGTTCAGGTCCATATTGATGCCAATCTTGCGCAGTTGCGCCTGGATCATCAGCATGATGGCCGAAAAATCCTCGCGCTGCGACGTATCGTTCTTGAAGCTGAAGCCATCAGGGAACCCGGCTTCGGCAAGCAGCGACTTGGCTTTTTCAGGATCATACTTGTAGGCAACATCGGCCGGGATGTTTTCCGCGGTGAAGCCACCGGGATAGGAGGGTGGATTGAGCCCGTAAGTGCGCTTGCTGATCGGCGCGATCGCTGTGGTGATCTCGTCGCGGTCGATCGCATAGAAGAGCGCCTGACGCACACGCACATCGTCGAACGGCTTCTTCGTCACGTTGACCTGCATGGTGAAGAAGCTGCCGGGGCTGACGACGTCGAAGATCAGGTTCGGATCGCGCTGCGACATGGAAGCCGCCCAGCCGGGGGCACGAACGCCCTCAATCAGATGCACGTCGCCTGACAGCAGCGCCAACGTACGCGCCGTCGTATCGGCGATATAGAGGCATTGCAGCTTGGGTGTCGCCGGCTGGACGTCCCAGTGTTCTGTATTGGCAACCAGCATGACGCCCTGCGACGGATCCGGATAGACAGTTTCCAGCACATAGGGGCCGGTTCCGATCGGATCGCGGCCGATCGGCTCCTCGCCCTTCGCCTCGACTGCCTTCTTGCTCATGACGGAGGCGTCGTAGTCGCTGAGAACGCCGAGCAGGAAGAGCGGATCCGGCTGCGCCAGCTTGAAGGTGACCGTGTAGGGATCGTCGGCCACGACCTCGCTGATATTGGTGAATTTCGGACGCACGCCACCGACGCGGACGGCATCGCGAATGCGGTCGAAGGTGAACTTGACGTCCGCGGACGTCATCTCGCCATAGCCCTTGTGGAACTTGACACCCTGACGGAGCTTCAGCGTCCAGGACTTCGAATCCGGCGTCGAGCTCCAGCTCGTTGCAAGGCGCGGTACGAGCTCGTCTATCGTTGCCGGGAACTTCCAGAGCGGCAGGTCGACGAGCTTGTCATAGACGTGGATAATCGCCCAATTGTCGACACCCTGGATCGACTTCGCAGGGTCGATGGTCCTGAGGCCGCGGGCAGCAAAAGCAATTTTCAATGTATCGGTGGCTTGCGCAAACGCGGCCGGGCCGAAGCTTGCCACAATACCGGCGCCGACAACGGCAGCCGCAGAATTTTCCATGAATTTACGTCGAGTAATCGCCATGCTCAGATCCTCCCTTATCGAGACGCTGCATCCCGGTTGACGCTTAATTCCCGGTGTTTTTGTTATGAAGCGTCTTCTGGGTCGACGAGCAACGCAAGGGGACGGTAGCGCTACCAGATACAGGCGTCAAGTTTGTTCGACCGCGGATTTATGGGCGTTTTGGAAAAGCTCTTATTCAAATTGCGACATATGCCGCAAGCGAAAGATCGGCGGTCTTGGCGTCAGTCGCCCGCCAGCCGGCGCCGCAGTTCCCCGCTGCGGTCGGTGCTGACGCGTTTCTTGATTTTGAAGCCCAAGTCGACAATCCGGTCTCCGCTGTCGTCTCCGCTCAAGCGCCGACGGAGCGCCATAACGGCATTGTAACCGGATTCCCAGCGGGGGCTGCGCACACTAGTGATCGAAGGATAGGCCGCTTCCATAATGTCGAAATCGTTGAAGCCGGCGATGCCGAAATCCTCGGGCACGCGGATGCCGCGCTCCATGCATTCGAACAGCGCACCAAGCGCCATGACGTCATTGTTACAGAAGACAGCGTCCATATCCGGATTGGCGTCCAGAAGATCGGCCATCAGCTTGCGGCCCGTCGAGGGCGTTGCAAAGCGTGGCGTTTCCCAGCCCACACCTTCGGGAATATGGTCGCTCCTGTCGATCGGCGAAATATAGCTCGGATTATAGATGCCGGCTTCCGTCAGCGTGTCCTTCAGACCGGAATAACGGCCGAAGGAACGGCCATTCAGCCAGCCGCTCAGAAAGCCGATATGCCGGTAGCCGGCCTCGATCAGGTGACGGGTTATCGCCCGGCCGGCCTCATAGTGCGAAAAGCCGATGATCGTATCGATCGGTTTGTCCGTCAGGTCCATGATCTGGATGACTGGGCAACGAGCATCTTCCAGCATTTCGCGCGCGCGATCGCTCTGTTCGGTGCCGGAGACGATCATGCCCGCCGGCTTCTGGCGCAGCATCTGTGCGATCAGTCGCTCCTCCTCTTCCGGCTGGTAGCGGGTATTGCCCATCTGGATCTGCAGCTCAGTGCCTTCGACACCGTCATAGACGCCGCGCAGAACGTCGGAGAAAATATTCTGGGTCAGCGAAGGAACGAGCACACCGATGACATCGGCCCTGACGGAGGCGAGCGCCCGGGCGCTGAGATTGGGAACATAGTTCAGTTCCCTCACCGCCTTGTCGATATTGGCGCGCAGGGTGGCGGAAACCTGGCTCGGATCACGCAGCGCCCGCGACACCGTAATCGCCCCGACCCCGGCGAGACGCGCAACATCGGCAATCGTGGGACGACCATCGGTCCGTCGGCTTCGCAATCTTTTCTCCCCTCGCGGCATTTCGGAACAGCGCTGCCCCTCCCTTGGAGGGTTTCTCAGGCATTACGCAAAACGAATATTTCAATTCCAAAAAGCAAGATCGGAGTCAACGCGGGCGTAATAGCTCAGCGCATTGTGGCGACGTTTGAGCGGCACAGCCACGATAATACAACCGAACATCTTCCGCAGCGGCCATCGCACACTTTGCCGGAGTTTTCCGCATCGTGGAATTTCCGGGAAAAGTCGGCGACTAAGCGACGCTTTCATTTAGTTTGGCGATGCAAACCAACTGAACGAGGGTGGAAATAGTCATGGGATCGGAGCCTTGGTACCGCACAGCGTTGCGATGGGGACAAACCAATCTGGTCGAGATCGACCCAGCGCGTTACGACGACACGTGGTGGCGAGAGCACTGGCGGAAGACCCGCGTCCAAGGCGTCATCATCAATGCCGGTGGCATCGTCAGCTATTATCCGACGAAGTTCCCACTGCATCACAAGGCCGTAACGCTCGGCGACCGCGACCTCTATGGCGAGATCGTCAAGGCTGCGCGCGAAGAAGGATTAAAGGTCATCGCGCGCATGGATTCAAACCGTGTCGCAGAGGATTCCTACCGCGCTCATCCGGACTGGATCTGCCTCGATATCGACGGCAAGCCCTACCAGCAGGCGGACAAATATGTGACCTGCATCAACTCGCCCTATTACAGCGAATATCTGCCTGACATCATGCACGAGATCATCGAGCGTACCATGCCAGACGGTTTTGCCGACAACAGCTGGGCCGGCATGCCGCGCAAGAACATCTGCTATTGCCGGCACTGCACCGAGCAGTTCTTCGCATGGTCGGGCGTAGACCTGCCCCGCCGCCATGACTGGGCCGACGAGAACTATCGCCGCTGGATCCAGTGGAACTATAAACGCCGCACCGATCTCTGGGAATTCAACAACAAGGTCACGACCCGGGTCGGCGGCAAGGACTGCTGCTGGATGGGCATGATCAGCGGCGACATCCTGAACAACGGCAACCGCTTCATCGATCTCAAGGAAATCCTTGCCCGCAGCCCGATCGTCATGCTCGACCACCAGCGCCGCAACCTGATCGACGGTTTCGAAGACAATACCGAAACCGGCAAACGTCTGCATGAGGTGGGCGGCTGGGACAAGCTCATTCCTGAGAGCACGCCGCAATACCAGCTTGGCTCGCCGGCTTTCCGCCTCGCCAGCATGCCGCCCGCCGAAGTGCGCCTCTGGTCCTCCTCCGGCTTTGCCGGCGGCATCCAGCCCTGGTGGCACCATATCGGCTCACTGCATGAGGACCGTCGTCAATACAAGACGGCTGAGCCGATCTTCAAATGGCATGAGGCGAACCAGGATATTCTGATCAACCGGCAGCCGCAGGCCGATGTCGGCGTCGTCTGGTCGCAAAACAACCACGACTATCACGGCCGCGACAAGGCAAACGACCGCACGATGAACCCCTATCGGGGCACAGTGCGGGCGCTCGACCGCGCCGGCATCACCTATCTGCCCGTCAATGCCGACGATATCGAGAAGGCGGCGGGACGCTTCAGCGTGCTCATCCTTCCGAACCTCGCCGCCATGTCGGACGAGCAGGTAGCCGCCATCGAGGCCTTCGCGGCCCACGGCGGTTCGGTGATCGCTTCTTCAGAAGCGAGCCTCTACAGCCGGCATGGCGACCGCCGGACGGACTTCGCTCTTGGCAAGCTCTTCGGTGTCCATCGCAGGAACGGAACGCATGGCGACTTCGAGGCCGCTAATCCCGACATCGAAACCAGCGCGCGCCACACCTATTTGCGCCTCTTGCCGGAGCTGCGCGCCGGTGTGCACGGCCCCTCCGACAAGACGGCGCCGAAAGCTGACGGAAGCCGCCATCCAGTGCTGGCCGGTCTGGAGGGGACCGACACCCTACCCTTCGGCGGCTACCTGCCGGTCGTTAGCGTCGATGACGACGTCAAGGTGCTGGCGACCTTCATTCCAGATTTTCCGATTTATCCGCCGGAAACCTCCTGGATGCGGCAGCCCTATTCGGATGTGCCGGCCATCACTGTCCGCGAGAACGGCAAGGGGAAATTCGTCTGGTTCGCCGCCGATCTCGACCGTTGTTATGCCCGTGACGACCAGTTCGAGCACGCACGCCTGATTACCAATGCCGCGCGCTGGATGCTTGGCGATCACTCGCTGCTCAGGCTGGAAGGCACGCATGGCCTCATCACCGCTGCGCTCTATCAGCAGGATAAACGGCAGATTGTTCACCTCAACAACCGCGTTCTGATCTCCCGCGTGCCGGGCCGCCAGAACGAACTCCTACCGATCGGTCCGGTGACGTTGCGTCTGCGCAAGCCGGCCGGCAAGACTGCTTGCGACGCGAGCCTCAGAGTTGCGGGAAAGACAGTGAAGATCATCGACGAGGGCAGCGAAATCGCCATCGATGCCGGCGCAATCCTCGACCACGAGGTGATCATCGTCGACTGGTCCTGATCGGATAAAAAACCGCCGGTTCGAAAGAGCCGGCGGTCCATTCGAGCAGGGTGTTTCGCGTCAGCTCGCAATGGCGTTGACAGGCGGCATCTCCCCGCTGAGAGCCGCCGTCAACTGCGCAGAAGTCTCAGCGAGCAGGCGCCCGAGCACCGGAATCCGCTGCGGCGTTATCCGCGATGCGATGCTCGACAGTGATATGGCGCAGATCGCCTCGCCGTGATGGTCATAGACAGCAGAGGCCACGCAACGCAGGCCGGAAACCAGCTCCTCATCATCGATAGCATAACCGTCTGTCCGGATTTTCTCGAGATCGGCGCGAAGCGCCGATTGTCTGGTGAGCGTATTGGCCGTAAAGCGCCGGCTTCCCTCGCGCAACAGGATCGTCTCCAGATCTTCCTGCGAATAGGTTGCCAGGATCGCCTTGCCCATGGCTGAGGCCGTCATCGGCACCCTACTGCCGACCCGGGTGACGCTGCGGGTGATATCGCGGCTCTCAACTCGATCGACGCAGACCACCTCGCCGTCCTGAACGAAGCCGAGATTGGCAGTCTCTCGCGTCTGATCGCGCAAGCGCCTGAGATAGGGGAGCGCGCTCGCAACAAGGTTGCTCTGACGGGTGAACACGGAACCGATGGCAAAGGCCTGCCGGCCGATATGCCACATGCGATCATTCGGATTGTACTGGATGAATTGCCACTGCTCCAGCGTCGTCAGAATGCGATGGACCGTCGAGGGCGCCAGACCCGTACGGGTGGCGAGATCGACCAGACGGTTGCCGTCCTCGTCCATTCCCATCGCTTCGAGCAGCATCATGGCGCGGTCGATCGATTGAACGCGCCCGTGAAGACTTTTCTCCTCCACCCGCTCTCCCATGCGTCTCCTCCATTGCAATTATTCAGCATCTCCTGGCGCCGTCGCGGCTTATGGTAACGCTACCATGCGCAAGCGTCAACGCTGGAAAGATGAATGCATCGACCGAAAAATGATTGTTCACGAGATCGTGCGCCACGCCGCCACCAGGTCGGGCAACGCCACCGCAATCCTGCGGAGACGACCCGGATTCCTGGCCCCTTTTTGCGAACCCCTGGCTTGAGAAAGCCAGCTTTAAATCATCATACATGCCTGAATTTACGCATTTATTATAATGGCTTAAGCGCATTGTCGTTTATTTATCGATAAAAACACTTGTTCGAGGTAAAATAGATGATAACGTTTCAACTAAATTGAATGCCGGATGGCAGCAGTCAACGTTTGGGAGGACTTGACATGACCAACAGCAGTAAATTTATGCCTGAAATCCGCCGCCGCACGCTGCTCGCTGGAGCAGGCAGCACCGCCTTACTGGCCATATCAGGTGCGGCACGGGCTCAGGATCCAGTCAGCGGCGAACTCGTCGTTCTGAACTGGCTCGGCGGCTCCGAACTCGACATGATGCATTCGATCCAGAAGGCCTTTCTGGCGAAATATCCAAATGTCACGATCCGCGAAGTCGCCATCACCGGCCAAGGTGACATGCGTGGCGGCATCCGCACCGCGTTGATGGGCGGCGAGGTCGTCGACGTGCTCTTCAACACATGGCCGGCCTTCCGCAAGGAACTCGCCGATGCCGGCATGCTCCGGCCGATTGACGACCCGTGGAAATCCTTCGGTTGGGACAAGCTCATCAGCCAGTCGTGGAAGGATCTCGGATCTATCGGCGACAAGACCTACGGTCTGACTTACACCTTCGGTGATCGCTCCGGCATCTGGTACAAGAAGGAGCATCTCGCCAAGGCCGGTATTGCCGAACCGCCCAAGACCTGGGACGAGTTTGTTGCCTCCTTCGCAAAGCTCACCAAGGCCGGCTATGCGGCCCCGGTCGCGATCCCCGGCAAATACTGGGCACACGCCGAATGGTTCGAAACTCTGTTGCTCAGAACCGCAGGCGTCGAGACGGCGACGAAGCTTGGCGCTCATGAAATTCCTTGGACCGATCCCGCTGTGAAGACGGCGCTGACAAAATACGCCGAGATGATGACTGCCGGCTGCTGCGGCGCGGCGAACATCATGCTTGCCAATGACTGGGACGGCGAGGCCGACCAAGTCTTCCAGGCCAACGCCAAGAATTATCTGCTGATCGGCATGTGGATGAACAATCGTGCCAAGAACGACTACAAGCTGGTCGAAGGCAAGGATTACGGTCTCTTCCAGTTCCCGTCTCTCGGCATGGGCCATGACGATACATCGAGCGTCGACGCCAAGGAGCTGCTGGTGACGACGAATGGCCCCAATCCGAAGGCTGCAGACGCCTTCCTCGATTTCTGGACGAGTGCCGAGGCCGCCAACATTCTCGCCAAGGCCGGTTATGCTTCGCCAAGCAGCAACGTCGATACTTCGTTCTATGGCGAAGTACAGAAAGTGGCGACGCAGGCCGTTGCGAGTTCGAAGCTGCAATTCGTGCTCGGTGACCTGCTGCCCGGCGATCTCGTCGACGAGTATCGCGTGCAGCTGCAGAAATTCCTGCAGGATCCGTCGGGCGCCAATATCGACACGGTTCTTGCGGCTATCGAAACCAAGGCCCAGGGTTCCTACTGATGGCTAGCACCTCCGCTTCCCCGGTGCGGGAAGCGGCGGGCGTGATGCAGGGTTCTCCGCTGGCGGCTGGCATTAAAAGCCGTCGGCGTCTGCTCAGGGACACGCCCGCCGCACTGATCCTGATTGCGCCGGTTCTCGTGTTGTTCGCGATTGCCGTGATCTACCCGCTGGTGGAGACGATCCGACTGAGCTTCTGGGATATCCAGGGGCTGAGAAAGCCTGTTTTCATCGGCTTCGGAAACTACGCGCGGCTGTTTGCCGACGCGGCATTTCGCAACACGCTGCTGACGACCTTGATCTTCACCATCGGCACGACTGTCATCTCAGTGGCGATCGGCTGGATTCTGGCAATGCTGTGCGCTTTTGCGCCGCAGCAAACCCTGCCCTTCCGCGTGATGATCTTCGCGGCCTTCGGCATTTCGGAAGCGGTTTCCGGCTATATGTGGATCGGCATTTACAGGGCGGATGCCGGCGGCCTGCTCAATTCGCTGATCCAACTCCTGGGCTTTCCGGGCTTTGCGCATGCCTGGTTGGGGGATGCCAACACGGCCCTCTGGGCGCTGATCATCGCGGCCTCCTGGAGCGGCGTCGGCCTGCCCCTCATGCTGATTTTTGCGGCCATCCAGGCGATCCCGAAATCTGTGCTCGAAGCCGCCTATATGGATGGCGCCAAGCCGGTCTCGACCATGCGGCATATCATGATGCCGCTGTCGATGCCGGGCGTGCGCGTCGCCGTCTTCATCAACCTGCTCACGGCACTGCGCGCCTTCGACATCATCTATATCCTGACCGGCGGCGGCCCCGTGCGCTCGACGGAAACCGTCGGCTACTTCATGTACCGGGAATCTATGACTCAGTTCAAACTGGGCTATGGTGCGGCCGCGACCGTCATCCTGCTGCTGGCGGTCCTTATCATTTCCATCCCCGCCATCATCCAGCGAACGGCAGGTGCGAAATGATCGGCAAGGCTCCTCGCTGGATTATCGTCGTCGTCGGAATCGTCGCCTTCATCTGGGTGATCCCGATCATGGGCATTGTCGTCACCTCTTTCCGCCCGCCCGAGGGTGTCTCGCTCGGCTGGTGGCGCTTCGATCATTTCGATCTCACGCTCGATGCCTGGCGCCGCGTCTGGGACAAATATCCGCTCGCAGACTCCATGTGGGTGACGATGAAGACGGCTGGCATCGCGACGGCGCTCACCATGCTGCTGACACCGGCTGCAGCCTATGCCTTCCACTTCCTGACCTTCCCATTCCGTCGGGTGCTGCTGATCGTCATCATCAATGCATTCGTGCTGCCGCAGCAGGTCGTCATCATTCCGCTCTTCACGCTCTGGCGCGACATGGGGCTGATCGACAACATGCTGTCGGTGCTTATCCCCTATGTCGGGCTCTCCTTCGCCTGGTCGATCTTCCTCGTCAAAAACTTCTTCGAGGATTTCCCGCGCGAACTGGTGGAGGCCGCCAAGATCGACGGCTGCGGGCCGCTGACGACCTTCCGCCACGTGGTGTTGCCGAACAGCCTTTCGCCGATCTTCGCCGTCGGCATCCTGCAGTTCCTCTGGACATGGAACGCCCTGCTGCTGCCCATGCTCTTCCTGCGCAGCGATGTGCCCCTTCCCGTGCTGCTTGCCCGCATTTCCGGCAGCTACGAGATCAACTGGGACCTGAGATCGGTGGCGGCCATCATCACCACCCTCGTTCCCCTGCTCGTCTTCCTTGTCTTCCAACGTCAGTTCGCCGCCGGATCGCAGACACGCACCGGCGCAAAGGAATAGAACCATGCCCAAAACTACGAACAAGCCGCTGCGCTACCGCCAGATCCATCTCGATTTCCATACGTCGGAACATATTCCCGGCATCGGCGCCGATTTCGATCCGGATGCCTTCGTCTCGACGCTGAAGGCAGCACATGTCGATTCCATCACCATCTTCGCCAAGTGCCATCATGGCTGGTCCTACTATCCGACCAAGGTCGGCAAGCCGCATCCGCAGCTTGCCCGCCCGGATCTGCTCGGCGACATGGTGAAGGCGCTGTCTGCCGCCGATATCGAAAGCCCGATCTACATCTCCGTGCAGTGGGACGAGTTGACGGCGCGCGAACATCCCGAATGGCGGGCCATGAGCGCCTCGAACCGCTATCATCACGACAGGCCGGCAGACCCTTCAGCCGGCAAGCAACTGAGCCCGGCCTGGCACACGCTCTGCCTCAACCATGCGGGGCTCCGCCACTACATCCTGGAACAGGCGCGCGAAGTTGCCCAGAACTATCCGACACAGGGGCTTTTCTTCGATATCATCCTGACACCGGATTGCGTCTGCCCTGATTGTATCGAGCGCATGCAATGCGAGGGCCTTGACCCGGAAAATCCGGCCGACCGCCTGAAGAATGACGAGGCGGTCAACGAGCAGTTCCGTCGCGAGACCAGCGAGGCATTGTTCGCAGAGTTTCCGGGCCTGCGCGTGTTCTACAATTGCGGTCATATCCACAAGCAGGGGCCAGAACGCTTTTCGACCTATTCGCATCTCGAGCTCGAAAGCCTGCCGACCGGCGGCTGGGGCTACGACCATTTCCCATCGAGCGCCCGTTATGCGGCCACACTCGGCATGGATTTCCTCGCTCATACCGGCAAGTTCCACACATCCTGGGGCGAATTTGGCGGTTTCAAACATCCGGACGCGCTGGAATATGAATGCGCCCAGATGATCGCGCTCGGCTCCAAATGCCTAGTCGGCGACCAGCTTCATCCGAACGGAGCAATTAACCCCGACACTTATGCGTCGATCGCACCGGCCTATCATCGCGTCGAAAAGCTCGAACCCTTCCTGGAAGGTGCAAGGCAGATCTCCGAGATCGCAATCCTCTCGGCCGAACATATGAACCCCAAGGGGTCACGCAACCATCCAAGCGATGATGGTGCGGCGCAGATGCTGCAGGAGCTGAAGCGCCCCTTCGATGTCCTCGATATATCCGGCCGCTTCGAACAATACCGCCTGCTGATCCTGCCGGACGAAATCCCCGTCGATGCGACGCTCGCCGCGCGGCTGAAATCCTATCTGGCCGGCGGCGGAAAAATCATCGCTTCCTGGCATTCGGGGCTTGATGAGAGCGGTAAATTCGCGATCGACTTCGGCATTGAAAGAGGTGTGGCACCCGTCGCTTTCAAGCCGAGCTATGTAAGGGCCGGCAAGGACCTTGACACCTCCATGCCGCAAACGGCTTTCGTTTTCTACGATGACGCTGAAACCGTCCGCTCAGCCGGTGCGACTGTCCTGGCAGGTATTTTCCCATCCTACTTCAATCGCTCGTACAAACATTTCTGCTCGCACCAGCATGCGCCCGACGACACAAATGCCGAGATGGTCGGCGCTGCCGTGACCGAGCATAAGGGGGCGGCCTATATAGCCTACCCGATTTTCCGGCTCTACCGAGCGATGGGTCAGCCGCTCTACAAATATGTCGTTCGCGGCCTTATCGACCGGCTCGTTCCCAATCCGGCTATGGTCACCGACCTGCCCTCCTCCGGGCGGGCGACATTGACGCGTCAGATCGAGCACGATCGCCATATCCTGCATCTCCTCTACGGTCCGCCGCAGATCCGCGGCAAGGACGTGCGCGACGATGACGGCTCGACGCGTGTGATGGAAATGATCGAGGACATTCCGGCGATCGGCCCTGTCAATGCCACAGTGCGTCTGCCGGCAAAACCGAAACGCGTCTTCGATGCGATGACCGGCGAGGATCTCGCGTGGAATGCCGGCGACGACGGCGCCATCAACATTACCGTGCCACGCCTGCACATCCACAGCGCAGTGGTGTTCGAAGGCGCCTGATGCAGGTTGAGGTAAGGGAACCGTCGGACTTTGCTCTTGCCGCCCGCAATACTGGTGGGCGGCGGAGCGCTGGGCTATACGACGGAAAGGCGCCTGACCAGGCGCCATTTCCCATGAATGAGTGTAGGAGCCCGCTCGAAATGCGACAGACGGACCAGACGGCTGCAAGGAGGCGCGGAGCCACGATCATCGACGTTGCAAGGGTGGCAAACGTCGCAGTCGGCACCGTGTCCCGCTATCTCAACGGCCAGACGATCCGCCGGTCCAACCGCGAGCAAATCGAGCAGGCGATCCAGGATCTCGGCTATCGGCGCAATGCCGCCGCGGCCTCGATCCGCACCGACCTCACCCATATGATCGGCTTCCTGGTGCCGACATTCGACGAATTCCATGCCCGCATGCTGGAGCATCTCGCCCATTCGGTGCGCCCAACCGGACGCGCACTTCTGACTTATTGCCATGGCGGCGATCCGCGGGTGGTCGCGGAAGCCTTGGATTTCTTCGCCGCGCAGCGTGTCGATGCGCTGGTCATGGACGGCACAGCGGAGGTTTACGACCGTGTCGACGACCTGATCCATCACGATATTCCGATCATCTTCTACAATAACGACGTCCGCGGGCTGGCGGCCGACCGGGTCATGGTAGAGAACCACCGCGCAAGCTATCGCATCGTCAGCCACCTCATCGATCTCGGTCACCGCCGCATCGGCATTTTGACAGGCGATCCACGCAATTCTTCGGGTATCGAGCGGCTGGCGGGCTATGAGCAGGCGCTGCGCGACCGGGGCATCACAATCGATCCGACGCTCGCGGCGCGTGGAAACTGGCGCATGGATGGCGGTTATGAGGCGACCAAGCGATTGATGTCGCTCGAAAATCCGCCGACCGCAATCTTTTCCGCCAACTACGGCATGGCAGTCGGAGGGCTGAGCTGGCTGAAGGAGAACGGCCGCCATGTGCCCGAGGATATTTCGCTCGCCAGCTTCGACGACGTGGCAATCTTCCGGCTCTATGAAGCCGGTATTACGGCCGTCGCCCAACCGGTGGCAAGCATTGCAGAAACCATCACCGACATTCTCGTGGAACGCTTGACAGAACCGTCAGGCGGGGCGACGCGCAGCGTCGTCCTTGAATGCGACATCATCCTGCGAGGCTCGACGCGACGGATCACCTGACGCGCTCTGCCCGCCAAGCGGTTAAAGGGAGGAAGCTTTGGCCAGCGTAGAATTGCACGATATCGACAAATCCTATGGCAGCTTTCAAGCGATAGAGGGCCTCAATCTTAGCGTCGATGACGGTTCATTCACGGTCTTCGTCGGTCCCTCCGGCTGCGGAAAATCGACGCTGCTGCGTATGATCGCCGGCCTTGAGAAGATCACCGCCGGGGACCTCACGATCGACGGGCGGCGCATGAACGAGGCCGATCCGATCGAACGCGGCGTCGCCATGGTCTTCCAGAACTACGCGCTTTATCCGCATATGACGGTGGAGCAGAATATCGGTTTCTCGCTGCGCATGGCCGGCATGGGCAAGGCCGATATCGACAGGAGCGTTGCCGCCGCCGCTACCACCTTGCAGATCGAGCCGCTGCTCAAGCGCAAACCTGCACAGCTCTCCGGGGGCCAGCGTCAGCGCGTCGCGATCGGCCGGGCGATCGTGCGCAACCCGGCCGTCTTCCTGTTCGACGAGCCCTTGTCGAACCTCGATGCGGAACTCCGCGTCTCCATGCGCGTCGAGATCGCGAAACTGCACCGGCGCATCGGCGCGACGATGATCTATGTCACGCATGACCAGACGGAAGCGATGACACTTGCCGATAAGATCGTCGTCATGCGCGCCGGCAAGATCGAGCAGGCCGGCACGCCGGACACGCTCTACGCCGATCCCGACAATTTCTTCGTCGCCGGCTTCATCGGCTCGCCGCGGATGAATTTCCTCGACGGCAAGCTGGGCGCGGATGGGGTGATCAAGCTCGATTGCGGCACGGTTTTTAGAGCCGGCATCGTCGGCCTGGGCAAGGAAATGCCAGTCAAGGTCGGCATCCGCCCGGAACATTTCACCGGACAGGACGAAGGCGGCGGCGCGATCGACGTCAAGGTCGACGTGGTGGAAAACCTTGGCGGAACGCGCTTCATCTACGGAACTCTCGCTTCGGGCCAATCTGTGATCATCGAGGATCGCTCGGAAAGAACCCTGCGCCCGGGCGAAACGGTCAGCGCCGGCTTTTCTGCGAGAAAGGCGCTGCTCTTCAGCGTTGACGGCCTGCGGATCCGCGACATCAGGCCGGCAAACAGCATCCCGGCAGAATGACGATGGCGGACAACCTTCTCTGGTACGATGCCCCTGCCCGGCTCTGGACGGATGCGCTGCCGCTCGGCAATGGTCGGCTCGGCGCCGTGGTCTTCGGCGACCCTGTTTCCGAGAGGCTGCAGATCAACGAGTCCACCTTCTGGGCCGGCGGGCCTTACCGGCCGGTCAATCCCGAGGCCTATGGCTACTCGGAGAAAATACGGGAACTGATCTTCGCCGGGCACTATGCGGAAGCCGAAGCAATGGCCGAAGAACATCTGATGGCGCGGCCGATCAAGCAGATGTCCTATCAGCCGATCGGCGATCTCCATATCGATTTCCTCCCTTCGCAAACTGTCGGCAGCTACCGTCGCACGCTCGATCTCGACACTGCGATCGCCACGACCTCCTATGTTGCCAACGGCATCACCTTCTTTCGCGAGGCCTTCGTTTCCGCGGTGGATGGCGTGCTTGTCCTGCGCCTTTCAGCGGATCGGCCCGGAGCCATCAGATGCCGGATATCGCTCGACAGCCCCCAGCAGGGGCAACTCGTCGACCAGGACGCTGCAAGACTGACTTTCTCCGGCACCGGCAAGGCGGAATGGGGCATTGCCGCCGCCCTTCGCTTTGCCTTCGGCATTCGAGTGATCAATACAGGAGGGAGCTTGATCTCCTCCGACGGCGTCATCTCCGTAGATAGTGCCGACGAGCTTGTGATTCTGCTCGATGCCTCCACAAGTTTCCGGCGTTTTGACGATGTTTCCGGCGATCCGGATGGCACTATCACCGGGCGCCTTTCGAAAGCCGGCGGCCGCAGCATCGAGGCCATGCGCCGTGACCATATCACCGAGCATCAAAGGCTGTTCCGCACTTTCGCGATCGATCTCGGCACGACGCAGGCAGCCTCGCAGCCGACCGATCGCCGGATTGCGGGCTTTGCCGACGGAGAGGATCCCGGGCTTGCGGCACTCTATGTGCAATTCGGCCGCTACCTGATGATCGCCTCGTCCCGCCCAGGCACGCAGCCTGCAAACCTGCAGGGCATCTGGAACGAGGAGGTCGATCCGCCCTGGGGCAGCAAATATACAGCCAACATCAATCTGCAGATGAATTACTGGCTGCCGGCCCCTGCCAATCTGCCCCAATGTATCGTGCCGCTGGTCGAGATGGCGGAGGAGCTTGCTGAAGCCGGACGTGAGACGGCACAGATACACTATCGCGCCCGCGGCTGGGTTATGCACCATAATACCGATCTCTGGCGCGCGACCGGGCCGATCGACGGCGCCAAATGGGGCCTCTGGCCGACCGGTGGCGCCTGGCTCATGACACAATTGCTTGATCTCAGCGATTACCTCGACGACGCCGATCGTCTACGCCGGCGGCTTTTCCCGGTTGCCAAGGCTGCGGCAGAGTTTGTCTTCGATGTGCTGGTGTCGCTTCCGGGCACAAACTATCTCGTGACAAACCCGTCGCTTTCACCCGAGAATGTCCACCCGCACGGCGCTTCGATCTGCGCCGGGCCCGCCATGGACAGCCAGATTATCCGGGATTTCCTCAATCTGCTTCGCCCCGTCGCCACGTCCATCGGCGGCGAGGATGAGTTCGTCTCGGAGATCGATCGCGTCCTGCCGCGCCTTCCGCCCGACAGGATCGGATCAGCGGGCCAGCTCCAGGAATGGCTTGAAGACTGGGACTTGCAAGCGCCGGAAATGCACCACCGGCATGTCTCGCATCTCTATGGCCTCTATCCGAGCTGGCAGATCGACATGGACAACGCGCCTGCGCTTGCCGCCGCTGCCCGTCGCTCTCTGGAGATCCGCGGTGACGACGCGACGGGCTGGGGCATCGGCTGGCGCATCAATCTCTGGGCACGGCTTCGTGACGGCGATCATGCACTCGATGTGGTCAAACTGCTGATCAGCCCTGAGCGGACCTATACCAATCTGTTCGACGCCCATCCGCCCTTCCAGATCGACGGTAATTTCGGCGGGGCCGCCGGCATTCTGGAAATGCTGGTGCAGTCTCGCCCAGGCGAAATTCACCTACTCCCGGCCCTGCCCAAAGCGTGGCCGCGCGGCTCATTGCGCGGTTTGCGGGTGCGCGGCGGCATGCTTCTCGACCTTGATTGGGAGAATGGCAGGCCGGTGAAGATTGCGATTTCGGCAGCACGGGATATTCGCACGGCCGTCCGTTTTGCGGACGGCAGGTTCAGCGTCACCCTTGCCGCTGGACAGACTTTCATGGCGAGCAAGGACGATCTCTTCGCATAGAGGTCGGGCCTCTATGCGAACTCAGCTTTTAACGGCCTACATTGGCGATCAGACGATAGCGGCTTGATCGAGTGCATCATTTGCCCGCACGATATCAGCCAGTGCGCGTTGAACTTTTGACGGCCGCAGACGCTTGATCGCAAGCGTTCGTATTGCCGCTGTCCTTGCTCTTCCCTTCCTAAGACTGATCTCCCTCAGAATATCGTGCTGGTGTAGGCCATATGACTGCGAATGATGGATCAAAGGCATCGATCCGGCCGGTTTCTTGCCAGGCGCCGACGCAATAGTTGGATGGCGCAAACAGACTGCGCGATTTATCCGGCAACTCGATGGAGAAGGCTATTGCCGCCGGAGCCTTGGTTATCTTCAATCCGGAAGGCAGACCGATGGTCTGATCCTGGAATTGGACGTCCGCGTACCTGGCATTTTTGCCGATATCATAATGCGCCTGCCGCAATCGATCGGGAAAATCCCGGTGCGAGATCACATCACCGTCAAAGACGATGCCAAGAGATCCCCAGGAACGTGTGAAGCACCCCTCCTCAAAGCGGATGAGGTCATCCAGCTCGGTCAAGGGATAGGAGTCGAAGCTCCAGCCTGATCCGAAGGGAGAACACGCCTCCCACTTGAACTTATCGGCGTCAGTCGCATAGCCAATAAGGTTGTTGCGATGCTCCAGCTTCGCAAATCTCTTCTTCTTGGCAATCGGCGCGCGAAGGAGCCAGGTATTGTTGAAGACGTAATGCGGTCCATCCGCAATATGCGTCTCGGGAAACTTGAAAAGCACGCCCTTGGCATGCTTGTCGTCTTCGGGTCCGGGAATGTGAACGTTCCAGCCAAGATTGCCGTAGACATAGAAGTAGCCGGAGCGCTGCATTTCGAAGGAAAACGGCATGTAGCAATCGACGAATTGGTTCCGGCGGATAGTCCAGTTCCACGCGAAATTCTCAGGCTCGACGGCGTTATCCTTTATCCGCACGAACCAGTTATCTTCGATAAGAACGTTCCGAGCGAAGGCTTCCTTGGTGGACTCCGATGCCTGATTGAAGAAATGGACGCCATTGAATGCGTCTATGATGACGTTGTCGCGGATGATGACATATCCGGCAATGGTCCAAGCGCGAAAGAAGTCACCGTCATAGGCTCGTGCATCGCCAACGGGGTCAACGGGACCATCCTCGTCGCCCGATCCGTGCACCTGCTTCCAGGGGATATCGCTCCAAAGCCTGCAATCTCCTAGGGATAAGTCGGCACGAACATAACCATTGTCCCGGATCGACAGGATGTCGTCTTCACCGTGGCTTTTCGTATCCTGCACCCAGTTGCATTTTTCGATGAGCAGATGACGCGTGTAGGGACCGGCCGCACCGATCGCAATGCACCCTCCCCTGAAATCGACGCGGCGTATGAAAATGTGTTGGCAGTTATCGAGGTATATTGCTGTCGGCCAGCAGTTCCTGAAAACCAGTTCGTCGATGATAACCCATTGGCAATCCCGCAATGTCAAAGCCGCATTGTCGGCCATGAAATAGATGCCGGGAAACGAACCACCTTTCTGGTGAGCGGCGGCCAGTTTGTTCGCAGTTTCCCGATAGGCGTCGAAGTCCATATCAGAGCCGAAGATCGCTCCCGGACCGGTGATGTATATAGGGCAATCCTCGGAGCCTCGTTTACCTATTATCGTTATCGGATCGGGATAACGGCCCTTTTTCAGGTAGAGCTCGCCACCGGGTCCCAGCCGGTTGAGTTTCCTATGAATATCTTCGGCATTGACCTTTATTTGCGCTTTCATTCAATGCCGCCCCAACAAAACACCTCATCGACACTATCGCCGGAGTTGATATTTTTGCCAACACTCCCAAACGGGACCCGGCACGGGGCGAGAGCTTCATCTTCAGGCCTTCGCCTCTGCTGTAATCTTGCCGCAACGTCCCGGATTTCGCCTGCCTCGCGCTTGACAAAACCGGACTGCCTGTATTTTATTCAAGCCTGCGGATTAGGCAGAGAGCGCCTCCGCATTCTTACATGACTTCGATAGTCGCTGGGCAGTTTCGCCCCATGATGGCCCCATCGCGGATGGGACGCCCTCATGGGGTTTTTGGTTTTTTTGGCTTACAGATGAATGATGCGTTGAAAATCGGCATTCTTTACTCCACCACCGGCCCTTACGGCTCGATGGGGCGCGACGCGCGCGACGGCGCGGAATTTGCGATCGCCGAATTCGCCGCAGAAAGCGGCCGGCCCATCGAGCCCGTTTTCTTCGATCCGCAGGCCGATCTTGCCGCCTATCTTGAAGGCGCGCGCCATCTGCTGCGCGCCGGCTGCCGCCACATCGTCGGCACCATTACCTCGGCCGCCCGCAAGGAAGTCATCCCGCTCATTGAAAAGCATGACGGGCTTCTTTGGTACATGTGCCCCTACGAAGGGTTCGAGGCGAACGAAAACGTCATCTATGTCGGCGGCTGCCCGAACCAGCACCTGCTGCCGCTCTTCGAATATCTGATCCCCCGCTACGGCAACCGGCCCTATCTCGTTGGCGCCAACTATGTCTGGGGCTGGGAGATGAACCGGCTCGCCCGCGAGTTGACAACCAATACAGGCGGCGAGGTTCTCGGCGAGCGTTACCTGCCGCTCGAGGAAACCGCGGTCGAGCGCATCGTCGCCGATATCGAGCAGCGTCGCCCGAGCTTCATCCTCAACAATCTGATCGGCCCCTCAAGCTACGCCTTCCATGAGGCGATCCGCCGGCTTGCCGATCGCGACGCGGCCTTCCGGCCCGAGAACTGCCCGGTCGTCAGCTGCGACCTGATGGAATGCGAGCTTGACGATATCGCGCCGGGTGCGGCCATCGGCCAGCTCTGCGCAGCCTCCTATTTCGATAGTGTTGCCACCTCCGAAAATGGCGACTTCAAACAGCGGATCCTCGCTCATTACGGCGCGCCGCGCCGCATCTCCAGCGTCTTTGCCAGTGCCTATACGGCTGTGCGTCTTTGCGTTGATGCGATCGTGGCTGCCGATGGCGACGAGCCAGCAAGCGTGCGCCGGGAATTATATAGCAAGAGCTGGGAGACGCCTTTCGGCACGCTCAATATCGACCGCGAAACCAACCACGCTGCCCTGCCCTTTCATCTCGGTCGTATCAATACACATAACGGCTTTGATGTGATCGCTTCGCGTCCGCCGCTTGCTGCTGATCCCTATCTGACCGGCCGCAACAAGACGGCTTTGCCGAAATTGCGGGTGGTATCATGAAGGAAACACCCAATTTCGCCGGCTGGCATGCTGTCGTCCTGCACCGCGAGGACGGCAATACCGAAAGACTGATCCGCCAGCTGCGCCTTCTCGGCCTGTCGGCAACCCTGCAATGGGCGCCGCTTTCGGCCGCAGGCGTGCCCGATCTCGTCATCGTCGATGCAGACCAGGGCTTTGACGATCTCCTACCCTGGAGTGGGATAACGCCGACATGCCCGGTCGTCGCCCTGCTCGGCTCGGAAGCGCCGGGCCGTATCGCCTGGGCGCTCGGTCAGGGTGCCGGTGCGATCATCGCCAAGCCGATTGCCGCCTCCGCCGTCTATCCGGCCCTCGTCATGGCCGTCTCCATTCATCAGGAGCGCAAGGGTGTCACTGAGCGCCTGCAATATCTCGAAGAGCGCGTGCGCCTGCGACCGCTCGTCCATGCCGCCGTCGAGAAGCTGATGAATGCGCATGGAGTGGATGAAGAACGCGCCTATTCGATCCTGCGCAACTGCGCCATGCGCCGCCGCCTGCCGATGGAACAGATCGCCGCCTTCATTATCGGCGGCATAGAACCCCTGCCGGAGGCGGGTTGAATGCGTGTATTAAAAGCCATTTTGCGGCAGCCGACCGCCCTCTTCGGCCTTATTGTCGTGCTTATTGTCATCGGCCTTGCCGTGGCAGCCCCCTGGATCGCGCCCTTCAACCCTGATGAGCAAATGTTCGACGGATTGTCGCTTGAAGGCGCACCGCTGCCGCCCGGCGGCCCCTATCTGCTCGGCACCGATACGCTCGGCCGCGATCTCTTTTCGCGCATGCTCTTCGGTGCACGCACCTCGCTCGTCATCGGCCTCGTTGCCAACGGCATTGCGGTCGTGATCGGCCTCCTCATCGGTATCCTCGCCGGCTACCTGCGCGGCATCGTCGGCAATGTCCTGATGCGCTTCACCGATCTGATGATGGCTTTCCCGGCGCTGCTGCTGGCAATCGTCCTTGCCGCCTTGCTGCGGCCGAGCCTCTGGATCGTCGCCATGGTGATTGCGCTCGTCAACTGGGTGCAGGTCGCCCGCATCGTCTATACGGAGACGCGCGGACTGGTGGAGCGCGACTTCATCATGGCCGAGCGCTCGCTAGGTGCCGGCCATATGCGTGTGCTTTTCCTGCATATCCTGCCGCATCTGGTGCCGACGGCGATCGTATGGGGCACGCTCGGCATCGCCACGACCGTGTTGCTCGAAGCGACGCTCTCCTTCCTCGGCATCGGCGTGCAGCCGCCGCAGCCCTCCTGGGGCAATATCATCTTCGAAAGCCAGAGTTACTTCCAGGCCGCGCCCTGGCTCGTCTTCTTCCCCGGCGCGATCATCCTGCTGACGGCACTGTCCTTCAATCTCGTCGGGGATGCGCTGCGCGACATTCTCGATCCGACCCAGCGCGGGAGAGGCTGATGGTCTTTCTCATCCTTCGCCGGCTCGTTCAGGCCGCCCTCATTCTTCTCGGCGTTGCCGCCATTACCTTCGTGCTGCTCTACGCGCTGCCGGCCGACCCGGCTCGCATGATCGCCGGCCGAAGCGCCACAGCGCAGACGGTCGCCAATATCCGCCACGAACTCGGCCTCGATCAGTCGCTGCTCGTTCAGTTCAGCACCTATCTGAACAATCTTCTGCACGGCAATCTCGGTCGCTCCTATGCGCAGAAGACTGAGGTCTGGACGCTGATCGCCGCCCGCCTGCCGGCGACGCTCGTGCTCATGCTGGCCGGTATTCTGGTGGAAGTTGCTCTCGGCCTGACCCTCGGCACGATCGCCGCCGTGCGCCGCGGCGGTTTCGTCGACCGACTTGTCATGACGGCTTCCTTCGTCGGGGTTTCGGCGCCGCAATTCGTCGTAGCCCTGCTGCTTCTTTATGTATTTGCCGTAACGCTCGGATGGCTACCCATGAGCGGCTACGGCACCTTCGCCCATGTCGTGCTGCCGGCCTCCACCCTCGGTGTCCTTGGCGCCGGCTGGTATGCACGCATGGTGCGATCGGCCATGATCGATGTGCTCAATCAGGACTATGTACGCACGGCCCGCGCCAAGGGCCTGTCTTCGCGCCGCATCATTTTCCGCCACGCCCTGCCAAACGCCATCCTGCCGATCATCGCCATGATCGGTATCGATATCGGTCAGTTCATGGGTGGCGTGGTGGTCGTCGAGGCGGTCTACGGCTGGCCAGGCATCGGTCAGCTCGCCTGGCAGGCCATCCAGCAGGTCGACATACCCATCATCATGGGCGTCACGCTGACATCAGCGCTTGCCATCGTCATCGGCAACCTGCTCGCCGATCTGGTGGCGCCGCTCATCGATCCACGCATCCGTACACGTTGACAGCAACCAAAGAAGGGGAACCCGAATGTTCAAACGCTGGCTTCGACACACAACCATGGCAACGATGGTGGCGCTCGCCCCCCTCGCAGCCACGGCACAGGAAACACCCAAGCAGGGCGGCGATATCGTCGTCACCTACAAGGACGACATCACCACGCTCGACCCGGCCATCGGTTACGACTGGGTCAACTGGTCGATGATCAAGAGCCTTTATTCGCGCCTGATGGACTATGCGCCGGGCACACCGAACCCGATCCCGTCGCTCGCCGAAAGCTTCACGGTATCGCCCGATGGCCTGACCTATACGTTCAAGCTGCACAAGGGCGTGAAGTTCTCCAACGGCCGCGAAGTCGTCGCTTCCGACGTGAAATATTCGATCGAGCGCGCCGTCAATCCGAAGACGCAGGGCCCGGGCGCCGGTTTCTTCGGCGCCATCCAGGGCTTCGAGGACGAGACCGGCGGCAAGACCGAGACGCTCTCCGGCATCCAGACGCCTGACGACAGCACTATCATCTTCCATCTGTCGCGTCCCGACGCCACCTTCCTGCACGTGCTCGCCATCAACTTCGCTTCGGTCGTGCCGAAGGAAGCCGTCGAAGCCGCAGGCGGCGATTTCGGCAAGAAGCCTGTCGGTTCCGGCACCTTCATCCTGAAGGACTGGACGATCGGCCAGCAGCTCGTTTTCGAGCGCAACAAGGATTATTTCGTCAAGGGCGTACCCTATATCGACAGCTTCAAGGTCGAGGTCGGCCAGGAGCCGCTGGTCGCGCTGCTGCGCCTGCAGAAGGGCGAAGTCGATATCGCCGGCGACGGCATCCCGCCCGCCAAGTTCCTGGAAATCAAGAACTCCGCCGATGGCGCAAAGATGATCGTCGACGGCGAGCAGCTGCATACGGGCTACATCACGCTGAACACCAAGGTGAAGCCCTTCGACAACGCCAAGGTGCGCCAGGCGATCAACATGGCCGTCAACAAAGACCGCATCGTGCGCATCCTGAACGGCCGCGCAACACCTGCCAATCAACCTCTGCCTCCGCTGATGCCGGGATACGATAAGTCCTTCACTGGTTATGCGTATGATGTTGCCAAGGCCAAGGCGCTACTTGCCGAAGCGGGCTTCCCGGATGGCTTCGAAACAGTGCTCTACTCGACCAATACCGATCCGCAGCCGCGTATCGCCCAAGCGATCCAGCAGGATCTCGCTGCAATCGGCGTGAAGGCCGAAGTGCGAGCTCTCGCGCAGGCCAACGTCATTTCGGCCGGCGGCACGGAAGGCGAAGCGCCGATGATCTGGTCGGGCGGCATGGCCTGGATCGCCGACTTCCCGGATCCGTCCAACTTCTACGGCCCGATCCTCGGTTGCGCCGGCGCTGTTCAGGGCGGCTGGAACTGGTCCTGGTATTGCGATGCCGATCTCGACAAGCGCGCGGTTGCCGCCGACTCCATGTCCGATCCGGCAAAGTCTGCCGAACGCACCGCCGCCTGGGGCAAGGTCTTCACCGACATCATGGCCGATGCGCCGTGGGTTCCCGTCATCAACGAGCGTCGCGTCGTTGCCAAGTCGCTGCGCATGGGCGGTGCCGACAATATCTACATCGACCCCACCCGCGTCATCAACTACGACGCGATCTACGTGAAGCAATAAGCCCTAGGAAATAACGCCTTCCCGGTCCGACCGGGAAGGCCTCATAAGATCGAGGGAGACACCTTATGTGCATTGCCTGCACCCACACAATTCACCGCGCCCAGCATAATTTCGGCTGGAACAAGGATTTCGCACCGGCTGTCGTCGCCAAGCCCGGCGAGACCATCCACTTCGAATGCCTGGATTCCTCCGGCGGCCAGCTCGGCAGCGACGCAACGCTCGATACGCTGAACAATCTGGATTTCGGCAAGATCAATCCGGTTTCCGGCCCGATCTACGTCGAGGGCGCCAAGCCCGGCGATGCACTGAAGGTAACGCTGCGCAAGTTCATTCCCTCGGGCACCGGCTGGACGGCGAATATTCCGGGTTTCGGCCTGCTGGCCGACCAGTTCAAGGATCCGGCGCTGCATGTCTGGTCCTATGACGCTAACAGCATGACGCCGGCCCTTTACGGCCCTGGCGGCCGCGTGCCGTTGAAACCCTTTGCCGGCACCATTGGTGTCGCCCCGGCCGAGCCGGGCACGCATTCCGTCGTGCCGCCCCGCCGCGTCGGCGGCAATATGGATATTCGTGACCTGACCGCAGGTGTCACTCTCTATCTGCCGATCGAGGTCGAAGGCGCACTCTTCTCCATCGGCGACACGCATGCGGCGCAAGGCGACGGCGAAGTCTGCGGCACGGCGATCGAAAGCCAGATGAATGTCGAGGCGACGATCGAACTCGTCAAGGATGCGCGCTTGCAGACGCCGCGCTTCACCACCACCGAGCCCGTCACCCGCCACCTCGACGGCGCCGGCTATGAAGTCACGACGGGTATCGGCCCCGACCTGATGACCGGCGCACGCGAAAGCGTCATGCGCATGATCGATCTTCTGACCGCGGAACATGGCATGAGCGCCGTCGACGCCTATCTGCTCTGCTCGGTCTGCGGCGATCTGCGCATCAGCGAAATCGTCGATATGCCGAACTGGGTCGTTTCCTTCTACTTCCCGAGGATCGTATTCGCGTGATTGAAGCCATGCCCGCCGCGCCCATTCTCAGCGTCCGCAATCTCAATGTCGATGCGCGAACGCCTGATGGACGCAAACCGGTTCTGAAAGATATCAGCTTTGATCTCGCGAGCGGCGAAACGCTTTGCCTGGCCGGGGAATCCGGCTCAGGCAAATCAGTGACGTCGCTGTCAATCATGGGCTTGCTGCCGAAGGCCTCGCTCCAGGTCGCCTCCGGCAGCATCATGCTCGGCGAACACGATCTGCTGAAACTTTCCGACCGGGCCATGCGAAGCGTGCGCGGCGGCGATATCGCCATGGTCTTCCAGGAGCCGATGACCTCGCTCAACCCGGTCATGTCGATCGGTGCGCAGCTGGCCGAAGCTATCCGCGAGCATCAGGGCAGCGAGAATGCCGAGGCGATTGCGCTGCAGATGCTCGATGCCGTGCAGATCACCGACCCGGCAAAACGTCTGAAGCAATATCCGCACGAACTCTCCGGCGGCATGCGCCAGCGCGTGATGATCGCCATGGCGCTATCCTGCCGTCCGAAAGTACTGATCGCCGACGAGCCGACCACGGCGCTCGACGTGACGGTGCAGGCGCAGATCCTCAAGCTGATGCGCGAACTAAAGTCGGAATTCGGCACATCGATTATTCTTATCACCCATGACATGGGCGTCGTCGCCGAAATGGCTGATCGCGTCATTATCATGCAGAATGGCGGTATCGTCGAAGAAGGCCCGGCAGTCGCCATTTTCCGCGCGCCGCGCCAGACCTATACGCAGCAACTGCTCTCGGCCGTGCCGCGCCTTGGCGCTTTTGCCGGCACCGACGCTCCTCCGCGCATCACGTCGCGCAGAGTCGAGACCCTGCATCCCGACCGCACCCCGGTCTTGAATGTACGCGGCCTCAACGTCACCTATGGCGGGGCAGCGAGCTTTCTCTTCAAGGGCAAGGCGCCCGCTGCGGCCGTGAGCGACGTTTCCTTCGATATCCTGCCGGGCGAAACGCTTGGCCTCGTCGGCGAAAGCGGATCGGGAAAATCGACAACCGGCAAGGCGGTGCTCGGCCTTATCCCCTTTACCGGCGATGTGATCATTGATGGCCGTAACATTGCCGGGCTCAGCCATCGCGAGATGCAGCCCATCCGCCGCACGGCGCAGATGATCTTCCAGGACCCATATGCCTCGCTCGACCCGCGCATGGCAGTCGGCTCCGCGATTGCCGAGCCGCTGGTCATCCACGGTATCGCGAACAAGGCCGAGCGGCAGGACAGGGTTGCGGAACTCCTGCGCCGTGTCGGCCTGACGGCGGATGCCGCCACGCGTTATCCGCACGAATTTTCCGGCGGCCAGCGCCAGCGCATCTGCATTGCGCGTGCCCTGGCACTCGAGCCGAAGCTGATTGTTGCCGATGAGAGCGTTGCGGCGCTCGACGTATCCGTGCGCGCCCGCGTGCTCGACCTGATGCTGGAACTGCAGGAAAGCATGGGGCTCTCCTACCTCTTCATCTCGCATGACATGGCGGTTGTCGAACGCATGTCCCATAAGGTCGCCGTCATGCGCAGCGGCAGGATCGTCGAAACAGGCACCCGCCGCCAGATCTTCGAACATCCGGCAGAGGATTACACGAGGGCCCTGATGGCTGCCGTTCCGATCCCCGATCCGGAAGCTCGGCGAGCGCAGATCTGATATCCCTAGACAGTGAGAGCCGAAGCGCCTCCTTTGGAGCCGTGTACGCTTCCGCGAGGCTTGCTCTCGGCCTCCGCCGAATCATCGCTTAAAATCGACTTTCGGCATGGTCGAATGTCGGTCGCGCCTGCCTGCTGAAGCCTATTTGTCAGCCGCATTTTCTTTCGACAGCCCGTCCAGATGGGCAAATACAGGCTCGCAGCTGCTGGATTTTAGATAAATTCAGCGTTCATCGACAACTCCCCGCGCCCCTTTGCGCGTGGCCAATCCGGCTAAGTCGTCCTAATATAGCAATATTTCGCCTTTCTATTTTACCTCTCGTTAATACCCGCGCAAGGACTGTTGTACATCTGTCACACACATCAAGGTTTAGTTAGAATTCTCTACAAAATGAGAGCTTTCGTTGTTGAGCCCGCCCCCCTTTCGGTTATTTTAGGTCTTACCGAATTGATCGGGTTTTATCAGAGGGGACGTTCTTTCGTGGAACGCACTCGAACTTAGGAGATTGGCTTTCCATGAACATTCGTATGATGTTGCTTGGTTCTGCAGCTGCCCTCATCGCTGCACCGGCATTCGCAGCAGACGCAATCGTCGCTGCCGAGCCGGAACCGGTTGAATACGTTCGCGTCTGCGACGCCTACGGCACCGGCTACTTCTACATCCCCGGCACGGAAACCTGCCTGAAGATCGAAGGTTATATCCGTTTCCAGGTTAACGTCGGCGAAAACGTTGGCGGCGACAACGACTCTGACTGGGATGCTGTAACCCGTGGTCAGGTTCAGTTCACGGCCAAGAGCGACACCGAATACGGTCCGCTCACCGGCGTGATCGTTCTCCAGGCCAACGCTGACAACGCGACGAACCAGGAAACGATCCTCGACTCCGCCTACCTCGACATCGCGGGCTTCCGCGCTGGTCTCTTCTACTCCTGGTGGGACGATGGTCTCTCCGGCGAAACGGACGACATCGGTTCCGTCGTAACGCTGCATAACTCGATCCGTTATCAGTACGAAACCGGCACCTTCTACGCCGGCATCAGCGTCGACGAGCTGGAAGACGGCATCTACCAGGGTGACGTGGATCCCGTCACCGGCGACCTCGTTGCCAATGACGGTCCGAACAATGTCGGCGTTGCCTTCGGCATCGGTGGCACGGCTGGTGCCTTCAGCTACCAGATCACTGGCGGCTGGGACTTCGACAACGAAGATGGCGCTATCCGCGCTATGGGTACGGCTGAACTCGGCCCGGGCACGCTTGGCCTCGCTGTTGTCTACTCCAGCGGCCCGAACTCCTACTACTCGACGGCTGAATGGGCAGTTGCTGCCGAATACGCCATCAAGGCTACCGACAAGCTGAAGATCACCCCTGGTGTTCAGTACTACGGCAACTACATCGGCGGTGCCGACCCATTCGACACCGTTCCGGATAGCTTCGACGGTACCGGCGATGCCTGGAAGGCCGGTCTGACGGTTGACTACCAGATCGTCGACAACTTCTACGCCAAGGCTTCGGTTCAGTACCTGGATCCGGAAGATGGCGACGACTCCACGACCGGTTACTTCCGTCTGCAGCGCTCGTTCTAATTTGAACATTGAAGACCCCGGGATCGTATCTCGGGGTTTTTCATCACAGGCTTCTGGTTTGGTGACCTCCAATTCAGAAGAAAGAGGTCGGTCCGGTTCCCTGCTGGATCGGCCTCACCCATCGATACAGAAATCCACTCCTGTAGATGGTTCTGGCTCGCCCTCATCCGAGGGCGAGCTTTTTACTTGACGGGACTGGGTTGTCCGACGGCCGGGGGTCTTTGTCGGCGGCTGAGGGTCTGAAGAACCAGCCGCCGGTTTCCTTCGAGAGAGAATTGCAGCCGGTAACGTAACAGTCGCTCTGGTCGCAGATCGCGCGCCTGTCCTGGCCAGGGACAGAGCGATTGCCGCCGCTTTCGTACTCCGGTGCGAGATCGCTACGCGCTCAGACCATATTCAGCGGTATCAACTGGCGCAGTCTTGGGTCGCGCAGATACAGGCCACCCCAGGCAGCAACGCCGAGAAGAAGGCTGACGATCTGGGGAGGCGTAAAAAACTCACCCAGGCGGAAGTGCGTGCAGATAGCACCGCCGAGAAAACCGGTCACCAGTATCGCACCAAGGAAGGCTGTTTTTTGGAACAGCATAAAGGATCGCGCAGATCGCAATGATAACGCCGAGCGCTGGAGCGAGATTGACAGGAAAACCGGTTGCTTCCATTTCCGCCCTTATGAAATCCGGTGCAAAAAGGTTGGTGGCCGCATCGGCAAGAAGCAGAACAACAACTGCCGCTGACAGAATTCGCCCAATCCAGATCGACATTATCACTGCCTCTTCAATTGCCGGTCTCAGTCCGGCTTATGGTGTGGTCTGGATGTTGTCCATTCGGCATCAACCTCCCAATCGGAGATTTGGTCCTCCGCGTTCGGTGACGTCTGCAGTTCCAAACGTTACGCTCATGATTGTCGCCTACGCAGTCGGCGCCATCCGTGGCAACTATTTCTCTCTCGCCGAGGCAAAAACGACGCTGGCATCACTGACGATTTCTACATGCGAATAAGCTGCTTTTGCAGCGGCTACGCCATCTGCGCGCATGATCGCAGTCACGATCATGTCGTGCTCGTCATAGGATTTCGCAAGCCGACCCGGCAGCCGGAACTGCGCCCTGCGGAAAGGTGCGAGCCGGGCCCGACTCTGGGTTACCAGTTCATAGATATGCTCGTTATGCGCACCGCGATAGAGCCGGGTGTGGAACTCTGTATTGTGAACAGCATAGTCCTCTTCCGCACCCTGATGCACGAGGCGAGCGGAAGCGCGATGTTCGATTTCCAGCATGCGCCGCTCGTCAACCGTCATCCGCTCGGCGGCTAGACGCGCGCAGACACCTTCGAGCTCCGCCATCGCCTCGAACATCGAATGCAGATAGGTTTCGGTCACGTTGGTGACGACAGCGCTGCGGTTTGGCTCCCGATCGACGAGCCCCATTGCGCCGAGTTCGCGAAGCGCCTCGCGCACTGGCGTGCGCGACACTTCGAAACGGGCCGCAAGCGAGATCTCGTCAAGCTTGTCGCCCGGCAGAATCCGCCCGGTCACGATCATATCGGCAATTGCCCGCACCATCTGTTCGACGGTCGTTCCTGCCCGGATGATCTCTCTGCGCCTGACCTGCTTCAAGGAATGATTCTGTCCGTTAACTGCATGCATACACATGCATTGCTGACGTCCCAAAGTCAAATACAGCAGCAAATCATTGTTTTAATAAAGAAAAGCAATAGCCGATGCGTTAAGATGCAGAACATGAAAGCATCTGACGCCGAAATTAGCTAATTTTATTGTCTCTGCATAGTTTTTAATCTTACGTTGCTAAAAATTGCATACACTTTTCTGCAGCGTTTTGCAGGGGCCCTAACATTTCCAATGTATTCAATGGAATAAAATCTGGCACGGTCATTGCATACACTTTTCCGTAATCGATTGAACCGGCAAAACTGCCGCAAGAGGAGCATTCTGATGACCAAACTCCTTTCCATGAACCGCCGCCATTTCCTTCAGGCTTCTGCCGCTACCGCCCTGGTCGGCGCAGCTCCCGGCTTCCTCTCCTCGCCTGCACTTGCGCAGACGGCGCTGACCGTTGGCTTCATCTATGTCGGCCCGAAGGATGACTATGGCTATAACCAGTCGCACGCCGAGGGCGCTGCAGTCGTCAAGGCGCTACAGGGCATTACTGTCGTCGAAGAAGAAAATGTGCCGGAGACCGTCGACGTCCAGAAAACGATGGAATCGATGATCAATCTCGATGGCGCGACCCTGCTGTTCCCGACCTCCTTCGGCTATTTCGACCCGCATATGCTGGCGATGGCCGCCAAATATCCCGATATCCAGTTCCGCCATTGCGGCGGCCTCTGGCAGGAAGGAAAGAACCCGGCCAATACCGGTTCCTATTTCGGCTATATCTTCCAAGGCCAGTACCTGAACGGCATTGCCGCTGGCCATGCGACGAAGAGCAAGAAGATCGGCTTTGTTGCCGCCAAACCGATCCCGCAGGTTCTGCAGAACATCAACGCTTTCCTGCTCGGCGCGCGCACGGTCGATCCGACCATCACCTGCCAGGTGATCTTCACCGGTGAGTGGTCACTCGCCGTCAAGGAAGCAGAAGCCACCAATGCGCTGGTAGATCAGGGCGCCGACGTTATCACTTGCCATGTCGACAGCCCGAAGGTCGTCGTCGAGACGGCCGCCGGCCGCGGCGCCTTTGTCTGCGGTTATCACGCCAACCAGAGCCCGCTTGCTCCCGAAAAGTACCTCACTGGTGCGGAATGGGCCTGGGGCAATGTCTACAGCGATTTCGTCAAGAAGGCACAGGCCGGCGAAAAGCTCGGCAATTTCGTCCGCGGTGGCCTGAAAGACGGTTTCGTCAAGATGAGCGCACTCGGACCCGGTGTTTCCGAGGCGGGCCGCAAGGCTTTCGAAGCCACCCACGCCGAGATGATGAAGGGCGGCTTCTCGGTCTTCAAGGGTCCACTGAAGGACAATAAGGGCAATTCCGTCGTGACCGCCGACAAGAGCTACGCCGAAGACGCGATCGAGCTCGAGAGCATGAATTATCTGGTCGAGGGCGTCGTCGGGTCCACGGCGTAAACCGAAAAGGGAGAAGCGCCATGACTGTCCAGGCCAACGATCCCGCAATCTCAGTCGCTTCCGAAAAGCCGGCGTCGCTGCGCCCCTTCCTCGAATGGATCGCGCGACATGCCGAACCTGTTGTCATCGGCCTTGCGGCCATCCTGATCGGTCTTGCGCTCTTCTCCTTGTTCATCCTGGCGATTGGCAGATCGCCGGCGATGCTCTTCCAGCTCATGTATACCGGCGGCTTCGGCAGCTGGTTTTCGGTGCAGAACAGCCTAAGCCGTGCCGCACCCCTTCTCCTGACGGCACTTTGCGTCGCCCTGCCCGCCCGCCTCGGCCTCGTCATCATCGGCGGGGAAGGAGCGGTCGTGCTGGGCGGCGTTGCCGCCGCGGCCATGGCCATGCCGCTTGCAGGCCCCGCGCCTGTTTTCCTGACCCTCATTCTCATGGGCATTGCCGCCATGGTGGTCGGCGGTATCTGGATCGGCCTAGCCGGCTTCCTGCGCCACTATCGCGGCGTCAACGAGACGATCTCGTCGCTGCTGCTGTCCTATATCGCCATCGCCCTGATGAACCAGTTCGTCGAAGGGCCGCTGCGTGATCCTGCCAGCCTCAACAAACCTTCGACCACGCCGCTGCCGCCAGAATATATGCTCGGCAACATCCCGGGCATGGACGTGCATTGGGGTCTCGTGATCGGCATCGTCGCCTGTATCCTCTCCTGGATCCTGATCGAGGTGACGAGCTACGGCTTTGCGGCCCGCATCGCCGGCGGCAATGTACGCGCCGCCCAGATCCAAGGTCTTCCGGTCGGCAGGCTGATCGTCGGCTTCACCGCGATCGCCGGCAGTTTTGCAGGCCTCGCCGGCATGGTCGAGGTCGCCGCCGTCCAGGGCAGCGCCAATGCATCGCTTGCCGCAGGTTACGGTTACACCGGCATCCTCGTCGCCTTCCTCGCCCGGCACAATCCGCTGGCGATCATTCCGGTCGCGATCCTGCTCGGCGGCATCGATGCCTCGGGCGGCCTCATCCAGCGCCGCATGGGCCTGCCGGATGCCACCGTTCTGGTGCTGCAGGGCACGCTCTTCATCGTCATTCTCTTCTGCGAGACCTTCTACGGCCGCTTCAAGATCTTCAATCCCGACCTCTGGAAAAGGAGCCTCTGATGGAAGAGACAGGTATCGGCATATGGGGCGTGCCCCTCGGCATCCTCGCAGGCGCCATCCGCGTTTCCACGCCCTTCATTTTCGTCAGCCTCGGCGAGACCATCACCGAACGCTCCGGCCGCATCAATCTCGGCCTTGAAGGCACGCTGGTCTTCGGTGCCATGACGGCCTACGCCGTTGCCGTCATGAGCAATTCGCCCTGGCTCGGCGTGCTGGCGGCCATGGCGACGGGTGGGGTCTTCGGCCTCGTGCATGGCTGGATCTGCAAATGGCCTAAGGTCAACGATATCGCGATCGGCATCGCCATGATGCAGTTCGGGCTCGGTCTTGCCTTCTTTCTCGGTAAGCCGTTCATCCAGCCGGCCGCGCCGCACCTGCCTGCAATCCCCTTGGGTTTCTGGTCCAGCATGCCCCAGATCCAGGCGGCGCTGAATATCAATGTACTCTTCCTGCTTGGCGCGGCACTCGCCTTCATACTCTGGTGGGCCTTCAAGAACACCCGTGTCGGCCTGGTCCTGCGCGTCGTCGGCGACAGCACTGATGCCGCACGCGCCATGGGCATCAATCCGGATCGCGTACGTCTGTTGGCAACGGCCGTCGGCGGTTCGCTGGCGGCAATCGGCGGCGCCTATCTATCGCTCTATTATCCCGGCTCCTGGAACGAGGGCATTTCTTCTGGCCAGGGCCTGATGGCCGTCGCACTCGTCATCTTCGCCCGCTGGAACCCGATCGGCTGCTTCCTCGCTGCCCTGCTCTTCGGCGGCGCTGGCGCGCTAGGGCCGGCACTGCAATCGGTCGGCGTCACACAGGGTTACTACCTTTTTTATGCCGCCCCCTACGTGCTGACGCTGGTTATCATGATCGCGACGTCCTCGCCGACACGTTCGCTCGCCGGTGCACCCGGCGCGCTTTCCCTGACGAAATAAGCCCGAGAGAAATAAGCATGAAAGGAGCCAAGCCATGAATGGTCTCGGCGGATTGAACAAGTCGGAACATGGCGTCGGCATCGGCCTTGTGCAGCTGCAGCTTCCTGTCACCATCACAAGGGAAGATCTCGCCCGCCAGACGCAGCTGATCGTCGATCTCGTCGGCAAGGCGCGGCGCAACCAGCCGGGCATGGATCTGGTCGTCTTTCCGGAATATGCCCTGCACGGCCTGTCGATGGATATCAATCCCGAGATCATGTGCACGCTCGACGGGCCGGAGGTCGCAGCCTTCAAGAAGACCTGCAGGGAGAACGCGATCTGGGGCTGCTTCTCGATCATGGAGCTAAACCCGGATGGTATGCCCTATAATTCCGGTATCATCATCGACGACAAGGGCGAGCTGAAGCTCTATTACCGCAAGATGCATCCCTGGGTGCCTGTCGAACCCTGGGAGCCCGGCAACTTCGCCGTTCCCGTCATCGACGGGCCGAAAGGCGCCAAGCTCGCGCTCATCATCTGCCATGATGGCATGTTTCCCGAGATGGCGCGCGAATGCGCGTATAAGGGTGCGGAAATCATGATCCGCACGGCCGGCTACACGGCCCCGATACGCGAAAGCTGGAAATTCACCAACCAGTCGAACGCCTTCTGCAATCTCATGGTCACGGCCAGCGTCTGCATGTGCGGCTCGGACGGTACCTTCGATTCGATGGGCGAAGGCATGATCTGCAATTTCGACGGCTCGATCATCGCCCACGGCACATCCGGCCGCGTCAACGAGATCATCACCGCCGAAATCCGCCCCGATCTCGTGCGCGAAGCCCGCCTCGGCTGGGGCGTCGAAAACAACATCTATCAGTTCGGCCATCGCGGCTATGTCGCTGTTTCCGGTGGCGCTGATGATGCACCCTATACCTACATGCACGATCTTATCGCCGGCAAATACCGCCTCCCTTGGGAGGATCAGGTGAAGGTCACGGACGGCACATCCTGCGGCTTCGACAAGCCGACGCGCCGTTACGGCGAAACATTCAAACTCGCGGGTGAATAGGAGAAGAAGACGATGGACGCCATGGTCGAAACCAAAGGACATTATATCGACGCCGATCCCTATGCCTGGCCCTATAATGGCGCCCTGCGGCCGGACAATACCGCGCTCATCATCATCGACATGCAGACGGATTTCTGTGGCAAGGGCGGCTATGTCGACCACATGGGCTACGACCTGTCGCTGGTGCAGGCGCCGATTGAGCCGATCCAGAAGGTGCTCGCCGCCATGCGCGCCAAGGGCTACCACATCATCCACACCCGCGAGGGCCACCGCCCTGATCTCGCCGATCTGCCGGCCAACAAGCGCTGGCGCTCACAGCGCATCGGCGCTGGTATCGGCGATCCAGGCCCGTGCGGGCGCATTCTGACCCGAGGCGAACCCGGCTGGGACATCATTCCGGAACTCTACCCGATCGAAGGCGAGACGATCATCGACAAGCCCGGCAAGGGTTCTTTCTGCGCCACCGATCTGGAACTGATCCTCAACCAGAAGCGCATCGAGAATATCATCCTGACCGGCATCACCACCGACGTCTGCGTCTCCACCACCATGCGCGAGGCAAATGACCGCGGCTATGAATGCCTGCTTCTGGAAGACTGCTGCGGCGCGACTGATTACGGAAACCACCTCGCTGCCATCAAGATGGTGAAGATGCAGGGCGGCGTCTTCGGCTCAGTCTCCAATTCTGAAACGCTTGTGAGCCAACTCCCATGAGTACGGTCCGCGACACCTCTCTTCCGCAGGCCGGCAAGGCTGTCGGCATCGACACGATCGACATGACGATGCGCTTCGGCAGCTTCACCGCACTCGACCATGTGTCGATCAAGGTGCCCTCGGGCAGCTTCCACGCGTTGCTCGGCGAGAACGGCGCCGGCAAATCGACCCTCGTCAAATGCATCATGGGCTTCTACCATGCCACATCAGGCGCGCTTTCCGTCGATGGCCGCGAAGTGGCGATCGCTTCGCCGAAGGATGCGGCAACCTATGGGCTCGGCATGGTCTACCAGCACTTCACGCTGGTCCCTTCGCTGACGGGTGCGGAAAACCTCGTCATCAGCCGCGCAGAAGTGCCCGCCATCATCAACTGGGCGAAGGAGCGCAAGGATCTTGCGGCCTTCATGGAGCGCATGCCCTTCAAGATCCCGCTCGACCGGCCGGTGAGCGAACTTGCCGCCGGCGAGAAACAGAAGTTAGAGATCGTCAAGCAGCTCTATCTTGGCCGCTCCTTCCTGGTGCTTGACGAGCCGACCTCGGTGCTGACGCCTGCCGAAGCCGACGAGATGCTCGGCCTCGTGCGTGGCATGACCGAACGAGGCGAGCTGACCGTGCTGATGATCTCCCACAAATTTCACGAAGTCACGAAATTCGCCGATGCCGTCTCCATCCTACGGCGCGGCAAGCTCGTCGGCACCGGCAAGGTTGGCGAGCTTTCCGCCGCCGACATGGCAGCGATGATGATTGGTGACATCAAACTGGCCGAACTCGACACCCGCGTTCCGATTTCCGACAATGCAAGGCCGGTGCTGACGGTCGAGCAGGTCAAGGCGCCGGACCGTTCAGGCCTCAAGACCATCGAGATCGACAATCTCACTGTTCGCTCCGGCGAGATCGTCGGCATTGCCGGCATATCGGGCAATGGCCAGAAGGAACTGACGGAAATCCTCGCCGGCCAGCGGCCGACCGATACCGGCCGCGTCAGTGTCAAAGGCGAGACCTATGGCGCGACGCGCCCGGAGACCCGCAGGAACAATGTCCGATTCATCCCTGAGGAACCGCTGCAAAATGCCTGCGCGCCGCGCATGACGGTTAGCGAAAACCTCGCCTTCCGCACCTTCGATCTGAAGGCGGATGGCAAGGATGCGATCTGGCTGAACAAGGGCAAGATGAAGAAACGCGCCACCGACCTGATCTTCGATTTTAAAGTCAAGACGGCCTCCTCCTCCTCACCGATCGCAGCGCTTTCGGGTGGCAACGTGCAGCGCGCCGTACTCGCCCGTGAACTGACCGGCGAAGTGGATCTACTGATCGTTTCCAACCCCTGTTTCGGCCTCGATTTCTCGGCCGTTGCGGAGATCCGTGCCCGCATCATGAAAGCCCGCAATTCCGGTACGGCCGTGTTGCTGCTCTCGGAAGACCTCGATGAGCTGCTCGAAATGTCCGACCGCATCATGGTGATTTCCGAAGGCAAGCTGGTTTACGAAACACCCGCGCGTTCGGCCGATATCGGCGTCATCGGCGGCCACATGGCGGGGCATCACTGATGGTTGAGATCAAGGCAGAACCCTTTGCCTTTCCGGCGAAACATGACCGGCTCGCCCTCATCGTCATCGACATGCAGCGCGATTTCGCTGAACCCGGCGGCTTCGGCGCAAGCCTTGGCAACGATGTCAGCCGCATCACCAGGATCGTGCCCGACGTCAAACGACTCATCCAAGGCTTTCGCAATGCCGGCCTGCCGGTGATCCACACGATGGAATGTCACAGGTCCGACCTTTCGGACCTGCCGCCGGCAAAACGCGACCGCGGCAACCCGACGCTCCGGATCGGTGATGAAGGGCCGATGGGCCGCATCCTCATCTCGGGAGAACCCGGCACAGCGATCCTGCCGGAACTTGCGCCACTCAAGGGCGAAGTGGTGATCGAAAAGCCTGGCAAGGGCGCCTTCTACGCCACCGAGCTCGGCGACGTGCTGCAGCGGAAGGGCATCAGGCAGCTCGTCTTTGCCGGCGTCACGACCGAAGTCTGCGTTCAGACGACCATGCGCGAGGCGAACGACCGCGGCTATGAATGCCTGCTCGCCGAGGAGGCGACGGAAAGTTACTTTCCCGAATTCAAGGCGGCTGCCATCGCCATGATCCGCGCCCAGGGCGCGATCATCGGCTGGACGGCGCATGTTGACGACATCCTGGAGAGCATCGCCCATGCCTGAGACTACCCGCGAACTCCTAACTTCAGATGGCTGGAAGACACTTGAATTCGGCCCCTTCCGCGATGAAGTGACGATCCATTGGATCCGTCCTTTCGACGGTGACCAGCCGGGCGTAGCGCTGTTGAAATATGAGGCCGGCGCCAGCGTTCCCCGCCATCGGCATGAAGGACTGGAAACCATTCTCGTCCTCGACGGTGTGCAATCGGATGAAGCGGGCGACTACGGCCGCGGCAGCTATATCGTCAATGCGCCGGGCACCGAACATTCGGTCTGGAGCGATACCGGTTGCGTGGTGTTGATCCAGTGGGACAGGCCGGTGAAAATACTGGGAGAGGAAGCAGCGTAAATTCGGCAGCACCTGCTTCGTCAACCTAACGACTGAGCGAGGCTGGCTGACAGGCCAGCCTCGCGTTCAGAGCTTTCTCAAGCCGATTGGACGGCCTTGATGCGGTCAAGGCCACCAACGACAGAGGCGAAATCGTCCCAGACGCCCTGTGCACCCTTCTGCCATTCATCGAAGGCTTCGGGCTTCAGCAGCTTGCCGCCGTTCTTCAGCGAGATTTCGACCGATGCGACCTCGTCACCGACGATCAGCTGGTTGAAGTAGGCAGCACCTTCCGTGGAGGCCTGCTGGAAGACGGCCTTCTGCTCGTCGTTCAGACCGCCCCAGAAGGTCGACGAATAATAGATGATGCCCGACGCCCAGATATGGCCGGTCTCGGTCATGTAGGGCACGACTTCATAGAGCTTGAAGCCGGCATAGGCCGATTTGGTGAGGTCCATCGCGTCAGCAACTCCGGTTGCCAGCGCATTATAGGTCTCGGTGATCGGGATGCCGATCGGCGTCGTGCCGAAAGCGCTCCAGAGCTTGGTGTGCAGCGGGCTCTGGATGACGCGGATGCGCTTGCCCTTCAGTTGTTCCGGGCGCGTCACCGGCTCCTTGGTGAGCAGATGACGGGCGCCGTAATTGATGAAGTCGCCGACGACGAAATTCTGCGCCTGCAGCTTGCCCTTCAGATCGGCGCCGACTTCCCCGCTGACGGTGCGGCGCACATGATCGGCATCGCGGAACAGGAAGGGAAGGTCGAGGATCTGCAGTTCCGGCGCCCAGCCGGAGAGCGAAGAGACCGTCGACAGGCTGGCATGGATGGAGCCTAAGCGAACACCTTCCGCCACTTCCTTTTCGCCGCCGAGCGCACCGCTCTTGACGATGTTGAACTTGAACTGGCCCGGCAGCTTGGCCTCGACCAGCTCGCTGATCTTTACCCAGATCTTCGTCTCCGGCTTATCGTCGCCGAGCAGCGAGGCGATCGTGATCGTCGTCGTGCGGGCAGCCGCCGTGCGAACGAAGGCCGGGGCGGCAAGGGCAGTGCCGGCAAGCGCGGCGGTCTTCAGGAAATTGCGTCGGTTGAGATTGTCCATGAATGAGGTCCTGTCCGTTAGAAGATAATCGCCCAGGCGCAAAGGATTGCGAGGGAGACGAGAAGGGCAAGCAGATAGGGAACGACCGCCTTGAAGAGGGCGGAAGCTGGAATGCGGGTCACGCCGCTGACGACGAAGATCAGCATGCCGAGCGGCGGCGTCAGGCCGTGGATCATCAGGTTGACGACGATGATGACGCCGAAATGAATGGGATCGATGCCTGCGGCGACGGCGGCCGGCAACAGGATCGGGCCGAAGAGCAGGATCGCCGCGCCGATGTCGAGAACGAGGCCAACGACCAGTAGGATGATGTTGGACAGCAGGATGACGGCGAGCGCACTGCCGCCAAGCACCGTCGTCAGGTGTGAGATCAGGCCCGAGACATCGTCGACCGCAAGCAGGAAGGCAAAGGGTCCGGCTGTGCCGATTAGCAGGCCGATCGCGGCGGCCTCGACAGCCGCCTGCCGGAAGGCCGTGTAAAGCGAGAGGATGCCAAGCCGTGCACCGATGCCAAGCAAGAAGGTGTAGAAGGCGGCAAGGGCCGCGGCCTCCGTCGTCGTGACGATGCCGATGCGGATGCCGACCACGACGATGACGCCGAGACCGAAAGCCGGAATTGCCTGGACGGCCGACTGCCAGCGCTGCACAGATGTGGCTCGGGGCAGCGGCGCCTGATTGCGGACCGTCAGATGGATAGCGACCGCAAGGCAGATCGCCATCAGACCACCGGCAAAGAAGCCCCCGACCAGCAGGGAGCCAACCGAAAGATTGGTGGCGGTTGCCAGGATCAGGAAGGCGATCGACGGCGGGATGACATTGTCTAGAACCGAGGTCGCCGCGATGATCGCTGCGGCCTTTGCCGGCGGATAACCGTGGCGGACGAGCTCCGGCTGGAAGGTGGACGCACCGAAGGCGGCATTAGCAACCGAGGAGCCGGATGCACCGGAAAAGAGCACGCTGGTGAGCAGCGTCGTCTGGGCGAGACCGGCACGGCGATGGCCGACCATGGCGGCGGCAAAGCGTACGAGCTGGTTGGCAACGCCCGATGCCGTCAGCAGACCGCCAGCAAGCAGGAAGAAGGGGATGGCAAGCAGCAGGAATTTCGAAATGCCCGTGACGGTCGAAGAGACGATCGCCGGCTCCGGCAGGCTGCTGCCGAAGGCAATCACGACATAGGCAGCCGCCAGGAAAGCATGCGGTAGCGGCGCGGCAAGTACGAGGCCGATCGCGGCAATCAGGCCGAGGAAGATGCTGGGTGGCCAGTCGAGTTCGACAGAGACAAAGGGAATGCCGGCATAGAGAGCCATGCCAATTACGAGGGAGAGCAGGACCGGCCAAGCCTTTCCTTCGGCGATGCGCTGCAGCAGAAGAACGACGAGGATCAGCGCGCCGCCGGCGCCGAGAAAGCCGAATCGGATCCATTCCGGCACGCCGAGCGTCGGAGAGACGCCGCCGAGCATGGTCATGATCTCGCTGCCGCCGAAGCTCAGGATCAGGCCGGACAGCACGGTAAAGACGTCTGCCGCAACCTGCGTTGCCGGATGAAGGCGCTCTGGCAACATCTTGACGAAGACGTCAAGGCGCATGGCGAGCGCACTGTTGAGGCTGAGCGGCGCGCCGAGCGCGATCAGCAACACATGCAACCAGATACCGAGATCCTCGACGCCGATGAAGCCAGCCGCGAAGAAATAGCGCATACAGACCGTAACCAGCACCATGAAGAGCAGCACGGCAAGCACGGACGCAGCGGCTACGCCGAGTACGGCTTCGGTCGTCTTCAGGATGCGGGCTGCAAGCCCATTACCTGTCGTCTCCTGTTCGGCTGGGTGGAATTCGCTTGCTGCCACAGAACTTGCTTTCTTGCCGGAGGGTCAGGCGCTCTTGACGGTGGAAAGGTCACGATCGAAGAGCGTCGACCAGGTGTAGTTGCGCGCCTTCGACACTTCCCTGCTGACATCAAGACGCGGCAGAACCTTTTCGCCGAAACGATAGGCTTCCTCAAGCAGCGGCATGCCGGAAAGAATAAAGGTTTCGACGCCGGCCCTCTGATAGGCCTCCAGCGTGCGCAGCACTGTATCGGGCGAGCCGACAATCGCCGTGCCGGGACCGGGCCGTACCAGGCCGATGCCGGCCCAGAGATTGGGAGCGACTTCAAGATCGCGCAGGTTGTCCGGCTTCAGGCCACCATGCAGCGCCGTCATGCGCTGCTGGCCGACAGAATCGCTGCGGGCAACGAAGCGTTGGTTGGCGGCAATTGCCGCCTCATCCATGCGGCCATAGAGATCAGCGGCGGCTTCCCACGCCTTTTCGTCGGTATCACGCACGATCACATAAAGGCGGATGCCATATTCGAGCTCACGTTCGTATTGGGCGGCACGCGCCTTCACGGCGTCGACCTTGCCCTTGATCTGCTCCGGCGTTTCACCCCAGGAAAGGTAGGTATCGACGTGCTTTGCCGCGACATCGAGCGCCTTGTCGGAGGAGCCGCCGAACCAGAGCGGCGGCGAGGCGATGCTTTCGCCGACAGGCAGGGCGAGCTTGGCGCCGTCGGTGGAGAAATACTTGCCCTGATAGGTGACACTTTCACCGGCGAAGAGTCGATGCCAGACCTGTAGATATTCGTCCGCCATGTCGTAGCGCTCATCATGTGGTAGCATCATCCCATAGGCGCCGAGCATCTTGGCATCGCCTGAGACGACGTTGATCAGCAGACGTCCACGCGCAAATTCCTGGAAGGTTGCTGCCATCTTGGCCAGCAGCGTCGGCGCGACGAGCCCGGGATGGATGGCGACGAGGAAACGCAGCCGTTCGGTATAGGAAAGCAGCGCGCTTGCCAGCACCCAGACATCGTGAGCGCCGGTCGCAAAGAGTGCGCCTGTGTAACCCAGATGATCGTAAGCCTGGGCGAGTTGCTTGTAATAACCGTAATCGACCTGACGCGAGCCTTCCGGCTGCCACGGATAGGCGCCGTCAGGAGCACACATATACCAGAAGACGTTCATTCCCGGCTCCTCACTTCGTCGCTTCCAGCGGTCCGCCAATGGCGACCGCGCAATCAAAATGGCCATGGAGGAAGAGCGTGTCGGCTTCCTCCTGCTGCTCGGCCAGCACTGCTGCATCGATCGGCACGACCGAGAAATCGCGTGCGCGTACCACCCTCTCCCAGGCCTCGGCGTCGATACCGCTACGGTCGTTTTCCGCCAGAAGGTGAGCTGCCCTTACCGGATCGGTGGCGATCTCACTGCCGACACGGGCAAGCTCCGAGGCAATGCCGGCAATTTCTCTGGGGGAAAGTCCGATGCGCGCGAGGCTCCAGAAGAGCGACCGGTTGGGGATGGTGGCGCCACATCGGACGATGAGACGGAGGTCCGTCCGCTCGATCGCCTTCTCCAGCCGCGGCGACATGGCGACCCAGGCATCAACCCTGCCCTCCAGCAGCTCCGTCAGGGAATCCCGCGTGCCGCTTTCGATGCGCTCGACGTCACCAAGCGCAAGATCCTCGCCCTCCAGGCTGCGAGCGAGCAGATAGGTGTGAAACGAACCATCGATCAGCAAGATTTTTCGGCCGGCAAGATCAGCTACCGAGCCGATATCACTGTCGGCGCGCACGAAGATCGCGCCATTGGCTGGCCGCGGTGCCGATGCGGCGACATATTCGACATGAAGGCCACGCGCATCCGCCTCGATTGGCGGCGTCGAGCCGGTTCCGCCGACATGGATCGCGCCGCTTTCCAGCAGAGAGGCTGTGTCCCGGCCTTCACCATAGGGAACGAAGATTGGATTGAGCCCGGCAAAGGCACCCGGCCATACGCTGGCGAGCCGCAAGTGGAGATTGTTGGGATGGACGCCGATTCTCATCTTCATTCCGGTCGGGATTGTCACTGCCATCAATTTACTTTTTTATAAATTGAAAGCGAGAAAAGTCCTCCTGCAGACCGCGGGAAATCAGATCAAAAAGCCTATTAAATCTACCGATAATAAAATCTTTTATAGCAAATGCGTCCCAAAGCGGCTGAGCATTGAAATTTCCGAGCACTCACTTTACTTTTTTGTAGAACAAGAGAGATGACCATGACCAAACCCGTATCATCAAGGGTCTGCCGCAGTGTCGGCGAGGCGAGTGAACTTCTGAAGCTGGTCGCCAATGCGAACCGGCTGGCAATTGTCTGTTATCTGATGGAAACGGAAGCATCGGTGTCCGCTCTGGAAGACGAACTCGGCATCCGCCAACCGACGCTTTCCCAACAGCTTGCGGAGTTGCGCGAAGCAAACGTCATCGAAGGGCGCCGTGACGGCAAGGCGATCGTCTACCGCGTGGTCGATCCGAGGATTAAAACCATCGTCCACGCGTTGCGGGACATGTTCTCCGGCCTCGACGACGTCACCGGCCGTTTCGGCATGGCAAAGCTGCCGGTCGATGAAGTGATGTTCGACTGACCGCTCCTATGATCGACTTCTATACCTGGATCACGCCGAACGGCCTGAAGATATCGATCGCGCTCGAGGAATTCGGGCTTCCCTATAAAACCCACACGATCGATATCACCAAAGGTGATCAGTTTTCCGCCGACTTTGTGACGATCAATCCGGGCAGCAAAATCCCAGCCATCGTCGACCACGAAACCGGTACTACACTCGCCGAATCCGGGGCCATTCTTCTCTATCTCGCCGAAAAGACAGGACGGTTCCTGCCGCGTGAAGGTGCTGCCCGCCATCACACGATCGAATGGCTGATGTGGCAGATGGGCGGCTTCGGGCCGACGCTCGGCCATGCCCATCATTTCCTGACCTACAACGAAGGTCGCGCGCCCTTCGCCGAAGAGCTTTTCCGCAAGGATACAATAAGGCTCTATGAAACACTTGATGCAAGACTTGAAGGCCGGGAGTACCTTGTCGGCGACTATTCCATCGCCGACATGGCCGTCTGGCCCTGGGTTTCGCGCTTCGTGCGCCACAAGATCGACCTAAACGACTTCCCGAATGTCCGCCGCTGGTATCTGCAGCTTGCCGCCCGGCCGCAGGTGAAGCGCGGCTACGAAGTGCCACATTTCACCACCCCGGTTCCGGTTCCGCTGCCGCCAGGTGTCTAAGCATTGGGTTCGGATAGGCAGTCGGCCTATCGCGTAAACATCAGCCGCATGCGCGCCAGAATGCCCCTCATGCCCGGTATGGAGGTCGCTCTCAGATGGCGGGCGACGACACCCGCATCGACCCGTGCTCCGAAATGGCAGGAGCAGACGAGCCCGTGCAGTTGCCGATCGTTAAGATCGAAGAAGCTCTGGGCGTCCCCATAAGTATCGCCTTCGAGACCCGCGGCACGCAGAACCGGATCGTCATAGGCTACGGATATGGGTGACCCGGTGATCCTCATCAGTATCCGCTGGTCGCGGGGTAGATATTCGGTTTCCCGAAGGGTAACGAGCGAACGCGCAGGATCGACTTCCAGAAGCTCAGCCCACCGGTCCAACCGCTCGGCGCGAGACAGTTGTGGCGTGGTACGGCTGACCCTGGCTATAGCCTTAAGCTGATCGACTGCGTATTGTTCCATGACGGCCTCCTATTTGGAAAAATAGACTGCACGCCCCCTCGGAAAGGTTGATCCCAACTACGCTGCCTGTCCAATCACGTTTGAAGAATCGTGTCTCTTAAATGCAGGCAGAATCCCGCCACTCAGGCGAATTCGCTCTGTCGCGAAAATGTCCGCGGATGGGCGACGTGCTTCCGGACGACACTCTCCTTGCTGTCGAGTTCTTCCAGCAGAACGTCATAGCTCCAGAGATCGGCAAGGTGCTGCAGGACGAGCTTCAGATCCTCCTCTTCCAGGAACTCGTCATTGGCGGCTCGGTGCTGCAACAGCAATCTACGGTCACCTGCGAGATCGACGTCGACGATCTCAATCGCGGGATCGGTATGGCCAATATCGTAGCCGCGGGAAAGTTGCCGGCGGATACGCCGATAACCGCGCTCGTCATGGATCGCGGAAACCAGGATACCCTCCTGAATCTCCGGGTCGTCATGGAGCTGGAACATGCGCCAGCGCCGCATGAGGCTCGGGCTCAGGAACTGGCTGACGAAACTCTCGTCGCGGTAGTTGGCCCAGATATCACGCAGAACCGCCATCGGATCGCCCCGTCCGGCGATGTCAGGAAACCAGTCGCGGTCTTCGCCAGTCGGCTCCGTCACGATGCGCTCGATATCCTGCATCATCGCAAAGCCCAACGCATAGGGATTGAAGCCGGAGAACCGCCGATCATCGTACATCGGCTGGAACACGACATTGGTGTGCGATTTCAGAAACTCGAAATAGTTGCCGTCGCTGAGCTGCCCGCGCTCGTGCAGGCGCTGCATGATGTTGTAATGGACGTAGGTGGCGGTCCCCTCGTTCATCACCTTGGTCTGGCGCTGGGGATGAAAATACTGGGCGACGTGGCGCACGATGCGCAAGATCTCTCGCTGCCAGGAATGCAGCCGGGGCGCGGATTTTTCGAGGAAGTAAAGGATATTGTCCTGCGGCAAACCGAGTGCGGCACGCCGGTGCTCGAGATCGCGATCGGACTTGTTGCGCTTGAGGCCGACAGGCACGGTGCGCCAGAGATCGTTGAAAATCTTCTCCTCGTGCGCACGGCGCTCCTGCAGCCGCTTTTCTTCCTGCCGGAGGTCGACCGTCGTCTTGCCGGCATAGCGGTGCACACCGTGCGACATCAGCGCATGTGCGGCATCGAGTGTGCGTTCGACGGCCACTTCGCCATATCGTTCTTCGCAACGGGAGATGTAGCTCTTGGCGAAGTCGAGATAATCGAGGATGCCTTCGGCGTCGGTCCAGAGCTTGAACAGATAGTTGTTCTTGAAGAAGTGGTTGTGGCCGAAGGCAGCATGCGCAATGACCAGCGTCTGCATGGTCGCCGTGTTCTCCTCCATGAGATAGGAGATACAGGGCGAACTGTTGATGACGATCTCATAGGCGAGGTCGCGCATCCCGCGGCGGTAGAAGGCTTCGTGATGGGCAAAATGCTTCCCGAAGGACCAGTGGCGATAGAACAGCGGCATGCCTGTCGAGGAATACGCATCGAGCATCTGCTCCGATGTAATGACCTCGATCTGGTTCGGATAGACATCGAGCCCCAGTTCCCCAAGCGCAATGTCCTCGCAGGCATCATGAATGCGTTGCAGGGTCGGAAAATCCCAGTCAGCCCCTTCAAACAGAAGCTTTTCCTTATGCCGCGTGCTGGTCTTCATGGCGTAGCCCCTGCCTTGGCAGCCTTCTTCTGAAACAGGTCATGGAAAACAGGGAATATCTCGTTCCTGCGGCAGACCTTGCGCATGGCAAGAGGCAGTGCTGCGGAGCGGATCTCCTGATAGAGCGTCCAGAGCGGTGACCTCGACATTGAGGAATCCCCGTCTTCCTCACCGACTTCGATATAGGCAAAGTACTGGCAAACCGGCAGGATTTCCTGCTGTAGCAACTGGCCGGTCAGAGCGCCGTCGGAATAGGAATTGTCGCCATCGGAAGCCTGCGCGGCATAGATGTTCCACTCCGTCGGATCGAAGCGCGCGGCAACGATCGAGCGCATGACCGCCAGCGCACTGGAAACCAGCGTGCCACCTGTCGCCGGGCTATAGAAGAAAGTCTCCTCATCGACTTCCTCCGCCTTTTCAGTATGGCGGATGAAGACGATCTCCACCTTCTCATAACGCTGCGACAGGAAGAGATAGAGGAGCAGGTAGAAACGCTTGGCGAGATCCTTCATATGCTCGCTCATGGAACCGGACACGTCCATGAGGCAGAACATCACCGCCTTGACGACAGGCTTCGGTGTGTTTTCAAAGCGCCGGTAGCGGACGTCGAGCGGGTCGATATAGGGGATGCGCTTGCTCTTGAGCGTCAAGGTCCTCAGCCTGTCTTCAAGAACAAGGCGCTCTTCCGCATTGTCGCATTCGTCGATCTGCTTCTGAAGTGCCTCTATGTCCTCTACCTTCGGGCGATGAAGCGCCAGGCGCCGCATCATGGCAAGGCGTGTCGTGCGCCCGACGGCGATGTTGGAGGGAGAGCCGGAGACAGAAAAACCGGCCCTTTGCGGCGTCACTTCCTCGGTCTCGCTCAATCGGCGCTTGGCGAGGTCAGGCAATTCCAGATCTTCGAGGAAGATATTGAGGAACTCCTCCCGGGTCAGGACGAAGCGGAAGCCGTCTTCGCCGTCGCCCTCCCCCGCCTCGGACGAACGGCCTCCGCCCGATGCCGGCGGACGCTTGATGAAATCACCCTCGACGAATTTCTGATTGCCGGGAAGGATACGATCCTGAATTCCTCCTCCGCCCCGGTGAAGGCCCGGTTCGGCCATGCCGCCGATCGGAAGAGTGACCTCACCGCCATCAAGCACATCGCGGATGGAGCGGTTTTGCAAAGATCGTTTAACCGCTTGTTCTACGGCGTCCTTGGCACGCCGTAGAAACCGTTGTCTATTTTCTAAACTTTTACCGCGCGGATTGAGCCGCCGGTCAATGATGTGCATGTTTGCTCCTAATGGGTACTCGCCGGACAGCCTACCTAACTCGCCTGCTTGACGCGCATGTACCATTCCACCAGCCGGCGAACCTGCCGTTCGGTATAATCCCGCGCGACCATGCGCGAGACGAACTCACTGTGTTTCTTTTCCGTCTCGCTATCCTTCTTCGATCCGAAGGAGATGACCGGCAGCAAATCCTCGACCTGCGAAAACATACGCTTTTCGATCACTTCCCGGATTTTTTCATAACTGGTCCAAGATGGGTTCTTGCCGCCATTGTGGGCGCGCGATCTGAGGCAGAACTTGACGATCTCGTTGCGGAAATCCTTGGGATTGGCGATGCCCGCGGGTTTTTCGATCTTCGTCAGCTCCTGGTTCAGAAGTTCGCGGTCGAGCAACTGACCTGTGTCGGGGTCCTTGAAATCGACGTCCTCGATCCAGGCATCCGCGTAATCGACGTAACGGTCGAACAGATTCTGACCGTAATCGGAGTAGGATTCCAGATAGGCCTTCTGGATCTCGTTACCGATGAATTCCGCATAACGCGGTGCCAGTTCTGCCTTGATGAACTCCATATAGCGCTTTTCCGTCTCCTCGGAAAACTGCTCGCGGCGGATAGCCTGTTCCAGAACATACATCAGATGCACCGGATCGGCGCCGATATCCGTCGTGTCGTGGTTGAACGTCGACGCAAGGACTTTAAAGGCAAAACGTGTCGATATTCCGTCCATACCCTCGTCGACACCGGCAGAGTCGCGATATTCCTGCACGCTTCTGGCACGCGGATCGGTTTCCTTCAGGCTTTCACCGTCATAGGCACGCATCTTTGAAAAGAGATTGGAATTCTCGTGCTTGCGAAGCCGTGACAGAACCGAGAAGCGGGCCAGCATCTCCAGCGTCGCTGGCGCGCAGGCTGCATCTGCAAGCTCCGAACCCTCGATCAGCTTCTCGTAGATTTTCTGCTCCTCCATGACCCGGAGGCAATAGGGAACCTTGATGACGCAGATGCGGTCGATGAAGGCTTCATTGTTTTTATTGGCCTTGAAAGTCTGCCATTCTGCTTCGTTCGAATGAGCAAGGATGATGCCCGAGAACGGGATCGCACCGATATTCTCGGTGCCCATGTAATTGCTTTCCTGCGTCGCCGTCAGCAACGGGTGCAGCATCTTGATCGGCGCCTTGAACATCTCGACGAATTCCAGAATGCCCTGATTGGCGCGATTGAGACCGCCGGAATAGCTGTAGGCGTCTGGATCGTTCTGCGAATAGTGCTCGAGCTTGCGGATATCGACCTTGCCGACCAGCGATGAGACGTCCTGGTTGTTCTCGTCACCCGGTTCGGTCTTGGCGATCGCGATCTGGCGAAGCCTGGACGGCTGGATTTTCACGACGCGGAAACGAGAGATATCGCCGTCGAACTCGTCGAGGCGCTTCAGGCACCATGGGCTCATCAGGCCACTGAGGCGACGGGTAGGGATACCGTATTCTTCGAGTAGCAACGGCCCCATGGCCAGAGGATCGAAGAGATTGAGGGGGCTTTCGAAGACCGGGCTCAAGTCGTCGCCTGCCTTCAGCACATAGATGGGATTGACCTCCATGAGCTGCTTCAGGCGCTCCGCAAGCGAAGACTTGCCGCCGCCGACGGGACCGAGCAGGTAGAGGATCTGCTTACGCTCTTCCAGGCCTTGGGCTGCATGCCGGAAGAAGGACACGATCCGCTCGATCGTCTCCTCCATACCGAAAAAACCCGCAAAGGCCGGATAGGTTCGGATCGTCCTGTTCATAAAGACCCGCCCGAGCCGCGAATCCTTGGCTGTATCGATGATCTCAGGTTCGCCGATTGCCGCCAGCAGCCGCTCGGTGGCGTTGGCGTAAGCCATCGGATCCTTCTTGCATATGGACAAATAGTCCGCGATAGACATATCCGTCTCGCGGCGAGACTCGTAGTTACGGGTGAACGCATCAAATAGGGAGTTGTTCAGCATAGGCCCTCCTATAAAGGTCTGCCTCAGCGATTTTCGCCTTCGCTAAGTAAGATGGTGCGCCAATGTTTCGAAAGATCAAGGTCCTCCTAGACGGAAATAAGACATCGCTGGCATTCCAGCATCGCTACACAAAAAATTGCGCGTAACCTGCCGATTTGATCCTCGAAAGTTGACCGCCTCTATAGATTTGCGGCAGCACCGGGAGTATTATTCGCGCGCGGTATGAAAGAGAACGCCGCGCACCTTCACGCCATGACGCGAATATGTGTTGGTGCCCCTTAAAGGGCTGCCTGATTCGATGGAGCGAGGATTTCTCGCCGTCCGAATGTGAAATGTGCCTTCAAGAACCCTCCGTGAGAAAAGCAAGGCTTGGTCGAAAACAGGCCATCGGCGCAACCCATGCGGTCAAAGCTCGGGTCCTTCTCACATTGCTATTTGCGCAGCGACCTGTTCTGCCTGAGCCCTGATATCGGGAACGGCGGTAATCTCCCAGAATTGACCGGCTGTCAGCGCACCCACCGCATAAAGGTTCGATTGCGTCACGCCTTCTGAATTCAGCACGCGCGAATCCCGGTCTACGGAGATTCCGAGCCCAAGCGAATCCGCAGCGACAAAGCCCTGCCGGCGCATTTCCTGCAGAAGCGGTGAATGCGCCAACCCTGCCCGTTCCATCCCCGTGCAATTGACGATCCAATCGACTGTGAGAGCGATTGTCTCACGGCGTCCTCTTTTGCGGTATTCGATGCCGATCCCGTCGCCGGCATCCTTGAGCGTTTTGAGATAGCCGGCGTGGAAATTGACGACACCCTGCTGCCGCAATTGCTCGAACCGGTCGTAGATGTCAGGCGCCACGCGATGGCGGTGGACGTTCCACCATGGCATGGCATGCCGCAGGAAACGCGACCGCTCCGCCGGAGCGAGGTTCTGCCAGATCGCCTGGGTCTTGGGCCGCAGCCCATCCATGACGCTTCGCCAGTCGGCCTCCGATCTCACCCGCCGCCTGATATCGTGCAGGATCTGGCTGAGTGTCGTCCCGTTTGCATCGATCTCGATGGCCGCAGGTGATTTCGGATCGCGGACATGTCCGTGTGGCGCGAGCCCGCGCCGGGAGAGAACATCGATGCGGCCGCGGTGCCCATGCGACCGAAGCCCAAGAACCTGATCGATCATGGTAAGGCCCGAGCCCAGGATACAGACCCGATCCTGCGGGCCGACATGTGTCAACCAGGAGAGGCGCCAGGGGTTTTCGATCACATACGAACGCATGACGCTCCCAAGAACTCCGGTATCGACCGGCAATTTCGCATTTCCCAATCCAAGACAGAGGACGACGCGGCGGCCGGCGATTTCACCGCCATGCTCCAGCAGAAAGCCGAGGGCGTCCGGATAGCGCTCGACGCAGCCGGTGGCCTTGGCCTTGATGAAATCGACGCGGCACCGGTCGTCCCTATACCGCAGGAGATCTGCAAGCGTATCCCTGACATAGAGCCCATAATCGCTCCGTGACGCGAAATCGGCATCCCGCGACGGACGGTTCTTGCGGCTCAGCCATTCCACGAAATCGGCCGGCCTGTCCGTGAAGAGGCTCATGCGCGCCGCTGGGACATTCAGCCGGTGGAGATGCATTTCAGTGCGATAGGCCGTGCCTCTGCCAAAACCCGGATCATCGCCGATGACGGCGATCGACGCCGTCTGCGGAAGTTTCCGGACAAGATTGCAGACGACTGCGATCGCAGAAAAGCCGGAGCCGACGACAACAACATCATAAATCAAGCGCTCGTTCCATGAATCACCGGGTGAGGCATCGATGGAACTAGCGCAGGCTGGTGAGTTGTCACGACCAGAGGCATCAGCATTTCAGGGGTTTTTCGACTGCCTTACCGCTCTTCGCCTTTTTGAGGCCATTTCTCTCCTTCTGCTTTGCCCCGAACCTCCGGCACGACGCGATAAACCCAGACAAGATTGGCAAGGAACAGCCCCGTCGTCAGCACGAAAACCCAGCGGATGCCGACTGTAGCAGCCATGGCGCCGCCGGTGAATGGTCCGAGGAAGGCCCCGAGAAAGGACGCCGACGCCGTGACGCCATAGGCAAGGCCGCGCTGCGAGGGCGGGGCGAGATGGCCGACAAGCGCATTGGCCGTCGGCAGGATGCCGCCGATGAACATGCCGATACCGAAGCGCAGCGCAAGGAACTGCCAGTAGCTGCCAACGAAGGCCTGCGGCAGGCTCATCAACGCGCCACCGAACAGGCAGATGATGAGAACGCGGCGATAACCGATCGTATCGCTTCTCTTTCCGAGGAAGGGCGAGGCAATGAGATCGGCGACGCCGGTCACAGAGAAAGCAAAACCGGCAAGCGTTGCGATCCCATTCGGCGTCGAGACGAGTTCCTGGATAAAGGGGGTTATGACCGGCTGGACAGCGCGTACGGCAAATTGGGCGAGCAGCAGAACGACAAAGAGCGGCAGCAGCCCCTGGGTCTTCGTCAGCGCGGAAAAGGCGTCGAAAACGGAAACCTTATGTACGCCATTGTCGGGATTATACGAATCCGAAACACCCCAGTAGGCAAGGCAGACGGCAATCCCCGAGATCACGGCCGTGAAATAGAAGGTCATGCGATAGTCGCCAGTGATATCGGCAATCACACCGCCGGCAATCGGGCCGGTCAGGTTGCCGACAAGCTGACCGGTCGCAAGCCAGCCGAGCGCATAGCCAAGACGCCGCTCCGGCATCTGGGTTGCGACAAGCGCGATCGCCGATGCGGAAAAGCCGCTGAAGGCGCCCATCATCACGCGCAGCGTCACGAGCTGCCAGAGATGCTGGCTGAAGCCCATGAGCAGCGTGAAGAAGCAGATGGCAAGGCTTGAGCGCAGCACCATCACCTTGCGTCCATAACGATCGGCAATCGAGCCCCAGAGCGGCGAGACGAAGGCCGAAATCAGGAAGTTCAGCGAATTCAGGAGGCCTGACCAGAAATTGATGGCGCTGACATCGGTGACACCGATATCCGGCAGGAAGAGGGGCAGGATCGGGCTCATGACCGAAAGCGCCACGCTCATGATGAACTGGACGCAGACCATCAGCCACAGAGTCCGCATCCAGGGGGCTTCAGCTGTATCGACGAGCATGGCAAATACCTGTCCTGTCCTTTGCGTAGTGGTGGATCCTCACCGCGTGGCCAGCGAAGAAGCCCCAGAGCGGAAAACCCGCCTGCAATGCTCCGTCGAAACCTATGATTTCTTTTAGTTTTTTGAACATGCGAATACCTTGACCGGTGGGCCGGCCTCAACTGTTTCAGCTTTTCGGCGGTTCGAAGACTTATGGCGGGCTTGTGCCCGCCGGCTCAAAGCTCGCTCAGGTCATCGGGAAAGCGAATGGCACTGGTGAGATGCGCGGGCCAGGTTGCCGCATGCATGCGGAGCGAGGCGCGCGAACTGGTTGCGATCGATGTAGGCACGTCCAGAAGCTTGCCACTGTTGACGAGAAGCAGGATTTGTCGCGACGGAACATCTCCGGGCAATTCCAGATCGGCGACGCGTGCCGGATCCGGCCGGTAATAGGCAATGGTGAGCGGCGTCGTAATCGTCCATCCGATGCCGGCACTGACGAGTTCCAGGATAGGCACCGCCGAGTTGCATTCGATGCCGCGTGGCGGGTTGAGGCCCTGGCCTGCCAGATAACCTTCGATGAGCTCGGCCTTGCGGCTGCCGCTGCTGGAACGGATGAAGGGCATATCCCTGGCAAGAGCATGTAGCGTACGCCGCTCCGCCGGAATGCCCGCTGGGGCAAGACCGATCAGATCCTCCTCGCAGAGGTTGAAGCGGTCGAGCCTGGAGATGCCCTCCAGCGGCTCGCTGGAAATCAGTGCCTCGAAATCGCCCCGCAGAAATTCCTGCACATAGTTGAAGGACTGGCCGGTGCGGACTTCGAGCTGCCCGACGATCTGGTTCAGCTCCGAGACGATGGCGGGTGTCGTATATTTCGCGACACTTTCGGCGATATAGAGCCGTAGCTTCGGCAGAAGCTGGGTCCTGTAGGCCTCCAGCTCCTGAAGGATATCGGCCTCGCTGTTGATAATGTCGCGCGCCCGCTCCTGCAGGATGCTGCCGGCAGGTGTGAGCCGGAGGCCTTGCGCACTTCGCTCGAAGAGCACGATGCCCACGTCCCTTTCCAGCCGGTGCACGATCTGAGAGACTGCCGGTGTCGAAAGACCGAGCTTGCGCGCGGCCGCCGACATCTTCGAGGTCTGGCAGATCACGAGGAACTGCGAAAGCAGCCGCAAATCAAGATGTCTTGCCACCGGCACCTGCCCTTCCAGTCCATGCTGCTGCCGCAAAAACCGGCTCCCTTCTCAAACCATCTCCTCCATGATCGATTCCCGGACCTCATGCTCGATGAGGTTCCAGATGCGCTCAACCAGCGCAACGAAGGCCGGCGTTCGCTTAATCGAGAGCGGACGCGGACGCGGCAGGTCGATCTCGATGATTTCTTGCAGACGACCGGGACGGCGGGCGAAGACGAAGACACGGTCGGCGAGAAAGACCGCCTCATCGATCTGGTGGGTAACGAAGAGCACCGTCTTGCGTCCCTTCTCCCAGATGCGCAGCAGTTCGGTCTGCATGATCTCGCGCGTCTGCGCATCAAGCGCCGAGAAAGGCTCGTCCATCAGCAGGATCTCGGGGTCGATTGCCAGTGCACGCGCTAGGTTGACGCGCTGACGCATGCCGCCCGAGAGCTGCCTTGGATAGTAGTCTTCGAAACCCTCCAGGCCGACGAGTTTCAGAAGACCCTTCGTCTCCTTCAGCCGCTCGGGACTGGCATAGCCGCCGATCTCCGGCCCGATCATCGCGTTCTGCAGGATGGTCCTCCAGGGGAGGAGATTGTCTTGCTGGAATACGAAGCCACGGTCGCTGCCAGGCTTTGAAATGGCACGGCCGTCGAGACGGATCTCGCCGGTCGTCACTTCCTCGAGGCCGCTGACAATGCGCAGGAAGGTGGTCTTGCCGCATCCGGAGGGGCCGACGATCGAGATGAATTCGCCGGACTGGATCGTCGTATCGATCCGCGTCAGCGCATCTATGCCGGTAAAGCGTTTGGTGAGTCCGTCGATGACGAGTTTTGGAACGACCTGGACCATGATTATTCCCTCCAGTGCAGAAGCCGGCCTTCGAGCCAACCGAAGGCCGATGTCAGCCCAACGCCCGCAACGGCGAGGATGACGACACCGGCAAAGAGCTGCGGCATGTTGAAGGCATCCGCCGCCTGGCTGATGATCTGGCCGATACCGGCGCGGGAGCCGAAGAGTTCGGCCACGACGACGCCGATCAAACCGCGACCGATGCCGAGCTTCAGCCCGGCGAAGATGAACGGCAAGGCAGACGGCAGGGCCACCTTCAGGAAGATCTGCCGGCGACTGGCGCCGAAACAGCGGACCATTTCGACCAACTCACGGCTCGTCGTGCGCAGGCCCGCCTCGGTGTTGATGATGACGGGGAAGACCACCAGCGTGACGACCATGATCACCTTCGACCAGATGCCGACGCCCATCCAGAGGATGAAGAGCGGCGCAAGCGCGATCGTCGGCGTTGCGTAGAGGCCGGAGATCCAAGGCTGCAGTACCTGCTTGGTCACATTGGAATTGGCAAGCGCGATGCCGAGCAGGACGCCGGCAATAGAGGCAAAAACATAACCCAGCAGGAATTCGCTGGCACTGACCTCGATATGTTTCGTCAGCTCGCCATCGGCCCAGAGATCGGCGATTGCAACGAGGATCTGGCTCGGTGCGGCAAGAAAGAGCTTGCTGGCTACGAGGTAGCGGCTGACGAGTTCCCAGATGAGGAAACCTCCGATGACGGAGGCGAAGGCCCAACCGGACCGCCGCAGGGGGAGCAAGAGACGGGCGGCAGCTGTGAGCGACCGGCTGCCCTCCCTTCCTGCGTCAGGCAAAGTGGAAACATGTACCGCCATTCGTCAGTCCTTTGCGAGGATGGTTGCGTTATAGAAGCGGTCAGGATCGGCGCTGCCTTCGAGGTCGCCGAGACCCTTCATGATATCCAGGAGTTTGCCGAGGCCGGCTTTGTCGACCGTGCCCTCGGGATCATAGATATCGAGCGATTTGAAAAAGTCGTAGGTCTTCTGGGCATCGTCAGGCTTGGCGGAAATATCCTTGATCAAGACGTTCACCGCCTCATCGCGGTTGGCAGGATCGGCAAGCCAGGTCACAGCCTGCGAATATCCCGTGAGGAAGCCCTGGATCGCCGGCTTGTGATCCTTGGCCCAATCGACATTGACCGCATAGCCGGTGAAGGGGAAATCCTTCACATAATCGACCGTCACACCGAGGTTCTTCATGCCCGCCGTTTCGGCCTGGAAGTTGAAGGGAGCGCTGATCAACGCGCCGTCGACGGCACCCGACTGCAGCGCCGCGAAACGGGCCGAAGTGGCACCGGCGTAGATCAGGTCGTAATCGCCCTTATGCAGGCCGTTCGGCTCCGCCATGCGCTCCAGATAGATGCGGGTGATGTCCTTGGCGCCGCCGACCATGATGGTCTTGCCTTTGAGCGCGGCATAGTCGGCAATCTCTGGCTTCACATAGAGCGCGTAAGGCGCGGCCTTGGCTTCAATGCGGATGATCGAGATGGCCGCTCCCTTTTCGATCGCCCGGATTGGATCGACGAGGCCGCCCGAGCCCATGTCGACCGAACCGGCGGCGACCTGCTGCTGAACGGCGGCGCTGGAAGGCGCGCTGACGAGGTCGATCTTCACATTGTTCTTCTCGAAAAAGCCCTTGTCGAGAGCAACGAGCAATGGCCAGTTCAGTGCCGACCCCGAGCCGACCGTTCCAAGCGTGATCGTCTCCTCAGCGGATGCGGCGCCAATAGCTGCCGCAGACACTACGAGGATCGTTGCAAGCGAGAGGGGGATATTTTTCATCGCGGTGTTCATCGACGGCTCCATCATGCGGCTTCGGTGCTGGAAAGGGGAAAGGCTTCGGCATAGGCTTGCGCGATTTCGCTGCCCGTCGCCCGCCACACGCCTTCATGTTTGCAGACATAGGCGAGCGCCTCCTCCAGCGCGCGGATGCGGTGTGGGACACCGGTGATGTAAGGATGCAGCGCGATTGCCATCACCCGGCCGGATTCAGCTCCCTCCTCCCAGAGGACGTCGAATTGGCGGCATATCATCTCGCCGAATTCCACTGATGTCATATGCTTCTTCTCGAAGGCCGGCTTGTCGTTCAGTTCCTGGCTGTAAGGAACCGACAGGATATTTCTGCCATTCGGCAGCGACATCCAGTAGGGCTGGTCGTCATTGGTCCAGTCGCAGACGTAACGCACGCCCTCGGCCTGCAGATGTTCCAGGGTGTTCCATGTTTCCTGCAGGCCGGAACCGAGCCAGCCGACCGGTTGCTGGCCGGTCGCCGCACGGATGGTGGTGACCGCGCGATTGATGATGCCGCGCTCTTCTTCAGGCGGCACGGCATTCAGGCGACGGGTGTTGCTTTCATTGTGGCCCATGAGTTCCCAATTACGCTTTGCAGCTTCTTCGAGGATCTCGGGATGCTGCTTGCAGAGGTCGCTATTGAGCGCCACGGTTCCGCGGATGCCGAACTTGTCGAATACCTTCATCATCCGGAAGATGCCGATGCGGTTGCCATAGTCGCGCACCGACCATGTCGGAATATCGGGCGTGACGCCGCCTCCGCCGGCTGCCGCCGGCACCTGTTCGTCAAGCGCGAAGAACTCGATGTTGGGAATGACCCACAATGCCACGCGGGCATTGCCCGGAAGCTTCCAGCGAGCGCGGCGGATGATCGGCGAATAGGCGAACGGACCGTAGGAGCGAGGTTCCATCACACGGCCTCCTTCAGAGCGAGACCGTCGAGATGGGCGACGATGTCGTCCGTATGCATGACGTTGGCGTATTTGTGATGCAGGTCGAAGAGGTTGATCTTGTGGGAGATGAGGCTGCGATCGAAGCAGCATTCCTCGGCCATCACCATCTGGAGGCCATAGGAATACCCATCAACCGTGCTGGCGCGCACGCAGCCCGAGGTGCTCTCGCCGCAGACGATGACTGTCTGGACGTTGAGAAGCGTCAGATGGGCGATGAGCGGAGTGCCAAAGAAGGCGCTCGCACGTTGCTTGGTAATGACGATGTCACCGGCGACGGGCGCAAATTCCGGCCGGATGGCGAAAACATCAGGATCCGTCTTGATACTGTTGCGCCTTGTTGCGCGGATCGAATTCGGCTTGCTGTCGGGCCGCGTATCGCTGGTCGTGTAGATGATCGGCAGACCGGCAGCGCGCGCGGCTGCAAACAGGCGCTTGGTGGGCTCGATTGCATTCCAGGCATATTCGCCGCAAGAGCTCGGATAGGTCCTCGAGACTTCCGCGACCGGTCGCGGACCACCCTGGTAGGCAAGCTCGTAGAGATCGATCGCCAGAAGGGCGGCCTGCGGACCGACTGTGACGGGGCGTTTGTAGTGGCTGTATAGGTCGAGGACCTCTTCTGGAATGACATCACGCCAGCAATGATCTTCAAACGCGTCTATCATGCGATATCTCCAAGCTCTTGAATGGCAGAGTTACGGTGCGTTGCACCCCTCGCCATTAACAAAGCAAGGCGCGTGCCAGAGTGGGATTCTGGGAGATTCTTGTTATATTTCAGAGAGATATAGGCCATCCCGGGAAGGAACTTCACTCCTGGCCGCACGAAGGTGACCCTCATGCATTTTTTGCCTAAATGAACGCCGTTCGGGCCTTAAGCAGTCTCTTAACGGTCGCCAGAGGATAAATGCGCCATGCCGCAGCCCAGGTCGCAAGCTTGTTACAGCTCGCGCTTAGATGAGCTAGCGGTATTTTCAAGAGAACCATTGAAATCGTGGCCACGTAGGTGGGTTGCGGTGCCCTGCAACCGGCAGGCAGCCGACCCCGCGGATCCGTCGACCCGCGGAGTGATATCGCCGATGACTGAAGCGGATGCCGCTTACTTCTTTCCACCCCAGCGTTCGGGATAACCCGGAAGATCCTGGCAACCACACAAGCTGTAGTGCAGCGGCGGCATGCGCTCGTCTATGTAGTTTGCGAGCGTGTCCTGGGTGATGGCCGGCTGCGGAAGAAGCCATTCCGGACCCGGTACCGGCTTGCCGTCGAGAACATCGAGAGCGCCGATAATGGCAGTACGCCACTGGTAGGTGGGATAAGAGGGGCCAATAGCCGTCAATTTATCCTTCTGCCACTTGCGCAGGAAGTCCTGCTGGTCTTCGCCGCTGATGACCGGATATGGCAAACCCGCATCCTCGAAAGCTTCGAGCGCCGCGGTCGCGGTATCACCAGCATCCATCCAGACGGCATCGATCTTCTCGCCGCGATTTATATAGTCCTCGACGATCCCCTTCGTCTTCGCGCGGTCGCTGCCGGTGAATTCGGAGCCGATAACCTTCAATCCGGCTTCGTCGAAGATGTTCTTGGCGGCGGAGTAGCGGGTTTCCAGGACGTCGACGCCCGGCATGATACGCAATGCAAGCACATTAGCGCCCTTCGGCAGCTTGCCGGCGATGAACTCACCGGAGGTGATGCCGAAACCATAGCCGCCGACCGGGTGAATATAAGTCACCGGGCAGGAAGTGGCGACACCGCGGTCAAAGACGATGACCGGGAGCTTGGCGCAGGCAGCTTCCACGGCAGGCGTCAGAGCGGCCGTAGTATTGGGTGAAACGATCAGCGCATCGCATCTGCCACCGCTGACAAGCGCTTCGATATCAGAAATCTGCTTGTCGTCCTTGCCCTCAGCATCGACCACAACCAGTTCCTTGATGCGGTCCTTGTGCAGTTCCGCTTCTGCCTGCAGATTGTTCATGCCGACGACGCGCCAGGGATTGAAGATACCCGCATTCGAGAAGCAGATCGTTACCGGACCATCCTTCTTGTATTTGGCGGTGTCGACCATCGTGTCCCCAAGGTGTTGTGCCCAGGGCTGGCCCTCCGGACCCTGCGGCGTCATCGAGAGCTGCTCTCGCTGCTTCTTGAACTCGGCGGGATCGTTGAATTCCTGCGCATAGGTCACGCCGGCAAATGCCATCACGACCAGTGCTGCCACGACTGCTCTGTATTGCATGTTTTTCCTCCTCAAAATGCCGGAACACCGGCGGTTCATCGCTTGTCTCTCCTTGCAAGCAATCACGTTCTCCGACGGTCGCGCCAGGCGCTGGCACCGACGGCGGCGATCAGAAGCACACCCTGGATGCTGTCGCGCAGTGCCTGCGGCAAGCCGGCCAGATTGAGCAGGGTGAACAGCGAAAACAGGCTGAGCGCACCAAAAAGCGCACTCCAGATCGAACCGCGGCCGCCAAGAAGTTGCGCGCCGCCGATCACGCATGCGGCTATCGCCTGGAGTTCCAACCCGCGTCCTGCATTGACCGATACGCCGGAAAAGCCACCGACGAGAATGCCTGCGGTCACGGCGGCAAGGGCGGAAACGACGAAGGCGGTAATCCTCGTGGCTGCGACCGGGAGCCCGGCAAGTTCAGCCGCGCGCGCATTGTCACCGATCGCCAGCGCCCGCTTGCCGTAGACGGTGCCGTGCAGGCACCACCAGGCGACGCCGATGAACGCCACGAGCACAACAACTGCAATGGGCAGCATGCCAATCGGCCAGACGTCGCGCATGACAAAACGGCCGAGATCCCGGAAATTGTCCGGCAGATCGCCGCGAGCCGCCCCGCCTGACCAGGCCAGTGCTAGCCCGTTGACGAGCAGCATGGTGCCAAGCGTCGTAATGATTGACGGCACTTTCAGGAAGGCGACGACAAGCCCGTTTACCATTCCGACGGCGAAGCCCATCAGATAGAGGACACCGATCATCGGCCAGGTCATGGCGGGATCGCCATTGATCAAAATCGAAGCAGCGAGCACCACCAGGGTGACAACCGCGCCCATCGAAAGATCGAAACCACCCGTCAGAACCACGAAGAGTTGGCCAGCTGCGAGGATAACAAGCGGTGCGGCCCGGCGCAGGAAATTCATGAACAGCCCGACTTCGAGGTAGTTCGGCTGCAGGATGACAATGGCTGCGTAAAACAGAACGAAGATAATCAGGCCGAAATTCAGCCTCGAGAACGAGAGACTGGAGCGCCGTATGGGCGTTGTGTCGGGGAGCGGTGTCATGCGACATGCTCCTTGTTGCGCACGGCATGAACGGCAACCGCGACAATGATGATCGCGCCCCGCAGGACCTGTTTCAGGAAGGCGTCGACACCCAGCATGTTGAAGCTCGCATCTAAGCTGGCAAATAGCAGCACACCGGCGACTGTACCCGCCACGCCACCCTTGCCGCCGGCTAGGATCGTCCCGCCAATGACGGTGACCGCGATCGACTCCAAGTCATAGATGCCGTCCCGACCGATCCAGGGCGTGCCGGATTGCAACCGCGCTGCAAGATAGAGACCGGCGACGCCGGCGAAGAGACTGGCGATCACATGAGAGACAAGGACAAAACGCTCCGTGCGGATGCCGGCAAGGCGGGCACCCTCGGGATTGCCGCCGACCGCATAAAGGCGCGCGCCGAACACAGTGCCCGAGAGCACGAAGCCGGCACCCGCGGCAAGTAGTAAGAAAAGCAGCAATGGCCAGGGGATCCCGAACGCATCGCCATATGCGAAGGCCTGGAAAGCGGGGGCGACGGAACCTTGCAGATAGGTGAAGCCAGCCGCCAGGATGCCCTGGATCGTCAGTCCCGTGCCGAGCGTCGCGATCAGCGGGTTGATGCCACAATAAGCGACGAGGAGGCCGTTAACCGTCCCCACGAGCACGCAAACCACCAGGCAGACGACGATCGCTGGCGCGATCATCGCCGCATCCGCCTGCATTATGTAGGAGGCAAGCACGGCTACGACGCTGATCAGCGCGGCAACCGAAAGATCAATCGAACCGACGAGAATGACGAAGGTTTGGCCCAATGCCACGAGGCCGAGCGCGACCATGCGCTGGAAGAGGCCAGTCAGTCCCTCGAAACTAAGCTGATTGATCTCACCCGTCACAAGCGCCGTCACCGCATAAATGATGGCGGAGACGAATACGAGCACAGTTGCGACGGAAAAATGCAAAGGACGACGTTGAAGCCGAATAGCCTGCGGGACAGTCTCGACACTCATGCGACGGCTTCCCCCTTATGGCGCATACCGATGCCAAGCGAGAGCGCCATGACAGCCTCCTCGCCTGCTCCGCGTGGAAGCTCGCCGGCGATGCCTCCCTGATGCATGACGAGGATGCGATCGGAAATGCCGATCAGCTCAGGCATATCGGAGGAAACGACGACAATGCCCCGGCCGGCATCCGCAAAATCACGCATTGCCTGATAGATCGCAGCCTTTGCAGCAATGTCGATGCCGCGGGTCGGCTCGACAAACACAAGGATATCGGATTGGCGGGAAAACCATCGCGCGATGATTGCCTTCTGCTGGTTGCCTCCGGAGAGCGAACCGATCGGCTGACCAAAGTCGGTGGCGCGCACGTCTATTGCCCGCAAAGCCTGATCGATATGGAGATCAGCAAAGGCGCCGGCCTGCGGCCGAGCGAAGACATTCGACATGGAACGCAGTGTCAGCAGCGCATTGTCGCGCACGGACTGGCGCAACAACAACCCTTCCCGCTTACGGTCACCCGGCAGATAGCCGATGCCGAGCGCCGTGGATTCACGAGGCGAGCCGATTGCCTGCGGCTTGCCCTTGCGTGTTGTGACGCCTTTTGACAGCGGCACATCGCCAACGATTGCCTGCGCAAGTGCGGCCTTGCCGGAATCCTCCAGCCCGGCAATGCCGACGATTTCCCCGGCACGGACATCGAGATTGATGGCGCGCAGCATACCGTTACTGCCGTTTTCGATGGCAAGAAGCGACTGCCCCGGTCCGGCCGCCGGTGCCTGAGGATAGAAATCCCGAAGGTCGCGACCAACCATTGCTTTTACGATCGCGCCGATATCGACCTCGATCCACGGCCGCGTCCAGATTTTGCGTCCGTCTTTCAGTACCGTGACGCGGTCAGCAATCGCCATAATTTCGGGCATACGATGCGAGATGTAGACGATTGCCACTCCTTCGCCTTTCAGGCTGCGCACGAGGTGCAGCAGCGCTTGCGCATCACGCCCGTCGAGAGCGGCCGTCGGCTCGTCCATGACGAGTACCTTGGCATCGAGCAGCAATGCCTTGGCGATCTCCACCAGTTGCTGGCCGGCGATCGAAAGCGATGCGACTTGCCGGTCCGGATCGATATCGGCGCCAAGGCGTTGCAGAAGCGTTGCAGTGCGCCGGCGCATCGCATGGCGATCGAGAAAGCCGTAGCGCGAGGGCTCGCAGCCCATGAAAATGTTCTCCGCCACGCTGCGGTAGGGCAACAGGCTGAGTTCCTGATGGATGATGGAGATACCGGACGCCTTCGCCTGCTGCGGATGGGTGAAATGGGCGGGCCGACCACCGATGTGGATCTCGCCGCTATCCGCCCGGTAGCTGCCGCCGAGTACCTTCATCAATGTGGATTTGCCGGCACCGTTCTCGCCGCAAATCGCGTGGACCTCACCCGGAAGGCAGTCGAAGTTGACGGCGTCAAGAGCAAGCACACCAGGAAAAGCCTTGCAGATGCCAGTCATTTCAAGCGCTGGTACCGTCACGGCGAACCCTCCGTCTTCGACATCACCCGCTCGCCTGCCGCCTGCCATTCGTGACGGATGAACGCGACGCTCTCGGCAAAGAGATGGTCGAGATCGTCGAAGAGATCGCGCCACACCCGCGTGGCGCCCGCAAGTTCCGGCAGGGCACGGCTGAAGGATTCGACCGTCAGCCAGCCATCGTAGCCGCAGCGTCGTAGCGCCTCGAAATGCGCAGTGAAAGGCACATGCCCCGTACCGGGAATGCCACGATCATTCTCTGAAACATGATAGTGGTTGATCTCCCGGTGGTAACGTTCGTAAGTCGCCGCCGGATCCTTTTCCTCGATATTGGCGTGGAACGTATCGAACATGTAACCGTAGTTCGGGTGGTTGACCGCCCGGTGTATCGCGGACGCCGCAGAGATCGTCGACATCAGATAGCACTCAAAACGATTGACTGCTTCGGCGGAAATGCGGATGCGGGCAGGCGCGGCATATTCGGCAAGAGCGCGCATCGCTTCCACGCAACGGCTACGTTCCTCCTCCGTCGGACCGAAGCCGGTAAAGACGCCGACGGGAGAATGAACCGGACCGGCAATCACCTCGCCACCCATGGCCTCGGTGCAATCGACAATCCAGCGATGATGATCGCTGGCGCGCTGGCGGACGATTGGATCGGCGCTGATCGGATTGGCCTCCACCGGCGCCACCGCCGCAGCGCCGGCGGAAAGGCCGATATCGCGTAGCAGCCTGCCGAGATCAGCGTAATCCTCCTGTCTGCCTGAAAAGACCGGGATCTCGACGGCATCGTAGCCCAGCGCTTTCAGTCTCTCTAGCTGGCGCCCATGCGCTGTCGTGATCTCCGCTCCGAGCACGAGCAGATTGAATGCGATCTTCACGTCATCTCCTCCCAGACAGGCGATCTCGAAGATTTTCCTCTGTTTCGAAAGAGCATGGCAGACTTGACTTGGCATGACTTGCGTCTCACAACAGTGGTAAATTTCTTAAGTCATTTTTCTGCGTTGGGAGGCGCGTTAAAGTGAACAAACACACCGTCATCAGCTCCGGCAATGCCCATCGTCCATCCGTCTTTCGACAGCCGGATTCAGTAATGTATGCCGATAACTGTCGGGAACTTCAGGCTGCGGCAGCGCGTGGGGAGGTGGAACTGCATGCCTGGACGCGCGGCAGCTATCCTGGCCAGTCGCTCGGCGACAGGCTGCCGGGTATCTGCACGGTCGGCTATTGGGATGCGCGCCATACACAGAACTGGGGTCTCGGTCGTCATTGCAATGAAGGCTTCAAGATTGCCTATCTCGCCCGTGGCAATCTCAACCTGATCGTTGACGAACAGACCTACGATCTCGAACAGGGCCAGTTCATTGTCATCCGGCCCTGGCAGCTTCATTCGATCGGAAATCCGGTTGTCGATGCCAGTCGGCTGCTGTGGCTCATCCTCGACGGAGGGCTGCGACGGCCGAGTGAGCCCTGGCAATGGCCGAATTGGATGGTGTTTTCGAGACGGGAAGCTCAGGCGCTCGGTGAGCTGCTGACGCAGAACAGCCAGCCCGTATGGGATGGCGGTACGGATCTTTCCCGTGCTTTCGAAGCCGTCCCGTCGATCCTTCTCAGCCGCACACCCGAGGACGGCGAAACCCGGCTGAAGGTCGCGATCAACACGATCATGTTGAGCCTTATCGACCGCATGACCGAGCAAGCGCCAAAGATCGACCCCGATCTTTCGACGTCGCAGCATACGGTGGCGATCTTCCTGCGCCGTCTCGCCTTTGCGCTTGGCGAGGATTGGACACTGGAATCGATGGCCGAGGAATGCGGTCTTTCGCGTACGCGGTTTTCCGAATATTGCAAGCGACTGACGAATATGTCGCCTCGACAGTATCTCCAGCATCTGCGGCTTGAAGAGGCTTCGCGTCTGCTCAAGACCCCTGGTCGCCGCAGCATTACGGAGATCGCCTTTTCCTGTGGCTTCAATTCCAGCCAATATTTTTCGAACGCTTTCCGCAAGCGCTACGGCCATGCGCCCAATGAGCTAGGTTACGATCCGATACGAAGCGCGCTGTGAAAAGCCGGATCGAGATTTGAAGTTCAGTTTTCTGCCTTCGAAGGACTGAAAGCGGCGCGTTCTATCCCGTGGCGCTGCAGCTTGTCGTAGAAGGTCTTGCGTGGGATGCCGAGGGTCTCGATAGTGCGGCGCACATCGCCATCGGTCCGGGTCAGCGTCTCGCGGATGATGTCGGCCTCGTAGCGGTCGATCCTTGCCGGCAGAGACAGGGAAGCATCCTTGTCCTCCATCTCGCCCTGCGCCCCTTCTGCCGGCGCCGCTTCAAGGCCGAGCACGAAACGCTCAGCGAAGTGGGAGAGCTCGCGTACATTTCCTGGCCAGTCATGGCCTTTCAGATGGCGATGCAGTTCGGGCGCAACAGGCGGAACCGGGCGTTTGAAGCGGTTGGCGGCCCGTTCGGTAAAGTGGGCGAAGAGAAGCGGGATATCGTCGCGCCGATCGCGCAGTGGCGGGATGCTGATCGTCACGACATTGAGCCGGTAATAGAGGTCCTCGCGGAAATCGCCGCGCTCACGCGGATCGCCGAGATCGATCTTGGCGGCGGCCACGACACGCAGGTCGACGGGGCGCACCTCGTTGGTGCCGAGCGGCATGACTTCCCGCATTTCCAAGACGCGCAGCATCTGCACCTGCGCGGAAGGCGGCATGCTTTCGATTTCATCGAGGAAGAGTGTCCCACCGCTCGAATGTTCGATGCGGCCGATGCGCTTCTTCTGCGCGCCTGTGAAAGCGCCGGCCTCATGGCCAAAGAGTTCGCTCTCGATCACGGTTTCCGGCAGGGCGCCGCAATTCAGCGCCACAAAGTTTCCCTTTGAGCGACGGCTCCAGCGATGCAGCAGGCTTGCCACCACTTCCTTGCCGCTGCCGGTCTCGCCGGTCACCAGCACATCGACATCCGTGTCGGCGATCTGCCGGAGCGTTCGCCGCAGGCGCTCCATGGCCGGCGTCTGGCCGATCAGCGGCAGGTCGCCTTGTGCCTGCTCGGCCGCCTCGCGCAGCGACCGGTTGTCGAGCACGAGCCGGCGCTTTTCGGCAGCACGATGCACGCTTTGCACCAGCCTGTCGGCCGCGAAAGGCTTGGTGATAAAGTCATAGGCCCCGTCCTGGATCGCCTTGACGGCCATCGGGATGTCACCGTGCCCTGTGATCAGGATCACGGGAAGGTCTTCATCGAGCCAGCGGATCCGATCGAAGAGCTGCAATCCGTCGACATGCGGCATGCGGATATCGGAAACGACCACACCCGAGAACTCCGCGGTCAGATCCGTCAGCGCTTCCGTAGCGGCGGAAAAGGTCGAAACAGAAAAGCCGGCAAGCTCCAGCGTCTGTTTCGTCGCCTTCAGGAGATCCTTGTCGTCGTCGATAAGCAAGACCGGGATTGCTTCACTCATGCCTGTGCCTTCTGCAGATAAACGGTAAAGCGGGTGCCGCTTTCGTTGCTTTCGACCTCGATACGGCCGCCATAATCGGCAACGATATCCTTCGAAATGACGAGCCCAAGGCCCAGGCCTTTTTCTTTCGAGGTGTTAAAAGGCGAAAAAAGCGAGCCAAGGATGTTCTCCGATATGCCGGGGCCGTTATCTGCCACCGTCACCGCCACCCCGCTGTCCGTCTCCTCGCAGAAGACCTCAACCTTCGCGCCCTCCCTGCCCTCCAGCGCTTCCAGCGCATTCTGGAAGAGGTTGATCAGCACCTGCTCCAGCCGGATGCGGTTGCCGCTCACCTTCAGATCGGCCGGAGGTAGCCTGATATCGAGTGCATCCAATCGGCCGGCAAAACGGCTGCGCAGCAGCACGACCGCGCCTTCGATGACGGCGCGCAGTTCGATCGGCTCCGCCGCAGTGCGGCCCTTGCGGGCAAAGGCCTTCAACTCCTCGGTGATGGTGCCGATGCGCTCCGTCAGGCTGGCAATCGCATCGAGATTGCCGTCAGCCGATTCCGGCTGATGGCGTTTGAGGAAGGTTCGGGCATTGTCGGCATAGGCGCGGATGGTCGCGACCGGCTGGTTGATCTCATGCGCCACGCCTGCGGCGACCTGCCCCAAGATCGCCAGGCGGTTCGCCTGCACCAGCTCCTGCTGCACCACCTGCAGCCGCGCCTCGGTCGCGCGGTGGTCCGATATCTCCTCCTGCAGACGGTCACGGGCGCGGCTAAGGTCCTGTGTGCGCTCCAGCACCCGGCGCTCCAGCTCCTCGCGGGCGGCGCGCTCGGTCGCGATACGCATGACGACGATCTGGCGGCGGCGCAGCAGGAAGGTCATGATCGCCAGCACCGGAATGAGGGCGGCCAATGTCAGCAGCCGCCATTCCCGCACCGAAGAGGCGATCGGCGCTTCGGTCGGCACAAGATATTCGAGTTGCCAGGTTGTCGATGGCACCTCCGTGCGCAATCGCAGGAACTCGCCCTCCCCGGCGCCCGGCATGATGGCATGGACGATTGCGGCTGCAGGCCCCAGCGCCTGCCGTTCGTCGATCGGCAAGGGCAGCAATGGCGCCTCGCCGAATTGCAAGCTGCTCCTGATCGCCGCAAGGCTTTCTTGCGGCAGAGGCTTCGCCGTCATAAAGCGCCAGGACGGCAGGCTGGTGATGAGCACGACACCGTGCTCGTCGACAACATAGGCCGGCCGAACCGCATCGCGCCAGTCGGATTCCAGCTGATCGAACTCCATCTTGACGACGACGACACCAAGCGGAGCCGCAGCATCCCCGACCCGCCGGGAAATATAGAGGCCCGGCCGGTTGCTGACATTACCAAGCGCGAAATGCTCCGCCGTGCCCGTTTCCATCGCACGGCGGAAATAATCGCGGAAGGAATAGTCGTTGCCGACAAAACTCAGAGGCTCCCGCCAATTGCTGGAAGCGATCGCGATGCCGTTCTTGCCAGTTACATAGAGAACCGAGGCGCGGGTGCCGGCGACAAGGCTCTGGAGCTTGCGGTCAAGCCCCATGACGGCTTCTCCCTGCCCCGAGGCCAAAGCGTCCCGCACCTGCTGGTCATCGGCAAGGAGCAGCGGCAGAGCCCGTGGCCCTTCGAGCACGGCACGCAGTAGCGCCACCTTGAGATTGGCGTCGGTCTGTCCCTGATCCTCCAGCGCTGCAATTGCCTGCAGACGGCCATAAATGCCAGCGCCGTAAAGGGCCGTTCCGATGAGGACGGCGGCGAGCGCCGCAAAGATTAGCCAGACGGACCGGGAGCGCCGGCCAAGCTGTTCAGGCGTCAGTAAACGTTCATCTGTCCTCTGGAGCATGGCCGCATTGTGCATCTTTTCGCACGACCAGCAAATCACTTTGTGCGAAAAATCGCACTATCGCTTTTGCTTCAGCCCGTCGCATTCAATAATATCAATGAATTAGGCAATCGGAGGAAACTGGCACGCGCGTTGCAAAATAAGTCGTCACCAGTCGGGAGGCTGTTTGACCATCATGACTTGGCCGTCGCCCTATTGGCGTCCGGCATAGTGGAGGACACCATGGATATTGCAATGAACGCCGCTACAGAGCGCGGCAAAACTCCCTTTTACCGGCACCTCTACGTGCAGGTTCTCGCCGCCATCGCCGCCGGCATTCTGCTCGGCCACTTCTACCCTGCTCTCGGCGCTTCGCTGCAGCCGCTCGGAGACGCTTTCATCAAGCTCGTGCGCATGGTGATCGCACCCGTCATCTTTCTGACTGTCACGACCGGCATAGCCGGCATGGCCGATCTCAAGAAGTTCGGCCGCGTGGTCGGCAAGGCGCTCGGCTACTTCCTCGTCTTTTCGACGCTGGCGCTCGTCGTTGGCCTCGTTGTTTCCAACGTGCTGCAGCCGGGCGCCGGCATGCATATCGATCCGGCGACGCTCGATACGAAGGCGGTCAACAATTATGCCGCCCAGGCCCATGATGCGACGATCGTCGGCTTTCTGATGAACATCATCCCGGACACGATCGTCGGCGCCTTCGCCAAGGGCGACATCCTGCAGGTGCTATTCTTCTCAGTCGTCTTCGGCATTGCGCTCGGCTCTGTCGGGGAGCGTGGCAAGCCCGTGCTGGATTTCTTCCAGGTTCTGACCGCTCCGGTCTTCCGCCTCGTCGCAATCCTGATGAAATTCGCCCCGATCGGCGCCTTCGGCGCCATGGCCTTCACCATCGGCAAATATGGCATCGGTGCGATCGCCAACCTCGCCTTCCTGATCGGCACCTTCTATCTGACGTCGCTGCTCTTCGTGTTGGTCGTGCTCGGTGCAGTTGCCCGCTACAACGGCTTCTCCATCCTGGCGCTGCTGCGCTATATCAAGGAAGAACTACTGCTGGTGCTCGGGACTTCGTCCTCGGAAGCCGCCCTGCCCGGCCTGATGAACAAGATGGAACGGGCCGGCTGCAAGCGCTCGGTCGTCGGCCTCGTCATTCCGACCGGCTATTCGTTCAATCTCGACGGCACCAACATCTATATGACGCTGGCTGCACTCTTCATCGCCCAGGCTACTGATACGCATCTGAGCTTCGGCGACCAGATCCTGCTGCTTCTGGTGGCAATGTTGAGCTCCAAGGGTGCTGCGGGCATTACCGGCGCCGGCTTCATCACGCTTGCCGCCACACTCTCAGTCGTCCCCTCGGTTCCGATCGCCGGCATGGCGCTCATCCTCGGCATCGACCGCTTCATGTCGGAATGCCGGGCATTGACGAACCTTGTCGGCAATGCCGTCGCGACTATCGTCGTCGCCCGTTGGGAACACGAACTCGACCAGACCCGCTTTGCCGCCGCAATGGCCGGCGATTTGCGCGAAGACAACGACGTGCTTGTTCCAGTGGCGCAGCCCGCCGAATAAACACTGACAAAACAAACCCGCCGCCAGTCATACGATTGGCGGCGGATTTCATTTGATGTCGACGAGCCGGCACACGTCCGGATCGTCAGCGATCTCTCAGATTTAAAGCGCCAGACCCGTGCCGCGGTCGAAAATATGGACCTGATCGCTGGCGATATTGGCCTCGAAACGGGCGCCGTAGCGGGCGGCATAGTCTCCATCCACCACCGCCGTGACCGGCTGACCGGCCAGATCGAAGACGACGTGCGTCTGGGCGCCGGTCGGCTCGACAAGAAGGGTCTGGCCGGCGAGCGCATTTCCATCCCTGCCGCCCGGCGTCAGATGTTCGGGACGCAGGCCGACTGTCACCACCTGGCCCGGACGGACCTTACGGTCCGGCGCAATGCGGATCGCGGTTCCATCTGAAAGACGGGCTGCAGGCACGCCACCCTCGCCTTCGACAATACCTGCGATGAGGTTCATCGCCGGAGAGCCGATAAAGGCTGCGACGAAGAGATTGGCCGGTTTTTTGTAAAGTTCGAGCGGCGTGCCCTCCTGCTCGATATTGCCCTGGTTCAGGACGACGATGCGGTCGGCGAGCGTCATGGCCTCGATCTGGTCATGCGTAACGTAGATGGACGTCGTCTTGACCTTCTGATGCAACGTCTTGATTTCCGAGCGCATCTGCACACGCAGCTTGGCATCGAGGTTCGATAGCGGCTCGTCGAACAGGAAGACGGCCGGGTTGCGCACGATGGCGCGACCCATGGCGACGCGCTGGCGCTGGCCGCCCGAAAGCTGCGCCGGCTTACGCTCCATGAGCTTCGTCAGATCCAGCATACGCGCGGCCTCAGCCACGCGCTGCTCGATCTGCGGCTTGGGAAGACCTGATAGTTTCAGATTGAAACCCATGTTCTGTGCGACGGTCATATGCGGATAGAGCGCATAGGACTGGAAGACCATGGCGATGTTGCGCTCGCGGGGTGTCAGTTCGTTGACGACGGCGTTGTCGATGATGACCTCACCGCCGCTGATTTCCTCGAGACCAGCGATCATGCGCAGGAGCGTGGACTTGCCGCAGCCGGACGGGCCGACGAGGGCAACGAACTGCCCATCCTCGATCGACAGCGAGATATTATGGATCACATCGAGCGATCCATAGGCCTTGCGAATATTCTTGAGTTCGACAGACGCCATGTGCGTGTCTCCGATGCGGGCTCAGGACTTCACCGCACCGGCGGTCAGGCCGGCGATGATGTGCTTCTGGGCGAGGAAAAAGACGATGATGGTCGGCAGGATGGTCAGCGTGATGAAGGCGAGGATGAGGTGCCAGTCAGTGGCAAACTCCCCTCTGTAGACCATGATGCCGAGCGGCCAGGGATAGAGGCTCTCCGAATTGAGCATGATCAGCGGCACGATATAGCTGTTCCAGCTTCCGACAAAGGAAATGATGCCGACGGTCGCGACGATCGGGCGCGAGAGCGGCAGCGAGATATGCCAGAAGAAGCGCATATAACCGCAGCCATCGACGAAAGCCGCATCGAAGAGCTCGGACGGCAGGTTCCTGAAATAGTTGCGGAAGAGCATGATGCTCATGCCGAGCCCGAAGGCCACCTGCGGCAGCACCACACCCCAATATGTATTGAGAAGGCCGAGATCGCGGATGCGGATGTAGAGCGGCAGGATGGCAGTTGCAGCCGGAAACATCAGCCCGATCAGGAAATAGTTCACCAGATAGGTCGAGCCGAAGAAGCGGATATGGGCAAAACAGAAGGCCGCCATGGCACCGAGCGTCAGCGTCAGAAAGACGGTGAGCAGCGCGATCAGCAATGAATTGCCCATCTGCAGCCAGTAGCGATGGCTGACGATGATGTCGATATAGTTGCTCCACTGCCATTCCGTCGGCAGACCGAAGGGATTGCCCCGAAGGTCGGAAAGTGTCTTGAAGCCGCCGAGCGCGGTGCTGATGAGCGGGATGACGACGAGGCCGGCGACGATCAGCAGCGAGACGTACATGTAGATCTGCGTACCGGTGCGGACCTTGCGGCCGGCGCTATTTGCCGATGCGGCATCGATAGGTGGTGCGGTTGAGATATCAGTCATTGCGCATGAATATCCGCTTGTAGCTGAAGGCGAGCGTGACGCAGATCACGAACAGCACGACGCCGACGGCGCTGCCGAAACCGACCTGCATGCGGGTCACCCCGAAATTATAAAGGAAGGTCACCATCGTCTGCGTCGAGTTCGATGGACCGCCGCCGGTCAGCGGCATGATCATGTCGAAGAGCTGCAGAGAGCCGACGACGCCGAAGAAGACGGACAGGCGAACGGTGGAGCCGAGAAGCGGCAACGTGACGTGCCGGAATTTCTGCCAACCGGTCGCGCCATCGATATCGGCCGCCTCCAGCACGCTCTTATCGATCGCCTGAAGGCCGGCAATGAAGAGCATCATGTGAAAGCCGAAATACTTCCAGACGATGACGCCGAGAATGGCATACATGGCGACGTTGCGATCGGCGAGCCAGAAGGGTGGCTCAACGCCGATCATATGCGAAATGCCGGCGACCAGGCCGAAATCGCCGTCATAGACGAAGCGCCAGATCATGCCGGCGGCAACGTCGGCCAGAACATAGGGCAGAAAGAAGATGAGGCGAAAGAACAGCGCGCCCTTGATCTTGGTGGAGACCATTGTCGCGAGCCATAGCGCCAGCGGGATCTGCACACAGAGCGAGATGAGGACGATCAGGCCGTTATTGATGAGCGCCTGGGTAAAGGCACCGTTGCGGAAAATGAGCTGGTAATTGCGGAAGCCGATCCATTGCGTTGGGTCGCCGTAGCCATTCCAGTTATAGAAGGAATACCATGCGGCTTCGCCCATCGGTACGATGACGAGCAGCGTGAAAAGCATCAATGCCGGCGGCAGGAAAAGGATCAGCACCGGCCATTTGCTGTGGGCCAGCGAACGCTTGTGCCGGCGCGGGGCCACTTTGGCGCTCGTCCCTGCCACATTTGCTGACATGAAAGTATCACTCATCGGTCTCTAGGACTCCTCGGGCGAATTCGCGACTGCGCCGCGAGTGAGAAGGAGCCGGCGCTCAGTTCGAGCGCCGGCGGATTTTTTACTTCGCTTCGAGCGAGTAGGCGTCCTGGATCTGCTGGGCGGCGTCGGCCGGCGAAGTCGAGCCGGAGACGATGTCCATCGTCATGTCGTTGACGACACCACCGACATTCGGGCCGAGATCCTGATCGAGGAAGTTCTGGTGCCAAGTTTCCTGATCGAGAGCGACCGCGCTGTCCTTCAGAAGCACGTTCTTAACGCCATCGGCTGCGCCCTTGGCGACGGGGATGATACCGGTCTTCTGAGCCAACAGCTTCTGATTTTCCGGATTGCCGAGGAACTTCAGGAACTCTTCGGTTTCCGGAGGCGCATTCTTGGTGACGACCCAACCGTTCAGACGACCGAGGTAATCGGTCGCGAGACCCGGAGCGCCTTCGACGACCGGGAACGGGAAGCGGCCGATATTGTCGTCCGGCTGACCCTTTCCGCTGGTTGAGCTCGCACGCGAGGTGTCGTTGGTGTTTTCAAAGCCGAGCAGCATGGCCGCGCGTCCGTCGCCGAAAGCAGCAAGCGCATCGTTCCAGGTGGCGCCAAGATAGCCGTTCTGGAAGGGTTCGAGCTTGCCGAGTTCGGCGAGATGCTCGCCGGCCTTCACGAAGGCTTCACCGGCAAAACCATCACCCTCGCCAGCCTTGGCCTTTTCGAAGCCATCATGGCCGGCTTCGCGCATGGCGAGATAGCCCCAATAGAAATGGATCGGCCACTTATCACCGCCACCGCCGGCGATCGGCACGATGCCTGCGGCCTTCAGCGTCTTCACGGCGCTGAGGAAATCGCCCCAGGTCTTGATCTTGTTGACATCGACATTGGCCTTCTTGAACAATTCCTTGTTGTAGAAGAAGGAGACGAGGCCAGTCTTGTAGGGCGCTGCCCAGACCTTGCCGTCGAAGGTCATGCCGTCGATCGTGGCAGCACTGGTGCCGTTGCGCCATGCGCCGCCATCGGCGTCAAGGGCGGCATCGATCGGCCGCAGCATACCGGTCTCGGCTTGCGCCTTCAGCACGCCGCCACCCCAGGTGTAGAAGAAGCTCGGGGCTTCGTTCGACTGCAGGAGCGTCGGAAGCTTGGCCTTGAAGGCCTGGTTTTCGAGGAACTGCAGCTCGACCTTGACGCCGGGGTGGCTCGCTTCGAAGTCCTTGGCGAGCTTGTTCCACACCTCGAGGGTGCCCGGAACCTGCTCCAGGTGGAGCCAGCGGATGGTCGTATCGGCGGCAGCCGTTACCGTTGATGCACAGTAACCGGCAACCGCGATTGCGATCGCCGACAGCATGTTGATGCGATGAGTTTTGGTAGTCAGCACTTGGCACTCCTCCCGAGGCGCTTTATTTCTGTATCCGGATTAAATAATCGCAACCTTTGCCTTTCTGTCAATACCCTGCCTGAAAAAGCGGCAGAAGATGCGTAAAATGATGCAGTTATGGAAATTCCTGTTGCGCGATTGTGAAAATCAGATCTACAACAAGGCGAATTTAATTTGCCTCTCGAAAAAAATCGCGAGGCCTATGACAGTTTAGGTGCGCACGAGACGATGAAGACTGCCGATCCTGAATTGATGCGTGCCATCAACCGCTTGAACGTGCTGGATACGATCCGGCGCCACGGCCCGATCTCCCGCATCCAGATCAGCGAACGCACCGAATTGTCCACGACGACAGTTTCGGCCATTACCGCTTCGCTTCTCGATGACGGCCTCATTTTGCCCATTCACGAGGGTGATATCCGCAACGAGGCAGTGCGTGGCAGGCCGCGCGTCATGCTGGAGGTCAATCCGGATGCCGCCCGCGTAGTTGGCGCCAAGATTGCCGCCAGCCGCATGATCTTCGTGGTTACCAATTTCCGCGGGGACGTGCTCTCCAAGCTCGCCCTGCCGATCCGCATCGACCGGCAGCCGATTGCCGTGATTGCCGACCTCATCGAGGATGGCGTGCGGCGCTGCGTCGTCGATATCGGCCTCTCGCTCGATGATATCGACAGCATCTGCCTGGCACTCCCTGGCGTCATCGAGCACCGTACCGGCCATATCCGTTCAAGCCCCATCTTCCGCGAAGTCAACATTGATTTTGCTGCGGAAATGTCGGCCCGCCTGTCGACGCCGACCATCATCGAGAGCGACGCACATGCCATCACGCTTGGCCATCATTGGTTCGGCAAGGCCCGCGATCTCGAAGACATGGTGCTGATCTCGCTGGAGCAGACACTCGGTCTCGGCGTGCTGCACGACAACCAGCTTTTCCGCGGCGCTGGCGGCCTCAGCCACAATCTCGGCGATCTTGTCCTCGGCATGGGTCAGCAGGGCGTGGTGCGTCTTTCCAGCCAGGCCGGTGAAAGCGCCATTCTCGGCGAACAACAGGCCGATGGCCGCTTTGCCGAAGCGGTACGCCTCGGCCGAGGCATGACCCATGTTCAGGCGCTGATCCAGGCCGATGACGACCGTCTGATCGGCGCGGCCATGCGCGCCGGCGAGGCGGTGGGGCTGACCGTTGCCAATATCGTCACGCTGTTTGCGCCACCGCGCGTTATTCTCGTCGGCTCCTCGCTTGCGCTGGGTGAGCCCTTCCTCAACAGTCTGCGGGATGCCTATGCGCTGGCTATCCCGCCGTCCCTGCAAGGCGTCAGCGAACTCGTTTTCGATGATTCGACCGACGACTTCTGGGCGCAGGGTGCTGCCGCTGTTGCGCTTTATGAACTCTACGAATCGCCCTGGAGCACTACAGGACCGGCGCTCTGACGCGCAAAAATCAGTATTTATGGAGGATATGATGGAAAAAGTCGGTATCGGCATCATTGGATGCGGCAATATTTCGGGCGCCTATCTGAAGGCGATGACATCGGCATTCCCGATTCTCGAGATCCGCGGACTGGCCGACCTCAATCGCGAACTTGCAGAGGCAAAAGCCAACGAATTCAATCTTCATGCCAGGTCTGTCGAAGAGCTTCTGGCCGATCCGAAGGTCGAAATCATCGTCAACCTGACCATTCCGAAGGCCCACGTCGCAGTCGGTCTGCAGGCACTGGAGGCCGGCAAGCATACCTATTCGGAAAAGCCGCTGGGGATTAATTTCGCGGAAGGGAAAAAATTGGCGGATGCCGCCAAGGCCAAGGGTCTGCGCATCGGCGCTGCCCCTGACACCTTCCTCGGCGGCGGCCATCAGACCGCCCGCGCGCTGATCGACGAGGGCGTCATCGGCATTCCGGTCGGCGGCACCGCGACCTTCATGTGCCCGGGCCATGAGCGTTGGCATCCCAATCCGGCCTTCTATTATGAAGTCGGCGGCGGCCCGATGCTCGACATGGGTCCCTATTACATCACCGACCTCGTCAATCTGCTAGGGCCGGTCGCCAAGGTCGCCGGTTTTGCGGTCACGCCGCGCAATGAGCGCATCATCACCAGCGAGCCGCGCAATGGCGAGCGCATTCCGGTTCATATCCCGACGCATGTGGCCGGCGTGATGGCTTTCGCCAATGGCGCCGTCGTCCAGATCGGCATGAGCTTCGATGTGGCAGGCCACAAGCATGTGCCGCTCGAAGTCTACGGCACCGAAGGCACGCTGATCGTGCCGGATCCAAACCGTTTTGCCGGACCGGTCGAATATCTGAAGAAGGGCGGCCAGTTCGAGGACCAGCCCGTGACGCTGCCCTATGCCGACGGCAATTATCGCTCCCTCGGTGTGGCCGATCTCGCCCACGCGATCCGCTCGAACCGGCCGCATCGCGCAAATGGCGATCTGGCGCTGCATGTGCTCGAGGTGATGGAAGCCTTCCAGAAGGCATCTGACACCGGCAGCACGGTAACGCTCACCACGACAACGGAGCGCCCTGCTCCGCTTTCTCAATCCCTCGTCGACGGACTGCTCGGCAAGTAACATTCAGGAGGAATACACGATGCGTGAAGCACTGATCGTCTGGGGCGGCTGGGCCGGCCACGAACCGGAACAATGCGCCGCAATCATCAAGGACATACTCGAGGAAGACGGCTTCAAGGTCTATGTGGAGCACAGCACGGAGGCCTTCGCCGATCCGTCGATCCACGATCTGAGCCTGATCGTCCCTGTTATCACCATGTCGAAGATCGAGAAGGAAGAGGTCAAGAACCTCGCTGCCGCGATCGAAAGCGGCGTCGGTATTGCCGGCTATCACGGCGGCGCCGGCGACAGCTTCCGCGAATCGACCGATTACCAGTTCATCATCGGCGGCCAGTGGGTTGCCCATCCGGGCAATATCATCAACTACACCGTCAACATCACACGGCCGGACGATCCGCTGATGGAGGGGATCACTGATTTCCCCTATAATTCCGAGCAGTATTACATGCATGTCGACCCCTCGAACGAGGTGCTGGCGACGACGACCTTTACCGGCGAACATGCCTACTGGATCGATGGCGTGACCATGCCTGTCGTCTGGAAGCGCAAATACGGCAAGGGTCGCGTCTTCTATTCGTCACTCGGCCATGTCGCCAAGGAATTCGAGGTGCCGCAGATGAAGACGATCTTCCGCCGCGGCGCCAATTGGGCAGCGCGCTGATCGGTTCGACGTTGGGACTGCCGGTGCCTCGCCGGCAGCCCCACATGAAAAGTATATATTTGGGCACGACACGGGTGCCAAATCCGTCGATATGCGTTACTGCTGTGGGAAGAACGAACCAGACAGCAAGACAATGAGCGATAACGTTATCAAGTTTCGCAAGCCGAAGCCCCCGCCGAAAGCCCCCAATCCCATGCTCCGCAAGCTTGTGATCATCGCCGCGGTGATCATCGTGTTTGCATTGGCCTGGGTCTATGTCCAGGTCACCGGCGTGCAGCCGCAATAATCCAGCGAGGGATCGTCCGATGAGCGTTCGCCCGCCGCAATCCTTCAGGCAGTCCTTTTCGGCCGAAGGCGGGGTGAATGTACTCGAATACGAGCTCATGTCGGAGCGCGCCAATTCACTCGGACGCAACGGTCTCAAAGTCGAATCGGCTCTCTCAGCCCTGAAGGCCTGGAATCCCGATCGCCATAGCGTTGAGCAGCGCGAAACGCTGATCAACGATGCGTCCGATGCCGTTTGGGCGCTCTTCGTCCAGCGCGAGATCTGCGGGCTACGCAATAACAAGGATATTGTCCAGCGTTACGCCATTCCCGGCGAAGTGCTGGCGCGGGTCGGCGTCGTCAGGAAATAGCGACGGTCTGGCTCTGTGTCGCAGGTGGCAACGCCGAGACCGTTCTGAATGTCGGCGCCGGTGCAGGTTCCTACGAGCCGGTCGACCGGAAGGTGACACCTGTCGAACCTTCTGCATCCATGCGCGCCCAACGTCCGGACCATCTGCCCGAGGCAATCGATGCAACGGCCGAAAAACTTCCCTTCGCAGATCAATCATTCGACGCGAGCATGGCGACCTTCACTGTGCATCAATGGTCGGACCTCAAGGCTGGTCTTTCAGAAACGCGTCGTGTTTCGCGCGGCCCGGTGCTGGTCCTAAGCTGCGATCCCGATGAGCTGGAACGCTCCTGGCTGTTTGACTACGCACCCGAGATGATCGCCGTCGAGGCGAGCCGCTATCCGGCCATGCAGACCATTGCCGATCATCTCGGCGGCACAGCCGATCCCGCTTGCCTGCATCGATGGTTTCGGTGAGGCCTATTATGGCCGCCCGGAACTCATTCTCGATCCCGGCGCCCGGCTTGCAAACTCGGCCTGGAGCTTCGTCGATCCATCGATCGGCGAACGCTTCGTGACCGAACTCGGCCGCGACCTCGAGGACGGCACGTGGGATGCCCGCTACGGACATTTGCGTATGCAGCCCTTCTTCGAAGGATCGCTCCGCCTGATCGCCGCTCACCCCTGACGGGCTCAGCTGAAGAAGCGGTTTTCCGGTCGCGGTAGGCCGAGATGTTCGCGCAGCGTCGTGCCCTCGTATTCCCTACGGAACAAGCCGCGGCGCTGCAGCTCGGGCACCAGGCGCATGGTGACATCATCGAGCCCCTGCGGCAGGTAGGGGAAGACGACGTTGAAGCCGTCGGAGCCCTCTTCGTCCATCCAGCGCTCCATCTCATCGGCAATGCTCTCGGGCGTGCCGACGAAGGCGAGGCCGGAATAGCCGCCGTAACGCTGGGCAAGCTGGCGCACTGTCAGGTTTTCCTCCTGCGCCAGTTTAATGACCTGGGCGCGGCCGGTCTTGCTGGCATTGGTATCGGGAATATCCTTGGGCAACGGCGCATACGGGTCGAAACCCGAGGCATCATGGCCAAGCGCGATCGACAGCGAGGCGATGGCGCTGTCATAGTGAACGAGACTGTCGAGGGCGAGGCGCTTGGCGCGCGCCTCCTCGATGCTGTCGCCGATGACAACAAAGGCGGCCGGCAGCAGTTTCAGGTGATCGCGGTTGCGGCCGATCGCCTCCATCCGGCCCTTGATGTCGGCATAGAGAGCCTTGCCGCCTTCGAGATCACGCGGCGAACAGAAGACCACTTCGGCAGTTTCCGCGGCTAGCTGGCGGCCGGGATCCGACTGGCCGGCCTGCACGATAACGGGCCAGCCCTGAACCGGTCGGGCAATATTCAACGGCCCGCGCACGCTCAGTTCCTCGCCCTTATGGTTGAGCACATGCATTTTTTCGGGATCGAAATAAATGCCGCTCTCGCGGTCGCGAATGAAGGCGTCGTCGGCGAAGCTGTCCCAGAGGCCGGTGACGACATCGTAGAACTCGCGCGCCCGCTTGTAGCGCTCGCCATGTTCCACATGCTCGTCAAGGCCGAAATTGAGCGCAGCATCGGGATTGGAGGTCGTGACGATATTCCACGCGGCGCGGCCATTGCTGATGTGATCGAGCGAAGCGAAACGGCGGGCCACATGGTAGGGCTCGTCGAAGGTCGTCGATGCCGTTGCAGCGAGCCCGATCCTCTCGGTGACGGAGGCAAGCGCCGACAGCAGCGTGAAGGGCTCGAAGGAGGTCACGGTGTGACTGCGTTTCAGCGCTTCGACCGGCATGTTGAGCACCGCCAGGTGATCGGCCATGAAGAAGGCATCAAATTTCGAGGCCTCGAGCTTCTGCGCGAAGGATTTGATATGGGAGAAATTGAAATTGGCATCCGGATAGGAGCCGGGATAGCGCCATGCGCCGGTGTGCAGGCTAACGGGACGCATGAAGGCGCCGAGGCGCAACTGCCGTGAACGGGTCATGTTTTTCCTCATGGATCGGGCGAAGCGGCCGCCTGCCCTCTGCTGAACGGTGATGCCGGAACGACGTATCCGTTTGGGTTACGTAGGCGTTGGCGCACAGCAATTCGAGATCAGCATTGGCATTTTCTGGCGGCGATTTCACCGGCAACCCGGTCAATTCCCGGTGAGATGGATAGGGGCAGACGTTAGCCGTGCCGACGCGCTTCGCAGAAGCAAGCACTTTCCATTTTCTATCACATCTATAGAATTTATAATCTTACCTGTCGCTCCGATTTCTTTCACCCATATCACGCTCAGAACTGGAGAAATCAATGACGACCGTGCTCAGGCAGCAAGACCAGATCCGGCCCGTGGCCGCCCGCATAGCCAGCGACGAGGAGGCACTTGAGACGGCCCGCAGGCTTGGCGCTCAATTTGCCGCCACGGCCGCCACGCGAGATGCCGAGCGCCGGTTGCCTTTCGCCGAACTCGACGCGGTGGCGCAATCCGGCCTGCTGGCGATTGCCGTTCCAGCGCAATATGGTGGGCTTGATGTTTCGAATGCCGTGCTGGCCGAAGTGACCGCGATCCTGGCCGAAGCCGATGGCTCGATCGGCCAGATCCCGCAGAACCATTTCTATATTCTGGAAGCCCTGCGCACCGACGGCAGCGAGGAGCAGAAACGGTATTTCTTCGGCCGGGCGCTTGCCGGCGATCGTTTTGGCAATGCGCTTTCAGAGCGCGGTACGAAGACGGTCGGCCACTACAATACGCGCATCGTCAGGGACGGACCCGGCTACCGCATCAACGGCCAGAAATATTACTCGACCGGTGTACTGTTTGCCGACTGGATCACAGTCTTCGCGCTTGATGAGGAAGACCGGCTTGTCATGGCCTTCGTGCCGAAAGGGACCGAGGGTGTTGAGATCCTCGACGACTGGGACGGCTTTGGCCAGCGTACGACCGGCAGTGGCACCACGATCCTCAAGAATGTCTATGTCCATGCCGATACCGTCGTCCTGCATCACAAGGGTTTCGAGCGCCCGACGACGATTGGCTCGGTCGGCCAGATCGTCCATGCCGGCATCGATCTCGGCATCGCGCGTGCCGCTTTCGCCGAGACGCTCGAATTCGTGCGCACCAAGTCACGCCCCTGGATGGATAGCGGCGTGGAGCGCGCCGCCGAGGATCCGCTGACGATCTCCAAGGTCGGGCAGATCGCGATCCGGCTGGAAGCTGCGGCGGCACTCCTCGAACGAGCCGGCCGCAAGGTCGATGCGGCGCAGATCGAGACGACAGAAAAGACCGTTGTCGAAGCGACGCTTGCGGTTGCTGCCGCCAAGGTGCTGACGACCGAGATCACCATTGAGGCCACCAACACACTCTTCGAGCTTGCCGGAACCTCTGCGGTCAAGAGCGACCTCAATCTCGACCGACACTGGCGCAACGCACGCACCCACACGCTGCACGATCCCGTGCGCTGGAAGTACCATGTCGTCGGCAATTACCACCTGAACGGCGCGATCCCGCCGAAGAACGGCGCGCTCTGAACCCTCTCCTCAACTAAAAACCCCATCTCCGTCACCGGAAATGGGGTTCTTTTTTGCCTATTTTCCTGAGCTTAGCTGTAGAGGCTGACTTCGGGAATCTTGCCGTTCAGTACGAACTCTCCGACTTCCTTGGCCTTGTAGAAGACCGGATCGTGCAGCGTATGGGTGCGCACGTTGCGCCAGAAACGGTCGAAGCGATATTTCTCCGCCGTGGAGCGCGCGCCGGTCAGCTCGAAGACACGCGAGGTGATATCGAGCGAGACATGGGTTGCATGCACCTTGGCGGCATAGGCTTCTGCCGCAGCTTCGCCGCGCTCGCGGGCGGTGACACTATGGCCCTTTGCGAGACCTGCCTGAACGGCGGCGGCTGCCGCATCGGCCAAGGCGGCAGAAGCTTTCAGCGCGGCGGTGAACTCTCCCACCCGCTCCAGGATATAGGGATCGTCTGCAGCCCGCTCGACGCCCGAGGTGACCCAAGGACGCGTCGTCGTGCGCACATAATCGACAGCAGCCTGGAGCGCGCCTTCGGCGCTGCCGAGATAGAAGTTGACGAAAACGAGCTGGATGAGCGGCGTATTGAAGGTGGAAAGCACCGGTGAGGCAGCATCGAGAGCAGCCGGGGCGCCGACGAAGTCTTCCTCATAGACAGGGAAATCATGGAATTCGACGCTGCCGCTGTCGGAGAGCCGCTGGCCGAAATTGTCCCAGTCGTCATTGGCCTGATAGCCGGGCCTGTTGGTCGGCACGGCGAAACCGACGATCTTGTCGTCGAGCGTGGCATTGGCATTGATATAGTCGGAGACATGGGCGGCGGTGGAGAAGGACTTGCGCCCGTTCAGCACATAGCCATTGCCGCGGCGGGTGAGCACAAGGCCCGGATCGCGCGGATTGACGGCAGCACCCCAATAGAGGTTTTTCGCCACGGTTTCGGTACCCAACGCATGAGCACGGGCTTCCTCGAGCGCCCAGTAGACATATTGGCTGTTGACGAAGTGATAGCCGAGCAGCTGGCCGATGGAACTTTCGCCGTGCGCAAGGATACGCACCAGCCGCAAGCCATCCACCCAATCAAGGCCGCCGCCGCCGATCTTTTGATCATGCAAGGCATTCAGCAGGCCGGCATTCTTCAGCTTGACGATCTCCGCAAGAGGCGGGCGACCGTCGCGGTCGAGTTCGGCGGCGCGATTGGAAAGATCGGTCGAGATTTCCTCGGCGCGGGCAAAGAGGTCCTCTCGCGTCGTGCTGCGATTGGTCGCGAAGACGACATTGGACTGGCTCATGGGTCGAAACTCCGATTTCCTGAAAAAATGGGCCGGCGGGGGCCGCACAACCCCCGCCGGAAGATCGAGGCAGGCAGCCTAGAAAAGCTTGTCCGGGATCCAGCTAGCGGTTGCCGCGTCGCTTGTGCTGAAGGCCGGGATCTTCTGCGCCAGGTCCTCGATCGTCTTGACGCCGGCGGCGCGCAGGCTTTCCTGCGTGAGCAGCGTCGGCTTGACTGTGATCTGATGGGGGACGTCCTGTCCGGCAATTTGCAGAGCCGCGGCGCGGACGGAGACCGCACCGACGACAGCCGGGTTGGTGGCGACGGTCGCAACCCAGGAGCTGCCCTCTTCGGTGATCTCCTGAATGTCAGCGGTCGAAACGTCGGCCGAATAAATCTTCAGCTTGTTTGCGATACCAAGATCGTTGGCGGCAAGCTTTACGCCACGGGCAAACTCGTCATAGGGCGCAAACACGACACTGATATCGGGATTGGCGGTCAGTGCGGCCTTGGCCTGATCGGCCGTCGAGGTCGCGGTTGTGTCGCTCACGTTGCCGAAGCGCGCCTTTTCAACGACGCCGGAATTCTCCGACTTGAACTTCTCCCAGACCTCGTTGCGGCGGTCGAGCGGCGCGAAGCCGGCGACATAGACATAACCGGCATTGAAGCTCTTGCCGTTATCCTTCACCACCTGTTCGAGCCCGAGCTGAGCGAGTTCGTGGTCGCTCTGCTCCACCTGCGGCACCTTGGGATTGTTGAGGTTGACGTCGAAGGCGACGACCTTGATGCCCTTGTCCAACGCCTGCTGGACGACATCGCCGAGCGATTCCGGCAGGCCGTGATCGACGACGATGCCGGCGACGCCAAGATTGATCGCCTGCAGGATCTGCTCACGCTGCTCGGCGGCATCCTGCCGGCCGGGGAACACACGCAGGTCGATATCCAGCGCCTTGGCCTGGGCTTCCGCACCGGCCTGATAAGCCTGGAAGAAGTCACCCGCCGAGATGTAACTGATCAGCGCCACCTTGACGCCGCCCTTATCGAAGGGCGCCGGTGCGCCGTTGAGACCGGCGGCAAAGGAGGTCTGATAGAGAGAAAAAGAAATTGCGGCTGCAGAGAGCGTCAGCCGTGCGAGGGATTTCATCGTCGCGGTCCTTCCGGTCAATCGGGAGCGTCGTCTGACAGGTTGGCAGCTCCCTGCGACGCATAAAATTATTAGATATAAACTCTATGTTTTTAGTAGATTTAATGATCCGATTTTTGCGGGTTCAGGAGATTCTTTGTTCCCATCGCCTTCCGACCGAGGCAAGGCTTGCCTCGAAGTTCGGGCATGTGTCAGGCCAATATCGCGGCTTAAAAGCAGTCCCGGATTTGCCCGATGCCACTCCTTCATGTCGACAATATCACCCGCAGTTTCGGGTCCACACGCGCGCTTTCAGGCTCCCATTTCTCTATCGAGCGGGGTGAGGTCGTCGCGCTGATGGGAGCCAATGGCGCCGGCAAATCGACGCTTGTGAAGATAGTCTCCGGCGTGCTTGCGGCCGATGGCGGCACAATCAGCCTGAACGGCCGGCCCTTTTCTCCGAAAACGCCGTCCGAGGCGGCAAAGGCTGGCGTCGTCACTGTCCATCAGTCGACAGATCTTGTCGGAGCGGCGGGGCTGACGGTTGCCGACGCCCTGCTGCTGCATCGCTTTGCCGAAGGCAGCACGCCCTTCTTTCTCTCCCGGACAAGCGTACGGCGCGAAGCGCGCGCCATGCTCGATGCCGCCGGCTTCTCCCTGCCGCTCGACCGGGATTTCGGCGATCTGACCGCGGCCGACCGGCAGCTCGTCGCCATCGCCCGCGCGCTTGCCAACAAGGCCGAGCTGCTGATCCTGGACGAGCCGACCGCAAGCCTTTCGGCGGATGAGAGCCGGCGCCTGTTCGACATCCTGCTCACCTTGCGGGCGCAAGGCCTTGCCATCCTCTATATCTCCCACCGGACCGCCGATCTCGAGGCGATCGCAGATCGAGCGCTCGTCATGCGCGGCGGCCGCATCGTCGGCAGCTTCAACCGGCCGATCGACTTTTCAAGCGCCATTGAAACGATGATCGGCCGCAGGCTTGAAGCTGCGCGGCCGGACGCCCGCCCAGCAACGGGCTCAGCCGTTTTCGAGATGCACGGCATCCGCCTCCTGCCGTCAAGCAAGCCCTTCGACCTGACCCTGCACGAAGGCGAGGTCGTTGCCGTTACCGGCGTGCTGGGCGCCGGCAAAAGCCGCCTGTTGTCGGCGATCTTCGGCGTTCGAGACCTAGCTGACGGCGCGATGCAGCTCGACGGCAAGCCCTACCGGCCGAAATCGCCGGGCGAGGCGATTGCCGCAGGCGTCGCCATGGCGGCGGAGGATCGTCATCGCTCCTCGCTGATGCCGGCCGCCTGGCCCGGCAATTCGCTCGCGGCCACCATCAGCCTGCCGCATCTTGCCAAATGGTATCCGAGCGGTCTGCTTTTCGGTAGCCGCGAGCGGCGCGAAGCAGAGCAGGCCATTTCCCGGCTGGGCATCAAGGCCCCCGGTCCGCTCGCCTCGATCTGGTCACTGTCGGGCGGCAATCAGCAGAAGACGGTCATCGCCCGCTGGGAGGCGGAGCCGAGCCGGCTGCTGCTACTCGACGAGCCGTTCCAGGGGGTCGACGTCGGCGCCCGCCATGACATCATCCAGGCGATCCGGGCACGGACCGACCGCGCGACGTTGATCGCCACATCCGATCCCGAAGAGGCCTATGAGGTCGCCGACCGCATCCTGACGATCGACCATCACAGCTTGCTGCCCGATCTCGTCGACATCGCCTCTTCTTCAGCTTCACAGGAAATTTCCGCATGACGACCATCGACGAAGAAGCCCTGCCAAAGACCGGCGCTGCCCCGCATAGCCGCAGCCAGGATAGCCGCGCTCTGGCACTCGGCAGCTTTCTGCGCGCCGGGGCGGTGTTCATCCTGCTCGGGCTGATGGTGATCGGCTTCACCATCGCCCAACCGGCCTTCATCAACATCGGCAATCTGATGAGCATCCTGCAGGCCGTATCGGTCGTTGCGATCCTCGGCGCCGGTGTGACGGTGACACTTGCCGTCGGCGGCTTTGATCTCTCGATCGGCGCGGTGGCCGCCTCCAGCGTCATGGCCGCGAGCTATGCTATGATCGTCTGGCATCTCGATGTTTTCGCCACCGTGCCGCTGGTCCTTGCCTTCGGCGCAGCGGTCGGGCTCGTCAATGCCCTCCTGATCGTGCGACTGCGCGTACCCGATCTGCTGGCGACGCTTGCCATGATGTTCCTGCTCTCCGGCCTGCAGCTCATCCCGACCGCCGGGCGGTCGATCTCAGCCGGCCTTGTCCTGCCCGACGGCTCCAAGGCGACCGGTGCCTATGATCCGGCTTTCCTGTTGATCGGCCGCTACAGCCTGTTTGCCACCCTCCCCGTTTCTGTCGTGCTGATGGCCGTCGTCGCCATCGTCCTTTTCGTATTGACCGAACGAACGCGCATCGGCCGGCTGCTTTTTGCGACCGGCGGCAATGAGGTGGCGACGCGGCTTGCCGGCGCGTCCACAACACGGCTGAAGACGCTGGCCTATGTCATCTCGGGGACCTTGGCAGCCCTCGGTGGCATCGTAATCGCGGCCCGTGTCGGGCGCGGCGACGTCTCCTCCGGCGGCTCGCTGCTGATGGACTCGGTCGCGGCCGCCCTCATCGGTTTTGCCGTTCTCAACCTGCGTCGACCCAACGTGCTTGGCACCATTGCCGGCGCCGTCTTCGTCGGTGTGCTGCTCAACGGCCTGACCATGCTGAACGCGCCCTATTACACGCAGGATTTCGTCAAGGGTGCCGTGCTCGTGGGAGCACTTGCCCTGACCTATGGGCTCGGCCGCAACAGCGATCGCTGAAGCCAGGCTTTAGCTTCAGAAAATTTCCTGCGACGGTGTGCTTTTGGAATAACGTACCTCTTATGCGCCTTAAATCTATATAATTTACAGACTATCAAATTGAGAGGGTATCGTTATGAATGAAGGACTTGGAGGCGGCTTCGGACGCCGTGAAATCTTGAAGCTCGCGGCTGTCGCCAGCGCGACCTTTGCAGGCGCCAGCATGCTGACCGCACCCGCCGCAAGGGCCGACGACGAGGGGCTTTCCCTGAAGGGCAAGCGCATCGCCATCAGCGCCACTGGTACGGACCACTATTTCGATCTGCAGGTCTATAATGCCCAGATCGAAGAGGTGAAGCGGCTTGGCGGCGAACCGATCGCCGTTGATGCCGGCCGTAACGACGGCAAGCTGATCGCCCAGCTTCAGACGCTCGTAGCCCAGAAGCCGGATGCGATCGTCCAGATCCTCGGCACGCTCAGCGTCATCGATCCCTGGCTGAAGAAGGCCCGTGACGCCGGCATCCCGGTACTGACCGTCGATGTCGGCTCGACCAATTCGATCAACAACACGACATCGGACAATTGGGGCATCGGCAAGGATCTCGCCCTGCAGCTCGTCTCTGACATCGGCGGCGAAGGCAATATCGTCGTATTCAACGGCTTCTACGGCGTGACACCCTGCGCCATCCGCTACGACCAGCTCGTCAACGTCGTCAAGTATTTCCCGAAGGTGAAGATCATCCAGCCGGAACTGCGCGACGTCATCCCGAATACGGTTCAGGACGCCTTCACGCAGATCACCGCGATCCTCAACAAATATCCGGACAAGGGCTCGATCAAGGCCGTCTGGTCGGCCTGGGACATTCCACAGCTCGGCGCCACGCAGGCGATCGCCGCCGCCGGCCGCAACGAGATCCGCACCTATGGCGTCGATGGCAGCCCGGAGGTTCTCCAGCTCGTTGCCGACAAGAACTCGCCGGCTGGCGCCGATGCCGCTCAGCAGCCCGCCGAAATCGGCCGTGTCGCAGTCCGCAACGTCGCCAAGCTGCTCGCCGGCCAGACGCTGCCGCGCGAGACCTATGTTCCGGCGCTGCTCGCCAACAAGGAAAACGTTTCCGAGATCATCAAGAAGCTCGGCATCGGCTGATATCAAGGCAGACCTTGCGGCTAGCGCCGCAGGGTCTGCATGTCCCTGGAAAGCGGCATCATGACTGAACCCGTCCCGACGCAAGCGACCGACAGTAAAGATGTCATCATTCGCTTCGATCACATCGTCAAGCGCTTCGGCGGTGCCCAGGCGCTCGCCGACGCATCGCTCGCCATACGCCGCGGCACCGTCCACGGCCTCGTCGGACAGAACGGCGCCGGTAAGTCGACGCTGATCAAGCTGCTTGCAGGGCTGCATGTCGCAGACGAGGGCACGATTGAAATCGAAGGCAAAGCCTATGATCGGCTGACGCCGCATCTCAACGAAGAGCTCGGCATCCATTTCATCCATCAGGACAGGCTGCTGGTGCCGACATTCACCGTCGGCGAGGCCTTGTTCCTCGGCCGCGAGACGCGGCTTGCGAAAACTCCCTTCCTCGATCGCCGGGCGATGCAAAAGCGTGCGAGCGAGCTCCTTGCCAACTATTTCGGGATCAATCTGCCGAAGAATGCCCTTATCGGCGAGCTCTCGACCGCCGAAAGGCAGATCGTCCAGATCACCCGAGCACTGCTCCATCAGCCGAAAGTTCTCGTCTTCGATGAGCCGACCGCATCCCTGGTGCGGCGCGAGGCCGAGATCCTCTTTCGCCTGATCCGCCAGCTGCGCGACGAAGGCGTAACCATCATCTACATCTCGCATTACCTCAACGAGATCGAAGAACTCTGCGATCACGTCACCGTGCTGCGCAACGGTCGGGATGTGGCCTCGCTGCCGATAGGAGAGACCTCGGCCAAGGCGATCGCCAGCTTGATGATCGAGCGTGACATCGCCGAAATGTTCCCCAAGCGCCAGGTCGACCTCGGCGAAACGATCCTGAACATCCGGGGGCTTTCAGCGCCCAACCGGTTTGACGATGTCAGTTTCAGCCTACGGCGTGGCGAGGTGCTCGGCATCACCGGTCTGCTCGGCTCCGGCGCCAAAGACCTGATCCGCACGCTCTTCGGTCTGGAACAGGCCGCAAGCGGCGAGATTGAAATAGAAGGTCGAGCAGCACAGCCGCGCAGCCCGGCAAAGGCCGTCGACCGTCGGCTTGCACTTGTTCCCGAGGATCGACGCGGACATGGCGTCGGCCTCGATCTTAGCGTGACCGAAAATGTCACGCTCCCGAGTCTTGCCCGTTACAGCCGTTTCGGTTTCCTCAATCGCAGGCGTGAGCGCTCCGATACCGAGGACCTGATCAAGCGGCTGCAGATCAAGACGGCCGGGCGCGATGCGCTGGTCCGCACACTCTCGGGCGGCAATCAGCAGAAGGTGGCGATCGCCAAGTGGCTGAGCCGCCAGTCGGAAATCTACCTGCTGGATGAACCGACCGTCGGCGTCGATATCGGCTCGAAGGTCGAGATCTATGCGCTGATCGGCGAACTTGCGGCGCGTGGCGCCGGCGTCATCGTCCTCTCCTCCGACCTGCCGGAGCTCGTCGGCATCACGGACCGGATCCTGGTGTTCTTCCGCGGTCGGCTGATCCGAGAGCTAGACTCCTCCAAAACCACAACGGATGAAGTGCTGTCGATCTCGACCGGCGCTTCGGAAGGATTGCGCCATGTCGGTTGACGTTCACTTCGCGCCCCATCCCGCCGTTTCCTCCGACCCCGTGCCGCAAGCCAAGGGCGCAGCAGCCGTCGCGGTGCTCCGCTTCGGCTCGCTGCTTGCTTTCGCGACCATCCTCGTCGTGTTCTCGTTGACGGCGCCCTACTTCCTGTCGGTCGGCAATATCGGCAATGTTCTCGGCCAGTCCGCCATTTCGGGCGTGCTGGCGATCGGCTTGACCGTAGTGCTGATCGCGGGGGGGTCGAATGTCGTCACCGGCGGCATCGACCTGTCGCTGGCCGCCAATATGGGCCTGAGTGCTGCAGTCTATGCGACTTTGATCCAGCTCGGCTATGGCGACGCAACAGCGGTGGCTGCGGCCTTGCTGACCGGGCTTGCGATCGGCGCGGTCAACGCTGTCGCCGTCGTGCTCGCGGGCATCGTCCCGCTGCTAGCAACGCTCGCAGTGATGAATATCGTCGCCGGTCTCGAACTCGTCCTAACGCAGAATACCGTCGTGCCCGCCTCGACCGATTTTCTGACAGTGGTCTCGGCTTCCGACAGTTTCGGCATTCCCATTCTCGCCTATGTGCTGATCGGGTTTACAGCAATTGCCACCGCGATAGTGCAATATACGCCAGTCGGTCTGAGGCTTTATGCCGTCGGCGAATTTCAGGATGCCGCGCGCGCCGCTGGCCTGCCGCTCAAGCGGCTGCTTGCCGGGGCCTTCATTGCCAGCGGGTTCTGCGGTGGTTTTGCCGGCATTCTCTCGGTTTCCTATCTCAGCGGCAGCACGACCGGTTCGGGCGAAGCGCTGCTGCCCGTCGTCGTTATCGCATTGCTCGGCTCGGTCTTTTCGCGTCGGCTGGTGCCCACTGTTCCGGGAACACTGATATCGGCGCTATTCATCGGCTTCCTCACCAACGGCTTCCAGCTCCTGAACCTGCCGAGCACGCTCGTCAGCGGCGTGCAGGGGCTTCTCATTCTGATCGTCGTGTCGGCCACGACATTGCTGCGCAAGCGGGAGATCTGACATGACCGCCTCGACTTCAGCCGGCCGCTCGCTCGCCGGCCTCGCACGCTTTGGCCTGATCGTGGCGCTCATCGTGGTTTTCTCCGTCTTCTCGATCCTGGCGCCAACCTTCTTCACTCCCGGCAACCTGCAGAGCATTCTCGTCAACAATTTCACGCTGCTCGCCATCGTCTCGATCGCCATGACCTTCGCCGTCTCCGCGGGCGGCATCGATCTGTCGGTCGGCACGGCCGTCGATTTTGCAAGCTTCGCCTTCGTCTCCCTCGTTCTGGCGGGCCAGCCGGTGCCGCTCGCGCTGCTCGCCGGCCTTGCAGCCGGCGCACTGGTCGGCGCGTTCAATGCTGTTCTTGTGTCCGTGATCGGCGTTGCACCATTTCTGGCGACACTCGGCACCTTGTTTATAGGTCGTAGCATCCAGCAATTGCTGACCAATGGCGGAAATCCGGTCTATCTGCCGCCCTCGGGCGTGCCGGACGCCTTCCGCTTCGTCGGTCACGGCACGATCGCCAGTGTGCCCGTTCCGCTGGTGATCGCCGCGGTCGTCATTGCCGGTGCAGCAGCCGTGTTTGCCTGGACGCGTTTCGGGCGGGTGGTGGTCTCAATCGGTATTCAGCCAAGCGTCGTGCGCTATTCCGGCATCGGGCTTGGCGTCCCTGTGGCCGCCACCTTCATTCTCGCCGGGCTGATTGCCGCCGTTGCCGGCCTTATCCTGACGGCGACCGTGACCGTCTACATCCCCTCCTCCGGCAATGCGTTCCTGCTGAACGCCATCGGCGCCACCTTCATCGGCACGACGCTGTCGCCGCTCGGTCGGCCCAATGTGCTTGGCACCGTTCTCGGCGTCCTGCTCCTCAGCATCGTCGCCAACGGCCTGCTGCTGACGGGCCTGAACTTTTACTGGCAGCAGGTCGGTACCGGCACGCTCATCTTTGCCGTGCTCGCCTTCAGCTTCATCAACAGAAAAACCGTCGGCACCTGAACCGCACCTCGCCGACCGATGCAGGAAGAATAAAATGACCCGTGAAATCAGGCTCAACGCCTTCGATATGAATTGCGTCGGACACCAGTCGCCAGGGCTTTGGCGGCATCCGCGCGACAAGTCCTGGACCTATAAGGACCTCGACTACTGGGTGCATCTGGCAAAGACGCTGGAGCGCGGCAAGTTCGACGGTCTCTTCATCGCCGATGTGCTCGGTGTCTATGACGTCCTGAACGGCAACGTCGATGCAGCACTTCGCCATTCGGCGCAGGTGCCGGTCAACGATCCGCTGCAACTCATACCGACCATGGCCTATGAGACCGAGCATCTCGGCTTCGGCCTGACGGCTTCGCTTTCCTTTGATCACCCCTATACATTCGCCCGGCGGATCTCGACGCTCGACCACCTGACCAAGGGCCGCGTCGGCTGGAACATCGTCACGTCTTATCTCAACAGCGGCGCGCTTAATATCGGCCAGCCGGCACAGACCAACCATGACGACCGCTATGATCTCGCCGACGAATATCTCGAGGTCTGCTACAAGCTCTGGGAAGGAAGCTGGGAGGACGATGCTGTCGTGCGCGACCGCGAAAGCGGCATCTTTACCCATCCGGAAAAGGTCCATCCGATCAACCATTCGGGAAAGTATTTTAACGTTCCCGGCATTCACCTGAGCGAGCCCTCACCGCAGCGCACGCCCGTTCTCTATCAGGCTGGCGCCTCCAGCCGCGGCAAGGATTTTGCCGGCGCGCATGCCGAATGCGTCTTCGTGGCTGCGCCCTCCAAGACGGTTCTGAAGCGCTATGTCGCCAATGTCCGCCAGGCCGCCGAGCGGCTGGGGCGTAACCCGCGCGAAATCCTCGCCTTCAACCTGCAGACCGTCGTGCTTGGGGAGACGGATGCCGAGGCACAGCGCAAATTCAACGAATATCGCGAGTACGCCTCCTTCGAAGGCGCCCTGACGCTGATATCGGGCTGGACGGGCATCGACTTCGGCCAGTTCGGCCCGGACGAGGTATTGCGCCATCGTTATACCAATGCCGTGCAATCGGCTGTCGAAACCTTCACCACCATCGATCCGGACAAGGAATGGACGGTGCGCGAAATGGCCGATTGGGTCGGCGTCGGCGGTTTCGGCCCGGTCTTCGTTGGCTCGCCATCGACAGTCGCCGATCTGATGCAGGAATGGGCCGAGGATACAGATGTTGATGGCTTCAATCTGGCCTATGCGGTGACGCCCGAAAGCTTCGAGGACACTGTCGACCTACTGGTGCCAGAGTTGCAGAAGCGCGGCGTCTACAAGACCGAATACCGTCAGGGTACGCTGCGCGAAAAACTCGGTGGTGCGGGGCCGCGGCTGGTTGCGCCGCATCCGGGAGCGGCCTATCGCAACCTGGGCATCGAAGCTCCGCGGCTCGCCGTCGGCGGCCGCTGAAAAATAATGGCTGGGTGACAAAAAATATCTCGCCTAGTCATCCTGTTCGAATTTAATTCCTGTCACACTTACGGTTTCAGCTCGAATATAGATCATTGAATTTTTAAGGGATCAGGAGGGGGCATGACTATTGCGGATATCTCTCGGCGTGGCCTGCTGAAGGGCACGGCGCTGCTGCTCGCAACGACGGCGCTGTCGCGTATTGCGCTGGCGCAGGATGTGCCGGCCGGCGGGCGTCTGATCGTTGCAGCCGACTCCGAGCCGAAGAACCTCAATCCTGCCATCGTCGCCTCGAACGGCGTTTTCTTCATTTCAAGCAAGGTGATCGAACCGTTGGCGGAAGCTTCCTATGAAGGTTCGGACGGTCTCGCACCGCGTCTTGCAACGTCATGGGAAGGCTCGCCGGACGGGCTCTCCGTGACCTTCAAGCTGCGCGAAAACGCCACTTGGCACGACGGCAAGCCGTTCACCTCGGCCGACGTTGCCTTCTCGGCGCTTAACGTGTGGAAACCGCTTCAGAATCTCGGGCGTTTGGTCTTTGCCAATCTGCAGGCTGTCGATACGCCCAACGATCATACGGCGATCTTCCGCTTCTCGAAGCCGACGCCGTTCCAGCTCATCCGCAATGCGCTTCCGGCTGTCACCAGCGTCGTTCCCAAGCATATTTTCGAAGGCACCGATATCGCCACCAATCCGGCCAACAATGCACTCGTTGGCACCGGACCTTTCAAATTCGCCGAATACAAGCCTGGCGAATATTACCGGCTGACACGCAACGAAAATTACTGGCAGAAGGGCGAGCCGAAGCTCAACGAAATCGTCTACCGCGTGCTGCCGGACCGTGAATCGGCCGGGGCCGCGCTCGAAGCAGAAGAGATCCATCTCGCTGCCTTCTCGGCCGTGCCGCTTGCCGATCTCGACCGCATCTCCAAGGTCGATGGCATCAAGGTGATTTCCAAGGGCTATGAGGCGCTAACCTATCAGCTTGTCATCGAGATCAATCATCGCCGCAAGGAGCTGTCAGATCTCAGAGTTCGTCAGGCGATTGCCCATGCGATCGACAAGAAGTTTGTCGTCGATACGATCTTTCTCGGCTATGCGACAGAATCCACCGGCCCCGTTCCGAAGAATTCGAAAGAATTCTACACCGCCGATGTCGCCAACTACAATTTCGACGTGAAGGCGGCAAACGAGCTGCTGGACCAGGGCGGCTATACCAAAGGCGCTGACGGCAATCGGTTCCAACTCAAGCTGCGCCCTGCACCCTATTTCAACGAGACACGCCAGTTCGGCGATTATCTGCGCCAGGCGCTTGCTGCCGTCGGTATCGATGCCGTCATCGTCAATGCCGATGCGGCCGCCCACCAGAAGGCCGTCTATACCGACCACGACTTCGACATCGCCGTCGGCCCGCCGGTCTTCCGCGGTGATCCGGCAATTTCCACGACGATCCTCGTGCAGTCCGGAACACCTGACGGCGTGCCCTTCTCCAACCAGGGCGGTTATGTCAGCGCCGAGCTCGACAAGATCATCAAGCAGGCGTCCGAGACCGTTGATACGGCCGCACGCACCGACCTCTATTACAAGTTCCAGCAGCTTGTGGTGGCCGAGCTGCCATTGATCAACGTCGCCGAATGGGGCTTCATCACGGTCGCCCGAGACACCGTGCTGAATGTGTCCGACAATCCGCGCTGGGCGGTTTCGAACTGGGGCGATACCGCGCTGCAATCGTGATAGGGTCGAAGGCGCAATTGCTGCAGGGGCCTCGTCCGGCGTGAAACGTGCACTTCTCCTCCTGAGACGCAGGATCATCAGCAGCATTCCGGTGCTGATGATCGTCGTGATCTTCAGCTTCTTCCTGCTGGAATCCGCCTCCGGCGATGCGGTCGATGCCTATCTTGGTTCGATCGGCGGTGGTGACGCCGCCCTTATAAAGTCGCTGCGGCAGAGCTACGGCCTCGATCAATCGGTCTTTGCCCGCCTCTGGCTCTATCTGTCGTCGCTTGCCCGCCTCGATCTCGGCTGGTCGGTGGCCTTCAACCGGCCGGTGCGGGATCTGATTGTCGAGCGGCTGCCGAACACGCTGCTTTTGATGGGAAGTGCCACGGCACTTTCCTTCGGGCTTGGTTCGACACTCGGCATTCTGGCTGGCGCAAGGCCCGGCAGCCTGCGGGATCGCTTCCTCTCGATCGGCTCGCTTGTCATCTACGCCATTCCGAGCTTCTGGCTGGGATTGGTGCTCAGCATCTTCTTTTCGGTCAAGCTACGCTGGCTGCCGATTGCTGGCATCGAAACCATCGCCTCGGGCAAGACAGGCCTCGCGCGTGCGCTCGATATCGCGGAGCACCTAGCCCTCCCGGTTGGCGCACTTGCCTTCATCTATCTCGCGCTGTTCCTGCGCGTCATGCGCTCCGGTATGGAAGAAGCTTGGAAGCTCGATTTCGTGCTCTTTGCCCGGGCCAAAGGCCTGTCGCGCAGCCGTATCGTGCTTCGCCATGTGGCACGCAATGCGCTTCTGCCGCTTGTTACCATGCTCGGCCTGCAATCCGCGGCTATGCTCGGCGGCAGTGTGGTGATCGAGAGCGTCTTTGCCATTCCGGGCTTCGGCCGACTGGCCCAGGAAGCCGTCAACGGTCGTGACGCGCCATTGCTGATGGGCATTATCCTTTCCAGCGCTGTTCTCGTCATCTGCGTTAATTTCATTGTCGATCTGGTCTATGCGACGCTCGATCCGCGCATTGGCGCATCCGGGGGCCGGGCATGACACTGCTGCGCCGTCTCTCTCAAACTCCGGAAGGTGCGATCGGGCTTGCAATCCTTTCAGCTTTGCTCGTCGCCGGTCTATTGGCGCCGATCATCTCGCCAGGAGATCCACTACGAATTGCCGGCCGGGCGCTCCTTACGCCGTTCACCAATCCGAGCCTGCCGCTCGGCACCGATAGATTGGGGCGCGACGTGCTCGCTGGCCTGCTCTACGGCGCGCGCACCTCGCTCGCCGTCGGTATCGCTGCTGCTCTGTCCGCCATGGTGCTTGGGCTTTTTGTCGGCATGGCTGCCGGTTTTGCCGGTGGTGTCATCGATGAAGCACTGATGCGCGTCGTCGATGCGTTCCAGATCGTTCCGGGCTTCCTACTGGCGCTCGCCTTTGTCAGCATCATCGGCGTCTCGACGCCGGTCATCGTCTTCGCCATTGCGCTCGGGACCTGGGCCGATCCTGCGCGGCTGACGCGCGCGCAAGTGCTGTCCATCCGCGAACGGGATTATGTGGCTGCCGCACACGTGATCGGCATGCACCCGGCTGAGATCGCCTTCAAGGAAATCCTGCCGAATGCGCTGCCTCCGGTTCTGGCCCTGTCCGCCACTATTGTCGCAGGCGCGATCCTCACTGAAGCCGCCCTTTCCTTCCTCGGTCTCGGCAATCCCAATCTCGCCACCTGGGGATCAATGATCGCCGAAGGCCGCAGCGTGCTGCGCTCGGCCGCCTATCTCTCGGTGATGCCCGGTCTGGCGCTGGCAATAACGGTGCTCGGCGTTCATCTCTTTAGCGAGGGCCTGAGCAAGGCGCTTGGCAATGAGGAGGGATTGCGATGAGTGATTTCTTCGGCAGCGTGAGAGGGCTTTCCGTCCATTACGAGCGCGATGCGGCTCTGGAATCCATCGACCTCGATGTCCTCAAAGGTGAAAGGCTGGCCCTCATCGGCGAAAGCGGTTCCGGCAAAAGCACATTTGCCCGAGCGCTTGCCGGACTTCTGCCGAAGAGCGCCAGGATCAGAGGCGACATAACATGGCCGGCGCTTGGTCATGCACCGCTTCCCGGCCGCGATTTCGGTTTCGTCTTTCAGGACCCCGGCACCAGCCTCAATCCGGTGCTGACAATCGGCGAGCAGGTCGCCGAAGTTGCCCGACAGCACCTGGGCTTGGACTGGCGGCGAGCCTATGCCCGTGCCGAAGAGCTTCTCGATCGGGTGCGCATAGCACAGCCCGCGAGCGCCATGCGCGCCTTTCCGCATCAGCTTTCCGGCGGCCAAAGGCAGCGTGTGGCAATTGCGGCTGCGATTGCGGCCAAGCCAACCTTGCTGATCGCCGATGAGGCGACCAGCGCGCTCGACGTCGTTGTTCAGGCCGAGATCGTCAACCTTCTTGATGGGCTGGTGCGCGAAGAAGGTATGACCCTGCTCTTCATCACCCATGATATCGCACTTGCCTCCGGTTTCGCCGATCGAATCGCCGTCTTCCGGATCGGAGAACTGGTCGAGGCCGGCCCTATCAGATCGGTCCTGTCATCGCCGGCCGATGGCTATACCGCGGCCCTCATCGCAAGCCATCGCGATCTGTCCACGCCGCCCTTGATTGCCGAGGCAGCGTCATGAGCGGGCTTCTGACTGTTGAGGCTCTATCCAAGGCCTATTCCTCCACCGGCCGACAGGTTGCCGCTCTCGACCATGTTTCACTGACGATTGCAGCCGGCGAAACCCTGGGCTTGGTTGGAGCGTCGGGCAGTGGAAAATCGACTCTGTCGCGCGTACTGTTACGCTTGCTGGAGCCCGATTCCGGTTCGATCCGCTTCGAAAGGCAAGATTGGTTCGCGCTTCGCGGCGCCGAGCTGCGGCGCAGGCGTGCGCGCATGCAAATGGTGTTTCAGGACCCGCTCGGCGCCTTCAATCCGCTTGCATCCGTCAGCTCCGTTCTCGACGACCCGCTGCGGATCCATGCCATTGCGAACAGGAAACAGCGGCCGGCCGAAATCGCTACCCTGCTGGAGCGCGTTGGTCTGCCCTCGGCCTTTGCCTCCCGCCCTGTTCGCACACTCTCGGGCGGACAGCGCCAGCGCGTCGCCATCGCCCGCGCCATCGCAACGCGACCGTCACTGCTGGTGCTCGATGAAGCCGTTTCCGCACTCGACGTGACCGTTCGCGGCCGTATTCTCGAATTGCTGGTCGAGTTGCAGCGCGAGCGTGGCCTTGCCTATCTCTTCATATCCCATGACCTCGCGGTGGTGCGCGCGGTTTCGCATCGTATCGCGGTCATGGATGCGGGCCGAATCGTTGAGGAGGGACCGGCAGCGGATATCGTCAATGCCCCGCGATCCGATGCAGCGCGCCGGCTCGTCGCGGCTGTGCCGCGCCTTGTAACCGAACCCGTTTGAAGGAGTTTCCCATGACCGAAGTCGCCTGGAACCCGTTCTATGGTGCGCCGGTCTATCCGGCCGAACGTTACACCGCCCTTGCCGGTCGTATCGGCACGATCCTGAAGACGGACAACGACGTTTTGCTGGTGCAGGCCGAGGCGGTGGTTGCCCTCGAAGCCGTTGCGACCAGCCTTGCCAGACCTGGCTTTTCCGCGCTGAACGTCGTCACCAGCGCCTACGGCGGCTGGTTTGGACAATGGCTGCGACGCGGCGGTGCCGACGTCATCGATATCGTCGCTCAGCCCGGCCTGCCTATCGAGGCCGGAGCAATCGCCGTCGCGCTGGATGCCTATCCCGATGTCAGCGTACTGGCACTCGTCCACGCGGAATCGGCAAGCGGTATACTCAATCCATTGCCGGAGATCGTCGCTCTCGCAAAGGCGCGAGGCATTGTGACGATAGTTGATGCCGTTGCTTCCGTCGGCGGCCATGCGCTCGATGTCGACGCGTTGGGCATCGATATCGCCGTGATCGGCCCACAGAAAGCACTCGGCGGGCCGGCCGGCGTTTCCGCGCTGTCAGTCAGCCAGCATGCCTGGGAACTAGCCCTCCATGACGGTGCGCCGCGTGATTCCATCCTGTCGCTGGCCGACCTGAAGGCTTGGGTGGATGCCGGCTGCGGCGCGTTACCGGGAACGCCGGCACCGCTGGAATTCTTTGCACTGGAAGCGGCCCTCGACCGGGTCGAGGCGGAAGGCCTCGGGCAGGTCGTCGCCCGCCATGAGAGAGCAGCTTCGGCGAGCCGGGCCGGACTTGCAGCACTGGGCGCCAACCTTTGGGTGCCGGCCGAACAGGCATCGAACCTCGTGACAACGGTCTCCTTACCGTCAGGAATTAAACCCACCTCTGTGGTTGGTTTTGCGGCGGGGTTGGGCGTCGAACTGACGCCCGGTGTCGGGACAGGCTCGTCGCACCTCATGCGTATCAACCACACAGGGGCACGGGCAACCTTCCAGACGGTGCTCGCACATGTCGTGGCCTATGGTGCTGCGCTTCGGCAGGCCGGCTTCCCGGCGAATATCGGCGCCGCATCGGAAGCTGTCGCGAAGATTTATAGCAGCTGATCGCTCAGTACCAGGAATTCGGCGTCGGCTGCCAGAAGAAGAATTCTTCCTCCCGCAGGCTACGCAGACGGCTTTCGGAATCCTCTTCCGTCGCGCGGGCAGATGTTTCGAACACCGGTTGATCACGGTCTCGGAAAAGCTTCGCAAAGAAAGTTTTGAATGCCGCAAACATACGTCACCTCCTGGAAAACCGAGCCACGATTTTCGCACGGATCGCTGAGCCAGGAAACATTGTCTACAAAATTAGTATTCTAATTTGCGCAATTGTGCCGCATGCCGATGCCGCCGGAAGACTGGCTCACGAAAAAGGCTTTGTTCGGCAAAAGAGGAGCCGCGGCGGGGAGATCGAGTCCAATCTGCCACCGCCCCTTGAGAATCGGGCCTTTCCGATGCACGAAGAGGCCGAGACGAATAGGTCGAGGATGATGGAATGACCGATACAGGCGGACTTCGGATAGAGTTTGAAGGCCATTCGCCCCTGCTGAAGTGGCACCGGCTGCGCCGGCGTATGGCCGACCCGCTGTTTTCGGCCGAGGTGATGGCCGAAGGCTTCAAGGCCGGCGCTTCGATGGAGCTCGACCTGCGGGTGCGCGCCGATGGTGGTTTCGTCGTGCTGCATGATAAGGAGCTGGAAGGCGAGACGACCGGGCGCGGTCTCATTGCCCAAAAGAGCCTTGCGGATCTGCGCGACCTGCGCATGAAGGACGGCAATCGTCCGCTCCTCTACAGCGAGGATCTGGCAGCCATGCTGCAATCGGCCCATCCGGACGCGCTGCTGCAGTTCGATATGAAGGACGATTACGAGGCGATCGGCGAAAAGGGCATCGCCCATCTTGCAGAACACCTGCAGCAGATTTCCGCCTCCGTCATCGTCAGCGCTGGAAGTCCGGAGCTGATCCTGGCCGTCAAGGAGAAGCTGCCGCATCTGCGCCGCGGCATCGACCCCACCAACAAGCTCGGCGATATCGCCAAAGCCGAAGGCTGGAAAGCGGTCGAAAGGGAACTGCTTGCAGATATGCGCGGCCCGACGGAGCCAGAAACAATCTACCTTTACTGGCCGATGTTGCTCGATGCGGCGAAGGCCGGCCTCGACATGATCGCGCTCTGCCACGGCGAGGCCAAGCTGGTCGATGCCTGGACCTTCACACTGAAAGATCCCGACGGCGGCTTCAGCAATGCGGAGTGGACGAACTTCTCGGCACTGGTCGCTTTGAAGCCGGATCAGATCACCACGGACGAAGCCCTGGCGACCGAGCTGGCGTGGCTGAAGCGCATGGCGGGCTGATCAGCCCGCCAGACCTTCGAATTCGACGAGGAAGGCGAATTCTTCTGCCAGTCCAGGCGAATGGGCGATAACAGGACCGCCATCCTCCAGCAGCGTATCGACAGGTGGAATGGCGACCTTCGCACCGGCCTCCGAGGCGATCAGCGCGCCAGCCAGCATATCCCAGGCATTCAAGTGCCGTTCGTAGAAGAGGTCGGAAACACCTTCCGCCACGCGCACGAGATCGACTGCGGCTGCACCCATGCGGCGATAATCCATGCCGCGCTCGTAGAGCCGCTTGGAGAGCGCCGCATAGTCGTCAAAGCTCGTCTTGCGCGAATGGCCGAGCACGACGATCGCATTGGCAGGATCGGTCGTCGGAGCAGCGTGGATCGGCTGGCTCTCCTTGAAGGCGCCACGGCCGCGGATCGCGGAGAAAACCTGGTCGTTGGCCGCATCATAGACCACGCCGATCTCTACCTTGCCACCAACGACGAAAGCAATAGAGACGCCCCAGTGACGGAAGCCTCTGATATAATTTGTCGTGCCGTCGATCGGATCGACGACCCAGGTGCCGGCGGAGCCGGACTCGCCGCCGGTTTCCTCGCCCATGAATGTATCGTCTGGAAAGCGCACCAGCAGCCCTTCGCGGATCGACTGTTCTGCCTGCCTGTCTGCGACGGTAACGAAATCCTGCAATCCCTTGTTTTCGACATGCAGCGTGCCTGGGTGTCCTTCACGCCTGAAGCGCGCAGCCTCGCGTCCAACCTTGCGGGCCACGTCGATTGCGACCTCCGCCCGCGCGGTTAGAGCAGAGGCATCGAATGCGGAATTCATCAAGCAGTCCTTCTTTTAATCAGCGTCACGGGGGTAAATTCGACGCGGGCGGTCATATCCGGTTCGGACATGCGGGTCATCAGCAGATCGACCGTTTGTTCGGCCTGGAAATCGCAGGGCTGGCGGATGGTCGTAAGGTCATAGGCCGACCAGCTGGCCTGCGGAATGTCATCATGGCCGATGATGCGTAGCGGCGGCTCATCGTCGCGGCCAAGCCCCTTCATGATGCGGTCGATCACGCCGCAGGCCATGTAGTCGTTGGCGCAGAACAGACCGTCGATACCGAGCGAAACAAGATCGGCGGCCGCGTCGTGGCCGCTCTTATAGTCGTTGATTTTCAGTTCGATCATGCGCGGCTCGAGGCCGAGTTGCCGACAGGCCGTCACGAAGGCTTCACCGCGCCGCCTTGCCGTATAGGAGATAGCGGGCGCCGCCATGACCGCCGGCGCGCTGACGCCGCTTTCGATCAGATGCGTGGCAGCGAGATGGCCTGCCATGCGATCATCGGAAATGATGCGGTCGACGAAGGGAATATCGTCGCCCTTGTTGATCAGCACGATCGGCACACCTTCGGCTGCGCATTGCTCGCAGATCTCCGTCGGCGGCGCGTCCGATGTGACGATGACGCCGGAGACGGCATAGTGCAGAAGCTGGCCGATGACGGTCGAGGTGTCCGCCTCCTTCGAGGTCGGCAACAGGATCGGGCGAAAATTGCGGGCGATCAGCACCCGCGCCAGATGCTCGATCTGCAGCGTGCGGAACGGGTTATCGAGGCCGGCGGCGACAAGGCCGACGAGATCGGAACGCTTGTTGGTGAGGCTGCGAGCCAGATAGTTCACCCGGTAGCCCAGATCCTTGGCCGCCTGATAGACCTTCTCGCGCGTCTTCGGCGAAACACTGGCATCCGGGGTGAAAGCGCGCGAAACGGCAGCGCGCGAGACGCCCGCCACACGTGCCACGTCGAAGGACGTGACCTTCCTCGGTCCCTTGTTATCCTTGTCTGCCATGCTTCTCATCCCTGGCGGCCGGGCGCATCAGATCGGGCAGGTCCGTACAGATGCCGAGTACCGGAAGCTTCATGATGTCGGACAAAATGGCCGGCCGTTCCTCGTGCCACAGCACGATTTCACGGCTTTCGCCGAAGGCTCGCCGCATCAGCTCTTCTGTGACCAGATCCTGCGGGCGCTCGCCGGCCCTTTCCCAGCAAAGGTGCAGGATATCGGCGCCGGCTTCATCGCCAGCTGCGTGCGGATCGTGGCCAACACGGACCAGTACCGAGAGCGGGTAATCGCAGCCCGCATCGCGAAGCTCACGCACTTGCGCGGTATCGAAAGAGCCGAGGCAGGCAAAGCGCTGGTTTTTCTCAATAAGATGCTTCCAGCACCGAAGCCCCGTGCCCGGCGCCTTGAGCTCGATATAGAGGCCTGTATTGGTCCGCCGTCCAAGGGCTGCGACCGCCTCGAAGGTCGGAACGTTGACGCCTTCGAGAGCAGCAAGCTCGGCCGCCGTCATCTCGGAAATTCGGCGGTCGATACCGAAGACGCGTTCGAGATGATCGTCGTGGGAAACGACAACCACACCATCTTTGGTGAGTTGCGTGTCGAGCTCCCACATTTCCGCGCCGAGTTCGGCAGCGCGCTGGAAGGCTTCGAGGGTATTCTCCCGCTCATGCCCACTTGCACCGCGATGGCCGATGCAGAAAGGCAGATATCCCTTGTTCGAGGGCCAATCATAACGTTCGAAGAAAGACGAGAAGTCACGCATCGCTCAGAGCCTCCGGCCTTCTTCATCGAAGACGAACACGCCTCGGCTGTCGATCGCCCACTTCACCTCGTCGCCGACGGTGATGTCATTGCGGACCGGCTGAATGGACCGCAGCAGCGAGCCGCCGGCAAGCTGCACGTCGTAAAGGTTCTCGCGGCCCTGCGTTTCGGCAAAGGTGACCTTGCCGGGAACGGCGATGTCGCCGGCCGGATTGAAATGTTCGGGACGCACACCGAGCGTCAGCTTGGCACCCTCGGCGGCCTGGACCGATACCGGCACGCGGATCTCGCTTTCCGGCATGGCAAAAGCGCCGTCCTTCATCACGCCACGCAGGAAGGTGATCGGCGGATTACCAAGGAAGCCGGCGACGAAGGCAGTGCGCGGGTCGCTATACATCCCGGCCGGCGTCGCGATCTGCACGATCTCGCCTTCCTTCATGATGGCGATGCGGTCGCACATGCTCATCGCTTCCACCTGATCATGGGTGACGAGGATGGCGGTGATGCCCGTTTCGCGCTGAATGCGGCGAATTTCCGAACGCATCTCAAGCCGAAGCTTGGCATCGAGATTGGCAAGCGGCTCGTCGAGCAGCAGGACGTCCGGCTTGCGGATGAGCGCACGGGCAAGGGCCACGCGCTGCTGCTGGCCGCCGGAAAGCTGGGCTGGCCGGCGCTCCATCAGATTGCCGATCTGCACGAGGCCGGAAATGCGCTCGACCTCCTTGCGGATATCGGCCGCATTGACGCCCTTCACCTTCAGCGGAAAGCCGATGTTCTCTGCAACCGTCATATGCGGATAGAGCGCATAGGACTGAAAGACGACGCCGACATTGCGCATCTGGCTCGGCAGGTCGGTGACGTCCCGGTCGCCAAAGAGAATACGGCCACCGGTCGGGCGATGGATGCCGCAGATGGCAAACAGCGTTGTGGACTTGCCGCAGCCCGAGGGCCCGAGAAGCGCCAGCATCTCGCCGCTGCCGACTTCGAGATTCATGTTCTCGATGACCTTGGTGGAGCCGAAGCTCTTCGAAAAATTGTCGAGGAGGATACGCATCAGCCTTTGCTCCCGCCGCCATAGATGTTCATGAGATATTTGTGGAAGAGTGCGTAGGCGATCAGAACCGGGATGACGTAGAAGAGGCCTACCGCCTTGAACATGTTGAAATCATAATTGTTATCGTCGGCGAGGAAGCCGGCGAGATAGACCGAGAGCACCTGCACCTGATTGCCGGGCGCCAGCACCTGCGGCAGGATGAATTCGCCCCAGCCGGACAGGAACGAGAAGAGGCCGAGCGCCATGATGCCGGGTCCGACCTGCGGCAGCACGAGGCTGCGCCAGACCCGGAACCGCGAAGCGCCGTCGACGACGCCGGCCATTTCGATTTCCCAGGGCACCGTGTCGTAGAAACCCTTCATCAACCAGATACCGAGCGGCAGATCGATCGCCGCTTTCACCAGGATCACGCCGATCAAGGAATTGTAGAGGCCGATCATCTGCAGCACGATGAAGATGGCGATGATCAGCGTTACCGACGGGAAGGCGTGGAGCACCATGACACCGGCAAGGAAGAAGCCGCGCGCAGGTACATTGAGCCGCGAGAGCACATAGCCTGCCATCGACGAGACGATGACGACCACGCTCGTCGTGGAGCTGGCGAAAAGCAGCGTGTTGAGCGTCACGATCCAGATGTTCGGCTTGCCTTCGGTCGTCTGCCACAGGAAGCGCCAGTGCTGGATGGTAAAGCTGGAGGGTATGAGTGAGCCAGCCTCTTTCACCGTTACCGTGTCGATGAAGAAATAGGCGTACATCAAAAGCAGCGGCAGGCTGACGACGGCGAGCGCGGCAATGACCGGCCAACTGCTGAAATTCGCGGAAGGTTGCGCTTTTTCGGCCATGGGTCAGTCCTCGATCAGCGGCTTGGAGACAAGCGTGCCGTAGTTGAAGATGCGCAGATAGATTAGAGACAATGTCACGCCGATGACCACAAGCACGAGGGCCATGGCGGCGCCGAGACCGTATTCCAGGTTGCCGGCGTAGTTGTTGAGCGCCGTATGATAGGCGGCGAGCGCCCAGATTTCGGTCGCCCTGCCGGGTCCGCCGTTCGTCGAAAGCAGGATTTCGTTGAAGGAGGCGAGCAGCGAGAGCGTCTGGTAGCAGGTGACGAAGAGGATCGGCCAGCGCATCTGCGGCAAGATTATGTAGCGGATCTGCTGCCAGCGCGACGCGCCGTCAACCTCGCTCGCATAGAACTGGCTCTTCGGAATAGCCTTCATCGCAGACGAGAAAACCAGCATGCCCATGGAGGCGCCGATGAAGCCATTGATCATGACAACGAAGACCCAGGCATTATAGGCATTGTCGAGCAGGTAATTCTTCGGCGGATAACCGAAATTGCCCATCAGCGTGGAAATGAAGCCGGTATCCCAGGCAAGCCATTTCCAGAGCATGACATAGATGACGACGGGCGTGATGCGCGGCAGCAGCCAGACACCCCGGAAGAAGGAAGCCGGTGCCGCCGGCATATAATGCGTCCAGATGGCAAGCAGCAGCGCATAGCCGACATTGAAAATGACCAGCACCAGCGCGACGTAGAGCACTGTATTCAGCAGCACGCGGGCCATATCCGGCGAGGAGGCCATGCGCGAGAAATTGTCAGATGTCCACACCCAACCGGTATAGGTGGCCTTGGCGACCTGTTCCTTCTGGTCAGGCGTCAGCTTGAAGCCGAGCGTATCGAGGGCAGAGAAAAGCTCGTCCTTGCTGTCGAATCGGGCATTGACGACCGAGCGGTTGAACTTGTCGGAAATTTGTTTGACCTCGCGCGTCGAGGGGCGCTCGTTCAGGTCCTTGATCATGCGCTCGATTTCGCGGCGTGATGGGAAGAACTCGTTCATATGCTTTTCGCGCAGTTCCGAGACGATGGCTGACGAGAGGCTCAGGTCTTCGAGGGCCTTCAGGCCAGCTTCGTCGATCGTGTAGCGCGGCTCGCCCAGCTGATCGGCGATATCGGGCATGGTCGATTTGAGCGTGATCAGCGAATTCGGCGCGACCTGGTAGACGCCGCCGGAAATGCCGGTCGCCGTCGTCATGTTCGTCATCGAGAAGACGGCGGTCAGAACGACCGGTAGCAGGAAGAACAGAAGGATCATGATCGCTGCAGGTGTGATCATCACCAGCCCAAGCGTTCTGGACGATTTCATGGAAGTCCCCTCATGGACGACGCTCCGGAAGGCGGTGTTTAGCCACCACCTTCCGGCAGAGTGCGTCGATCTTAGCGGATGACGATCTTGTCGCCGAGCGTGCTCTTCAGCTCGCTCTCGGCATCATTGACGGCGGCGTCGACAGCCTTGGCGCCGGTCCAGGATGCTTCAAGGTTCTTCCACATGATGTTCCAGTAAGTGCCGAAATCTGAATTGTTCGGCATCGCGTTGGCGTGGGGCAGCAGTCGCTCCGTCGCCTCGCGGGCCCAGCGATTGGCGGCGTAGAAATCAACGGCTGATTCGGACTTGGAGACACCGAGATGCGCCGACTTGATAGCGTGCAGCGCATTGGTGCGCGGCTCCGAAGCGATCGTGATCAGCTGGGCTGCGATCTGCGTGTCCTCGTCGCTATGACCCGATGTCAGCAGGTAAACGAGAGGGTGCGTCAGCGTGTTGGCCTTGCCGCCTTCGCCAGCCGGAATCAGCGTGAAGGCGATGTTGCCGAAGAAGTCTTTCAGGCCTTCCTGGTTGACCATGCGGGCATAGTGCCAGGTGCCGGCGTCCCAGATGCCGGCCTTGCCGCTGGAGACTTCCTTCCACCACTGGTCGCCCGGCATGCCGATGTGGTTCTTCTTGGTGACGCCGGAAGCAACGGCATCAGCAAAGAACTGGTACGTGCGCTTCATCGCAGCCTTGTCGAAAACGAGCTTGCCGTTCTCTTCCATGGCTCCGCCGAAGGAGGTGTAAAACTGCCAGTAATCAGGACCGTTGCTGGTGCGCGGATAGAAGCCGTAGCCGGGCTGTACGAGGCCCTTGTCCTGCATCTTCTTGGCGTCTTCGAGCAAGTTCTTCATCGTGTACTTGCCGTCCTGGACGTTCTGCGGCAGCGCGTCGAGGTCAGCATCGCTGTAGCCGATCGCCTTCATGTGCGGCTTCCAGAACAGCATCGGGCGGGATTCTGCATCCTGCGGGATGCCGTAGACCGAGCCATTGTAGGAGGCGATCTGCATCAGGTTTTCGTAGATGTTGTTAAGCGGCCAGGAGTCGAGGTCGACATAATCCTCCACAGGAACGATGAGGCCGGCCTGCGACCAGGGAGCGATGTCTTCATGGCCGCTGACGACGATATTCGGAGCCTTCTTGGCTTCGGCGGCAAGCGTCAGCGCCTGCTTGAAATCATCCCAACCGGAGTAAGGGGTCTTTTCAACAATGATCTTCAGATCTTCGCCCTTCAAAGCAGCTTCGCGCTGAAGCTGCTGAGCGGCGATCTCAATGGCATCGAGGCGATAAACGTCGTTCGGGCCGGTACCACCAGCCCAGACGCTGATGTGAACATCCTTGGCAAGCGCAAATGCAGAGGTCGAGGCCAGGATTGCGGCCGCAACGGTAAGGGATTTCAGTGTCGGCAAAATGGTCATCTTCTTCGTCTCCCTAGAAGAGCAGTGTGAGGCCTCTTGACGGGTCATCACTGGTGTTGATGGCCGTTCCGATAGCCCCACGAAAACGTGGCGTATCCCGCTCTAGGGGGCGAACGTAACGGCCGAATGACAAAATTGAGCACGTGTGCAAAATTATTATGACGATGTTCTCGACGTGGTCAATCGCTGATGGAAAGGCCAGTTCAGCTGCCGGTGGAAATTGATATCAAAGGACGCAACGACGCCGGTCATCGACCGCGACACGGACCCTGCGTCCACATTCAAGCTCTTGCCTACCTTTTCTCAATCGGCTAGTAATCTCGCCGGAGCTGTTCAACAACGGAGGCGTGCAATGACAGATATTTCTTCGTCCCACGCCGCTTTGGCATAGCCTTCGAAGCTCCCAACCCTTGCCCCTATTCGGGGTCTTTCAAGCTTCACCATCCAAAGATGGCACCCGTTTCGCACGCAGCGCCTGGCAGCGATAACGACTGCGCCTGATCTTGCTGCGCACATTCAGCTTGAAAGAAGGGCGGTCCAGAATTCTGGCCGCATTTGATCATGAACAATCAACACGCCGGCGAGAGCCTGGCGACATCCGTGAGCGAGCTCTGCTCGCGCTTCAGCTTTAGAGAAATTCTCGTCGCAACCATCATTGCCCGGTGGAGACGTCGTCGCGTCGTGAACAGCGTCGAAGCTTTCCCACCATGGCTGCGCCGTGATCTTGCTCTGTTCGATGAGTAAGTCCCACACTTTGCAAACCTTTCCAGCGATCAACTGGCGGGTGATCCTCTTTCAGATCATCCCGCCGGCTTGCGGCCGGCAATCCGGGTGGCCTTTCGAAGCACCCGAAATCGTCTCTGTAAACCAAGCGATTGAATTTTCTGAAATTGAGATATTAAGTTGAACGCGTGAATCCCCATGCCGCTTCGCGGTCCCTTGTCGGCTGTTCATCCAGAAGTATCCATCCCATGAGCCTCGAATCCGTCCGCACCTTCTTCGCGACCAACGCCCCCGACATTGCCATCATCGAAACCGCCGGCAGCTCTTCGACAGTCACCCTCGCCGCAGAAGCGCATGGCGTCGAGCCGGCGCAGATCGCCAAAACGATCTGCCTGCGCGTCGGTGATCGCATCATGCTGATTGTGGCGAGCGGCATGGCGCGTCTTGATAACAGGAAGTTCAAGGACACCTTCGGCGGCAAGGGGCGCATGCTCGACGCGGAGGAAGTGCTGGCGGTGACGAGCCACCCAGTCGGTGGCGTCTGCCCCTTCGGCCTGCCGGCACCCTTGCCGATCTATTGCGACATGTCGCTGAAGCAGTTCGATGAGGTCGTTCCGGCCGCCGGCTCGACCAATTCCGCGGTGCGCATCCCCACCGAAAGACTGGCGGAAATCACCCGGGCCGAATGGGTCGACGTCTGCCAGTAGCGGCGCATAACTTCACAGCGCAGAAAGAATACCTATATTAGGTACCGACATGCCATTCAGCGCATGATAGGAGATGAACGAATGCCCACTGCCGTTTCGCGTTTTGCCAGGATCGCGGCGATTGCCGTTCTTGCGAGCGCTACCGTCTTTGCTTCGATCGGTGATGCCGATGCGCGCCGCGCCGGTGGATTCGGCGGATTCGGAAGCCGCGGCACGCGTACCTTCAGCGCGCCTCCGGTCACGCAGACTGCTCCTGCCCCGGTTGCGCCCATTGAGCGCTCGATGACGCCGCGCCCGCAGACAACTACGCCCTATAACACGCAACAACCCGGCTACGCCCAGCAGCGCCCCGGCTTCTTTGGCGGCTTCGGCCGTTCGATGATCGGCGGTCTGATTGCTGGCGGTCTGCTCGGTATGCTGCTCGGCCACGGTTTCGGCGGCGGCTTCGGTTTCCTCGGCATGCTCCTGCAGATCGCGCTGATCTTCGGAGCGATCACCCTTGCCATGCGCTTCTTCGCCAATCGCCGCCAGCCGTCCTACGGCGCAGGGGGCCAGAGCTATGGCGGACCGCAGTCCTACGGCATGTCGCCGGCCAATGGCGGTTCGTCCTTCCATATTCCGGCAATCGGTTCGGGCTCCAGCGGCCAACAGCAGCACAGCGCACGGCCGAGCGATGAGATCGGCCTTGCCCAGGCCGACCTCGATCAGTTCGAGGAATTGCTGACCAAGATTCAGACCGCTTATGGCGCGGAGGATTACGGTGCGCTGCGCCGCCTGACGACGCCGGAAGCCATGTCCTACCTTGCTGAAGAACTCGGCGAGAACGCGACCAACGGCGTCCGAAACCAGGTTACCGACGTCAAGCTGCTACAGGGCGATATCGCCGAAGCCTGGCGCGACGACGGGCTGGAATATGCGACGCTTGCGATGCGCTACTCCTCGATCGACGCCATGGTCGAGCGTAACAGCGGTCGCCTCGTCTCGGGCGACGACCGCCGCCCGAGCGAAAGCACTGAGGTCTGGACCTTCGTGCGCAAGTCCGGCGCCGACTGGAAGCTTGCCGCCATCCAGGGCACCGGCCAGCGCGCTGCTTAATTAACCGAAACGGGTTTGGAGCGCATGCGGGACACCGTTTCGCGCTCCGCCCGCTTGCAGCGCATCGGCGGCAGGCCGCGGTCCATCAGATCCATATCCTCAAGCACCATGTCGCCCATCCTCTTGAAGGCGATATCGAGTGCACCGGCCCGATGGGCCGAGCGGATGAAGCCCTTGAGGTTCCGCACCGGATGGTCTGACGGCAACGGCTCCTGCGGATAGACATCGCTTGCCGCAACGATGTGGCCTGACGCGACGGTGGCCATCAGCGCGTCGAAATCCACGACATCAGCACGACTGAGCAGGATGAAGGCGGCACCCTTGCGCATGCTGGCAAACGCATCCGCACCAAGAAAGCCCCTGTTCTCGCTGGTGACCGATGCTACGACGAAAACGAAATCACTCTGTGTCAGCACTTCGTTCAGGCTCGCGGGCTGCACGCCATTTTCCTCCAGGATCGAGCGTGGCATCCAGGGATCGAAAACCCTGATCCTGGCGCGAAAGCCCGACAGAACCCGCCGCAGCGCCTTGCCGAGATCGCCGAAACCGACAATGCCGATCTCGGAACCGGATATTAGCCGGGCGCTTGTATTGCCCTCACCGCCCCAGAGTTCATTGCCTTCCCGGAAAGCCACATCGGCATCGACGATGCCGCGGGCGAGGCTGAGCGCAAAGCCAAGACCGATCTCCGCCACCGGCTCGGCAAAGACCTGCCCGGTCGTCACCACATGAATGCCGCGCTGGAAGAGGATCTCGTAGGGCATGTTGTTGAGGAGATTACTCTCGACATTGAGGATCGAGCGGAGCTGCGGCATACGACCAAGCGTTTCCGCAGAAAGCGGTGGCTGGCCGATGATGTAGCGCGCCTTGCCGATGACATCATCGTCGAGGCCAGCGATGTTTTCGGGATCGGCCTCGACGATTTCATATTTGGCGTTGAGTTCGGCGCGCGCCTTATCGCTGAAGATCAGGTCGAGCGTACGCGGCTCCGGCGCGCTGATCGCCAGCGGCCTTTCGGTATTCGTCATGGGGTCCTCCTCGAGACGCGGCGGCACACCTCCGCAAGATGATTGATAATCCGGTTGAGCGCCCCTTGTGAAGCCGCCCTTCAAAAAGGCAATTGCCTATGATATAAGCAATTGAAATTCCTATTTATTTTCATGCTTTTCGTTGACGATAAAATCTCGCTGGACTAGCTTGGCGAGGCGACTTGAAACCGTGCCTGAGGGGTCGGCGGCCGCAGGATCTAAAGGCTCGGAGGGAATTCCACAATGAAATCAATCTTCAAGAGCGGCGTCCTTACGCTCGCCACCGCAGCGCTCCCGGCAGTCGCCTACGCTCATACCGGCGTCGGTGAAACGGCCGGCCTTGTCCATGGTTTCAGCCATCCTATCTCCGGCCTCGATCACATCCTTGCCATGGTCATGGTCGGCGTTCTCGCCTTCCAGCTTGGCGGCCGCGCTCTCTGGGCCTTGCCCGCGACCTTCGTGCTCGTCATGGCCTTCGGTGGCGCGCTCGGCATTGCCGGTATCAATGTGCCTTTCGTCGAGACCGGCATTGCGCTTTCCGTCATCGTGCTCGGCGCTGTCGTGGCGCTGAACATCCGTGCCTCGACGGCAGTCGCGATGGCAATTGTCGGCCTGTTTGCAATCTTCCACGGCCACGCGCATGGCGCCGAGATGCCTGAAAATGCCGGCGGCGCTGCCTATGCCGTAGGTTTCATGATCGCAACCGCCCTGCTGCATGCAGTCGGGCTCAGCATCGGCTTCCTCTTCGCCCGCTTCGGCGAGCGTCAGGGCGCCTTTGTCGTGCGTTCCGCAGGCGGCCTTGCGGCAGTTGCCGGCGTCGGCATCCTGACCGGCCTGATCTGAGGCTCACGCCTCTCCGATAAATTTATATGGCATTTGGCGCCCGGCAGACACTTGTCTGTCGGGCGTTTTATATTTGCGCGATTTGACTCAAGTCAATTCCAGGCGCGCGACGCCGGTCTATGAGAACAGACGACCGAAGCATGTATCCAAATTGACGCAGGTCAAGCTGGGCAATTGCGGCATAAACGCGAACGTCTGTATAGTGATTTCAGAAATTTCTGAAATAACAGATATAACGGAAACGACAATGAACCTTCCGCCTCTCGTTCAGTCCTTTGTCCTGCACTTCGGTGAAATGGGTTCCCGCTGGGGCATCAATCGCACGGTCGGCCAGATCTATGCCCTGCTCTACGTCTCGCCTTCGCCGCTTTGCGCCGAGGAGATCGTCGATGCGCTCGGCATATCGCGCTCGAATGTCTCCATGAGCCTTCGCGAATTGCAGGCCTGGAACTTGGTGCTTCTGCGCCACAAGCCGGATGACCGGCGCGACTTCTTCACCACACCCGATGATGTCTGGCTGATTCTCAGAACGCTTGCCGAAGAGCGCAAGAAGCGCGAAGTCGATCCCACATTATCTGTGCTGCGCGAGATCCTCATGCAGCGCCCGGCGAGCGAGGCCGAACGCCATGCGCAGGAGCGTATGAGCGAGATGCACACGCTGATCGAACAGCTGACGCATTGGTATGAAGACGTAAAACAACTTGAAACAGAAAGGCTTGCGACGTTGCTCTCGTTAGGTGCGAAAGTGACCAAATTGCTGGAGGCCAAGGACAGAGTCGTTTCGCTTGGCCGCCGCCGTCCCAATCCTGCGAACAAGAGTTAGCGCCATGGGCAGTGCTTCCTTCGACGCGAGAGACCAGCAGTTGGCCGGGATGCCGGATCGTAAGGTCGCGGCAAGCAAGCCGTCCAAGACCAAAAGCCACCTACGCGGCGCCGCGATGCTGCAAGCGTTTGCGGCTGCACTCTGGATTCCCCAGGCAGGCCTGCTCGCCTGGTCCGTCGGCCGGCTCGCCGATGATGGAAGCCCTGCCGATATCCTCTGGTCCGCGGTCTTCATCCTGTTGCTCGGCGTCGTTAAAAGCTGTCTCGATGCGGCTGGCGGCCGCATTGCTTTTCGCGCAGCACGCGCTGAGCTCAGTGAAAAACGCGCCGCCGCCATCCGCCTGCTTGCCCGTCTTTCGCCTGTTGATGCCGGGCGCCCTGCGTCGGGTGAGGCCGCCAGCATTCTCGGCGAACAAGCTGAGCTGATCGTGCCCTATCTCTCCCGTTTCCAGCCGGCGCGGATGAAGGCAAGCCTTGTGCCGCTCATCATCCTTAGCTGCATCTTTCCGATCTCCTGGATCGCCGCGCTCGTGCTGCTGTTTGCGGCGCCGCTCATTCCGATCTTCATGGCGCTGATTGGTTGGCGCGCGCAGACTGCGAGCGAAAAGCAACTCGTCGCAACGGGCGGCCTCAACGCTTTCCTGCTCGACCGGCTGCGCGGTCTTGCGACGATCCGCTCTCTGAACGCGGTCGATGCCACGGCGCGCAGGCTTCGCGCGGAAGCAGAATCGCTTCGCACGCGCACCATGACAGTGCTGAAGATCGCTTTCCTGTCTTCGGCTGTGCTCGAACTCTTTTCGGCACTCGGCGTCGCGATGACCGCCGTCTATGTCGGCTTCAGCCTGCTCGGCGAAATCCGCTTTGGCGCCTGGTCGGGCGGCCTTGACCTTTCGCAAGGCCTGTTCGTCCTGCTGCTGGCACCGGCCTTTTTCGAGCCGCTGCGTGAACTCTCCGCCGTCTGGCATGACCGGGCCTCGGGCGAGGCCGCGCTGAAGGCGCTGGATAGGCTCGCTGCCGAAGGCATGGCGCTTCCCGATCGCCAAGAGGCAGGAGCCTTTGCCTCGAACGGGGGCCTCAATATCCGCCTGGAAAATATCAGCTTTCGCTATCAGCCGGATCATGTGCTGGTCCTTGATGGCTTCAATCTCGACATTGCCGCCGGCGAACACGTAGCGCTGCTTGGCGCCAGCGGTACCGGCAAATCAACATTGTTGTCGCTGATCGCCGGTCTGGCGCCCTGCAATGAGGGCCAGGTTCTGATTGGCGGCACAGCGACAGATCGCGGCAAAATGGCCTGGATCGGCCAGAAGCCGCATATTTTCGCAGGCACTGTTGCTGCCAATATTACGCTGGGACGACCAGGCATCACCAAGACAGAAGTCTCCAAGGCGCTCGATGCCGCAAAGCTTGGCGGTGTCGCGAATGCCTATGGACATCGCCCGCTCGGTGAAAGCGGCATCGGCCTTTCTGGCGGCGAGGCGCTGCGCCTTGCGATCGCACGAGCCGCCTGCGATCCCGATATCCGCATCATCCTCGCTGACGAGCCGACCGCACATCTCGATGCCGAGACGGCCACCGAGATCACCGAGAGCCTGCTTGCTCTTGCTGAGGGCCGCACACTGATCGTTGCAACGCACGACCCGCTGTTGGCCGCACGCATGCACCACGCGATCCGCCTTGATACGGAGCGTCTTCAGGAGGCTGCCGAATGACCACGTTCCTCAGAGACGTCAAGCCGGTCCTGCGCCTGTTCATGCAGACGCGCCGCAAGGAACTCCTGCTCGGCGCCGCACTGTCGGCTGCGACCGTCACGGCTGGCATCGCTCTGCTCGGCCTATCCGGCTGGTTCATTACCGCAACCGCGCTTGCAGGTCTCTCGGTAACCGTTGCCGCGACCTTTGACGTCTTCGCGCCATCGGCCAGCATCCGTTTCCTTGCCATCCTGCGCACGGCTGCACGCTATGGCGAAAGACTGACGACCCACAACGCGACGCTCGCCGTGCTCGCCGCCCTTCGCGAGCGCCTGTTTCGCGGCTGGGCCTCCGCCGGTGCGGCGCGCGCCCTTCTCAACCGTCCGGCCCGGCTGCTCTTCCGGCTGACCGCCGATATCGATGCGTTGGATTCGCTCTATCTTCGCATCCTGGTGCCGGCAGCCGTAGCAGTCGGCACGGCACTTGTTGCCAGCGTGACACTCGGCCTGATGCATCCGCTGTTCGGCCTGCTCTTCGGATCTTGCCTCGTTCTGGTGGGGCTTGGCCTGCCGCTCGCCGCCGGCCGGCTGGCACTGAAGCACGCTCGCCGCCGCGCCTACGGCATCGAAACCATCCGGTCGCGGACCATCGATCTCGTCGCTGGGCAGACCGATCTTCTCATGGCAAACCGCCTTGCCGCACAGCAGCAGGCAATCGCCGCCGCGGACGCCTATACCGCCAAGGCCGACGACCGCCTGAACAGGATCGAGACCCGCGTGAGTTTCGGTTTCGGGCTCGTCTCGACCGCCCTGCTGGTTGGGGCATTGCTGACATCAGCGACGCTGATGCAGACGGGCACGATCACCGCACCTGTTGCCGCACTCGGCATGCTCGTCGCCTTTGCCGCAACAGAACCCTTTGCCGCATTGCGCCGCGGTGCGATGGAATTCGGCAGGACCATGCTGGCGGCCAAGCGCATCGCACCGCGTCTTTCGGCCGTTCAAGTGGATTTCACGCCCAAGGCTCCGGCCCATGAGCTTGCCTTCGCGCTGCAGAATCTGACCGTCGCCCATGACGGGGCGGCACTGCCGGCCTTGCGGGAGGTGACGTTCGAACTTCGCCGCGGCGAGCACATGGCCGTGGTCGGCAGCAGCGGCGCCGGCAAATCGACCCTGCTGTCGCTACTGTCAGGCGAACTGCCGCCAACTGCCGGCATGGCCGCAGCGCTCGACGCAACGCTGCTCACCCAGCGCACCGAGCTTTTCCAGGACACGCTGCGCGGCAACCTGCTGCTCGCGGCGCCCGATGCTGATGATGACCAAGTGCGAGATGCGCTCAGAGCCGCAGGCCTGCTTGCCGATGTCGATGCGCTGCCATCAGGCCTCGATACCCCGCTCGGCGAAGGCGGCATGGGGCTTTCCGGCGGCCAGTCGCGCCGGCTGGCGCTCGCCCGCCTCTTCCTGCGCGACACGCCGCTCTGGCTGCTCGACGAGCCGACCGAGGGGCTCGACGGCCGCACCGCCCGCGATGTGCTGCATCGCCTCGCGCTGAGAGCGGAAGGCCGCGCGCTTGTCATTGCCACACATATTCGCCGCGAAGCGGCGCTTGCAGACTTGATCGCCGTCATCGAGGACGGCCGCATCTCAGAAGTTTCGCGCCGTGGAGAGGCGGCGTTCGAAAAGGCGCTCGACCTGCTTCGGCCGGATTGAGCGAACAGGCATGCTCCGCACGGCCAGCCGGCATGCGGAAACTTCTTGATACCCCGTGGGACCGTGGGAGTAAGACAATGGAACTAGACATCGTAGCGCTATCGCGCTTCCAATTTGCGCTGACTGCGCTTTATCACTTTCTGTTCGTGCCCTTGACGCTCGGCCTTTCCGTGCTGCTTGCCATCATGGAGACGACCTATGTCATGACCGGCCGCCAGATCTGGCGGCAGATGACGAAATTCTGGGGCACGCTCTTCGGCATCAATTTCGTGCTGGGCGTCGCAACCGGTATCGTCATGGAATTCCAGTTCGGCATGAACTGGAGCTATTACAGCTATTATGTCGGCGATATCTTCGGCGCGCCACTTGCAATCGAGGGCCTGATGGCCTTCTTTCTCGAAGCGACCTTTGTCGGCCTTTTCTTCTTCGGCTGGGACAAGCTGTCGAAGGTCGGCCATCTGGTCGCCACCTGGGCGGTGGCGCTCGGCTCGAATTTCTCGGCGCTCTGGATCCTCATCGCCAATGGCTGGATGCAGAACCCGGTCGGTTCCGCGCTCAATCCCCAGACGATGCGCATGGAGATCGTGAGCTTCTTCGACGTGGTCTTCAACCCCGTCGCCCAGGCGAAGTTCGTCCACACGGTTTCGGCCGGTTACGTCTGCGCCTCGATCTTCGTGCTCGGCGTTTCGGCCTGGTATATGCTGAAGGGCCGGCATATCGAGCTTGCCAAGCGCTCGATGACGGTCGCCGCTTCCTTCGGTCTCGCCTCGGCACTGTCGGTGGTGGTGCTCGGTGATGAAAGCGGCTATCTCGCCACCGAAAACCAGAAGATGAAGCTCGCCGCGATCGAAGCCATGTGGAAGACGGAGCCGGCACCGGCTGCCTTCACCGCCTTCGGCTTCCCGGATCAGGAAGCACGCGAGACGCATTTCGCCGTCCATATCCCCTGGGTCATGGGCCTGATCGGCACACGCTCGCTGACGACGGAAATCCCCGGCATCGACAAGCTGGAACAGCAGGCCGAGATCCGCATCCGCGACGGCATCAAGGCCTATGATGCGCTGATGCAGATCCGTTCCGCACCGGCCCAGGATCAGGTCGCCCAGGAAGTCCGCAGTTCCTTCGAGGATCTCGGCCACGACCTTGGCTATGGTTTGCTCCTGAAGCGCTATGTCGACGATCCGCGTCAGGCGACCGACGAACAGATTGCCCAGGCGGCACGCGACACCATCCCGCATGTGCCGACGCTCTTCTGGTCGTTCCGCATCATGGTCGGCCTCGGCATGTTCTTCATCGTTCTGACGGCAACCTTCTTCTGGCTGTCGGCCCGCCGACATCTGGACAAATATCCGCTGCTGCTGCGCATCGCGGTCTTTGCCATCCCTCTGCCCTGGATCGCCATCGAGGCCGGCTGGGTGGTTGCCGAAATCGGCCGTCAGCCCTGGGTGATCGAAGGCGTGCTGCCGACGGCGGTTGCCGTCTCCAATCACGGCGCCTGGGCAGTGCTGCTCACCATCATCGGGTTTGCCGCACTCTACACGACCCTGATCATCATCGAGATGAGCCTGATGCTCAGGGCGATCCGCCAGGGGCCGGAACCGGACCACGAGCCGGAAGCCAAGCTCATTTCCGAAACCCTCGTTCCCGCGGAGTGACCTGTCATGATCCTTCATGAACTCATCGATTATGGAACCCTGCGCCTCATCTGGTGGGTGCTGCTCGGCGTGCTCTTGATCGCCTTCGCCGTCACCGACGGCTTCGACCTCGGCGTCGGAACGCTCCTGCCCTTCGTCGCCAAGACCGATGCGGAACGCCGTGTCACCATCAACACGATCGGCGCCACCTGGGAAGGCAATCAGGTCTGGCTCATCCTCGCAGGCGGCGCGATCTTCGCCGCCTGGCCGCCGCTCTACGCGGTCTCCTTCTCGGGCTTCTATCTGGCGATGTTTGCGATCCTCTTCGCGCTCATCCTGCGTCCGGTCGGCTTCAAGTATCGCTCCAAGCGCGACAGCGCGCGCTGGCGAAACGGCTGGGACTGGGCGCTCTTCATCGGCGGTTTCGTGCCGTCGCTGATCTTCGGCGTTGCCGTCGGCAACGTGTTGCAAGGCGTTCCCTTCCGCTTCGCGGACGATATGCGGATCTTCTACGAGGGCTCGTTCTTCGCGCTTCTGAACCCCTATGCCCTTCTCTGCGGCCTGCTTTCCGTCGCCATGCTGGTAATGCATGGCAGCGCATGGCTGGTGCTGAAGGCAACAGGGCCGGTTGCCGATCGCGCTCGGCGCTTCGGCAGTATCGCAGCGCTTGTGGTCATCGTGCTCTTTGCGCTCGGCGGCCTATGGCTCTGGGCCGGCGTCAGCGGTTATCGCATCACCAGCGATATCAGTCCGGTCGGCCCGTCGAACCCGCTTCTGAAGACGGTGGCGCTGGAAAGCGGTGCATGGCTTGCCAATTACCTCACCCATCCCTGGATGATCGCCGCTCCGGTACTCGGCTTCCTGGGTGCGGCGGCCGCCTTCCTTGCCATGCGAGCACGGCTGGAAGTCATGACCCTGCTCTTCAGCGACCTCTCGATAACAGGCATCATCTCGACGGTCGGTCTTTCGATGTTCCCGTTCATCCTGCCCTCTTCGCTCGACCCGAGGTCGGGCCTGACGGTCTGGGATGCATCGTCGAGCCACCAGACGCTCTTCATCATGCTGGTCGTTACGGTCATCTTCCTGCCGATCATCTTTGCCTACACCGCCTGGGTCTACAAGGTGCTGTGGGGCAAGGTCGACGAAAAGAGCATCACCGACAAAAACAGCCACGCTTACTGAGGAGACGAAACGATGTGGTATTTCGCATGGATACTCGGCCTGCCACTGGCAGCCGCCTTCGCCGTCCTCAACGCCATATGGTACGAGCTGGTGGATGACGAAGCCAAGAAAAAGGCATCGGGCGAACGCCGATAGCGAATTGAAGGGCGCGGCCCAAACCGCGCCCTTTTTCTTTCAGCTCATCGCCGCACAGCTGTCAGCCAAGCCGGTTCTGCGACCGCTCCGCAAGCTCGACAATGATGCCATCGGGATCGCGGACAAAGGCGATCCTGTTCAGCATCTCCGAATGGACGGCAAAGCGCGGCCGTTCCTTGATTTCGACGCCTGCCGCTTCCAGCTGCGCGAAGGTTTCTTCGACCTTCTCGAAATGGAAGGTGATGTGCTTGACGCCTGCCGTTCCTTCGGGAAGATCGACCGCGCGAGCGGCCCCGCCAGGCGGGGCGAAAACTTCTAGCATGCCGCCGCCAGCGTCGAGGAAGGCAACCTGCATGCCATCAGGCATCTGCTTGCGCAGCTGCAGTTTCAGCCCGAGCAGACCACAATAGAACTCGATGGCACGATCCATATTGCTGACGGTCATACCGATATGTTCGAATGATTTCAGCATCTTCACTACCTCAGACGCCTGCCGCAACGCGCCGTTCTTCTTCCGGCAGCCAGGAACGATAGAGCGGATGGTCGGCCGTGATCGGCATCGGCGTCGGTTGGCCGGAACGCTGCGAATAATAGGCGGCTGTTACGAGCTCCAGCGAATTGCGCGCATCCTGCAGGGTGACCGGCGGATCCCTGCCCTCCATAAGGGCCTGATGGAACAGCTCGAACTGGCGCGTATAACCGTCTTCCTTGGCTTCGTAGCCGGCAAGCGCTGCGTCGATGCGGGCCTGATGTTCCTCGGTCCCAGCGATGAAGGTCCAGGGATCGCGGCCCATCGTGTAGGGTTCCAGAATGCTCTCGGCGACGAGATCGCTGAAGCAGAAGCGCAGCCTGGAGATTTCCTTGCGTGAGCCGAGTGTCATGGACAGCGTAGCAAGGGAGCCGTTCTGCATCTTCACCGACAGCGCGGCGGTATCTTCCACCTCGATCGGATTAACCAGCGTCGCGCCATAGGAAAACACCTCGGCACAGGGGCCATGCACATAATTCAGCATGTCATGAGCATGGATCGCATGGCCGAGCAGGCCGCCGCCGAGTTCCGTCGCCCATTTTCCGCGCCATGGCACGGCGTAATAGTCCGGCCCGCGCCACCAATGGGTCTCGATGGTGGTGAGGAAGGGCCGGCCAGCCAGGCCGCGCTCGATCAGAAGCTTCAGCTTCTGCAGGCCGCTGCCGTAGCGATACTGGAAGATCGGCATCAGCTTGCGGCCGTTCGAACGCGCCAGGATGCGCGCCATCTCGTCCACTTCGGCGATCGAGCCGAAAAGCGGCTTTTCGCAGATGACGTGCTTGCCACTTTCGATCGCCTTTTTGCAGAGCTCGAAATGCGAGTTCGGCGGCGTGGCGATATCGATGATATCGAGATCGTCGCGTGTGAAGAGCGAATCCGTATCCTGGGTATATTCAGGGATCTTGTGCTCCTCACAGAGCGACTGGCCGCGATCCGCGTCGAGAGAGCAGAGAAGGGGAACCTCGAAAAGATCGCGGTTCCAGCCGAAGCCTGTCAGATGCCGTTCTGCAATGCCCGCGCCGATGACGCCCACGCGCAGTTTCCGTGTCATGATGTTTTCCTCAGCGGGTGCCGATGCGGGCGGCCTTGGTCTGTGCTTCGATTGAAAGGCGGCAGACTTCGTAGACATGGTTCTGCGTCATCGCCGTTTCGCTGCGGTCGCGCACGTCGGCGGCAAAGGCATCGAAATAGTCGAGCTTCTCGCCGCTGCAATCGATATGCGTCATCTCCTTGCCGTTGACGAGGAAGAGATGATCCTTGCCGGGCCGGCCGGCGATATCGATATATTTGCGCAGCTCGATATAACCCTCGGTGCCGAGAATGGTCAGGCGTCCGTCGCCCCAGGTGGGCAGCGCCTCCGGCGTGAACCAGTCGACGCGGACATAACCGCTTGCCTTGTCGGAACGCAGCAGCACTTCACCGAAATCCTGGAAATCAGGCTTTTCCGGCATGCCGAAATTGCCAACAGAGCTTGCAACCACCTCACCCGTCGTCGAGCCGGTGTAGAACAGGAACTGGTCGACCTGATGCGAGGCGATATCGACGATGATGCCGCCGAAGGCTTCCGGATCGAAGAACCAGTCCGGCCGTGTCGGCAGCTGCAGCCGGTGCGGCCCCATGCCGAGCGTCTGGATGACCTTGCCGATCGCCCCATCCTTCACCAGCTTGCCCGCCTTGACGGCGGAGCGCACGCAATGACGCTCGGAAAAGCAGATGGAGAAGATCCTGCCGGTCTCGGCAACGGTACGTTTGACCTCTTCCAGCTGGGCAAAGGTCGTGACACCCGGCTTGTCGGTCATCACATCCTTGCCAGCCTTCATGGCGCGGATGGCAAGGCCGGCGCGGTCACGCGGAATGGCGGCAATGCAGATGACATCGATCGAGGGATCGGCAAAGATCTTCTCGCGATCGATCTGCGGCGCATCCGGATAGGTCTTCTCGAACATTTCGCGGATTGCAGGCACAGTCGTTTGCGGGCAATAGCCGACGAACTCGCCACCGGCCGCCAGCAATCCCTTCACATGATCGAACGTGTGCCCATGGTCGATCCCGACGACGGCAAATCTCAGCATCGCAGTATTTCCTCCCGCGAAATTTCCGGAATCGGCAGCCGCCGACCCTCCTCCATGGCGCAAAACAGACAGCGAAAGAGAAGCCCTGTCAAGGCAAGATCAGCGGTAAAACTCTTTTGCCGCATTGGTAAATATATGAAATAGAACGGTTATTTTGTATCTAAATAGTTATAAGTTATGAGGAAATGCCGCTTGGGTGCTCCATTGCGTCGCGGGCGCAAGCCGCCGATGAGAACCGCTTTTCGTCCGTTGAGACTTGCTCTTGCCCGATGAATATGCTCGATTTTCGTAGCCGTCGGGTAGGAGGACGGCAGCTATCCCTTTCTGCAGGAGCGCTCCCCGCTCCGCCCTGTGACGGAAGATCACCATGTCCCATTCTCCCCTCGATGCTACCGCTTCGGGTGGCCTGTTTGTCGGCCGCGCCTGGAATCCTGATGTTGTCGGACCGAGCACCGTGACGCTTCGCGACGGCGCACTTGTCGATATCACCTCGGCCGAAGCGCCGACGCTTAGCGCGCTGCTGGAACGAGCCGATGCGGCAGAGTTCGTCCGGGCCGCCACCGGCAGGGTGCTTGGCACGCTGGAGGCGATTGCCGCCAACAGCACAGGCAAGCCCGATGCGAGCAAGGCCTATCTCCTGGCGCCGGCGGACCTGCAGGCAATCAAGGCCTGCGGCGTGACCTTCGCCCAGTCGATGATCGAACGCGTCATCGAGGAGAAGGCGGCTGGTAATCCGGATCGCGCTGCCTCTATCCGCGAACGCGTCAGCACGCTGATCGGCGGCAGCCTGACCAACATCAAGGCCGGTTCGCCGGAAGCGCAAGAGGTTAAGCAAGCTCTGATCGAAGAAGGCATCTGGTCGCAATATCTTGAGGTCGGCATCGGCCCTGACGCCGAGGTCTTCACCAAGTCGCCGGTTCTCTCATCCGTCGGCTGGGGCTCGGACGTCGGCCTTCACCCAATCTCGACCTGGAACAATCCGGAGCCTGAAATCGTGCTGGCGGTCAACAGCCGCGGCGAGATCAAGGGCGCCACGCTCGGCAACGACGTGAACTTGCGCGATGTCGAAGGCCGCTCCGCGCTGCTGCTTGGAAAGGCGAAAGACAACAACGCTTCCTGCTCCATCGGTCCTTTCATCCGTCTGTTTGATGCGAGCTACAGCCTCGACGATGTACGCAAGGCCGAGCTCGACCTCAAGGTCACTGGCACGGATGGTTTCGTGCTGCATGGCAAGAGCTCCATGTCGCAGATCAGCCGCGATCCAACCGATCTCGTCAAGCAGACGGTTGGCGCTCATCACCAATATCCGGATGGTTTCATGCTGTTCCTCGGCACGCTCTTTGCGCCGACGCAGGATCGCGACGCGAAGAACCAAGGTTTCACGCACAAGATCGGCGACGTCGTGGAAATCTCGTCGGCCGGCCTTGGCGCGCTGGTCAATACGGTGAGGCTTTCCACAGAATGCCCACCCTGGACCTTTGGCATCTCGTCGCTGATGGGCAATCTCGCAAAGCGCGGGCTGATCTGAGCTACTGGTTTCGCCTGATACCCTGCAGCAGGTCGAGAACGGAGTTTGCGGCCTCGAGCACATTCGTACCTGGACCGAACACGGCGGCAACGCCGTGTTCGTGCAGGAATTCATAGTCCTGCCGCGGAATGACGCCGCCGCAGACGACGATGATATCGCCGCCGCCCTGTTCCTTCAGCTTATCGATAAGCTGTGGCAATAGCGTCCGGTGACCAGCGGCGAGCGACGAAACGCCGACGACATTGACCTTCTCGCCGAGCGCCATGCTGGCCGCTTCTTCGGGTGTCTGGAACAGCGGGCCGGCGAGAACATCGAAACCGACATCGCCGAAAGCGGTGGCAATGACCTTGGCACCGCGGTCATGCCCATCCTGACCGAGCTTGGCGACCATAATCTTCGGCTTGCGGCCAATGGCCTCGGTGACTTCCGCCATACGCACCTTGAGCACGTCAAGCTCCGGCTCGTCCCGGTAGGCCGCACCATAGATGCCGCGGATGACCTTGGGCGTCGCAAAATGATCGCCGAAGACCTCGCGCATCGCATCGGAGATTTCGCCGACCGTGGCGCGCGCCCGCGCCGCTTCGACGGCGGCCGCAAGCAGATTGCCGTTACCGCTGCGGGCAATCTCCAGAAGCGCTTCCAGTGTTTCCTTGACCTTCACGCCGTCGCGCCGCCGCTTGGTTTCCTCGATGCGGCGGATCTGAGCGGTGCGTACCGCGCTGTTGTCGATTTCGAGAATGTCGATCGTCTGTTCGGTCTCCAGCCGGTATTTGTTGACGCCGACGATGACCTCGTCGCCCTTGTCGACCGCGGCCTGGCGACGGGCGGCGGCTTCCTCGATCAGCCGCTTCGGCAAGCCTTCATTGACGGCCTTCGTCATGCCACCGAGCGCCTCGACCTCTTCGATCAACGCCCAGGCCTTGTCAGCCAGTTCCTTCGTCAAGCTCTCCACGTAGTACGAGCCGGCGAGCGGGTCGACGACGTTGGTAACGCCAGTCTCGTGCTGCAGAATGAGCTGCGTATTGCGGGCAATACGCGCGGAAAACTCCGTCGGGAGCGCGATCGCCTCATCGAAGGAATTCGTGTGCAGCGACTGCGTGCCGCCGAGCACGGCGGACATGGCTTCAAAAGCAGTGCGGATGATGTTGTTGTAGGGATCCTGCTCCTGCAGCGACACACCCGATGTCTGGCAGTGGGTGCGCAGCATCAGCGAAGACGCTTTCTTCGGCTGGAACTCCTCCATGACGCGGGTCCAGAGCAGGCGGGCAGCGCGAAGCTTGGCCGCCTCCATGAAAAAATTCATGCCGATCGCGAAGAAGAAGGAGAGCCGGCCGGCGAAATCATCGACATTCAGCCCCTTGGCGATCGCCGCACGCACATATTCGCGCCCGTCGGCGAGGGTGAAGGCAAGCTCCTGCACCAACGTCGCGCCGGCCTCCTGCATGTGATAGCCGGAGATCGAAATGGAATTGAATTTCGGCATCTCCTTCGCCGTATATTCGATGATATCGGCGACGATGCGCATCGAGGGTTCCGGTGGGTAGATATAGGTGTTGCGGACCATGAACTCCTTGAGGATATCGTTCTGGATGGTCCCGGAAAGCTCCGCCTTCGAAACGCCCTGCTCCTCGCCGGCAACGATGAAATTCGCAAGAATCGGGATGACCGCGCCATTCATGGTCATGGACACGGACATGTCCTGCAGCGGAATGCCGTCGAAGAGGATCTTCATGTCCTCGATACTGTCGATCGCAACACCCGCCTTGCCGACATCGCCGACGACGCGGGGATGATCGCTGTCATAGCCGCGATGGGTGGCAAGATCGAAGGCGACGGAGAGACCCTTCTGGCCCGCAGCAAGGTTACGACGATAGAAGGCGTTGGATGCCTCGGCGGTCGAAAAGCCGGCATATTGCCGGATCGTCCAGGGCCGGCCGGCATACATGGTGGCGCGCGGACCGCGCGTGAAAGGCGCAAAGCCCGGTAGGCTGTCCGCATCCGTGCCGTTCAGATCGGCGGCCGTGTAGAGCGGTTTGACGTCGATGCCTTCGGGCGTGTGCCAGGTCAGCGTATCCGGTGCTGCGCGCAGCTCCTTTTCCGCCAGCGCCTCCCAGTCCGACAGCGTCTTCTTCGTCATATCATCCTCCGGATCGTCTGCGCGCCACGCTACCACCATGCGGTGACGCGGCGCGATACAGCCTTAGGATAATTTCATCGGCAAGGCGATGATAGACGTTCAGCGATGCGCGGCCCAGGGCACGAACAACCGCTCGATCAGCCGTGCCAGGATCTCGAGCAGGAAGGCAATCGCGGCAATGACGATGATCCCGCCGATGACGATATCGGTCACGAGGAACTGCGCCGCAGACTGGATCATGAAGCCGAGGCCTTGGCTTGCCGCAACGAGTTCGGCCGCGACCAGCGTCGACCAGCCGGCGCCGAGCGCAATACGCGTCCCCGTCAGGATCGACGGAATGGCGCCTGGAAGAATGACATGCAGCAGCACCTGCAGCCGGCTCGCCCCGAAGGAGCGGGCAGCGTTGACGAAATCGCCCGGCGCGGATTTGACGCCTGACGCTGTCGACAGGATGATCGGCGGCAGCATCGCGAGCGAGATGACGGTGACCTTCGACGCCTCGCCGATGCCGACCCAGATGATGATCAGCGGCAAATAGGCAAGCGGCGGCAGGGGCCGCAGGAATTCGACGATCGGATCAAGGATGCCCTTGCCGATACGGCTCGTGGCGATCGCGAGGCCTGCCGGCACACCGATGATGAGCGAGACGGCGAGCGCTGCGAAGATGCGCAGCAGGCTTGCGAGCGTATGTTCGGCAAGCGTGGAATCGACGAAGCCGTTGATCGCGACATTGGCGAGCGATTTCGCCACGACCAGCGGCGACGGCAGGAAGACCGGTGAGACGGCGCCATAGGCCGAAGCAAGGCTCCAGCCGGCGATAATGACGGCAATTGTTGCAAGCGAGATCGCCAGCGTGCCGCGGCGTTTCGGCCGCGCCTCTACCTGATCCGACACTGCGGTCGTGAGTGCTTCCGCCTCGACGCTCATGCGGCAATCTCCTCTTCATCCGCGTGGATGAGTGCAGTCAGCTCCTCATGCAGATTTTTGAAGGTGGTAAGCGCCTTGATCTCCTTGACGCTTCTGCCGTTGAGCAACGCCTTCCCAAACTCGGTCCTGATGTCGGCGACGATGCGACCGGGATTGGGCGCCAGCACGATGACGCGTGTCGCAAGCAACAGGGCCTCGTCAATGCTGTGGGTGATCAGCAGGGCACCGGTTTTGCTTTCCGCCCAGACATCCAGCAGGAATTTCTGCATGCGGCTGCGTGTCAGCGCGTCGAGCGCACCGAGCGGTTCATCAAGCAACAGGAAGCGTGGGCCGGAGGCGAGCGCGCGAGCGATGCCGACGCGCTGGCGCATGCCGCCTGAGAGTTCCCAGATATTTTTGTGACCCGCGCCATCGAGCCCAACCTTCACCAGCAGTTCTTCCGCGCGGCGCTGTCTCTCGCCTTTCGGGATGCCTTGAAGCTTCAGTGGAAAGGCCACGTTGCCGGCGGCGGTCAGCCATGGATAGAGCGCGTCGTCCTGAAATACGACGGCCCGGTCCACGCCTGGCCCTTCGATCTCTTTGCCGTCGACCAGTACACGCCCCTCGCTCGGCTCAGTGAAACCAGCAGCAATATTGAGAAGGCTAGTCTTGCCGGAGCCGGAACGGCCGATGACGACCACGAATTCGTCCGAAGCGATATGCAGGTTGACGCCATCGAGCACACGTCTCTTCCGACGACTGCCTGCCTCGGCATAGTCGAGCGACAAGGACTGTAGTGAAAGTATGCTCATGGGCATCACCTGTTGGAGAAAAAACCGGCGCAGCCGAAGCCGCGCCGGGACCCTTGGGAGGATCAAAGACCTGCCTTGGCTGCTTCCTTGACCCAGCGGTCGGAAACATAGGGGCTGTAGTCCTTCAGAACGGCGGGGATCTTGCCCTGCTCGAGGAGGAAGGCCGAGGTTTCAGCAACGGCCTTCGTCGTACCGCCACCGAGGAGATCGGCGCTCGCCTGTTCCTTCAGGCTCGGGAAAATGTAGCCCTTGAGAAGAGCCGGCACTTCATCGGTCTTGGCACCGGTAAGCTTGGCAATCTTTTCGGCCTCCGGTGATTTCGCATTCCAGCTATCCGGATTGGCGAGGTAGGAGGCATAAGCCGCACCGGTGACCTTCACGAAGCCGGTGACCACTTCAGGATGGGCCTCGGCAAATTTCTTGTTGACGATCCAGGCGTCAAAGGTCGGGCCGCCCCACTTGGCAACATCGGCCGAAGTGGCGAGCACGCTGCCGCTCTTCTTCAGCTGCGCCAGGACCGGGTCCCAGACATAGGCGCCGTCGATATCACCGCGCTCCCAGGCAGCAGCGATTTCCGGCGGACGCAGGTTGAGGATCTGCACCGACTTCGGATCGACCTTCCAATGCTTCAGCGCCGTCAGCAGGCTGTAATGCGCGGTCGAAACGAAGGGCGTGGCGATCTTCTTACCCTTCAAATCTTCTGGCTTGGTGATACCCTTGACGGCGAGCGCTTCGGCGTCGCTTATGAGACCGACGACATAGATCGTCTCGATCGGCAGTTCGCGGCTGGCGGCAGCGGCAAGCGGCGATGAGCCGACATAACCGATATCGATGGAACCGGAAGCGATGGCGGTGATGACATCGGCGCCGCTATCGAATTTCTGCCAGTTGATCTTGGCCTTGGTCTCCTTTTCATAGGTACCGTCGGCCTGCGGTACGCGGGACGGCTCGACGATCGGCTGGTAGCCGATATTCAGCGTGACTTCGGCAGCGTGGGCCGCATAGGTGGTCAAGGTGAGGACAGCGGCAGCGGCCGTACCCAGAAGGTTGCGTCGGTTGATTTTCATATCCCTCTCCCGCAATGTTCAAAATCATTCCACCCCGGAATGTGGTTAGATCATTGTAAAATTCATAGATTTTATAGAGATAGAAAATTCCCGGAATCGGGCATGCGAGATAATTTGCTTCTAAATAACGAGAGAGAACCGGTGGTTTCCCGATCTGCCCGATAATTCCACCAAATGACCGACTAACATTTCAGGACAGTATTGATGAAGAAAATGCAGATCTACGCCTTCGACATGAACTGCGTCGGACACATAAATCACGGCATGTGGACGCATCCGCGGGATCGTTCGGTCAACTATACCGATCTTGATTATTGGGCAGATTTTGCGCGCACGGCCGAACGCGGCAAGCTGGACGGCGTATTTCTCGCCGATATTGTTGGCGTCTACGATATCTATAAGGACAGCCCGGGCCCGGTCATCGAGACGGGCGCGCAAATCCCGGTCAACGATCCGCTAATGCCGATTTCGGCAATGGCCTACGTCACGAAGCACCTCGGCTTCGGCGTCACCGTCAATACGACCTATGAGCCGCCCTTCCTGCTGGCGCGGCGCATGTCGACCCTCGATCACCTGACCAAGGGACGCATCGGCTGGAACATCGTGACAGGCTATCTCGATAGCGCTGCCCGCAGCATGGGTTTCGACGAGCTGCCGGAGCATGATGCGCGCTACGACGCCGCCGAGGAATATCTCGAAATCCTCTACAAGCTCTGGGAAGGCAGCTGGGATGACGGTGCGGTGCTGCGCGATAGGGAACGCAGCGTCTTTGCGGATGCCGCTAAAGTGCGGGCCGTCAGCCATCAGGGCCAGTATTATAAGATGGAGGGCATCCATCTCTCGGAGCCCTCGCCGCAGCGCACGCCCCTGCTCTTCCAGGCCGGCGCATCCGCACGCGGACAGGATTTCGCCGCCCGCCATGCCGAATGCGTCTTCATCGCCGGACCGACGCCGCAATCGGCGCGGCCGACCGTCGATGCGCTTCGCGCCAAGACGCTTGCCAATGGCCGCGGCGCGGATGCGATCAAGATCCTGAGCCTGATTACCGTCGTTGTCGGCAAGACCGAAGCCCAAGCGCAGGAGAAGCTCGAGGACTATCGCCGGCACGCAAGCATCGAAGCGTCGCTTGCGCATTATTCGGCCTCCGTCGGCGTCGATTTTTCGAAATACGGGCTCGATGACGTGATCGACCAGAACTCGACCAACGCCAATCAGTCGGCACTGGCGGCAATCACCAAGCAGGCGGCAAAGCCGGTGACGAAGCGGCAGATCATAGACCAGATGGTGCTCGGCAGCCGCATGAAGCCGATTGTCGGATCGCCGGAACAGATTGCCGATACCCTGCAGCGCTGGATCGAGGAAGGCGGCATCGACGGCTTCAATCTCGCACGCACTGTGGCACCTGAGAGCCTTCATGATTTCGTCGATCTCGTCGTGCCTGTGCTGCAGGAGCGCGGCCTGTTCAAGGCCGACTATGTGGAAGGGCCGCTGCGCCAGAAGCTGTTCGGCGGCAATGGCCGGCTGCCGGCCAGCCACCCCGCCGCACAGTTCAGGCGATAATTTCTAGCGATGATCCATGCGGGCGACCAGCCGGTCGCCCAGCCACTGGATGCCGCAGACGAGAACGATGAGCACGACCACGACCGCAATCATCACATTGGTCTCGAAGCGCTGGTAGCCATAACGAATGGCGAGGTCACCGAGACCGCCGGCACCGATGGCGCCGGCCATCGCCGAAGCACCGATCAGCGTCACCAGCGTGACGGTAAAGCCGGCGACGATTCCGGGCAGGGCTTCGGGCACCAGAACCTCGCGGATGATCGTCCAGCGATTGCCGCCCATGGCACGCACCGCATCGATCAGGCCACGATCGACCTCGCGCAACGAGACTTCTGCGATACGGGCATAGTATGGCGTCGCGGCAATGGCGAGTGGAACGATGGCCGCCCAGGTGCCAATCGCCGTGCCGACGATAAGGCGCGTCAGCGGGATCAGTGCCACCAACAGGATGATGAAAGGCACGGAACGGAAGCCGTTGATGACGGCGCCGAGGATGCGGTTGATCCAGAGATTTTCGGCAATGCCGCCGCGGTTCGTCAGCACCAGCGCCAGGCCGAGCGGCAAGCCTGCTACCAGCGAAATCAGGCCGGATGCAGCTGTCATCAGCACCGTCTCCCAGAGGGAGCGCAGCAGCAGATTAATCATGATCGGTGACATAACCAAGCACCTCCACCCGGGCCGACCGGGCCTTCAGAAACTGTTCGACCGTCCCGGCAAGCGCGGGATCGCGCGCAGGAACGGCAATGAAGAACCGCGCCACGGGCTGGTTCTGGATGTGATCGATACCACCGTGCACGAGGCGGAAGGAATGCGGCAGCGCTGCCGAGAGATCGGCAAAAAGCGCGCCTTGCGCTTCCGGTCCAGCAAGATCGACACTGAGGATAGCTTCCGTGCCGCCGGTCTGCGACAGGCGTGCAGCAATGTGTTCCGGAAGCTGCGGGCGGATGCCGCCGAGCAGGCTTTTTGTGATCGCCGCCTGCGGATCGCCGAAGATCGACCAGACTTGGCCTTCTTCCACGATGCGCCCCGCATCGATGACGGCGACGCGATCGGCAATGCCGCGCACCACCTCCATCTCATGGGTGATCAGCAGGATCGTAAGTCCAAGCTTACGATTAATGTCCTTCAGCAGAGCTAGGATGGAACGCGTCGTTTCCGGATCGAGAGCCGAGGTCGCTTCGTCGGACAGCAAGAGGGCCGGCCGGGCGGCCAGTGCGCGGGCAATGCCGACGCGCTGCTTCTGGCCACCTGAGAGCGACGACGGATAAGCCCTAGCCTTATCGGAAAGACCGACCAGTTCCAGAAGCTCCTGCGCCCGCTTCAGCCGTTCGGCCTTGGCGAGACCCTCGATCTTCAGCGGCAGGGCGACATTCTCCTCAACCGTCTTGGCCGACAGCAGATTGAAATGCTGAAAGATCATGCCAATGCGGCGGCGCAAGGGCTGCAGTTCATGCTCGGCGAGGCCTGCAATATTGCGGCCCTCGATGACGATCTCGCCACTATCGGCCCTTTCGAGACCGTTGAGGCAGCGGATCAGCGTCGATTTGCCGGCGCCGCTGCGGCCGATGATGCCGAGGATTTCGCCCTTCTTCACGCTGAGCGAAACGCCGTCGAGTGCTGCCGTCACGCCGAACTTGCGCCTGACATCCTTCAGGCGCACGACCTCTTCGGCATCGACCGGCCGCGTCTCGATCCCTAAGGCGGAGACAATTGAATTCATGCTCGTTCCTTCACAAACGCTGAAGGCGGCCCTGGCAAAAGGCCAGGGCCGCCTCGGTTGCTGACGCCCTTCTAGGGCGGCGAAATCAATAGGCGCTGAGGCCCGTGCCCTTATAGACCTTATCGAATTCGGCCTTAACCGTCTCGTTCTGATAGGAGGAGACGAGCGTCTTTACCCAATCGGCATCCTTGTTCTCTTCCTTGACGGCAATGAAGTTGCGATAGGGATTGTCGGCGATCGGCTCCTGCGCGATGCGCTCCTTCGGGGACAGACCGCTCTTCAGCGCCCAGTCGGTATTGACGATACCGGCATCGAGGTCATCAATGGAACGGCCGACGATACCGGCGTCGAGTTCGCGGATCTCGATGTTCTTCGGGTTTTCCGAGACGTCGACGATCGTCGCCAGAATGCCGGTGCCGTCCTTGAGCTTGATCAGGCCCTCATTCTGCAGAACGCGAAGCGCACGGCCTTCGTTGGACGGATCGTTCGGGACACCGATTACGGCGCCCGCTGGCAGTTCGGCAACCGACTTGTGCTTCTTGCTATAGAGACCGATCGGCCAGACGCCCGTGTAGCCGACGGATACGATATGGTAGCCGTGCTGCTTGACCTGATTGTCCAGATAGGGCTGGTGCTGGAAGGCGTTCGCGTCGATTTCGCCGCGCTCCAGAGCCTCGTTCGGCTGGGTATAATCGTTGAAGGTGATCGTTTCGATCTTGAGGCCCTTCTTGGCGGCTTCGCTGGTGACGACGCGCCAGACATCCTCGTCCTCGCCGCTCATGATGCCGACCTTGATCGACTTGTCTTCTGCAAAGGAAGGAGCCGGCGCAGCAAAGGCGATGAGCGCAGCCGCAGAGGCGGCAACAGTAAGAGCCGCGCGGCGCGAAAGCGAAATGGCGCCGAAATTCTTGTTCTTGGTCATTTTTTTATCCCGTCTGACTGAATGAGGCCGAGCCCCGAGCAGGCGGATAATTGCAAATGCGCTTACTGCGAGCGAAGCACGAACGTCTGATGTCTTCTCACCACCGGAAAAACTCTTGCCGCGTCTTCGAGAGTGGCAGGATAAAATTCCATCAAATTTATGGATTAAATGCCAGCTGCCAGGCACGCTCCAAACAAAACGGCGCCCGAAGGCGCCGCTGAAATCCGTCTTTGGATATTGTTTATTCCGCTGCGATCAGCCTTGAGCTTCTGCCCGGAAAGAAGGCTGCGAGTTCGCCGATCACCTCCCCGATGCGCTTGGAAAGCTGTTCGGAGGAAACGCGATAGTCGGTGAAATCGCGGTCCGAGGCGTAGACAGCGGTCGGCAGCGTGTGGGCCATGAAGAAGCCGAAGAGCGGGCGCAGCTGATGCTCGACCATCAGCGCATGACGATCGCCGCCGCCAGTCGCAGTGATGACGATCGGCTTGGCACGCAGCTCATGCGGGTCGATGAGATCGATCAGATGTTTGAAGAGACCCGGATAGCTGCCCTTGAAGGTCGGCGCACCGATGACAAGGACGTCGGCATTGGCGATGTCGGCGATGATTTCCCTGGCGCGATTGTCGAGATCGTCGCGGCGCAACGCCTGGCCGAGCGAAGGGCCGACGTCCGTCAGGTCGTAAATCGTATTGTCGAAGCCATATTTTTCGGCGGCGAGGCCGGCGATATTCTCGACCAGCGCAAAGGTCTTCGAGGGACGATTGAAGCTGCCGGCAAGACCGACCAGTTTGGGTGCAGACATATCATTTCCTTCCACTATCGCGCCGTCGATGGCTGCATCATATGACGGATATTATCCATCAAAATAGTAGATTAAAGAAATGACGATCCGTCTTCTCCGAGGGCCGGGGAAAAAATGTTCGTTCGAACGCAACACCGCGCCGCGCGCTTGCCCTGACGCAAAAGAGGCACCGAAACACGTTTCGGTGCCTCTTTCTGAGTGCGAAACTTAAACTGCTCGATGCTTCGGGATGCGCGGCAGGAAGATGGTGAACAGGCCGAGCAGCGGCAGGTAGGAGCAGATACGATATACGAAGGCGATACCGTGCGAGTCGGCAAAACCGCCGAGCAAGGCCGCACCGAGACCGCCCGCACCGAAGGCGAAGCCGAAGAAGACGCCGGCTATCAGGCCGACGCGACCCGGCACCAGTTCCTGCGCGAAGACGACGATGGCCGAAAAGGCCGACGCAAAGATCAGGCCGATGACGACGCTGAGCACGCCCGTCCAGAAAAGGTTCGCATAGGGCAGCAGCAGCGCGAAGGGGATCACGCCGAGGATCGAGAACCAGATCACGAAACGGGCGCCGAAACGATCGCCGATCGGGCCGCCGAGGAAGGTGCCGGTGGCAACGGAACCCAAGAACAGGAAAAGCATGAGCTGCGCCTGCTGCACGTCGAGCTGGAAACGGTCGATGACGTAGAAGGTGAAGTAGCTCGAGACGCTTGCCATGTAGACATTCTTCGTCGCCGTCAGCAACACGAGGATGAGTAGCGCCCAGACGACCTTGCTCTGAGGCAGCGGCAGCGTGCGGCTCGCGGCCGCCTTGCTGGCGTTTTGGCGACGGTGACTCATGTACCAGTTGCCGACCCAGCTCAGGACCACTATGCCGACCATGGCGATGCCGGAAAGCCAGGACACGCTGTGCTGACCGTTCGGCAACACGATGAAGGCGGCCAGCAGCGGACCGATCGCCTGACCGGCATTGCCGCCCACCTGGAAAAAGGACTGGGCGAAGCCGTGGCGACCGCCGGAAGCAAGACGCGCGACGCGCGAGGATTCCGGATGGAAGACCGCCGAACCGAAGCCGATGAGGCTTGCCGCAACCAGCAGCAGCTCGAAGCTGCCGGCATTGCCGAGCAGGATCAGGCCGCAGAAGGTGCTCGCCATACCAACCGGCAGCGAATAGGGCATCGGCCAGCGGTCGGTGACGATGCCGACGAGCGGCTGGAGCAGCGAGGCCGTGACCTGGAAGGTCATGGTCAGAAGGCCGATCTGCACGAAATCGAGGTTGTAATTGGCCTTGAAGAGCGGATAGAGCGAGGCAAGCAGCGACTGCATGATGTCATTGAGCATGTGGCAGAAGCTGACTGCCACCAGGATGGACATTGCGGTCTTTTCAAAGCGGGGGGCGCTCTCGGCAACGGATGCCATGGGTCTTCCTCCTGCGCGGCCGGAATCATGCCGGTCCGTCGTCGGTTTTCGTGCGTGCTGTTCTTAAGGCGATCGGCGCTTGGGAAGTGAATTTCAGCGGCGGTCGCTGAAAAAGCATTTATCGTATGAAGTGGAACGATTACAGCCCAGTTTTACGCGGATCGGTACGCAGTTTTTAAGATATTTGCTCTCGATCCTGCATTCGGCACCTCACGCGCCAATCCCGCCCTGGCGACTGCTCCAGGGGTTGGAGCCGATATGGCTTATCGCCGGACTCTCCAACGCAATAGGTCGCGCGATCAAGACCTGCGCTTGAATGTATGTTTCTCCGTGGGGAATGCGCGGGAGCGCACCTCCTCTGCATAGGCGGCAGCCGCCACCCCGACCCTCTTTCCAAGTTCGTCGTATCGTTTGACGAAGCGCGGCGTGAAGTCATTGAACAGTCCGAGTATGTCGTCCGAAACCAGGATCTGACCGTCACAGGCAGCCGAGGCACCGATCCCGATTGTCGGAACAGGAATTGCCCTCGTCACCTCGCGGGCAAATGTCTCGACGGTGCCCTCGATGACCACCGCAAAGGCTCCCGAGTTGCCGACCGCGTCGGCATCACGCCGGATCTTGGCAACCTCCTCCTCGGAATGTCCAACAGATCGGTAGCCGCCTGCGGTATGAACCTGCTGAGGCATGAGCCCGATATGCCCGAGGACCGGAATACCGCGCGCGGTGAGAAAGGAAATTGTCTCGGCCATCTCCTCGCCACCTTCGAGCTTGACCGCGTCGCACCCTGTTTCCTGCAGAATGCGCACAGCATTGCGATAGGCCAGCTCCTTCGACTCCTGGTAGCTGCCGAAGGGCATGTCGACGACCACGCAGGATTTAGCGACGCCACGCATCACCGCCTTGCCATGGGCGATCATCATGTCGAGCGTCACCGACACGGTGCTCTCCATGCCGTAAAGAACCATGCCGAGCGAATCCCCAACGAGCAGGAGATCGCAGTGTTCGTCCAGGAGCCGCGCCATCGGTGTAGTGTAGGCCGTCAAACACACAATCGGCGTTCCGCCCTTCATCGCCCGGATTCGCGTTGGCGTCAGGCGTTTTGCGGAGCTGACAGCGCTCATTGTGCTTCTCCTGTTCCAGACGAACCTTTTCTCGCGATCACCCGATTGTCGAGGAGCTTGGTCGTGCCAATCCGCACGAACAGTGCGACAACCACCGGGTCCTCGATTTTCGCCACATGCTTCAAGGTCGAGGCGTCCCTCACAGCGACGACTTCCGGCTTTGCCAGGGGCTCACGGCCGATGAAGCCGACTAGCTTCGCTTCAAGGACCTGCGGGTCGGAGAGGCCTTGAGCGACAAGGCGCTCCGCCTCGTCCAATGCGCGCGGGATGATGACCGCTGCGCGTCGTTCCTCCTCGCTGAGATAGACGTTACGAGAAGATAGAGCGAGACCATCCGCATCCCGGACCGTCGGCACCGAAACGATACGCACTGGCAGAGCCAGATCGTCGGCCATCCGTTTGATGATGACGACCTGCTGGTAATCCTTCTCGCCGAAATAGGCGTTGTTTGGCTGGACGATATTGAAGAGCTTGCTGACGACGGTGGCGACACCCGCGAAATGCCCCGGTCGAACGGCGCCTTCGAGCTCGCAGCCAAGCTCCGGCACATCAACCACAGTTTTCATCGGGTGCGGGTACATATCTCCGACACCGGGCGCAAAGAGAATATCGACGCCACCCTTTTCCAGCATCGTTCTGTCGCGTTCCAGATCGCGCGGGTATCGGGTCAGGTCCTCCGTCGGCCCGAACTGGAGCGGATTGACGAAGATCGAAGCAACGACGATTTCGTTCTCAGCGCGGGCTCGCGCAACAAGTTCCATGTGCCCCGCGTGAAGATAACCCATCGTCGGCACGAAACCGATGCCTCCGCCATTTGTTCTCACCGCTGCAAGCGCTGCGCGCACCGCCTCAATGCTCGATAGGACCTGCATGTGCCCTCCCTGGCCGCCTTCCTGACGTTGGGGGCGGATAGAAGATGTAAGCAGGGTCGCAGGTCAATGGATTCTTTTCGATAAGACCGATTAGATGAAGAAGCTTCCATCAGGGCGTGTTCAAATATTGCGGACCGCAACCGAGGCGGCGGATTTCTCACTGGGCAACAAGGGGCGGCGGCTGAGTTGATGGTGTTTCCACGCGCGTGACTTCCGCGCATCTGCTTACAGATAGCGGCACAAAAGATCTCCACGCCCCACATCCGCCCGAACTCGTATCATGCCCGTGCATCTAAAGTTCGTACCATATTCGCGGATTGTCGCCCGACTGGATCATCAGCCAGCGAAGATCCGTATCCTTCCAGCCCTTGATCGCATTCGTGCGGTTGTCGAGCACCAGATCGCCCTGATCGGTTCTGACGACCAGAACCGCGTGGCCCTTGCCGGAGGGCGTCTTGGTCACGGCGATCCGCAATGCCTTCGTCGACCAGCCCATGGCAATGAGGTGGTCGCGCTTCGTCAACGCAAAATCCTCGCAATCGCCCGCCGTGACGTTCACCTGCCAGACATCACCTTGATCGGGCCGGTCGTCGAGCGAGCGGATCGAGCGGTTGACCGAGGTGTTGACAGTGCGAAGCTGCTCGTCCGCTAAGGGGCCCAAGGAGACTTCCGAAGCATCGCCGCGAGCAGTGCACTCATCGGGATTTCGAGCGCAGAACATCACATGCGCGAAAGGTGCTGTAGTCCGGCGCTTTTCAGAAATATAGCTGAATACAGGCGCCGCCTTCAGGCCACGGGCTGCACCGGCAGGCCCGTCCGCGTGAGCAGTCTGAACCGAGAAAAGAGATGCAAGCGTCATCACGATAACCAGTTCATGCTTGCGCATCTTATACCTCCGTGTGGTGGTTGATCGAACGATGATGAGGTTCGCCCAGCGGTGATGAAGCTCTTTCAGGCGCGTCATTCGGACGGCTGGGCGCTTGGTCGCGATCCTTTATTTCCGGGATGTTTCCGGAGACGATCACCTTTCAAATGCAAACGCTGTACGTGTGTCTCACTTTGCGAACCAGACACATCCAAGTTGTGGGCATGTCCGATCCTTCAGTCACAGCGCAACTGGCGGTATGCGCATCGCAACCAGACGCATGCAGCCAATGACTTGACAATTTAAACTAGTGCGGCGGACGGCCGTGTCAATTGCCGTGATAGGTGCTGATTTGGAAAGACAAGCACTGGGCAACAGGAGATATCGCACTATGTGCGGGCGACGGCGGGCCGGGATCCAATGCCCGTCGCGGACCGGATTCTGGTCGCCCTTCAAGTCGTCGCGGCATCGACGACCGAGTGTTACTATCAAGGACGCCAAGCCTCGGTTCCGTCAGGCAGGGCGGTGTCGCCCTGACGAAGAAGCCGCCGGTATTGTCGTCGCTGTCAGTATGCCCCTTTCGCCGTTGCAGCTCTACCGGAGAGCAAGCCCGCCAGCTTCGGCATTTGCGACGCACCGGAGGATGCTTTTCAGCCCGCCACCGGCTTTTGGCAGAACGCGCTGCGTCAGCCCTTTACGGCTTGTCGCCATAAAGATGGCGTTCGAGGAAGGGGAGATTGTCTTGCCCCCAGTAGAGCTCATCCTCATAGGCAAAAGTTGGGAAACCGAAGACGCCTCTTTCGCGTGCATGAACGCGATCGGCTGCCCATTTCTGCTGGACATCGTCATCGGCCTGCCGTCGCAGCAAGGCCGCGCCATCGAGACCAGCAGCGTTGACGATCGCTTCGCGGATATCAGGCCTGCCGATATCTTTCGCCTCACTCCAGAAGGCATGCTGCAGGGCACGCGTCACGCCGATCCAATCCTGGCCATCGAGATAGGCAGCAATGACGAAGAAGGAGGCCGGTGTCGGATCACTGAGCTCGGGACGATTTTCGAGGATGAGGGTCTTGCCGCGCACCCTCGCCCAGCGCTTGAGATCGCGGATCCAGTAGGCGCGGCGAATTTCCGGGCGATTGCGCGAGAAAATCCCGCCATTCTCTTCGACGACCGTCGTCAGATACGGCTTGATGATGATGTCGTTGTTTACGGCAAGCTCGGCGAAAGCATCCAGACCGATATAGGACCAGGGCGAACTGATGGAGAAAAAGTATTCAACTGATTTCGTCACGGAGAGATTTCCTACAATTCCGGCGTTTGTCGCGCCGCTCACGACGCCGCCCGGAGGGCAATCTTCGTGTTCCAGCCGAGCTCGGGAGCAATGTGGGTGACGAAGTCGTGTAGAATCTGGCGATATTCATCATGCTCGAACTCGTAGGGCAACTCCAGCCTGAGCTCGCTCACATGCGGCAAAATGGGATCGGCAAGAAGGCGCTCGAGGATCTGCTCTGACGGACCAACGAGATCACGGGCAAACAGCGTGCGTCGTTCACCCTGCGGAGATAGCGTGCGCTCATATCGTCCGGCGGCATAGTCTGAGTATCGCTGGCGGGTGGCCGCATCCGCACTGTCAAAGGGCACGATGACCCGACCGAGCGCCACGCGCCGTTCCGCTCCGCCGGAAGCCCGATAGGCTTCGAGCTGACGGGACTGGGCGACGAAAAAGTCATCGGTCTCTTCGCCGGACGTGACATTGCCGATCAGCAGGTTGAAGCCGTTCCGGCCGGCCCATGAGGCCGACCGCAATGAGCCACCGCCATACCAGATGCGATCGATCAGGCCTTTAACGTAGGGCTGCAGTCTCGGGCGCTGGGGTCCAAAGGGCGTCTTGATGAAGGTGTTCTCGTCACCGAGATAGGTCCCCTTCAGATTGTCGGCAAAGCGCAGCACGCGCGCATGCGAGAAATCATGGTTCTGCCAGTCGCCGTCGAAGGAAAGCGGACCGATGAGATCGGCATGCAGCGGCCGGCCGGCGCTCAGGCCCACATTCAGCCTTCCCTTCGATAGAACATCCACGGTAGAGAGATCTTCGGCGAGCCGATAGGGACTTTCGTAACCGATCGGAATGACCGCGGTGCCGAGTTCGATACGGCTGGTGCGTTGAGTAGCGGCCGCCAGGAAGGCGGTCGCCGAGGAAATCCCAGGCTCCAGATGCCGCTGGCGGGCCCAGGCACTGTTAAAGCCCTGCTCTTCACCGAAGTCCAGAAGCTGCAATGTCTTTTCGAGGCCGGAGAGCGGGTCGTCATCCGGGTAGTTGCCGGGTGTCAGGAAGCCGATGTGGCCGATCGCAAGCGCGTTGCCGCTCATCTTGTCCTCACTCAGAATTTCGGCAGGCCGGGCGGGTTCGTCTCGGAGGCAGGCAGTGCCTCCTCCGAAAGCTGCCAGTGCGCAAGGATTTTTGCGTAGGTCCCGTCCTTGATCAGGTCGTTTGTGGCGAGCGTCAGCGTATCGGCAATGCCGCTTCCCGTGCGGGTCGTGATCGCCACGTCCGACCGGTCGGGCCAACCAGCGCTCAGCGTTCCGACCCGTTTGAGGTTCTTGTCGCGGGCGGCGATATAGACGAGTTGGGCATGCGGCTGGACGATGACATCGGCACGGCCTGAGCGTAGCGCCAGAAGGCTCGCTGCCTCGTCGTCATAATATTGCAGCTCGAGCGGCTTGAGACCGGCAGCGACATCCTCATCGCTCCATTTCAGCAGGATGCGTTCCTGATTGGTGCCGGCGCCGACGATGAAGCGCAGTCCTGCCGCATCCTTCGGCTCCTTGATCGAGGTGATCGCACTATCAGCCTTGACGAAGAAGCCATGCAGACCTTTGCGGTAGGTCGAGAAATCGAACTTTTCCTTGCGCTGTTCGGTAACACCGACGTTGGAAATAACAGCATCATATTTGCCTGACGTCAGGCCAAGTGGCCAATCGATCCAGGCAACCGGGACGAGTTCAAGCTGTAGCCCGAGGCTTTCGGCAATGGCGTTCGCGTACTCGGGATCGGCTCCGACGACGGTCTTGGCGTCCGTCGCATAAGTGGCAAGCGGCGGCCCCCCCGGGCTTACGGCAACCGTGAATTTGCCTGATGTGACGAACTTGAAACCCTTCGGAATGGACGCGATCGCCGCCTCGTTGCGCTGAGCGTGCACGCGGTTGGGCTGCTCGGGGCTCAGGTCGAATTCATCAGCCGCGGCCATGCCTGAATAGCAGGTTGTCAGAGATGCGATGGCGGCAATCGATGCGATGCGCAGCCTGGAAAATATCGTCACGAGAGGACTCTCCATAAGAATATATGAACACGGGGACGGACCGGCGCGACCTCCAACGCCGGTCCGTCAGACCATCCTTTACGAACCGCTCTTCGGCAGCCCCGGCGGGTTGGTCTTGGCTTCGTCGATGGCTTCAGCGTTCAGGCTCCAGTGCTTCAGCACTTCGCCGTATCTGCCGTTCTTGATAAGGTCGTTGAGCGCCACGGTGACACCATCGGCAAGGCCGGCGCCCTTCTTCGTCGTAACAGCGATTTCAGCCGTCAGCGGCCAGCCGCCGGAGACGATACCGACGAGCTTGGTGTGCCCCTTGATTGAGGAGCTGTAGGCCTGCGTCGCATTCGGATTGAACTCGACATCCGCACGGCCGGACTGCAGCGCCAGATCAGCTGCGGCACGGTCGTCATAATATTGAACTTCAATCGGCTTCAGGCCGGCGGCGACATTCTGGCGATCCCATTCCAGGATGATCTTCTCCTGATTGGTGCCGGCACCGGTAATCACCTTGAGCCCGGCGACATCCTTCGGTTCTTTGATCTCGCTGATTTTGCTGTCGGACTTGACGTAGAAGCCGAGCACATCCTTGCGATAGGTGGAGAAATCGAACTTCTCCTTGCGCTCCTCCGTCACCGTGACGTTGGAGATGACGGCGTCATACTTGCCGGAGGAGACGCCGAGCGGCCAGTCCGCCCAGGCGACAGAAACGAGGTTCAGCTCAAGGCCGAAGGAATCGGCGAGCAGTTGCGCGAGATCCGGGTCTGCCCCGACCACGGTCGCAGCGTCGGAGGCATAGGTGGCGATCGGCGGATCCCAGGCGTTGACGGCAACGGTAAGCTTGCCCGGCTCAACGAACTTGAAGTTGGGTGCGATGGCCTTGATCGCGGCCTCATCTTTTTCGGCCCGCACGCGGTTCGACGTGTCGGGGCTGAGATTGAATTTCTCGGCTGCCTGCGCCGTGCCGAGGCCGATTGCCGCCAGGGCGACGACTCCGGCAAACAGGTAGTTGGCGCTATTTCTGAATGCCATTTCCCTTCTCCATTTCACCTTAGGGTTGTTGTTCTTTTCATGCCCTCCGGACGCCCGTCGCGGCCGGGATCTGCTGCTGCCTCGCTGCTTTTTCAGAGAACCTTGGCGAGGAATTCGCGTGTGCGGGGGTGTTCCGCGCCATTGAAGATGCGGGCTGGCGAGCCGGCCTCGAGGATATGGCCGCCATCCATGAAGACGACAGTATCGGCAACTTCGCGGGCAAAGCCGATTTCGTGGGTGACGATGATAAGCGTCGTACCCGTGCGCGCCAGTTCCTTGATCACATCAAGGACTTCGCCGACCAGTTCAGGGTCGAGCGCTGATGTCGGCTCATCGAACAAAAGCACCTTCGGACGCAACGCCAGGGCACGGGCAATGGCGACGCGCTGCTGCTGGCCGCCGGAGAGCTGGCGCGGATAGGTATTGATCTTGTCGCCGAGGCCGACGCGGGCAAGCAGCTCCTGCGCAAGTTGCACGGCCTCTTCACGGCTCACGCCACGCACCTGGATCGGCGCTTCGATCAGGTTTTCAAGCACTGTCAGGTGCGGAAAGAGATTGAAGCTTTGGAAGACCATACCGATATCGGCACGCCGCTTGAGGATTTCCTTTTCCTTGAGCTGGTAGAGCACATCACCTTTCTGCTCATATCCGACGAGATCCCCGTCGACCGAGATGAAGCCGGCATCGACGCGCTCCAAGTGGTTGATGGCGCGCAGCAGGGTGGACTTTCCGGAGCCCGAGGGACCGAGAATGGCGGTGACGCTGCCGGCAGGCAGATTGAGGTCGATACCATCGAGCACTTTCAGAGAGCCGAAGCTCTTGGAAATGCCGTGGATGCGCACCGTCCCGCCGGTGCGAAGAACCGCTGCGTCACGGAAGCCGGAGGTACGGGTAAAGTCGCCAGAGATCGCTGCCGTAGGCAAAGGGCGGGCAAAACGCTTGAGGAAAGACTGGAAGGGCAAGGGCTTCGGGTTGCGCAATGCGCCCTTGGCAAAATAGCGCTCGATATAATGCTGGGCGATCGACAGCACCGTCATGATGATGAGGTACCAGACGGTCGCTACCATCAGCAGCGGAATGACTTCGAGGTTACGGCGATAGATGACCTGGACCGTGTAGAACAGTTCCGGCAAGGCAAGCACGTAGACCATGGAGGTCGCCTTGGCGAGACCGATGATCTCATTGAACCCGGTCGGCAGGATCGAACGCATCGCCTGCGGCAGCACGATACGGAATGCCTGACGACGGCGCGAGAGACCGAGCGCCGAAGCGGCTTCAAGTTGCCCCTGATCGACGGACAGAATGCCGCCGCGGACGATCTCGGCGAAGAAGGCCGACTGATTGAGCGTGAGACCGAGGAACGCGGCAGCAAAGGGCGTCAGCAATTGTGTCGTCGGATATTCGAAGAGGACAGTGCCAGTGAACGGCACCCCGAGCTTCACCGTCTCATAGAGATAGCCGAGATTGTTCAGCACCAGCAGCAGAACGATCACGGGGATCGATCGCAGCAGCCAGATGTAGCCCCAGGATAGGCCCGAAAGCAGCGGCGATCTCGAGACACGGGCAAGCGCCAGTGCCGTGCCGAGGAGCGAACCGGAGATCGTTGCCAACAGTGTCAGGAGCAGCGTGCGCCCGAGGCCGGCAAGAACGGGCGCCGCAAAGAACCATTCGGCAAAAACATCCCAGCCCCAGCGCGGATTGGTGAAGGTCGAATAGAGGACGGCGGCAATGACCAGAGCAGCGAACATGGTGCCGGCAACCCGGCCGGGATGCCGCGCCGGGACGATCCTCAGTCGGGAATAATCCTGAAGCGTTCGGTCCCCTGCCCTGCTGCCGGTATCGATGCCGGCATAGTCACTCGTCAGTGCCATCGTATATCCCCTTTTTATGGAGCGTTCTTTGCCTGGATTCAGCGACCTGCTGCTGCCTGTAGTGGCGGGCGATCGGCGTTGGTCGACAGCTGCGGTGCGAGGTGGCGGATATCCTTCTCGAAGGGCAGCGTCTTATAGATTTCCGGGTCGACCTTGGGGTCGAAGAGCGCCGTATAGCCGTAGTTGAGATAGAGGCCGACCGCCTCCGGCTGGCGAAAGCCGGTCGTCAGGTAGACCCGCGAATAGCCTTGGCGGGCGGCCTGCGCTTCCAGTTCCACGAGAACCTTGCGGGCAAGGCCCTGCCGACGTAGGTCAGAGCGTGTCCAGATGCGTTTGAACTCGGCGGTCTGCTCATCATAATATTTGAAAGCGCCGCCGCCGATCGTCTCGCCGCCGCGTACCAGCAGCACGAAACTGCCGACGGGCGGCGCGAAAGCCTCGGGCGGATAGCGGTTGAGCTCTGCCACGGCACCCTCATCGCTGAAATAGTTCCCGTAGCGGCTGTCATATTCGTGGATAAGTTCGTCGATCAGCGGCTTGGCGCGGGGGTCGAGGGGGGAAGTGTAGAGAAACGTGTCGCTCATGTCGTTCGTCACCCGTTGTCGTCAGTGAGGAAGGTCTCGGCAAGCCGCACCCAGTAGCGGGCGGCGGGCGCAATGATCGCGTCGTTGAAATCATAGTGAGCGCTGTGAAGAGGCGCGCTGTCGCCATTGCCGACGAAGAGATAGCTGCCCGGCTTCTCCTGCAGCATGAAGGCGAAATCCTCGCTTGCCGTGCGCGGGCGGAACCCAGCCTCGATCCTTTCCGGCTCGAAAGAGGAGAGCGCGACATCGCGGGCAAAGGCCGTCTCGGCCCGATGGTTGATGAGCGCCGGAAAGCCAAGCCGGTAATCGACCTCGGCCGTTGCCCCGAAGCTCTCAGCTTGGGCTAGGGCAAGCGCCGGCACGCGTTCCTGGAGTTTGTCGCGCACCGCCTGGTTGAAGGCACGCATGGTGAGCTTTAGCTCGACGCTCTCCGGAATGACATTCGACGCTGACCCGGCATGGATGGAGCCGACGGTGACGACGGCCATATCCTGCGGATCGACATTGCGTGAGACGATGCTTTGCAACGCCGTGATGAAGGAAGCCGATGCCAGCACCGGATCGACGGCGCGATGCGGCTCGGCGCCATGTCCACCCTTACCGACGATGCGGATGACCGCCTGGTCGACGGACGCCATGGCGGCATCGGCAACGAAACCGAACTTACCGGCCGGCACGGCCGGCCAATTGTGCAGCCCAAAGACCGCATCGACCGGAAACCGTTCGAACAGGCCTTCCGAGATCATCTTGCGGGCACCGGCGCCGATTTCCTCGGCCGGCTGGAAGATCAGCCGCAACGTACCGCTGAAATTGCCGGCCTCGGCCAGATAGCGCGCAGCGGCAAGCAGGATCGTCGTATGGCCATCGTGGCCGCAGGCATGCATGACACCGGGATTGCTGCTTGCATAGGAAAGGCCTGTCGCCTCCTCGATCGGCAGGGCGTCCATATCGGCTCGGATGGCGATGGAGCGCTTGCCGTTTCCGCGGACCAGGGTGGCGACGATGCCGGTGCCGGCAATGCCCGTCGCCACCTCATAGCCCCAGGAGGAAAGGTGTGATGCCACGAGCTTGCTCGTGCGGCGCTCCTGAAAAGCAAGCTCCGGATATTGGTGAAGGTCGTGGCGCAGCGCGATGAATTCATCGAGATAGGCGGCAATTCCCGTCTCGACCGGATCGTGGCTGCGCGAAGGTTTTGCAATGACGTTCATGGAATTGTCCGCCGCGCCTCAGGCGCTGGCAGCCTTTCCCTGTTCGACCTCACCGGCATCTGTCGCATAGCGGCTCTCGCGGAAAGGCAGCCCCAGATGATCGCGGAGCGTCTCACCCTTCAGTACGGGATCGAAATAGCCGCGCCTTTCGAGGATCGGCAGCACATGGCGGGAAAAATCATCGAAGCCTTCGGCGATGACGGGGAACCCAAGGATGAAACCATCGGCAGCCTCGCCGTCGATCCAGCGGATGATCTCGTTGGCGATATGATCTGCAGTACCGATGAACGCCGTGCGCGGCGTTGCCGCGTCGAGCGCGACATCCCGGAGGGTGAGCCCCTTTTCGCGCGCCGTCTTCTTGATCCTATCCGTCGTGGCGCGGAAATTGTTGCGGCCGATGTCGCCGATATCAGGGAAAGGTTCGTCGAGCGGATAGGCGCTGAAATCGTGATGGTCGAAGAAGCGGCCGAGATAGAGCAGCGCCTCTTCAATGGTGACGAGATTGCGGATCGCCTGATACTTGGCCTCCGCTTCCTCTGCCGTCGCGCCGACGATCGGGCCGATACCGGGATAGACGCCGATCTCTGCGGTCCGTCGCCCTTGCGCGATCGCGCTCTGCTTGAGTTGCTTGTAGAAAGCCTGCGCTTCCTCGATCGGTCCGCCGTTGGTGAAGACCGCGTCGGCATGTTTGCCGGCGAGCCGGATACCGGAATCGGAGGCGCCCGCCTGGAAAACCACCGGCTGGCCCTGTTTCGAGCGGCCGATATTGAGCGGCCCTTCGATGCGGAAGAAGCGCCCCTTGTGGTTCAGCCGGTGCAGTTTGGTCTTGTCGGCGTAGACGCCGCTCTGACGGTCGCGCACGAAGGCATCGTCATCCCAAGAGTCCCAGAGACCCCTGATGGCGTCGATATATTCCTCAGCGATCTCGTAACGCAGCTCGTGCTCGGGATGCTCGCGGCCATAGTTGCGGCCCGAGCCTTCGAGTGGCGAGGTCACGGCATTCCAGCCGGCACGGCCGCCGCTGACGAGGTCGATGGAGGCGAACTGCCGGGCAATCGTGAAGGGATCGCTGTAGGAAGTGGAGACGGTGCCGACTAAGCCGATCTTCGAGGTCGAGGCCGCAAGCGCAGCAAGGATCGTCAGCGGCTCGAACCGGTTGAGGAAGTGCGGGATCGATTGTTCGTTGATATAGAGGCCGTCGGCAACGAAGGCGAAGGCGATGCCTGCTTCTTCGGCCTTGCGCGCCGTCTTGACGAAAAAGTCGAAATTGGTGCTGGCATCGGCCGGGCCGCTTGGATGTTTCCAGGCGTTCATATGGCCGCCCGGGCCCTGCAGCATGATACCGAAAGTGATTTTCTTCTTGGCCATGGGTTCAATCCTCCTGGGGATGGTCAGGCTGCGAGGGAAAGCCGTTCCTTGGCGAGCAACTCGATTGAGGAAAGCCGCTCGGAAGCGGCGAGTGCCGGTGTATCGAGAATGAATTCCTTGACCCCGTAGCGGCGATGCAGCTCGTCCAGTTCCTTGCGGATCTGGGCTGCGGTACCGTGCAGCACGCTCGGCACTTTTTCCTCGATGCGATACTCGGTGACACCGGCCTGCCTTGCGAATTCGGCCGCCTGTTCTTCGCCGCCGACATTCACGGTCTGGCCGTTCGGTAGGAAGACCTTCACAATGCGCAGATTGCCGACGCGCTCGCGCGCCTGTTCCTCGCTGTCGGCTGCGAAGGCAGCCAGCGCCAGAATCGGCCTCTTGCCATCGGAGGCGCGTTCATAAGCTTCGAAGGTCTTGCGCAGGTTCTCTGGATCGCCGTTGAGATGCCCGGCAAAAACCAGCTCCCAGCCTTTCTCGGCGGCAAGCACTGCGCTCTCGACGCTTGCGCCGAGAAGGAAGCGCTCCGGCGCATGAGGCGGAAAGGGCATCGCCTGCGCACCTTCATAGTTGGGATCAGCCGCAAGATAGGTGTTGATGTCGGAAAGCTGGACGGCGAAATCCGGCTTTCTTTCAGGATCGAAAGCCGCCTGAAGAGCCCGTGTCGACAGCGGAAAGCCGCCTGGCGCCTTGCCGACGCCGAGGTCGACGCGGCCGGGCGCAAGCGAGGCGAGAAGATTGAAGGTCTCGGCCACTTTGTAGGCGCTGTAGTGTTGGAGCATCACCCCGCCCGACCCGATGCGAATTTTCGAAGTTCGCGCCAGGAGATAGGCAATCAGTGTTTCCGGCGCAGAGCTCGCCAGATTGGACATATTGTGATGCTCGGCGACCCAGAACCGGTGATAGCCGAGTTCCTCGGCCCGAACCGCCAGCCGCACGCTTGCCTGCAAGGCTTCGCTAGCGCTTTTTCCCTGTTCGATCGGGCTCTTGTCGAGAAGGCTGAGAAAATAGGTCATGCGAAAACGCCTCATCCGGATCCATATTGTCTATAAAAACAGTAGATAATATGGATTATAAGAAATCGCTTTCTCATTTCAGGGCAGCAGCGGGAAAAAGCGTTTGGGAGACGGAATGGAAAAGCGAAGTTCAAAACGCATCTCACCGATAGGCGGATCACGCGCGCCGAGAGCCACGACCGCGACAAGCCGAAAGGGCGAGCAGAGGCCGACCGCCCGGCGATGCAGCACAGGAAGTTATGAATGCTATTTAGGGATTACACAGTGAAAAATGTTTCTCGATCGCTGATCGGGCCGCAGAGCCCCGGCAGGTCCTGACACCACATATATGCATGCAGACCGGCGTCAGCCGTTTCCAACTGACGCCGGTCTGCATGCCTATGGTTTCTCTGCCGGAGCCCAAGCATCAGACAAATCTGTCAGAATACCCGGGCAGACGATCCTCAAGCGGGCAATTGGAAGATCCAGTTGGCGATCAATACGATGGCGAGACCGCCGGCAAGCGCGAGGTATGGCAATATTCCGGCCTTTTTGACACCGAGGTCCTGGCCCACGAGCCCGAGGTCGTCCATGGCGCCGGCCGGGAATTTGCCGCCGTCGCGGACGTAGTGGCGATAGGCGAAAACCGGCAGGATAAGCGCGGCGAAGATGAAGCCGACCCAGAGCGCGTTGGCGTAGCCCCAGACCTTCGCGCCGGCGCCGAGGAAGAGCGCGTTGACGAAGGCAAGCACGGTATTGACGCCGATCAGCCAGGTGGGGGCCTTCCAGGGACGCTCGACATGACCGGAATCGATGCGATGGATCCAGCCGGAATTAAGGTTCAGGAAGTTGAAGATGATGTAACCGACATTGGAGACGGCGAGCACGAAGAAATAGCCGCCAGCATCGGACGCGATCGCCAACAGGAAAAGATTGAAGGCAAAGTCCGTCCACATCGCCCGGGTCGGGGCGCCGTGTTCGTTGACATGGTCGAGATATTTCGGCAGCCAGCCATCCTTCGAGCCCTGGTAGAGCGTGCGCGAGGAGCCTGCCATCGCCGTCATGATGGCGAGGAAAAGCGCCATGATCATCAGCACGACGAGAAGCTGGGTGACGACACGGCCGGCGCCGATCAGTCCGCCGAGTGCTTCGGCGACACCCGTCCCGTCAATGATGCCCGGCGCCAGCATGCCCGCATGACCGAGCACGCCCTGGAAGGCGAAAGGTACGAGGAAGAAGAACAAGCAGCAGGCAAGGCCGGAATAGAAGATCGCCTTGAAGGTATCCGTCTTGGGGTTCTTCAGTTCGCGCGTATAGCAGACCGCAGTCTCGAAACCGTAGGTCGACCAGGCGGCGATATAGAGACCGCCGAGGAACAGCGTCCAGCCGCCATTGCTCCAGGTACCGTCGGTGCCGGCATAGGCCGCCGTTGGCGGAACCAGCCCGGTGACGTTGGCGCTAACGATCTGGCCGCTGATGATCGGATAAAGACCGATGATGAGCAGCGGTACGAGCACGATGATCGCCAGCCATTTCTGGACGCTCGCCGTCTCGGAGATGCCGCGATGCTGGATCGCAAAGATGATCAGCATCAGGATGCCGCCGATGAAGAAGGTGGCGTTGATATTGGCGGTGGCCAGGAAGGGAATGCTGAAGCTGACGAGCGACCAGCTGCGGATCGCCGGCGTCAGCGCGGATACGCCGTCCGCGCTCAGCAGCGCCTTGACCGCATCCTCAGGCGAAGTGCCGGCATGGGCAGCAATATATTCGGCGACGCGGGGGCTATCGGCCGTGATCGAAGCGGCATGCGCGCTGATCCAGGCGAGGACCGCCTGCGAATCCGCTGCCGGGATCGGGAAGAAGGCATTGAGAATATATCCGGCCGCAATGGCGCAGCCGAGCGAAAGCACCGGAGACCAGGCAAACCAGTTACACCAGACGGACAGCGGCGCGATGAATTTCGAATAGCGCAGCCAGGCCGTGGCGCCATAGACCGATGCGCCGCCCGACTTGTTGCCGAACATGCCGGCGATTTCGGCATAGGTGAAGGATTGCAGGAAGCCCATGATCATCGAGATGATCCAGACCACAAAGGCGAGCTTGCCGGTCGTACCTGCAATACCGCCGATGGAGAAGAGAACAAGCGGTGGCACGCCGGCTGCCACCCAAAACGCACCCTTCCAGTCAAGCGCGCGTATAAGTTTACCTTCGGTGCCGGCGGCAACGCCGGCGTCCACGATATCCGTCATCGGTGAAATTCCCCATTCTATTTGTTCGGGACGTAGCTTTGCGTACGTCTCCCTGAACGCGCCTCCCGTGGCATTGCATGGGCTGCCCGGCATTTTCTCGATCCGCGTTCCCGAGCGGATTTCCGAGTCTCGACCCTTTATGCATAGTGAAGATATTTTCTTTTTAGTCAACATCCCTTTACTTTCGGGCGGCATTTTGTCAGCATGATTTGCGTGCCGGAGAGCACATCAATCCCATGAGGACCACATGCGAGATCTCCATCCCGGGATGTCAGGGGTGCGACCGGTATCGGCAAGCATCATCCGCTATCCCGGTATCCCCGCGCTGCCCGAGGGTGTCGAGCGTTACCGCTGCAAGGGCGGTGGATCCCTTGTTGTTCGCGTCGAGGCAGGCGACCACGTCACCCTGATCGACAGCGAAGGTGGACAAGCCTGCGAGCTTTCCTTCCTCGACGAAAATGGCCGGTTTCAATCGACCGGCCTCGGCGCAGCCTTCACCGGCTCGGCCGAAGGACTGAAGGCCATTCTCTCTTCAGGTGATGAGGGCGCCGACCGGACCCGCACGGCGCTTGAGCGACGCGGTGCCGATCTCGCCACGGCAGGTGCGATCCGCATGTTCAGCGAAGCCTCCATTCCGGGCAGCAAGGCGGAGTTTGCGATCACGATGAAGGGTCTGCTGATTGCCGCCGCACCTGCAACGACGATGTCGCCTGACGCGCAGGATACGGCAACGCCGATCGAGATCCGCATCAGGCGCAGCAGGCTGATCCGCGACTATGCCGCCGCCCTCCCTGAGCCGATGGCCGATCCGATCGAGGACATCCGCATCAAGGCAGCGACCGCCTCGGCCTATTTCGTCCGTGCCGGAGAGTTCATCCAGATCATCGATGTCTACGGGAGGCAATGCACCGATTTCCAGGCCTTTGCCGCCCGCAAGGTCGACAAGGGCCTTGATCTTGCGCTCGATTCCACCGTGACCCGCACCCTGCTCGGCCGCAGCTATCCTGCCCCCGGCCTGCCGTCCAAGGCTTTCGACCGCGATTTCGAGCCGTTGGTGGAAGTCGTCCAGGACACGGTCGGCCGCCATGACGCATTCGCGACCGCCTGCAATTCGCGCTACTACGACGACATGGGCTATCCCGGCCATGTCAATTGCACCGATAATTTCAATGCGGCGCTGGCGCCCTACGGCATAGCTGGCCGGAAGGGCTGGGAGGCGCTCAATTATTTCTACAATACGAATATCGACCACAACAACCAGCTCTATCTCGACGAGCCATGGTCGCGGCCGGGCGATTATGTGCTGATGCGGGCGCTGACCGACCTCGTCTGCGTCTCCTCCTCCTGCCCCGACGATATCGATGCGGCCAACGGCTGGGATCCGACCGATATCCACGTGCGCACCTTCTCCGGAAAAGAAAAATTCTCAAGAGCGGTAGCCTATCGCATGACCCCTGACGCCGATGCAGAACTGACGCGGGAAACCGCCTTCCACCCCCGCCTCTCGGCACTGACGCGGGATTACACCGAATATCGCGGCTACTGGCTGCCAAACCGGTTTTCCTCCGCAGGTCCGGTCGAGGAATATTGGGCCTGCCGCGAGAAGGCCGCCGTCATCGACCTGTCGCCGTTGCGCAAATTCGAAGTCACGGGTCCGGATGCCGAGGGACTACTGCAATATTGCCTGACGCGCGATGTGCGCAAACTGTCGACCGGGCAGGTTGTCTATTCCGCCATGTGCTACGAGCACGGCGGCATGATCGACGACGGCACGCTCTTCCGCCTCGGCGACAAGAATTTCCGCTGGATCGGCGGCGACGACTACAGCGGCATATGGCTGCGCGAACAGGCCGAGAAGAAGGGCTTCAAGGCCTGGGTACGCTCTTCGACAGACCAGATGCACAATATCGCCCTGCAGGGACCAAAGAGCCGGGACATCCTCAAGGAGATCATCTGGACGGCGCCACGCCAGCCTGATATCGGCGAGCTCGAATGGTTCCGTTTCACAGTCGGCCGCATCGGTGGCTTTGAAGGCGTCCCTGTCGTCGTCTCGCGTACCGGCTATACCGGCGAACTCGGCTATGAGATCTTCTGTCATCCCAAGGATGCGCTGACCGTCTTCGATGCGGTCTGGAAGGCCGGCGAACCCTATGGGCTGAAGCCGATGGGACTGGAAGCGCTCGACATGGTCCGCATCGAGGCAGGCCTCGTCTTCGCCCATCACGAATTCGACGACCAGACCGATCCCTTCGAGGCCGGCATCGGCTTCACCGTGCCGCTAAAATCCAAGCAGGACGATTTTATCGGCCGCGAGGCGCTCCTGCGCCGCAAGGAGCATCCGCGCCACCTGATGGTCGGTCTCGACATACAGGCGAACGACGCGGTCGGCCACGGCGATTGCGTCCATGTTGGCCGCGCCCAGGTCGGCGTTATCACCAGCGCCACGCGCTCTCCGATCCTCGGCAAGACGATTGCGCTCGCTCGCGTCAACGTCACCCATGCCGCCGTCGGCACGGAGGTTGAGATCGGCAAGCTCGACGGCCAGCAGAAGCGCCTGCCGGCGATCGTGGTGCCGCTGTCGCACTACGATCCGCAGAAGACCCGGCCGCGTTCGTAAAAACCTTTATTCCGCCTTGCGCTGGGCACTGGTGATTGCCCTTGCGGCCTCTTCGGAGGAATTGGCGAGCTGACGCATCTCAGCGGCGAGCACGGCGAAGCCGGAACCCGCCGTCCCCGCCCTTGCCGCCTCGATGCCGGCATTGACGGCGAGCAGCTTCAGGTAGCGCAACGATTGCAGGATCTCGTTGGTCTTCGAGGCGGTGATGCGCATGCCGGCGGTCTGCTCGTCGATGCGCCGGTAGAGTGACTCGATGTTGATAATGCTGCCCTCGAGATAGAGCAGCTCGCCGTTTTCGTCCCAGACGCCTCCGCCCGTCTCCGTCACCCAGACATAATATCCGTCACGGTGGCGGATACGATATTCCATCGTCCAGTCGGTGCGGCTTTCCAGCGCGATGCCGACGACCTCATCCATCAGCGGCACGTCCTCCTCGCACATGATCGAGGTGAAGGTGCGTGTGCTGTTGCCGATGATTTCTTCCGCCGGATAGCCGAAGATGCGTTCGATGCCATCGGTCATCTCCAGCATCGTGTAGTTTTCATCCGCACGGCAGCGATAGAGAAAACCGCTCATGCGGCCGAGAACACTGCTCTGAAAATCCATGAAGACCACGCCTTGAGAAAATGAGTTGCAGATCGGGTTTGCTTCGTCTCATTTCAAACACGCCGGAAAGGGCCGCGACGGACGACCCTTTCTCGGTTACGCGGGAGCCTGGGAAAGATCAGTTGCGCAGATATTCCTCCATGGAATCGTCGAGCGCCTTGACCCAGGGCGTGTGGTGCGTCGGCGACATGTTACCGGTCATCAGCGAACGATAGGCGTGATCGCGGAAGCCCATGATATTTTCCGCCTTGTGGTGCTCCCACTCCATGAAGGTCTTGTTGGTCCCCTCGATGTCGAAGCTCGGATAGTCGGTTTCGGCAAGCAGTTCCTTCACGTAGTCACCCTGGTACCAGATCATCTGCTCGGCATCCTCGAGCGTCTCCTCGCGGGCCCGCCAGATGTCGAAATTCGCCTTCAGTTCCTCTTCCGGCGGCAGGGTGATGCGACCCATCATCACGTCGCGTGCCCACCAGGCCTGCACGTCGAACATGTTGAAGGTGTAGAACTGGTCCTGCATGCCGATATAGAAAAGCTGCGGGTTCCTGTCGAAGATCACACCCTTGTAGAGATGGTCGGCCCAGAGGCGGTTGGCGGTCTTGAGCCTCAATTCGTCAGGCAGGAAGGGGAAGTGATGCTGGTATCCCGTGCACAGGATCAGCGCATCTACTTCCTTCGTTGAACCGTCGAGGAAATGGGCGGTGCGGTTTTCGAGCCTGGTGAGCAGCGGCCGTTCTTCGAAATTATCCGGCCAGTTGAACCCCATCGGCTTCGACCGATAGCTCGTGGTGACCGACTTGGCGCCGTATTTCCAGCATTGCGAGCCGATATCCTCGGCCGAGTAGCTGCGGCCGACGATGAGGATATCCTTGCCCTTGAATTCCAGCGCATCGCGGAAGTCGTGGGCATGCAGTACACGTCCATTGAAGGTTTTCACTCCCTCGAAATAGGGCACGTTCGGTGTCGAGAAGTGGCCGCTCGCCACCACGACATAGTCGAATTCCTCGTCGTACATCTGATCCTCGACGCGGTTATGCGCCGTCACCGTGAATTTCTTCGTGGCATCATCGAAACGCACCATGCGCACCGGTGTATTGAAGCGCACCCAATGGCGGACATTCGCCTTTTCGACGCGGCCCTTGATATAGTCCCAGAGCACGGCGCGCGGCGGATAGGAGGCGATCGGCTTTCCGAAATGCTCCTCGAAGGAATAGTCGGCGAATTCCAGGCATTCCTTCGGTCCGTTCGACCAGAGATAACGATACATGCTGCCGTGAACCGGCTCGCCATATTCGTCAAGCCCGGTGCGCCAGGTATAGTTCCAAAGCCCGCCCCAGTCGGACTGCTTTTCGAAGCAGACGATCTCCGGGATTTCGGCGCCCTTCTGGGCGGCCGATTGAAAGGCGCGCAACTGCGCCAACCCGGAAGGACCGGCACCGATGACGGCTACTCTTGTCATGAAGCATTCCCCTCTTGATTATATTTCATTGCTTATTTCGCGCGTCTGAGAAGACGCACGGCGCTGGTGCGCATCGCTGCGCCTCAGTCCGGATAAATGCCGGGGCTGGTCGGCGCCCCATCGTCGTATTTGGAAAGCCAGTCGATCGTCGTCTCGCGGAAGCGGGTGAGGCCCTTGTAGTCGATAAGCTCCGGCGGCAGCGTCTTCAGCACGCGCGGGAAGCGCCGCGCCCATTTCGGCACGGTGACGAGTTCTTCCATGTTCATCAGGTAGCAGCGGATGACGAAGAGGATGGCGTTGGAGCGCGGCAGGCGCCAGAGGCTTTGCAGCTCGACGCGCAGATGCACCTTCTTGCCAACATTGTCAGGCGTCACCGTCGTGCGGTCGGGACCCCATTTGTGATAATTCTCAGGACTGGTGTCGAGCCGCGGATTGATCGTCATCGTCCAGTTGAAGCGCCGGGTCGGCTTGCCCTGCTGCAGGTTCAGCAGGAATTTCAGCGCGCGATCGAAGACGCCGATCTGGTGGGCGAGCGGCACCGGTCCATGCCATTCCATGAAGTTCATGCCGAGGTCGAAATCGAGCGACCAGTCGGCCTGCGTCGTCACCATGCCGGCATCCATCCAGAGATTGCCGTCGCGCTGATCGACGATGCAGAAATCGCCCTGGGCCTGGCGGGTGATATATTCGAAGGGCTCGCAGGGCAGCGTCGAGGCATCGCCGAAGGTGAAGCTGTCGTCGATGCCGAGCGGGCGGTTGACCCAGCGCCAATGGTCGCCGTTGCGGATCAGCGTGAAGTGGTCAGGATAACCCGCCGCCTGCTCTTCCATCAGCAGTTCGAGCGTGTCCCACTGCGCGCTCATCATGTGCGGCAGAGCCTGATAGCGCAGCGGGTCTTCCTTCAACACCAGCGCGCGATCGCGCATCTCGGCGACATAGTGCTCGTCGACGTCGATCAGGTTTTCGTAAACGGTGTCTGCCCGGCCGCGCACATGCGGCTCCATATTGACGGAATACATGTATTCGTCGCGGTCGAAGGGAAACGGGAAGCGACGGATGTTCCCAGGGCTGTTCCGATAGCTGAAATCGTCCCGGAACGTTTCCTGCTTGAAGGCGATTGCCATGTCCGGTCTCCTTTTTACCGTCAAAGATCGAGATGCAGCGTGTTTCCCTCGAAGCGGGAAACACAGATCATCACCTTGCGGCCGGATGCTTTTTCTTCGCTCGTCAGATAGACGTCATTGTGCAGCAGCTTGCCATCGCAGGTGACGACCCCGGTCTCGCATTGACCGCAGGCCCCGCCACGACAGAGGAAGGGCGCGTCGACGCCCGCCGCCTCGATCGCCTCCAGCATGCTTTCGTGATGGCCGACCTTCACGGTCTTGCCGGATCGCAGCAGTTCTATCGCGAAGGGCTTACCGGGCAGCGACGACAGGAACCGTTCCGAATGCAGGTTCTGTTCCGGCCAGCCGGAATTCAGCCCTGTCTTCAGCACGCCGTCGATCATGCCTGTGGGGCCGCAGACATAAAGATGCGTGCCGAGCGGCTGGCTGTCGAGCAGCCGTGTCAGAGGAATGGCGCCGCCTTCGGAGTCGCAATAGATCTTGATGCGATGCGGACCGTAGCGCTCCAGCAGTTCCCGCCAGTAGGCGCCGCGGTCCCGCGTGCGGATGGCGTAATGCAGTTCGAAATTTGCGCCTTCGCGGGAAAACTGCTCCATCATCGCAATGAAGGGCGTAATGCCGATGCCGCCGGCAATCAGAAGATGCTTGCGCCCGCGCCAATCCGGTTGGAACAGGTTGACGGGGTAGCTGACCTTCAGCTCGTCGCCTTCGCGGACCTTCTCATGCATGAAGGTGGAGCCGCCGCGCGAATCCTCGACGTGCAGCACGCTGATCTCATAGGCGGCGCAATCATGCGGCGGCGACATCAGCGAATAGGCGTTGCGGCGCATATGGCCGCCATCGTTCATCGAGACGATGACATGGGCGCCGCCGGAGAAATAAGGCATCGGCTTGCCGTCCAGCCGCTCGAAGCGGAAGCGCTTGACGCGCTCGGCGATCGAGGTGATCCGCGCCACGCGGACGGGAATTTCTGTACCACCGCTCAAAGGAACAACTCCTCCGGATTGGGCGCGCTGCCGGGCTCTTCCGCATCGATATTGACGCCCTGGAAGGAGGCGAGCCGGCGCGAATAATGGTCACGCACGAGAAGCGTCAGCCCGCAATGGCTGCAGGCAAAGGGGCTGACGGTGACGTCGTCGGTGATGCCTTTGCAATGGACACATTGCACGCGCCTAGCCAGCGAGCCGCGATGCTCGGTGATGATGGAGGCATGGTCCATGCCGTATTCGAGCGCCACCAGCATCGCCTGGCCGATGAAACCTTCCGTCCCCGAAATATAAAGCCGCGTGCCCATATGGGCGGTGGCGAGCGAACCCTTCAACCGAAAGAGCAGCGTCGCGATCGTCGGGGCCGTGAAGAACATGTCGGCGCCGAGATGGCGCAGCGCCTCGTCCAGGCCGGACCCTTGGGAGCCGCGGGCGACATAGAGGATCTCGCTGCGGGAAAGGGCTGCCTCGTCAAGCACCGGCTGCTGGTCGAGGAGAGCCTTGGCGCCCTCCCCTTCGAGCGCGAAAATGTGCCGCCGGGCGTGCGGCTGGATGGTCAGGCCCTTGTAGACTGGTCGGCTCTTGATGCCTGCAACGAGCATTCGCGTGCTCCTTAACCTATGGCAGTCCTCTTCTTCTTCTCTGGATCGTCGAAGGGCAGCGTATGGGCGATCGCGCTGGTCTTCAGGGTCTTGCCGCGCACTTCGAGCTTCGTGCCGTGCGCAGCCTTGTCGACGTCGAGGCGGGCGATCGCCATCGACTTCTTCGTCAACGCAGAATAGCTCGGGCAGGTGATCACGCCGACCTTCTTTCCGTCGGCGTAGACTTCGTCGCCGAGATCGGCCGGACCGTCCGCGTCGATCAGCATGCCGAAGATCTTGAACCGTTCCTTGCCCTTCAGCCGCGCATGTTCCTCCGCACCACGGAAGCCGGTCTTGCCGGGGCTGACCGTGAAATCGAGGCCGAGCTCCCACAGGCTGTCGCCGGGCGGCTGGTCGGCAAAGGGATACATCTGCGAGTTATCGTAAGGATAGAAGAGCAGGTAGCTCTCGACGCGCAGCATGTCGAGAACGGAGAAGCAGCAGGGAATGATGCCCATCTCCTTGCCTTCCTCGACGATCCGGTCCCAGACCATGACGGCGTCCTGGCCGCGCACGAAGATCTCGTAGCCGCGCTCGCCAGTATAGCCGGTGCGCGAGATCATGACCGGCGCACCAAACAGGGTCGTCTGCATGTGATGGAAATATTTGAGGTCGCGGATGCCGGGCACATATTTGGCGAGGTAATCGACCGCCAACGGCCCCTGCAGCGACAGGTCATGCAGGTCGTCGTCGAAGAGCACGGCGCAATTGCGGCCTGCCGCCTGCTTGACGAGTTCCTGATGGCCGGAGCCTGAGCCGTGTACCAGCATCCAGGAATTTGGGCCGGTGCGGTAGACGATGCAATCGTCGGTGAAATGGCCGCGGTCGTTCAGCATGGTCGCGTAGACCGAGCGGCCGGGATAGATCTTCGTCATGTCGCGGGTGGTGATATAGTCGAGCACGGCGATCGCATGCGGGCCGACCAGATGCACCTTCTTCAGGCCCGAGACATCCATGATGCCGGCCTTGGTGCGGACCGCGACATGCTCGTCTGACATGTTCTTGTCGTAAGTCCAGGCGGTTCCCATGCCGCTCCAGTCCTCGAGCTTCGATCCCAGAGCGCGATGCCGATCCGCCAAGGCGGAGAAACGCCAAGATAATGCCATTTCCGTTCCCTCTTGTTTCCTCTACGGAATATTTATTTCCTGACTATATTCGTCTTTCACGCTGTGGCAAGCCGATCCCGGTGATTTTTGTCGGCTGTCTCAATGGCACTTTCCTTAGAATATCGGCGGCGTCAGCCCTGCCGAACGATGGGCGGCAATCACGGTATTGGCCATCAGCATGGCGATCGTCATCGGGCCGACGCCACCCGGCACCGGGGTGATGACGGCGGCAACCGGAGAAACTTCCGCAAAGGCGACATCGCCGACGAGACGGGTCTTGCCCTCGCCGCGCTCGGGTGCCGCGATGCGGTTGATGCCGACATCGATGACGGTGGCACCGGGCTTGACCCAATCGGCCCTGACCATTTCCGGACGACCGACGGCGGCCACCAGAATATCGGCGTTGCGGCAGACTTCGGCGAGGTTCTTGGTGCGCGAATGGGCAATGGTGACCGTCGCATTGGCATTCAGCAGAAGCTGCGCCATCGGCTTGCCGAACAGGTTGGAGCGGCCGATGACGACGGCATTGAGGCCGGAAAGATCCTCACCATGGGTGCGGCGCACGAAAACCATGGCGCCGGCCGGCGTGCAGGAAACGAGGCCGGTCTTCAGATCGCCGGTCGCAAGTTTACCGGCATTGACGACGCTCAGGCCATCGACATCCTTTTGCGGCAGGATCGACTGGATGATCGGCTCGCTGTCGAGATGTTTCGGCAATGGCAGCTGCACGAGAATGCCATGGATCGACGGATCAGCGTTGAGCGAAGCAACGAGCGCTGCAAGCTCCTCCTGCCTGGTCTCGGCTGGCAGTGTGTGCTGGACGGATTTGAAGCCGCATTCCTTGGCCATGCGGCTCTTGGAGCTGACATAGGTGTGGCTCGCCGGATCGTCGCCGACAATGACGACGGCAAGGCCCGTCTGGACGCCTTTGGCGGCTTCTAGCGCAGCATTTGCCGATTTCACGGTTTCGATTACGGAAGCGGCAACCTGCTTGCCGTCGATGACCTTGACCATGGCTCAGCCCATGCGCTCGGAGGCATAGCTGCCGGGGCTTGCCGGGAAGACGACGGTACGGTTGCCGTTGATGAAGGTACGGTGGTGGATATGGGCGTGGATGGCGCGCGCCAGCACCTGGCTTTCGACATCGCGGCCGATCGAGACATAGTCTTCGGCGCTCTGCGCATGGGTGATGCGGGCCGTGTCCTGCTCGATGATCGGGCCTTCATCAAGGTCGGCTGTCACATAATGCGCCGTGGCGCCGATCAGCTTCACGCCGCGCTCATAGGCCTGCTTATAGGGGTTGGCACCCTTGAAGCTCGGCAGGAAGGAATGGTGGATGTTGATGATCCGGCCCGACATTTTCTGGCACATCTCGTCCGACAGGATCTGCATGTAGCGGGCGAGCACGATCAATTCCGTGCCGGTCTGCTCGGCCACGTCCATGATATGGGCTTCCGCCTGCACCTTGTTGGCCTTAGTGACGGGAATATGGTGGAAGGGAATGTCGTGGTTGACGACGACCTTCTGGTAATCGAAATGATTGGAGACGACGCCGACGATATCGATCGGCAGCGCGCCGATCTTCCAGCGATAGAGCAAGTCGTTGAGACAATGGCCGAAGCGGGACACCATGAGCAGCACCTTCATGCGTTTCTCGCTGTCATGGAAATCATAAGTCATGCCGAAGCGCGTGGCGATGCTGGTGAAGCCGGCGCGGATATCGGCCTCGGAGATGCCTTCTTCGGAAATGAAGGAAACGCGCATGAAGAACTGGCCAGTGTCCAGATCGTCGAATTGCGAGCTGTCGACGATGTTGCAGCCCTGTTCGGCGAGATAACCCGAGATCGCCGCAACGATGCCGCGCGTCGACTTGCAGGATACTGTCAGTACGTAGCTCTTCATGCCATCTCTTCCTTCGTCACTTGAAGCATAGGCCACCAGCCGGGCCGGTGCGTTGATGCTCCGGCCCGTAGGCGCATGATGTCAAAACCTCAACCGGTCGGCTCAGATATCGAGCGTGCTGTCGCGTTCCCACTGGGTGAAATGCGAGCAGAAGGCATTCCATTCTTGGTGCTTGAGCTTGAGATAGGCGGCGGAGAACTCGGTTCCGATCGCAGCCTTCAGACCCTCGTCGGCGTCATAGGCACGCAGCGCATCGAGCAGGTTCAGCGGCAGGCGCGGCGCATCCTTGATCAGATGGCCTTCCGCATACATGTCGATATTGTGATGCGGACCGGGATCTGCCTTGCTGTGCAGCCCGTCAAGACCGGCCGCAATGATGATTGCCTGCAGCAGATAAGGGTTCACCGCGCCGTCGGGCAGGCGCAGTTCGAAGCGGCCGGGGCCTGGCACGCGCACCATGTGGGTGCGGTTGTTGCCGGTCCAGGTTACCGTATTCGGCGACCATGTGGCGCCCGAGGTCGTGCGCGGCGCGTTGATGCGCTTATAGGAATTGACGGTCGGGTTGGTGATCGCGGCAAGCGCCGAGGCGTGTTTCATGATGCCGCCGAGGAAGTGCTTGCCTTCCGCCGACAGGCCGAATTCGGCTGTCCTGTCGGCAAAGACATTGGTCTTGCCGTCATTGTCCCAGACCGAGATATGGCAATGGCAGCCGTTGCCGGTCAGGCCCTTGAAGGGCTTCGGCATGAAAGTGGCGCGAAGCCCGTGCTTTTCGGCGATCGACTTGACCATGAACTTGAAGAACGAATGCTTGTCGGCTGTCTTCAGCGCGTCGTCGAATTCCCAGTTCATCTCGAACTGGCCGTTGGCATCCTCGTGGTCGTTCTGGTAGGCGCCCCAGCCGAGCTCCAGCATATAGTCGCAAATCTCGGCGATGACGTCGTAGCGGCGCATGACGGCCTGCTGGTCGTAGCAGGGCTTTTCAGCCGTGTCGCGGCCATCGGAAATCTGTTCGCCGTCGGCGGTGATCAGGAAGAATTCGGCCTCGACACCGGTCTTGACCCGCTTGCCCGCCGCTTCGGCTTTATTGACAAGCTTCTTCAGCACATTGCGCGGCGCCTGCGCCACGAGTGTGCCCTCCATCATGCAATCGGCGGCTACCCAGGCGACGTCCTTCTTCCAGGGAAGCTGGATGACGGAGGTGGTATCGGGAACGGCAAAGAGGTCGGGATGGGCGGGCGTCATGTCGAGCCAGGTGGCGAACCCGGCAAAACCCGCGCCCTCTTCCTGCATGCCGGCAATGGCCTGCGCCGGCACCAGCTTGGCGCGCTGGCCGGAGAAGAGGTCAGTATAGCTGATCATGAAATATTTGATGCCTTTGTCTTTCGCAAAAGCAGCAAGGTCCAGTGTCATTCTCGTTCCCCTTTGGATTTCTCAGAGACACTTTGGTTATGGATGCGAAGCGGTCGGACTTTTTGCCCGGCCGGTAGAAATCAGTAACCTCCCTTGCCCGGTATCCAGCTCGTTCCCGCGAGCGGTACCTGCGCCATCGCAGAAGCCTCGATCGTCAATGCGCAGAGGTCTTCTGGTTCCAGATTGTGGACATGATTCTTACCGCAGGCGCGCGCGATCGTCTGCGCCTCCAGTGCCATGACCTTGAGGTAATTGGCGAGGCGGCGACCGGCGGTGATCGGATCGACGCGCTTCATCAGTTCCGGATCCTGCGTGGTGATGCCGGCCGGATCCTTGCCTTCGTGCCAGTCGTCATAGGCGGCCGCCGTCGTCTGCAGCGCCTCGTATTCGGCCGCCCAGCGCGGATCATTCTCACCGATGGCGATGAGGGCGGCCGTGCCGATGGACACCGCATCAGCGCCGAGCGCCAGGGCCTTCGCCACGTCGGCGCCATTCCTGATGCCGCCCGAAACGATGAGTTGCACCTTGCGGTGCATGCCGAGATCCTGCAGCGCCTGCACGGCCGGGCGAATGCAGGCGAGCGTCGGCATGCCGACATGCTCGATGAAGACTTCCTGCGTCGCCGCAGTACCGCCCTGCATGCCATCGAGCACGACGACATCGGCGCCGGCCTTCACGGCAAGGGCCGTATCGTAATAAGGGCGCGCACCGCCGACCTTCACATAGATCGGTTTTTCCCAGTTGGTGATCTCGCGCAGTTCGAGGATCTTGATCTCGAGGTCGTCAGGGCCGGTCCAGTCGGGATGACGGCTTGCCGAACGCTGATCGATACCCTTCGGCAGCGTGCGCATCTCGGCGACGCGGTCGGAGATCTTCTGACCGAGCAGCATGCCACCGCCACCGGGCTTGGCACCCTGGCCAACGACGATCTCGATCGCATCGCAGCGGCGCAGATCCCGCGGGTTCATGCCGTAGCGCGACGGCAGGTACTGGTAGACGAGCGTCTCAGAATGCCCGCGCTCTTCCTCCGTCATGCCGCCATCGCCTGTTGTCGTCGAGGTGCCGGCGATCGTAGCACCACGGCCGAGCGCTTCTTTGGCCGGACCGGAGAGCGAGCCGAAGCTCATGCCGGCGATCGTGATCGGGATCTTGAGTTCGATTGGCTTTTTGGCGTAGCGCGAGCCGAGCACGACATTGGTGCCGCACTTCTCGCGGTAGCCTTCGAGCGGATAACGGGAGATCGAGGCGCCGAGGAACAAGAGATCGTCGAAATGCGGCAGCTTGCGCTTGGCGCCGCCGCCGCGGATATCATAGATGCCGGTCGCCGCGGCGCGGCGGATTTCCGACATCGTGTATTCGTCGAAGGTTGCCGAAAGGCGAGGCTTTGTGGGCGGGTTGTGATAGCTCATGGAAGACCTCGATAAAACTCAATAGGCGTCGGCATTGTCGACGTTGAAATTGTAGAGCTTGCGGGACGAACCGTAACGGCTGAACTCCTCCGGCCGCGCATCGGTGATGCCGGCCTTTGCGAGCAGCGCGGCGAGAAGCTCGATATGTTCGCTCCGCATCTCCTTTTCGATACAGTCCGCGCCGAGGCTCTCGACCTTGCCGCGCACGAAAATGCGGGCCTCGTAAAGGGAATCGCCCAGCGCATCGCCGGCGTCGCCGAGCACGACGAGGTTGCCGGCCTGCGCCATGAAGGCGGACATGTGGCCGATATTGCCACGCACGACGATATCGATGCCCTTCATCGAGATGCCGCAGCGCGAAGAGGCATTGCCCTCGATGACGAGCAGGCCGCCGCAGCCGGTGGCGCCCGCATACTGGCTGGCGTCACCCTTGATGGTGATGCGGCCGGACATCATGTTTTCGGCGACACCGGGACCGGCCGAGCCGTGCACGGTGATGACCGCCTCCTCGTTCATGCCACCGCAATAATAGCCGACGCTGCCGTGGATATCGATGCTGACGGGCGCATGCACGCCGGCGGCGACGGCATGATGGCCGCGCGGATTGACGACGTCGAACTGCAGGTCGTTGTCGCCTGACGCCACGTCATGCAGGGCTTGATTGAGGTCACGAAGCGGGGTCACCGCAAGATCGAATGTGGGCATGAAATCGTCCTGAAATGAAATCGAGCCGATGGGATGAAGGCAGAAAAGCTGCTCTCAGCGTTCCCAGAAATAGACGGTCGCAGGCTCCGGCTCCCAGACGCGCGCGGCCTCGATGCCGGGCAGGTTGACGAGCGCGCGGTATTCCGAGCCGAAGGCGACGTAACGGTCGGTCTCGGCCATGACGGCAGGCTTGCAGGCGATCGCATCGCGCACGACGCCGAAGCCGGACTTGGTGCCAACGACGAAGGTGAAGAAACCGTCGAGATCGTCGACGGCACCTTCCAGCGCCTCACCGAGATTCTTGCCCTTGGCCATTTCGGCGGTCAGGTAGGCGGCTGCAACCTCGGTGTCGTTCTCGGTCTCGAAAGTCATGCCTTCGCGCTTCAGTTCACGGCGCAGGTTGTTGTGATTGGAGAGCGAGCCGTTGTGGACGAGGCACTGGTCGGAGCCGGTGGAAAAGGGATGAGCGCCGAGCGTGGTGACTGCCGATTCCGTCGCCATGCGGGTGTGGCCGATGCCATGTGTACCAGCCATGGAATTGACCGCGAAACGGGAAACGACGTCCTTCGGCAGGCCGGTTTCCTTGTAGATCTCGATCGCGTCGCCGCTGCTCATAATACGGATGTCGGAGCGCAGCTCGGCGATGGCGGCACGGCCCTCTTCGAGCATGTCCTTCGGCAGGGTGACGACGGCATGGGTGCTCTTGATGTCGATTGAGACCTCTGTGCCGAGTTCCTTCTCCAGCTCGGCCTGAAAACCAGAGAAATCCTTCTTCGGCTTGGCGGACTGGACGGTGATCTTCGCGCTATTGCCGCTGCTTGCGCCATAGATGGCAATGCCGGCGCTATCAGGCCCGCGGTCCGTCATCGTCACCAGCATGGACGACAGCATCGCGCCGAGCTCCGGCTCGAGGCTTTTATCCTTCAGGAAGAGACCCACAATTCCGCACATGACAGACCCTCCATTTCGCGTCTGCAAAATGACTATCAGGTCTGTTTTGGGTTTTCAACCTGCAGGAATATTTTTTTCTTTTAAGGCAAGTCAGTCATTCTTGCCGCGTTGCGGATAGCTGATGATGGAGAGATATCGGCTCGGCAATTTCACAAGTTTTTCCGGTCCGTGCGGCGCATCGGCATCGAAAAACAGGCTGTCGCCCGGCTGCATCGGGAAAAGCTGGTCGCCATGGCGATAGACGACCTCTCCGTCCAGCATGTAGATCAGCTCCATGCCCTCATGCTGGAAGGTCGGAAAGACATCCGAATCGGTCGTCAGCGTGATGAGGTAGGGCTCGACGATCACGCCGCTGCTGTTGTTGTCGATATGGCCGAGCAGATTATACTGATGGCCGGCGCGCGTGCCGCGGCGCTCAAGCTCGATACCCTGCCCCGCCTTGACGAAGACGGCGTTGCGCGGCTCCTCGTAACGGCGAAAAAAGGCTGTCAACGGCACGCCGAGAGCGCGCGAGAGCGATTGCAAGGTCGTCAGCGATGGCGAGATATTGCCGTTCTCGATCTTCGACAGCATGCCGAGCGAAATGCCGGTCGCGGCGGCAAGGTCGGTCACGGTAATGCCGAGCTTCTTGCGATAGGCGCGAACTTCATGGCCGATCGCCATTTCGAGATTGTTTTCCTTCGGCTCGCGCACCGCGTGCGGGTTCTGGGACAGGGCCTGACGAACCGCATGGGCATGCTCCTGGCTCGACGTTTCATCCAGCTTGATCTTCATTCACGGTCCTTCGCGCACTCTCTCTGCAAGTATCCTATCGTCAGAGTGAAATCTTCTCAACCCTGAAGAAAGTCAGAGCTTGCGGCTTGAACTCGGATTGGTGCCGTAGAGGCCGCGAAAGAGGCGTGAAAAATGCGCGGCGCCGGAAAAACCTGTCGCAATGGCGATCTCGGAGATCGACAGCGGGCTCTGCTCAAGGAGCCTTCGGGCGTGCTGCAGCCTGATGCGTCTGTATTGCTCGAGGAAGGTCGTATCGAGGTGAGCGGCGAACAGACGGTCGAGATGGCGCGGCGTCACCCCGGCAATGCGAGCCATGGCTGCACGGTTGAGCGGCATCTCGATGGTTTCCTCCATCTTCTCCAGGACGCTCAGCAGACCCGGATGGTGCGCGCCGTAGCGCTCGGCAAGGGAAGCGCGCTGCGGCGCTGTCGGCTGACCGACCTCCGTATGCAGGAACCAGTCGCTGACCCGACGGGCGAAATCCGGTCCCATGCGCTCGGCAATCAGCGCATGCATCATGTCGAGCGGCGCAATGCCGCCGCCGCAGGTAATGCGGTTGCCGTCGACGACGAAACGCGCCTGGCGCGGCGACAGGTCGGGAAAGGCTTCGAGAAGCGTCGGCGCATGCTCCCAATGGATTGTAAAGTCACGGCCTGTCAGCAGCCCGGCCGCGGCCAGCAGATAGGGCCCCCCCGAAATGCCGCCGATGCGCACGCCTTCGCGCGCGAGCTGCCGTATGCAGGAAAGCACGGCCGGATAGTGCCAGTCGCGCGGCGAACCACCTGCGCAGACAAAGACAGTGCCGAGCCCAAAACCGCGACCCGGAAGCGGCGCGGCCGGAACCGGTACGCCACCGGAAGACGACACTGCCCCGCCTTCCGGCGAAAAGCATGAGATACGGTAGATTTCCCGCCCGGCGAGCAGGTTGGCGGCTCGCAGCGGCTCGCTCGCCGAGGCATAGGACATCAGGGCAAATCCCGGCAGAAGAATGAAGCCGATGGAATGCAGGTTTTTTGCTTCGATAGACGCCATGTCCCTTTCTTATCGATAAATGTCCCAAACAGGCAAGTCACGCCTCGCCTTTCTGGCATCATGGCATCAGCTCCCACCGGATCTATCCATGCGCTATTCCGCTCTTTCCATCTTCTTAAACGGGCTTCGCGGCAACAATGGCTGGGCGCCTGCCTGGCGCCAGCCTTCGCCGAAGCCGCATTATGATGTGATCATCGTGGGCGGCGGCGGCCATGGCCTTTCGACGGCCTATTATCTCGCCAAGACGTTCGGCATCACCAATGTCGCCGTGCTGGAGAAGGGTTATCTCGGCTCCGGCAATATCGGCCGCAACACGACGATCATCCGCTCCAACTACCTGCTGCCCGGCAACAACCCCTTCTACGAGTTGTCGATGAAGCTCTGGGAAGGGCTGGAACAGGATTTCAACTTCAACGCCATGGTTTCGCAGCGCGGCGTGCTGAACCTCTTCCATTCCGATGCGCAGCGCGATGCCTATACAAGGCGTGGCAATGCCATGCGCCTGCACGGCGTCGATGCAGAGCTCCTCGACCGGGCTGCGGTCCGCAAGATGCTGCCCTTCCTCGATTTCGACAATGCCCGCTTCCCCGTCATGGGCGGCCTGCGCCAGCCGCGCGGCGGCACGGTGCGCCACGATGCGGTCGCCTGGGGCTATGCCCGCGGCGCCGACAGCCGCGGCGTCGACATCATCACCCATTGCGAGGTCACAGGCATTCGCAGCGAGAATGGCAGAGTGACAGGCGTCGACACCACCAGGGGCTTCATCGGCTGCGGTAAGCTGGCGCTCGCTGCCGCGGGCAATTCCACCGTCGTCGCCGACATGGCGGGCCTGCGCCTGCCGATCGAGAGCCATGTGCTGCAGGCCTTCGTCACCGAGGGGTTGAAACCGTTCATCGATACCGTCGTCACCTTCGGCGCAGGCCATTTCTATGTTTCGCAGTCGGACAAGGGCGGCCTCGTCTTCGGCGGTGATATCGACGGCTACAATTCCTATGCCCAGCGCGGTAATCTTGCGACCGTCGAACATGTCGCCGAAGCAGGCGTGGCAATGATCCCCTCGCTGACGCGGGTCAGATACCTGCGAACCTGGGGCGGTGTCATGGACATGAGCATGGACGGCTCGCCGATCATCGACCGAACCCATATCGACAATCTCTATCTGAATGCCGGCTGGTGCTACGGCGGCTTCAAGGCGACACCCGCCTCCGGCTATTGCTACGCCCATCTGATCACCCGCAACGAGCCGCACGAGACGGCGCGCGAGCTGCGCCTCGACCGTTTCCGGCGCGGCTATCAGATCGATGAAAAGGGCGTCGGCGCCCAGCCCAACCTGCATTGAGGACCTGACGCCATGGCAAGCCTGATTTCCTGCCCCCATTGCGGTGTCCGTCCCAAGGAAGAATTCACCATCCGGGGCGATGCGAGCCTGACCCGGCCGGCAGCCGATGCAGGCGCTGACGCCTGGTACGACTACGTCTATCTGCGGGATAATCCGAGGGGACGGCATAAGGAGTACTGGCACCATTCCTCCGGCTGCCGGCGCTGGCTGATTGTCGAGCGCGACACCGTCACCCACGCCGTTCACACCGTCAGCGATGCCGCGCTTGCCAAGCTCGGAGGTGCGGCATGACGAGTTCGCGGCTTCCCAGCGGTGGCGGGATCGACCGATCGAGCACGCTGAACTTTACCTTCGATGGCAGACAACTGGCCGGCCATCCCGGCGATACGCTCGCCTCCGCCCTTCTTGCCAACGGCATCCAGCTCGTCGGCCGCAGCTTCAAGTATCACCGGCCGCGCGGCATCCTGACGGCGGGCGCGGCCGAGCCCAACGCGCTGGTCACGACGGGCACCGGCGGCCGCACAGAGGCCAATACGCGCGCCACGATGATCGAACTCCATGACGGGCTCATCGCCCGCAGCCAGAACCGCTGGCCCTCGCTCGGCTTCGACATTGGCGCCGTCAACGGCTTGCTGTCGCCCTTCCTGAGCGCCGGCTTCTACTACAAGACCTTCATGTGGCCGGCCGCCCTTTGGGAAAAGCTCTACGAGCCGCTGATCCGCAAGGCCGCCGGCCTCGGCAAGGCGTCCTACGAGCCCGATCCTGACTCCTACGAGAAATGCTGGGCTCACTGTGATCTGCTCGTCATCGGCGCAGGACCTGCCGGGCTCGCAGCGGCGCTGACGGCAGGACGCGCCGGCGCCCGCGTCATCCTCGCCGACGAAGATTTCGCGCTCGGCGGCAGTCTGCTCCTCGAAAACGGCACCCGGCTGCAGGACATGCTCGACGAACTCGAGGGCCTGCCGAACGTCCGTCTCCTGCCGCGCACCACCGTCGTCGGCTGGTACGACGACAATGTCTTCGGCGCCGTCGAACGTGTGCAAAAACATGTGGCGCTGCCCGATCCGCATCGGCCCGTCGAGCGCCTCTGGCGCATCATCGCCAAACAGGCAATCCTCGCCTCGGGCGCTGAAGAGCGTCCGCTCGTCTTCGGCGGTAACGATATTCCAGGCGTGATGGTGGCCGGTGCTATGCACAGCTATCTCAGCCGCCAGGCGGTGACGCCCGGCGCCCGCACCGTGATCTTCACCAGCAATGCGTCCGGCTATCGTACAGCGGCCGCGCTCGAAGCCGCCGGTGTCGATGTCGCCGCCATCATCGACGGCCGCGATGCGGCCAACAATGCCTGGTCCGGACGTGCCCGTGTGCTGAACGGCAGCCGCGTGCGCGACGCGCATGGCGGCCAACGCCTGCGCCATGTCACGATCGAGACCGCTTCGGCAGTGCAGCGCATCGAGGCGGATGCGCTTGCCATGTCCGGCGGCTGGAGCCCGATCATCCACCTTGCCTGCCATCGGGGCGCCAAGCCGGTCTGGTCCGAGGAAAGGGCAGCCTTCCTGGCGCCGGAACGCCAGCAGGGACTGTCGATTGCCGGCTCTGCGGCCGGGCTCGGCGCGACGGGCGCCTGCCTCGGCGATGGCGCGGCGAAGGCCGTTGAGGCGCTGCAGGCGATCGGCTTCGTCAAGGTTGAGCCCGCCTTCGCGCCCGTCGAGGAAACCGAGGCGGCCTCGAAGCCGCTTTGGTCCGTCAAGGGCGGAAAGGGCAAGGCCTTCGTTGATTATCAGAACGACGTACACCTCAAAGATCTCGGCCTTGCCGTTCGCGAGGGATATGGGCATGTCGAGCTTGCCAAACGCTATACGACAAGCGGCATGGCGACCGACCAGGGCAAGCTTTCCAATATCAACGCGATCGGCATCCTGGCCGAGGCCCGCGGCGTGTCGCCTGCCGACGTCGGCACAACCACATTCCGTCCCTTCTATACGCCTGTCTCCTTCGGCGCCCTGACGGGCGGCTCGCGCGGCCGTCATTTCCAGCCGGTACGCAGGTCACCGCTACATGGCTGGGCAAAGAAGAATGGCGCCGTCTTCGTCGAGACCGGGCTCTGGTACCGCTCCTCGTGGTTTCCACGTGCGGGAGAGACGACCTGGCGTGAGAGCGTCGACCGCGAGGTGCTGAACATCCGGCAGAATGCCGGCATTTGCGACGTCTCCACCCTCGGCAAGATCGAGGTCTTCGGCAGGGATGCCGCTGCCTTCCTCGACCGCGTCTATTGCAACGGCTTTGCCAAGCTACCGGTCGGCCGGGCGCGCTATGGCATCATGCTGCGCGAGGACGGCATGATCTACGACGACGGCACGACGAGCCGCTTCGCCGAGGACCATTTCTTCATGACGACGACGACGGCGCTCGCCGCCGGCGTGCTGACCCATCTCGAATTCTGCGCCCAGACGCTCTGGCCGGAACTTGACGTCCGTTTTGCCTCCTCGACCGACCAATGGGCGCAGATGGCGGTCGCCGGCCCGAAATCGCGCGCGATCCTTTCCGAGATCGTCGACGCGGATATTTCCGATGCCGCCTTCCCCTTCGTGAGCGCGCGCGTGGTCTCGCTCTTCGGCGGCTCGCTCGAAGGCCGGCTCTTCCGGATCTCCTTCTCCGGCGAACTCGCCTATGAACTCGCCGTGCCGGCCGGCTACGGCGAATGGGTCGCCGACCAGATCATGCGGGCAGGTGAAAAGCACAGCATCTGCCCCTACGGTGCCGAGGCGCTCGGGGTCATGCGCATCGAGAAGGGCCATGTCACCCATGCTGAGATCAACGGAACGGTTACGCCAGGCGATCTCGGTTTCGCCCGCATGGTTTCGGCCACCAAGCCCGACTTCATCGGCAAGACGATGCTCGCCCGCGAAGGTCTGCAGGCCGAGGACCGCCCCCGCCTCGTCGGCGTCAAGCCGCTCGATCCAGCGACGAGTTTCCGCACCGGTTCCCATATCCTTGCCGAGCATGCCGCCGCGACCCTTGAAAACGACCAGGGCTATGTGACCTCGAGCGCCTTCTCGCCGAGTCTTGGCCATACGATCGGCCTTGCGCTCGTCAAGCGCGGGCCGGAGCGCATAGGCGAAAAGGTCGTGGTCTGGAATGGTCTGAGAAACGAGTCCACCGAGGCGGTGCTCTGCAGTCCCGTCTTCATCGATCCCGACAACGAGAAGCTCCATGCCTGAACGTCCCGAACACAAGCCGGCCCTCGCCGGCAAGGCGACAGTTGAAGCCTCCGGCATCCGGCTGGAGCCGCTGCCGGAAGGCCATCTCCTGCATGTCATGGCCGCAATTGATGGCGATAGCCTCGCCGACGCGCTCTCTGCCGCTGGACTGGCAACGAGCGCTGCGCGAGTGGCCGGTTATCAGCAATGGTATATAACAGGCGAGGAAAGCCTGCCGCCCTCGCGTATCACGCTCCTTGCCGATCATTTAAGAGGCAGAGGCTTCGTCTGCGATCAGAGCCATGGCCGCATCCGCATCGCTCTTTCCGGTCCCCGCGCTGCGGACCTGCTCACTCGGGGAACGGCAGTCGACATCGATCCCACCGCTTTCCCCGTCGGCCAATCGGCAGTCACGCTTTTCGGACATGTCTCCGTCCAGCTGACCCGGACGCAGGCGACGCGCTTCGAACTCACGGTGCTGCGCAGCTTTGCCGAGGATCTCTACGAGATGCTCGAACACGCCGCGGCGGCCTGAGCGCGGGCCCTGAGGTCACATAGACACACAAAAGCCAGGCCCACGGTCAAGAGCTCAAAACAACGAACAGAACCTCAGCGCATCATAGACGGCAGCATGGATGTTGCGGCTGGAAACCGCGTCGCCAATCCGCACGAGGTCGAAACGCCCCTCGCTATTGCGCAGCGGCAGCGGTGGCTGACGATTGATCAGGGCAGAATAGTCCACCGCACCAAGATTTCGCGAAAGCGGCTTCAGCTCAAGATAGAGCCCGTCATTGGCAAGCGTGCCATGTTCGACAACGACCTGGGAGACGCGCCGCTCCAACTGTGCGCCGTCTGCGAAATCCGACCCGAGTACGGCGACAAGGGCGTTGCCGTCGCGCCGGACGGATTTGAGCCGCGTGTTGATGGTAACCCTGACGTTCCGTTCTGCGAAGGCACGGGCATAGGGCACGTGGTTCATGCCCCCCATATCGGGCGCGAAAAAGCGTTCGGGCGACACAAGCTCGAGCTCCGCGCCGCTTCTGGCAATCACCTCAGCCGCCGACATGCCCGGATGTGCGCCATTGTCATCGAAGAGCAGTACAGTGTCGGCGATCCTGACACCGCCGGCGAGGATTTCCCAGGAAGATGTCACAAGCTCATCACCTGCATCGAGTTCTGGCTGCTGTGCGATGCCACCGGTCGCAATGACAACGAGGTCGGGTTCAAGAGCTATGACGTCGCTTGCCTCTGCGTAGACATCATAGTGCATGCGAACACCCAGCCGCTCCAGTTCCGCCAGCCGCCAGTCGATGATACCAATCATCTCCTTGCGCCGGGGATTGCGGATGAGCAGGTTGACCTGTCCGCCGGCCTTTCCGGTCGCTTCCAGAACATCCACCTCGTGACCACGCTCGACAAGCACGCGGGCGGCCTCGAGACCGGCCGGTCCGGCACCGACCACGACCGCCTTGCGACGGATCTCCGCCTTGGGGATCTCGTGCGGGATTTCCCCTTCGCGACCGGTCGCGGCATTGTGGATACAGAGTGCCTCGCCGCCTTCATAGATACGGTCAAGACAATAGGTGGCGCCGACGCAGGGCCGGATGCGCGCTTCCTCGCCGCTCTCGATCTTGCGCACGATATGTGGATCGGCAATATGGGCGCGCGTCATGCCGACCATGTCGAGCTTTCCCTCGGCGATCGCATGACGGGCTGTTGCCACGTCACCGATGCGCGCAGCATGAAAGACGGGGAACTTTGTTATCGCCTTCACTTCGCCGGCAAAATCGAGATGCGGGGCAGACGCCATGCCCTGGATCGGAATGACCTCGTTGAGCGCGACATCGCTGTCGATATGACCGCGAATGATGTTGAGAAAATCGATATCGCCGGATCGCGCGAATCGTGAAGCGATCTCTATGCCTTCCTCGCGTGGCAGTCCTTTCTCCCAGTCCTCGTCGGCGACAAGGCGCATGCCGACGATGAAATCCGGTCCAACCGCCTCGCGAACTGCCCGCGTGACCATGACCGAAAAACGCATGCGATTGTCGAGCGAACCGCCGAATTCGTCCTCGCGCCGATTGGTCGCCGGCGACCAGAAGCCATCGAGCAGATGGCCGTAGGCCTCGATCTCGATACCGTCGAGGCCGGCTTCCTGCATGCGCTGCGCCGCCGTGGCATAATCGGCGACGATGCGGTCGATGTCCCAATCTTCGGCCTCTTTCGGGAAGGTCCGGTGCGCCGGCTCACGGATCGGCGAGGCTGATAGCACAGGCAACCAGTCGCCCCTGTTCCAGCCCGTGCGGCGGCCAAGATGCGTGAGCTGGATCATGACCGCTGCACCGAACTCATGACAGTCGTCGGCAAGCTTCTTCAGCCAGGGCACGATCTCGTCGCGATAGGCATGGAGATTGCCGAAGGATGGCGGAGAGTCAGGCGAGACGACCGCCGATCCCGCCGTCATGGTGAGTGCAATACCGCCTCTCGCCTTTTCCCTGTGATAGAGCCGGTAGCGATCCGTCGGCATGCCGTTTTCCGAATAGGCCGGCTCGTGAGCGGTCGACATGACGCGGTTTTTCAGCGTCAGGTGCTTGAGTTGGAAAGGCTGCAGCAGGGGATCTCTAGAGGTCATATCCGCTCTCGTCGCTTGGGTGGGAGTGGCAATCGAACCGGTATTCTGGCCGATGCCGCAACGAATGACGATCCGGCCGACGCCGCATTCTAGCCGGCATGCGCCCGCCGGCTGCGGCTGAGGTCGATTGCGGTGTGCCAGAGCACGGCTCCAAGGATGACGGCCCCCCCAAAGAAGGTGGCAACCGGCGGCTGTTCGGAAAACATGAGCCAGACCCAGAACGGCGTCAATACAATCTCCATTGTTCCGATCAGCGCGGCTTCGGCCGGCGGCATTCGCCTCGCCCCAGCCAGGAAAAGCACGAGCGCCAGCGAAAAATTGGTCGCTCCGAAGGCTGCCAGCACGATCCAGTTGTGAAGATCGAGCGAGCCGACCGAGCCGAAAGGGGCGAAAATGATAAGCGTCAGGAAGGCGCTGACAACGGTCGGCGGCAGGCTCGGCACCTCGGGATTGATGCGCGGAATGATGATGACGAGTGCGAAGGAAACCGTCATGCCGAGCGCCAGCAGGTCGCCGAGCCCGGTCCTGCCGCCGATCGACGAGGCAACGATGACCACAACACCCAGAAGAGAAATGCCCCCGGCGATCAGCGTGCGCCTGGCGACCCCCTCTTTCAGGATGATCCATCCGAACAGGGCGGCGATGAAGGGTGCGGTCGAATAGATCATCGTCACATTCGCGACGCTGGTCATATAGAGCGCCCCGATGAAGCAGCCCTGACTGACGGTCTGGCAGACAATCATCGCCAGGCCGGACGGATGCAGGACCGAACGCCATTGCTTTCGTGATACCCCGCCTTCGAGGAACAGGCAGGGGATCAGCAGGAACAGCCCACCGAACAGCGAACGCCAGGCGATCGCCGTCCAGACGTCTGTCGTCAGGAGCCGCGAGTAGACCCCGCTGGCGCTCCAGGCAAGCGTCGCCCCGATGACGAGAAGGATGCCCTTCTCGCGCTCGCCGGCACCGAGGTGCCTGGCCGGATGTTCAATCGTCACGCAGGTTATTCTCGAAGGAGGAAAGTCGAACGCACCTCCTTTTTGCACCCGCAATTGACATCAGACAAACGAATAGTAGAGATGGATGTCATCGATTTTTTCTATGGCTGTCCATGCGCGAGCCCATCGAGAGTGATCTTCTCCGAACCTTCCTCGTCGTCGTCGAGACCACCAATTTTTCGGCGGCGGCACAGCGCGTCGGCAGAACACAGTCTGCGATCAGCGCGGCCATCAAGAAGCTGGAAGACACGATCGGCGAAGCACTGTTCGAGCGCGGCGCCCGAGGGGTGGTGCTGACACGTCAGGGCGTCCAGCTTGTCCCCTATGCCCGCCGTGTCATCGATCTCCTGAGCGAGGCGGCGGCGACGATCCGCAGCAAACCGCTCGGCGGACCGGTTCGCATCGGCATTCCCGAGGAATATAGCCAGACGGTGCTGCCTGCCGCGCTTGCGGCCTTCGCCGTGCGTCATCCGGCTGTCGAGGTCACGATCTCCTGCGATTATACTGTCCGCAACATCGCCGCCCTGGAACGCGACGAGCTCGATCTCGCCGTCGTCTTCGACTGGAGCGATCAAATGAGTGGCGAGGTGCTCTGCATCGACCCGACCGTCTGGGTGACCTCGATCGTCCACCGGCTGCACGACATCGACCCGCTGCCGATCGCAACCTATAGAGACTCGAGCTGGTGTCGCGATTTTGCATTGAAGTCGCTGCACCAGCTTGGACGCAACTACCGGGTCGCTTTCATTGCCGATACCAGCTCCGGACTGAAGAACGCCGTGACGGCCGGTCTTGCCGTGACGACGCTGTCGCGCAGCAATATCCCGCCCGGCTGCCGGGAACTGACGACCGAGGACGGCTTCCCGCCGGTCGATTCCTCCAGGGTCGTTCTTCGTCGCAACACATTCCGGTCGAGCGAAGCGGTTCGCGAACTGGCCGAGATGGTCCGCGATGCCTTCCAGCCTATGGCCGCGTCTGCGACGGCATGATCGGGCGTCGCAGCCGTCGCCTCGTTTCCGAAGGGCTTTCGGAATAGCTTGCCCGATAGCTTCGCGCGAAGGCGGAGGCCGAGTTGAAGCCGGTTGCGGCTGCTATATCGGCGAAGGACGCCGTCGTCTCGATCACTCTGCGCCGCGCCGCGTTCAGTCTCAGAGCAAGATAGTGGATATGTGGCGGCGCACCGATCGACGCCTGGAAGAGATCCTGCAGGTGCCGCGCGCTGATGCCGACCCTGCGTGCAAGCCGTGCCAGCACGATCGGCTGCTCGATATTTTCCTCCATCAGCCGCACGGCGTGGGCCACTCGCGGATCATCCATGCGCAAGCCCGCCGATAGCGCCTCGGCGGCGTGAAAGGATGGCTGCTCGTAGCGGAACAGCCGGCTGACCTCGAGCGCCAGCGAATAGCTCTGACGCCGTCGGATAACCTCCAGCATCAGGTCCACGGTCGGCAGCGAGCCCGATGTCGTCAGCCGCTTGCCGTCGATGACGAACCGGTCCTTGACGGCCGACACTTGCGGATAGGCGAGCGCGAAATCCTCGTAGTCCTCCCAATGGACGGTCGCCGACAAGCCGTCGAGCAGGCAGGCTTCCGCAAGCAGCCAGGTGCCGGATTCGATGCCGGCGATCATGGTCCGGTGGCGTGCCGCCTGCGATAGCTGCATCTTCAGGCCAGCAGTCGCGCTTTGCCGCCAGTTGTAGCTCGCCAGCACGAAGAGCGGCGTATCCGATGCCGTGGTCTGGAACGTTCCCTGTGTCGGTATGGCAATGTGGCTGGTTGTCGGCACCGCTTCTCCATCAGGCGTGAAGATGCGCCAACGGTAGAGCTCGCTGCCGGAAATGCGGTTTGCCCCGCGCAGCGGTTCGATGACAGAGGCAATGAGGATGAGGTTGGTGTCCGGCAGGACGAGAAGATCGATGTCGAGCCGTTCCGTCGATCGCTCCAGCACAGTCCCCTCCCTAGTGTTCCGATAATGTATCGATCGATTCCGAAAATGCAAAGCATCCTCTCCCATCCTGGCGCGTAATACCCTCAAGACGAGGGAGAACAACAAACATGCCTCTTGCGATGAACCGCGATGTTTTCATCACCTGCGCCGTCACCGGTGCCGGTGATACGGTTTCGAAATCCAGCCACGTTCCCATTACTCCCAAGCAGATCGCGGATTCCGCGATCGACGCCGCCAAGGCTGGGGCGGCAGTCGTTCACTGCCATGTCCGCGATCCGGAAACCGGCGCCGCGAGCCGCCGCAACGACCTCTACAGGGAGGTCACCGACCGCATCCGTTCGGCAGACGTCGATGTGGTGCTGAACCTGACGGCCGGCATGGGTGGAGACCTGATTTTCGGCGACGTCGAAAGCCCCCTTCCCTTAAAGGAGAAGGGGACGGACATGGCAGGCGCAACCGAGCGCGTCAGCCATATTGCCGAATGCCTTCCCGAAATCTGCACGCTCGACTGCGGCACGATGAACTTCAATCTCGGCGACTACGTCATGACCAACACGCCCGCCATGCTGCGGGCAATGGCCAAGAAAATGACCGATCTCGGCGTGCGCCCCGAGATCGAAGCTTTCGACACCGGCCATCTGTGGTTTGCAAAGCAGCTCGCCGAAGAGGGCCTGATCGAGGATCCGGTGCTGATCCAGCTCTGCATGGGCATTCCGTGGGGTGCCCCTGACGATCTCAACACCTTCATGGCAATGGTCAACAACGTGCCCGATAGCTGGACCTTCTCGGCCTTTTCGATCGGTCGCAACGCCATGGCCTATCCGGCTGCCGCGGTTCTGGCGGGCGGCAATGTTCGCGTTGGCCTGGAGGATAATCTCTATATCGGCAAGGGCGCTCTCGCCACCAATGCGCAGCTCGTCGAAAAGGCGGTGCAGGTGGTCGAAGGCATGGGCGCGCGGATCATCGGTCCTGATGACGTCCGCAAGAAACTGAAACTGACGAAGCGCTGAGGACGAAATGACAGGGATTACCAAAGCGGCCTGTATCGGCGGCGGCGTCATCGGCGGCGGATGGATTGCACGTTTTCTGCTTGCCGGCATTGATGTCAGCGTCTTCGATCCGCATCCGGAAGCAAGCCGCATCGTCGGCGAGGTCCTTGCCAATGCGGAAAAGGCCTATGGAATGCTGACCGGCGCCCCGCTGCCGCCGCGAGGTCGGCTCACCTTCGAAAAGTCCCTGCAAGAGGCCGTCTCCGGTGCCGACTGGATCCAGGAAAGCGTGCCGGAACGGCTCGATTTGAAGCGCCGCGTCTTAAGCGAGATCGACGCTGCCGCACGCCCGGATGCCCTGATCGGCTCGTCTACGTCCGGCTTGCTGCCGAGCGACCTGCAGCGCGACATGAAGCATCCCGAGCGTCTCTTCGTCGCCCATCCCTATAATCCCGTCTACCTGCTGCCGCTGGTGGAGATCGTCGGCGGCGAGAGGACCTCGAAAGCCACCATCGAGGCAGCGATGGAGTGTCTGGTCCCGATCGGCATGAAGGGCGTCCATATCGCCAAGGAGATCGAAGCCTTCGTCGGCGACCGGCTGCTCGAAGCGCTCTGGCGCGAGGCGCTCTGGCTCATCCATGACGATATCTGCACCGTCGAGACGCTCGACGACGTCATCCGCTATTCCTTCGGCCTGCGCTGGGCGCAGATGGGCTTGTTCCAGACCTATCGTATCGCCGGCGGCGAGGCCGGCATGCGCCATTTCCTCGCCCAGTTCGGGCCATGCCTTGCCTGGCCCTGGACGAAGCTAACCGACGTCGTCGATCTCGACGACGCGCTGATCGAGAAGATCGGAAAACAATCCGACGACCAGGCTGCCGGCCTTTCAATCCGCGCATTGGAGCGCATCCGCGACGAAAACCTCGTCGGCATCCTGCAGGCGCTGAAGGCCGGAAACGACGGCAAGGGCTGGGGTGCCGGCGAATTGCTGAAGGATTTCGAACGTGCCCTCTGGGCAGCAGGCGGCGGGAAAACCGCTGCTGTCGATCCCACAGAACCCCTGAAGCTCGTCGAGACGAAGGTGAGCCCCGCCTGGGTCGACTATAATGGCCATATGACGGAGCATCGCTATCTGCAGGTCTTTGGCGACACCTCCGACGCGCTCTTGCGCCTGATCGGGGTCGATCTTGCCTATGTTGAAGCCGGGCAGAGCTACTATACGGTCGAGACCCATATCCGCCATCTCGGCGAGGCAAAGCTCGGGCAGGCCATCCATTCGACATGCCAGATCCTCGCAGTCGATGAGAAGCGGCTGCACCTCTTCCATACCATCTGCGACACCGAGAGCGGCGCCGTGCTCGCCACTGCCGAGCAGATGCTGCTGCATGTCGATACCGAGGCCGGCAAGGCGACGCCGGCGCCAGCCGCCGTACTCGACAAGGCGAATGCTATTGCCGCGGCTCACTCAACGCTGCCTCCCCCGGAAGGGGCCGGCCGCCATGTCGGCCAGAAACGATAAGGAGATCGTCATGGATTTCGGCCTCAGCGAAGAGCAGGAAATGATCGTCGAGACGGTCCGCGGCTTCGTCGAAACCGAAATCTATCCGCATGAGAACGAAGTCGAGCGCACCGGCATCGTCCCGCCGGATCTCGCCGTTGAGATCCGGCAAAAATGCATCGACCTCGGCTTCTATGCCTGCAATTTCCCCGAAGAGGCCGGCGGCGCCGGCCTCGACCATGTCACCTTCACGCTGGTTGAGCGCGAGCTTGGCCGCGGCTCCATGGCGCTGACAGTCTTTTTCGGCCGTCCCTCAGGCATCCTGATGGCCTGCGAGGGCGAGCAGCGCGAACGTTATTTGCTTCCTGCCGTCCGCGCAGAAAAGATCGACGCGCTGGCGATCACCGAACCGGACGCCGGTTCTGACATGCGCGGCATGAAATGCACCGCTCGCAGCAACGGTGGCGATTTCGTGCTCAATGGGACCAAGCATTTCATTTCGCATGCCGATGCCGCCGATTTCATCATCGTCTTTGCCGCAACCGGCGAGGAGGAAACGCCAAAGGGCCTCAAGAAGAAGATCACCGCATTTCTGGTCGACCGCGGCACGCCGGGCTTCGAAATTCTCAAAGGCTATGATTCTGTCTCCCACCGCGGCTATCACAATTGCACCCTGAGCTTTGCTGACTGCCGTATTCCGCAGTCCCAGGTGCTCGGCGAACTGCATCGCGGTTTCGAGCTTGCCAATCAATGGCTTTACGGCACGCGGCTGACGGTCGCTGCCACCTGCGTCGGCAGGGCGCGGCGCGTCTTCGACATGGCTTTGTCCTATGCCGCCGAGCGCAAGCAGTTCGGCAGGCCGATCGGCGCCAACCAGGGCGTCTCCTTCAAGCTTGCCGACATGATCACGGAGATCGACGCAGCCGACTGGCTAACGCTTTCGGCGGCATGGCGCCTGGACGCCGGCCTATCCTCCGATCGCGAAATCGCGTCGGCCAAGCTCTACGCCTCTGAAATGCTTGCGCGCGTCACGGATGAGGCGATCCAGATCTATGGCGGCATGGGCCTGATGGATGACCTGCCGCTCGCCCGCTTCTGGCGTGATGCGCGCGTCGAGCGCATCTGGGACGGCACGTCGGAGATCCAGCGCCATATCATCAGCCGCGATCTCCTACGGCCTCTGGGAGCGTAGCCGATGACGTCCCGCCCGCTCGAGCGCCTGTTCAGACCACAAACGATCGCCGTCTTCGGCGGCCGTGAGGCGCGCCGGGTAATTGAACAGTGCGACCGGATGGGGTTTGCGGGCGAGATCTGGCCCGTTCATCCGACGCTCGATGAAGTCCTCGGACGGTGGTGCTTCAGAAACGTTTCCGAACTGCCCTCTCCGCCAGACGCGGCCTTCGTCGGCGTCAACAGGACATTGACCATCGAGATCGTTCGCAGCCTGTCGGCGGCTGGCGCCGGCGGCGCGGTCTGTTATGCTTCGGGCTTCAGCGAGGCCGTGGCGGAACTTGCCGATGGCGCCGACCTGCAACAGGCGCTGATTGCCGCTGCAGGCGACATGCCGATCCTCGGACCGAACTGCTACGGCTTCATCAACGGCCTCGACGGCGCGTTGCTGTGGCCCGACCAGCACGGCATGGCGCGTGTCGATCGCGGCGTGGCGATCCTGACCCAATCGTCGAATATAGCGCTCAACCTGACCATGCAGACGCGCGGTCTACCGATCGCCTATGTCGTAACGTCAGGCAATCAGGCGCAAACCTCGCTGTCCGACGTCGCCTGTGGCCTGCTTTCCGACCCGCGCGTGACGGCGCTTGGCCTGCATGTCGAAGGCTTTGGAGATCCAGCCGCGCTCGAATGCCTCGCCGCCACCGCCCGCCTGACGAAAAAGCCTGTTGTCGTGCTGAAAGTCGGCAAGTCCGAACAGGCAAGGCAGGCAACGCTTTCCCATACTGCATCACTTGCCGGTGGTGATGCTCTGGCCGATGCGGTGCTTGCCCGCCTCGGCCTCGGCCGCGTCGGGACGCTGCCAGCGCTGCTTGAAACGCTGAAGCTCCTGCATGTCGCCGGCCCGCTGCCAGACCCTTCGATCTCATCGATGAGCTGTTCAGGCGGCGAGGCCTCGTTGATGGCGGATGCTGCGGTCGGGTGCGCCGTCACGTTCCGGGACCTCGAGCCGGACCAGTTGCCGCGTCTGAGGCACGTCCTCGGCGACATGGTGACGCTCTCCAATCCGCTCGATTACCACACGTTCGTGTGGGGCGATCTCGCGCGCCAGACAGAGGCTTTCACTGCCATGTTCGAGGGTGGCTACGCCCTTAATCTCGTCGTCCTCGATTTTCCCCGCACCGACCGGTGCAGTACAGCCGACTGGGTGACGACGGCGGATGCCGTCATTGCCGCTGCCTCCGCGACAGACGCACTCGCCGGGATCCTGGCGACCCTGCCCGAGACCATGCCGGAGGCCGTCGCCAGCCGCCTGATCGCCGAAGGCGTCGTTCCCTTCTGCGGCATCGATGAAACCCTGATTGCCGCGGAAGTCGCAGCCGGCATCGGCCATGCCTGGCGCAAACCGCCGCCCCTGCCGCTCCTCAATGTGTCGTCCGTTGAAGGCGCAGTCGAAACGCTGACGGAGGCCGATGCCAAGGTAGAACTCAACCTCGCCGGCCTTCGGATACCCAAAGGCCTGATTGCGAGTACGCCCCTTCAGGCGGCAGATTGTGCTGAGCGGATCGGCTTTCCCGTCGTCCTGAAAGCGCTCGGCGTCGCGCACAAGACCGAAGCAGGAGCGGTCGTACTCAACCTGAAGGATGCCAGAGCCGTCTCGGATGCCGCATCAAAGATGGCTGCGACAAGCGGTTTTCTGGTCGAGCAGATGATCGACCGTCCCGTCGCCGAGCTGATTGTCGGCACTTCCCGCGACCCGGTTTTCGGATTATCGCTGACGCTTGGCGCCGGCGGGATTTTCGTCGAATTGCTGGAGGATTCCGTCATTTTGCCACTGCCAACGACGAGATCGGATATTTCAGAAGCAATTTCACGCCTGAAGATCGCAAAGCTGATCGACGGCTATCGCGGACGCCCGAGAGGCGACCTCGAAGCAACCGTAACGGCTGTCGCACGGGCGGCAGATTATGTCGTAATGAATGCGGCACGGCTGGAGGAACTCGACATTAATCCATTGATGGTTCTTCCCGAAAGTCGCGGCGTTGCCGCAGTCGATGCCCTGATCCGGCGAAGGAGGTAGCATAGGTTGAGCGACCCCATTCGCACCCGACAGGTTGGCGCAGTGCTGGAAGTCATCATCGACCGGCCGAAGGCAAATGCCATCGACCTTGCGACCAGCCGCGCCATGGGATTGGTATTCCGTGATTTCCGCGATGACCCCTTGCTCCGCGTGGCGATCGTCTCCGGCGCGGGCGAGAAATTCTTCTGTGCCGGATGGGACCTGAAGGCTGCCGCAGCAGGCGACGCGGCCGACGGCGACTATGGTGTCGGCGGTTTCGGCGGGCTGCAGGAACTGCGCGATCTCAACAAGCCGGTCATCTGTGCCGTCAACGGCATCTGTTGCGGCGGCGGGCTGGAGATCGCGCTCTCCGCCGACCTGATCCTCGCAGCCGAACATGCGACCTTCGCCCTTCCGGAAATCCGCTCCGGCACGGTTGCCGATGCCGCCTCGGTGAAGCTACCGAAGCGCATCCCCTATCATATCGCCATGGACATGCTTTTGACCGGCCGCTGGCTTGACGTCCAGGAGGCGCATCGCTGGGGTTTCGTCAACGAAATCCTGCCAGAGCACAAGCTGATGGAGCGGGCCTGGGATCTCGCCCGCCTGCTCGAAAGCGGACCGCCGCTCGTCTACGCGGCAATCAAGGAAATCGTCCGTGAATCGGAGGGTTCGACCTTCCAGACTGCCATGAACAAAATCACCAAACGGCAGTTTGCGACGGTCGACCGACTTTATTCGAGCGAGGACCAATTGGAAGGCGCCCGGGCTTTCGCCGAGAAACGAAGCCCTAACTGGAAAGGACGGTAACAAGGCGGCGGCAACCGCATCATCTTCCCGCAAGCGTGCGGGCACCGCGAACGGAAGAGGAAACCGTTCGGGGATCATGCCCAAAAACCGAAGTCAACGCACCATAAGAAGGAGAAGGGGAATGAACGACTACACGAAATATCTCGCAAGCCGGGTGACCGCCGGTGGCCTCAGCCGCCGCGAATTCCTGGGACGCGCCATGGCAGCCGGCCTGACGCTTGCTGTTGCCGATAAGCTTTTCACCGAAAGTGCCGAGGCCGCCGAACCGAAGCGTGGCGGTCATCTGAAACTCGGCCTCGAAGGTGGTGCCGCCACCGATTCGAAGGATCCGGCGAAGTTCCTGTCGCAGGTCATGTTCTGCATCGGCCGCTGCTGGGGCGACATGCTGGTCGAATCCGATCCGCTGACGGGGGCTGCCGTGCCGTCGCTTGCCGAATCCTGGGAGCCGTCGAAGGACGCGGCGACCTGGACCTTCAAGATCCGCAAGGGCGTCAAGTTCCACGATGGCAAGGAACTGACCATCGACGACGTCGTTGCGACGCTGAAGCGTCACACCGACGCGAAGTCGGAATCCGGCGCGCTCGGTGTTCTCGGCTCGATCAAGGAGATCAAGGCCGACGGCGGCAATCTCGTGCTGACGCTTTCCGAAGGCAATGCCGACATGCCGCTGCTGCTGTCGGACTACCATCTGGTCATACAGCCGAACGGCGGCGTCGACGACCCTCTGGCCTCGATCGGCACCGGCCCCTACAAGATGACGAGCTTCGAGCCCGGCGTCCGCGCCACCTTCGAGAGGAACAAGGACGATTGGCGCACGGACCGGGGTTATGTCGATTCGATCGAAATTATCGGCATGAACGACGCCACCGCCCGCATCGCGGCACTGTCGTCCGGCCAGGTCCACTACATCAACCGCGTCGATCCGAAGACCGTCAATCTGTTGAAACGCGCTCCGAACGTCGAGATCCTCTCGACCGCCGGCCGCGGCCACTACGTCTTCATCATGCACTGCGATAAGGCGCCGTTCGACAACAACGACCTGCGCCTGGCGCTCAAATACGCCATGGACCGCGAGACCATGGTGGAGAAGATCCTCGGCGGCTACGGCAAGGTCGGCAACGACTTCCCGATCAACAGCACCTATGCGCTTTTCCCCGAGGGCATCGAGCAGCGCGTCTACGATCCCGACAAGGCGGCCTTCCACTACAAGAAATCAGGCCATAGCGGCTCGGTCCTTCTACGCACTTCCGAAGTCGCCTTCCCCGGAGGGGTCGACGCGGCCGTCCTCTATCAGGAAAGCTGCAAGAAGGCCGGCATCGAGATCGAGGTCAAGCGCGAGCCGGGCGACGGTTACTGGACCAACGTCTGGAACGTCCAGCCCTTCTCGACCTCCTATTGGGGCGGCCGTCCGACGCAGGACCAGATGTATTCCACCGCCTATCTCTCGACGGCGGACTGGAACGACACCAAGTTCAAGCGTCCTGACTTCGACAAGCTGTTGCTGCAGGCCCGCTCCGAACTTGATGAAGCCAAGCGCAAGGACATGTATCGCACCATGGCGATGATGGTACGCGACGAGGGCGGCGTGATCCTGCCAATGTTCAACGATTTCGTGAACGCCTCCACCAAGCAGGTGAAGGGTTATGTGCACGACATCGGCAACGACATGTCGAACGGCTACGTCGCAACGCGCGTCTGGCTGGACGCCTGATGGCAAGGGGGCACATGCCCCTCCGACCTTCAACGAAGCCGGGACCGTGGGATGAAAACCCGCGGTCCTCCCGACGTTTTAGCGCGAGGTCCTCGCCATGACCAATCCTGCCTCAAGCAATATCTTGCCCGGCCTCAGGTTCCGGCAGCGTTTTCCGCTGCTTGCCCTCATCCTCGAGCGCTTCGTGCTCAGCCTCCTGCTGCTTTTTGCCGTTTCCATCCTCATCTTCGGCGGCCTGGAAGCCCTGCCCGGCGATTTTGCTACCACCTATCTCGGCCAGTCGGCGACGCCGCAGGCCGTTGCCAATATTCGTCAAGATCTCGGATTGAACCGCCCGGTCACGACGCGTTATGCCGAATGGCTCGGCAACGCCATTCAGGGTGATTTCGGCACCTCCTGGGCCAGCAAGAATTCGGTGAGCGAACAGATCGGCAAACGCCTCGGCAATTCGCTTTTTCTGGCTGGTTTCGCAGCGGTGATATCCGTGCCGCTCGCCATCGGCCTCGGCATGCTGTCGGTGCACTTCCGCAACCGCCTGCCTGACAAGATCATCAACGTCATCTCGCTTGCGGCGATCTCGCTCCCGGAATTCTTCATCGGCTACCTGCTGATCCTGTTCTTCGCGGTGAAGTTCGGCATGGCCACATTTCCGGCGACCGTCTACGACAGCATGGGCTTCGTCGAGCGATTGAAGGCGATCGCGCTGCCGACGGCGACCCTCGTGCTCGTCGTGCTCGCGCACATGATGCGCATGACGCGGGCTGCGATCCTCTCCGTCATGTCCTCGGCCTATATGGAAACCGCTGAGCTGAAGGGCCTTAGCGCCTTCCGCGCGATCGTCAAACACGCCGCCCCCAATGCGCTCGCGCCGATTATCAACGTCGTCGCATTGAACCTCGCCTATCTCGTCGTCGGCGTCGTCGTTGTCGAAGTCGTCTTCGTCTATCCCGGCATGGGGCAATACATGGTCGATGCCGTGACCGTGCGCGACATGCCGGTCGTGCAGGCCTGCGGCCTTATCTTTGCCGCCGTCTACATCTTCCTCAACATGCTGGCCGATATCCTCGCGATCATCGCCAATCCCAGGCTGAGGCATCCAAGATGAGATTGCGAGATATCCCCATCACCGCCTGGATCGGCATGTTTGGCATCGCCGTCGCCTTCATCTTCGCGATCTTCGCACCCTGGATCGCGCCCTATGGCGAGACGCAGGTCGTCGGCGACGTCTGGCAGTTGCCTGATGATCAATATATCTTCGGTCTCGATAATCTCGGCCGCGACATTCTCTCGCGCCTGATCTACGGCGCGCGCACGACGCTGCTGGTCTCATCCGCCGCCACCGTCATCTCCTTCTCGCTCGGCGTCATCTTAAGCTTCACCGCCGCCGTCTCGCGCGGCCTCATCGACACCGTCCTCTCACGCTTCAACGATCTAATGATGTCGATCCCGACGCTGATCTTCGCGCTCGTGGTTCTTGCGGTGCTGCCGCAAAACCTCATCGTTCTGATCCTCGTCATGGCTATCCTCGATTCCACCCGCGTCTATCGTCTCGGCCGCGCCGTCGCACTCGATGTCGCGGTGATGGAATTCGTCGAGGCAGCGAAACTTCGCGGCGAAGGCAAGCTCTGGATCATCTTCCGCGAGATCCTGCCGAACACGCTGTCGCCGCTGCTTGCCGAATTCGGGCTGCGTTTCGCCTTCTCGATCCTGTTCCTCTCGACATTGTCCTTCCTCGGCCTCGGAATTCAACCGCCCGCGGCCGATTGGGGCGGCATGGTCAAGGACAACAAGGACGGCATCATCTTCGGCATTTCCGCAGCGCTGGTGCCGGGCACGGCGATCGCCGTGCTTGCCGTCTGTGTCAACCTCGTCGTCGACTGGCTCTTAAAACGCACATCCAGCCTCAAGGGAGGGCGCGGCGATGCCTGAGCTTCTTTCCGTTCGCAATCTGAAGATCGAAGCCACCAGCTATCCGCCGGGCGAACCGCCCAGGCGGGTGACGATCGTCGATGGGGTTTCCTTCGACCTGCAGAGGGGCAAGGTTCTCGGCCTTATCGGGGAATCGGGTGCCGGCAAGTCGACGATCGGCCTTTCCGCACTCGCCTATGGCCGGGGTGGAGCCGAAATCACCGGCGGCGAGGTGCTGCTCGACGGCGACAATATCCTGGCGCTCGGCAAGAACGGCATCCGTCAAATCCGCGGCGCGCGGGTCTGCTACGTCGCGCAATCTGCGGCCGCTGCCTTCAATCCTGCGCATCGGCTCGGCGATCAGGTGGTCGAAGCTTCGATCAAACATGGATTGATGAGTAAGGACGAGGCGCGCAAGCGCGCGCTTTATCTGTTCGGCGTTCTCGGCCTGCCCAATCCCGAAAGCTTCGGCGAGCGCTTTCCCCACCAGGTCTCGGGCGGCCAGCTGCAGCGCGCCATGACGGCGATGGCGCTCTGCCCCAACCCCGAACTGATCGTCTTCGACGAACCGACCACGGCACTTGACGTCACCACCCAGATCGACGTCTTGGCAGCGATCAAGCACGCCATCGAGGAGACCCATACCGCGGCTCTCTACATCACCCACGACCTTGCGGTCGTCGCCCAGATCTCCGACGACATCATGGTGCTGCGCCATGGTCGGACGGTGGAATATGGTAGCGTCCGGCAGATCATCGAAGAGCCACGGGAGGATTATACCCGCGCCCTCGTCAATGTACGGCAGAGCTTGCGACAGGAAGCAACCGACCAGTCCGACACTTTATTGAAAGTCGAAAACGTCAGTGCGGAATATTCCAATGGCTTCAAGGTCCTGAACGATGTCAGCCTCCATCTACCGAAGGGACAGACACTAGCGATCGTCGGTGAATCGGGCTCGGGAAAATCGACGCTCGCCCGCGTCATCACCGGGCTCTTGGCGCCCAGCGCCGGGACGATCTCCTTTGCCGGCAAGCCGTTGACCGCCGAGGTCAGGCATCGTTCGCGCGACGATCTGCGCCGTATCCAGCTCATCTATCAGATGGCCGACACGGCGATGAACCCGCGCCAGACCGTGCGCGACGTCATCGGTCGACCGCTGACCTTCTACTACGGCCTCAGGGGAGCTGCGAAGACGGGCCGCGTGAAGGAACTGCTCGACCAGATCGAGATGGGCAACGGCTTCCTGAACCGCTACCCGGCAGAGCTCTCGGGCGGCCAGAAGCAGCGCGTCGCCATCGCCCGCGCGCTTGCGGCCAAGCCGGAACTCATCCTCTGCGACGAGCCGACCTCGGCACTCGACCCGCTGGTTGCCGAAGGCATTCTGAAACTGCTGCTGAAGCTGCAGGAAGAGGAACATCTCTCCTACGTCTTCATCACCCATGATATCGCTATCGTGCGCGCCATCGCCGACAGCGTCGCGGTGATGCATCGCGGCAACCTCGTCCGCTTCGGTCCCAAATCCCAAGCGCTATCGCCGCCCTTCGACGATTACACCGACCTGCTGCTGAAATCCGTCCCGGAAATGGAGATCGGCTGGCTGGAAAAAGTGTTGACCACCCGCCGGATGGAGAGTGCCGGAAACTGAACCGTCACGGCCGCCAGTCGCGTTCGGCCGCCTGAAAGATTGCTTCCAAGGAGAACCATGACCGAGCACAGCTTCACCACCATCGAAAACCAGTGGATCACGCTCGGCGACGGGACGCGCCTTGCCGCGCGCATCTGGATGCCCGACGGTGCGGACGCCGATCCGGTGCCGGCCGTCTTCGAATTCCTGCCCTATCGCAAGCGCGATGGAACGAGCCTGCGCGATGAGTCGACCTATCCGGTCTTTGCCGCCGCCGGCATTGCCGGTGTGCGTGTCGACATCCGCGGCTCGGGCGAATCCGAAGGCGTGATCGATGGCGAATATACCGAGCTTGAGCTTGCAAATGCCTGCGAACTGATCGCGTGGATCGCAGCGCAACCCTGGTCGAATGGCTCGGTCGGCATGATGGGCATTTCCTGGGGCGGGTTCAACAGCCTGCAGGTCGCAGCCCTTCGACCCCCGGCATTGAAGGCCGTCATCTCGATCGCCTCGACCGTCGACCGCTACAATGACGACATCCATTACAAGAACGGCTGTCACCTTTCCGCACAGCTCTCTTGGGCGGCGACCATGCTCGGCTACCAGTCTCGCTCGCCCGATCCTGCCATCGTCGGTGATCGCTGGAAGGACATGTGGCTGGAGCGGCTGGAAAACGAGCCCTTCTTCATGGAGGAGTGGCTTAGCCACCAGCGACGCGACGCGTTCTGGAAACACGGTTCGATCTGTGAGGATTTCTCAGGCGTGGAGATCCCGGCGCTGGTGATTGCCGGCTGGGCCGACGGCTATCGCAATACGCCGCTGAAGGCGATCGCGGGGCTTGGGGCGGGAGCCAAGGCGCTGATTGGTCCCTGGGTTCACAAATATCCGCATTTCGCCTTTCCAAAGCCGCGCGCCGATTTCCATGGCGAAGCGATCGCCTGGTGGAACCGCTGGCTGCGCGGCGAAGAGAACGGTGCGGAAAACACGCCGCAGCTTCGCGCCTATATTCTCGATGCCGTGCGCCCTGCCACGCGCCGCGATGCCGATCCCGGTTTCTGGGCCGCCGTAGACATATGGCGCGCACCGGCAATGCAATTCTTCCACGTCGGTTCGTCGGGCCGGATCGAGGAAGGTAAGGCCGAGCCGCAGGCATTGGCGCACGAGGTCTATCTGCGCTCGCCGCTCGATACAGGAACAGCATCGGGGGAATATTTCACGCTGAAACCGGATGCCGAAATGGCCATCGACCAGCGCGGGGACGATGCCGGCTCGCTCACATTCGAGACCGCGCCACTTGCCGAAGATCACGACTATCTCGGCCAGCCTGTTGTTACCCTGGCGCTACGCTGTGAGGAGAGGACCGCAAATCTCTGCGTGCGGCTCGTCGACGTGCATGAGGATGGGACTGCGACACGCGTTTCCTTCGGCGTTCTCAATCTTGCTCATCGTGACGGCAATGCCGAGCCCAAACCCGTGAAGAGCGGAGAGCGGACGTCGGTGCGCCTGCTGCTCGATGCCTGCGGCTATCGCTTTCGCGCTGGCCATCGCATTCGCCTTTCGCTTTCGACGGCCTACTGGCCGATGATCCTGCCGCCGCCGACTGATCCCGGCCTTGTCATCGATACAGCCGCAATCGAACTTGCCCTGCCGATACTTACCGATCATCGCCTCATCGCCGTGAACGAGCCGGATAATCCCGATCCACTGCCGAAATATATCGAGCATGCGCCGGCGGAAACCAAAAGACAGGTCATCAGGGAGCTTTCCGCCAATCGAACAGAATACCGCATTCACGAAGATACCGGCCTTTTCGAGCATCCCGACACCGGGCTCAGCACGCGCCAGGTGCGGGATGAGACATGGTCGATTTCGCCGGATGACCCGCTCTCGATGACGGGGCAATCTACCTGGACCTGCGACATGCAGCGTCCCGGCTGGTCCGTGACGACGGTTGCGACCGCATCGATCGGTTGCACGGCAACGCACTGGATCATCGCCGCCACGGTCATCGCCCATGAAGGCGGAATAAAAATCTTTGAGAAGGATTTTGGCGAGACGGCAATCGCTCGCGATCTGATGTAACCGTCAGCGCGATGCGAAGAGCCGTGCCGCCTCGCATACCGCCTTGAAGCCGGCCCGGGCACCCTCGCTCATATGGCGGGCACGTAGCCACGCATGCACCATCTGCGGTTCCTCGCGGAACCAGACTTCCACGCCGGCCTCCGCAAGCAGGACAGCGTAGGTGCGCCCGTCGTCTCGCAAGGGATCGAACCGCGCGACCGTGATGAAGGCGGGTGCAAGCCCCTCGACCGAACCCGCATGAAGCGGCGCGGCCACAGGGTGGCGCGACGGAGCCTGCAGGACGTCGCGATAATAAGCGACATCAGCCGTGGTCAGGCCAGGTGCATTTGCCATTTCCACATAGGAACCCTTCTGCAGGTCGCCGCCCAACGCCGGATAGACGAGAACCTGACCGGCAACACCGGGTAGCGCCTCGTCCAGCGCCCTGATCGCAAGCCCCGCCGCCAGATTGGCGCCGGCGCTATCGCCGATGATGACGACCTTGCTGCCAACGGACGACAGCAGGTGTTTCAAGATGAGGAAACAATCCTCACTTTGCGCCGGCCAGCGGTACTCGGGTGCCAGCCGGTAATCGACGGAAACGAGTTCAGCGCCGGCAAAATCGGCGATTTCAGCACAGATCGAGTGATGGCTTTCGAGCGAGCCGACAACGAAGCCGCCGCCGTGAAGATAAAGGAGAACAGTTGATGTCGTGATTGTCCGCGGCCGATATCGGCGGATCGGTATACGCAGCACCATGCCATCGGCATAGACCAGCCCCTGCGGCAGAAGGTGGTCAAACCGCGCGCAGAGTGCATCATACCATTGCCGTTGCTGCTGGATTGATGCTTCGACCGCGTCCGGTGGATAAAAGCCTTCGCAAATCTCCAGAAATTCCAGAATGCCCTCTTCGGTGGGCATCGGTCGGGCGATCGACATGAAGATCCTTCCGCGTGCTCGCAAGATGCTGTCGAGGCGATGGCCCGCCAGGCAATACTGCATCATGCACGCGCTGTGTGGCGACGCCTGTCTTGCCGCGACCCTTGGTGTCGCCGGTAGGTCCGTCGCTGGAAAACAGACCCCCCGCGCTTGTCCGGAACAACCGATGTCGGCGAGGCGATAGTGCGCAGTCACGCAGTCGGCTATCGTCGATGTGTCAATTGCGACCCACGCCGCCAAGAGGATCACTCATGCGACGACCAGCGCCGCTTCTGAAGAGGATAATGGATCCGATCGGCACTCGCCCCGCCGACAAGACGGTTCCGTCAGGCGTTCGCCAACTGGTGGTGGACACATCCGTAAGCCCTTCCGCCTAATAGCCATCGAACACGAACAGCAGCGACATATCATGGCCCGTCCCAATATTCTCATCATCATGGTCGACCAACTGAACGGCACGCTGTTTCCGGACGGGCCGGCCGACTTCCTGCATGCGCCGCATCTCAAGGCACTCGCGGCATGTTCGGTCCGCTTTGCCAATAGCTATACGGCAAGCCCCCTGTGTGCTCCGGCGCGCGCCTCCTTCATGTCGGGCCAGCTGCCGAGCCGGACGCGCGTCTACGACAATGCGGCCGAATTTGCCTCGGATATTCCGACCTATGCGCACCATCTCAGGTCCGCCGGCTATCACACCAGCCTGTCGGGCAAGATGCATTTCGTCGGCCCTGACCAGCTGCACGGCTTCGAGGAGCGCCTGACGACCGATATCTACCCGGCCGATTTCGGCTGGACGCCCGATTACCGCAAGCCTGGAGAGCGGATCGACTGGTGGTATCACAATCTCGGCTCGGTCACCGGCGCGGGGGTCGCCGAGATCACCAATCAGCTCGAATATGACGACGAGGTCGCCTACAACGCCACCCGCAAGCTCTACGACCTGTCACGCCGGCAGGACGAGCGTCCCTGGTGCCTGACCGTTAGTTTCACCCATCCTCACGATCCCTATGTCGCCAGGCGCAAATTCTGGGATCTCTACGAGGACTGCCCGGCCCTTGAGCCGACTGTTCCGGCACTGCCTTTCGACGAGATGGATCCGCATTCGCAGCGTCTGCTCGAAGCCTGCGACTATACGGCCTTCGATATTACAGCAGAGCAGATCCGCCGGGCAAGGCGCGGCTATTTCGCCAACATCTCCTATATCGACGAGAAAGTCGGGGAAATCCTCGAGGTGCTGGAGCGGGGGCGGATGCGCGACAATACCGTCATCCTGTTCGTCTCGGACCATGGGGACATGCTCGGCGAGCGCGGCCTATGGTTCAAGATGTGCTTCTTCGACGGGTCTGCGCGCGTGCCGCTGATGATATCGGCACCCAACTGGCAACCCGCCTTGATCGATCAGCCGGTCTCCACTCTTGACGTCACACCGACGCTCGCATGCCTTGCCGGCCTGGATATTTCGGCGATTGCCAAATGGACGGATGGCGAAGATTTGGCACAGCTGTTGAATGGCGCGAAAGCCCGCGGTCCGGTTTTGATGGAATATGCCGCAGAAGGATCGATCGCACCGCTGGTGGGCATTCGCGCCGGGCGCTTCAAACTGACGGTTTGCGAGAAGGACCCACACCTGCTGTTCGACCTTCAGGCCGATCCCTATGAGCTTGTCAATCTGGCCGCAGATCCGGCCTATGCGAACACATTGGACACGCTTCTCGATCAGGCGAAGTTACGTTGGGACCTTGCAGCTTTCGATGAAGCGGTTCGAGAAAGTCAGGCTCGGCGCTGGGTCGTCTATCCGGCCTTGCGCGAGGGAGCCTACTATCCCTGGGATTATCAACCCCTGCAGAAAGCAGCCGAGCGATATATGCGCAATCATATGGATCTGAACGTGCTGGAGGAAAACCAGCGGTTTCCTCGGGGCGAATGACGCTCAGGCACACCATTGGGCGCCACGTGTGTCCGCCGGCCCGACCACCCGCACTTTCTTGATACATCCGCTTGCGGGCTGATCCGCACCTTCCTCAAACGCGCAACCATCTCTGCGACGGGCCATCTTTCAATGCGGCGTTTGTCGCCATCAATCCCGATCCAAAGCCTGCTCAAACCTCGGTTTCCAGGATTTCGATCGTCGACAGCAGCAGCATGCGCGCGCCCGAGACAACATGATGCGGCGCCGCATATTCGGCTTCATTATGGCTGAGGCCATCGCGACAAGGCACGAAGATCATTGCCGCGGGCGCGACCCGGTTGACGAACAGCGCATCGTGGAAGGCACCTGACAACATTCTCCTGGTTGCCAGTCCGCCTTTCACCGCGGCCCTGTCCAATGCATCCAACACCTTTTGAGGAAAGTTGGCCGGCGGCATATTGAAGGTCTGCCTGAGCGCAACCTGGCAACGTTCTGCTTGGGCACGATCGCTGAAGACCTGCTCGATGGCCGCGCTGAGCCGCTCGATCTCTGATGGATCCGGGTGACGGATGTCGATAGTGCATCGCGCCGTCTGCGGGATAGCGTTGACGGCACCGGGTTCCACGGCGATACGTCCGACGGTAAATCGAGCACGGTCGTCCTGAGGCATGATACCGGCGTAAAGTCCATCGAGGGCCGCGATCATCGCGCGAAGCGGATCTCGACGATAGTTGAGCGCGGTGGTCCCAGCATGGGCGGTCTGGCCAGAGACTGTCACTTCCAGCCACCGCGTCCCCTGAATGCCGGTGACGATACCGATAGGAATATCCTCTTTCTCCAGAGAAGGTCCCTGCTCTATATGCACTTCGAGATACGCGTAAGCAGGAAAGCCGAGAGCGCGCATAGCGGCCTGCGGAAGACTGGCAACGGTTGCCCTCAACTCGTCGTCAAACCGTACGCCATCGGTTGCGATGAGGTTGGACCATGCAAGCGGAATTTCGCCTGCGGAGAAGGCTGACGACCCCATGCAGCCGGGTGCGAAGCGGCATCCCTCCTCGTTGGTCCAGGCAACCACCTCGATCGGCCTTCCGGTTTCAACGCCCGCATCCTCAAGACTTTCCAGGACCTCGAAGGCCGACAGCGTTCCGAGCGCACCATCAAAGCGGCCTCCAGACGGCTGGCTATCGAGGTGGCTGCCGATCAGAAGCGGCGTCGCCGCCTCGTCCCTGCCCGGGCGGCGGATGAAGAGATTGGCGGCGGGATCCTGGAACACGCCGAAACCGCGCGCCTCTGCTAACTCTGCCAGCAGCAGCCGGGCCTTTCGATCCAGCTCCGTCAAAGCCTGGCGATTGACGCCGCCGCCCGCGGTCGCGCCGATCTCGGCAAACCGATCCAGGCGTTCCTGCAGACGTGCTTCATTGATAACGGGATTGCCAGTCATTGCGCGGGCTCTCAGGAATAGGCTGCTTCGTGGAAGTCGATCTCAAGGCGTTGGGCCCGGCCGAAAATGGCGCTCAATCGCTTGCGTTCGGCAAGATCCATCGTCTCGCCAGCCTCGTCCAGCACCGCCTTCAGCCAGCGCGCCTGCGCTTCGAATTCCGGTTCGGCATGAAGCTTGACCCATTCCTTGAGAAGTGGATCGCTGATGGCCGCTCTGTCGGCCTCGGTCGACCAGGTCCAGTACATCCATTCGGCGGCAAACATGGCGGCGATCGTATCGAGGAAACCGCCGTCACGGGCAATCGCCAGCATTCCCTCTCGGAACGCAGCGACATCGGCTCGGCCGGTGTCATAGCTGGCGGGGTCGATGGCGCGAGCTGCGAAGGTCTTCTCGAAATAGGCAATCTGCTGGTTTGCCAGCGCGTCCAGGACGCCGATCAACCAGCGCTTCTCCTTGATGGTCCCGGCCTTTGCAGTGGCATAGGAGAAGATCGCAATTGCCGTATCGACGAAGGCACCCTCGAAGACGAGATATCGTTCGAAGGCCTCATTCGGGAGACGGTCAGCCTTGATGTCTTCGACAAAGCGGTGGCGGACCATGGCTTCAAAGACGTCGCGGTTCTCGTCGAGCATCTGTTCGGAGAGAGATACCATGATCGTCACGACTCCAGACCGGGTTTTGCGGCTTCGACGAAGGCTGCGACACGGGCCGGCTCCACAGGGTTCCACCAGACGCCACCCTCCTTCAGCGAAGAAGCGACGATGACACCGTTGGTGCGCTTGAGGATCTCGACGATATTATCCTTGGTCACGCCCGAGCCGACGAGCAATGGAAGATGGGTTGCAGCACCGATTTCCTCGATCTCCTCCATCGTTGCACTATTGCCCGTTCGCTGGCCCGTAGCGATCACCACATCCGCATCGAAAAAGGCCAAATCGCGAGTCAGTTCATCGATCGTCCGGTCGGCGGTGATGGCGTGTGCCCCATGCTTGACGTGGCTGTCGGCAAACACCTTGATATGTTCGGCACGCAGCAGCGAGCGATAGCGCATGGCCTCGGCAGCGCGGCCCTCCATGAAGCCCTCATTGGCGACATAGGCGTTCGCCCACTGGTTGACGCGGATGAAGCGTGCGCCGCCGGCGGCCGCGATCGCGAAAGCGGGGATCGGCGCATTGGCAAGCACATTGATGCCGAGCGGTACGCCGACAGCACGAGAGATGCGGTCGGTTACGACAGACATGAAGGCTGCGGTTTCGTGGCCGATATCCTCCGGCTTGGAGAAGGGGATGTCGCCGTGATTTTCGACGATCAATCCATGAATGCCGCCTTTGACAAGCGCCTCGGCATCGCGCATGCAGGTGTCGTAGATGGAATCCATTGCCGCGTTGCGGTAGCGTGGAGCACCCGGGAAGGGCGGGCAATGGATCATGCCGATCAGCGCCTTGTCAGTGCCGAATATTTCCCGTATGGCGCTTGTGGCCTTATCCGATACCTGCTGCATTTTTCTTTCCCTTCTGAAAGCCCGCCATGCGTGCCTATGTCATCGGTAACGTCGCCATCGACGAAACCATTTCTGTAATGTCCATGCCCGAAGCGGGTGCCTCGATCCTCGGTCGGGAGGAAACCCGCGACCTCGGCGGCAAGGGCGCCAATCAGGCCGTCGTAATGGGCCGCACCGGCCTTCCCACGACGCTAGTCACAGCCGTCGGCGAGGATTTTCGCGCCCAGACGATCCGCGACCAGCTTGCTGGTGAAGCGCTGGACGCCCGATTGTTAGGCAGCCCTCACCGCTCCAGCGATTTCTCCATCATCTTCACGACGCCCGATGGCGAAAACGCCATCGTCACGACGACGGACTCGGCCGAGGCACTGACCCTGTCCGAGGCGCTTGCCCCGCTCGGCGATGCGGTCGGCGGCGACCTCGTCGTGCTGCAGGGCAACCTCAGCGAAGACGTGACCCGCGGCATTCTGGCCGAAGCCAGACGCCGCGGTCTGACGACCGCCTTCAACCCATCGCCGCTCAGGCCCTATTTCGCCGAGCTCTGGCCGTTCATCGACATCGCCTTTCTCAACAGGGGCGAGGCCGAAAGCCTGACCGGATCATCCGGCGAGGCCGCGATCCACCGCCTCGCCGAAGCCGGGGTGGCGCAGACCGTGCTCACCCTCGGCGGCAGCGGGGCAATCCTTGCCAGAGGCAATCAGGTGCTGGCAACCGTTCCTGCCCGTGTCACAGAGGTCGTCGATACGACCGGTGCCGGCGACACATTCATGGCCGTCGCCCTCGCCTCTGCCGCGCTCAGATCGACCACGCTCGACACCAAAGCCATTCATCATGCGACTGCGGCGGCGGCCATTACCGTCAGCCGCCGCGGGACGCGTTCGGCCTTCCCGAGCAGGACCGAACTCGCCGGCATTCTCGCCGGCGAATGACGCCTACTTCGCCTCTGTCAACCACCCGAGGATATTCTTCCAGAGACGCCCGTAGCCTTCCCACTCGCAGAAGGCAGGCGAAAGCCAGTGCGGCCCAACATCCGAAGTCCAGGCGGCGGTTCTGCCTTTGCCGAAGCGGCCTGTGACCAGCAATGGATGGCCACCTTGCTCTTCCGGCAGGCGAGCGATGACTTCGACATCGTCGCGCTCGCGCACTTCTACCTCGTTGACGCCCAGAAGCAGAGGCCATTCACCTGACAGGCCGGCAACCGTGGCGTGATCGGACTTGACGAGGACCGGCGTCGTTCCCTCCGGAATTTCCACTCGGTCGTCATAGGGCAGACACGTGACCGGCAGGACATCCTCAACCGGCGTGCGGCGCCAGCGCGCCTTGCCGTCAATGCCCTGAAACGAGAAATAGCCGCCGACCATCAGCAGACCGCCGCCCTTTTCAACCCAAGCTTTGAGCAGCTTCAATCGGTTCGGAACCGTCTTCGAATGCAGCCAGACCGCCGGGGGAAGCAACAGGGAATTAGCGCCTATATCGGAAAGAATGATCGCATCGAAGGCGTCGAGCCCCGCCATATCGAAGGGGAATTTTTCGACCGCTTCATGGGCCGGCATGTAGGTCAGCTCGAATGCGCTGCCCTTGAGTGCCGCAACGAGCGGCTCGGCGCCGAGATGAAACGTGACGCTTCCGAACTGGTCGAAACCCTTGTAGTGCGTGGCGGAACTGACCCAGCTTTCGCCGACGAGAAGAACCTTCTTTGTCATGATGTTTCCATTTCTTTTATGTCACGGTCAGGCGCTGGCCTGAAAGACTGATTTCGGATTGGCGCGCATGAAGATATCGAGCGTCGCGTCATCGAGACCGTGACGCTTCAGGCGCGGCAGGAAGTGGCGCAGGATATAGGCATAGCCGTTGCCCCCGTAATGCTTGAGCATCATCTTCAGGAAGACGTCGTGGGAGAGCAGGAGGCGATCGGTATGCCCCATCTCGACGAGCTTGACGAGCGCGCGAGCCGCCTCCTCGTCGCTCGGGCATTGCACCTGCTGATCGGCGTAGAAGAAATCCATGCCGATCATGTCATATTCGAGAAACGCGCCGCGGGCGGCAAGCTCTGACTGATAGGTGAGATCGTCATGTGACGGGTTCATGTGGCAGAGCACGGTATGCCTGAGATCGCCGCCTTCGGAGGCGACGATATCGAGAACCTTGTGGCCCAGGCGGTACCAGCCGGGGAGATGGACCATCAAAGGCAGACCAGTGCGCACCTGCGCCTGGGCAGCACCGCGCAGGGACTTTTCCTCCTCGGCGGTGAAATCGGAGGACACGCCGATCTCGCCGATCAGGCCGATCTTCACGTCGGTACCATCCGCGCCGACGGTGGCTTCGGAGACGATCTCGTCGGCGATCCGGGAAGCAGACATGCCGGCGACCTTGGCCGGATGCGAGGAACCAAGATAGAACCCGGCACCCATGACGATGTTCAGTCCCGTCGCCCTGGAAATCCGCCGCAAGGCGAGAGGATCCCGGCCGATGCCCTGGCACGTTGGCTCGACGACCGTTCGACCGCCGAGGCCGGCGAAGTCCTGGAGTTCCGTCACGGCAAGCTGCTCATCGTCGAGGGTGATGTTGTGCTTGTTGACGAAAGGATCCTGCCTGAGTTCGCCGAGGATCTCCATGCAGACGAAACCTTCGGCAAGATATTGCCGCTCGGAGGTCTTCGGTGCATGCCACCAGCAGCGGCAATCGTTGAGAATATGCTCGTGCATCAATGTGACGCCGATCTCTGACGCCGGAACCGGCCCCGAGACCGTCATCACATTCCCGGATCGCACATGACCCGGCGAAAGCTCGTCCGTTGCCATCAGCTTTTCCTCCTGCCCGTCAGGCGGAAACTGGTGGTGAAGATGCGGGTGTTCAGCCAGATAGCAACGAGGATGATGGCGCCAGTGACGATCTGGGTGAAGAAGGGCGAGATATGCATCAGGATCAGCCCGTTGCCGATAACGGCGATGGTCATCGTGCCGAGCACCGTGCCGATCATCGTGCCGCGCCCGCCCATCAGGGAGGTGCCGCCAAGCACGACCGCGGCGATAACCTGCAGTTCGAAACCGACAGCGGCATTCGACGAGCCAGAGCCGAGACGGGCCGCGATCAAAAGACCGGCGAGCGCCGAGGCGACGCCCGATACGAGGTAAACCGAGGCGACGATCCATTTGGCCGGCATGCCGACGCGACGCGCCGCCTCCATGTTGGATCCCACCGCGATAATCTGCCGTCCATATTTGGTGACCGCCATGATGACGTAGCCGACGATTGCGACCAGGATTGCGATAAGTGCCGGAATGGGAAAGCCCGCCAGTTCGCCGCGCCCCAAGTAAAAGAAGCCAGGCTCGTTATTGATCGGAATGGAATAGCCCTGTGTCAGGTAGAGAGCCACGCCACGCAGGATGGAAAGCCCGGCAAGGGTGACGATGAAGGCTGGAATGTTCTGGTAGGCGATGAACCAGCCCTGCAGCAGACCAACGATGCCGCCGAAGGCGAGCATGCCGATCGAGACGATCGGCCAGGGTATGCCTGTCGCAAGAGTAATGGCAGCGACGGCGTTGATCAGGGCCAGCATCGAACCGACGGACAGATCGATCCCGCCGGTCACGATGACGAGGGTCATGGCGATGGCGACGACGAGGATGGGCGCCGCCTGGCGCACTATGTTCAGGATGTTGCCCGTCGTCATGAAGGTGGTGGTCGTCAGTGAAAAGAAGACGAGGCATGCCAGAAAGAAGAAGGCGATCGACAGGACCTGGGCATTCTCCCCCAGAAAATCCGCCATCGGTGAGCCCTTGGCGCGTTCGGTGTAGACGGTCAATGTCTTTCTCCCCCGACGATGAGCTTGACGAGATCCTCGAGATTGGTCTTGCCGATATCCCGCTCGGCAACCTTGGTGCCTTCGTACATGACGGCAATCCTGTCGCAGACACGGAACAGATCCTGCAGACGATGGGTAATGAGGACGACGGAAACACCCTTCGCCTTGACCCGATTGATCAGCGAGAGCACGGCTTCGACTTCGGCAACAGCAAGGGCCGATGTCGGTTCATCCATGATCAGAACCTTGGGCTGGAAGGAAGCGGCACGGGCGATTGCGATCGCCTGGCGCTGGCCGCCAGACAGCTTCTCGACCTTGGCGGAGAGACGCGGAATGCGGATTTCCAGCGCATCCAGCATCTTGCGCGCCTCGCTCATCATCTTCTGACGATCGAGGAACGGACCTCTGGTGAGTTCGCGCCCAAGAAACAGATTGCCGACGACATCGATATGGTCGCAGAGACTCAAATCCTGGAAGACCATTTCGATATGGCGGCCGCGGGCGTCCGCAGGTCCGGAGAGATGGACCTCCTCACCGTTCAGCGAAATCGTCCCCTCATCCGGCAGATAGGTTCCGGAGATGATTTTGGTAAGTGTTGACTTACCGGCTGCATTGTCGCCGACAAGCCCGAGGCACTCGCCGGGAAAGAGGTCGAGATCGACGCCACGCAGCGCCTGATGCGAGCCGAAAGTCTTGCGGATCCCGCGCAGTGAAACAGCAGGTGTCCGGACGGACGAGCCGGAGGAATGCGGGGAGGCTTGCGCCTCCCCGGCCCCGGCATAAACAGGCCGGTTGTCCGTCATCATTTGAAGACGGCCCGGTACGGCTCGACATTTTCCTTCGTCACGATCGTGATCGGAACGGAGATGCTCTTTTCAACGCTCTGACCTGCGGTCAGCTTGGCAAGAGCCTCGACCGCGGCTTTGCCTTCGCCAGCAGGATCCTGCTGGACGACAGCAACCACGTAGCCGTCGTCGAGACCCGAAATCGCCTGCGCGGTCAGATCCCATCCAAAGACCTTGATGCTGTCCTGCTTGCCCTGGCTCTGGACAGCGGCGATCGCGCCGAGGAGAGCCGGTTCACCGGTTGCATAGATCGCCGTCATGTCGGGATTGCCAGTAATCAGGTTTTCGGCAGCGGCAAGTGCATTGTCCTGGATATTCTGGCCGTCGACGACGCCAGCCGTCTCGATGCCGTCGCTCTTGACAGCGTCCTCAAAGCCCTTCTGGCGAACGTTCTGAATATAGGAGTTCAGGGCGCCGACCACGCCGAACTTGGCTTTGCCGCCCATGTTCTTCTTCACGTAGTCGAGGAAATAGGCGCCCATGTCTGCGCCGGCCTTGCCGTTGTCGACGCCGATCTGCGACTTCTGCGGACCATCCGGCAGGATCGCGTCAATGGCGACAACCGGAATGCCGGCATCCGAAGCCTGCTTGACGGCAGGCATGATGCCGTTGACGTCGATTGCGACGACGATCAGGCCATCGACCTTCTGCTGGATGTAGTTTTCGATGGCGCTGTTCTGTGCGGCCGCTTCATTGTTGGCGTTGAAGATGACGAGCTTGTCGCCGGCAGCATCCGCCGCCTTCTGGGCGCCTTCATTGATCTGATTGAAGAAAAGGGCCTGCTGGTTGATCTGCACCAGCGCATAGGTCTTGCCTGCAGCCTGAGCAAGTGAGGCTCCGAGCGTTGCACCGGCAAGCGCGGTAAAGGCAAGAGCGGCGGTAAACGCCCGACGTCTGATCTGTTTCATGTTCTCATCCTCTGGTTTTGTTCTCGTTGCTTATTATAGGTCGACGGCGGCGCAACGGAGTTCCGCACGACGATTTCGACTGGCACGAGTTCCTCGGTGGCGAGCGATTTGCTCTCCTGCCAGTTTGTTTCGAGAAGAAGGGATAGGGCACGCCTGCCAATGGCGCGCACCGGCTGTCGGATCGCGGTCACCGGCGGCGCAAAGAGGTGCAGCGGACTGACATCATCGAAGCCGATGATCGACAAGTCCTCGGGGATCGATATTCCTTTCTCCCTCAGGACTTCGATCATGCCGATGGCGATTTCGTCGGAGCTCGCGAAGATTGCGGTCGCCGGCATGCCTTCTTCCAGGAAGCGGCGCGCCATGTCCCGCCCGCAGGCGATCGTATATTCGCCGCTGTAGCGCCTGATCGAGGTATCGTCGCCGAAACGTTCCTGCAGGCCCTTGCGCAATCCGTTGAAGCGCCGTTGCGTGCTGATCATCGCATCAGGGCCGCCGACATAGAGCACATCGCGATGAGCGAACTCCGCCAGATGGCGTCCCGCGAGATGGCCGCCCTGAAAGTTGTCACAGAAGAGCTTCGGGACACTGGCAAGCGGAACGTCTTCGTCGACGACGATGACCTTGCCTGTTCGATTGATGAGAGCTGCGAGGTCTCCGTTGTCGGGATGGTTGGTGACGAAAACCAGGCCATCGACGTGATTGTGCTCGAGCAGCCGGAGATAGGCGACTTCACGGCCGGTCCGGTTGAGAGTGGCATAGAGCGAAACGGCAAGCCCCCGGTCGTTCGCCTCCTCTTCGACCGCCGCCACCATGGTCGCGAAGAATGGGTTGGCGATATCGGGCACGACCAGTCCGATCGTGTCGGAACGACCGCGGCTCAGCCGCCGCGCGTGAGGGTTCGGCTGGTACTTGAGGGAAGTGATAGCATTTTCGATACGCTGCTTGGTGAGGGCGGGCAGATCCAGCGAACCGTTCAGCATGCGTGAGACTGTCGTTACCGACACGCCCGCCGCTTTCGCGACATCCTTTAACCCCGGGGTTCGTCCTTGCGCCATTAGCTTTGTAAACCGCTTTAGTAAAACGCTTTACTTACCCTCCATCACAAGGGATTGCCTGTCAAGAGCCGTTGTCAGCTGCCGATAATTCGTTTTGAAAGGATGATTACGCTGCCCCGTGGAAATGCGCGCTTCGGTTTCGACTGCGCGCTGCGTCAGGCACGCGTTCGATCTGGGTCATCCCTGCGAACTGACAGGGAACTGCCGGCCGACCGACGAGTTGTTGTTCCGGAACGTTCGCCCCGCTTCTGCCGCGAGCGAAGACCGAAAGTTCATTTGGCCGACGTCATCTGGCGCCGGTCCGCGGTCTCAAACCTGGAGGAACAGACAATGGCCAATTACCCGACCCCACCCTTCGATACGCCGCGCCAGCCCATGCCGGGCACGACCGAGGCGATGTCGCCGGTACCTGACCACGGCGAGCAGACCTATCGCGGGTCTGGCCGACTAACCGGCAGGAAGGCCGTCATTACCGGCGGCGACAGCGGCATCGGACGGGCCGTTGCGATTGCCTATGCCCGCGAGGGTGCGGATGTTCTCATCGCCTATCTCGACGAGGACGAAGACGCACGCGAAACCAAAAAGTGGATCGAAGAGGCAGGGCGAAAGGCCATCCTCGTCCCGGGCGATCTGCAGAATCCCGAGCATTGCCGCCACATCATCGAAACCGCACGCAGCGAACTTGGCGGCATCGACATCCTCGTCAACAACGCGGCGCATCAGGCAAGCTTCAAGGATATAAGCGAGATCAGCGATGACGAGTGGGAGCTGACCTTCAAGGTCAATATCCATGCGATGTTCTATCTGACCAAGGCGGCAGTCCCGCATATGAAAGCGGGCAGCGCTATCATCAATACCGCCTCAATCAATGCCGATAGTCCAAGCCCGCACCTGCTCGCCTATGCGACGACCAAGGGCGCCATCCAGAACTTCACGGCCGGTCTCGCCCAAATGCTGGCGGAGAAGGGCATTCGCGCCAATGCCGTCGCGCCGGGCCCGATCTGGACCCCGCTCATTCCCTCCACGATGCCGGACGAAGCCGTAAGGAATTTCGGCAAGCAGGTCCCGATGCAACGTCCTGGCCAGCCCGCCGAGCTTGCGACCGCCTATGTGATGCTCGCCGATCCGCTGTCGAGCTATGTTTCGGGGGCAACGATTGCCGTGACGGGCGGCAAACCGATCCTGTGAGCTGGCGCGCTCTGAGGCCAGCTAGACTGTCGAGCGGCCGGCGCACAATGCCGGCCTTTGACGTTCCAGCTGGTTCGAAGGTTCACCTCAAGGAGGCGCCAGGGCGGCGAAGCAACCGCCGACCGGGTGTCTTTCGTTCCAGTACGGTCGGGGACGGGAACAATCACGCCGCGCAGACATTGGGAATGCGTCCGCACCCGGTAGACGGAAGGACGGATTAGCACCAACAGCGCTTCGCCACAGAAGGACCCCATCATGGCAGCCACCAAGACGCTCGACGACCTTTTCCTTGATACACTCAAGGACATTTACTTCGCGGAAAAACAGATCCTGAAGGCTCTGCCAAAAATGGCGCGCGCCGCCCAGTCCGAGGACGGTAAGGCCGGCTTCCTCAAGCATCGCGATGAAACTCAGGGCCAGATCGAACGCCTCGAACAGGTCTTCGGACTTTTGGACAAACCGGCCCGCGGCAAGACCTGCGAGGCCATCCAGGGCATCATTGCCGAAGGCGAAGAGATCATGGAGGAATACAAGGGCACGGTCGCCCTTGATGCCGGTCTGATCTCGGCAGCACAGGCCGTCGAGCACTATGAAATCGCACGCTACGGCACGCTGATCACCTGGGCCAAGCAGATCGGCCTCAACGACGCTGTCGCCCTTCTTCAGGCAAACCTCGCCGAGGAAGAGGCCACGGACAAGAAGCTGACCGAGCTCGCACTCGCCTCGGCCAACGCCAAGGGGAAGAAAGCCGCCTGAACCGACATAGGTCCCACGAGAAGGCCGCCCACCAGGGCGGCCTTTCTCCAATCGGCAATTCACACATATCGTAAGGGATTGAGACAATGACCAAGAAAACGTCGACGCCCGCCAGAACAAACACAGCGACGATCCACGACCAGAAACTCCATCGCGGCGAAGGTGGCGAGCTTCATCAGTTCGCCGAAGATGGGCATCCGGTTCTAACGACCGCCCAAGGCGGACCCATAGCAGACGATCAGAACAGCCTGCACGTTGGGGTTCCTGGACCTGCGCTCATCGATGACTTCCACTTCCGCGAAAAGATCTTCCATTTCGACCATGAGCGCATTCCCGAACGCGTGGTCCACGCGCGCGGCTACGGCGCACATGGTTTCTTCGAGACCTATAAGTCCCTGGCTGACTATACGCGGGCCGACGTCTTCCAGCGCCCAGGCGAAAAGACGCCCGTCTTCGTGCGCTTTTCGACGGTTGCCGGCAGCAAGGGGTCCTTCGATCTTGCCCGGGATGTTCGCGGCTTTGCCGTGAAAGTGTATACCAAGGAGGGAAACTGGGACCTCGTCGGCAACAACATCCCTGTTTTCTTCATCCAAGACGCCATCAAGTTTCCCGACATCATCCATTCCGTGAAACCGGAGCCGGACCGGGCATTCCCGCAGGCGCAGTCCGCCCATGACAACTTCTGGGATTTTATCAGCCTGACGCCGGAAAGCATGCATATGATCATGTGGGTCATGTCCGACCGGGCGATCCCCCGCTCCTTCCGCTTCATGGAGGGCTTCGGCGTCCATACCTTCCGCTTCGTCAACGCCAAGGATCAGTCGACATTCGTCAAGTTCCACTGGAAACCGAAGCTCGGGCTGCAGTCCGTCGCCTGGAACGAGGCGGTCAAGATCAACGGCGCCGATCCGGACTTCCATCGCCGTGATCTCTGGCAGGCGATCCAGTCGGGCAATTTTCCGGAGTGGGAATTGTGTGTCCAGCTCTTCGATCAGGAGTTTGCCGATACATTCGATTTCGACGTGCTCGATCCGACGAAAATCATCCCGGAAGAAATCCTTCCCGTTCAACCGATCGGTCGGCTGGTGCTCGATCGCATGCCCGACAATTTCTTCGCCGAGACGGAACAGGTCGCCTTCATGACGCAGAACGTTCCACCGGGGATAGACTTCAGCGACGATCCGCTTCTGCAGGGCCGGAACTTTTCCTATCTGGACACTCAGCTCAAGCGCCTCGGCGGGCCGAACTTCACGCATCTGCCGATCAATGCGCCCAAGTGTCCCTTCCATACCTTTCAGCAGGACGGTCACATGGCGATGCGCAATCCGGTCGGCCGGGTCAACTACCAGCCGAATTCCTGGGGAGAGGGTCCACGGGAATCGCCTCAGAAAGGCTTTCGACATTTCGCGTCCGAGGAACAAGGTCCAAAGCTCAGGTTGCGCCCGGAAAGCTTCGCCGACCATTACAGCCAGGCGCGCCAGTTCTACATCAGCCAGACGCCGCCCGAGCAGCGCCACATCGCCATGGCGCTGACCTTCGAACTCAGCAAGGTCGAAAATCCTATCATCCGCGAGCGGATGGTATCCCATCTTATCAATATCGACGAAACGCTGGCGACCACCGTCGCAGAAAAACTCGGATTGCAGTCTCTGCCGAAACCAGCTGAAGCCGCCATTCCAACGCGCCAGGACCTGGAGCCCTCACCGGCGCTCAGCATTGTGAAACGCGGTCCAGGACGCTTCGAGGGGCGCAAGCTTGGCATCCTGATCACCGACGGCGTCGACGCCAAACTGCTCAAGGGCCTGACAACAGCGCTCCTCAGGCAGAAAGCCGTCTTCGAACTGATCGCTCCGAAGGTCGGTGGCGTGACCGCTTCGGACGGCACTCGGATCGAAGCGCAGCATATGATCGATGGCGCACCCTCGGTGCTTTTCGATGCGATCGCACTTTTGACCTCGCCGGCGGCCATCGAGGATCTCGTCAAGGAGGCTACGGCTCGCGACTTCGTCGCCGACGCCTTCCAGCATTGCAAGTTCATCGGCTATGATCCGTCGGCACTGCCGCTGCTTGAAAAGGCGGGAATTTCCGAAAGTATCGACGAGGGCGTGCTGAGCTTGCCCGGGGAAGATGGCATCGCCGCCTTCGTCACCGAACTCGGCAAGCTGAGGGTCTGGGGCCGGGAACCCTCCGTCAAGCTTGGCAAGGCCTCGCCGCCGATAAAATGAGGGCAAGTCGGGACGCGACGTGGCGTCCCGCAGCTTTCTGTCTGAACCTTCGTCCGCGATGCTCGGCGCCGGTAGTCTCAGCCGCCCGCACCGGGCGGTGCATCATTCTCGAAGAATTCCCGGTACTGGATCGTTTCGTCTTCAATGGTATCCAGATTGGTCCCGGCCGGTTGGCTGAACCGGACACCGGATCCGCCCGGGCTCGAATAGTTTCCGTCGAGAAACGAAACATCTGCCGAATGGACTGCGTTGACGATCGCGTCAATTGCTCGCGCCTCTGCCTCCAGCTGCCCTGGCATGGCTTCAAGCTCTTGGATCAGGGGCAATGAAACCCGCGCGGCTTCGGCAAGGTCCTTCTGCTTCCACCGCAATAGCGCGCGAGCTGCACGCAGCTGTTCGCTCGTAATCATAACACCGCATGCTCCAACCGAATTGTCTGACGAGGCGACCTGACCGGTGACCGCCTCACTTGGCGCTTGTTCCAGCGTCGCATCTCCGCAAAGGGCAAACGGCAAAGATTGACCTGGGTTCCGTTCGAAAGGGCCGGTGGATATCAGCGTGACCGCCGATGGAGAGAAGCATCGGTACCGGCGTGGGTTTGCCGCAGTCGCGCGAAAAAATGAGTCTCACACAGGTGTCGGCTGATCAGCCCTTTGTCGGAATTTCCAGACGTACGACGTTTGCCGATTGGACCACCGAGGTTTTCGCCTTCTCCAGGCAGGCGGCCAGATCCTCGACCTTGAAGGGTTTCGGGACGACCGGACGTCCGACTTCCGTACCGGCCTCCAGCCTGTCGCTATAGCCAGTCATCAGCACGACGGGCAGAGACGCATTTCTGCGGCGGATCTCCTCGGCAAGCTCGATGCCTGACATGCCCGGCATCATGATGTCGCTGACGATCGCCTCGATTTCAGGATGACGGTTCAGGATCTCGATCGCCTCGGGTCCACCTGCGGCGACGAAGATCGTCGGCACGATGCCGTCAAGCGCCAGTCGCACGGATTCCAACGATGCCGGTGTGTCGTCGACGATCATGATTGTACGGGGAAGGTTCGCCGAAGGAGCTGTATCCGCACGCACCGCCCGCGGCTCGTTTGATCGCGGCAGAAGCAAGGTAAAGGCGCTGCCGTGGCCGGCCAGACTTGCGACTTTGACTGCACCGCCGCTGCCGGTGGCGAAACTGTGGACCTGCGTCAGACCAAGGCCCGAGCCACCATTCTTCTTGGTAGAAAAGAACGGCTCGAACACCCGTGCGAGATTTTCCGGGGCAACACCTGTCCCGGTGTCGGAAATCGTCAGCGCGACGAACGGCCCCTCCAGCCCGGAATCCTCGGTGGCGGCGTCGAGCACATTGCGGGCGGAAATGGTGACCTTTCCGCCTGCCGTCATGGCTTCGCGCGCATTCGTCAGGATGTTGATCAGGGCAATTTCAAGCCCCGCAGGATCGACGTGAACCGGCCAGGTATCTTCCGGAACCCTGATCTCCATCAGGATCGCGTCGTTGACGGCTTGGCGCAGCAGCGGAGACAATTCGGCAAGCCTGACGTCCAGCTCGACCTGGGAGGCGCCCTGGTTTGAGCGTCTTGAAAACGACAGCAGCCTTTGCGTGATCGCCTTTCCCCGAGCGACTCCATCGCTCATATGCGCCAGAAGCTGCGTCACACGCTGTTCGTCATTTCGTCGCCTCTTGATGCCCTCCACTCCGGACTGGAAAACCATCAGGAGATTGTTGAAATCGTGGGCCGCCTGCCCCGTCAGCTTTCCAAGCGCATCCATCCGCTGCCAGTTGGCCATACTCTCCCATTCCCGATTTCTGGCGCGCACCTCCCTATAGAAGAGGAATACAGCCGAGCCTGACAGCAGGAACGTGAAACAGCTCGCCGTCACGAGCAGCATGGTGGCCCTGCGCGCCAGCCGCTCGTAGTCGGAGACCGGCAGGCCAACCCTCACCCGCCAGGGCGTGTCGGCGAGCGCGACTTCGGCGACCCGAAGCTCCATCCCGTCCTTGAGCGTGGCCGCGCCGATGTCCTGGCCGGAGAAGGTTGCGAATTCGCTGGCCGGATTACCGGCAAGCGCGGGAGCGCCGGTCGATGCCACCAGACGGTCCCGTCCATCGACGATCCAGGCCGACCAGGATCCTGGAAGTCCATTGGCGTAAAGCAGTTTGGTCACGATCGTTGGACGGATCACCACCGACAGGACGGCTTTCAAACGATCGCTTCTCTGGATCGGGGCGCGCAACGCAAAGGCCGCCTGGCCTTTCGGCCCGATGGCGATATTGCCGACCAGGGCGACACCTGTGCGAACCAGGTCGTCGTGGCTTTCCATGTCCACAACGTGCGTATCAGCCGACGGATCGAGCGGCGGGAACGACAGAACCACTTCGCCCTTCTCATTCGAAATGCGGATCTGCTCCCACTCGGGCACACGATCGCGCAGACGCCGCGCAGTCTCGGCAAAAGCCGCGCGGGGAATCGGAGGGTCGAGGCGGGGAGAGTCGGCGACGATCGAGAGCAACTGGATCTGGCTCTTGAGTTCACGTTGAAGAGTAGCGGCCAGCGTCGCTGCCCGGCCGCGAATGTCATCGTCGAGAGCGGCTTGCTGCTCCTTGATGAAGAACCTTCCCATCAGCGCCGCCAGTATGATGACCGGAATGAGCGACGCCGTAATGAGAAGGAGCGCTGGCCGGGTTTTGTTCAACGGACACTCCGGATGTGTTCTTCGAGCCCTATCAAATAATCCAGGGTAGGAAACTTGCAATGCCAAGCTGCGACGAGACTGAACTTTCCCCCTAAAGATACGCAGTGACAGCAGAGCTGGTATCATAACTCGGCTTCCGAATGGGTATGCTTCAACCCGTCAGACCGCATCGCCAGCCGGCTGTCGATGCGAATCACGAACGTCATTTGCCTAGGTCTTCCAGATCGCCAGCAGATCACCGTAGATCTGAGGTCCATGGACGTGTGGCGGCTACCGTGCGGTAATCGACAATAGAGCGGTAAAGACGGTACCTTGCGCCCGCTCGGTACCGTAAGTCCCATCCATCTGGCCGACGAAGGATTTGATCAACCTGCTTCCCATGCCGGTTTCCGTTGCAACCGGCTCATATCCGACGCCGTCGTCCGCCACTTCAAGCAGGACCTTGCCGTCGGGACGCTGAAGCAGCCTGATGCGGATATGTCCGTCGGCCCGGCCGACAAAGGCGTATTTCATGCTGTTTGTCAGAAGTTCGTTCAACAGCAATGCAAATGGCGTGGCCTTGTCCGCATCGATCCTGATGTCGTCGATCTCGAAGGTCAGCTTGATTTCGCGATCATGCAGCCCGACCAGCGTGCGAACCAGGTTTGGGACGAACTGCCGTGCAGTGACGCTGCTGAACTGATCGAAGCCGTACATTTGTTCGTGCACCGCCGACATGGCGACGATCCGCTCGTTCACCCTCCGGACGGTTTCAGGCCGCAACCCCTGCAGCCGGATGAGCGCCATCACGGTCTGCAGATTATTTTTCACCCGATGATGAATTTCCCGCATCAGCACCTGATTGGTTCGAAGCGCCTCGGCAAGTTCGGCGGTGTGGCGCGCGTCCGCATGCGCCAGCCTCAGGATCTTCAATCCGCCGATCACGGCCGCGCAAAGGGCCAGAAGAACGATCAGCGCGGCAATCGAAACATCGGTCCAGAAAGGCTTGAGGATTGCCGCGGTGTCGGCCGATGCGATGGCGACGAAGGGTGTGCGCTCGACGATGCGGTATGCCACCAACCTTTCGACCTGGTCGACGGGTGAGACAGACACATAAGAGCCCGACGTTGCCTTGCGCATATAGTCGGTGAACAGGACGTAGTTGCCGAGATCGACAGCTTCTTTCGGCTCGGGATATCTTGCGATCAGCTTTCCATCGCGCCTCAGGAAGCTCACCGTCGAGCCTGGCCCGAGCGACGCAGCGTCCCAGATCGATCGCAGCATCCCCACATCAAACGCCAGGATCGCGACGGCTTCGAACTTGTCGTTCCGCTCGATGCGCGCAGCCGAGAGGAAGACGTGGCGATCTGTGTTGCGCATGACCGTCATCGCCGACGTATGGTCCTCTGCGCCATTGGCCAGGCGACGGAAAAAGGTCTGGTCGACGATGTCGGCGGGGCTGCTTTCCCGGTCGGTCGAATAAAGCAGGGTCCCGTCCGCGGCGACCACATAGGCGGTTGCAGTGGTCGGCAATTCGGCCGTCGCGGCGTTGAACCTTCGAATGCGCTCCCCGTCTGACAAGGCTTCCGCCGTTCCGAAGGCATCATCCATGCGGTGAAGGGTCTGGCGCGCCAGGGAGTTGATCCAGATCGCGTTGGCTGCAACGATCTTGGCCGTGGCTGTGACCTGATCTTCTCCACGCCTGAAAGCGGACATGTAGCTCGAATGCAGCCAGAAGCCCAAGACAAGCGAGAGCGCAAGGAACATTGACACGATGGCGGCTATTGCGGCCCTGCCGACAATCGTGAAGCCTTTCGTGAGGCCCATCGAATCCCCATGGATTTAACAGGCGGTACTGTCGGATAGCAGGCTATCAGAGTCAAGGATAGGTTGCAGCCGTCCCACTCTTCCCATTCTCCGCAACCCGATTTAAGGGACGAACACACGCTTTCCGAGCTTGCTGGCGAAAGGTTCCGGCTGATGAAATCGGCACCCCAAGACGGCGTCGACTGTTCGGCGACCCCAACGGCTCAGGTCCATGCCTGCAAGCCTGCGTAAACTATGCAATTGCCTCGGGATCTATGTCGCGAAGTCACGCCACTCTACCCGCCAATGGGATGAGGACGATGTGAGGAACCAGCTCAGAACCTTGGACCGCCTTCGATCGGACGAGTTCGGAAGGCTCGATTGTGCGGCGGCTGACATTGCTGCCTTTCGACGAGAATTATGGTATTCTCAAAATTACGGTTGTCCTTGGCTGGGAGGCAGTTGATGGTCGCGCGAAGGGACATGACAAGCGACGAATGGAAGTGGCTTGTGCGGCTCTGCCAGCACGAGGCGGACAGCATTCCCAAGGCGATCGAAGCGAGGTTAACCGAGCTCGGACTATCCGGGCCGAATGGTCTTTCGAACGAAGCGAGAGACCTGGTCCAACATGAATTGTTGAATGAGCGGCGAAATCGGCTGCAGGGCCTTCATTGAGTTATTGATCGGACCCAAAGGAAGTATGCGATCTCTTGCGCCAGGTCCAATTCGCAAGGCAGAACTTTTCTGCGAGCCGACAGGCACGACAGTGCTTGCAGCAGCATGCAATCTGTTCGTGACAGGCAAGATCGACTGAACGATACAGTCGTCCGCATCGTCACGCACCAGTCGCAGCCCCTCAATAGGAACTATCGCCTCGACCCATCGTTACCTCCGCACAAAAGCGAGGTAACGTCATGAAGAAAATTATAGGACTATCGGCGGCTATCTTTGGATTGATCTCCACTTGCGCCTTTGCGCAGGCCCCAGCTGAACCATCGCCGCTTCCACCCTCGTCGCCAGAAGCCAGTAAGGAAAATCCGCCACCTGCGCCGAATTCTTCAAGCAAGAACGAAGAGCGTGCGGACGCTGATTGGCATTCGCAGCCGAGGGAGCGCGGCGCCCGGTTCCACATCGAGAACGGCCAGACCAGGATCGACCTCAGGTGCGCCGACGGGGACTCCACGAAGGACTGCGCCGACGCAGTTCTGCAGGTGCTGGAGCATTTGCAAACATCCAACTCCGGCAACAACGATCGACGCGGCGATGATCGACGTGATCGCTGGGAGCGCGACTAGCAGCTGAAGCTGTCACTCAGGTGAACGGCGTTTTCAGCCTCGGTTCACCGGGACAGGCGCTAAATCCCTCCGACAATCGGAGAAACGAAGATGCGAAAACTTCTAGTCACTGTGGCCCTTCTCGCAGCCGGAATAACAGCCGGAGCCGCAAATGCCGCGCCTGTTGGCAACGTAACGGCGCTGGCAGCCTCGAACGTCATAACGGTCGACTATGCGTGTGGCCGCGGTTATCATCTGAGCCCGCGCGGCTTTTGCCGACCCAATCGGTGGGCACCGCCGCCGCGACGCTATTACGGTTGGGATCGCAGCTACGGTTGGGATCGTCCGCATCGTGGCTGGCGCGAATACAGACGCTACGATCGCTGGGATCACGATCGCGACTGGCGGTAATCATTCCTTTCGTCGGCCGGACCAAACGGGAGTTCGATACGGCCGGCCCCGATGGGCGGCGCGCTTTTCCCTTGCTGTCGAACTCATGGACGGATGCGTGTCTGCGAAAGCCTGAGGCTGTCGGCGATGAAGCTTTAGTTCGCTCGTTCAGCAAGTTCGATGAGGATGCCATCAGGATCGCGCACGAACGCCACTTTGTGCAGTATCTCGCGATTGATGGCGAGGCGCGGCCGCTCCTTTAGCTCGACGCCGGCCTTCTCGAGCTTCGCGAAGGTCTCGTCGATGTTCTCAAAGAGGAAAGTCAGGTGCCTGAGGCCAGCGACACCTTCCGGGACGTCGACGGCCCGCGCCGCGCCGTCGGCGGGCGCGAAGACTTCCAGCATAGCGCCGCCGGCATCGAGGAAGGCGATATGAGAGCCATCGGACGCAGTCTTGCGCAAATGCAGGCGCAGGCCAAGAAGTGTGCAATAGAATTCGATGGCGCGATCCATGTCGCTGACCGTCATGCCAACATGCTCGAAGGATTTCAGCATTTTCATAGGCCCTTCTTTTCGTCGAGCTGCATGATGTCCGGGGAAAACCGGCCGCGCTCGTATGCGTCCATCAACTCGTTGCTTACGTTGCGTATGTGGCGGGCCATGGCCTTGTAGGCGGCGTCCGGGTTACGCAGGCGAAGGGCTGTCAGGACGGCGTGGTGGTCGCCGATCCATAGCGGGCGCACACTTGGTGCGTGAATATGTTCGTGGAGCTTGCGCCACATCACGGATTCGTCTCGCTGCGCCCAGAGGGCCTCGACAATCGAGACGATGATGGCGTTACCCGTCATGCGCGCGATTGTCATGTGGAAGTCGCGGTCGCCCTTTTCCTTGAGCAGCATGACATTTGTCTCCTGCTCCATCTGGGCAATGCATTCTTCCAGCACCAGGATATCGTAATTCGTCGCTCGTTCCGCAGCCATCGCGGCTGCGCTCGACTCGACTGCGAGCCGTGCCTCCAACAATTCGAATGGGCCCGGGCCGATATCGGCGCTGATCTTCTCAAAATTGTTCGAGATGTTTCGTGCGGGCAGCACAACGATGCCCGCCCTACCCTTGACCTCGACGATGCCGCGCATCTCGAGCGCAATAACTGCTTCACGTACAACAGGCCGGCTGACCTGGAGCTCTTCGGCCAACTCTCGCTCCGAGGGCATGCGCCAGTCCGGATTTGCGGTATTCGCCTCGATCATGCGGGCGATGCGCCGGGCAACGATCTGGTATAGACGCTGTTCACCCTGAATTCGGAAGCCTTGTGCGGCGAACTCCATTCACTCTCTCCTTGTCTGCGCCGCCCGCTCGAGCGACGCGACTTTGCAATGGGCTATTATATCAGGCGTTGGCGACCAGGCGCTGCTGCTCTTCCGGCAGCCAGGAACGATAGAGCGGATGGTCGGCCGTGATAGGCATCGGCGTCGGCTGGCCGGAACGCTGCGAGTAATAGGCGGCTGTTACGAGCTCCAGCGAATTGCGCGCATCCTGCAGGGTGACCGGCGGATCCTTGCCCTCCATAAGGGCCTGATGGAACAGCTCGAACTGGCGCGTATAACCGTCTTCCTTGGCTTCGTAGCCGGCAAGCGCTGCGTCGATGCGGGCCTGATGTTCCTCGGTCCCCGCGATGAAGGTCCAGGGATCGCGACCCATCGTGTAGGGTTCCAGAATACTTTCGGCGACGAGATCGCTGAAGCAGAAGCGCAGCCTGGAGATTTCCTTGCGCGAACCGAGTGTCATGGAGAGGGTCGCGAGCGAGCCGTTCTGCATCTTCACGGCAAGCGCCATCGTGTCCTCGACCTCGATCCTGTTGAGGAGCGTCGCGCCATAGGCAAACACCTCGGCACAGGGGCCATGCACATAATTCAACATGTCATGGGCGTGGATCGCATGGCCGAGCAGGCCGCCCCCGAGCTCCGTCGCCCATTTGCCACGCCACGGAACCTCGTAATACGCGGGGCCGCGCCACCAATGGGTCTCGATCGTCGTCATGAATGGCCGGCCGGCAAGGCCGCGCTCGATCAGAAGCTTCAGCTTCTGCAGGCCGCTGCCGTAGCGATACTGAAAGATCGGCATCAGCTTCTTGTCGGAGCGAGCGACGATGCGGCTCATCTCATCGACGTCGGCAATCGAGCCGAAAAGCGGCTTTTCGCAGATGACGTGCTTGCCACTTTCGATCGCCTTTTTGCAAAGTTCATAATGCGAATCCGGCGGCGTCGACACGTCGATAATGTCGAGATCGTCACGCGCAAAGAGTTCATCGACGTTCTGCGTGTATGTCGCTATGCCGTGCTTGGCGCAGAGTTCGCGACCGCGTTCCTCATCGAGAGAGCAAAGTGCGCGGACTTCGAAAAGATCCTTGTTCCAATCGTAACCGATCAGATGGCGGGCGGCGATACCTGCTCCGATAACGCCGACGCGCAATTTCTTGGTCATGATATTTCCTTCCTTACCGTCCGCCCAGCGTGGCGGCCTTGGTCTGTGCTTCGATTGAAAGGCGGCAGACTTCGTAGACATGGTTCTGCGTCATCGCCGTTTCGCTGCGGTCGCGCACATCGGCGGCAAAGGCGTCGAAATAATCGAGCTTCTCGCCACTGCAATCGATATGCGTCATCTCCTTGCCGTTGACGAGGAAGAGATGATCCTTGCCGGGCCGGCCGGCGATATCGATATATTTGCGCAGCTCGATATAACCCTCGGTGCCGAGAATGGTCAGGCGTCCGTCGCCCCAGGTGGGCAGCGCCTCCGGCGTGAACCAGTCGACGCGGACATAACCGCTCGCCTTGTCGGAACGCAGCAGCACTTCGCCGAAATCCTGGAAATCAGGCTTTTCCGGCATGCCGAAATTACCAACAGAGCTTGCGACCACCTCACCCGTCGTCGAGCCGGTGTAGAACAGGAACTGGTCGACCTGATGCGAGGCGATATCGACGATGATGCCGCCGAAGGCTTCCGGATCGAAGAACCAGTCCGGCCGTGTCGGCAGCTGCAGCCGGTGCGGCCCCATGCCGAGCGTCTGGATGACCTTGCCGATCGCCCCTTCCTTCACCAGCTTGCCCGCCTTGACGGCGGAGCGCACGCAATGACGCTCGGAAAAGCAGATGGAGAAGATCTTGCCGGTTTCGGCAACGGTACGTTTGACCTCGTCGAGCTGAGCAAAGGTCGTCACACCCGGCTTGTCGGTCATCACATCCTTGCCAGCCTTCATGGCGCGGATGGCAAGGCCGGCGCGGTCGCGCGGAATGGCGGCAATGCAGATGACATCGATCGAGGGATCGGCAAAGATCTTCTCGCGATCGATCTGCGGCGCATCCGGATAGGTCTTCTCGAACATTTCGCGGATTGCAGGCACAGTCGTTTGCGGGCAATAGCCGACGAACTCGCCACCGGCCGCCAGCAATCCCTTCACATGATCGAACGTGTGCCCATGGTCGATCCCGACGACGGCAAATCTCAGCATCGCAGTGTTATCCTCCTGGTTTTGACGGCACTCCCAGCCGCTCAAACTGGTTAGACCAGATATCCAAAAAAACAGCCTGTCAAGGTGGATTTCTGAGCGAGCTCCGGCGATAAAATGCATATCATATTGATATTAAATGACGAAAAATTTTGATTCAAAAAGCTGGTTGACAATCTGGTAAGACCAGACAAGTTTTGATGCGAGATTACTGGACGGGCGGGAGGCCCGTGACTGATCTCTGGAGGAGCAAGATATGACACTCACTCGCATTGGCTTGCGGGCGGCATCAGCGCTGCTCGCGGTCACGGCGCTGACGGGTATTGCCCAGGCGCAGGAAATCACAGTTTATTGCGACGACATCGGTTTTGGCTGCGTTACGATGGCGCCGATTGCCAAACGTTTCGAGGCAGAAAATCCCGGCACCACCATCAAGCTCGAGACCGTAAGCTACCAGACGATCGTCGAAAGCTTGCCGGTGCAGCTCGAATCCGGCGAGGGTCCCGACGTTGCAATCATCACCGACCTTGGCGGCCTGAGCCGCTACTATCTCGACCTTACGCCTTATGTGAACGTCGCCTCATTCGAAAAGGAATATGGGCAAGTCCTGCAATGGCTGCGGGGCGCCGATCCCAGCAGCAAGGCGATCAACGGCATGCCGACCTCGCTGACTGTCAATGGTGCTTATGTGAACCTTGCTCTCTTCGAGCAGGCAGGCGTCCCAGTTCCGAAGGAAGGGGCAACCTGGGCAGAATGGGCTGAGGCGACGCGCAAGGTCTCCAAAGCCACCGGCACTGATTTTTCCATGGAGATGGACCGGTCCGGTCACCGCTTTGCAAGCCTTGCTATCAGCTACGGTGCAGAGCTCGTCGACGACAAGGGCCAGCCGGTGATCGACAAGGGCCTGAAGGATGCCATCGAGCAGTTCGTCGCCTGGCACAAGGATGGCACGATGCCGATGGATCTGTGGGGCGCCGTCGGCGGCGCAACCCATCGCGAGCTCTTCTCGGACTTCCTGAACGCCAAGACCGTCTTTTATTTCGGCGGCTCCTGGACCCTGAGCCAGATGGACAAGGAAGTCGGCGACCTCTTCGACTGGGAAGTGGTGCCGGCACCCTGTGGCCCCTCCTCGTGCACAGTCATGCCGGGCGGTGGCGCTCTCGTCGGCTTCAAGCATACCAAGAACCCGGAACTCGTCGGCAAGTTCATCGACTATGTGGCCCAGCCCAAGAACAATGCCGAGATCATCGCTGCGGCCGTCGAAATCCCGTCGAGCAAGTCGTTGATCGATGGCGGCGTGACCTATCCCGGTGCGTCCGAGCGCACGCAGCAGTCGCTGTCGACCTTCATCGCCCAGATCCCGAAAATGGCGCCGGCCGCCTATCGCTTCCAGGGCTGGCGCTATCAGCGCGCCATGATGAACGCGATGACGACGCGCGTCAGCCAGGTCCTGAACGGCGAACTCGACGTCGATACCGCTCTTGCCAGAATCAAGCAGGACGTCGAACTCGCCATCAAGGCTGCCGGCGGCAAATAAGACCCGGCGGGAGGAGCAAGACATGGGCTTTAGAAGCCAGACAGCTGATGTCGCAGGCAACATCGCCGTCCTGCCGGCGCGCTTCCTCGAGCCGGTCATGACCGGATTGCAGAGGGTTTTGGGCATCAGGCGAATGCCGTGGGTCTTTCTGCTGCCCAACCTTCTGGCCGTACTTCTGTTCTCGCTCCTCCCGGTCATCATCAACGTCTTCTATTCATTTACCGGAAGCGACCGGCTCTACCCGTCCGAGCGGCCTTTCGTCGGCAACGGCAACTACGCGACACTCTTTGATTGCCGCAATTATTTCGATGCATCGAGCTGCGCCAGCGACCTGTTCTGGCGTGCTGTCGGAAACAGCCTCGTCTTCGTGCCGGTCCAGGTCATCTGCATGATCGGCGTGGCACTGCTGGCCGCCATCTGCCTCAACCGCGAGATCAAGGGCCGCGGCTTCTTCCGGGCCGTGTTCTTCTTTCCGGTCATGCTCTCGCCTGTCGTGGTCGCGTTGACCTGGCAGTGGATCCTGCAGCGCAACGGCGCGCTGAACGGCATCCTGACGGCAATCGGCCTTGAGCCGGTCAACTGGCTGGTCTTTCCGAATACGGCGTTCTTCTGGTCCGTGTTCGTGACCGTCTGGGCGCATATGGGGTTCTACACGATCATCCTGCTCGCCGGACTGCAGTCCATCCCGAAAGATGTCTACGAGGCGGCGAAGATGGATTCCGCCACCAACTGGCGCGTCTTCACCCGCATTACGCTGCCGTTGCTGAAACCCGTTCTGCTCGTCGTCTTCGTGCTCTGCGTCATCCGGTCGGTCCAGACCTTCGACGAACTCTACGTGCTCACCGGCGGCGGGCCTGGTTCGGCGACCATGCTGATCGTCCAGTATATCTACGAGGTCGGCTTTGCCGTTCAGCCGCGTAATTTCGGCCTTGCCGCCGCCGCGTCGATCCTGCTTGGCATCGTTCTCCTCATCTTCACGGCTCTCCAGCTTCGCTTGTCGAGGAATTCGCAGAATGGCTGATGTTGCGCTCAACAAACCCGAAACATCCGTGCGCGGCCTGCTGACAGCACGGCGCGGGCGCCGAAGAATGGACCTCAGCGACGTGCTGACCTACGGCTTCCTGGTTGTCGGATTGCTGATCATGTTCACGCCGGTCGCCTGGCTGGTACTCTCCTCCTTCAAGACGCAGGCGAACCTGCAGGAATTCCCGCCGAGCATCCTGCCTTATTCCAGCGAGACCGCCATCGTCGAAGGTTTCGGTCAGCCGCTGCCTCTCTACGATGTAACGTTGAAGGACGGCTCCAAGCATCGCCTGGCGCAGATCCGCCGCGTCGGTCGCAACGCGCAGATGATCGATCCCTTCAATCCGCAGGCCGGCCGCGTGACCGTTTCCGTGACCGACGCGGTGGCTGTGCGCAAGGTCAGGCTTGCGACAGAGAACTATACGGGACTTGTCGCCAATTCCGGCGGCGCGATCAGCGGCTATGTCTACAACAGTCTCTTCATTACCGTCGTGGCGACGGTCATCACCCTCGTCATGAATTCCATGGCCGCCTTCGCACTCTCGAAATACCGTTTCAAGGGCAGCAACATCGCGCTCGTCTCCATCCTATCGACGATCATGATCCCGGCCACTGTCGTGCTGGTGCCGACCTATCTGATCGTCGCCGAGCTTGGCCTTGTCGGCAATCTCTGGGGCGTGATCCTGCCGACCGTTGCCACCCCGACCGGCGTCTTCCTGCTGCGTCAATATATGCTGACCATTCCCGACGAATTGATCGAAGCGGCACGCATGGACCATGCCAGCGAATGGCGCATCTTCTGGCGCATCATCCTGCCGCTTTCCTCGCCGGCGCTGGCGGTCGTTGCGATCTTTTCGATCCTGTCGCGCTGGAACGACTTCCTGTTACCGCTGATCGTGCTCAATAGGCGCGAGGTCTACACGCTGCAGCTCGCGCTCAGCTCTTTCCAGAGCGAATACGAGGTCCGCTACGACCTGCTGCTCGCGATGACGACGCTGACGGCGCTGCCTCTGGCCTGCGCCTTCATCTTCCTGCAGCGCTACATCACCACAGGCATTGCATCCACAGGCATCAAGTGAGCTTCATCCATGGCCAATCTCGTGCTTGAAAACATCAATAAATCCTTCGGCGTCCTGGAGGTGATCCCCAAAATCAACCTCGACATCGAGGATGGCGAATTCGTCGTTTTCGTCGGTCCATCCGGCTGCGGCAAGTCGACCTTGCTTCGCATGATCGCCGGCCTGGAAGAGGCAAGCGCCGGTGACATCCGTATCGACGGCGAGAGCGTCATCGATACGCCCGCCGCCGACCGGGGTGTTGCTATGGTGTTCCAGTCCTATGCACTCTATCCGCATATGACGGTACGCCAGAACCTGAGCTTCGGGCTGGAAAATATCGGCATGCCGAAGGATGAGATCGCCCGGCGGGTCGATGCGGCGGGCAAGATGCTGCAGATCGACACGCTGCTCGAACGCCGGCCGCGACAACTCTCAGGCGGTCAGCGCCAGCGCGTCGCCATCGGCCGCGCCATCACCCGCGACCCGAAGATCTTCCTCTTCGACGAGCCGCTTTCCAATCTCGATGCCGAGCTGCGCGTGCTGATGCGGGTTGAGATCACAAAGCTTCACGAACGGCTCGGCAACACAATGATCTACGTTACCCATGACCAGGTCGAGGCCATGACGATGGCCGACAAGATCGTCGTTCTGCGCCGTGGTGTGATTGAGCAGGTCGGTGCGCCGCTCGATCTCTATAACCGGCCCCGCAATACTTTCGTGGCGGGTTTCATCGGCTCGCCCCGCATGAACCTCATCGAGGGCACGGCTCCAGCTTCGGATGGGAATGCCTTGACCTTTACCGGAGAAGGCCTGCCATCCCTTACCCTGCCCACAAGCGTCAAGCTGCCCGCCGGCGCGAAGGTGACGCTCGGCATACGACCGGAGGATTTTTCGGTCGACGAACAGGGCAAGGGCTGGCCGGTGACGATCAGCGTCGCCGAGCAGCATGGTGCCAATAGCTACCTGCATTGCACGCTGCCGAACGGTGAACCGCTTCTCCTGCATCAGCAGGGGCAGAGCCGGGTCCAGCGCGGGGATACGCTCACGGTCGTTCCCCGCTCGGACCATTGGCATCTCTTCGATGCGGATGGCCTGCGTATCGAGACCTGACGGAAACGACGGCAGAGCCGGCAACAGCCGAGAGGAATCCCATGAAGCATAGCTGGCGCTGGTTTGGCCCCAATGACTTGACCCGCATCGACGACATCCTCCAGACCGGGGCGACCGGCATCGTTTCTGCCCTGCATCACGTGCCGGACGGCGATCTCTGGAGACCGCAGCAAATTGCAGAGCGCCAGCAGCAGATCGCCAACCGCAGTGATGGAACACCCTCGGGACTGACATGGGAGGTCGTCGAAAGCCTTCCTGTGTCGGAGGCGATCAAGAAACAGAAGGGCGAATGGCGCACCCATATCGCCAACTACAAGCAAAGCCTGGAAAACCTAGCCGCGGCCGGAATCTCGACCATCTGCTATAATTTCATGCCGGTGATCGACTGGACACGGACCGATCTGCGCTGGAAGGTTGGCCATGGCGGCACAACAATGCGTTATGACGCTGCCGATTTCGCGATCTTCGATATCTTCCTGCTGCAACGTCCCGGCGCGGATCGTGAATTCGCCGGGGAAATCGTCGAAGCGGCCGAAGAACGCTTCGCAACGATTGACAATGCGCGCAAGACATCGATCGCCGCCGCCGTCATGGCCGGCCTGCCCGGAGCCGCTGACAGTCTCTCACTCGATAAGGTGCGCCAGCATCTTGCCGAATATGGTGCGATCTCACCGGATCGACTGCGCGCCAATCTCATCGATTTCCTGTCAGAGGTCACGCCGGTCGCAAGCCGGCTCGGCCTGCGGCTCTGCTGCCATCCGGACGATCCGCCGTTTCCACTGATGGGCTTGCCGCGGATCATGTCGACCGAGGACGACTATCGCCGGATCATCGAAGCCGTCGATGACCCTGCAAATGGCATCACACTATGCTCTGGCGCTCTTGGTGCCCGCTCCGACAATGATCTGCCGGGCATGATGAGACGCCTCGGCCACCGCGTGCACTTCCTGCATCTGCGGAACGTCTTGCGGGAGAGCGATACTGCCGGCGGCTCCTTCCACGAGAGCGAGCATCTGGACGGCAGCGTCGACATGGTCGCTCTGATCGGCGCGATCGTGAATGAGGAGGCCAGTCGGCGCGATCAGGGCCGGGCCGACCACCAGATCCCGATGCGGCCGGATCACGGTCAGGAGATTTTAGACGACATTGGCCGTGGCGGGCAGCCTGGCTATCCCCTGATCGGGAGGATGAAAGGGCTTGCCGAATTGCGAGGCGTCGAAAGAGCGCTGAGTGCCGCCTACCGCTCGCCTGGCGCAGGAAATTGATCGGGTATGACTATTTGCCCGCGTCCCCCGATTGTTTCGTAGCTGCCCGCAACACGCCTTTCTGCAAATCTACCTCGTCGGCAAGAATGGCCGCTGCCTCGTTCAGCAAGACGTCTTTTGCTTTCTTGCGTGCATTTTCAATGGCAATATCGGCACTCAGGCTGCGCTCGTTTGACTCCAGGCCATCATCTCCACCAGGATCTTCGCCATCGCCTAACTCGGCTCGAGACTTCCGTCGATTTTCTCGAGCGGTCGCTTCCTTGCGACGTTCGGCTTCATTGAGAGAGATAATCCCCTTCTCGCGCTGCGCCTTCAGGTCGGCAATATCCTTCACGAGATCTTGGAAGTCCGGATCGCTCGCAACCCGCCCGTCATGGCGGCTTTGCAATGTCGGCAGCAACGTCGTAACCGTGTCGGCGGGCGTGTAGTTCGCGGGCTTGATCTGCGCCCACGGCAGGGCATTGTCATAACTGGTCTCGCCGAAGCTCGTCGGATCGGAAAGTCCAGGCAAACTGATATCAGGCGTCACACCGCGCAACTGCGTCGTACCGCCGTTGACCCGGAAAAACTGGGCAATCGTCACTTTCAGTTCCCCGAATTCGGGTTTGCTGTTGCGAACCATCTGGTCAAGGTCGACGACGGTCTGAACCGTCCCCTTCCCGAAACTGGGTTCGCCGACGATCACGCCTCGACCGTAATCTTGAATTGCCGCAGCAAAAATCTCTGAAGCCGATGCCGACCCGCGATTGATCAGGACACCCATCGGGCCTGTCCAGACAGGTGCTGCAAACTCAGCGCTTCTGACCTCGACCTTACCATCGCTGCCGCGTTGCTGAACGACCGGGCCATTGCCGATGAACAGACCGGTCAAATCAATCGCCTCGTCCAATGAACCGCCGCCATTGTTGCGCACGTCAATGAGAACGCTATCGACCTTTTCTTGTTTCAGTTCATCGAGAAGCTTGGCGACATCGCGGCTTGCACTTTTATAGTCCTTGTCGCCTTTGTGCCGAGCCTCAAAATCCTCGTAGAATGTTGGCAGAGTAATCACCCCGATTTTGCGCGTGACGTCGCCCACGTTCACGGACAGCACGGTCTTCCTGGCGGCCTGCTTATCGAGACTGATTTTATCGCGCACAAGGCTGACAACGCGGTGTGTGCCATCTGCGCCGGCATCCGCCGGCAGGATGTCCAAGCGCACGACGGACCCCTTTTTCCCGCGTATCAATTGCACGACTTCATCAAGGCGCGTGCCTACCACTTCTTTTATCGCACCATCCTTGCCTTGACCGACGCCGGTAATGCGGTCTCCGACCGAGAGCTTGCCGGACAACTGAGCCGGACCGCCAGGCACGAGCTCGCGGATCGTCGTGTAGTCGTCGCGCTCCTGCAGTACCGCACCGATACCAAACAGTGAAAGCTTCATCGAGATATTGAAGTCGGCCGAAGCGTTCGCGCCAAAATAGTCCGTGTGCGGATCGATCGACGTCGCATAGGCATCCATGAACAACTGGAAAACGTCGTCGCTTTTATACTGGTAGGCGCGCTCAAGAGCGTTTGCGTAGCGTTTCTCGAGCGTTTCGCGAATAGCCGCGTCGGTTTTGCCGGCGAGTTTCAACGGCAACCAATCGCTTTTGACGCGCTTGCGCCAAAGCTCATTGCTCTCGGCTTCCGACTGCGGCCAGGGCTCTTTGTCGCGCAGTACGGAATAATTTTCCTGCACACTGAAATCGAGGTCCTGCTTAAGCAAATTGCGAGCGTAGTTCATGCGATCGACAATACGACGTTCATACGCGTTGAAGATCGCAAACGGGATCTTCAAATCCTTCCGTTCGATGGCATCGTCGATCTCGCTGCGCTCAGACATGAACCTGTCGATGTCCGCTTGCAGGAAGAGCACATGGTCCGGATCCAGTGATTTGATAAACTGATCCATGATTCTGGCCGACAAGGCGTCGTCGAGTGCAATGGGCCTGTAACTGTATCGCGTGAGAAGTTGTGCACTCAACTGCGCAGCTTGCGCCTGTTGCTTTAGCGGCGCCAAAACAGGCGGTGATGCGACCTCAGCATAGGCGGACTGCGCGAGCGCAAGAAATGCAGCAAGAAAAAGGTATGGTATGCGCATTCAGCTTCGATCCAATTCTTAGTGCCTGTTGTCGATGTGCGATCTAGGCGGGTAATTATGGTTTTTTGGCAACCAAATGGTAAACGGCATGGTTTGCGAAGCCGCGAAAAACCATCCGGCACGGTCAGTCGGGAGACAATGGAGCCTATCGGGGCTTCAGCATAGCACCGCGCAAAGCGCGCAGGAAAGCGGGAATTCGCGTCACACGAGGTCGTGACAAGGGCAGCCGCAGGAGCTTCAGCATAGCGGTCCGCAGGGAAGCGGAGCCAACTGCCCAGGACTTCGCGTTCCGCCTTCGGGCCGCGCTCGCAATAAGTCGCGATCCTCACGCCTGCCAACCAGCCAGCACTCTCTCACCTTTTTTCAGTTCACCCCCGGTTCGGCAAGTGACCGCATACCAACGCAAATCGTATTGATATATTGATGCATTAGTCTTTAGAATCTCCTTGCGTAGCATATTGTGGTGTTGGAGGTCTTTATGGATCAGAACCGAGATCCGGCGTCCGAAGGACCTCATTAGCGGCCTTTCCGGTGAAAAAGTGGGCGGTGAGGCAAGCCTGGGAGCAAAATGAAGATCACATTCGAAGTCTTCTCCGACCACTGGGCGCATCTCGGCGAGAGCCCGGTCTGGTCGGAGAATGAAAATTGCATCTGGTGGGTTGATACCGATGGCCGCAGGCTGCTTCGCACCGATTCGGCAACCGGCAAGACCTCGACATGGGACGCACCCGAAGCAGTCGGCTGCATCGCGTTGCGGACAGATGGAACGTTGCTCGCAGGCCTTGCGACCGGCATTTTCCTCTTTGATCAGCGGACAGGCCTGTTCAAGCGCGTCTGCGCGCCGGAAAGCCGCGCTGATGTCCGCTTCAACGATGGGACGCTCGACCCCGCCGGCCGGCTCTGGGCCGGCACGATGCAGCGGGAGATGGCAGCGCCAGCGGGAGCAATCTTCTGCATCGAGCCCGATTTTAGCCACCGCCGGGTCTTCGAAGATTTCTGGACGCCGAATGGCCTGGCCTTCGATCCGATACGGCAGAGAATGTATTTTTCCGATTCCCATCCTTCGGTTCAGGTCATCTGGACCTGCGACTACGATCTCGCCACCGGCACGCCGTCCAACCGGCGGGTCTTTGCGACCACGCATGCCTTTGCTGGACGGCCCGATGGCGCATTCGTCGATGAGGACGGCGTCTACTGGATTGCCGGTGTCGGCGGCTCGCAGTTGCTGCGCTTTGCGCCATCGGGTGAGCCGCTTGAGCCGGTGGAGCTACCGGTAACCCACCCGACCAAGCTCGTGATGAACCGGACAATGCCGCGCACGGTCTTCGTCACCACGCGACGCATGGCTGATCCGGATCAGAGCGACGCCTCCGGCCATCTCCTGCGCTGCCTGCTTGCCTGAGGCTGCCCTTAGCGCCGGACGAAATCGGGATATTATTCGCAGATGAGATCGATGATCGACAGCGTGCCGGACAGGTGCTTGCGCATGGCCGCGACCGCCTTTTCAGGCTCGCCGGAGCGAACCGCTTCAATGATCGTACGATGATCGGCAAGCACCGTCTCCAACTTGCCGGGCATCGGCAGGTTGAGGCGGCGCAGCCGGTCGAGATGGACGCTCAGACGCCGCATCGTTGCCCAGAGGCCCAGAATGCCGCTGCGCTCAAAGAGCACGCGATGGAAATCCCTGTCGAATGAATCGAACTGGTCAAACTCATCCGCCGAGGCCACCGTCTCCTGTTGCCGAAGTACCCGCTCCAATACGTGCGCCGTCGGCGGCCCGCTCGCTTTGTTGAAAACCGGCGATATCGTTCGCCTCGATCTCGAAGCCCGCCGAATCGACATGCTTGTCGACGATGAGGAACTGGCCCGCCGCCGTGCCGCCTGGCTCAAGCCGGCGGAAAAGTTCGGCCGCGGCTACGGCTGGATGTTTGCCCGCCACATCGCCCAGGGCGATGCGGGCTGCGATTTCGATTTTCTGGAAACCGGCTTTGGCCCCACTCCAGGCGAGCCGGATATCTATTGATTTCAGGAGGACAAGACATGACCATCACTTTGAGCCAGCAGACGCGTGAGAAGCTGAAGGGCGTTTCGACCGCAACCCTTTGTGCCGCTCTTTTCAAACGCGGCCTGCGCAACCAGTTCATCCAGGATGTGCGCCCGCTCTCGCAGAAGAAGACCAACATGGTCGGCCAGGCTTTCACGCTGCGCTATATCCCGGCGCGCGAAGACCTGAACACGCTTGATGTCTTCCGCAATCCGGAACATCCCAGCGCGCCGCCGTCGAGCGCTGCCCGCCGGGCGCCGTGTTGATCATGGACAGCCGGCGGGATGCGCGTGCTGCCTCCGCCGGCTCGATTCTCGTCTCGCGCCTGCAGGTGCGCGGCGTTGCCGGCGTCGTTACCGACGGTGGTTTCCGCGACAGCCCCGAAATCGCCGGTCTCGATATTCCCGCCTATCACCACCGGCCATCGGCGCCGACCAACCTGACCCTGCATCAGGCGATCGAGATCAATGTTCCGATCGGCTGCGGCGATGTTCCTGTCTTCCCCGGCGACGTCGTGGTCGGCGACAATGAGGGCGTCGTGGTCATCCCCCTGCATCTTGCCGAGGAAATCGCCAACGAGGCCGTCGAGATGACGGCCTACGAGGATTTCGTTACCGAGGAGGTGCTCGGCGGCGCGACCATCATCGGGCTCTATCCGGCGACCAGCGAAGCACCGCGCGAAATGTTTGCGGAATGGCGCAAGAAGAATAACCGGTAGGCGCGGAAAGGAGCAGCTTTGCCCTTTTTCATTCCTTGACCGCGCCTGTCATCGACGAGACGTAATAGTCCACGAAGAACGAGTAGAGGATGACGACGGGCAGCGAGCCGAAGAGAGCTCCCGCCATAAGCGATCCCCATTCGAACACATCGCCGCGCACCAACTCCGTCAGCACGCCAACGGGGATCGTCTTGTTCTCCGACGACTGGATGAAGGTCAGGGCGTAGATGAACTCGTTCCACGACAGGGTGAAGGCGAAGATGCCGGCCGAGATCAGGCCGGGCACTGCCAATGGCAGGATGATCTTCGTCAGAATCTGCCAGCGATTGGCGCCATCCACCAGTGCGCTTTCCTCCAGCTCGAACGGGATCGAGCGGAAGTAACCCATCAGAAGCCAGGTGCAGAAGGGAATGAGGAAGGTTGGATAGGTGAAGATCAGCGCGAACCGCGAGTCATAGATCCCGAGCTTGAAGACGATGAAGGCAAGCGGGATGAACAGGATCGATGGCGGCACGAGATAGGCGAGGAAGATGACGAGGCCGACGGAACGGGAGCCGGTGAAGCGCACGCGCTCGATTGCATAGGCACCGAAGACCGATGCAACAAGCGACAGAAAGGTCGAGCAGACTGCGACCAGGATCGTGTTCCACATCCAGCCCGGATAGGACGTTTCAAGGAACAGATATTTGATATGTGCAAGCGTCGGCCCGACCACCCAGAACGGGCTGTAATTGCTATAGTCGGTCAGTTGTTCGTTCGGCTTCACCGCGGTGACCGCCATCCAGTAGAATGGGAAGAGCAGCACGAAGACGAAAACCGCCATCGGCAGGTAGAGCATCACCACCCGCCGTGGCAGGCGGTTCAGGTAGCTCATGCCTTCGGCATTGTCGGTCAGGACGACATTGGCGGTGTTGGAATTGGTCGACATATCTTCCTCCCTGGAGCATTTCCGTCTCTTCGATCCATGGAAATGCCCTGTCTCTTTGTTTTCACGCAATTCCGACGCAAGACCGCTGCACGCTTTTGCTGGAATTTCCCTAATCCTGTCCGCCCTGCTGCCATTTGCGGCGCTGCAGGCCAAAGAAGCTGAACATGATCGCGCCGAGCAGGAAGGGGATCATCGCGACTGCGATCGCGGCACCCTCGCCGAGCTGGCCGCCGGGAATTCCGCGCTGAAAGGACAATGTTGCCATCAGATGCGTGGCGTTGACCGGCCCGCCCTTGGTCAGCACGTAGATGAGCTGGAAATCCGTGAAGGTGAAGAGCACTGAGAATGTCATCACGACGGCGATAATCGGCGTCAGCATCGGCAGCGTCACATAGCGGAAGCGCTGCCAGCTGGTCGCCCCGTCAAGCGACGCTGCCTCCTGCAGCGAGACCGGAATGGTCTGCAGGCCGGCAAGCAGCGAGATCGCCACGAAGGGAATGCCGCGCCAGACATTGGCGATAATGACTGAAATGCGCGCATTTGTGGGATCACCGAGGAAGTTGATCGGCGCGTCGATGAGACCAAGCTCCATCAGCGACCAGGAAATGATCGAAAACTGGGAATCGTAGATCCACCAGAAGGCCAGGCCGGACAAAACGGTCGGCACGACCCAGGGCAGAAGCACGATCGCCCGGAAGAAGCTCTTGAACGGCAAATGTTGGTTCAGAAGCAGCGCCAGCCAGAGACCAAGCACGAATTTCAGTATCGAAGCGACGAAGGTGTAGAGGACGGTGTTGAAGACCGACAGCCAGAAGACGTCATCCTCCATCAGGTATTGGTAGTTCTCCAACCCGATGAAGATACCGTCGCGGCCGATGCGCGTATCGGTGAAGCCGAGCCAGACGCCGAGCCCCAGCGGATAGGTCAGGAAGCAGACTAGGAAGACCGCCGCCGGCAGCATGAACAGGAAGCCGAGCACGTTGTTGTTCTGCAGGAGCGAGGATGTCGGTCCGCGCGTATCCCCGGAATTCACCGTCGACATTGCTTATCTCCAGATTGCGATATGCCTTAGAGACCTGCGGCACGTCGTTTCCGGCATGCCGCAAGTCTTTGAAAAATGGGATCAAACGCGATAGTAGCGGTTTGCCCGGCGCTCGGCCTCTTTCATTGCATCCTCTGGCGACCTCTGGCCGGTGACGGCCGCGGCATACATGTCGACCAGCACGTAGTCGGCCATGGTCGCGGCCGAGGCATAGCCGAGCGGGCCGGCATAGCCGTTCGGGCGCAGCTTTTCCGAGGCGCGCGCGTAAGGCGCATGGATCGGATCAGCAGTCCAGATCGGGTTCTTGGCGAATTCCTTGAGCGGCTGGCAGCAATAGGCGCTGGAGCCCTGGATCCAGGCATTCATCTGATCGGCTTCCATCATGAACTTGATGTAAGCCTTTGCTGCTTCAGGATATTTGCTGTGCTTGAAGAGAAGCAGCGAACTTGTCTGGTAAAGCTCGACGCTCTGGCCGACCGGGCCGATCGGGAAGTTCGTCGTGCGAATGTCCTTGGTGATTTCTGCAAGCTTGGGATCGCTCTTTGCGGTGTAGTAGACCGACACACCGTTGGCGATCAGCGAAACCTGGCCGGCGAGGAAGGCGCGGTTGTTGTTGACGTCCTGCCAGCTTTCCGTGCCCGGAATGAAGGTCGCATAGAGCTCCTTGGCATAATTGATCGAAGCCAGCGTTTCCGGGCTGTTGATCGTCACCTTGCCGCCTTCGTCGACCATCTTGCCGCCGTGGCTCCAGAGCAGCCAATGGGCATAGTTGTTTCCGTCGCCGACGGCCTTGCCGTGCGGGAAGCCGGCGGGCGTGCCCTTAGCCTTCATCGCCTTGCAAAGCTCAAGGAAGCCTGCGGTATCCTTGGGGAATTCGCTGAAGCCCGCCGCCTTCACATGACTGTCGCGATAGACCACGGCATTGCCGATCGCCGTCAACGGCATGGCGATGAATGTATCTCCGCGCGAGGCATAACCTTTGACGCCATCGTACCAGCCGCCATATTTGTTGCCGAGATAGTTGGCGAGCTCGGTCAGGTCGACCAGCTTGTCCGGATACTGATGAGCATCATCGAACCAGCACATGATGAGATCCGGACCGGAACCGACATTGGCCGCAACCGCAGCTTTTGGGCGAATGTCCTCCCAGCTCTCCTTGTCGATGCGCACCTCGACACCGGTCGCCTCAGTGAATTTCTTGGTGTTTGCAAGCCAGGCTTCCTCATCGCCTTTCACGAAGGGTGTCCAGCGCAGCAGCCGCAGGCTCGCGCCGCTTTCCGGCTTATAAGCCGGTTCGGCCTGTGCGAAAGAAGGCCTGATGCCCAGACCGGCGATGCCGGCTGCGGCTGCCGAAGCAGCAAGAAATTCACGTCTCTTGATCGTCATGATATTCCTCCTCCTTGAAAAACGCGGGAGAGAATTCTCCGACATTCATCTCCCGCTTGATGAACGACGGTATCTGCATCCGGAATGGGATGCCTGCCATCTGGCGACTGAACGGGAAGACTCCTCCTCTCCCGCGCACCGCCTGAAGGCGTCAGCTGGTTAATCTCCGGCCACCTTCGGCATCGAAGAGATGAACATGCGAGGCGTCGATTGCGACATTCAGGCTTTCGCCTGGGCGCGCGTTGACGCGTTCACGGAAGACGCAGTTGAGATCGCTGCCGCCGAACTTCAGCGTGAGATGCGTCTCGTAGCCGGTCGGCTCGATCACGACGATCTCGCCCGGCAGACCGCCCGCGTCGAGCGAAATATATTCCGGGCGGAGCCCATAGACGAGGTCACGCCCTTTTGCACTGTCCGGAGGATTGGCGACCGGTAGCGCCGTGCCGTCGGCGGCGATGAAACGTATGGGATTCTCGGGATCGAGCCTGCCCTTGATCATGTTCATCGCAGGTGAGCCGATGAAGCCGCCGACGAAGAGATTGGCCGGCTTGTCGTAGAGTTCCAGAGGCGAGCCCACCTGTTCGACAATCCCGTCATGCATGACGACGATCTTGTCGGCCATGGTCATCGCTTCGATCTGGTCGTGGGTGACGTAGACGGTGGTGGTCTTCAGCCGCTGGTGCAGTTCCTTGATCTCGGCGCGCATGGCGACACGCAGCTTTGCATCGAGATTGGAGAGCGGCTCATCGAAGAGGAAGACTTCCGGATCGCGCACGATGGCGCGGCCCATCGCGACACGCTGGCGCTGGCCGCCGGAAAGCTGGCGCGGATAGCGGTCGAGCAGTGCATCGAGCCCGAGAATGCCGGCGGCGTATTTCACGCGCTTTTCGGCTTCGGCCTTCGGCGCCCTGTTGAGCATCAGCGAAAAGCCCATGTTCTGCTGCACCGTCATATGCGGGTAAAGCGCGTAGTTTTGGAAGACCATGGCGATGTCGCGGTCCTTCGGCGGCAAAGCGTTCACCACCCGCCCGCCGATCCGGATTTCGCCGGCGGAGATATTTTCCAGCCCCGCCAGCATGCGCAGCAGCGTGGACTTGCCGCAGCCGGAAGGCCCGACCAGGATCACGAACTCCCCGTCGGCAATATCGATGTTCACGCCTTTGATGACCGGAAACGCACCGAACGATTTGCGGACATCCGCGAATTGAACGCCTGCCATACTCCCTCCTCCCAGATATCGAGCATTACACGCTATGTATACGCATTCTCGCGGCTTTTTCGGCCAAACACCGCCAGTTATCCACGCCCGACAAAGGGCATTTTCGTCGCCATCACAGTCATCGTCAGCACGTTGGCGCTGAGCGGCAGGCCCGCCATATAGACGACCGCATCGGCGATATGGGCAGGATTGATGGTCGCCTCCGCGGCAGTCGTACCATTGGCCTGAAGAACGCCGGCGGCGATCCTTTTTGTCATGTCGCTTGCCGCATTGCCGATATCAATCTGGCCGCACGCGATGTCGAATTCGCGCCCATCAAGCGCGGTCGATTTCGTCAGGCCGGTGATGGCGTGTTTGGTCGCCGTATAGGGCGAGGAATTGGGGCGTGGCGTCGTTGCCGAAACCGAGCCATTATTAATGATGCGGCCGCCACGTGGTGTCTGGCTCTTCATCAGCCTGAACGCCTGTTGCGTGCAGAGGAAGGCGCCTGTCAGATTGGCCGCGACGATGGCGCTCCAGTCTTCGAACGACACATCCTCCAGCGGCATGCCCGGCACCGAGACACCGGCATTGTTGACCAGCAGATCGAGGCGGCCATGCTGATTTGCGATCGCATCGAACAAGGCTCTGACCGAGACCGGATCGCCGACATCGGCCCGGATTGCGGTAACTTCCGCACCCGTCTCGCTGCCGAGTTCGGCGGCGGCTTTTTGGAGAATCTCGGCACGCCGTCCCGAGATCACGACCCTGTAGCCGGCAGCCGCGAGCCCCTTTGCGATCGCGCGACCGATGCCCGTGCCGCCACCGGTCACCAGGGCAATCTTCGATTGCGTGCCGGTACTTTCACTCATGCAATCCTCCCGCCGAGTTCATCCTCGATATGCACCTGCAGGATCTCGTCAAAACTCGTCTCCGCCTTGAAGCCGAGCGCGGACGCTCTCTTCGCATCGAACTGCGTCGGCCAACCGGCCACGATGCGTTCGATCACCGGGTCGGTCTCGTGCTTGATCAGCGCAACGGCCTTGTCGCCCGCAATCCGGCGCAACGCTTCGATCTCTTCCGAAACCAGGGCCGAGAGGCCCGGCATGGTCAGGTTGCGCCGCGACCCCACCTTTGCCGTGTCGATCCTCGCCGCGTGAACGAAGAAACCGACTGCCGCCCGCGGGCTTGCGAACCAGTGCCGGACGTTATCGCTGACCGGCAGCACCGCTGGCTTGCCGGCGAGTGGCTCACGCAGAATATTGGAGAAGAAGCCGGAGGCCGCCTTGTTCGGTACGCCCGGCCGCACGCAGATCGTCGGCAGGCGAATACCGATGCCATCGAAAATGCCACGGCGCGAATAATCGGCAAGCAGCAACTCGGCAATTGCCTTCTGGGTGCCGTAGCTCGTCAGCGGCGTGGAAAAGAATTCGTCCGGAATGACATCAGGAAAAGGCGTGCCGAACACGGCGATAGAGGAGGCGAAGACTACGCGCGGCACATAGGCGGACTTCAGGCCCTGGTGGCGGATCGCCTCGAACAGAGCGCGCACACCATCGAGATTGACGGCATAGCCTTTATCGAAATCGGCCTCCGCCTCACCGGAAACGATCGCCGCCAGATGAAAAATCAGACCGGGCCGGGTCTCGATCAGCTTTTCGGCGACACCTGTCTGGGCGAGGTCGATCGTCAGGGTGCTTGACACGGACCGAAGCGCCTCGGGCACCGGCGGCTGAACTGCATCGACCAGCGTCAGTCGGCTGATCGCGGCGCCAAGCACACTAGGCTCGCGGGCAATTCTTTCGACCAGCTTGCGACCGATCATGCCTGCCGCACCCAAAATCATCACATGCATATTGGCTTACCTCCCAGCGCTGCCGGCGTCATTTTTTCGAGACGATCTCGATGTTTGATCGGAATCCCTTCTCCCCAGTCGGATTCCGCGCACGTCACGCGAGGCGCAACGCCATCTACTCCTTCAAGTTTTCCACTGCCTCAGACCGATACTCCGGAACGTTAGCGATCAGACGAAACCAAACAAAACTGCAACCTGCAGGTAAACTTACCTCGCATGATCTGCGGATGGTAGCAATCGAACATAAGTCTCATGCGCATTTTGCCCAGTGCCGCCATCAACCTATAACCGTCATGCCCGGCAGGACGACACCGCTCTTTTCAGCGAGGATCTTTGCCACCGCGGCATCATCTTCGAGGCCGAGACCAGCATCGGACGCTTGCCGGAAGAGATCGAGCGCGGTCGCCGCGAGCGGTGTAACTGCGCCTGCCCGATCTGCTTCAGAGGTGACGATGCCGAGATCCTTGACGAAGATGTCGACTGCCGAGCGCGGTGCATAGTCACCCGAGACGATATGCTCGCCCCGGTTCTCGAACATCCAGGAGGACCCGGCCGAAACCCGCAACACATCGTAGAGCGTCTTCAGGTCGATCCCGGTCTTGGCCGCAAACGTCATCGCCTCAGCCGTCACGGCGATATGCACCCCGGCGAGGAGCTGGTTGATCATCTTCACCTGCGAGCCGAGACCAGGCCTGTCCCCCAGCCGGAAGACCTTGCCGGAGACCGCATCGAGCGCCTGTTTGGCACGCGCGAAAGCTTCCGGCGAACCAGAACCCATGACGACCATCTCTCCGGAAAGTGCCTTGGCGTGACCGCCGGAAACCGGCGCGTCGACGACAAGCATGCCGGCGGTTTCGAGCCGATCGGCAATCGCGACCGTGGCGCTCGGCGCCATGGTGGTGCAAAGCAGGAAGACGGTGCCGGCACGAGCCGTCTCCAGCGCGCCGCCAGGCCCGAACAACACCTGCTCGGTCTGGCTGCTGTTGACGACAAACACGAAAACCGTGTCGGCTGTACTGGCAGCTTCAGACGGGGTTTTACACGATTTGCCGCCGGCCTGTGAAAAGCGCTGGAGAACATCCTGGCGAACATCGCATCCGTTGACGAAAAATCCTGCCCGCAAGAGGGACAGGGCAGCACCCCATCCCATCGAACCGAGGCCGATGACTGCAGCCCTGCCGACGTCCTGCAAAGTTCTCTTCATAATACCAATCCGTCGATTGATCTTGTGTTACCGATACCGGTATCGATACCAAGCGCTAGAATCGCTACAAATGTCAAGCGCCGCCAGTTCCACTTCAACCGCAACAAGCTTATGAATACTGGCGCGGCAGACGCCCTGCTATCGGGAGATCCCTTGCATACGCACAAATCCACTCTGGAAGAGGTCGCTGCGGCAGCCGGCGTCAGCAAGATGACTGCATCGCGAGCCCTACGCGGCGCGCCCGACGTCTCGATAAAAACGCGGGACAAGGTGCTGCAAGCGGCCGAGCGGCTGAATTATCTCGGCAATCGCTTGGCTCTGTCGCTGTCATCGCAGCGAACCGACCTTGTCGCCGTCGTGGTTCCGAGCATGTCCAACATCGTCTTTCCCGAAGTCCTTGCCGGCATCTCGACCGGCCTGGAAGGGTCGGGCATGCAGGCCGTATTCGGCATTTCCGATTACGATGTGACTAAGGAGCGCAACGTTATCAGAGACATGCTGTCCTGGCGGCCTTCTGCCATCATCGTCACGGGTCTGGACCAGCCGGATGAGACCGTGAGGATGTTGAAGAACGCGGCTATTCCCGTCATTCAAATCATGGACCTCGATGGCACGCCGATCGATTTCAATGTCGGACTCTCGCACGGCAAGGCGGGTGAGGAGATGGCAAGCGCACTGCTTGCGGCCGGCCGGAAGCGTTTCGGCTACATCGGCAGTGCACTGGACCGGGACTTGCGTGCGGCAAAACGCAAAGCCGGCTTCGAGCGCGTCCTGCATGAAAACCGTCTCGCCTTCATCGGGCAAAGGCTTGGCGACACCCTTTCCTCCGTTGGTCTCGGCAAATATCTGACGCACCAGCTGTTGAGTGCCGAGCCGAGCCTCGACTGCATCTATTATTCCAACGACGACATGGCGGCCGGAGGCGCATTCGCTATCATGGAGGCTTCTCGCACCGACGACATTCTGATGGCAGGCTTCAACGGATTGGAACTCGCGGCCGCGCTTCCCTTGAGGATCGCCACATCCAGATCACCCCGCCGTATGATCGGCGAAGTCGCAGCGCGTCTGGCACGTGGCACCATGGCGCCGGACGCTCCATCGGTCAGCAAGATCACCGCCTTCGTCCCCGAGATTACGGGCATTGTGTAGCCCCCACTTGAGATCCGGCAGCCAATTGGAGACGGCTGCGGAGAAAACGGGCCTATTATTTAAACGAATCCTGAGATTTAAATCAGAGAAATCGATTCATATCCGCCTCTGACAGCTTGCTGTATCAGCATTGTCGATATAAAGCCGTGTGTGACGCAGCATGGAGTAATCATGGAACGCTCGTTTTTGACGATCGATGCCGGAGTCAATGACACCGTTATCAAAGCTCTCTCTGCGCCAGGACGCCTGCAGCTCCTCAAACTTTTATGCTCAAAGGGCCCCATGAACGTCAACGACATTGCCCGAGCTCTGTCGCTGCCGCAGTCAACCGTCGCAACCGGCATTCAAATTCTGGAAAATGTGGGATTGGTCGAATCTCGCCTTGCCAAAGGCCGGAAGGGCAATCAGAAGATCTGTTCCGCAGTTTATGATGAAATCCTCATCAGCTTCGAGGACAAGTCCGTCAACAAGGTAGACGACGTCATCGAGGTTGAGATGCCGGTTGGGCTCTATACGAGTTGCGACATCCACGCCCCTTGTGGCCTTTGCTCAAGCGACAGTGTAATCGGCCTGCTCGACGTTCCTGACTATTTCCTTGATCCACAGCGTATGCAGGCCGGTCTCGTGTGGTTCGGAAGGGGCTTTGTCGAATACAAGTTCCCGAACAATGCTAAGGTTTTGAACAAGGACGTGCGCGCCATCGAGTTTTCGATGGAACTGTCTTCAGAAGTACCGGGAACCAATCCCGACTGGCCCTCCGACATCACGCTTTGGGTCAATGGAATGCCGGTCGGCACATGGACTTCCCCGGGCGACTATGGCGACAAGCGCGGGGCCTATACGCCTGACTGGTGGAAGCTTAAAGGCTCCCAATATGGCAACCTGAAAACCTGGCGTATCTCCACACGAGGCACATTCATCGACGGCGTCTCAACCTCCAACGTCACGGTTGGAGACCTTGCCCTCGCGCAACATTCCTCGATCCGTCTGCGCGTCGGTATTGCCGAGAATGCCAGTCATACCGGCGGCGTGAATATATTCGGCCGTGGCTTTGGGAATCATGGCCGCGACATCGTTATGCGGCTCTACATTTAACGAACAATATCAGAAATCCTGATTTCAATATTGCGATATTTTTTTCGCCAAAAGACGGCAATTCCGATCTAAATCACTGTGAACTAATAATTATTTCTGACACCCGAGCGGCGCATAGCACACGCGCTGTTCAATTGACTCCCTTCTATCAAGCCATCAAGATAACTGTATAAGAACGAAGAAATCGATATTTAAGGGAGGGTTCGTTGAAGGCGAATGTTGTCGTTCATCGCGATTTTCGGGTCGCGAACATTGATCCCAGACTTTATAGTTCGTTCCTTGAGCACCTCGGGAGAGCCGTTTACGGTGGCATATACGAGCCTGGGCATCCAACAGCCGATGCGGACGGTTTCCGGCGAGACGTGATCGATCTCGTGCAGCAACTCGATACGCCCTATTGCCGTTACCCCGGCGGCAATTTCGTTTCCGCCTACGATTGGCAAGATGGCATCGGCCCGCGTTCGGAGCGCCCTGTCCGTCTCGACCTTGCCTGGCGCACCCGTGAAAGCAACCAGATCGGCGTCAACGAATTCGTCGACTGGTGCAAGAAGGCGAAGACCGAACCGATGCTCGCCGTCAATCTCGGCTCGCGCGGGCTGGATTCGGCCCGCAATTTCCTCGAATATTGCAACCATCCCGGCGGCACCTACTGGTCGGACCTGCGTCGCAAGCATGGTTGGGAAGCGCCCCACAATGTCAAATTGTGGTGCCTCGGCAACGAAATGGACGGCCCCTGGCAGGTCGGACACAAGTCAGCGCATGAATATGGCCGGCTCGCCGACGAAACGGCAAAGGCAATGCGGAATTTCGACAAATCGCTGGAACTCGTGGTCTGCGGCTCATCGCATTCCGATATGAAAACTTATCCGGACTGGGAAGCGCAGGTCCTCGACGAGTGCTATGATAGCGCCGACTATATTTCGCTGCATATGTATTTCGCAAACCGCGAGAAAAATACGCTCAATTATCTTGCCCGCACGACCAAGCTTGATCGTTACATCACCACCATCGGCGGCGTGATCGACTATATCAAGGCGAAGAAGCGGTCGAAGAAGACGATCGGCATTTCCTTCGACGAATGGAATGTCTGGTATCATTCCAACCAACAGGACAAGGATATTCTCGCGAAGAACGAGTGGCCCGATGCCCCACATCTTCTTGAAGACGTCTATAATTTCGAGGACGTGCTGCAGGTCGGCGGTATTCTCAATACCTTCATTCGCCGTTCGGATCGTGTGCGCATTGCCTGCATTGCCCAGCTCGTCAACGTCATCGCTCCGATCATGACCGAGAATGGCGGTCCGGCCTGGCGTCAGACGATCTACTACCCCTTCTATTTCGCATCAAAGTATGGCCGCGGATCGGCCCTGCAGCTCATCGCCGACGCGCCGACCTATGACTGCGACGAAGCAGACGACGTCCCCTATCTCGACGCATCAGCGGTCCTTTCCGATGACAGCCAGACGTTGACCTTCTTTGTCGTCAACCGTCATCCGCAAAACGCGCTTGACCTCGACGCCCGGCTGGATGGCTTTGCCAACGCCCGCGTGCTGGAACAGGTGGAGATGACGCATCCGGACCTGCAGGCCGTCAACACGGCTCGGCAGCCGGAGACAGTCGCCCCCGTCAAAGTCGAGAACGCGAAAATCGAGGATGGCAGATTGCGCGCAGCGCTAAAGCCCCAGTCCTACAGCGTCATCCGGCTGTCGGTCTGACACCTTTCCGGCCATCACACTCGTGCTGGCCTGGAGAATATCCGCTCGCTGCGAGGAGGCAGCCGAGCCGGAGGAATGGTTCGCAGAAGCATCGGACCTGACAAGCGCAAGTCCCAATGCTGCTACGAACCCAAAACCGCGACGTCCCATGCGTCCATTGCGGCCGCGTGCTCGTCGCATTCAAAGGGAGGAGATTATGCAGCATTGGAAGAAGCTTGCATTCGGCGTCGCCTTGGCGACGCTCGGCCTGATGGCCGCGGCTAAGGCTGATGACTATAAATCCTTGCCTCGCAAGGACACCCTCATCGTCGAAAATCCGGAAGGCACTATCAAGAATCCCGGCTGGTTCAATATTTGGGTCAACGGCGGCGGCGGCGTTTCAACCGGCCTGCAGCAATTGACCATGGACACGCTCTGGTACATCGATCCGGAAAAAGGTCTCGGCGGCTCAACCTGGGACAACTCCCTTGCCGCCGACAAACCGCAATATAATGCCGACTTCACCGAGATGACGGTGAAGCTGCGCAAGGGGCTCTACTGGAGCGACGGCGTGGAATTCACCGCCGACGACCTTGTCTATACGGTCAAGACGCAGATGGACCATCCCGGCATGGTCTGGAGTGCTGCCTTTTCCGTGCAGGTGGCAAGCGTTGAAGCGACCGATCCCTATACGGTCGTCTTCAAGCTGAAGAAGCCCAATTCGCGCTTCCACGCCATTTTCACCGTTCGCTGGAACGGCGCCTGGATCATGCCCAAGCATGTCTTCGAGAAGGTGGCCGATCCGCTGCGCTATGATTTCGCCAATCCGGTCTCACTCGGCGCCTACAAGCTCAAGGCCTATGACCCTCAGGGCCAATGGTATACCTGGGAGAAGCGGGACGACTGGCAGCGGACATCACTTGCACGCTTCGGCGAGCCGGCTCCGAAATATGTAACCTATGTCGATCCCGGCCCGCCGGATAAACGCACCATCGCGCAGCTCGAGCACAATCTCGATATCATTCACGACAATACGCCGGAGGGCATGTTCACCCTCAAGGAGAAGTCCAAGACGATCGATACCTGGTTCCCGGGCTTCCCCTTCGCCCATCCGGATCCGACACTTCCGGCTGTGATTTTCAACACCCAGGATCCGCCATTCGACAATGCCGATGTGCGCTGGGCGCTGGCCCTCTTGATCGACATCAAGGCCGTTGACATGGCAAGCTACCGTGGCGCTGCGACGCTCTCGGCGCTCGGCGTGCCGCCGACGGCGGCCACCATGAAAGACTATCAGGCGCCGATGCAGGATTGGCTGAAGAATTTCGAGGTTGATACCGGCAAACGAAAGATTAAGCCCTATGATCCCTCGGTCGGGCAACAGGTTGCCGATATCCTGCGCAAGCAGCCGAAGTTCAAGGACCAGATCCCGACCGATCCGGCGGCTATCAGCACGGCATTCGGCTACGGCTGGTGGAAACCGGATCCGCAGGCAGCAGCCGAACTTCTGGAAAAGGCAGGCTTCAAGAAAACCGGCGGCAAATGGATGACCCCGGACGGCCAACCGTTCAAGATCCGGATGACGGTTGAGGGCGACACGCGCTCCGTCTTCACCCGGGCAGGCACCCTGATCGCACAGCAATGGGCCTCTTTCGGCATCGACGCCAAAGCCGTGCCCGCCGCGAAACTGTGGCAGGTTGCACTGCAGCCCGGCGATTTCCAGGTGGCGATTGCCTGGAGCGTCGAGACCTGGGGCGGCGATCCCGACCTGTCGTTCTTCCTCGACAGCTGGCACTCGCAATTCGTGGCAAAGAAGGGTGACAATCAGCCGCCGCGCAACTGGCAGCGTTGGAGCAATCCGGAGCTCGACAAGATCATCGAAAGCATCCGCGGCATCAGCGCCGACGATCCGAAGGGCATTGAGCTCGGCAACGATTATCTGAAGCTGGTCGCCCGTGAAATGCCGACGATCCCGCTGATGTCCTACAACGTCTTCACCTCGATGGATACGACGTATTGGACCGGTTATCCGACGATATCAGACCCCTATACCGACCCGGTTCCGAATTGGGCGAATTCCAGGCTCATGATGGTCAAACTAAAGGCGGCACAACCGAAATAATCCTCCCAACGCCGGCGCGATCACGTCGCGCCGGCCCCCTATTGACGGGCATGCGCCCCATGTCCGTCAATCCTTTCGAAAAAGGGAACCAGAGAGGAACCACTGCTCTATGACGTCCTATCTGATCTTTGTGCTGAAGCGGTTCGGTCAGTTTCTGCTCGTTGTATTTCTTGGCGTGACCATAACATTCTTCGTCACCCACCTGACCCCGATCGATCCGGTCGAAGAAAGCATAGGCGCCATCACCCAGATGGGGCAGTCCGATCCGAATGCGATCGAACTGATGCGTCAGTCGCTTCGCGAACTCTACGGAATGGAAGGTTCGATCTGGCAGCAGTACCTGCATTTCTGGCTGCGGCTGGCGACCGGCGATCTCGGCCCCTCGCTTTCGGCTTTTCCGACACCGGTCACCACAATCATTCTGCGCTCCCTACCCTGGACTGTCGGGCTAATGACGGTGTCGACGCTGATCACCTTCGTGCTCGGCAATGCGATCGGCGCGCTTGCCGGCTACTACCGGAAGAATATGGTGCTGAAGGGCGTCAGCCTCGTCTTCATCGCCCTGCTGCCCATTCCCTATTATATCCTCGCCTTCGTCCTTCTCATTATCTTCGGCTATCTCTGGCCGGTGCTGCCGATCAATGGCGGCTACGAGATGAACGCCAATCTGGACCTCTCCTTCGCGCTGGTCCTCGATATCCTGAAACACTCCATCCTGCCGGCCCTGTCGCTGATCCTTGTAGGAGCTGGAAGCTGGCTGATCGGCATGCGCGCGCTGGTTTCCAACATCATCACCGATGATTACGTCGTCTTCGCCGAGCTTGGCGGCGTTCCCAAAAGGAAGATCCTCCGCTCCTACATCGCCCGCAACGCCATGGTGCCACAATTCACCGGGCTTGCCATGTCGCTCGGCGCGATCTTCAACGGCACGGTCATCACCGAAATCGTCTTCGGCTATCCCGGCATCGGCAACCTGCTGATCTCGGCGGTGCATGCCGGCGACTACAGCCTGGTGCTCGGCCTCAGCGCCTTGTCGATCGTCGGCGTCGCCGCCGCCGTCTTCATCATCGACATTCTGAGCCCGCTGATCGATCCGCGCATCAAGGTGGAATAGAGCATGTTTACGATCGTCCGCGACCTCGCGCGCCAGAATATGGAATTCCTCTGCGGCCTGCTGCTCTTTGCCATCATCGTCGGCCTAGTCATCATGTCCTATTTCTCGCCCTACGGCGCGACCGACATCTATCTGCTGCCACCCGACATGCCGCCCGATGGCGATTATTGGCTCGGCACGACATCCCGCGGCCAGGACGTTTTCTGGCAGTTGACGACCGCACTTCGCAACACCTTGTTTTTCGGCATCGGCGTCGCCTTCCTTTCGCGCATCATATCGCTGGTCGTCGGTCTCGTCGCTGGTTATGCCGGCGGCACGGTCGACCGGGTGCTGATGGCCATCAATGACAGCGTCATGGTCATCCCGCAGTTCCCTCTGTTGATCCTGTTCTATTTCGTGCTGAAGGACAGCATGACCTGGACTGCGCTGATCGTCATCATGGCCGCGCTCGGCTGGTCCTACGATGCCCGCCTCATCCGTTCGGTCGCGATCGGTCTGAAGACGAGACCCTTCACCACCCAGAGCGTCTATTCCGGCATGAGCATGCGCAAGATCCTCGTCCAGGAGCACCTGCCCTATGTATTGCCGATCGTCTTCGCCACCACGATGAACAACATGATCTGGTCGATCGGCATGGAGATCACCCTGTCGGTGCTGGGCTTCACCGATATCGAGACGCCGACCATGGGCATGATGATCTACTGGGCGAATGCCCATTCGGCGCTGATAGCGGGAATATGGTGGTGGGTGGCTGCACCCGTTGCCGTCATCGTCGTTCTCTTCCTGGCGCTGTTTCTCCTGTCCATGTCGATGAACGAATACAACGATCCGCGCAGCCGGCTGAACCGGATGGGAGGCTAGCCATGGATGCCCTGGTCGAAGTCCAGAACCTGAAAGCCTATTACCGCGCCTTCCTTTACGGCGTCGATCGCGAGGTGCGCGCCGTCGACGACATCACCCTGACGATCGGGCGCGGCGAGATCTATGGGATCGCCGGCGAATCCAGCAGTGGCAAAACAACCTTGATCAAGACCATTGCCGGCGCCATCCGGCCGCCGCTCAAGGTCGTATCTGGCAAGGTGATATTCCATTTTGCCGGTGGCACGCAGGACATGTACGCCATGACGCCGGACGAGCGTATGGCGCTTCGCTGGCTGTACCTATCCTATATCATGCAAGCGTCGATGAATGTGCTGAACCCGGTTCGGCGCATCCACCACTCCTTCACCGATTTCGCCTTCCGGCACATGAAGGTCGGCAAGAATGAGTTCTTCATAAAAGTCGGCTCGCATCTTGAGAGACTGAAACTTGATCCGCATCTGCTCCAGGCCTATCCGCACGAACTCTCCGGTGGCATGCGCCAACGCATGACGATCGCGCTCGCAACGATCCTGACACCCGAATTCATCATTGCCGACGAGCCGACAACGGCGCTCGACGTCATCGTCCAGCGCGACGTGCTGTCGATGATCCGCGAAATCCAACGTGAGATAGGCTCCTCCTTCTTGTTCGTCACTCACGATATGGGCGTGCATGCGACGGTTTCTGACCGCGTCGGCATCGTCTACGCCGGTCGCCTCGTCGAGGAAGCGCCGACCCGCAAGCTCTTTGCCCTGCCGCTGCACCCTTACACGCAGCATCTAGTCGGCAGCCTGCCGCGTATCGGCGATGCGAAGGCCCGGCCCTCGCTCGAAGGCCGTCCGCCGAACCTTGCCATGCCGCCCGAGGGCTGCCGGTTCCATCCGCGCTGTCCGAAGCGGATGGAGATCTGTTCGCAGAAGGTCCCACCGATGATCACGGTTGAGCCAGATCGGCGAGTGGCTTGCTTTGCGGTTACGGGAGATCAGGCTTGAGCGCTCTTCTCACTCTCTCTCATGTCACGAAGATCTACCGTCAGGGCGGCATGCTTGGCCGGCGGCAGATTGTGGCGGTCAACGATGTCAGCTTCGAGATCGGCAGCGAGCCAGAGATTCTCTCCATCGTCGGAGAATCCGGTTCCGGAAAATCAACGATCGCAGCGATGATCCTCGGACAGACAGCGCCCACGCAAGGCGAACTCCAATTTCGTCAGAAAGTGGTGGCCCTCCACGGAAAGGCCGAGCGTCGCGCCTTCATGAGGGAAGTGCAGCCAGTCCTGCAGAATCCCTTCGAAGCCTTCAACCCGCTCAAGCGCGTGGATCGCTACCTTTTCGAAACGGCGCGGAACTTCTCAGCTGGCGCGGGCAAGTTGGACCGGCAGCAGATCGAACGATTGGCCGACGAGGCTCTCGACCATGTGGGCCTTAGTCTTGCGGAAGTGAAGGGCCGGTTTCCGCACGAACTGTCCGGAGGCCAGCTCCAGCGCGCCGCAATTGCCCGTGCTCTGATCCCGCAGCCACGCCTGCTTATCGCCGACGAGCCGGTATCCATGGTCGATGCGTCACTGCGCATGGCAATCGTCAGTCTTTTCGAACAACTGAAACGCGAGCTCGGACTTTCGATCGTTTACATCACCCATGATCTCGCCACCGCCTACTACATCAGCGACCGGATTATCATCATGCGCAAAGGCGAGATCGTCGAGCAGGGCGCGGCGCGCAAGGTCCTCGACAATCCTCAGCACCCCTACTCGCGTGCGCTGAAGGAGGCCGTGCTGAGCGCAGATTTCGCTGCAACGGCCTAGCAACTCGAACGGCGGCGCCGCGCAGCCGGCGACGGAAAGGCGGGAGCCGGAATTGTCTCGCGCGCGACGCGCTTATATTCATAATTTAGATTGAAGCGAGATCCGGCAGATCGCGGCAGGCGCTCTCGTCCCCACCGTGATTTGCTGCCGGCAGATGACGCTACCCATGCATCTGCCACCCGGGGACACATAAGGACCGTCCCTGGAAAGGCAATCCCCGCGTCCTACGAGGATTGCCTGATCATCAAACCAAGGGAACAAGGTGTAACAAGAGTGAAGGTTCAAGCAGCCTTGGCGATATCGTCGCTGTGGCGGATTTCCGTGCCCAGCACCTTGAGGCATTCGCGGATGAATGCCGCAAGTGCAGTCCATCCCTTCGCCGAAACCATGGTGCCATCGACATAGGCTTCCGTCGGCGACAGATCGATATAGGTACCGCCCGCCAGCGTGACTTCCGGCTCGCAAGCCCCCAAGGCACCCACCTTCTTGCCGCGCACAACGCCATCGACTGCGATCAGAATTTGGACGCCGTGGCAAATCGTAAAGATCGGCTTCTGCTTCTCGTGGAAATGGCGAACGATTGTCTGGACGCGTTTGTCGGTCCGGATGTATTCGGGGCCGCGACCGCCTGCGCAATAGACTGCATGATACTGGTCGAGCTGCGCCTCGGCCTCCGAGAATGTCTTGTTGATCGTGAAGAAGTGCCCGAGCTTCTCCGTGTAGGTCTGATCGCCTTCGAAATCGTGGAGCGAGGTTTTTATCAGCTCGCCAGCCTTCTTATCGGGGCAGATGACGTGGACTGTATGGCCAACTGCCTCCATCGCCTGCTGATAGACGTAGATTTCGTATTCCTCGGTGAACTCACCGGTCAGCATTAGTATCTTCTTACCAGGCATGATTTGCTCCTCTTCTTCATGCAATGGGGCGGCCGCGGCCGCCCCGGTTTCAGGTATTGTCAGAATGGAGAGTCGGGGAAGTAATATTCCTTGGCATTCTCCTGCGTGATCAGCGGCGCATCCAGCTTGACAGTGCCTCGCACCGGCGCCTGGCCGACAATATTAGCAACGGTCATGTAGATGGCGGTCTTGATCATCGACGGCGGATAGGGTGTCTCGACGGGTGTCATCTGATCGCCGTCGATGACCTTCTTGACGATGTCCTTCATGCCATTGCCGCCGAGGGCGAGCTTGATGTCCTTGCGGCCCGATTCCTTAACGGCCTCGAGTACGCCGAGAAGCATATCGTCGTCGTTTGCCCAGACCGCGTCGATTTGCGGGTATTTGGCGAGATAGTCCTGCATCAGCTTGAAGGCGTCGTCACTGTTCCAGTTCGCGTACTGGATGTCCAGAACCTTGAGATCGGTTCCCTTGATGGCGTCCTGGAAGCCTTGGATGCGTTCATCGTCGATGACAGTCGGAATGCCGCGCAAAACGACCAGGTTGCCTTTGCCGCCCAGCTTGTCGATCATGAACTTCGCCGTATTGCGGCCGACCGCGATGTTGTCGCCGGCAAGGTAGAGGTCCTGGATGGACTGGTCGTTCAGGCCACGATCCACGACGGTGATAAAAGTGCCTGCATCCTTGACCGCCTTGACCGGCGTTGTCAGTTCCTCTGACGTATAGGGCAGGATGACCAGCGCATCGAGCTTTCGTCCTGCGGAGAGATCTTCAAGCGCGCTCACCTGCGCCGTTGCCGAGGGCGAGGTCTTCACGACGACCTCGACATTCGGAAAGGCGGCATTGATTTCCTTGGCGGCGGCCTGCGCGTGATAGACGATGCCCGCCGTCCAGCCATGGTCGGCTGCCGGGATCGACACTGCGACGACCTTTTTGTCTGCCGAAAGGGCCTGGCTGGCGAGCAGCACCGTACTGACGGCCAAGGCGGCAATCCATTTTTTAGACATTCATTCCTCCCAGAATCGGACCACAAACATCAATCCGCGCGGTCCGGACGCGGTTACTTCGAGAACCTCTGTATGAGCATGGCGATGATGATGATGACGCCTTGAACGCCGGCGACGAGATATTCGGACACGAAATCCGAGAGCACCATGAGGTTGGCAATGAGCTCGAGAATGACCGCCCCGGCGACCGTGCCCCAGACATGGCCCTTGCCGCCGCGCAGTGCGGTTCCGCCGATGACGACCGCAGTGATGACTTGCAATTCCCACAACACGCCAGTGGTCGGCGTTGCGGCACCGAGGCGCGGCACGTAGCAGATCGCGGCGATCGCAACGCAAGCGCCCTGGATCGCATAGGCGATCGTGCGCGTCTTGATGATAGAAATGCCTGAATAGCGAGCAACGTCCTCGTTTGCACCAACGGCGGCGCATTTCCGGCCATATTTCATCTTGTAGAGGATGAAGGATGCGATGGCGGCGACGGCAATCGAGATGAGGATCGGGAAAGGAATACCGCCGAGGGTCCCGAAATAGACGGGCCGATAGGCGTCGCGGAGGCTGCGATCGATCGGGATCGTTCCGCCGTCCGACATATAGGTGATGAGGGCCCGGAAGATCCCCATAGTGCCGAGCGTTGCGATGAAGGGCTCGATCTTTCCGACCGTAACGATGACCCCGTTCATCAGCCCGCAGATGAGCCCGACGACGAGCGCGACCGCCATGCCGGCGGGAATTGCCAGAACACCCCAGTCGGGAGCCATCCTATTCATGAACATGATGGTTATGCCGGTGATGAACGCGGCCATCGAACCGACGGAGAGATCCAGCCCGCCGGACGAGATAACGAAGGTGGCACCGACCGCGATGATGGCAATGAAAGCGCTTCGCGTGATCACATTGCCGAGATTGGTCGCAGAGAGAAAATCCGAGTTGACCGAAAAACCGATCACCAGCAGCGCCAGAAGCGCAAGGAAAGGACCGACATCCGACCAGCCGATGTTCCATTCCCGCTCCGGCCGAACCGGCGTCGAACCCGTAATCACAGTCATTGCCTTCCTCCCTGCTTCGCCACAAGCGTCGTTTCGCTGGTGGCAAGAAGCGCAATCTCATGTTCCGTCATTCTGTCGCTCGTCACCTCTCCTGTGATGCGCCCCTCCCGCATCACAAGAATCCTGTCGCAGATCCCGATCAGTTCCTGCATTTCGGACGAGATGACGATGCAAGTCCGGCCCTCCGCGACAAGGCGCTCGATGAAGGCATAGATCTGGGCCTTATTGGCGATGTCGATCCCGCGCGTCGGCTCGTCGATGACCACGACCGAAGGCTCGGTGAGAAGCACCTTGGCAAGCAGAAGCTTCTGCTGGTTGCCGCCGGAAAGCTGGCCCGCCTTGACCGCGTAACTTTTCAGGCGGATGTCGTAGGCGTTGACGGCCTCGACAAGCGCGCCCTGCTCGCGGCGGCGGCGCATCAGAAGGCCGGGATGAAACCTGCTGAGGGCGGACAGCGTGAGGTTCGGCGCGAGTCGCTCTTGTAGCAGCAGCCCCTTGCCCTTGCGGTCTTCAGTCAGGTAACCGATGCCGGCATCCATCGCCGCCCGGGGGCGCCTGATGTCGATCGCCCTGCCCTGCAATTTTACGGTTCCCGTGGCGGGACGCAGGCCCATGATGCCCTCGAACACTTCGGTGCGGCCAGCACCGATCATGCCAGCAAATCCGAGGACTTCGCCTTTGTGGGCGGTAAACGAGATGTCGCTTGCAAAGCCAGGAACGCTGAGGTCCCGGACTTCAAGCATCGCCTGTAAAGCCGGCTTTGCGGTCTTCTCAGGATAAAGTGCAGCGAGATCGCGCCCGACCATCAGCCGCGCCATGTCCATCTGCGTCAGCCTATGGCCGGGATATGTGCCGACCATCTTGCCGTCTCTGAGCACCGTCACCTTGTCGGCAAGCCGCTGGACCTCATCCAGGCGGTGGCTGATGTAGAGCACCGCCGCACCCTGTTCCTTCAGCTGCAGGATGATTGCGAGCAGCCGCTCGACCTCCTCACCCGTCAGGACTGCGGTGGGCTCATCGAAAATGACAAGCTTGTAGTCGTCGAGAAGTGCGCGCGCGATCTGCACGAGCTGGCGATCTGCAAGCGAGATGTCGCGCACCAGAGCATTCGGCGACACGTGGCAGCCGAGGTCGTGAAGCTTTTCGACGGCCAGACGCCGCATCGTCCGATCATCGACCAAGCCATGGCGCATCAGTTCCCGGCCGAGGAAGAGATTTTCGGCAACGGTCAGGGCATCGGCAAGTAGGATCTCCTGGTGCACCAGAACGATACCCGCCTCCTGGGCCTGCTCCGGCTTCGAGAAACCGACCTTGCGGCTGTCCATCGACAGCGTTCCGGCAGTGGGTTCGGCATAACCGGAGAGGAGCCGCATGAATGTCGACTTGCCGGCGCCATTCTCGCCGATGATGGCATGGATCTCACCGGGCAAGATATCGAGCGTGACCTCCGAGAGTACGGTGACGGATCCGTATTGCTTCGACATGCCCTCTGCACGAAGGACCGGACGAGAGGCGAGGTCTTCTGTCTCGGCCACCACGCTCCTCCCTCTCCTCTCGATGGTCATGACGTTCGACATTACCCGCCCCTTAATCGAAGGCCGGCACGAGCCGGTCCCGCGAATGTTCGAGATGGGTTCTCATTGCCTTTTCGGCGGCCGACGGGTCGCCTGCAGCGAAGGCGGCGAGAAGTGCCTCGTGCTCGTCCAACGCCTCTTCGGTGACGCGGGAATGGAACATCAGTCGAAAAATGTGAAAATGCGTGTGCTGGTGGCTAAGGGTTTGGCGAATGAGCTCGTTGCCGGCAAATTCCATGATCCTGTCATGGAAAAGGGCGTCTTGCCGCGCGAAGGTCGAATAGCGTAGCCGTTCATCGCCTCCTTCCCGGCGCCCCATGACACCGGCCGCCTCCCGCAGGATGGCAAGCTTCTCATCGTCCATCGCCCTTGCTGCCCTTGCCGCACCATCAGGTTCGAGAAGCAGCCGCAAATGGTAAAGCTCGTCGAAGCGCCGATGGGTGATCTGCGGGGCAGCGCTGTAACCGATGAGATGCGTCTTGACGACAAGTCCCTCTCCCTCGAGGCGGCCGAGCGCTTCGCGGATCGGGGTCTGGGAGACGTTGAACTCCTTGACAAGATTATCGACGGTGATGCGCGCACCTGGAGCGATCTTCAAGGACATTAACTGCGCAAAAATCACCTCGTAGACGCTGTCCGCGAGACTGTTGCTGCGCTGGATGAAACCACTCGGATCAGGCGTGGCATTGAGCATCATCGTATTCCGGCCCTGTATTTCTTTTGCCTCTTGACAGGAACAATCGCTAACACGATGCTCGGCGATATGCAATCCCATATCCTATAGGATTTTATATCGGAGGTTTCATGAGGGTCATTTGGGTGGGTGCGAAAGAAATCGCGCGCCAATTTTGCGACACTTCCTCACGGTCTTTCTTCATCCCACAACTGGTGAAAGGACCAGCACAATGACCCTCTTCGCCGCCATCAGGCTCCCGAAAGAAATCCTGTTCGGCAAAGGTCAACGTTTTGCGCTGCCGGCGGTCGCCACCAGGCTTGGTCGAAGGGCACTGATCTGCACGGATGAGCGCCTCGCAGGAACGTCCACATTCGCCGAACTCGTCGCCGCGCTGAACGCAGCATCGATCGAGCCATTGGTCTACGACCGGGTGTTACCGGATGTCCCGCGCGACACTGTTGCCTCATGCGTTGAAGAGGCTCGAAGCTTCGCGCCCGACATGGTGATCGGGATAGGCGGAGGGAGTTGCCTCGACATGGCAAAATGCGCCGCCCTTCTGCTGAGCCACGGCGGAAGCCTCGCCGACTATTACGGTGAGTTCAAGGTTCCCGGTCCGACAATCCCGATCATCGCTATCCCGACTACGGCGGGGACCGGCTCCGAGGTGACGCCGGTTGCCGTCATCTCCGACCCGGACCGGACGTTGAAGGTCGGCATATCGAGCCCATATCTCATCGCCGCAGCGGCCATCTGCGATCCTGACCTGACGATGTCCTGCCCGCCGGGCCTGACCGCTGTCGCAGGCGCAGACGCACTGACTCATGCAATCGAGGCATTCACGGCCGCTCGACGCGGCACCGACCCGTCGCTGCCACAGAACCATGTCTTCATTGGTAAGAGCACACTTACTGATCATTTCGCGCTACTCGCCATCAAGCTCTTGGGACGCAGCCTGGAGGCGGCTTGCAAGGAGGGATCGAACGAAGATGCGCGCGCTGACGTCATGATGGGTGCGTTGGCCGCCGGCTGTGCATTCGGCACGGCCGGTACCGCAGCAGCGCACGCCATCCAGTATCCCGCAGGCGCATTGACCCATACGGCCCATGGGCTCGGCGTCGCAACGATGATGCCCTATGTCATGAACTACAACCGCTCGGCCTCGATGACCGAAATGGCTGAGATCGGGCAAGCGCTGGGTCTGGATTCAACCGGCAAGACGACGCAGGAGGTGGCAGACGCAGCCATTGAGGAGATCCGCAGGCTCTTTCAGGCCATCGGCATCACGCCGACGCTCGCCGATCTCGGGCTTTCCGCCGACAAGCTCGACTGGACCGCCGAACAGGCGCTCAGCATCGACAGATTGATCAAGAACAACCCGCGGCCCTTCGACATCGACGCCATGAAACGTCTCGTTCGTGCCGCCTATGACGGCGATCTTGCCGCCTCCGCCCTTTAAAAATTCGAGGAACAAAATGACCATTGCCCAGCAAGTGCCACAGGCCGACAGCCACCTGCCAGACATCGAGGCTGCGGCCCGCGGCCTCTATATCGATGGGAGCTGGCGGCAGCCAAAAAACGGGCGCAAGATCGATGTGATCAACCCCTCGACCGGCGCGCTTCTTGCGGCTGTAGCGGACGCGACCGTCGAGGATGCGCAGGCAGGCGTCGAGGCCGCGGCCCAGGCTGCGCCTGCCTGGCGATCGACACCACCACGCAAGCGTTCGGAGATTTTGCGACGCTGTTTCGAGCTGATGATCGAGCGTTCCGAAATGCTTGCTACCCTGATCTCTCTCGAGAACGGCAAGGCGCTGCGCGACGCCCGCGGCGAGGTCGCCTATGCCGCCGAGTTCTTTCGCTGGAACGCCGAAGAAGCCGTCCGCATAACGGGAGAATTCGGCGTCGCTCCGTCGGGTGCCAACCGGATCATTGTCGACTACCAGCCGATCGGCATCTGCCTGCTGATCACGCCCTGGAACTTCCCTGCTGCGATGGCCACGCGAAAGATCGCGCCGGCCCTCGCCGCTGGCTGTACCGTCATCCTGAAGCCAGCAAGCGAGACGCCACTGACGGCCTACGCGCTGGCCTCGATCTATGAAGAGGCCGGCGTACCATCAGGCGTCGTCAACGTTCTGACGACAAGCGCCCCTGCCCCATTCAGTGCCGCCATTCTGGCGGATCCACGCGTTAGAAAACTTTCGTTTACGGGCTCGACAGGTGTCGGTCGCCTGCTTCTCGCAGAAGCGGCCAAGCATGTCGTCTCATGTTCCATGGAGCTCGGCGGCAACGCTCCGTTCATCGTTTTTGACGACGCCGATCTGGAGGCAGCGCTCGACGGCGCGATGGTTGCCAAGATGCGCAATGCCGGCGAGGCCTGCACCGCCGCAAACCGCCTCTACGTCCAGTCCGGAATCTACGCGGCCTTCGCTGAAGGGTTGACCAAAAGAATGGCAGCTCTGACCGTTGGTCCGGGCGTCGACGCCCTGACCGAATGCGGGCCGATGATCACGCCCAAGGCTGTGGAGAAAATTGATCGCCTGGTTGGCGACGCAAAGGAAAAGGGCGCGCGGGCCATGTGTGGCGGCGAGGTCTCTGCTGGGCCGGGTTATTTTTACCCGCCGACAGTTCTTGTCGACATGCCTGATGGCGTCGAGATGGCGCATGAGGAAATCTTCGGACCGGTTGCGCCTCTTTACAGGTTCGAGACCGAGGACGAGGTGATAGGACGTGCCAACAACACCGAATACGGCCTTGCCGCTTACGTCTTCACGCGCGACATTACGCGGGGACTGCGCGTTTCCTCTGCTTTGGAAGCGGGTATGATCGCGCTCAACCGGGGTCTGGTTTCCGATCCGGCGGCGCCCTTTGGCGGCGTCAAGCAGAGTGGTCTCGGCCGTGAGGGCGGGCAGCATCACGGCATCGCCGAATTCATGGAAGCCAAATATATCGCAACCAGCTTCTGACACGCCAGGGGGGAAATCTTTGGAGATCGATCCGTTCCGCATACGGGGACACGTGCCGGAATTCGACGCCATCGTGTCGGAGATCAAGGCAAGGAGTGCTTCAACCCGCGCAAGGCTCCGCATGAAGGAAATCTCCTACGGAGGCGATGCAAGCGAAACCCTGGACATCTTCTACCCGGAAGGTACGCGTGACGGGCTGCCGGTGCACATGTTCATCCACGGCGGCTACTGGCGGATGTTTTCCAAGCGCGACTACTCCTATGTCGCCGACACTATTACCGCCGCAGGGGCAATCGCCGTCATCGTCGATTACGCCCTGATGCCGCATGTCCGGATGGAGGTGCTCGTCGACCAGGTTCGACGGGCCAAGCAATGGGTGATTAAACATATCGCGACCCACGGCGGCGACGTATCGCTTTTTACGGTCAGCGGTCATTCCGCCGGTGCGCATCTTGCGAGCTTCCTCTTTCATAGACAGGAGGCTTTCTCGGGCGTGTCGGCGGCTCTCCTGCTTGGCGGTCTTTACGACTTGAAGCCCCTGCAGTCATCGTTTCTGCGTTCAGAGATAGCCATCACCGATAGAGAGGTTGCCGACTTTTCGCCGATGCTGCATTCCTATGACGAGGGGTGTCATGCCACTATCGCGATCGGCGCTGAAGAAACGCCGCCGTTTCATCGGCAGGCGGACGCCTTCGCATTGCGCTTGCGACAGCAAGGACTGTCGGTGACCAACGAAAGGCTCGAAGGCTTAAACCATATGAGTAGCGTTCGCGATCTTGGTCTGCCGGAAACGGCTATCGGCCGAATCCTCGGCAAAACAATTGCATACGCCCGGTGACGTCCAAGGACAGATCTTGATCAGGATCAGGTGGTTTCAGTCTGGAGCGCTATTGACGCCTAGCCTTTGACCGATAAAACCACACCAAAAGCCTTGTATTGTGCCGATCCTGCGGGAGCTAACACCAGTCTGCGGCCAGCGACCTGGCGCAACTGAAAATCGGCCTTCTCGCTTGGTGCTTCCGATTGGCCCGGGCAAACGTCCCCGAGATAATTCTCTTGCGCCTGCCGTGTCGGCTGATAAAAGCCGGCCTGCCAACCGAAAACAGCGACTGAATGACAGAACACGCCATTACCTGGAGCATTGCCGGCTTGACCGCCATGGGTGTGGTCGTTCGTCCATTCCGATGGCCGGAAGCGGTATGGGCCATATTTGGCGCCTTGTTGCTCTTTGCCTTTCGCCTGATTGGACCACACGATGTCATCGCGGGGATCTCGAAAGGCGGCGACGTATATCTCTTTCTGATCGGGATGATGCTTTTATCGGAACTCGCTCGTCGGGAAGGCCTGTTCGACTGGATTGCAGCGATCGCCACAGCGCACTCCAGCGGCTCCCCCAGACGCCTGTTCCTACTTGTCTATGTGGTTGGCGTTATCGTGACGGTCTTTCTCTCAAATGATGCGACGGCCGTCGTTCTTACCCCAGCCGTCTTCGCTGCCTGCCGGGCTGCCCGGGTTCGGGACCCGATGCCCTACCTCCTGACCTGCGCCTTCATCGCCAATGCGGCGAGCTTTGTCCTCCCCATCTCCAATCCCGCCAATCTGGTAATCTTTGCTGGCGGCGAGATGCCGCCCCTGGCGCGCTGGATGTCGACGTTCATGCTTCCGTCGATCGTTTCGATCGTGGTTACGTTTGGCTGCCTTTACTGGACCCAGCGCCGGGCTCTTGCTTCGGACAGCGTTGCCGAAAATGTGGCCAGGCCGATCCTTTCGGCGAGCGCTCGGCTGGCCGGGTGGGGAATTGTCCTGACGGCCATCATTCTTATCGCCGCATCGGCGATGCATATTGATTTGGGTATGCCGACCTTTCTCGCCGGCACGATTACCTCGGTGCTCGTCCTGGCGCTGACCCGGCAAAGTCCAATCGAGACCTTCAAGGGCGTCAGTTGGAGCGTCCTGCCTCTGGTCGCTGGCTTGTTCGTCGTCGTGGAAGCCCTGGATCGCACCGGTCTGACGACCATGCTCTCAGACCAACTGGCCTTGCTCGCGGCAACATCGGAAACACAGGCGGCTGGCATCGCAGGCGTGTTTGTTGCGATTATCTGCAACCTTGTTAACAATCTTCCGGCAGGCCTGGTCGCGGGAAGCGCCGTGCAGGCGGCGCATGTCTCAGACAAGATCGCCGGAGCGGTGCTGATCGCAGTCGATCTCGGCCCCAACCTTTCCGTCACCGGATCCCTGGCAACAATATTGTGGTTGTCTGTCCTTCGCCGCGAGGGACTTCACGTCAGCGCGTGGCAGTTTCTGAAGCTCGGAACTGTCGTCATGTTTCCGGCACTGATTTTGTCTTTGCTGTCTCTCGTTCTCTTCTGAGACTTCCAACGGGCAACGTCTCGCGAAGAAGGCGTGATAATCCAAAACTGTCCGCCAATGATGACATTCGCCTCCATGCTGCGACGCGACAGGAAGCCAATCTACGTCAGCGCTATAGCCTCATCTGCGTCTCTGCATCGAAGAGACTGACGCTCGATGGGTCCACAGCAAAGGCAATTGGCTCTCCCCTTTTTCCGGCAAAGCGTGGTTCCACCCGGGCGATAACGGTTTGGCGGCCGATGACAGTCGTCAGGATCGTATCTGGTCCCGTCGGCTCGACCACGTCGATGACGCCATTGAAGGCGCCATGTCCTTGCACAACCTTGAACTCCTCCGGACGAACACCGAGAATTAAGACTCGCTCGGTCAATCCACCGTTGCCGGATCCAAGTTCCAGCGCTACGCCTTCCGCCCTGAACTGCCAGCCACCCTCGCTTCCGACCACGCGCCCGTGGAGGAAATTCATGGCCGGTGAGCCGATGAAACCGGCGACAAACATGTTGGCGGGGCGCTCGTAGACGGTTCGCGGATCGGCCAGCTGCTGAAGGTGGCCGCCTTTCATGACCGCCACTTTGGTGGCGAGTGTCATGGCTTCGATCTGGTCGTGCGTCACGTAGACGATACTGGTCCCGAGCCGCTCGTGGAGCCTCTTGATCTCGGTGCGCATCTCGACCCTGAGCTTGGCATCAAGATTGGAAAGCGGCTCGTCGAACAGAAACAGGTCCGGATTCCGGACGATTGCGCGGCCCATTGCCACGCGCTGGCGCTGCCCGCCGGACAGGTTTGCCGGTTTGCGATCGAGGAGATGCGTGACCTGCAGCATGTCGGCCGCTTGCGCCACGGCTTCGCGCCGCTGATCCGCAGGCACACCGCGCATCTCCAGACCAAAACCGATGTTACGTTCGACCGACATCGTCGGGTAGAGCGCGTAGGACTGGAAGACCATCGCGATATTGCGGTCTTTCGGCGGCAGAGCCGATACCGAGCGACCGCCGATGGCGATATCGCCGCTGGAGGAATCGTCGAGCCCTGCGATAATGTTGAGCAAGGTCGACTTGCCGCAGCCGGATGGTCCAAGCAGAACAAGGAAACCGCCGTCCTCCAGCTCGACGTCTATCCCGTGAAGAACTTCAAGCGCGCCGTAGGACTTTCGGATGTTTTTGAGTGAGAGCGTAGCCATTCGATATTGTCCCTTCAACCCTTGATCGCACCGGCAGTGAGCCCCTGGACCATCGCCCGTTGGACAATTGCAAAAAGAAGCATGACGGGCAGAATGCTGAGGATGCCTCCGGCGGCGAGAACGCCCCAGGGAAGCTGGAATTCACCGACCATCAGTTGGAGCCCGACGGGCCACGTGCGTGACCCCTGCCCGGTGGTCAGCATGAGGGCAAAAATGAACTCGTTCCAGGCGGCGATGGCAATGAAGACGGAACTGGCGAGGAGACCATTTCGCGCTAGCGGCAAGACAATGCGGACCATGGCGCCGAGACGCGTCGACCCGTCGATGCGCGCAGCGCTTTCCAGCTCCTTTGGTGCGGCGTCCAGGAAGCCCTTGAGCATCCACACGAAGAGCGGCAGCAGGAAGCTGGTATAGGCAAGCGCTAGGCCGAAACGGCTGTCCACCAGCCCCACGGTTTTCATCATCACATAGAGCGGGATGATCATCATCACGGCGGGGAACATGCGGATCAGCAGATAGCCCAGCATGAGGCTGTTGCGGCCGCGGAATGTCATCCGTGCAAACGCATAAGCGGCCAGTGTGCCGGCAACGACGCAGATGGCGACGGTGACGATCGTTACGATCAGACTATTGGTGATCAATACCGGAAAGTTAGACTGCGTCCAGATCGCCACATAGTTCTGAAATGTCACGTGCTGGGGAATATACTGCATCTGCGAGGTGACGATGTCCGTCTCTGCCTTCAGCGAGGTCAGGAACATCCAGAGGATCGGCCCAAGGCAGAAGGTCCCGAGCGCACACAGGACGATGTAGGTGAGAACATCGGCTGCCAACCGCCTGCTGTGTTTGGTTCGAAACATGGATCATTCTTTCGTTATGCGCGACAGGCGGATGTAGATCGTCGCAAAGATCATCAGGATCAGGAACATCACGACCGACAGAGCGCCGGCATAGCCAAAATTGAAATCCCGATGGGCGGTCTGAAAAGCATAGAGTGACAGCACTTGGGTCGCGTTTCCGGGGCCGCCGCCCGTCAGGACCAGCAGAAGATCGGGAGAATTGACAAGGCTGATGACGCGCAGAATGACTGCAGCGGCAATCACCGTTTTCAGCATCGGCACCGTGATCAACCGGAATTTCGTAAAGGATCCGGCGCCGTCTACCGCAGCAGCCTTGTAAAGGTCCTCGGGAATCCCCTTAAGACCAGCGAGAAACAGCAGAGCAAAGAACGGAAAACCGTGCCAGGCTTCGACGAGGATCGTGGCCGCAAGCGCGGTACTCGGGTCGGCGAACCATGCCTTGTAGGTATTGAGCACGCCTATCTGGACGAGGATGTCATTGATGACGCCAAGTCGCGGGTCGAGAAGCAAGGCCCACATGTGTCCGGCCACGACATTCGGAAGGAAATAGGGCAGCAGGATCAAAACGCCGAAGATCTTCGTCCCCGGCAGATTTCGGTTCAGCGCAACGGCAGCGATGAAGCCGAGCGTCATCTCGACGGCGATCGCCGCCATCACCCATATCGCAGTGTTCTTCAACGAGATCCAGAACACGCGATCGGACATCATCGCCACGTAGTGCTTCATCCCCACCCAGCCGTTGAGGCCTGGCCGGGTGAGCCGCATTTCCCGCGCACTGATGACGAATCCATAGATCGTCGGATAGGCGACGACGAGGAGTAGCAGAAGGAGGCTCGGCAACAGGAGAAGATAGACCCAGGAGCGTGTTTCCGAGAGTTCGCCGAGGCGGCGAAGCGGTTGGCGGCGTGAGGCTGATGTCATTGGATGTCGGCGATGCGCCGTCCTTGATTAAGGCGCGTGCCCCCTACGGGGACATTGCGCCTGAACGAGGTTAGCGAAGGGCGGCTTCAAGGCCTTCGATGATGCGGTCCACGGCCTGCTCCGGCGTCAACTGACCGGTGAGGACTGCCTGGAAGGTCGGATTGACGACGTTCTCCGACCAACCGGCGGCACCAACGAAACTGTTGGGCAGGCGCCCGAACTCCAACGTCTGCGTTGCCGCGTTGTAGATCGGGTTACCCGTGATGCGCTCGTCCTTCAATGCTGCCGTGGAGGCCGGGAAATATCCCGTTGCCTCAAGAAGCGCTATGGCCGCATCGGTCTCGCCCCAAAAGCTGATCCACTTCCACGCGGCTTCGACATTGTCTTCCTTGAAGATCCCGTTGCCGGCGTAGGCGACGCGGGCAATATGCGCCTTCGGACCCGCAGGCATCGGTGCGGTGGAAAACTGCTCGCCTTGTTTGAGCGCTGCAGAGATCTCGATGAGCGAACCGGTATGGTGCCAGACCATCGCCGTCTGACCGGTCCTGAAGCCCTCCATGATCTGCCGGTAGCTATCGTTCGGCGCGCTGGGCGGAACCACTTTCTCCTTGCGGAAGAGATCGGCGTAGAAGGTGATCGCCTCGACGGCGGCCGGCTTGTCGATGGCGGCCTGGCCATCCTTGACGAGCGGCGAGCCGAACGCTTCCATCACGTCGATGACGTATTTGAAAGCCCCGGCGCCGCCGCGCATCCCGAATGCATAGCGGTTCTTGGAGGGATCTGTCAGCTTTCGGCAAGCGACCAGGAATTCCTCGAAAGTCTTGGGAGGAGCGGAAAGCCCAGCTTCCTCGAAATAGTCCTTTCTGTAGTACATCCAGTCGACAAAGGCGTAGGCGGGAACTGCGTAGATGGCACCATCCTGCGACATTCCCGTCCAGCGGTTGTCAGGCAAGTTCGCCTTGCCGGCCCAATTGTTGACGCGCGCGCTGATGTCAACCAACGCTCCCATCGCCGTCAGGTCAGCAAAACGCTCGGCGATTACCATGCCGGTGTCGGGGCGCCCTCCGGCAACGACCGCCGACGAAACCTTCGCCATATATTCGGAGTTGGGGATGCCCTCCTGCGTCACCGTCACATCCAAATTTGCTGCTGCGAAAAGCTGGATGATCTTTGCGAGTCCGGCCATCTCCGACTGGCTGGCGAAATGGTGCCAGTAGTTGATGGCGGTGGCGGCGTTGGCGCTGCGAAGGCTGGCCGCCAGGCTCAGAGCTGCCGAGGCTATCAGGAATTCACGCTTGCTTAGTTGCACTACCATCTCCTCCCGAGATATCAGACCATCAATCTGATCGATCAGATGGCAATATCATCGTTTTGGAAATCCCGCAACACACTCGCTCGAAGACAGCGAATGTGGAAACGCTCAGACGAGACCGAGATTGCGTTGTACGGCAGCCTGGAAGTGCGCAATCAGGGCCTTTTCGGCAGCATCCGCGTCCCTCGTGCTGCATGCTTCGAGGATATCGAGGTGCTCCTTCAACGTGCGCACAAGGATCGGCGTCGTGACCTTTCGCTCGAGCCGCAGAAGACGCAGATAATTGTGCATGCGCTTGTAAGCACTGTCGATCAGCGGATTGCGCAGGGCCTTGATGATCTCGCCGTGCAACTCCAGTTCGAGCGCGTCCGTCTCCAGAAGCTGTTCCGGCCCTATGCCGTTGCGCTCAAGCTGGCGAATAAGCCTGGAATGCCTGACTTCCAGGGCATTCATCAGATGCTCGTCGCCCTCCTCGGCAAACACCCGAATAGCCGCGCGCTCGACGATCGAGCGGAACTGATAGGTGGAGCGCGTAAGCTCCATGCCCGGCCGGACGAACTGGATGCCCGAGCGAGGATGGATGGTCAGAATGCCCTCCGCTTCCAGCACCCGCAGCGCGTCGCGCAAGGGTGCCACGGGAACATCAACGATTGCCGACAGCTCGTTCTGCGAGATGAAGGCACCCACAGGCACCTTCCGCTCGAACAGGCTTTCCAGGATGCGCTCATAGGCTATGTCGCTGAGGCGCATTGCTGCAGCATCCCCGATCGCCGACTTCGCGACATGCAGCTCTTGCAGTTTCTTCATAGGTCCGATATCACCTTTCTGATCGATCAGGTCAACATTTTAAACGATCAGTGAGCGCTACGATGTCTCTCTCCCACTTCCGTATAACCCGATTTCAGTTTGCTCGCGACCGCGTAATCGGCGACAGCCAGGTTCGCGCCGACGAGACCAACGTCGCAGCACTCGAACTGATCTCGGACACAGGCGAGGTGGGGCTCGGATTCATCCAGACCCTTTTTTATCCTCTGCCGGATCAGGCGGAGATCGAGGCTGTTTTTGAGAGCGAGGTCTGGCCGACGATCAAGGGAGAAAAGGCGATCGGACTGGTTCATCGCGTGAACAGGCCGCGCGGTGGCAACCAGCGCGCCTATTCCCTGCCGTTCCATGAAGCGCTGCAGGTGGCTCTCTGGGATCTGGTCGCCAAGCAGGCGGGCATGCCCTTGCACCGTCTTCTTGGAAGCCGACGCAACCGCGTCGGCGCCTATGCGAGCGGCCTTGATTTCCATCTGAGCGACGACGCCTTCAGCGCACTGTTCGCGCATGCTGCAAGCGTCGGCTACACGGCCTTCAAGATTAAGGTTGGCCATCCCGATTTTGCCCGCGACCTTCGCCGCCTCGAACTCTTGAAGAAGGTCGTGCCGGAGGGATCGCAGATCATGATCGATCCGAACGAAGCCTGGAGTTCCAAGGAAGCCCTGGTCAAGCTGACGGCAATACGCGATGCAGGACACAATCTCCTCTGGGTGGAAGATCCCATCTTGCGCCACGATTTCGAGGGTTTGCAAACCCTGCGTCACGCCGTCAACTGGACGCAGATTAACAGCGGGGAATATCTCGACCTGTCCGGCAAGAGGATCCTGCTCGACCATCACGGCACCGACATTCTGAACGTTCACGGCCAGGTGACGGACGTTATGCGGATCGGCTGGCTGGCCGCCGAACTGGGCGTGCCGGTCAGCCTCGGCAATACTTTCCTGGAGATCGGTGTGCACATGGCTGTCGCACTGCCGGAGGTCGAATGGCTGGAATATTCCTTCCAGAACTTTGACCACCTGGTCGAGACGCCGATCGAGATCCGCGACGGCTTCGCCTACGCACCAGACCGCTTGGGTCATGGTCTCGTGCTTTCCGAGGAAGCGCGGCGCGAATGGGCGCGGCCACACCGGTTGGAGCGGTCCAAGCTTGGCCCAGCTCCGAAAAACAACCGCCTCCCCCTCCTTTCGTGAGGAGGAGTTTGCAAGAGGCGAACAGCCACTGCAGGTGAGATGGCTGGGCAGGGATATGGGAGCGACGCCAACAGAGCCGGCTACCTGATAATTGCAGCTAAGCGGCAAGCTCCCCCAGGGGATGTTCGGGTCCGCTCGAATGCTGGGTTACGGTCGTTGCCGTCGCGCTTGAAGAGAGTTCTTCCATGTTTTGTGGGTTTGCATATAGCTCTACTCGGTTACGGCCGCCTCGCTTCGCAAGGTAGAGTGCCTGGTCTGCCTGATCCCGCAGCTTCTGTGCATTGCAATCGCCTCTCCAAACGGCAACGCCCGCGCTCACACTCGGCACTATCGTCTCCGCACCAGATGCGAATGCCAAAGTATTGACCGTCCTGCGGATTTGATCCGCCTTTGCAACAGCAGTTTCTTCGGTTTGATCACGCAGAAACAGCGCGAACTCCTCGCCACCAAGACGGCCGAGCGTGATCTTGCGTCCAGCGGCCGTGGCTATGGCTTGTGCTACGCCGACAAGAACCACATCGCCAGTTTCATGGCCGTAGCGGTCGTTGACACTCTTGAAGTGGTCGATGTCTATCATGATGAAGGCGTCACCTCCCCTGAGCTCTCTCGGAAGGGATGCCAGGAAGTGCTGCCGATTTGGGATTCCCGTCAGTGCATCGGTGTATGCCAGACGTTTGAGCTGAGCTTCCGCTCGTTCCTGGACCAGGACAACCACGAAGAGCGCGACAGAGAAATGGCAAATGATAAGCATGAAAAAGGCATAGCGGGGTTCGACCGGCCCATACTGCGGAAAGATCATTCCGACAGCGACCAGTGTCGAAAAGCTCATCGCTGCCGCGAGCGATGCAAGCAGACCCCATCTCGCGGGCAAGCGGTCGAGGAAAAAATCCCTTAAGATGACAGCGCAGGAGACCCCAAGGAAAACCGCGGTGTTCGCATTGAATATTGCAGCGCGCATTTGGTTTTCGGCGTACCAATGCATAAAGCCAACAGCGACCGACAAGGTCAGGGCCACAACGAGCAGAAAGCAATCCGTACTCTTTCGCCGGCGGCCGCTCAACTGGACAAATCCCATCGCCATCAGCGCATAACCTATGACGCCGACGGAAAAGCTTCCAAAAGTCCACACCTCATAGGGCAATATGCCCTGCTCTCCCACTCCGGCGAGCGTGGATGCAAAAGCAAGAAGGCCTTCGCCGATTGCCAGAAAATCGAGGCCTGGCTCCCTGGAGCGCCACCTAACGTAAAAAAAGCAGATCGCGCCGACTATGAACGAGCACTTGTGAAGAAGAAGAACTGTAGCAAGATCCATCGTCAAACCGAAAAACAACCAAGGCTGCCGATGCCTATAATCTCCGAGAACTACTTTTGAATGAATCTTCTCCCGCTGGGAGGGCAGATTAGGGACGACTTCATCGTGAGACCAGCTTATGAGCTTCAAAAAATGCGAGGACTGCGCTTAAAAATTCTTCCGGCTGTTCCAAGTGCGCGAAATGGCCGCTTTGGGCGAAATGTACCAGCTCCGAGTTCGAGCAGCTGTCATGCAGGTTTTTTCCCCGTTTCGGACCGCATATGAAATCGTGATCGCCGACGAGAACAAGCACCGGCACGGAAAGGCCCTGAAGTTTCTTTCGAACATCGAACGGCTCGTTGTTACCTATGAGAATTGTCGCCTTTATCCGTGAGCGCAACGCTTCAAGATCAAGCTTCTCACGAACACCATCGGCAAAGTAAACGGGAAGCAGGTCGCGCATGATCTTCGTATAGTCGTCGTCGCTCGACATGTTCGGAACCGACTGCCAGGCTCGCAGTACCGCCGGCCCCTCAACCGGGTAACGATCGGCAAAGCTCTCAACGCCGTTTGCCGCCGCCGCCATGAAGTCACTGCCCGTCACAGCCGATGACGAGTACAAGATCATTGCCGATACGCGATCCGGGTGGTCGATCGTATGTTGCTGGATGACGAACCCTCCGTGGGAATGACCAAGAAGAACGACTTCGGACAGGTCGAGTGTCTCGAGGAACCTGCCAAGCTGTTTTGCGAAGCGTTCGACGGTATAGCCATGGGGGTGCTCCGCTAACCGGCCTGAACCACCTGTACCGATTGGTTCCAGGTACAGCATGGTAAAATGACGCTCCAAAAAACCCATGCGAAGATATTGCCAGTGGATCCCTGGGCCGCCGGGATGAACTACTATAACCGGCCCTTGGCCCGTGACATAAAAGCTTTGCTGAATTCCGTCGATATCGATGACATGATGTCCGGAGCTGAGGGTATTTCGCATTGATTGGACCTTATATCGCTTGAAAAGCGCAGCCGTACTCGAACCGCGCCAGGCAAATGGATTGAGTTTGGGGAGCTGTGGACGCACACGTCGCTAACAATGCGAGCTTGAAGGACGTCGAGATCTTCAAGTCATCGAAGCGTCGCTTGCATTACACGCGGTACCTTTGGACACGCGGTACCTTGGCCTAAACTCTAGCGAGCGCCGTGCCGCAGCGTTGCACGAAGAAGCTGCGGCGGCGGCGTTTGAACCAGAAGGTCAAGTTCGGTCGACTGCTGGTTTTGGTTCGTGCCAGTCACCGTCTCGTCAGAAAGACCTTATGTTTCGCATCGACTAGTAGCATACCTCGGTTCTGACTGGATGCCCGGAGTGCTCATCGTTCCATTGCCAATAGCAGCGATCATAGTCATCGTTGCTACCCAGGAAGATAGGACTGCGGTCCCTGAACCGTCCATCGAAGCGGTCATGGGCAAAAAACGCACCGCGGTTTCCCTCCCTGTCGAAATGGCCCATACCAAATCCTCCCATGTGCCCCCCTTCCGCGTGGCCTCCCCCTCCATGACCTCCTCCCCCGTTGTGAGCCAGTGCGGGCGTTACTGTTGCGATGGAGCCAACGGCGAGGGTCAGAGAGATTAGACCCGTTGCGGCGATCTTACGAAGCATAGACATGGTAGTTTTCCTATAAAGCGGCTCTGTGTAGCCGCCATCTGCATATGTTCATCGAAATTGGCGAACACTTGCCACAATTCAGGGATTTTGCTCACATGTTGTCACATCTTCTCACCACAACCCGTAACGTCCGTGATCGCCGGCGGCACGGGAAACGGGAAAGCGCCATCCGGTCATTGCGATTGCCCGTGCTCTCATCCACAACGGGACACGCGGCCGTCTCTCTCGCCGCGGCATCCAAAAGCGAGAATCGCGCCTTGCTTCAGCGTGCAAATGCCTCGAACGGATTGACTTCGGTGAGTTGCCGGACCGTGTCCTGGCCTACACCCGCGACTTTGAGCAACGGCAGAAGGCCCTCGACAAGGTGCGTGTAAGGTCTCGGGGTTCCACCACCGGGCTGCGCTGGATCATACCAGCCGAGATCGTGGCTTATGAGCAGTTGCTCGCCCAGCCCGTTTTCAAGGGCGCGCGTTATCATTGCGACCAGCTCCTCGTCGGGGGCCCTTCCGACATGGTCGTATTCGATCCACGCACCGCGCTCCACCAATGCCCGGTGAAGCCCGAAGTCCCTTTCCTCCTGAGTATGAATGGATATGAAGCGTTCTGGTGCGCAGCCCTCTGACTGAAGGATGTCCAACTGCTCCATCACAACCCTTCCCCGGATCGTATGCGAGCCGATTACCGCATTGGTCCGCACGGATGCTCTTGCCGCGGCGCGGAGGATACGGGCTTCGAGCGGCGTAATCCCATCGTCGCCGGCGCTGAGCTTGATCCATCCCGCCAGCACACCGGTGTCCTCGATTCCCTCTGTAAGCTCACTTACCATCCATTGTTCAAGATCACTCTCACTAGCCTCGGCTACCCCAGCGGGTATCCATGGTTCGCGATAGTTGCCGGTCGGGACGACGATCGGAAAGTCGGCTGCCTTCGACACAGCGAGATCTATGTCAGCACGTCTTCCAACGCCACCCGTCGTACACTCGACGAGCAGCGTAATGCCTTGTCTCTTGATCGCCTCAATCTGCGGGACCATCAGTGCTACAACGGCGTCTGTCTCCGCCTCGGCATAGCCAGGCTGGTCCGGCGTCCTAAGGTCGACGAACACATGCTCGTGCGGGAGGATCATCCCGAGTTCGTCACGGCGCTTTGGTCCCAAGGTCGTGTAGATCTGCTTCATCGTTTAAGGCCTCCCTCTCGCAATTGGTAGAACGTCAGAACTTTGAATGCATCTGGTCCATCTGGTCCATAGAATAGTAGGATCAGGCGTCTGCAGGACATTCGATGACATCTCGCTGACTGTGGAAGATCCCTGCGTTGCCACGTCGCCGGCCGCCTTGAACGTGTAACGCCCTTATATCCGCACAGCCGTGATTTTGTGCGATTGAGCCTGTTGCCGGGTGGCCGCCAGGCAACAGGCATAGTGGCGTCGCCCGTACCCCGATCCACCGTGGATGAGCGGGGGCCGCCTACCCACGACCCTTGTTCCGGCCTCAGGCCACGCTCGCCAAAAGTCGCGACTTCATATTCGACGGCACCATCATCGCTCGGATACCAGACCCCGGCAGATTATGCCGGGATCATCGACGCAAGCGAGATGAATGCTTCGTGTTTCCGACGGTTGCTCACCGCGGTCATGAGGCCACCAAACCCTTGGTCAACTCCAGCGCCTGCCGCTCGAACAGCCGGCGATAGATGCCTTCATTGAACCGGATGAGCGCCTGGTGGTCGCCCTCTTCAACAATCTTTCCTTTGTCGAAGACCAGCAGCCGGTCCAGCGCTCGCACCGTGGACAGCCGGTGCGCGATGACAAGCGTCGTGCGACCGTCCATCAGACGTTCCATCGCCTGCTGGATCTGTACTTCGCTCTCGCTGTCGAGGCTCGAGGTCGCCTCGTCCAGGATCAGCAGCGGCGCATCAGCCAGGAATGCCCGGGCAATGGCGACACGCTGCCGCTCCCCGCCCGACAACTTGACGCCACGTTCCCCCACCAACGTCTCATAACCCTTGGGAAGGTCTATGATGAAGTCGTGGGCATTGGCCTGTTTCGCAGCCTGCTCGATTTCGCGCCGTGAGGCGTTCGGCCGACCATAGGCGATGTTTTCTGCCAATGTGCGATGGAACAGGATGGGCTCCTGCTGCACGATGGCGATCTGGCCGCGCAGGCTTGACTGTTTGACTTGGGCGATATCCTGCCCGTCGATGCGGATCGAGCCCGACTTCACGTCATAGAGACGCTGGATGAGCTTGACGAAGGTCGTTTTGCCCGAGCCCGAATGTCCCACTAGTCCCACGCGCTCGCCCGGCTTGATGGTGACCGAAAAATCCTCATAAAGCGGGTTGGGATGAGCGCCGTATTGGAAGGTGACTCGCTCGAAGACAATCTCACCCCTGCCGATCTTGATCGGCGCAGCGTGCGGTTTGTCCTCGATGCCCAGCGGCATCTTGTCGAGCAGCACCAATTCTTCCATGTCGTTGACGGCCCGCTGCAGATTGCGGATGTGCTGGCCGACATCGCGCAGATAGCCCTGCAGGACGAAGAACATTGCCAGCACGAAGGTAATGTCCCCAGCTGTCGCCAGCCCCCGCTGCCACATAACCAAGCCCGTTCCCAAAATACCGGCCTGCATGGAAACCATCATGAAGCCCTGGATCGTGCCGCTCAATGTGCCGCGCTTCCATGTTCGCCGCGTGCGTCTGTCCCATTTGGCGAGCACGTGGGCCAGTAGCGTCTCTTCGCGGCTCTCGGCGCCGAAGGCTTTCACCACTGAGTTGCAACTGATGGCATCCGCCAGCGCACCACCAAGCTTGGTGTCCCAGGCATTGGCAAGCCTTGCCGCCGGCGACACAAAACCCATGGAGAGCGTCACAGTCACACCAATATAGATGAGCGATCCCGCGCTCACGACTAGGCCCATGATAGGCCAGTAGCTTCCGAGCACGATACTGGCGCCGACCAGCATGACGATGGACGGCAGCAGGGCGACCAGGAGCAGGTCGTTGAGCGAGTCGAGCGCCCACATGCCCCGGGTAATCTTGCGCACCGTGGAACCGGCAAAGCTGTTGGCGTGCCAGTCGGTTGAGAAACGCTGCACCTTGTGGAAGCCATTGTTGACCACATCCGCCATGGTGCGCAGCGTCAGCCGGATAATGCCATTGAAGATGAACCAGCGCAGTGCCACGCTGGTCAGGCCGAGTGCCACGACGATGACAAAGGCGCGCAGGGCACCGTCAGTCCCATCGCTGCCTGCAATGGCATCGACGATCTGGCCGGAAAACACCGGCACCATGACTTCGGCCAGCGTGCTTGAGATCACCAGCACGATGATGCCGCCGACCAATGCCGGCCGATGGGTCCAATGATGGAAAACAAAGCCGAGCACGTGGCGATAGGCATCGGCGCGAAAATCGAGCTTCTTGCGAGTCATTTTAACCAGCCCGGCCCGTATCTCGGTAACCGGTCCTCAAAATCGAGAGTTTAAGGGCACAGCCCGTGCGGGAGACGAAATGATCCCGTCAGATCAATCGGGCTATGAAGGGAGACAAACCGCGTGTCGCGCGCTCAAGGCAGGCCGCGAATGGAAATGACCTAGTGTCGGGACATTCCACGCAGGAAGGTTTCGATGATTGCTGGTCTCATGCAACGCCTCCCTATGTTCGATCTAAAGCGGTAAGCGTTTTGTAACGAACCAATTCGCCATTGCCAACCGGTTTTTACAACCTTATGGAAAGTGATGCGAAAATCACACAATTTGGCAACTTGCAGCTTTGCATTTAGTCATGTTGGCCCGGAGCCTTTGATCCTATGCGGGATTCGGCGACCCCTTGGGCTGAGGGAGATCGTGCCTCTTGAGCGGCTGCCGAGAGGTAAACAAGGAATATTTCTTCGCCGACCGATGAAATCCGAGACGCCAAGCTGTCCTATCCTGAGAGTGGCACTCGCTGCTGATCGCCAGGAAAGGAACTCGAAATTGCAATTCGGTCAGATTGGTTACGACTTCGCGATGGGCTGGGTCAACATCGTCTCGGCGGCGACCGACGGAACGATAGTCGCGCAGGGATCACGACCCCGACATGCCCTCGCGCAGATAACCTATTGACTAGCCTCGCCTTGCCGGCCATTTTTCGGCTGCATCGTGGCGCCTAGGGGCGATGCTTTATCCGGAGAGCAATCTCGTTGAGAATGAGAGCCAAGAGGCTTACGCTTTTTTCTGTCGCCTTGGGGGGGCTGTTGACCGCGTCGCTGGCGCGTGCCGCCGATAGCGCAGACACGCGCAACCATCCCGATTCCGGCACCTGGATCGTGACATTGGGTGCGAGTGTCGAGTACGGTCCGAAATTTCCGGGCTCGAAGCATGATGCCTTCAGCGCCTTGCCCTCTTTCGATATCAGGCGTTTCGACGAACCGGATGAGCACAGCGCGCCGGACGACAATATCGATTATGGCCTTATCGACTTCGGCGGCTTCGAAGCGGGTCCGGTAGTCGGCTTGCGCGACAGCCGTTCGCAGTCCGATGATGACCGCTTGAAAGGCATCCACTCGGTGGATTGGGACGTCGATGCCGGGATTTTTGCACAATATTGGGCGATTCCGAACCAGCTTCGATTCCGCTCCGAAATCCGCCAGGCCGTATCGAATGGCAGCGGTCTCGTCGTCGATATCGGCGCCGATTGGTTCCAGCCGCTCGGCGACAGATGGCTGCTCTCGGCAGGCCCTCGTGCTTCGTTCGGCAACGGCGCGTATATGCGGACCTATTTCGGCATTTCGTCGAGCGAAGCATTGCAGAACGGCGCCCTACCTGCCTTCGATGCAAAGGGCGGACTGAAGTCGATCGGCTTTACGGTTTCGGCCGCCTATAATGTGACCCCGACCTGGACGCTGCAGATTTATGATCGCTTCGATCGCCTGACCGGAGATGCGGCCAACAGCCCGATCACATCGAAGCTCGGCAGCGAGAACCAGAATGTGATCGGCATCTCGCTCACCAAGGCCTTCAACGTCAGCTTCTGAAATCCGTAATTCAACCGCTCAGCCGGCCGGTCTCGACGCCGTTGCGATCAACCAGACACCGACCAAGATCAGGAGGCTGCCCGCAAGCCGAAGCAACGGCAATGGCTCGCCAAAGGCGAGCCAGGCAACGCCCATGATGAGAACATAGCTGATGGCCGAGAGCGGGAAGGCTTTGCTGAGATCGAGCTCGGAGAGCACGCTCATCCAGATGGCAAAGCAGACGATCTCTGCGACAATCGCCGCCAGGAACCAGTGTGACGACAGAATATCGCCCAGCCAAGCTCCGCCCGCCCTGCCCGCATCGACCGCGCTCTGCTTCAGCAATATCTGTTGCGCCGTGTTCAGGAGCGGCACCATCAGCCAGATCGGCCGCATCGTTCTCATCCTTGCACCTCGCCACCATCGTCTGCGGCAAAAAGCGGCGAGATCGTCTTGAGGATGAATTGCAGCAGCGAATTGGAATGGCGGAAATACATCGCATTTGCCGTCAAGCAGCTTCCAAGCCGAACCTTGTTGCGATAGTAGGCCTGCCCGCTCTGATAGCGGCCCATGCCATGGCTCAGGCAATATTCGATATTGGCGCACCAACTGAGATAATAGAGATTGTAGGATCTGCCCTTCTGACCGTCCATACAGAAGAACTTGTCGACCAACCTGTCCTCGTCGTGGATCAGCAGATTGGCAGCAAGCAGTTCGTCGCCCACAAAATACATTGCGCAGAAAGATCGGCCAGGCATGCCTTTCAGCACCCCTTCGAAATAGGCCGGCGTCAGCTCTTCGAACTGTAATCCGCTCCGCTCGCGCGTCTCACGATAGAGCTGCATGACGCGCGGCAGGAGATCACCGAATTCCGTGCGGTATTCGACCCGAACCTCCTGCCGGCTCCGCAGTTTCCGACGCATATCCTTGCGGGTTGCCGTGGACAGAGTGGCAAAATAGGCGTCGATCGTACCGAACCCGATGTTCATCCATGCTGTCGGCAGTCCGCCGATCTCGGCGTAACCTCTCGTCGACAAGACCGGTTCGACGCCTGACGGAATGGGGTAGGACAGATCCTTCAGCGCCGTCAGCGAGCAACCTTCCATGCGCGCATGCGCCTCGAAAGCGTCGAGGAGTTCGGTAAAAAGCGCCGGCCGGCGAGACTGCGCGATATCAGGATGAAAGCCGATGGAAGCCGTCTCCGTGCAAGGTGAGCCAAGACAGGCGAGGCGCAGCGTCAGAAAGCCGCTGAAGATGCGGCGAATGCTTTCCACCACCCTGCGGAAACGCCCGGCCTCCAGCGTCGTCTCAAGGGCATAGCTGCAAAGGAATGCCGGCATGGCGGCAACAATCTCGTCGTCTTCGCGCACGACCGCATAGCGCCACTCAAAACCCTCGATACCGGCTTCCTCGACCGCGAGCAAATAGTCATAGGTCTCGACCTCACCGGGGAAGCAGGCGTTCCAGTCATCGCGGTCGAGTATTCGAATGCTCGGAACGATCATCGCCGCCACAGATGACGTATCGCTTGAGACCTGCGCTTCAGGTGACCGCACTTTAAGCGCTTGCTGCTGCATATTCTGCCTCGAAGAATTCCGCTGTCATGTCAGCCACACGCCTGTGCTGCCGATCGAGATGGATCATGTGATAGCTGTCGTCGAGCCAGCGCAGCTCCCGGCGCCCGCCAATATGCGCGGCGATATACTGGGCATGCGCGGGTCCGCTGAGATCGTCTTCGCGCGAATGGAGGATCAGGGTCGGTGTCCTGATGTCGGGAAGCCGCGCTTTCAGCGTCCGGCCAAGCTCATGCATCTCGATCAGGCCGCGGCCGGGAAAGGTTTCGAGCATGCCCTCGCCTGTCATGCCGGCCACCATTCGGCGCATGCGCTCGTCCTTGATGCCGAGGGAAGCCGTCTCGCGAAAATTCAGCCGGTCGATGAATGGGATAAACGAGATCCAGCGAATGTGCGGAGAAAACAGCGAATAATAGCGCGGCACGTCCCATCCATCGTAATGGAAACAGGGCGAATAGACGGCGACGGCACGGATCGACATGGGATGGCGATCGGCTGCCATCATCGCCAGCTTGCCGCCAACGCAAATTCCGGCGGCAAAGACCATATCGCTGCGTTCGCAAAGCCAACCAGCCGCCGTTTCGACGCTGCCGAGCCAGTCTTCCCAGCGCGAGCGACGGAGCGCCGCTTCGTTTTCGCCGTGGCCGGCCAGCAGCGGGGCGTAGACGCTGAAGCCGCGGCGATGGAATTGCCTCGCCACAAGCCGCATTTCCGCCGGCGCCCCCGTCAGCCCATGAACGAGGATGACGCCCTTGCCGTTCGTGCCCTCGAGAAAGAAGGAAAGACCGTCAGCCGACATGCGGGAATTCTCCCTGCTGGCGGTTCTCCTTCGCCATGAAACCCAGAGCATGGCAAGTGCTGATCACATGCGTGCCCGCCGCCTCCTGCTCCTGCTTGATCTGATCGTGGAAGGTCCTGAGCTTCGTCCAGTGCATCTTCGGGCGGTAGTGATGTTCGGCGTGATAGCCGTTGCCGAACCAGAGCCAGTTGTAGAAACCGTTATGGCTGCTGACGCCCCAGGCGATGGGGACATCGGGGTCGCCGTTCAGATGCTCGTAATAGCCGTTGAGGGAGGACAGGCAGTTGCCAAGATAGTAAAACGGCAGGAAAAAGAACGCCGCTCTCCAGTCGTAGATAAGAGCGAGGACGACGAAGGCAAAGAACGAGACGAGCTCGATGCGCGCCCATCTCGCATCGAACGGCCTTTTTTTCGCAATCGCTCGATGGATGTCGCCGACATCATCGCGGAAGAAGCTGAGAAAGGTATAGGAGAAGACATTTTCCGGCGCACCGTTCTTGCCATGCTTGTAGATCGACAGGAGGTCGACCGTCTCGCCGTTTTCGTTGGGACGGTCGCTATTGCCGGAATGGTGACGCATATGCACCCAGTGATAATAGACCTGCGAAAAGCCGATCGTTACGGATTCGAGCAGGCTGAATGCGTAGTTCATCCACTTCGGCTTGAAATACGGCGTGTGGATGAAGTTGTGCGAGATGCTGTTGATGTTCCACGATATCGACACGGCATAGACCGCACCGAGCACCGCCGACAGCCAGAGCGGCCGGCTTTGGAAGCCGGCGATCAGATAGATGTTGAATGCCAGATGCGCTGTCGCGGCAAGCACCGGCACGATATCCCATTTCGTGTGCGCGAAGATTTTCATAGTCCCGTCGCTCCAATACAGACCACGCCGGCCGTCACCAGGACGATGCCGAGAGCGTGGCGAAAATTGATGGTTTCCTTGAAGATGGCGGCGCCTGCAAAAGCGATCGCCGCATAGCTCAGCGCCATCAGCGGAAAGGCCACCGACAACGCCACCTGTTCCAGCACGCGCGTCCACATAACCAGTTCGGCCGCCCAGAAAACGATCCCGAGCCAGATGACCGGTTTCTGAAGGGTCTCAACCAGCACGCTTGCTGCGCCATGCTTGAAACACAGCTCGCGGCCGGTTTCGGCAAGAATGCAAAAAGCAATGATGGCGAACGTCGATCCTGTCAGTCCCGTCGTCATGCCATCAGCTCCGACAGGACTTCGAGCAGTGCATGGTTTGCCGCGCTGTTGATGTTGCGGACGGCCTTCATGTCGCGACGGCGGAAAGGCTGATCGATCAGCACCTCTGCTTTCTTCATCGCGCGCGTGTAAAGATCGCCGCCGTAGTGCGGCGTCGAATAATCGCCGGTCACGTCTGCTCCGATGACGCGATACCGTTCACCGATTTCGCTGAGCAGCCAAAGGACGTAGGGTAGCCGCATGCAGCCCTGATCCCAATTGGTCACGGCATCGGCGTCGGAGAGGGCGTCCTTGTCGATCGTTACATAGACCGCTTCGGTTTGGATGCGGCCAAGAAGCCGGTCGAGGAAATTGCTCTCGCCGAGTTCCGATATCGATTGCCAGTGCAGGGCGCCGTCGATCTGGCTGAAACTCGGGCCGGAGCCGTAGTGCAGTTTCACTTTGCTCGGCGGATGCTGATAGGGATAGAGTTCCAGGCGGCCATCGGATAGCGGCATGAGATTGGCCCCCTTGCGCTCCGGCGACTTGAGATCGCGGCTGCAGACCCCGAGGGTTATCACTTTTTTGACCAGTGGCTGTTCGAGCGCTTTGTTGACCCAGGAACCGCAATGCATGCCAGGGTCGAAATGGACCCAGTCGGGGTGATTGTCGATATGGATAACGGTGACGGCCTTGCGGCTATTTTCCAGAGCCTGCGACAGAAGAAGAGCCGTCACATGGTGGAAGTCGCCCGATCCCATGAAACAAAGGCGGGCTCCCTCACCGGCTGAGGGCCGTGCCTTCGCCAGGTTGCGCCAGACGGTATCAAGGTCCGGCCGGCGCCCCCACAGCCTGATGGCGCGGCCGCTATCCTTGGCCTCGACTTCGCGCGCCCCTGCCATCCGGCAGGAATGCACGAAGTCGGGCTGCAACTCCAACGCATCATCAAGATGGAGAAGGAGGAGCTGCAAGGTTCTACCTCCGCTCGGCGCGTGTCAGAAGCTGGTCGAGCAGCGAGATCGCAAGCTCGATCTCCTCGCGGCTGATCATCAGGTTCGGAGCAAGAGTGATGACGTTCTTGTGGTATCCGCCAACATCGAGCACCAATCCATATTTCCTGCCATCGACCACAAGATCACCCTTCATGCCTTCATCCGCCATCCAGTCGAGCGTCGCCTTGTCGGGGGTGAAGCCGTCAGGCCCGCAGATTTCCATGCGAAGGGCAAGGCCAAGGCCATCGACATCGCCGACGATCGCATGCCGCGACTGCAGGTCCTTCAGGCCTTCGAGGAAGTGCGCGCCCTTTTCCATCACATTCGCGCCGAAGTCGGTCTCAGACACCATCTTCAGTGTTTCGAGAGCGACGGCCGTGCCCATCGGGTTGCTGGCAAAGGTCGAATGCGTGGAGCCTGGCGGGAAGATCGTCGGGTTGATCATCTCTTCCTTGGCCCAGATGCCCGAGAGCGGATTGAGACCATTGGTGATCGCCTTGCCGAACACGAGTACATCTGGCGATACGCCGAAATGTTCGATCGACCAGAGCTTTCCGGTCCGATAGACGCCCATCTGGATCTCATCGACGACAAGCAGGATGCCGTGATCGTCGAGGACCTTCTTGAGCTCCTTGAAGAAATTCATCGGCGGAATGACATAGCCGCCGGTGCCCTGGATGGGTTCGATGTAAAACGCGGCATATTCCGATTTTCCGGCCTTCGGATCCCAGACGCCGTTGTACTCACTTTCAAACAGCCGCGCGAACTTCTGGACGCAATAATGCCCGTATTCCTCCTTCGACATGCCCTTCGGCCCGCGAAAGTGATAGGGGAATTCGATGAACTGGGCACGCTCGCCGAAATGGCCGTAACGCCGGCGATAGCGGTAGCTTGAGGTGATCGACGTCGCGCCGAGCGTTCGCCCATGGTATCCGCCCTCGAAGGCGAACATCAGGCTCTTGCCGCCGGTATAGTTGCGAACGAGCTTCAAGGAATCCTCGACGGCCTGCGAGCCGCCGACATTGAAGTGAACGCGACCTTTCGAACCGAATTTATGTTCGGCATCCCGAGCGATCAGCGCTGCGAGTTCGACCTTTTCGCGATGGAGATATTGCGAGGCGACCTGCGGCAATCGATCCAGCTGCCGATGCGCGACATTGTTCAAACGCTCGTTGCGATAGCCGAAATTGACGGCCGAATACCACATCTGGAGATCGAGAAATGGTGTCTCGGCTGCGTCAAAGACGAATGAACCATCGCAGCTTTCGAAGAATTTCGGCTTCTGCGAATAGTGAACCGTATCGCCGTGGGAGCAATAGGTCTCTTCGAGCCGTCGCAGCTCGTCTTCGGAAGCGATGGGGTGCATGCTTGCAGCAAGTTTCAGGTTGGAACGCATGAAGTCCTCTTCTCACGCAGTTTTTGCCACGGGCAGCGCAACAGGCTGCCGTGACGGGCTAAAAAGGATGGCTGCGACACTCGCCTGGATTTCGGCGAAACCGCTATAGGGGATGAAAGGAAGGCAGTTCGCGCGGCAATAATCCGCAAGCTTGGCCTTGGCGAAGACAAGCTGCGCCTCGTGGGAGACGCAGAAGTCGCTGCGGCCGTCGCCGATATAGATATGGTTGCCGGACGGCCTCACCTGGGCGCATTTGCACACGCCGGCACCAGAAGCGCAGGCTGCGCTCTTGAACGGAAAGCCGAGATCGAAATCGGGCATAGTGCAAGCGTGCGGGCGAGAAATCAGCTTGTTTGCGATGATCTGAATGTCTTCAAGACCATGTCTGGCAAGGACCCGCCTGATAAAATGATCGACACCGTCGCTGACGATGGTGAGGCCGAACCCGTTCTTTTCACAGAATGCCTTGAAAGCTCCGAAGGCACTGTCGATTTCGATCATGTCCAGGAATGCGTCGATGTCTTCGTGTTTTGCCTGAAGCAGCTGGATCTGGCGGCGCATGCACTGGGCGGCTGTGATCCTGCCGTTGGTCCACTGATCTTCGATCTCGCGCCACTCTGGACGCGCGAAGCGGTCCAGAACCAGATCGGTCACGTCTTCTTTCGATATGGTTCCGTCGAAATCGCAAAACACCTGCATCGCATGCTCCTTCAATGTGACGAAGCATTTAGCGTCGCTACCTGAAGGCGAGATGAGGCGAATGTGAAGCGAAACTGAATTGACCGCTTACGCGGCAGGAATATCGAGATCCACCTTCAGGCCGGATCCCCAGGCAGGCGTGCCGAGGCTGATCCCAATGTCGAGACGGTTGCCGATATCGGCGACGATCGGCAATCCCAATCCCGCGCCCTCCTCGCCGGCTCGCGCGTCAAGGCGGTTGAACCGCTGAAATGCGGCTTCTCGCTGTTCGGGTGGGATACCGGGGCCGCTGTCTTCAATGGAGAGGCGAAAGCCGCGCGAGCTAGGTTCGATGCGTACCTCGATGCGACCGCCGGCAGGCGAATATTTGATAGAATTGTCGAGGAGATTATCGATCATGACGCGCAGCAGGGCACGGTCGGTCAAGACTTGTGGGTCTTGCGTTCCGACCAGCCCGGCATTGAAACCGCGGCGATTGAGCATGACCCCAAAATCCGCCAGGGCTGCCGCCGCAATCTGGCGCAGTGGCAACGCCTCCAGCTGCAGCGGCTGATGGCTGACCCGTGCAAGCCGCAGCAGCTGTTCTATGAGATGCATGGCGCGCTCATTGCTGACAACAAGGTCCTTCAGCAGGGCGGCGCGCTCCTCGTCGGAATCGGCACGATCGAACATTTGCAGAAGCAATTTGATGCCGGCCTGCGGTGTGCGCAGTTGATGGGCGGCAAGATCGGAAAAGCGCCGCTCCATTGCCAGCGAGTGGCCTAGCTTTCGCAAAAGGTTGTTGAGCGAGTGGACAAGCGGCGTCAGATCCCGCGGCAGTCTTCCCGTCGCAATCATCGACAGATCATCCGGCGTGCGGGTCCGGATCTGCGAGACCAGTCCCCGGACATTGGCAAGCCCGTTATTGATGGCGAGCCAGATGATGATGGCACTGACAGGCACAAGGACGAGCAGCGGAAAGGCGAGATTGAGAAGGATGTTATCGACGAGGCCTTCCCGAAGGATGATCTTTTCGGCGACCTCGATGGTCACGTCGCTATTCGGGATCGGCAGAGAGTAGATCCGCCAGAGCTCGTTCTGATAGGTCACATCGGAGAAACCGGCCGAGAAGCGCTTGACCTCGGCTGGAAAGGCGTTGCTGCTGGCAAAGGCCAGTGCCGGCCCCTTCCAGGCGCGAAACGAATGGGCGTCGGCATAGTCGTCCGCATCCTCGTTGAGCGCAAGCTGGTTGTCCATATTGAAATCAAGATCCGGAACCTGCACCGTCGGCCTCGCAGTCATTCGTGTGAGGGGGTGCTTCATCAACGACCAGAGCACGTTGGCATCGTTGATCAACTGCGCATCGTAGATGTTGTCGATCTCGCGCGTTGCGCTGTGATAGGCGAAGATGCCGACGATGGCGATCGTGATGATGAGTGTCGGGAGAATGCGGAGAAAAAGACGTTGGCTGAGTGTCACTGCTGCCGCTCGACCATGTAGCCGACGCCGCGGATCGATCGGATGAAATCGGTACCGAGCTTCTTGCGCAGATTATAGACCGTCACTTCGATCGTATTGCTCTCGACCGAAACATCCGTGTCGTAGAGTGCATATTCGATATCGTTCTTCGTGACGTACCGTCCGCTCCGCTCCATCAGGAGGCGCAACAGATGGAACTCCTTGGCGGGGATGTGAAGCTGTACGCCATTTCGACGCGCCACCATGGCCGAAGGGTCGAGCTCGACGTCGGCGCATCGAATAATGGTTTCGGTGCGGCCCTGCCGTCGCCGGATCAGTGCACGCAGCCGGGCGAGCAGTTCGTCAAGGTCAAAGGGCTTGACGAGGTAATCGTCCGCACCCTCGTCCAGGCCGTTGACGCGATCGCGCACGCTGTCAAGCGCCGTCAGCATCAGGATCGGGACGTCGTTGCCTCCCCTCCTCAGCGAACGGACCACCTCGAAGCCGCTTGCTTTGGGAAGATTGACATCGAGGATCACACATCCAAATTGACTGTCGCGCAGCGCATCAAGCGCCGTCTCGGCATCGCGGAACCAATCCACGCCATAGGCGTGCTTCTCGAATGCGCGTTTCAGCGAGGAGCCGAGAATGTAATCATCTTCGACCAGGAGTATGCGCACGTCCGCGTCCTTGCGATTTCAACTCTCAACCTGCTTCTTCGGTCTCGATTGAGGCCGAAATCCGGCGAAGGTTTCCGCGGGCTGTCCGAAGCCCTTCCACGCTACCATCTCGGCATATTGGCTCGAAGCAGCGAGGACGCCACCTCGTTGTTCAATGCCTTGACGCTGCCACGCCACGAGGGAACGCAAACTGTCCCAGCCAGCAGATTGCGGCTCGGCATTGTGTCAAATCAATGGAATTACCTCGCCATTCACCTTGGCGCGACAATTGCGCTAAGGGTCCCGCTGTATTTCGCGGCGAGACCACATGCAAAAACCACGCGCCAACTAATGCGCAGCAAACCGTTCAGGTCGGAACGAAGCAAGCATAGGATGCTCCCTCCCCGTGGCGATTTCGAAAGCTTGCAGCTCGCCCACGATGAGGCCGAGCGTTGCGCCACTATGGCTGAAGGCAACATGGTAGCCTGCAATGGCTTTGAATGCACCGAGGACCGGTTCTCCATCGCCGGGGATTGGCTTGCCGCCGACGCCGATGGAAGCAACCTCGAGTTTTGGATTACCCTCCAATACCTTCGACGCTTCTTCAAGCAAAGCCACAACGACTGAGTGGTCGATCTCATAGCTGCCATCCGGATTGATCTTCACGCCTTGATCTGCCGCCCAGTCGGCATCAAGCGAAAGGGTTCCGTCTGGTGCCGGACGCACCGCGACACGCGGCGTGTTCAAGACGGCCTTGAGGGGATGGTCAAGCCGTTTGGTCTGCACCAGAAGTGCAATCGGTGTCCCATCGCCGATCGTCTGCCCGGAGTCGGCGGCCATTTCCGGTACGGCAGGGCCAGTGGCAAGAAGGACGGCATCCGCCTTGAAACGGGTACCGGATGTCGTGTCGACCCCGATGGCCCGCCCGCCCTCGACCACGACCCTGGCTTTGCCCTGATCCGTAATGAGCACGCCGCCCAGCGTAAGAAACTCCTCAAGCAAATGGTCGATCAATCTCGGCAAATCGACCCAACCCTCCCCTGGATTGAAGATGGCGCCCGGCGACGTGACGGCCCTTGCATCAACGCCAGGGGTCACACTCGCGATTTGGTCGGCCGAAAGATGCTGAGCGTCATAGCCGATCGAGGTCTCGTAGTCGAAGGCGCAAACGATCTCATTCCCCTCGCCCTCGGCGTCCCAGGTCAGTCCGCCCTCGAAGCGGAGCCAGTCCGCATCAGGGTTACGTGCAGCCAGCGTGCGATAACGGTCGATCCCTGCCATGCGCAGCAAATGATAGGGTCTGGAGCGCATGCGCGCAGAATTGAGCCAGGAGAGCGAACGGCCCGAAGCGCCGTTGGCCGGCGGACCGTCATTGACGATGGTCACCCGGATGCCGCGCCGGGCCAGCTGCAGACCGGTGGAAACGCCGAAGATACCGGCTCCGATGATGACCGTTGAACTGATGACGTTGTCGTTCATTTTCGTGTCTTTCAATGGTTGTGCGTGATGATCGTGAGAAAGATCAGAAGGTTTCCCAGCCGCCGGTCGTCGCTGAGCGAATGAGAACGTCAACCGCCTTCATGTTGGCGATGGCATCATCCAGCCCTGACAAGAGCGGTCCCCCGTTGAAACGGTTGAGGCAAAGGCGATGGCCGCCGCCCTGCCCAGACGGCTCGACTGGATCGCCGCAAGAGCCGCTTTGATCGCAATCCTTGCGCAGCCAAGCACGCCCCATCGTACCGTTCCGTGTCATTGTCATCTCCATGCGGCGGGTGGTCAGAGCACTTCCGCAAGGAAGCGCTGGAGGCGCGGGCTTTCGGGATTGTCGAAGATCGCCTCGGGCGTTCCCGCCTCGACCACGCGGCCCTCGTCCATGAACACGACCTGATCGGCGGCCCGACGGGCAAAGCCCATCTCATGGGTGACGACGACCATGGTCATTCCCTGCTTTCCAAGATCGGCCATAAGATTGAGCACACCCTTGACCAGTTCGGGATCGAGCGCGCTTGTCACCTCGTCGAACAGGATGACCTCAGGCTCCATCGCCAGCGCGCGGGCGATCGCAACACGCTGCTGTTGACCGCCCGAAAGACCACCGGGACGGTGATGCTGGCGGCTTGCAAGGCCGACATCGGCAAGCCGCGCCTTGGCGATGCGTTCGGCTTCAGCCTTTGGCAGGCCCTTGATCTTCGTCAGCGACAGCATGACGTTTTCGAGCGCCGTATGATCGGGGAAGAGGTTGAAGTGCTGGAAGACCATGCCGACACGCCGGCGCAGCCGCTCCGGCTTCATGGCGAGAATGCTTTGTCCGTCGACAAGGATATCCCCGCTCTTCGGCTCGACCAATCGGTTGAGGCAGCGCAAGAGAGTGGATTTGCCCGAGCCGGACGGACCAATGATACAGGTGACGCTACCAGCTTTCACCGTAAGATCGACGCCCTTCAGCACATCGAGTTCGCCATAGGCCATGCCGAGCCGGCACACATCGAGGCTGCCCCCCTTGAATTTAGGCTGAGATATGCTGCCGGTGCCGTCGAGTTCGCTGACCTCCTCCAGGCCACTGGTAATGATCGCAGGGCGTTGCTTTCCAAGTCTCAAGCGATTGTCGATCGCGTTGACGACATGGGTCAGCGGCACGGTGACGATGAGATAGAAGATGCCTGCAAGCAGCAGCGGCGAAAGATTACCAGTTACGACCGCCTGGTCCTGCCCCACGCGAAAAATCTCGCGCTCCGATGCAAGCAGGCCGAGGAAGTAGACAAGGCTCGAATCCTTCACATTGCCGATGAACTGGTTGACAAGCGCCGGCAACACGCGGCGCACGCCTTGGGGCACGACGATCAGCCGCATGCCCTGGCCGTAACTCATACTCAGCGCCCGACACGCCTCCATCTGGCCGCGATCGACGCTCTGAATGCCTGAGCGGAAGATTTCGCCGATATAGGCACCGGCAATCAGACTGAGCGCCAGGATGCCAAGGGGATAGGGCGACGGGCCGAAGAGCTCGCGTCCGATGCGCGCAAAGCCCTGGCCAATCAGAAGAATGGTGACGATGGCCGGCAGACCGCGGAAGACATCGGTATAGACGCGGGCGGGAACGCGCAGCCAAGGTGAGCGAGAGATGCCCATGATGGCAAGCACCATGCCAATGACGACGCCAAGCACGGTCGAAGCCGCGGCCAGGATCAATGTATTCTTCAGGCCGACAGTGATCATGGTCGGCAGGACTTCGGCCATCGCATTCCAGTCAAGGAAGCTGCGACGCAGATTTTCAAGCCAGTTCATCAAATGGTCCCTTGCAAGAAAGGCCGGCCCGACCGACAGAGGTCGGACCGGAAGGTGGCATCACTGCTTGGGAAGATAGGCCTCTGGCATGGGGGTGCCGGGGAACCATTTTTCGTGGAGCTTTTTCCATGTTCCGTCCTGCATGGCGGCATGAAGACCCTTGTTCAGAGCTTCGCGCAGTGCGTCGTTGCCCTTGCGGACGACGAAGCCGGCCGGCGCATCAAAACTCGGGATGTTGATCGCCACCTTCAGCACTGGGTAACGCGCCGAATAGTCCTTGGCGGCCTCGTAGTCGAGGAAATGCGCATCGACCGTTCCGTTGTTGAGGGCCGACACAGCAGAGTTGTTGTCCGGAAATTTCACGAGGTCGGCACTCGTGAAGTTCTTCTGTGCATAGATTTCCTGCAGCGTTCCCTGCACGACGCCGAGCCGCTTGCCCTTGAGGCCCGCAACGTCGGTAATGCCCGCATCCGACGTCAACACGGTGAGGTAACCCGCAAGGTAACCATCGGAGAAATCGACTGTCTCCTTGCGCTTTGCGGTGGTACCGATCGCTGCGGCCGCAACGTCGAAGCGGCTGTTGGCGACCGATGGCATAAGGGCCGAGAATTCCTGACCGGTGAAGACCACCTGCTCTTTTTTGAAGCCCATGCGCTCGGCGACATTGAGAAAAAGTTCGATGTCAAAGCCGGTGAAATTGCCGTCAGCGGTCGTGAAAGCGTAGGGCTTTGCGTCACCCATCGTGCCGACGCTGATGACGCCCGGATCGATCAGGCCATAGGGATTATCTTCGGCAGAGACCGGCGCGGCACCTGCTGAAAGGCCAAGGGCGATGGCAAAAAGGGCGACGCGAACTCTGGCGAAGGGGGACGTGACAATCTCGGGAAATTTCATCGTTTCATTCTCCTCTGGTGGTATCGTTTGCGGTTTTCCACGACGCAGGGGTCCCATCCGGGCGACGGCAGAAACCGCACGTCCGGCCCATGCGAGCGCATGTCGGATTTCGATGGATTTTTATATGAGACCGGTCTCTTTTTGAGTTGAGACCGGTCTCATTGGCTTTTATCAATTGTTATCTTCGCATTTGCTAGTCGTCAATATCTCTTGTAAGGCTAGTTTTCATGAATCCGAACTCACCTCAAACCGCCTCCGTTACGGTGGCCGATGTCGCGCGCAAGGCGGGCGTATCAAAGGCAACCGCTGCGCGCGTGCTGGGCGGCTATGGGACCGTCAGCGATCGGGTGCGCGATGCTGTCACCGCCGCCGCCCGCGCGCTCGACTATCGGCCCAACGAACTTGCACGCAGCATGACGACGGGACGTTCCGGCACGATCGGCGTGGTCGTGGGCGATATTGAAAACCCCTTCTTCAGCCTCGCGATGCGCGGCATCACGGACGTCGCCCGGCAAGCCGGCTTTACCGTCATCCTTATCAATTCGGGTGAAGACGTCTCGGCAGAAAAAGCCGCAATCCGGACGTTGATTGCCAAGCGGGTAGACGGCCTGATCGTCTCTCCGGCCAAGGAGACCGACGTCGAGCATCTTCGGGAGGTTGTCGGTTCAGGACGACCACTGGCGTTGCTGGACCGCGGCATCAATGCTTTCGAGGTCGATACGGTCATTGCCGACGACCGGCAGGCAGCCGAAGGTGTCACACGCCAGCTTATCGCATTGGGGCACCGCCATATCGCCTATCTCACGGCCTGCGACACACCCGATCACCTTTTCCGAACGCCGAGCGACATCAATACCGGTTCCGTTCGCAGGCGAATTGAGGGCTTTCTTAGCACCTGTCGCGAGGCCGGTCTTGGCCCGGTCGAACGTTGGATTCACATGGGCGCCGTGATCCCCGAGCAAACGCGTCAAATCGCCGAGCGGCTGCTCGAGGGAAAGGATCGTCCAACGGCAATCATCGCCTCCGACAGCGTGATCGGGCTGGAAGTGTTCAAGACGAGCCGCACGATCGGATTGGCAATTCCAGATGATCTGTCACTCATCTCATTTCATGATGCTGACTGGACCGCGGTCACCTCTCCTCCCGTAACGGTCGTGCGCCAACCGGTCTATCAGCTTGGTGAAATGGCTGCGCGTCTTCTCGTCGAGCGCTTGAACGGGTTTGCAGGGCTAGGACGCGAAGTCGTCCTTCAAACAGAGTTCGTTGAACGTGCGTCTATCTCCAGCGCTCCGATCCTACGGTGATAGCCCTTCACGCGGCCCGGACGGCAACTGTCCTTGCGCCCATCATGACGGCACATCTACTGATCCTCTAGCAAATCAGCAAAACGCGCTCGAAACCATCAGCAAATGCGCGTCAGGGCCCCTTTTTTTGCCGGCCCAGAAGACCAATCCCGCCGAATCGCATCTGGTCACAATCGTACTATTTTGCAATCGACGAGAGCTCTAAGCACCGCCGCTACAGAGAAACGGACGGGGCTTTTAAGCCGGCATATTCCTCGTAGGAATCCTCGACGGTGAGGATATGGCTTCGCATCGTATCGGCGGCAAGTTCGCGGTTGCCCTGCAGGATGGCGACGAGGATCGCGTCATGTTCTTTGTACGATTTCGCCAAACGTCCTGTGGTCAGAAACTGTGCGCGACGAAACGGCGATAGCCGCCGACGCGTCGCGAGCGTGATCTCCACAAGGTAGGCGTTGTGGCTGCCGGCATAGATCGCCGCATGAAACTTCTCGTTGAGCACATGATAATGGCTCGGATCGTTTTCCTTGAGAATCTGGGCAAGGCCTTCGTGAATGGTCTCGAGATTGCGCCGTTCCGAAAGGGTCATGCTGGCGGCGGCGAGGCTTGCGCAAAGCGCTTCAAGCTCCGCCATGACGTGAAACATCTGCCGCAGATGTTCCGGCGAAGGACGGGTGACTATTGCGCTACGATGCGGCCGCGTCTCGACGAGGCCCATGGCTGCCAGGTCCCGGATCGCTTCCCGCAAGGGGGTTCGCGAAACGCCGTAGCTTGCGGCGATCTCGGTCTCGTCGAGCGGCATTCCCGGCGACAGCTTGCCATCGACGATATCGTCTGCAAGGCGCGTGCGCACTTCCTCGGCACGCGTCAGCTTCCGCCGCGATCCGGCTTCCTTGATCAAAGAATTGTCTTCGCCCCGGCTGGGTCTAGTCTTCATTATGTTGTCCAAAGCGGCCATCTTTGCGAGTATTCTTATGTCGGACTGGTGAGCTTGCGCAACATGCTTCGACCTCGGCGTGTATTAGGCGATCCCGTCACCGATATAACCGCGCTATCGGCAAGCCTCCTCCAGCGCAGGAGAAGCGTGCAGGCGACACTTGTAATGCCCACCAATACGCCGAACCAGATGCCGACGGCGCCGAGACCGAGCCCGAAGGCGAGAAAGATTGCGATTGGCATGCCGAGCAGCCAATAACCGCAAAGACCAATGATCATCGGCACTCTCGTGTCCTTCAAACCGCGCAGAGCGCCATTGGCTGCCGACTGCATGCCATCGAAGATGAGAAACGCCGCGAGGATCATGATCAGCTTCTGCGCCAGCGCCTGGATCGCCGAAAATTCGGCGACCCCTTCGGCGAGGAACACGCTGGCAATGTCTTCCGACGCCACCAGCAGGATCGCGCCGAACAGCGCCATCAGGCCGGCTGCGGCGATCAGTGAGAGATTGCCAGCCAGCCGGGCGACCGCGTCTCTGCCGGCACCCAGATGGTAGGCGACGCGGACGGTTGCCGCCTGGCCAATCGCAACGATCGGGTTGAAGGCGATGTTGTTCAGCGTATAGGCAATCTGGTTGGCAACGATCGCAACCGTCCCCAAGCCGCTGGTAATCAGTGTCAGCACCAGCGTCATACCGAGTTCCGCCGCATAGATCAGCGCGATTGGCCAGCCGATCGACCAGACATCCCTCGCCGCCTTTGCCGCCGTCGGAAAGGCGCTGCGGAACGTCGAAAGCGGCAAATGTCCTCGAGCAATTGCATAGGTCGTCAAACCGCCGGCGACCAGCCACCAGGCGATCACATAGGCGAGGCCGGCACCCGCAATCCCATGGCCGGGATCGCCGAAGGCACCAAAGGTGAGAACCGACAGAAGCGGCACATACGAGAGCGCCCCAAGCCCGACCGACACCATGATCAGCCAGGATTTTCCCGATACCGAGCAATAGAGACGGATCGGCGCGATCCACAGGATAGCCGGTAGCGCCCAGGCCGCCCGGCTGATGAACTGCTCTACATCGCCAAGAATTTCGGACGTGACACCGAACGGCGCAAGTACGGACGGCAGATTGAGGAGGATCGCCACCGATAGGAGCGAAAATACGAGGCCGACCAGCACGGCCCCGCCATAGGCATAGGCCGCGCCATCCTCCTCAACCGTCGCCGTTTCGCTTCTTCCTTTTGCGGCCGCCATCAGCGGGTGCGCGCCGGCGATCACACCTTGGGAGACGACCGTCAGCGCCTGGATGAAGATGGCGCAGAGGCCACCGGCCGCGAGCGCCGAGCCGCTGAGGCGGCCGAGCATGACGCTCGCCGCCAGGCTCATAACGAGCTGGCTTGCCTGGGTCACAGCCAGGGGAGCTGCGATGCCTGCAAGCGAGCGCAGTTCATTCCATGTCGTACGGCTCATGCTTGTCCCGATCAGGCTGCAGCAACCTGACCGGCGAAGGCATCGATGACCTCCTGGGCGCTGCGGCGGGCGCCGGCCTGCAGATATTCCATGGCGACCAGCGCCGCATCATGCGCAGCCTGCCCGGAACCGGATACGCAATCCTCGATGACGCGGCAGTAATAATCGCCCTGGTGCGCATCGACAAAGCTGTAATGAATGCAGACATCGGTGAAGCCGCCGACGAAGAACAGGGTCTCGGCTTTGACAGCCTTCAGCAGGATTTCCATTTCGGTGCCGTAGAAGACCGAATAGCGGCGCTTGGTAATGCGCAGGTCATCCGGACGCATCTCCATTTCCTCAACCGGGAAGGGCGTGCCTGGCGAGCTTTCGAGGCAATGGATGCTTTCCGAGCCATCCAGTTCGCGTCCGAAATCGATCAGGCTGTCGCGATGGGCTTCCTGCACGAAGATGACGGGAATGCCGGCCTTGCGGGCGGCATCGACGACCGACTTCGCACGCCAGTTGCGCTCGATATGATCGCCCATGAATTCCAGGCGGGACGTCGTCGGACGCGGCATGAAGCCCGACTTCTGAATATCGACAACGATCAGGGCGGCACGACCGACGATCATAGGCTTCGGCACGATCGGATTTTCAGACGTCATTTTCACTCGCTCGCTTTGAATAAACACCCTCGCCATTCCTCTCCTCGACCATCAGATTCGGTTGGGGGGAACGGCTTTCACGGCCGCAATTATACACGTCGAAATTCAGTATGCAACATTGCATACAATACGCATATTATTTGTGCATATGCCTATTTGGCTTCACGTTTTAGGGCGCATAGAGTCAAACAAAAACTTCTTCAACTTCCATATCTATTTGTTTTCGTAAGATTCTTCCAACATGGCACGGCCGTTGCATAGTTCTTGATCATCCACTCATGGAACAGTTAAGGAGAACATAGCATGGCATCCAGAAAGCCCTCCTCGCCTTCCGGTCAGGACAACAACTCGGCGATATCGCGCAGATCGGTCCTGAAAGCCGCCGGCGGCCTTGCCGCTGTATCGATCCTTTCGGCGCCCTTCGTGCGTCCCTCCTATGCCGCAGCGACGCTCAAGGTCTCGAACTTCGGCGGCTTCTTTGAGGAAGCTTTCGCAAAGAGCGTCTATCCGGCCTTCACCAAGCAGACCGGCATCGCGGTTCAGTCGATCCCGCAATCCGGCAGCTCGCAGTTCCTGGTCCAACTCGGCCAGGCAATCCAGGCTGGCTCGGCACCCATGGATATCTGCTGCGCCGGTCAGGCGGACGTCATCCGCGGCCGCCAGCGCGGCCTCTGGGCAACGGTCGAAAGCTCGAAGCTCAAGAACCTCGGCAACCTGATGGAGGGTTTCGTCTATAGCGACGGCGGCAAGGTCGACGGCGTCGGCGCCATGGCCTGGTACATCACTCTGATCGCCAACCCGTCCGAATTCGAAAAGCTGCCGGACAGCTGGACGGAACTCTGGAAGCCGCGCGCTTCCGCCTGGGGCCTGCAAGGCGGCGGCAACAGCGTGCTGCTCGACATCGTCGCCTCTGTCTATTTCGACGGTGCCTCGACGCTCGATACCCAGGAAGGCATCGACAAGGTCATCGCCAAGATCGCCGAGCTGAAGCCCAATGCAAAGCTCTGGTGGACCGACGAAGGCTCGATGCAAAGCGCCTATCAGAACGACGAGGTCGTCGGCGGCCTCTACTTCCACGACGTCTCGATGATCATGAAAAAGGAAGGCACCGACGTCGCCTCGATCTTCCCGAAGGAAGGCGCCGTGCTCGGCTACAACGCATGGTGCGTTCCGAAGGTCGCCCAGGTGACCGACGCGACGATCGCCTTCCTCGATTGGAGCGCCACGCCGGAATGCCACGAACTGATCGCCCGCAATGTCGGCGCAGCACCGCTGATCGAGCGTTCGAAGCTCAGCTTGACGGATGACGAGTTCAACGCGGTTTCCTTCACTGGAAACCCGATTGTCGTCGCGTCCGCGGCAAAGGTGAAGAACGCCGACTACATCTCGACGCAGATGCTCAAGATGCTCGGTCAGTAAATCTGGACGGAATGATGCAAGGCTTGGAAATTTCACACCTCACGAAGTCCTTCGGTACAAATACGGTCGTCTCCGACGTCTCGCTTGCCATCGAACAGGGCAAGTTCGTCTGCTTTCTCGGTCCGTCCGGCTGCGGCAAGACGACCCTGATGCGGATCATCGCCGGCTTGGAGCAACCCACGAGCGGCACAGTGCGTCTCGATGGTCGTGACATCACCGGAATTCCGACGAACGAACGAAACTTCGGAATGGTGTTCCAGGCCCTTGCCTTGTTCCCGCATCTCGATGTGGCCGGCAATATCGGCTACAGCCTTCGCTATCGGACGATGGCGAAGCACCATAAGCAGGAACGGATCGACGAGCTTCTGAAGCTGGTCGATCTGCCCGACATGCAGTCGAGGCGGGTCGATCAGCTCTCCGGCGGCCAGCGGCAGCGCGTCGCGATTGCCCGCGCCCTGGCGCAGGAACCGCTTCTCTTCCTGATGGACGAACCGCTCTCCGCGCTCGATGCGAAGCTGCGCGACCATATGCAGGTCGAACTGCGGCAGCTGCAACAGAAGCTCAAAATCACCACGATTTTCGTCACACACGACCAGCGCGAGGCAATGACCATCGCCGACCAGATCGTTGTCATGGCGCATGGCAAGGTGCAGCAGGTCGGCAGCCCGGTCGATATCTACCGCAAGCCGGTCAACCGGTTCGTGGCCGACTTCATCGGCCAGAGCAATCTCGCCGAGGGAACTCTCGTCGATCGCGACCATGTGCGGATCGGCGAAAGCGTGATCACGACCAGCCCCGCTCCCGCCGCACTCAAGATGGGAGACCACGTCACGGTCTGCGCCCGGCCGGAAAGCACGCTCATTGCGCGACCGACTGCCGGCAGCGATGCCCCGTCCGGAACGGTCACCTTCGTGCGCGACCTTGGGTCGAGCGTCGAAGTATTTCTCGAAAGCGGTGGCCGCCAGGTCGTCGCCTCTCTTGCTCCCGCCGCCTGGGCTGCGCTCGAAGGCGCCAGCGAATTTTCCATCTCCTTCGCACCGGGATCGGTGACTGTGCTGGAGGATTGACCATGTCGCTCGTATCCGGACAAGACGGCATGAACCGGCAGCGTCTGTCGGTGGCATTCGGCCTGCTCTGGCCGTTCTTCATGATCGTTGCCTTTTTCGGCGTGCCCTTCGTGCTTCTGCTGCGTGTCAGTGTCGCCCGCGTCGATCCCGCCTATTACCAGGGCAGCGGCTGGTCGCTCGAAGCGATGGCAAGCCTGTTCCAGCCCATGGTGATGAACGGCCTCGCTTTCTCGCTCTGGCTGGCGCTGACGGTCGCCACGCTCAGCATGATTATCGCCTTCCCGGCGACCTATTTCATTAGCCGGATGAGCCGCAAGGCGCAGATCGTCTGGCTGATCGGCCTGCTGACGACGCTTGCTCTGTCCGAGGTGCTGATCACCTTTTCCTGGCAGATCATCCTCTCCAAGCGGGTCGGCATATCGAATATCGCCGTCTTCCTCGGCTTCCTCGACAAGCCGGTGTCGCTGACGCCGAGCTTTTATGCCGTCGTCAGCTGCCTGATCTATGTCGTCATCCCCTTTAACGTGATGACCATCTATCCCGGGCTGTCGCGTATGGACGCCTCCTACATGGAAGCGGCCTCCACCATGGGCGCCACCCCGGTCCGGGCCTTTTTCAACGTGCTTCTGCCCCTGATGCGCAAGCCGATCGCCACCGCCTATCTGACGACGGTAGTGATGACGATCGGCGCTTATGTCGCGCCGCTGGTGCTCGGCGGCCCGAGCAACTGGACGATCGGCGTGATCATCAGCGAAGTCGCCAATTCCGCCCAGAACCTGCCGCAGGCCTCGGCAATCGCAGTCTTCCTGATGCTGGTCACCGGCGCGATGATTCTGGTGATTAACCGCATCGGCGGGAAAGGATACACGTCATGAGCCGGTTCGCCGTGAAGCTGCTGCGCCAGTTCTTCCTGCTCTGCCTCGCCTTCTTCCTGGCAGCGCCGCTCATCATCGTCGCGGGCGTCAGCTTCAACACCACGGCGCAGATGACTTTTCCGCCGCAGAATATCAGCCTGCGCTGGTACTGGACCTTCATGGAGGATCCGGCATGGACCTCGGCCTTCCTGCGCTCCGTCATTATCGCGATCGCCTCCTCGCTGCTGACGATCAGCGTCGCCTTTCCTATCGCCTATATCCAGTGGAAGACCAATTCGCGCTTCGCAAAGCTGCTGGCGGGCATGGCGGGCGTCCCCTTCATCCTGCCGCCGGTCGTCATCGCCGTCCTGTTCCTGCTTTTCTGGGGCACGGTCCGGCATGTCGGCCAGATCGAGAACATCGTCATCAGCCATGCCGTGACCTTCATCGCCGTGCCGCTGGTGATGATCTCGCTCGGCTTTTCGGGAATCGACAAGTCGCTTGTCGAGGCCGCGCGCACGATGGGCGCGCGCGACAACGATATCCTGAGAACCGTCGCCGTACCGATGGTCCTGCCCTTCGTCGTCTCGAGCTTCATCTTCGTCGCGATCTTCAGCCTCAACGAATATGTCATCGCCTTTATGGTGGCGGGTTTCACCGCCGAGACGATGCCGGTCAAGATCTTCTCCAACATGCGCACCGGCTTCTCGCCGACCATGTGCGTTGGGGCGGTACTCTTCATGCTGATCGGTCTGTTCGGCTTCATCACCGTTGCTCGCCTGGGCAATCTTCCGAAACTTCTCGGTGCACGTTTCTAGATCGAAGGAGCATCCCATGCCAAAGAAGCAAAACCCCATGATCGTCGGCCAGCCGGTCCTGATCGTCGTCGACATCCAGAAAGTCGGTTTCGACGATGATGGCTCGATCCCGCTGATGCCGGGCATAATCGAGCGCATGCGCAAGGCGCGTACGGTCATCGATGCCGCCCGCGAAGGCGGCGTGCCGATCATCTTCCTGCAGGAAAGCCACCGCAAGAGCGGCGTCGATTACGGCCGCGAAATGGATGGCGACGAGGACATGCACCTGCGCGAAGACTGGGAAGGCACCAAGATCGCCGCCGAGGAAGTCGGGCTGCGCGACGACGACTATGTGATCGTCAAGCGCCGTTATTCCGGCTTCATCGGTACCGACCTGCAGATCCTGCTGCGTGGCCTGAAGGCTGAGACGCTGATCCTCGTCGGCGGCCTCACGAATATCTGCGTCCATTATACCTTCGCGGATGGCCACCAGTCCGATTACCATTGCCGCGTCGTCGAGGATTGCGTCGCGGGATCCTCGATCGAGGCGCATGACGCCGCGCTCGCCAATATGGAATATCTGCAGCATGGCGCCCGCCGTACCGCTGCAGAGATCAACGAAGCATTCCTCGCTTTCAAACAGGGGAAGGCTGCCTGACATGCAGGATCGCTTGAAGACGGAAACACGCCGCATCTGGTCGGGGCTTGCCGCAGAAATCGAGCAACTCTTTGCGGAGATGTGGAAAGTGCCGGAACTGCCGGCGCTGGAATACAAGTCGCAGGCGATCCTCTGCGACTTCATCGAACGGCACGGTTTTTCGGTGGAACGCGGCGTCGGCGGCGTGCCGACCTCGTTCATCGCCCGCATCGCCAAAGGCGACGGCCCGAAAATCGGCATCCTGATCGAATACGATGCGCTGCCGAGCCTCTACAATGACGCGGTTCCCTACCGGCAGGGCAATCGTCGCCTGCCCGGCCATGGCTGCGGCCACAATCATATCGGCCCGGCCAATACCGGCGCCGGCATCGCCGCCGCAAAGGCGATGATCGAACTCGGCCTGCCCGGCGAGATCGTCATCGTCGGTTGCCCGGCCGAGGAAATCGGTTGGGGCAAGCTTGCGCTGCAGGCAGCCGGCGTGTTTGACGGGCTCGACCTCGTCCTGACCTCGCACGGCGACTACCAGAACGGCTCGCTTGCCCGGCCATGCCACGCCATGGCGAGTGGCGAATTCAAGTTCATCGGCGAAAGCGCCCATGGCGGCAAGACCGCCACCCGCAACGCACTGCTGGCCGCAGAAGCCGCCTATGCGGAATTCGACAGCCTCCGCAAGGAGGTTTCCGGCCTGCAGCTGAAGCACGTCTATCGCTTCGCGGGCATCACACCTGGCGTGACGCCTGAGGAAGTGCGCCTCTGGTCCTCCGTCCGGCATCATGACTTCGACATAGTGCAGCAAGGTTACCAGCTGATGCTCGACACCTACAGCCGGATCGCTGCCGAACAAGGCGTCGAACTGGTGGCCGAGCAGATCGCCAATTGCCGCGGCTATCTCGGCAATGACACCGTCGGACGTGTGCTGGATACGTGCCTGAGGGAAATCGGCCCGCCGCGCTGGACCGAAGCCGATATCGAATGGATGGAGCAGCTTTCCGCCGCCTGTGATCCCGGCAAACCTTTCAAGCTGCATCGTGAACTCGAATATTTCGACACTGGCATCGATTATTACGGCCAGGATGACGGCGACATCAGTTGGCATATCCCGCTCGGACGGGTTAACTGGGCCTATCCAGACAATGTGCCGATCCATCACTGGGCATGGACGGCGCTGTCAGGACATTCGTCGAGCAGTCCGGGGCCGCTGATGGCGTCGGAAGCGCTTGCCATGGGCGCAATCACATTGCTGGCATCGCCGGAAACGATCGCTACCGCCAAGGCGGAACTCAGCGAACGCACCGGCGGCAAGCGTATTCCGGGACCGGCACCGACGATTTCCGACGTGCTGGCAAAGGATCCGAAGTCCTTCTGGGACGCGACCTGGGCGCGCTGAAGCACCCCGCTCATCATAATGTAAAGGCTGATGTCCAGGAGGAACCGAATGAAGGGCATGCTTGACGACTTCCGCATATTCGAACCATATCCAGGCATATTCGCCTATTATGACGGGCGCATCGCCGGCAAGCGGCTCTATTCGGAAGGGCCCAACTGGCTCGACGACGGCGCCTTCAGCCTCGGCATCGCATCCTATGCGATCGTCGATGGCAATGAGGCGCTGGTCTACGACACCCACATAAGCCTAGACCATGCCCGCGCCATCCGCGCCCATCTGGAAGCGCGAGACATCTCGAAGATCACGGTCGTCCTCAGCCATTTTCACAACGACCATATCGCCGGCAACGAGGTATTTGCCGATTGCATCATCGTCGCGAATGGCGCGACCGCCCGGCTTCTCGAAGCGGAAAAACCGCGCATCGCCGCCCGCCTGCCGAAGATCGATCCTGTCATCATGCCGAACAGCCTGTTCGACGGCAGCCGGTCGATCACGGTCGGAAGCCGCGCGATTGAACTCCACGAGTTCAACATCCACAGTCCCGATGCGACGATCCTATGGCTGCCTGAGGAGCGGCTTCTGTTTGCCGGCGACACACTCGAAGACACCGTCACCTACATAACGGATGCTGCCGCCCTGCCGCAGCATCTGGAAGAACTGAAACGTCTGCGCTCCTTTCCCATCGCCCGTATCCTCCCCTGCCATGGCGATCCGGATCGTATTTTCGCAGGCGGCTACGAGCCTTCCTTCATCGACGCGACGATCCGGTATGTCGAGGCGATGAGTGACGAGGCGCCAGAACCGGAGATCTGGCGCAAGCCTCTGGCCGAAGCGGTCAGCGAGGATGTGAAAAGCGGCGCGCTGATCTACATCCCCGCCTATGAAGATGTGCATGTCTCCAATATCGCATTGCTGAAGACCTTCCGAGAAAGGTGAGGCGTTTACGAACGCTCTCCAATGACATCCACTACGCCAACGGACCCGACCTGGGCGATGACCGGATTTATGGAGCATCCTTGAACAAGCGGCACGGGGGATCAGGCTGAAGTTTCGGGTTCATGCAGGCTATGCCGGTCTGCAATCTCACGCTGATGTGCAATCCGATCGAGCCTCTGCCCCAACCCCCTCGCGTGATGGTCTTGATGAGATTCGAACTGCCAGACTGGGAGCTTCCGACAACATTATCGTTCACCGCCAAGCAAGATCGGGTGACTGCATCGACGCTCGAAACCGTCGCCGAGGATATGGGAATGCTGCCATAACCTCTGGCAACAGATAAAGCCCTGGCGGCCGTTCTGGCGCAGACAATCGAGCGAGGTGGCTTCGCCATCGATGATCTTAACCGCCAGATCTATCAGATGACCATGCGGCAAGCAGATGGCAACGTAGCACGGGCAGCCCGTAGGCTCGGGCTCAGTCGGGCCCAGTTCGCCTATCGGCCGGGTCAGATCAGCAACGGAAGGAGCCGCTAAAACAATGCTGCCGCTGCCAACTCCCAGGCTATGAGCGATTTCGGCGGGTGCTTCAATCCAAAAACGTCTTCCTCAAGCGATGAATATGAGCAGCACCGATGCCGCAGCAGCCACCGATTATTGTCGCACCCGCTTCGACCCAGGAGCAGGCATAACGCGAATAGGCATCGTCATTCAGATCGTTGCGGGTGTCGTGCAGACCTTCATTGGCGGCTGCGTCGCCTGTTTCCCCTTCGAATGCATTGGCGTAGACGCCGATTTCGATGGAAGCATCCATCTTTCGGAAGACCCGCGCTGCCGTCTCCACTGCCGCCTGCATGACTTCGGGCTTGCTGCAATTGAACAGGAGAGCCTCGGCGCCCGATGAAACCGCCCAGGATGCCGCGTCCTCGACCCTTTCTTCGGAGCGAAGCTTCGGTTCGCCGCCACTGATGGCTGCCTCGTCATCCGCCAATGTGAAGGAAATCCAGAACGGCTTGCCTGATGTCGCCACCGCCTTGCGGACAGCCTCTGCCTCGGCGATCAGGCTCAACGTCTCGCCGAGCCATATATCGACGAAGGGGCCGAGGTTTTCGACAAGCACCTTAAGATAATCCTGCACTCGCGAAGGCTGAAAGTTCTGCGGCTCGTACGAGCCGAAGATCGGCGGCAGCGAACCGGCGACCAGCACCTTCCGATCTGTAACGGCATCGGCTGCCTCGCGCGCCAGGCGACCTGCGAGACGGATCAGCGCCGGCCCTTCCTTCCAAAACCGGTCCTCGCCGATGTGAAAGGGCACGAGCGCATAACTGTTTGTCGTAACGACCTCAGAACCGGCGGCGATGAATTCCTGGTGTACCTTGCGCACGATATCCGGCGAGTTGATCAGCGCCAATGCCGACCATTCCGGTTGTTTCAGTTCGGCACCCAGCCGCAGCAGCTCGCGGCTCATGCCGCCATCGAGAATTCGCGTCGTGCTCATGAAGAGGTCTCCATTCAGGCTGTCGCGCCGTCAGCGGCGGCGGGCTTTTCATAACAAAGTGGGCGAGTTGCGCGTGGTTCGTGCGCCAGGGAATTCATGAGCCAGTCCTTTTACGTCGGCCTAGCGGCGAACCGGCACCTGCGCTTCGAGACCTCGAAAGACGCGGGCGATCACTGCGGTCAGCGCGAGATAGAAGAGGGTGACGACCAGCAGCGGTTCATAGACGAGCAGCGTGTCCTGCCGAACCTTGTTTGCCACGGCGTAGAGATCCATCACCGTCACCGTAAAGGCGAGCGGTGTCGCCTTGAGCTGCATGACGATCTCTCCTGCAATCGTCGGCAGGGCGATGCGAATGGCACGCGGCAGCCAGATGCGGCGGGTCAGCATCCAGGGTGAAAGGCCGAAGGCCCGGCCCGCTTCGAGCTCACCCTTGGGAACTGCAAGCAGCGCGCCGCGCAACACCTCTGCCTCATAGGCGGCATAGTTCAGCGTGAAACTGACGGCGGCAAAGAAGAAGCCCTCGCGCAAGACTGGCCAGAACAGGCTCTGGCGGATGCCGGGGATCATGGGGAGCAGCGAGCCCACCCCGTAGTAGAGGAGCCATAACTGTATCAGCAGAGGTGTGCCGCGGAAGAAGGTGCAGTAGCTGCGGGCGAGCAGCCGTGTCAGCCCGCCGCCGCTGACCTGCGCGAAGGCGAGGCCAATGGCGATGACGAAGCCGAACACCACGGAAATCACCAGCAGGCAGACCGTCTGCCAGACGCCCGTCAGAAGCAGCGGCCAATAAGAAGAGATCCAGGTGAAACTCATGGGGCGCTTTCTTCAGGCAAGGCGCGGCTGCCCTCGCCGTACCCGTCCCTCGATCAGCTTGACGATGACGTTGGAAACGAGCGTGATGGCGAGGTAAAGAAGGGCCGAGGCGAGGAAAAAGACGAAGTAGTGTTTGGTGCTTGCCCCGGCAAGACGGGTGGCGAGCGCCAGCTCCTGATAGCCGACGACCGCGACCAGCGCGCTGTCCTTGGTGACCGACATCCACAGATTGGCAAGACCCGGCAGGGCGTTTGGCAGGAGCGTCGGCAGCAAGACCCGGCGGAACCTCAGCACCGGTCCCATGCCGAAGGCCTTGGCGGCTTCGATCTGACCGACAGGAATGGCGAGGATCGCGCCGCGCAGCACCTCCGTCATGTAGGCACCCTGCACGAAGCCCAGCACCATGACGGCCGCGACGAAGCCGTTCACGTTGACCGGTGGCAGGTCCAAGGCGGCCAGGAGGCGGTTGAGGCCATCGGTGCCGGCATAATAAAGCCCGACGATCAGGATCAGCTCCGGAACGGCGCGGATCACCGTAGTGTAGAAATCGAGCAGCAAGCGGAGCACGCGATTGCCCGAAAGCTTTCCAAGCGCGCCGCCCATGCCGAGCAGCAGGCCAATCGCGAAGGCGCAAGCCGAAATGGCGACCGTGGAGACCGCACCTGCCAGAAGAACGCCGCCCCATCCCGGAGGATAGGGAGACAGCAGGTCCAGAATACCTTGTTGCGCGGTCGCCATTATCAGGACTGCTTACTTTGCGCCGTAGATGTCGAAATCGAAGTATTTCTTGGTAATGGCGTCATACTGGCCGCTGGCACGGACCGCAGCGATGGCCGTGTTCAGCTTGGCTTTCAGCTCCGTGTCTTCCTTGCGCAGGCCACCCGAAACGCCGGCGCCGAGAATTTCCTTGTCGTCGGCGACGTCACCCATGTTGGCGCAGCAATCCTTGCCGCCATCGCTTTTCAGGAAAGCGTCAAGTGCCAGTGAATCGCCAAAGACATAGTCGATACGGCCAGAAGCGAGATCCTGAAAAGCCTCGTCGAGTGTCTGGTAGGTTTTTTCTTCCGCAGCCTCGGCGAAATACTTCTTGTAATATTCCGACTGGATCGTCGACACCTGAATGCCGATGGTCTTGCCCTTCACGTCCTCGGCAGTGGCGCCCGGCTTCTGGTCCTTGGGACCGATCAAGGTGCTCGGCGTGTTGTAATATTTGTCGGTGAAGTCGATCACCTTCGAGCGTTCCGCGGTGTTGGACATCGACGACCAGATCACGTCGAACTTCTTGCTTTGCAGTGCCGGAATGAGACCATCCCAGGAAATGTCGACGATCAAGCATTTCTCCTTCATCTCTTCGCAAACGGCATTCATCAGGTCGATTTCCCATCCCTGCCATTGGCCCGACGCGTCCTTGGCGAAGAAGGGCGGATAGGATTCATTCATGACGCCGAAGCGGACTTCGGCCTGTGCGGTGACGGCAGAAAGCACGAGTGCCGCGCCGGCGAAAAGCGTGGGGAGCAGTTTCATTCGCAGGATTCTCCTGGTTTGTGTTGTCGACGAGAGTTCGCGCATCAGTGGGCGCGCAGACCGGTAAATTCCCGGCAGCGGGCGCTCACTGGCGCCCCGAATATCTGCTCCGGCGGACCTTCTTCCTCGATCCGTCCCTGATGCAGGAAGAGAACACGGCTCGAGACATCCCGGGCGAAGCGCATTTCATGCGTGACGATCAGCATGGTCCGGCCTTCTTCCGCGAGATCACGGATGACTTTCAGAACTTCGCCGACCAGCTCTGGATCAAGCGCCGAAGTCGGCTCGTCAAACAGCATGACATCAGGGTCCACGCAGAGCGCTCTTGCAATCGCCGCGCGTTGCTGCTGACCACCGGATAAGAAAGCGGGATAGACGTCGCGTTTATCGAAGAGCCCGACCTTGTGGAGCAGTGCCTCGGCCTTTTCGATGGCCTCGCGCCGCGAAATGCCCATGACGTGCACCGGCGCCTCGATGACATTTTCCAGCACCGTCCGATGAGCCCAGAGATTGAAACTCTGGAAGACCATCCCGAGCCCGGTCCGCACCCGCTCGATCTGCCGCCAGCTGCGCGGCTGCGGCCGTCCGCCCCGACCGATCTTCAGCACAATCTCCTCGCCGTTGACCGCAATCCGGCCACGATCCGGCATTTCCAGGAAATTGATGCATCTGAGGAAGGTGCTCTTACCGGAGCCCGACGAACCGATGATCGAAATCACATCGGACTTGTGGGCCTGCGCCGAAATACCCTTGAGAACCTCTTGCGAGCCGAAGCTTTTATGAAGATCTTCGACGCGAAGAGCAGGAAAGGGTTGATCCGACATGCATGGTTCCGGCTGAACTGAATTTGCGAAGGATAATGAAAAAATAACGCGGTTTTTTCGCGCAATTTTCATCCATTCTGCATATTTTGTGCAAAATAATCTTCCCCGTGCGGCAAATGCGGCAGAATACGTGAAGTGCTACGGCAGGAATTGGACTGGGCAATGGAACAACTGGATCGCTTTGACCGTGACATTCTCGATATCGTTCAGCGAGACTGCCAGCTGAAAGCCGAAACGATCGCCGAACGGGTCGGGCTATCGGTCTCGGCCGTGCAGAGGCGGTTGAAGCGCCTGCGCGAGGAAGGGATCATCAAGGCGGAGGTGGCCGTCGTCGACCGCAAGTCGACGGGGACATCGATGGTGTTCATCGTCGGGATGGAGATCGAGCGGGACAATTACGACGCGCTGGCGAAGTTCCGCCTCTGGGCAGAAAAGCAGGATCACATACAACAGGTCTATTACGTCACAGGTGCGGTCGATCTGATCGCGATCGTCACCGCCCGCGACGTCGAGCACTATGACGACATCGCGGCCCTGATCATGGCGGAAAACCCGCAGATCCGCCGCATGCACACGAATGTCGTGCTGCGAGACGTCAAGCTCGGCCTGTTCGTCCCGCTGGAATAGCGTGCAAGCAATGGTCCCGCCACCCCGTTGGGTTTGGGCAGCGGAGAGGTCCCAGGTAGCACCGGCCACTTATTGGGTGACAATCAAGGCTCAACAGAGCCTGACAGCTCATTCCTCAGGCACGCCGTCAAGAAGGCCATCATAGACATCCATGAGCGCGTTGGTGATCGCCTGACCCAGCGCGTTTCCGGCTTGGCGAACATCGTCATCGGTGCCGTCCCGCGCTGCCCTTGCAAGCTCGAAGCCCTGGTCGCCAACGATCTGCTTGGCCATTTCGATTGCCCATAGCCCGAAATCGCCGCGGTTATCGATCTTGATTGTATCGTTCATGTGCTGGGCTCCTGTGATCAGCAGCGAGGATTTACCCACTCGCGCCAGGAAAGGCCAGCCTTCGACGTGGTGTGATCTGCTTCAATCTTTCATGATGCGCCTGGATGGGCACCGGCGCTCTCAGCGAACTGGTTGTCGCAAGAAGCCTATGGGAAGTCAAAAGCGCCGCGATGGCTTGGCGGATCGTTCAATCCAAGGATTTTCTGCGGTGAATTCGTTTATGGCGATCTCGAGGAGCTCCGGGGCGGATGCAGGATTTGCCGGCGCTCTGCTCTAAGCCGATTTTTTCAAGATTATTGTCGATTTGCGAAAGGCTGCTTCGTTGTCAATATGAGCGGGCTTGTTCAGCGGCAATGGTGCCGGCGTCTCGCTACCGGAGGAATCTTCCTATGCGTTTCATGTCTATCGTCACGTCCACCGATTCGATGCACCCGACGCCCGAGCTTATCGAGGCGATGGGCAAGCTTGCCGATCGGGAAATCAAGGCCGGCCGCATGCTCGACACGGCAGGCCTGATGCCGCTCGCGACCGGCGCCCGCGTCACGATCCGTGAGGGCAAGCTGAACGTGATCGACGGGCCTTTCGTCGAGGCCAAGGAGGTCGTCGGCGGTTATGCGATCTTCGAGCTGCAAAGCAAGGAGGAGGCCGTGGCGCTGGCGGTCGAGTTCATGCAGTTGCACAAGGATCTTATGCCCGGCTGGGAAGGCACGTGTGAAGTGCGCGCCTATTTTGAACCGGGTGCAGACGGAATCTGCGACCCTCTCGCCGAAGCAAGGGCATGATCCTCTCGACCTGTAATCGGGACGGACGGCCGTGACGGTCGCCGGCACCCATCAAACGATCCTGGCCGTCTGGCGGATCGAACAGCCGCGGCTTATCACCAGCCTGGCACGATTGCTTCGCGACGTGCCGCTGGCCGAGGATCTTACCCAGGAAGCGCTCACTGTAGCACTGGAACGCTGGCCGACGACCGGAATCCCCGAACGGCCCGGCGCATGGCTCATGACCACTGCCAAGCGTCGGGCGCTCGATCATCTGCGGCATCGCCGGATGCTGGATCAGAAGCACGAGATGATTATTCGGGAAATGGAAGCAGAAGAGCAGATCATGCCCGATCTAGACACTCCTCTGGATGACGATATCGGCGATGAAATGTTGCGCCTGATATTCACGGCATGCCATCCGCTGATCTCGCGCGAGGCGCGTGTGGCCCTGGCTTTACGGATGATCTGCGGCCTGACGACGCAAGAAATCGCCAGGGCATTTCTGGTGACGGAAGCGGCGATCGCCCAACGCGTCGTCCGCGCCAAGAAGACATTGTCGGAATCGGGGCTGGCCTATGAGACACCGCATGGCGAGCAGCTGCCGCAACGTCTCGCTTCGGTGCTGGAAGTCATCTACCTGATCTTCAACGAGGGTTACACGGCCGCCCGCGGCGACAACTGGTTTCGGCTGCAATTGTGCAATGAGGCGCTGCGGTTGGGCAGGGTCCTAACGTCAGTGGCGCCGCAGGAGCCGGAGGCGCACGCTTTGCTGGCCTTGATGGAGCTGAACGCGTCCCGTGCTGCGGCGCGCACGGATGCGGCCGGCAATCCGATCCTGCTTCTAGAACAAAATCGCGGCCGCTGGGATCAGTTGCAGATTCAGCGCGGGTTGAAGGCGTTGATGCGGGCACAGGAGCTTGACGGTGCTGGCGGGATTTATGCCCTGCAGGCCGCGATCATCGCATGTCACGCAAAAGCGATAAGCGCCGATGAAACCGATTGGAGGCGGATCGCTGATATCTATGCGGAACTTGCCGGGATTCTGCGTTCGCCAATCGTCGAACTCAATCGAGCCGTGGCCATCGGCATGGTCGAAGGCCCCAAGGCGGCACTGGACATCATTGAAAGCCTGCGCGATGAGCCTGCATTGAAGAACTATCATCTTCTGCCGAGCGTTCGCGGCGATCTTCTTTATAGGCTTGGCCAATACGACGAAGCGCGACGAGCCTTTGAAGCGGCAGCCGCGCTTTCCGAAAATAACAGGGAGCGTGATTTCCTCATGCGCCGTGCCGGCGAAGCTGCCGCCGCATCGAAGGGTTGATCCGGCTGAGAGCGGCTCTTTTTGCTTTAAGCTATTCTACAGCCTGAAGGCCGCCCCATCGGTCTCCGCCGTTTATCACGACCAGCGACACAGGCTTGCCTTTTCTATTGCCCCGTCAGTCCTGCCTGAATGTCCCGGCAATCGTGCTTGCCTCCTGCTCCTGCGAGACTAGCCAGAAGATCCCTCCACCGCTCGTCATGCTTTGCGACGTCATCCTGCTGAGCCCAAAGCTTGACCTTCTTGGCTGCGGCCTCGTCCTGATAGGTTTCCGCGACATCGCTGTGCAGCGTCAGAACCAGCGTTTCAACGTCTCGGGCAGACAGGATCTCGGTCTCCGATAAGCTCTTGGGATTGGTGAACGAGAGCGAATTGGGAAGCAGCCAATGCGTCCCGATTCCGCCATCTCGGAAAACACGCGGCATGGTGATCTCGTGGATGCTGACTTCAGAATTATGATCGCAATAGAGCTTCTCGATCGCCGTGCGAAGCTCCGTCTCGAGGCCGAGGCCCAACTGGCCCCCGGCGCCAAGCACCGAGCCAAAACCGAAGCTCTCGCTATAGCGGCCGGCCGGCGCCGAAACATCGGCGATGACGACGTGCAGCGGCGGCAGCGTCTGCGGTGATTGCGGCGCTGAGTGGAACGCATTGCGGATGGCGTAGTAGAGCGTCATGGCGCCACGGTTTTCGACCGCTCCGCCATCGGTCACCCAGTATCGTGTCCTTGCTTGGCCGGATGCTTCGATGTCGATTGCAGCATCGGGAAAGATCGGCGGAAAGTTTGCGCTCAGGGCTGCGGCGCGCGCGATCGACATGTCCGCATTGTCGAGTGTGACGAGCTGCATGTGCAGCGATCCGTCGTCCGGCGGAGACGCAGGCGCGGCAAGATTGGTCAGCACCAGCCGTCCGCCCGCCCGGGCAGCATCCAGAAATTGGCGGCAGCGTGTCGCTCTCTCGGGAAGCGAAAGGCTCCGATCGGCTTGGCAGGAGGGACTGTCATCGGAAAAAGATCCGACGATCGCAGTGTTGAGCATCAGGCCAAAGGACGGCGCTTCCATCGTTCCGGCACCCATATGACAGATGAAGGATTCAGCGAGAATCGCGCCCAGTCTCGAGCGTGCCGGTATCCAGCCCGTCACGTCCTCATCCGGCCTTTGAGCTTCACGGCAGGCCGAGGACGCCCAATGCCAGCGCCCGAAGGCGAAGCGCATATCGCTCGCACCATCGATCACCTGTTCGATGAAGGGCAGCGCCATGGCTTGCGAAAAATCATCCCATGCCTTGACGTCCATGCTGTCACGTGGCCGGCGAAGCTCCTGCTCATGAAGCGCGAAATAGCCGAGCGCAGCGCTGCCACCAGAGACGCCACTGACAAGCACGACGTTGCAGATCTGGTCGTGCTCGGCCAGCCCCCGCAGCAGCGAGGCCGTGTAGATCGCCGCACGCGTGCCGCCACCGGAGGCGATAACTGCAATTCGCGGCGTTGTGGGCTGGAGCGGACCGCAGCCGCCATTGGGTTGGCCGCTTTCGAATAGGAATGACGCGGGCTGCTTGCCCACATGTCGTTCGGAGCGGATTGCAAGTTCCGGAGGCTGGATCGCCCGCAGGAAACTGAAGACAGCAGGACCGCCGATGAGGCCATAAGCCAGCGCGCCGACGAGGGCGGGATAGACGAGCGTCGAGCGCTGGAAATTGCGCAGGCTCGCAAGCAGATCCCCGGCCGGCGCCTGCTCGGCGGGCAGGCGCTCCAGCTGCGCACGAAACTGCGCGAGCACTTCCGCCGGCGTCATGAACTGTATCGCCCGGCCAGACGCGGCCTTGGTCCGCTGCTGGTACTGATCCTCGTAGCGGCCCTCGATCTTCAGGCGCCCCGCGCCATGCAGCGCGATTGTTCGGCCTTGGTTGCGGACCGTGCTCAAGGTCTCGCTGCCTTCATAGTCGTAAGCGATTTCGACAGGAGTGATCGTCTGCCGCTCCCTGTCCATGAGACGCATAAGCCGGCGCGCGACGAAGTGATCGCACCAGAAGGCATAGTACCAGGCGACGGCATAGGCGAAGGCGATATAGCGCATGAGCGTCGTATTGCCGTAGCCTTCGGAGCCGGCATTGAAGAGATAGGTGATGTAATGGACGTCGGCGAGGCGAAGCACTGCGACGACAATGACGAGAACGCTGATGACCCGCTGCGGGCCAATGAAGAAAAGACGCCCGATCGTCTGAAGGATTTCCATCAACCGGTCGAACAGGATGCCGAGGAAAAGGGCGATCCATGCGGCAAACCCGGTCACCAAGAAAGCGTACCAGAGATAGTGATCCGGCACGAACAGGGTGAGTAGCGATCCGGGCAGAAGCAATTCGACCGGATAGCGGATTGGGGCGATGACAAGGGCCGACACCAGCGCGGCAATCGGTCCGCGGCCCATGAAATCGTAGCGATTCTTGGGCAGGAAAAGCTCCACTTTCGGCAGGCTGTCGGCAAGCCCGCCGCCTGCATTGGAGCGGAATAGGCACCGCGAGAGCAGCCAGGCCGCCGGCAGCGCAAGCACGAGTGCGCAGACGATCACGGCGCCGATATGCAGGCGGGGCCGCGCCGTCATCATGCCGTAGGTTTCCGGGCGCGAATTGATGATGAGAAGCGCGGCAAGGGCCGCAAGGATCACCAACTGTCCGGCAAGCAGATACTGGTTGAAGACCGCTTGCCGGCTAGCTGCCGCATGCAGCAGGAAAAGAAGCGCGAACCCGATCGCAAGCAGACCGAGATTGCCCCAGCGCATCTCGACGGCCGGACCGAGCGCCATGACAAGGGTCAGAATGCCCCCGAGCAGCGGCACAAACCAGGCATAGCCGTCGGGTGCGAGCCATCGCCACGCGAGGCGCCGCCCCTTCGGCAGCGGCTGGTTCAGCCAGGCATCGAATTCCCGCCACCATCGAACGAAGCCCCGGACGCGTTCGCCGAGCCAATTGTAGATGCTGGCTTCCCGATGGATGGGGTGTTCGCTCATCAGCGTGTTTCCAGTCAGCTGTCGGTGAGAATGACATCGGCCGCCTTCTCGGCGACCATGTAGACGGCAGTGGCAAGGAAGTAGCCGGGAATGCGGGGGAAGACCGAAGCGTCAACGACGCGCAGGCCTTCGATGCCGTGCACCCTGAAGCGGCTGTCGAGCACGCCGCCACCTTCGCGGGGGCCGATGGCGCAGGTGCCGCAAGCATGATGGCCCCAGGCGTTTTCGGCCACATAGCGGCGAAGCGCTTCGTCGCTCTCGTTCTGCCGGCCAGGCTCCTCTTCGCTTGCGATGAGATCGTCCATCGCATCGTTGACCTTCCTGACGAAGCGGATGGCATGGACGACGGCATTGAGATCGAGGTCGTAATTGCCTGTTCCCTCGAAGAAGGAATGAAACATGACGGCAGGCGGGGCCGCGGGATCGGCGCTTTTCAGCCGCACCGTTCCGCCCTGATTTTCGGTATAGGCCTTGAGGATCGCCCAGGTCATGTAATCAGGCTTGCGGATGCGTTCGGAATAGCGAGGATAATAGCCGCGGAAATCGGCCAGCAGCGAAAAGCAATGCAGGTCTGGTTCCGTCAGCGTGTCGCGGGATTTAAGCGTCAGGGAAAACATGACGCCGTTGCTTGTATAGTTGCCGATGCGAAATCTGCGCCACCGTCGGTAATGGGCGTCCCCCGTCGTATAGGTGACGCCCTTGAGGGCCGACCAGGGTTCGTTCACCCGGCTGACGACGCCGACCTCGTAGCGGTCCTGCAGGTTCCGCCCGACGCCCGGAAGCGCCTCGACGACGGGAATATTGTGCTCATCGAGATGGCCGGGATCGCCAATACCGGAGAGCATCAGAAGCTGGGGCGAGGCGAAGGCGCCGCCTGACAGGATGATCTCGCGGCCGGCCCGAATGACTTCCTCGCGCCCCTCCCCGTTTATGCAGCGGACCGCGACCGCGCGCTTGCCGTCAAATTCGATGCTCGTGACCAGAGTGTTCAGGCGAAGCGTCAGGCGGTCGGGGTACCGCTTCACCACGTCGAGCAACCGCTCGCGCGGCCCGTGCCTGGTGTGGCGTCGCGTCGAAAGCGGTGTGACGCGCACGCCGCAGGCGCCGACGTTCCAATTGCGGTGGTCGTTGGGGTCGATCTCGGTCGTCTCCCAGTCGGAGCCCCGCTTGCCGAAGGCGTCGGCCGCCGCGCCGACGCAGCGCAGCAGCGCCCGCCACAACGGCCAGTCGCGCAAGGCCCGAAGCGGCAGAGCCCGCTCCGTCGTCATCCATCCCCACCATCCGTGGCCCGTCGGATTGAGGCCTGTTGCCGCGGCGAGCCACCGCCACAGGAAGAAGCGGTAGCGGCAGCGCTCGATGCGCTCGAAATAGCCCTGCATGTGCGAGGCCTTCCAGCTTTCGTCACCGGTGATCGCAAAGATGTGGTTCCAGTCGCAATGATTGGGCCGCACGATGATCATCGCATGATGGGCGGTGCAGCCGCCGAGCCCACGCACGCGCGGATAAAGCACGCCGTCCTTCTCTTTGCAGTAGCGCCAGTCGCGCTCCTGCATTTCCTGATTTTCGCAGTGGCGCACCCAATGGTTCTCGGCCATGCCGGGATGTTCGGAGGCAAAGGCATGAAAGGCCGGCACGCGACAGGCATCGGCAAGCGGCATGTCGGAGCCGTCGTCCGACTTCGCCAGCGGATCGCCGCCGGCCTCGATGACGAGCACCTTTCGCCCCTCTTCGGCCAGCCGCGCGGCGAGGACGGCGCCGCCGGCGCCGCTGCCGATAACGATATAATCGTGGGTCGGCCCGCCGGACATCGTCAGAACTGCTTCAGATAGGAAATCAGGGCATTCTTGTCCGATTGCGGCAGACCGGCGCCGAATGTGTGCCCACCATTGACCACATAGTCAGGGCATTTGCTCAAGCCCACCAGGCGATCGATGAGCTTCGTGTCGCGCACCACCTTTTCAGCTTTGGCGAGCACGGCGGGATCTGCGAGTTCCTCCGGCGTGCATTGCCCGCCGAGCTCTGAGAAGGCCCCAATCAGCGCCGGGCCGTTGGCAATCAGGCGCTTGTAATTGGCGAATTTGCTCTCCTCATCATTGTCGGGCAACAGCTCGGTGTTGGTCAGCGCGTTAACAGGGAAACCGGCTGGGAACGGGCCGACGGTGATCGAGCCGTCCTTCTTGAAGGCCCAGCCGGCGACCTTGTTCAGCAGGCCGGTGAAGGGCTTCACCTTGTCGGGCACGAAGCCCGGCGGCACGATGAGGCAGGAGGGAGCGCTGGTGCGGTAGATATAGCCCGGCACCGGCGCCTCGGTCATCTTATCCATGCGGCGGGTCTGCGGCGAAAGCATCTGGCGAATGGACCGGTCGAAAACCCCCAGCCTGTTTTCGACACAGGGCAGATAGGGATCGTCGGCATCGGCCGCCGGGCACGCGGTGCCGCGACCGGCGCCATAGCCTGCGGCATGGTCCTGATTATAGTAGTCGGTCCCGTAATAGCTGTCCTCGTGCCCGACCGAATTGTTGAGCAGGAAGGGCGCCGTCGACCACAGGCTGACCAGCGAGGGCGGCCTCAGATAGCCGCGCCCGTTGCCGGCCGCCTGCAGCGGCGTTGCCGCCCCCGAAACCGGATGATTGACCGTCACCTCATGTGGAGGCGGCAGCGACTTGTAGGTGGAGGAGGTGAAATTGTCCCAGATATCGCCCGAAAGACCGTTGGTGGCGATCGCGCTGCAAGCATTGGTGCGCACGACGTCCATCGGCACGCGCCGTTCCGTCGACAGGTAATTGCCGTCGAGGAAATCCTTTCCGTTCTCATCCTTTTGCGTGACGAGCTTGACCATGCCGTGCTTGAAGGCATCCGACTGCGCCCAGGCCCAGTAGCGGTCCCAGCATTCGCGATAATGCGGGCCGGCACCGCCGCCTGCGCAGATGCCCTGATCGACGCCGAGCTCCGGCGCCGGCACCGGCTGCTTGCTCGAATGACAGGCGGCGCAGTTTTCGGCAAAGACAATCTTTCCGCGCTCGACCTCGGCCGGATCGCGCGCTTCGAGCACCTTTTCTCCGACCGGCGTATCCTTCAGGTGATCGGCGCGGGCCGCGACCAGGAAGAATATCGCCATGTCAGGCGTCATCGCCTCAGTGGCCTGCCAGTAAACCGAGTTCTTCTCGGCATCGGCGATACGGATCGGCGAGATCTTCTGCCCGCCGAGGAAGGGGCGGAAGTGCAGCAGCCATTCTTCGCTGAAAAGGCCGATATTGAGATAGACGCGATTGAGCGCACCGAGCGTGCCGACGGAATCGGCGCCGTCCTTCAGGACGCGCATCGAGGCGACCGTGCCGGTCGCCTTGTCGTAGAGGGAACCGAAGGCTGCGGTCTGCGGATAGTCCTGCGCCTGCTTGTTGTCCTTCTCGTCCCCCTTGATGATTTCCTTGCCGGTCTTTGCCCCGATGCGCAGCCGCTCCAGGACGTCGTAGACGGCATTCATCGTGCGGGGATTGTTCATGTAATCGGTCGAGACCAGCGATGTGTCGAGCGAACCCGGCGGGTTCGTATGGAACAGCTGGAAAAGGAAGTTCCTCTCGTTCTCGGCCGGTTCCCCAGGCGTCGCGCGCGGTTTGGTGTTCCAGAAGAAAATGCGGTCGACCCAGAAATACTGGGCGCCGGGATTGGACGAGATTTCGGAGAATTCCGGGCTCTCGACATTCTTCGGCGGGTTGATCGGATTGGGACCGACATGGCAGAAGGCGCAGGACATGCCAACGCGATAGGGACGCACGAGATCCTTGTCGTTGTAATAGGAGGGATCGGTGTAATAGCGCACCGCATCCCAATGTTCGGCGGCCTTGCTGTCGAAGTCGGGATTGGGGAAGAGACGCAGGCCCATCACGCCCGTCGGTTCGCCATAGTAAGAGCCGACCGGGATCTTCTTCTCTTCGTCCTTCACCTTGACCATGGTGCCGCGCGCGCCGATCTGCACGCCGGGATAGCGGGCATCGGCCTCGGCATTGCCGCCGAAACTGTCGGCCGCGCAGTCCTTTTTGCGCTGATCGATCCACAGCCCCCAATGATCGGGATCAGCGCTCTTCGGAGTGTCGAAGCAGGGTTCGTTGACGAGCCCGAGATAGCGGAAGCGGTTGTTACGGCCATAGGCCATCGTCGGATGGGACGAGATGGTCTTCAGGAGATCGAAGGAGCCGATCGTCGCGCTGGCAGCGAAATCCCAGAAACGATCGTTGCCGCCGGTCCAGACGATCCAGGCATTCTGTCCGCGGATCGCCGCCTTGCGGACGGCCTCCGGATCGAGCCCGGTGGCGGTTGCGACCTCCTTGATCTCGTCGGGATAATCGGCGCCGGCTGCAGGCGGCAGCAGCAAGCCCTTGTCCATTGCCGCGAAGTAAGGCTCGCCGGCCCCGGGAAATTCCTCGACCTTGCGATGGACTGTCTTCGCCTCGTCCTCAACATTGCCGAACTGGCTCGCATCCGGCTCGATCAGCCACCAGACGATGAGCGCAACCGCAGCAATGGCGATGACGGCGAGCGTGACGACGGCTGCCACGATCCAGGCGAGAAACCGCACGATGCGCTGTCTGACGTTTGCCATTGCCCCCTCCTGATGGTCAAAGTGTCTTGAGATAGGAAAGCAGTTGCTCCTTCGCCTCCGGCGGCAAATCCGTGCCCCAGAGATGACCGCCATTGCCGTTGCCCGGAAGGCTCGTATCGTAGAGCGTGCCGTATTGCTCCCCTGGCGTATCCGGCATGCTCACGAAGCCGCCATTGTCGGCATCCACAAGATCGGAGCCGCGATAAAATTGCCCCGGCCGCTCGGCAGGCGGAAACAGCAGGGCGCGCAATGTCGGGACGCTGCCATTATGCAGGTAGGGACCGCGCAGCCACAGGCCACCAAGGCCCGTGGCGACATAACCGTCGGTCTTCTGGAAATTGGCAAAACCCCAGGCATAGCGCGGCTCATAGGCCGCATAACGGTCGCGGGCTGCTGATGTCCACATGTCGAGGCGATGGCGGTCCGTACCGAGCTCGACGATCGGGACCGGTGTCCGGTAGCGTGCGCCCTTGGCTTCGTGGCAGACGGCGCATTGCGCGGTATAGATCGCACGGCCGGCGTCGACTGCCGCCGCATCGACATGATAGGGATCGCCTGCCGGCTTGAGGGGAGAAAACGGCGACGGCGGCGGCCCCTGCAGGCGGATGAAATCCATAATGCGGCGAAGACCCTCTTCGCTTCCCCCGTAGGATTTGTAGGTCATGCCGTCGCCGATCGCGCCCGAGACCACCGTCTCGTAGAGATCAGTCTGCAGTCCGTCCCAATGGAGTGAGAAGCGGCGCGTATTGGTGGCGGCGAGGTCGGCAAGCGACCACAGCGGCATCATGTCGGAATTGCCGATCGTGTGGTCATCGGCAAGTTGGAGGTTCTGGAACTTGACCGGATTGAAAGGATCGATCCGGCCCGGCCCCCAGTCCGGCCGATCCTTCATCCAGGCAAACTGCCGCCCCTGTTCCTGGAGGGCTGCCCGGGTCGCCGGCACCAGGACGAAGCGATAGAGCGCCCGCTCCCAGACCGGCATGTCATAGATCCTACCGATCTCCGTCATCACCCGGTCGGCGGTAAACCGCGGATCGGCGCCGACATCGATCAGAAAGCGGATATAGGCCTGCGGATTGACCCGCGTCCCAGGGCCTGCCTCGACCAGCCGCGCCGGCTCGGCGGCATGGAGCCGATAGCTGCCCTGGTGGCAGAAGGCGCAGTTCGGCGCAACGCGCTCTATGACGCCGAGCGTCTTGACCGACAGGCCGACCGGAACCTCGTCGCCGGCGCGCCAGTAGAGGCCGAAGGCGCCATAACCGTCCGCGTTTGCCGGCAGATGTTCGGGAAAGAGCTGCGGCAGGACGCGCCAGATCCAGTAGGGAATTCCCTGCGCCTCTTCATTGCCGATCGAGCCGTGATTGAAGACTTCGGCCAGATCGTTCGTCCTCGGCTGGGCGACCGGCCGGAAGAGCAGGAAGAACAGCGCAAAAGCGCCGACGAAGATCAGGACGAGAACGGCGAAAAGCCATTTCCAGAAGACGCGCCTCATGCCTGTCTCCCTTCGGCGATGTTCTGTTCGAGCCGCAGGATGCGCAGGAGACAGAAAAGCGTCGCAATGCCGACCGACCCGTCGAGGAAGACGCCGGCAAGATAGCCGATCGGCTGGTCGAACACGAAGACGGCGAGAAAGAAGAAGACCGTGCCGAGCGTGCGGGAAGGGAAGACCGCGAGCCAGGCGAAGACGCGGTAACGGTCGATATCGAGCGTCGCCGGAATGTAGAAGATCGACAGGATCCCGAGCAGCAGTCCGGCAAAGCGCGGCCAGATCAGCTGGTTGACGGTGATGCCGAAGAGGCCGAGGATCCATTCCGGACAGAAGATGAGCGGCAGGACGAAGGCGAAGTTCAAAAGGATGCCGATCCAGACGAGGACCGCATGCCGTGCCTTCCATTTGCTGAGCGATCGCGACTGGGTCATAGCGTCTTCATATATTCGACGAGGGCGTCTTTTGCCGCCGCCGGCAACTCCGTGCCGTAGCGATATCCTTCGTGGCCGGCATTGCCATTTCCGGGACGTGCCGTGTCGTAGCGAAAGAGATCGCCGCCGGCAGACTGATCCGACCGATAGCCCACTTTGGCGAGATCGAACTCGTCGCTGCCGCGGAACCAGACGGACGGCCGCTTGGCTCTCGGTTCAAGCAGATCGCGCAAGGTCGGCACCGAGCCGTTGTGCAGATAGGGCGATCGCGCCCAGATGCCGTCGAGCGGGTGATTGGCATAGCCGTCCGTCTTGTGGAAGCGGCTGAAGCGCCAGGGATAGCCGGCATAGAGCAGGTTCTGCTCGGCGGCGAAATTTGCCGTATAGGAGGTCCAGCGTCCCGCATCGGTGCCGATATCGGCGAGCGGAACCGTCTTGCCGAGGCGCGTGAAACGCTGCCTGTCGTAGCTGTAGTCCTTCTCATTCTTGAAGCCGTGGCAATCGGCGCAATAATGCAGGAACAGCGTCTTGCCCTCCGCCGCCTTCGCCTGATCGATCTTGGTGGCGACGGGGAACGGCGGCGAAGGCAGATCCCACATCCAGTCCTCAATGCGCGCGATCGACGCCCGGTCGACCGTCACGGGCGTCACACCGGCTCCGAGTGCGGCACTCAGGTTTCGTTCGGCCACGGAATCATTGTTGCCGTCCCAATGGAGGTTCATGCCCTCGCGCGGGCGCTGGCGCCAGATGGCGGGATAGTCGGAAGAGCCGTTCAGCGCAGCACCACTGATATGGGCCTCGTCCATCGGAAAGTTGAACTGCAGCGCCTTGTAGGGATTGAACGTGTCCACGCGGCCCGGGCCCCAATCCTCCTGGCGCTTGACGAAATCGAGCTGGGTGCCGAGATCGAGGAAGGCGTTCTTGACCCGAGGGAAGACCACGTAGCGATAGACCAACCGCTCGAAGACATTGAGATCGCCGCCGACCTTGGGGCTATCGATCGTAGCGATCAGCGCGTCGGCAGTAAAACCGGGATCGCGGCCGACATCGATGAAGAAGCCAATGAATTCCTGCAGGCGCAGATTATTGGAAGGTGCGCCGGGGATGAGATGGCGAACCGCGTCTCCAGAAAGATGATAGGTGCCGACATGGCAGACGGAACAGTTGAGCCAGACCCGCTCGATGCCTGAGACCACGCGGCGCGACACCCCGATCGGAAGGTCGTCGCCAGGCATTTCGTAGAGGAAGCCGAAGCGGGCCCAGCCTTCCGGCCCGAGCTTGTCGGCATACATGACCGGCAAGGCCTTGAAGACCCAGTAAGGCGGTCCCGTCGCCGTCTCACTGCCGATCGAGCCGTGCATGAAATGCTCGCTCTGGCTTTTGAAGGCGACGACATACTGGTTGACGAACACCAGATAATAGACGAGCGCGAGCAACAGCAGCACGACGATCGCCAGCCACCAGCGGCGATGGCGGGCGACGGCGATCTCGACGGGCGTCTTGCGGTCGTTGTCGCTGCTCATAGGTCCACTCCGAATGCGCGGGTGATGGCGCGTGTCAATGGAAGGTCGGCGGCTCGAAAACCGACATGACCTGCTTGATCATCTTGCCGTAGCGATCCTCGAAGCTCGTTCCGTCAAACCGGCTGAGATCGTAACAACCGAGTGGGTTTTCGAGATCGTTGAGCAGACACTTGTTGCAGTAGGTGCATTCCTTCTCCGGGCCGTTGGCCTCGGCGAGGATCTTCGGCAGATCGTTGTTGGCGATCAGCGGGCGGGCCATGGTGACGCCGTCGCAGGCTTTCGAGCGGATGGCTTCGGCGATCCTGTCGGCATGCTGGAACCCGCCGGTACAGAGCACCTTGATGTCGGGATCGATCTTGCCGATCGCTTCGGAGACCGCCCGCGCATAATCGAGATTGATGCCCTCGATGACCTTGCCCCTGCGCCAGCGCCAGAGCGCCTGGAAGGCACGCCCCAAAAGGGGATTGGAAAAGATCGCATAATTCATCGGCGCCCGCGTGCCCTGCGAGAGCATGCCGTCGTACCAGCGATGCAGGTCGTTCAGCGGCAGGTCGCCGGCCGGATTGCGCGGATGCGGAAAGGTCGAGCCGCTCGAAACATGGAAGGAGTCGACGCCCTTGCCGCCGTCGAGCAGCATCGTGCAGATCTTGAGCGTCTCGTCGAGCGTGTTGCCCTTCTTGATCCAGGGATAGAGCCAGTCATTGTGGTCGACGCCGTTGATCTTCATCTGCAGATGGAAGTCCTGGCCGACCTCGCGGCGGATAGCCCTGACGATCTCGAGCACGAAACGCGCCCTGCCCTCCCAGCCGCCGCCATATTCGTCCGTCCGGTCGTTGATGCCAGAACTCAGGAACTGCGTCAGCAGATAGCCGTTGGCGCCGTGCAATTCGACACCGTCGAGCCCCGCCTCCCGGGCGCGCCGCGCCCCTTGCGCGAACTGCTCCACCACCTCCGCGATTTCGGGTTTCGTCATCGCCTGGGCGAGCAGCCCATGGAAGTAGTCGCTCTTATCGGTCGAACTCAGGCCCTTGTTGAACAGGTTCTCGACGCCGCCCATGTCCTGCTGGCGACCGGAATGGCTGAGCTGCATGATGAACCGACAGTCATAGCCGTGGATACGACGGCCGACCTCCCGCCAGAAGGGGATCTTATCGTCGTCGTCGATCATCGCATAACGCACGAGGATTCGGCCACGCACGGAGACCGGCGTAAAGGAGGAAATGATGCAGCCGATCCCGCCGCGCGCGAACTTCTCCTCCCAGTTCAGCCGGGCGTTCCCGCCGTGACCGTTATAGTCGTCGAACTGGCCGGATATATTGGATCGGAAAAGACGGTTCTTCACCGTCAGCGATCGAAACTTAAGCTCATCGAAAATGAGCGCCGCATTGTCGGCGTGGATGTATTGACTGTCTGGATGCATGAAGGCCTATCCGATTGACGTGCCGAGGCAACGGAAGAGGAAGTAAAAGCCGATATGCAATGCTAAAGTTATAACTTTCTAGTGTATTGAAAGCTAATGCAATTTAATGTGGTTTGCAAACGAATTTCGGGAACATGCACCGCTTTACGCGGCAAGTCGCATGCAACCATCAGGGCACAAACCCGCCAATCTTTGCAGTCATCTTGTTGATCGTGCCCGTGATGATCAGCAGGGCGGCGAGCACCACCAAATGGTTTCAGCAATTTATAGGTGCATCGAAGCGGTCAATCGCCAATCCTCTGGAGGATAGAATTGCAACGATCCGCCGGTCACCTCATCGGCGCAGCCTCAGGAGCGGCAGAAGCTTTACGCCTCGACATCGCCGGCATGAACGTGAGCCGCGGCGCCGATAGGCGGTTTTGTGATGGAACTGCCGGTCTTGGCTCGAAAAAGATGAAGGCGCGCGGGCCGGACCGCAAGCTGCAGGGTTGCACGGTCCTTGATCGCTACATGATCAGGCAGGTGGACGATCGTTGCAGTCCCGCTGCCCTCCACCACGCCATATACATAGGTATCCGTGCCGATGCTTTCGGCGTAATCGACTTCGAAGCGGATCGGAAAACCGTCGACGCCATTGCCCGTTGCGAGTTCGAAATGGCTCGGCCGGACACCAAGGACCACAGGTTCGCCGACGGTCGCATCCCCCAGTTGCGCCGGAATATCCAGGCGGCCGAAGCCCGGTACGTCGACAACCACATGACCAGGACCGGTCCCGGCAAGCATTCCATCGAAGAAGTTCATCTGCGGCGAGCCGATGAAGCCCGCGACAAACTTGTTGGCCGGGGCCTCGAACAGCTCCAACGGAGTGCCGACCTGCTCGACGCGTCCGGCATTGAGGACGACGATGCGGTCCGCCATCGTCATGGCCTCGACCTGATCATGCGTCACATAGATCATGGTGGCGCCAAGCCGCTTGTGGAGGCGACTGATCTCGCCTCTTGTCTGCACGCGAAGTGCGGCATCCAGATTGGACAGCGGTTCATCGAACAGGAAGAGCTTGGGGTTCCTGACAATCGCACGACCGATCGCCACGCGTTGCCGCTGGCCCCCCGAGAGCTGTTTCGGGCGTCTATCGAGGAGAGGCTCGATCGCAAGCATTCTTGCCGCCTCCACCACACGCCGATCGATTTCGGCCCGGCTCATCGTGAGGTTTTCGAGGCCGAAGGACAGATTCTTGGCAACGGTCATATGCGGGTACAACGCATAGGACTGAAACACCATCGCGATCCCGCGATCCCCTGGAGGCGACGCCGTCACATCATCGTCGCCAATGATGATCTTTCCCGCGCTCACACTTTCGAGGCCAGCGATCAGGCGAAGCAATGTGGACTTGCCACACCCTGAAGGGCCGACCAACACGACGAATTCGCCCTCACCCACATCGAGATCGACACCATGGAGAATCGAATGATGGCCGAAGCTCTTCCTGACATCGTTCAATTTGAGACCGGCCATGAATCCATTCCTTTGACGTTTCTTCCGGAGGCGGCCGCAGCCACACCGAGGCGATCGGATCTCCTCATATCTCGGTTCAGTCTGCGTGGAAGCAATTAGTTCGTCAAGATGACGAACGTATTTTTCTATCGGCGACCATCAGTTTCCTCCCGTCTGCAGACAGGATTTTCAATAAACCCCATCCTGAGCGGCTCGCGCCTGCGCAGGTTCTGGCGGTCATTGTTCTCGGCTATCTGGCCTTTGGCGATGAGCAGCCGCCGTCGCCTTCATCGGTGGCGGGACCGTCATTGCGCCTGGCCATTCCGGTACCGCGACCATTGTCGTGTGACACGGAGATCTGCGTGACAATCAAAGCGGCGGCGGCGGCAAGCGCCGCTGCTCCGGCAAGGTCTGGGGAGAAAAAAGCAGGTTGTGAACGTGGTTCAGTCCAATCGCGAGAGCCCCGACCAGCGTTGCCCGACCGCCAAGAACACTTGCCTCGACATCGATGGCACGGCGGCTCGCCTTCACGATACCTCGCCGAACGCCTTCGGCTATCAGGGGGTGGCGACCGATACTGCCGCCGAGAACGACGATCTTGGGATCGACGATCGCATTGACGGACACAACAAGCAGCGCGGCAATGTCCGACACCTTGCCGATCACCTCGACCGCGATCGGGTCGTTCTTTTCGGCAAGTTCCAGGATGTCCCGGACCGAGGTGTCCTTCTCACCCCCGGAACGCTCGTAGAGCTCGCTAATTCCCCGAGCCGCGATCGCGCATTCCAGCGCGCCCCTTTCAAGACTGTCCTTCGTGTATGGATCGGCACCGAACGGCATGTAGGAAATCTCGCCGCCCGCTCCGTTTGCGCCACGCATCAGCTTGCCGTCCTGGAGCACGCCGAGCCCGATACCCGTCCCGAGCGAAATGAACGCCACGGTATCGATTGCGGTCGCGCATCCCTGCCAGGACTCGCCGATAACGGCTGCGTTGACATCGTTTTCCAGGACGACGGGACAGCCGAGCCTCTGGCTGAGCGTCCTGCCGATATCGATGCCGGCGATATCGGCGAGGTTCGGCGCCATCGAGAGCGCACCCGTCGTAGGATCGACGACCCCTGGCGTCGCTATCGCCGCTACGAGAACGAACTCCCTGGCGATGCCCATCTCCACAAGCATCTTCGACAGCATTGCTTCGGCCTGGTCGATCAGATGATAGCCGCCACGGCGGTCGGACGGATAGTCGATCTCGCCGACAACGTTTCCGACGATGTTGCCAAGCACGATGCGCGTCGTTGTCGCGCCCATGTCGATACCGACAGCATAGCCGGCATCGCCATTGACCTCATAGGTAATGGCCGTGCGGCCGATGCGACCGCTCGTGACGCCTTTTTCCCGAACCCAGCCACCTTCTTCCAGCGCCCTGATGACCTCGGACATCGTCTGCTTCGAAAGGCCTGTGATCTTTGAAAGCTCGGCTCGCGAGGTAGGTCCGGCATGGAGCAGCACGTCCATAACCGCGCGCACGGAGATCTGTCGCAGCACGGGAGGCGCGTTTTCGGTCAATACCATCGTCGAGCTACCCCGCCAGATCCGTCTTCATCGTTGCACCGGTGTTTTGCTTTTTCCATGAAAGCCCCCCGATTTCAAACAGCTTGTTGACAGTTCGTGGGCGCGGCCATAATAAATTCGTCAACCTGCCGAACAAATATCGCAAAAGGACTGCATTTGTCAAATATTTCAACCATTGCGTCTGGCTTGCGACAGGCGAACAGCGTCCATCGTTCGGACGAAGCGGGCGGATCTGAAGGCATGGTCGCCGGTGTCGACCTCGGCGGTACCAAGGTCCTGGTAGGACTTGCCGATCTGCAGGGGCGTATTGTGGCAAAGGCCGAAGAGCCGACCGAACATGGCGCGGGAGCCCCTGTATTGCGGCAAATTCCACGGATGATTTTGTCCCTGGTGCAGGACAATCGCGATCGGGGGCCATTGTGCAAGGCCGTTGTCGGCGTACCGGGTGCGGTATCGCCGTTGACGGGGCTTGCGTCACTTTCCCCTCACCTGGCCATTCCAGCCGATCAGCCGCTCGCCGCGCTGCTCGCACGAGCCCTGCCCTGCCCCGTCGTGGTTGAAAACGACGTGAATCTCGCAGCTTTCGCCGAGGCCACTCTCGGCAAAGGACAGGATCAGGACTCGCTTGCATTTATCGCTTTCGGAACCGGTGTCGGCATGGGGCTGGTCATCGGTGGAACGCTCTTCCGCGGCCAGCACGGGCGGGCAGGCGAACTGGGTTTTCTGCCGCTAGGTCCCAATCCTCATCAGGCGGCGCCGCAGGCCCGCGCCGGTCTCTTCGAGGATCAGGTTGATTCACCCGCGGTGCGCAGCCTGTATGGCGATGGGACGCTGTCGGTCGCCGAGATATTCGCTAGCGCTGCTGCTGGAGACGGGGAAGCTGTCGCGGCCATCGAAACACTCGCAAAATCGGCGTCGGTCGGCCTGGCCTCCGTGCAAGCCCTCTTCGACCCCGCTCTCATCGTGCTGGGCGGGGGCATCGGGTCGCGCGGCGAGTTTGTCGAGGCCGTCAGGCGCCACATGTCGACGCTTCTGCCGTTTGAGACACGGATAGAGGCAACCGGGATTGGCCCTGAAGCTGGCATGCTCGGGGCGCTTATGCTTGGCCTGACCGACCTTGCGGCAACTGAGAATGCAGGAAAACAGGAAGCCATCCAATGAGCGCCGCACCAGCAAAACAGCAAGTTCTGATACCACTTGATGATGGACAGCTTCGTTCTACGACACCGGTGCTTGTCCCGTTCATGGCGCCGCGCCTGCAGGGCGATTGTCGGCCGGAAGGCAGGATTGAGCTTTCGCTATGGGGCGCCGGCAAGCTGGTCAATCTGACCTTCACCGGCTGGAGCGCCCCTTTCACCTATTCCCCGAACCGGGTGGAAGCGCATGGCGGAGGGCTTTACGTGGCACAGTCGGCGCCGGCGCTCTTCTTGAAGGGCGCAAAGCTGCGGACCTTCATCCCTGCCCGGCGCTGCGCCTGGTGGGGCACGACGGCGAAACGCGAACCGATCGAACGGCAAGAGGGTCGCCGCATTGCGCGCACCGGTTGGGGCGTCGCCATCGCCGAACAGAGGCCGGACGGCATTTTCGTGACCGCCGGCGCGACGATCGAGGAAGCGCTTGCAGCGCTCGAGCTCGACCAGACGAAACTGATTGCCGAGGCCAATGCCTACGTCACGCGTTGCGATGCGATGCCGGAGGCGCCTGCCCTGATGCGCAGCATGATCTCGCAAAGCCTGCATGCCGCTCTTTCCAGCATAAGGCGGGACGAGCATGGTGCCTTTGCCGGCCTCGCCGCCGGCCAGGCCTACAGCGCGCCGGCTCGCACCTATTACCGTGACGGCTATTGGACGCTCCAGGCTCTCCTGGATCGGGAACCAGAGGCAGTCCGCGCCCAGATCGATCGTCTTGCGCGCGGTGTGCAGGAAAACGGCGAGGCGCCGAGCGGCGTCATCCTGACGGGACCTGGGCAGGCCGAGGAATGGGAAAAGGTGCGTCTGACAGATCCCCGGATCAAGGAGGAGCACCTTCGACCCGGCGACTGGTGGAGCGATCACTTCGACAGCCCGCTCTTCTTCATTCTGACGATCGGCGACTATATCAATGCGACCGGCGACGGCTCACCGCTGTCCCTGTACTGGGACAAGGTGGTGGCGATCTTCAATCGTTACTGCGGCTTCGACGAGAAGGGAACCGGCTTGCCGATCAAGCCGCGGCATGACCGCGATTGGGCCGACAATGTCTACCGCCACGGTTACGTGGCCTATGATCTCGGCCTGTGGATCGGTGCCCTCGACGTCATCGCACAGCACGGCGCCTCGCTCGACAAAGCCGTTGCATCGAAGGCGGCAGCCGTGGCGCAAAAGGCGCGCGCTTCGCTGGACGAGGCGCTTCTGCAACCGTGTGGCACTTATGCGGACTACGGGACAAAGACAGATTTCGTCGAAGACCACCTGACGCTGGACAGCCTGACTCTGCTTCGCTTCAAGGCGGTTTCTCCCGAGCGAGCGAAAAGCGTTCTCGCCAAGGTCCAGGAGATCTTGGAAAGTCGCAACAACGACGGCCAGCCCTATGGCGACTGGGGCGTGCTTTGCGCCTATCCGCCGTTCAAGCGCCCCAAGGATACGCGTGAGAAGTCCTATTTCGCGTATCGCTACCACAATGGGTCGGACTGGCCCTATCTTTCGGGCCTTTATGCCGAGCAACGGCTTGCCTACGGCCTGGACGGCGCGGACTACCCGCTCCTGCGCTGGTGGAAGACCTGCCTCGAAGAGGGCTGGATGGGTGCCGTCGAATATTTCTCGCCACCCTGGGGGCGTGGCTCGCTGCTTCAGGGATGGAGCAGCATGCCGGCCGCCGCCGCCCTCGCCCACAAGGACAAACTGCCGGCGGCGATCCGCTAGAGGTTTTCCGACCGGTCGCCACGGAGACGGCGTTTGAAAGAGAAAATGCAAAGGGCCGCCGGAGAGGCGGCCCTTTTTGCACGATATGTTGCAGCACTATTCCTTCGTTGCGCCCGCCATCAGGCCGTTCATCAACATGCGCTGCAGGGCTGTAAACATGACGAGCACGGGCAGCACCGAAAGCACCGACATGGACAGCAGCCTGGGCCAGTTGATACCGAAGCGCCCCACCGTATTGGCAAGCGCGACCTGGACCGTCCACTTGTCCTGGTCGCTGATGATCAGGAACGGCCAAAGATAGTCGTTCCAGCGCCATACGAGATTGAAGGCGAGCAGCGTGCCGATTGCGGGTATGGCGAGCGGAACGATGATCCGCCACAGGATCCGCCATTCCGGCGTACCATCGAGGCGCGCCGCCTCTAGAAGGCTGTCAGGAATGTTGGTGATGTACTGGCGCATGAGGAAGACCCCGGTCGGGGTTGCCGCCGGCGCGATGATGATGCCTGCCAGCGTATCGAGAAGATTGAGATCCCGCAGCACCAGAAAGACCGGGATCATGATGATCTGCAGCGGCACCATCAACGACGACATGATGAGCAGGAAGAAGAGCGTGTCTCCTTTAAACCGAAACTTCGCAAGCGCGTAGCCGGCCATGACGCTGATGGTGACGGACAGCAGCGCCGAGAGCACGGAGACAATGGCCGAATTGCGGAAGAAGATGAGGAACTTCGCGCGCGACACCGTATCGATGAAGTTCTGCAACGTCGGTTGCGCCGGCAAAATGGTCGGCGGCCACTGGAAGATCTCCTGTTGTGATTTCAACGAAGACAGGAAGAGCCAGATCGGCGGCATCAGGAAGACGAACAGTGTCAGCACGACAAAGGCCAGTCGCCAGGGAGAGTAGATACGTGTCATTTCTCACTCCGCGATATGCGCAACTGGAAGATGGTGAGGAACAGCAGGATGATGAACAGCACCATGGATTGGGCGGCCGCAACGCCAGCCTGCATCGGTTTCTGGAACGCAGTGTCGTAGATCGTCTGTATGAGGTAGACGGTCGCCTTGCCCGGACCGCCGCCCGTCAGGGATACGACGAGTTCGTAGACCTTGAAGGCCTCGATCGAGGACAGGACCAGGACGACGGCGAGCGTCGGCTTGAGGAGCGGCAAGGTGATATGGGTGAATTGCCGCCACTTGCTGGTGCCGTCGATCGAGGCCGCCTCGTAATAATCGGTGGAAATCGCGGTCAGGCCTGCAATGAAGATCATCATGTTGAAGCCGGCTTGCGCCCACACCCAGGCGATGACGACGGCGATCTGAGCCATCGTGTCCTGTTCCAGCCATGGGATTGGCGCGATGCCGGTCAGCGAAAGCAGGTAATTGACGAGGCCGTTGTTGAGGCCGAACAACCAACGCCAGGCGACGCCGATGATCAGCAGGCTGATCATGGACGGGAAGAAGACGATTGTGCGTACGATGGCAAACAGCCTGGTCTGTGGCGCCAGCAGGAGAGCCAGCGCCAACGAGACGACGATGTTCAGCGGAACCGCGACGATGACGAAAAGAACGGTCTTGAGCAATGAAACCTGAAAATCGGCATTGCTCAGGAGCCCGATGAAGTTATCCAGGCCGACATATTGCGGCAAGGTGCTGGGCACCTGCGGAACGACGACCACACCCCGCTTGAAAAAGGCCATGAAGAGGCCCTGGACCAGCGGGTAAAGGGTGAAGGTAACGAGGAGCGCCATTGTCGGCACCATGAGCAGGTAGGGCCAGCCGAGGCTTGCCAGGCTGCCTCGCAGACCTTTCGGCACTGGGTGGGGACCCAGTGCCGAACGGCTATCTTCCAGTATGTCCGTCGTCACTTGCCAGCCTCAAGCGAGGCATCAGCAGCCTTCTTGATCTGCGAAATGGCCTCGGCAGAGGAGATCTGACCGGCAACAGCCTGCGTGACGGCTGTCTTCACGGTACCCCAAACAGCCTGCATCTGCGGCCAGGCCTGGTCGGTCGCAGCGTAAGCAGGGCTGGCGTTCAACTCGGCCTGCATTGCCTTGATCGCATCGGTCGCGGCCGGATTATCGTACTTGACGGCTGCCGCCTTCAGGTTGGCCGGGATCATGCCGAAGGTCTTGGCGTACTGTGCCTGAATATCCGGCGAGGTGACCCATTTGATGAAATCGATCGCTTCGGGAAGATGCTGGCTCGTGTTGAAGGCCACGATATAGTCGCCTCCGTAGATCGACGAGGCGACAGTGCCCCGCGGCGTTGGACCAGCCTGCCACGCAAAATGCGCGTTGTCCGCCAGTCCGGCGATTTGCCAGCTTCCTGACATATAGGCTACGGCCTGACCGGCTGTGAAGATTTCCTTCGGATTGTCCGAACTCGCACCGGACCAGAGCCCGGGCGGCATTGCGGCCTTCGTGATGTCGATGAACTTGTCGAGCGCGCTCGTCCACGCTGCCTCGTCCATGACGACCTTCACAGGTTCTTTTTCCGTATAGATGTGGTTTCCGTACTGATACTCGTGAACGATCCAGCGGCTTGCCGAAACGTCCCAGACAAGCGGATAGCGCGTACCCGACTTTTCGGCGACTTCCTTGATCTTCGGAACGAATTCATCCCAGGTCCAACCGGTTACGTGGTCCGGGATGGCAATCCCGGCCTTCTTGAAGGCATCGACATTCAGGAAGACGCCCGTGGAGGTTACGCGCAGCGGCGCGGCGATAACCTTGTCGTCGAGCTTGGCGCCATCGCCCCAGCCCTTGACGAAGTCGTTGATCCATTCGGGGCCGATCTCCTTGTTGAGATCGACGAGGAACGGACGGATAACCGGCTCCATCGACGAAGTGAGCGACAAATCCGGCATGATGCCGGAGGCCGCATATTGCTGGAACTTCTGGACCATCCCGTCATAAGGGGTGATCTCAAGGTCGAAGGTCGTGTCCGGGTGCAGTTTCGTGTACTGATCGAGCAAGGCGCGTGTGTTTGCCTCTTCCTGATCATTGTCGACATACCAGACGATCTTCAGTTCGGATGCTGCCGCAAGCGAAATCGTCATCGCCAGGGCGCTTGCCGTCATAATCAACGTCTTGAGCGGTTTCATAGGGTTCCCCTTCTTTGCTCCTCAAACTTTGGCAACAACCGGCCTCCAAATCTCCCTTTGGCCGATCGTTTGTTCGTAACCATGACGAATTAAATACGAGTTTTCGGTGGTGTCAACACAAACAAGATTGACCGCATCAATTAGTTCGTCCTGTTGACGAATAAAATGGCGTAGCTTAATCATCCCGAGAGCCAGAGGAGAAGCAATGGATATTTCAGTCGAGCCGAATGGCGCTGACCTGCAGCAATCTATCGACAGGCTGGTTAGCGCCGGCGGAGGAACGCTTCTCCTGCAAGCGGGCAGGCACATTACGGGACCCATCCGCCTGTTTAGCGGTATTACGCTGTCAATCGGGCCGGGTGCCACGCTAGAGTTCGTCCCCGATTACGCGCTCTATGCCGGAAATTCGGTGAGCGTAATCGCCGAGGGATCCGATCGCGCCTATATCGTCGCGCAGGAGGCCCATGACGTCGCGATCACAGGCGAAGGCAAGATCCTTGCTTCGGGCGGCGCCTTCAGCACCGGCTTCGACGAGACGGTCGGCACCTACACGCCGAGCGAAAAGCGGCCGAGGGTCCTGGTGTTCGAAGACTGCAGCAAGATCAGGCTGGAAGGCTTTGTCATCGAAGATTCGCCGATGTGGACGGTCCACCTGGTGCGCTGCCGTGACGTGATCGTCGAGGGCATAACGGTATTCAACAACCGACAACTCCCGAATACGGACGGGATCGTCATCGACAGCTGCGCAAAGGTCGCAGTGCGCCGCGTCATCATCAAAACGGCGGACGACGGCGTCTGCCTCAAGACCAGCCGAAGCGAAAAGGGCATCGAACGCTGCGTGGAAATCGAGGTTTCGGATTGCCTCGTCGAGAGCAACAGTTGTGCATTGAAGATCGGCACGGAGAGTTTTGGTGACATCCGCAACGTCGCCTTCTCGCGTTGCAAGGTCCAAGATTCCAATCGCGCCCTCGGCATTTTCTCGCGTGACGGCGGAGTGATCGAAGACGTCGCCTTCTCGGACATAGAGATCGATTGCCATGAAACGCCCGATGGTTTCTGGGGCTCGGGTGAGCCGCTCACAATTACCCAGCTCGATCGCAGGCCGGAGATACCGGCTGGCCTCGTCACCAATGTCCGCGTCGAGAACGTGACGGGGCGCTGCCAGGGTCCGATCAATCTCTTTGCGGCGAGAAACGGCGGGATTGCCGGAATGAGCCTCAGCAATATTCAGTTGACGATCGAGGAAGGCTTACTGGGAACAGCCAGGCAATATGACCTGCGCCCCACAAGTGCCGATCTCTCCCCGCCCAAGGACCACGAGGGTCGTGGCAATGCCTGGTTGCGGGGAGCGGACGGAAAAATTGTCGGCCTTATCGATTATCCGGCAGGCATGCCGGCGCTCTTTGCGCATAATATCGCTGGCCTCACGCTCGACAATATCGAAATCCAGCGTCCGGAGCCTCTGCCAGACGGCTGGAACACCGAAACCCTTTGCATCGAGTGAGCGATAGGGGTCAGTCACACCAAGAGCAATTTGGCGCATGATGTGATGGAGGCCGTCCCGGGATCGTCGTCCTTACTGTTCCATCCATCAGGAAGAACGCACGTCCCCGGCGGCCCTCATCGTGGCTATTCTCGCGCTTTGGCGGCTCCGGATGGTCTTTCCTTAAGACGCCACCGCTACCGTCCTTCGGCTCAGGACGCCAATCACCAGGGATCCACAAAGCGCGGCAATAGCTGCAAAGCCGAACACCCCTGCCAGCCCCTGCGCCTCGACGATGAAGCCACCAATGGCCGCCCCACTCGAAATGGCGACCTGGAAAGTAGTCAACATCAACGCACCGGCGCTTTCCGCTTCATCGGATGCTGCTTGCGTGACGAAGCTTTGAACGCTCACCGGCAGGGCTCCGAAGGAAAAACCCCACAGCGCGGTCGCGACAAACGCGACGCTTGCAAGGTTGCCGGCAAGCGCTAACGCCATTGTTGTCGCAGCGATCCCGGTAGCCGCGATGACGATGGACAGCGCCGTGCTGCGCTCGGAGACAAAGCCTCCGAACAGATTTCCGAGAAAACCGCCGATCCCGAAGGCCAGCAGAACCACGGATATCCCCTCAACCCCAAAATGTGGCACAGTTTCGAGGAAGGGCCGAATGAAGGTAAAACCCGCGAAATGGCCGGCAACCACCAGCAAGACGGTCAGCAGGCCCAGTCGGATTGCCGGGCGACGCAGCACCGTGGCCATCGTGCCCAATCCTGCGGCGCCGGTCGACGGCATCGCAGGCAGGGTGAGGAGCTGAGCGATGAAGGCAAGGCCGCCGACTGCAGCCGCGATGACGAATGCAGAACGCCAGCCATAGGCTTCTCCAACCCAGGCGCCGACAGGTGCAGCGCAAACCGTTGCAACGGATACGCCAGTCATGATGATCGCCATCGCCCGCGGCATCAACCGCTCTGGAACAAGCCGCATGGCGAGCGCCAGCGACATGGCCCAGAAGCCGCCGAGCGCGATCCCGAGCAACCCGCGAGCAACGAGAAGCGTCGCGAGCCCATCAGAGAATGCTGCCAAGAGACTGGAAACAACGAGCAGGGCTGTCAATCCGAGCAAGGTGAGACGACGGTCAAATCGGCTGGTGCCAATGACAATTGCGGGGCCTGCGATCGCGCCGATGACGGCGGTCATCGTGACCGACTGGCCGGCAGCACCGATACTGACATGGAGATCTTGTGAAATTGGCGTAAGCAAGCTGGCTGGAAGAAACTCGGCCGTCACGAGACCGAAGACGCCGAGCGAAAGCGATACCACGCCTGCCCAGGCCGGATCAGCCTCCTTCTTGTTCGCGTGGAAGCCATTGGCTTCGGGATTGATGTTCATATGCCATCTCCAAAGATTGTGATGACAAGGCTAGACGGCTCACGCTGGTGTTTCTATGCTAGAAAATCCACAAGACATGACTGTTCGTCCAAATGACGAGGGCACGATGAGTGATGCACTGACGGAAATGATGCGAGGGCTTCGTCTGGATGGCGTCGACTACGGCCGCTGCCAGCCGTCTGCCCCATGGGCGACGGCGTTTCCGACCAAGGATGAAGCGCAGTTTCACTTTCTGGCAGCCGGAGAAGCATTTGTGCAGACGCCGGACGGGGAATGGATGGAAATGCGCCCGGGGGACGCGGTCCTGCTGCCGCGGGGCGATGCCCATGTCCTTGCAAGCGCGCCCGGTATAGTGCCGACGCCCGTCGAATCCATGCCGCGCAAGGCGGTCTGCGATGGGATCGTCGATCTGCAATGCGCCTGCGCCGATAGCAAGAACCTGCTGTTCTTCGCGGTCATGCGTTTCAATGTCGACAAGCGGCATCCCTTGCTGCAACTGATGCCCGATGTGATGCGGACAAGCGATCTGGCAGCCAGCGAACCCTCCATCCCTGCCCTACTCGATGCGATGATGCACGAGGTCGATATGAACCGCGTCGGCGCTGGCGGTATCCTGGCCCGGCTTGCTGATGTTCTGACCGCGACGATCATCCGCGCCTGGGTGGAGCACGGCTGCGGCGATGCTTCCGGATGGTTGACAGCCGTTCGCAATCCCGAGGTCGGGCGGGTCCTGGCGGCGATCCATCTCGACCCTTCCCATGACTGGACGGTCGAAGAACTCGCTCGCAAGATGGGCGCTTCCCGTTCTGGTTTCGCGGAGCGCTTTGCCAGGGCCGTTGGCGAAACACCCGCTCGATACGTCGCGCGCATGCGCATGCACCAGGCGCATCAGTGGCTACGTGAAGGACAGCGCGTGGCCGCGATTGCCGAACGCCTCGGCTATGAATCGGAGGCGTCATTCAGCCGGGCGTTCAAACGCATCATCGGCGCCCCGCCCATGGCCTTCCGCGGGCGACCGCAGGATGGTCGCGCTTCCGCAATACCGTGATCTGTGAAGCACACGGCTTCGATGCCGGTTTTTGTGACAGCCGCTTGACGACTTGCCACCGGCGGTGCTGCGCACGACCAGCCCGCCTGATCCGGTTTCATCAGATAGGTCGGCGTCAGATTGATCAGGCTTTCGGCGTCATGTGCTCAATTCGAAATCCAATCTTTGTCGTGCATGGAGATTGCACATTCGGCTGGAGCCGGACGACCTGTCTACGCCTTTCGGCTGAAAACTCGCGAAGCTCCTTCCTTCCGCCGATGATAATGCTAGAGTTTCGGTTAGTGATCCGGCTAACATCAACAGAGTGATGAATGAAGGCTTTGCCTACAAAGGCCGCGGCGACGGTAATCGTACTGTTCGCACGCGCGGTCACGGCGGTCCGCGCCGTGTGGCCCGAGGGAGGGCTGCCTTCCCGACCCTGCGTTTATTATGCCAACCACTCCAGCCATGGTGATTTCGTTCTGGTCTGGACGGTATTGCCGCCCAGACTGCGCCATCGAGCCCGTCCGGTCGCCGGAGCCGAATACTGGTTGAAGTCCTGGCTCAATCGCTTCATCGGCAGAGATGTCTTCAATGCGGTGCTGATCGCGAGGGATCGGGACAAGCGGACGGAAGATCCCGTCACTCAGATGGCCTCGGCCATCGATGCCGGTTCGTCCCTCATTCTCTTCCCGGAGGGAACACGAAACCAGTCCGATGCAAGGCTCCTCCCGTTCAAAAGCGGCATTTTCCATCTGGCTGTGGCGCGCCCTGATGTCGATCTCGTGCCGGTCTGGATCAGTAATCTGAACCGCGTCATGCCAAAGGGTGAGATCGTTCCGATACCGCTGATCTGCACAGTTACCTTCGGCAGCGCTTTGCAGATCGCGCCGGGCGAAGACAAGGATGTTTTTCTCGAACGGATGCGGGCCGCTCTCCTGGCACTGTCTCCGAACACTGTAGGCGGTGGGGAATGAGTGGCGCGAATTCCGATCTTATGACGCTCGTAGCCGGGATCTTCGGCGTACTCATCGTTGCGTCAGTCATCGGTTACATATTACAGCAACGCCTCTCGCCGAACGGTTCGAATGCGGCTGTCGAAAACCTCAACGCGCGGATCAAGGCGTGGTGGGTCATGGTCATCCTGATCGGCATTGCTTTCATAGCAGGCCGTGTCGGCGTTCTGATCCTGTTCGGCTTTTGCTCATTCGCCGCGCTTCGCGAATTCGTAACCCTCATCAATACAAGAAGAGCGGATCACTGGGCGCTTGCGGCAGCCTTCTTCGTCGTCGTTCCGATCCAGTATTTTCTGCTCTGGGCTGAACAATACGGCATCTTCTCGATCTTCATCCCGGTCTATGCCTTCCTGCTCATGCCGATCATCTCGGTACTCCGAGGCGACACGGAGCGCTTTCTCGTTCGCATCGCGGAAGTACAGTGGGCCCTGATGATCTGCGTCTTCTGCGCCTCCCATGTGCCGGCGCTGCTGACCTTGAAGATACCGGGATATGAGGGCCGCAATGTGCTGCTGATCGCCTTTCTGGTGATCGTCGTCCAGCTCAGCGATGTCCTGCAATATGTCTGGGGCAAACTCTTCGGACGCACCAAGATTGCTCCAAGACTGTCGCCCTCGAAAACGGTCGAGGGCTTTGTCGGCGGTATCATCAGCGCGACGCTGATTGGAACGGGCCTCTGGTGGATTACACCATTCGCACCGCTTCAGGCAGGGCTTCTCGCCTTGGTCATCACGCTGATGGGCTTCTTCGGTGGCCTGGTGATGTCGGCCATCAAACGCGACCGCGGCGTCAAGGACTGGGGCAATCTCATCGAAGGCCATGGCGGATTGATCGATAGGCTGGATTCCGTCGTCTTCTCGGCACCCATCTTCTTCCATCTGACACGCTACTGGTGGTCGCTCTGATGCCCGTTGTGCTGCAACGTCTTTTGCGCAGCGGCGTGGTACACCTCCTGTTCGCTTTTCTGGCGATGGGCAGCTGGGCCATTTTCGCCAATCGCGCTCATGTCATGCCAGCGCCGCTCTATGCCGGTCTTGTGCAGGGCACGATATCCGCCTGCCTGACGCTTTTCCTAAAATCGGTGATCGACTGGCTTTCCAGCCGCTTCAGCGGTTCAACACGATTTTGGGCGCCGCCGCTGATTGCCTGCCTTGGCTCGGCCAGCCTTCTTGTGGTGATCCATGCGGCGAGCGGCACACCAGAGATACTCCGGACCATCGCGCTGCCGCTGCTGGTGTCGACGACCTATGCAGCGATCTACAATTATTCGATCTCCGCAAGACGAGGTTTCGACACATGATGGAGACAGGAGACAGGAGACCTCTGGCAAGCCGCAATACGCGCTGGGCGGGCGCAATTGCGCGATGGATGGCCGCCCGGGCCATAACGCCGAACCAGATCTCGCAAGCCAGCATGCTGGCGGCAGCAATCGCCGGCAGCACTTTCTATCTGGCGGGACAGACGACAGGCCTGCCGCGTGCCGGATACCTGCTGCTGGCTGTTCTATTCTGCCAGGCACGCCTTCTTTGCAATCTGTTCGACGGCATGGTCGCAGTCGAAGGCGGAAAAGGAGAGGCTGACGGTCCTTTTTGGAACGAGTTTCCGGACCGCATCGCCGACCTGATGATATTCGCCGGCGTCGGGTATGGTATCGGTATGCCGGGACTCGGCTGGGCCGCCGGAGCCTTCGCCGTGCTGACAGCCTATGTCCGGGAGCTCGGTTGCGCCACCGGCAATCCCAGCGATTTCTCCGGCCCGATGGCCAAGCAGCACCGGATGGCGACGATCACGGCGGCGGGACTGATATCCCTTCTCGAGCCAATATGGGGCGGGCAGAACCAGATCCTGACGATCGGTCTCTGCGTAATAGCCGTGGGAGCAGCCCTTACAACGATCCGCCGCTCGAAAACATTGGTAACACGCCTCAAGCATCGCTGACGAGGTGGTCATAGGGTCGACGCCAAGATCCCAGGGGAGGAAGTGGACAAGTCAAAAGGTGACGCTGTCCGACGAGTCGACGTCTTCGCTCGCTCGCAGAGGAAGGACGGACCATGCCGGTCGTGATGCATGAAATGGCTTTCACGCGAGAGCGTCTCCAACAGAGTCGTTTTTCTCCACAAGGGCAAATCGAAGAAGAAGGCGAGCCCGGGCAGATGTTTGCATCTCCGGAATCCTTGCGAATCAATCAGTTTTTAGCCGCCGAACGACGTTAGAATTAGGAGAGCCCTGCCCCGCGCGCTGCCCGGTCCAGCTCCCCGCGAAAATCGGGGTGGGCCAGCCCGATCAGCGCCCTTGCCCGCTCAGCCACGGACTTGCCCTTAAGGTTCGCCCACCCATACTCCGTAACGACGATATGCGTGTCGTTGCGCGATGTTGTCACTGGTCCGGTCAGCGTCGGAACGATGCGCGAGAGCGTGCCTTTCGCCGCGGTGGAATGACAGGCGATGATCGATCGTCCCCCGCGCGAGGCATAAGCGCCGCGCACGAAATCAACCTGGCCGCCGGACGCACTGAACTGCCTCCCGTTCACGAACTCGGAATTGCACGCGCCGTTCAAATCGACCTGCAGCGTCGCGTTGACCGACACCACCCGATCATTCTGCGCGATGATGAAGGGATTGTTCACATAATCGACTGGGTAGGCCTCAACTGCCGGGTTGTTGTTCAGGAAGTCGTAAAGGGCTTGATCTCCGAGCGCAAAAGTGAAGATAGACCGCCCGGCATGTATCTGCTTGCGACTGTTGTCGACCACGCCCGCCGTGACCAGCCTTGCGAGGCCCGGCGTCATCATTTCCGTATGAATGCCGAGGTGGCGATGCTGTGAAAGCCCCGAGCACACCGCATCAGGCAAAGCGCCGATACCCATTTGCAGGCAGTCGCCATCTTCCACCAGGTCCGCAATGATCGCCCCGATGGCATCATCCACCTCATTACGCTCAGCGGCGAGCAACACGGGCAGGCTGACATCGTTTTCAACCAGCGCTGTCACGCTTGAAACAGGAATCATGCAATCACCCCGCACATAGGGCATATTGCTGTTGACCTCGAGGATCAGGCGAAGTCCGGGCTTTCGCGATACCGTGAGCGCATAGTCGGTACTGGCGCCAAGGCTGAAATTGCCATCGGCGTCCATCGGCGAGACGGTTGCAATCAACGTGTCCACACCGACATGCTCGGCCATTGAGCGCGGCACCTGGCTGAAATGACAGGGTACTAGGTCGACCGCGGGCAGCGCCTCCGCCAATCTCCTCTTGTCGAGCGCACGCTCGACACCTCCGTGAAAGTAGCTCATTGGGACGATCAGGTCGCGCAACTCGAAATCGAATACACTAGTGCCGGCGACGCCAGTGCAAAGAAGATAGTAGAGCCGCACATTTTCGACAGCTCCCGCGCGAGCCCGTTCGGCAAGCGCCGCGAGGATAGCGGGCGGCTGACCGGCAGCCAGTGGCATCGCGACCTTCGCGCCGGACGGAACCATCGTGACCGCCGTGTTTGCAGATGTCAGCCGTTCGCGATACAGCCTCTGATGGATCGTCGTCATTGGGCCCTCCTCCCAGTGCACATGTCAGAACAATTCAGTATCCAGTGCCATGCTCACAAAGTTATCGGCATTTGCGACCGGTGCAGGCGCTTTCGTCTGCCACAGAACACTCTTTAAAAAGCGCCGAGCGCGTATTTTTTGCAAGGCTGGACGCAACGACGCCGCCCTCGAGCGAGCCTTCCTCGGTGCTGTTTTGGTCGCAGCTTTCGAGCACACGCAGCGGCACCCTCGCAAAGCCGCACCTACTGCCAGAATTCTGATCAGCTATGGGAAGCGTCCTAACCGCCCGAGGCGAGGGTCGGCGGTCGATGTCCAATATAAGCCCGACGCCTCCGCAGACCATGGAAGCCGAAATTGACGACCGTCCCGCCAACGCCGACTACGGGTCAACCATCGCGATGGTCGTCAATCGAGAGGATGGTTTGTATGTAGTTTGAGTTGACCGACCTCGATCGCTAGACGACAGTTGCAACTTGCAGCAAGGCAGGAGGAAATGCGATGGACGAGCCAGACCGGTGGCGCCATATGGAAAGCGCCCCGAAAGACGGGAGTCGGATCTTGGTCACGATCCGCTCGTCCGAACAGGGACCGGCAGAAGTTGACCTCGCGTATTGGTCGAACGGCGATCAGTTCGGTGGAGAGGGCTGGCGCGCCTCTGATTCCTCCCCCGGACACATCATCGAATATGCTGAGCCGGAATTGAAGTGTTGGATGCCGATGCCCGCGGCAAACCGCAGCCGCAGCTCGATGCCCTCGCCCTGGGAAGGCGACGACACTGAGCAGCTCGACGGGTCGGGGATTTAAGAACTCGCGCTGAACGACAATGGTTTCTGCCTCCGCAGAAGAGGTCCAGATTGCCGTCGCCTGCAACAGGGATTCCGCCTGCGGCTCGCATCGGTCCAGCCTGCGAAGGCGCAACGTCAAACCGATGTTAACAAGTGCCATCTCCCGCGAAGATTGATGCGCTCCGCTTCGGTGTGTGGCGTCCCGGTGGTCAACCGTTTGTTTCGACCATGTTGAAATGATCATAGAGCGCAATCGCTCTTCAAATCGCGCACCGGTTCACAAACCTTCTTGGCCGCTGCCTGCACCTGCGCATCTCAATCCGACAGAGCTGAACATAGTCGTATTTTTCCCAAGATCGATCCCGCTATTCTCTGTGAATAGTTGGCAGCCTTTGGCGACGCCTGCAAAGTGACGTCGCCTAAACAACATTCCTTTGACGCTGCTTTGACGGTGGGGTGCTACGGCCAGCTTGCGAAGTTATGCAGAGGGATTTCAGCCGGTTATGCTTCAGTTCAACCATCGCCAAGGTATCGATTTGCCTTTTGGAGTTCCGGTTTCCCTTATCGGTTGCTTGCCAGACGCCGCAGTTGTGGCAGACTGGCCTGCGCATGCTAGGTCTTCGAGCTGCCAAACCAGCACATCGGAGGCAACGGGGGCGGGGCCGGTGGATTGCATGGACAAGGAGCAAAATCCGTTTCGGATGTTCCTGCTCGGGCCTTTCGCCCTTGTGGACGCTGGAGGTCGGTCGGTTACTCCGAAATCAAAAAAGGCCCAGGCTCTTCTGGCGATGCTTGCATTGTCCGCCCGTGGCTCGCGCTCGAGAATCTGGCTTAGGGACAAATTGTGGAGCGATCGCTCTGACGACCAGGCGGCAGCTAGTCTGCGCCAGGCTCTTTTCGACATTCACAAGACTCTGGGGCCAGCACGTAATCTCTTAATTACGGATAAGAATACCGTTTGGCTGGATATGGATCGACTCGTACTCGACACCGACCTAGTGGTTCGGGCGGAGCGGTCCGCGGATCAAATCACTGATGAATTGCTCGAAGGTATCGACATCCGCGATCCGGAATTCGAGGACTGGTTAGCGCTGGAACGGCAGAACTGGTATCGCCGGCTCGATGAAGGACAAGTCCATGATGTATTCGAGCCGCGACAGCAGCCGAGCCGCGATATCGCCAAACATTCAGCGCTGCTGCCGCTGACAGGCGCCCCGGATGTGCCGAGGCCAGGCAAACCCACGGAAACCACCGGCAGCGGCCCAAATCCGCGGCGAGCTTCCGGTGACTGGCGATGGGTGATGGCGCTTCAGTCACCCATCGTGGTGGGCGCTGGAGAGGGCGGACAAATTGCTGCGGCACGATTCCAGAATCTCATTGCAAAAGCCGTCATCGACGGGCTGGCCATTGGCGTCACCGACCTCTCCTTCACCCTGCCGGATATTGAAGAGAGTGAACAGCAAATCAGCCTTCCGATATGCCTACAGCTTCGCGTGACGTTTGACGGTGACATGGTGCTGATCGAACTGGTGATGAAGCACCTGATCAACAACCGCATTCATTGGCTGGGCAGTCAGGCAATCAACCGCACGCAGTTCGAGCGGGGCGAGTTCGGCACCGCCGCTGCGCTGATCAGCCAGGCCATCGATCAGTTGGCCTATTTCCAGGAGACCCAGGCAAACGACAGCCGATTGTCGCAAGACGGTCTCCTGATCGACGCTGTCAATGCGATCTTTCGGCTGTCGCGCAGCGATCTTGATAACGCCGAGCGGCGCCTGGAAGAACAGATCCAGTATCAACCGCGGTCATCGGCTTTTGCCTGGCTGTCGTTCATCCGGACTTTCCAGGTCGGCCAACGTTTCAATGCGCTCGACGCGCATCTGATCGAGGAGGCCCAGGCCTATGCGCGCAAGGCGCTGGAACTCGATCCGCAGAATTCCGTGTCGCTCGCACTCGTCGGCCACGTCCATTCGTTCCTGTTCTGCGAATATGACTATGCGGCCAACCTGTTCGAAAAATCGATCCGCCTGAACCCGGCCCTGCCGCTCAGTTGGGATCTCTACGCCATGCTTCATTGCTATGCAGGCCAGCCCGACAAGGCTGTGGCCATGGCGCGTTGGGTGCAGGAGCTCGGCGTCTACAGCCCGCATAAATATTACTTCGATACGACCAAATGCATTGCAGCGGCGCTTGCAAGCGATCATGCCACGGCCATAGCTGCAGGCGAAGAGGCCCTGCGGGCACGGCCGAACTTCAACAGCCTGCTGCGCTATCTTGCCTCCAGCCATGCCCATTCCGACGATCTCGGCGGCGCGCGCCATTACCTGCAGCGGCTTGAGGCGGCCGAAGGCGGCTTCTCCATCAATGCCTTTCGCGGCAGCGGCTATCCGCTGCTCAACACAGGTGGCGGCCAGATCTTGATCGACGGCCTGCTCAAGGCGGGCGCTAAGCTGCGCTGAACCCCGGACAATTTCTTCAGAACTTCGCGCAAGGAGGCTGCAATGGAAGCGGACACTACCCCGGAACCACAATCAAAAATTGTTTCATTTCTAGACAGTTATAAATTCAGGATTGAGCCGGATACGGTTCTTCCATGCGAACCGAGGGGCGATGCGATCGCTAATCCCCTCGCCGCCGCATCGCTGGCTGCGCCTGATGCAGCCTCCGAACCTGCACTTTTCTTCGGCACGGATGAAGATGCATCTCCCATGGCCGGGCCCATGATGGCGACGATGGCCGTAGCCTCGGTCCTCAACAAGAGCGTCGCGAACAAGTCGGTGCTCAACAAGGCGTCACTGAACAAAAACAAGAATAAAAATAAGAACAAAAACAAGAACAAGTCGACGATGGACGGCGCCAGCCTCGGCGTGTCGCAACTTATCCCCTCCTTCGAACTGCGCAGGCTGCACCAGCAGCCGTCACGCTACGCCTATACCGCGGCGCGACGCTTCACCTGGGAAATGCTGGATATACTTCCGCCGCCCGGCCCGGATTATACCCGCCTCGAGACGACGGTGCTGCTTTCCATGCAGCGCCGCGACCGCGAACGTGTGCGGCGCCTGCCCGACATCCAGATCGAAGCGACGATCTCCGTGGCGGAATTCACCCGCGCACTGCATATCGAGGATCTCGGGGGCTTCGAGCAGACGGAAGGCCTTTTGCAGGCGATCCTGACGGCCTGCGAATATGTCGGGCTGATCTACAAAAGCCAGTTTAACCGGCTGCGGCCACACCAGTTCGAGCCCATGCTGCGGCCGCTACTGGCCGTGCCTGGCCACGAGTCCTATCCCAGCAACCACTCGTTCCAGTGCTTTTCTATCGCCTTCGCGTTCTCGACGATCCTGCCGGAACATCCGGCCACCGACGAGCTTGCCCGCATCGCCCAGAACGTCGCCGAAAACCGCGAATGGGCCGGCCTGCACTATCCGAGCGACACGCAGGCGGGGCGAGATCTCGCCCGACGCTTCGCTCCTTACCTCCACGACGCGTTCGGTCCTCTGTTCCAGGCCGTACACGACGAATGGGTCTGAATTCGCCAGCTGCTGCTCAACAGGATGACAACCATGACGGATCAAACACAAATGCCTGAGCCCGCGCCGATCGACTACTATTATCTCTGGCACCTGACTGCCCTAGGCGTCGTCGACGCGGAATATGGATCGGCTCCGCCTGCTCCACCGGCCCTCGATGCGAGCGCCGCACGCGCGCTCCCCGATCCCCTTATCACCGGCACGGTCTGGGATGCCATCGCTTCCGCCGGCCCGTTGCGACCGGCACGGGTCGCGCTGATCGATGTCGGCGTATCTCCGGATCATCCCAATCTGGCAACCCGGCTTGACCGGGAAGCGTCAATCGATTTGACGACCCATCGTTACGGCGCGCGCGTGCTCGAAGTTCTCGATACGACCACGTCCTTTGACCGTGAGGAAAGGCATGCCTTCTTTGCCGGGCTCAACATCGCTCCGCTCGGCAATATCGGCCTTTCGAATGACGACCGGGACTATCTCAGTGACCTGGTTGCCGAATATGCCGCGTCGGAGGGGGTTCTCCGGCGGCTCTACAATCCGGAATCGCTGTTCGCATCGCATGGTACCTGCTGCGCGGGGCTGATTGTCGGCGAACCCGCCGTTGTTGCGGAAGAAGGCACAGCAAGCCTCCCGCCGGAAGGAGCCTTCTACGGGAATGGTGACGAGCTGCGCACGAGCGGCAATCGCAATGTCATCCCCTATTTCGGCGTTGATCCTTTCTCGAGGCTCATCTCGATCAGAACGTCCTTCGAAGACGATGTCAGGCAGTTCATTGCGGCCTTTCTTTATGCCTATCATCAGAAAGCGGACGTGATCGTCTTGCCGCGCGGTCTTCCTGACCCCAAACGCAGCATTGTCGATCCGAAGAACGAGCTGAAGGCGGACCTGGAGCTATGGAAAAACCAGGATGCCGCCAATCTGTTCACGCGTATTGCCGTTGCTGATCAGGGTGGGCCTGAACTGGAGCCGAAAGCCGCGCAGGAAGGATCCAATCCGGATCGCCCGTGGCATATCCTCAAGCAACTCATCCTCGCCATCAGCCGGCACATCCCGATTGTCTGCGCCGCAGGAAATAGTGGCGAAAGCCAGTTGATCTATCCGGCAAGTCTTGCCGCCGATAACAACGGCATCATTGCTGTTGGGGCCGTTACCGTCGAAGGTTTCCGTTCGGGTTACAGCAATTACGGCGAAGGATTAACGGTTGTCTCCCCCTCTGACGATGGTGAGGTCTTCAACAGGCATCAGTTGCGCCTCGACCGGCTTTCTCCATTTGCGGCGCAGCACGACTACGGCGCTTTTCGAGCGCGGGAATACTACTATTCGCACTTCTCGCTGCTGACGACGGACCTGTCGGGGATTTTCGGCTATAATCATGGCTCCGATCCGTGGTCTGCCATCGTGCCGTTCGGAATCAATCCGGGCATCGGGGGCGGATACTATACCACTTTCGGGGGCACCTCCGGCGCGTCGGCGCAGGTGGGTGGGCTATGCGCCCTGATACAGCGGGCCCACAAGAGCCGCCACAATCCCGGTGACCGCCTTTCGGGGCCTCACGTGAAGTCCATTCTGAAGGCCGCGTCCCGCCTGGACGCCATTGTCGCGCCCGGAACGAGGAAACTGACGGCGGATTGCATGAATGCCGAAAGTGAGGACGCGCTCGATATGGCCTATTTCTTTGGGTCGGGCCTGCCGAACGCGCGGGCGGCAGTACAGGCAGCTCTTGCCATCTGAACCTCGGCGGTGCGTTTTCCATAATTCGAAGCCTCCTCTGTCGAGGGGGCTTTTTCTTTGTTTAGGCCCTTTTTACGGATTTTTAACGCGGTACTGGCGGGCAAATGACGCCCTTGGGCAATAGTGCCTCTCAACAGACGACGCACACCGTCCCGATGCCGGACGAAGCGGCCCCAACCGGGGCATCTTCACCCGAGATGCAACCTTGATCCGCCCGAAGACAAACTCACGGAGGCTGTTGATGTCCGCGACCCGCATTCAACAATTGGCAGATGAGGCGCGCCACCTGCTCAAGGGCAATCCCTTGATGGCAAGTACCGTCTCCCGGCAGCGTGTCGCAACTCGCAACCTTTTGAAGCGACGCTTCCAATATGGCCGTACGCTCGCGGCGGCTTCGAAGTTCGCCGATTGTTCGGCCGGGGTAGAGGCGCTGGCGGGACATTTTCCCGACCTTGCAGATGGTGGATACGCTCGCCTGCTCGAGCTTTCGCCGGCGGTCGCCGGATCGGTCAGCACCGACCCTTACCGTTCATCCGTGCTTGCAGCCTGGATGGGAGGGCTCGCACGTAGTCTGGAATGGCAGGCGGGCGGCTCCGATGCGCAGATCGTCCGCCGCTATCTGCGGACGGATCTGATCGCAGCCGATCTTGAACTCGAACGTCAGCCGGCGCGCCGGCTCTCCTGCGGCATCGGCCTCGTCCGCATCGAAAGCCTGGGGCAGAGCCGTGCCATGCAAGCCCTCCTCCGCCAATCCATGCCGGACTACCCCGGTCCCGACGACCCCGTCACGGGCGAGGCCGAATTGGACCGCATCGCCGACCATCTGGAGAAGGCCTTCGCCTTGATCGCAGAACTGGACGTGTACGGCTATCAGCGTCTGGTCGCCGGCCTGCACACGCTTCACGTCGGCGTGCGGCTCGATCGGCCGTCTTCCTTCTCGAGTTCGAACGAATTGCCGGGCAGCGCGATGATCGCCCTTTCAAGAGAAAGATTGCGCGACGGCGATCATGCCGCGACAGCGGCCCAACTGCTTCACGAGGCGGGGCATGTCCTGCTGGGGTTTTATACGACCTCGGCGGCGGCATCCCTGCCTGGCGAGTTCCGGTATATCTCCCCATACGAGAACGACCTACAGACGCTCGAGAGCATCCTGCATACGGCCTACGCCATTCCCTGGGAGTGTGCCTTCCGCATGGCATGCCTATCCGCCGAGGTGGATCCTGAGCACCGCGCCCTGAAAACGGCATTCATAATCGCCTATGCTGCGCGGCAAATCCCGCTCATCGATATCGCTCGGAAAGGAATCGAACGTCTCGGCGGCGATGTCCTCCTCGACCTCCCAGACATCGCCGCCATTCCTTCCTGGAGTGGCCGGATCCTATTCCTCGTGAACCAGTTGCTTGCCGAAGAGCCCAATGCACACCGGCAGGCTCACCTTGCCGAGCGCCAGCGAGTTCTCGATCGCCAAGCCTGGAACATCGGACAGGTGCTCCTGCGCGGCAAGGAGCCGATCGATCCGCGGATGGGTCAGCGAGAGATCGATGACAGCGGCGACAATGTCTGCCTCTGGTACGATGGCAGATTTCACGTGATCACGAAGGCTGCCGACCATGAAATGAGCAAGGATTACGGTCGCTGCGCCGAGACGACCCGTGTAACTGCGCCCAGCGAGATGGAGGCGATGTGATGGTCAATTCTCGGTCTAAACGATTGTCAGCGGCTGCCAGCGCGTCCGTCGATTTCCCGAACCCCTTCGCCCACAGCTTTGGGCGGAGCGGCAGAGGGGCTCTGTTCACCGGCAATAGTGCTGATGCTGTCGAGGAACAGAGCCCCAATGTTACCAGTGCTGCATTCGGCGCGTCGTCGTGGGCATCCGATATGCGGGCGGAGAACGAATATGTCTCCGCAGCAATCGATCACCACGACACCTTCCTGACGCCTCTTTGCTATCGGCAACGCGACTTCGCGCGGTTTCGCGAAATCGACTTCGTCATCATCGGATGCGGCGGCGTCGGCTCGCAGATTGCCGTCCAGCTTGCGACCCTCGGCGCGCGCCATTTCCTTCTCGCGGATGCGGATCGTATCGGCGAGAATAACTTAAGCGACCTCCCTTGGGCGGGAAAAGCTGACCTCGGCTGTCTGAAGACAGACAAGCTGGCGACTTATCTGGCTGCACGTTTTTCTGCCAACGTCTTCGCACTGCCGGAAACTGCGGAAGGGGCTGTTGCGCTTCGGTTGATCGCAGACTATGCCGATAATCCGTTCGTCGTTCTCGCCGGCGAGGATTCCCTTTCGGTAGAGAAGTTCGTGGCAGCCGGTCGCGCATCGGCAGCCGGCATGCCCCCCTATTTGCAAGCGAGCCGCTACGGAGGCTATCGCACCACCAGTTCCGCTGTCGTGGTGCATGCCGTCTCGCAGATCGCTCAACAATGCCTTTCGAAACACTCTGCCTCGCCAGGACGCCGATGGATTGCCAACCTCAAAACCGATCAGGGCGAGCTCCGTTCTCCTTCCAAAAACCTCGCAAGTGGAGGCCCGTTCGTCGCTCCTGGAGGCGCCAAGAAGGAACCGGTCGAAATCGCTGATGCCATCAATCCGGCGGCGCCCCATTCACAGATGTGGTCACTCGCGCCATGTTCGCTCATCTACGATGCTGGCGAAACTGGCGGAATGAATGGTGAGCTGACGATATCAGAAGCTCTTCGTGATCCGCTGATCGCCATGGTGATGCGGGCCGACGGCGTAACCAGCGAAGAATTGAAGCAACTCCTGGAGACAGCAGCCCGTAGGGTCGAAACGAATCTGTCTGACGAAGTTCAGGAACAATGAGATTCGATATGATGACAAATTTCCCAACGATAATTCTTGCTTTTGCGGGAGGTAAAGATCGCAAGGTGATCCGTACCGCTCGCGAGGCTGCGCCACTGCTGCTGAATGAATGGCCCACCGACGATGGCGAGGAATTCTTCACGGCGGTGAGAATCTGTTTGGAGGTCCTTACCGGAAATACCGAACCCGAGAACTTGCACGAGGCAATCGTCCGCGCTGCATATGAAGCGGGTATTGCTGCGATCACGACTGATCACCGCCTAGGTATCCTCAGGATCTATCCGGTTACCGAGGTCCACCGCCCATGCGCCCCTCGCAATCCCGCTCCCGTCGAACCGCTTCCACAATTGCCATCAGGGCGCCGACCGCGGCAGCGAAAATGGTTGGGGCGATCCAAAAGGCATCGATCGGAAATGCATCGGGATGTTTCGAATGAAGGTGAAACTGCCCACGTATCTCTTCGCGACAACCGGAATGAGAAGGCCAAGATATTGTGATTTGCCGAAGCTCATCGACCTGCGCGAAGCTATGCTCGCCCTGTTGGGCTGGTCCCAAAACTCTCGCGAAACCGGCGGGAGAAGTGTGAGCGCGACACGTAGCCCGCAGCCTCGGCGGCGGCGATTGCCGTAGCGCCAGATGTGATTGCATGTTGCGCGGCCTTTAGTCGCTCGCGCCGCAAGATTGCGCGGAAGGACGTGCCGTCCGCGGCCAATCGACGTCGTAGCGTGGACGCTCCAATTCCGAGTTTTCCTGCGACATCAGAAACGTTCCAAGCCTCCGAAGGGGCCGTTGCGATCAGCCAGGCGATGTCGTCGGACAGGCTTTGTCTGAAGAGCGGTCGCGCCTCGGCAAGTGGCCGCGATAGCGCCAGTACCTCTGTCAGCCTCAGCCGTTTGATTGTTTCGCCGACGCTGACATCGGCGATCGTGGATGCTGCGTGGCAAATCGTCTCGACGAGATCGATGCTCAGCGGCACGGCGTCGAGATCGACTGCATTATGGGCGCGCTCCGCAACGGAGAGCGGTGGAATGCCCTCCGGCAGGAACGGCACATCGAGCCGCAACGCTGCGTAGACGCCGGTTTTATCGTCTGGAATGTTGACCACGTCCATCGGCACGCCACCGGGCAAGACGAAGAGCGAGCCGGCCGAAAAGGACCGGGTGCGATCGCCAAGCCACACGTCCTTTTGGCCATAGAGCACGACGCAGATCATCGGACAATCAAGTCGAAGAGCTGCCACCCGTTCGCGGTCGAAGCAGCAATAGGCGAAAAGCTGCCCGCCATAGGGATGCATCCCAACATCGAGCTTTCCCGCCACCATGGGGCGGAGTCGATCGAGCAGGCGTTGGGAAAGCTCGGAACGTCGGTCGCGGATCATCATGTTCATAAGCACAATCTATGAGAAGGCGCGGCAAGAAAAAATACCGCCGGTGAGCGTTTCGGGCCCAAGTGATCACAAATCTGGCGCATGCCGAGTGGCCAAGGGCGGCACAAGAAGGATCTTCAAGACAAGGAGACCTTCATGAAGACCTTCAAATCTGCGCTTGCCATCGGGGCAACGGTCGCATCGCTGTCCTTCGCTTCCACGCCGACACGCGCTGCTCCAGACCTTGAACTCTGGCGTCTCGACTGCGGCGACGTCATCGTCAAGGATTTATCGATGTTTTCCGACACCTTCGCTTTTGCCGGCAAGAAGGGCGAGCTGACGGATAGCTGCTACGTTATCCGCCACGGCGGCGACTACCTTCTTTGGGACACCGGGCTTCCCGCTGGCATCGTCGGCAAGGCACCCGATCAGAATGCGCCGATCGGCGTCTCGCTCAAAACCGACATCCCGACTCAGTTGAAACAGATCGGCATCAAACCGGAGCAAATCGCAACCGTCGGCATCAGCCACAACCATTTCGACCATCTCGGGCAGGCTGCGACCTTTTCGAAAGCCACGCTTATGATCGGCGCCGCCGATTGGCAGACTTTTCACGACAATCCTCCGCCCTTCGCGGTCGTACCCGATCTCGTCAAACCCTGGCTCGATGGCAAGGCGAAACTCGACCTCGTGACGGGTGACCGTGACGTCTTCGGCGACGGTTCCGTGATGATGCTGTCGATGCCTGGTCATACGAAAGGGGAAGCCGCCCTCCTGGTAAAGCTTGCAAAGATGGGGCCGGTCCTGTTGTCCGGCGATGTCGTGCATTTCGAGGATAATCTGGCCACCCACGGCGTGCCGCGTTTCAATGAAAACCGTGCCGACACGCTCGCATCGATGGAACGCCTCGAAGCGGTGGCAGCCGGGCTGAACGCAACGCTCGTCATCCAACACGATCCCACTCATATTTCTCGCCTGCCGGCCTTCCCCGAAAGCGCAAGATAGGCGACGCGATCGCCATCGGCACATAATCACAAATGCCACCGGCGTTGACATGCCGGTGGCAGCAACACGGTCGGGCTCGCCAACATCGTTCCCTTGGCAACCGGAGGCCGGCCATCCCTCCTTCACCTCCAGCGGTCTTCTCGGGCTCGAGGTGCTCGGCACTAACGCTCCTTTCGCCCTTTTTCATGCGCTTCATTGAAGCTCAATGTGCGATGGATCCGACGTTCGCATCACCATGGACCCGGCGAACAGGCCACTGGATCGTTTTCAGGCGCTTTGCGCGCAATAGGCACGCCAGCCGCCATAACCAGTGATATCCGGCTGGCCGGCGACGGCCGCACTTTCACAGAGAAAGCCGGTCACCTGCGAACCGTCGTCGAGCGTCAGCTTGCCGACGCCGAGCGGCGCGGGAATGCGACCGATGAAATCGCCGAAACCAGCAACCGGCAGCGCCCAAATTTCGACGACGACCGGCGCGCCGCTTTCAGCGCGGATCAGGCCTGGTTTGGCCGGAACAGTTCCAGTCAGCGCGTAGAGCCTGTAGTCGCTGCTGGTGGCGGTGGACCGACGGAAAAAGCCGCCGCGTTCGACAAGTTCGTGGTTGAGCGGCATGCCGGAAAGATGGGCACCAACCACGGCGATCTCCCGATAGCCTTCCGGCAGCGGCTGTTCGACGACTTCCGGATACGGGTTGTCGAACTTGGCCAGCTTGAGGCCCGTTGCCTTGTGGAAGGCGGCGGCTATGCCGGCTGCGCGCGCCTCCTCGAAACCCGGCGCCAGGAACGTGACGCCGAGCGGCAGGCCGTCCTTGCGGAAGCCGTTGGGAACGGCAATACCGCAAAGCCCCATGAGATTGACGAAGTTCGTATAGATGCCGAGCTTGCTGTTCAGCTCGATCGGGTTCGCGGCGATCTCCTCCTTTGTGTAGATCGTCGGTGTCGTGGGCACCAGCAGAACGGCGATGTCCTTCCATACGGCGCGCGTGTCGCGCTTGAGTTCGGCGATGCGATGGATTGCCGCGAAGGTGTCGATGGCGCTGAAGTTGCCGGATTTCGAGAGGATCTGCCGCGTTACCGGATGGATTGCATCCCGATACTTCTCCAGCACGCTGTCGAGGCTGAGCGCGCGTTCGGAAATCCAGGGGCCGTCATAGAGAATGCGTTGCGTTTCCTCGAAGGGCGTGAAATCCACCTCGACCTTCTCGCCGCCCAAGGCGATCAGCCGTTCGACAGCTTCGCCGAACAGGCGCTCGGCTTCGGCGTCACCGAAGAAACGAAGCGCATCGCCGGCCGGCACGCCGAAACGGAAGTGCGGCGGCGGCGCGACGGGAGTGAGCTGCACCTCGTCGGCTTCCGGCTTCGAGAAGGGATAGGACGGGTCATAGCCCGCCATCAGCTTCAGCACGCTCATGCCGTCCTCGACCGTCAGCGAGAATACGGAGAGCGTTTCGATGGTCTTTACGCAGCCGCCGCCGGAAACACAGGCATTGCTGACCAGACCGGGCGTCGGCTTGACGCCCACGATGTTGTTGAAGCCTGCCGGTACGCGTCCCGAGCCGGCGGCATCGTTGGCGATGGAAAAACTCGAAAGACCGGCGGCCACGGAAACGCCCGAGCCCGAGCTCGACCCCCCGGAAATGTAACGCTCGTCGAAGACGGAGGAGCAGGCGCCATAGGGTGTGCGCATGCCCACCAGACCGATGCCGAACTGGTCCATATTGGTCTTGCCGATGAGAAGCGCGCCGGCCTCGAAAAGGCGGTCGAGCGCCTGGCCGGAGGAGTGGGCAACATAGGCGGCTTCCTTGAGCGCGTTCGTCGTCGGCAGGCCGACGATATCGTTGCAGTCCTTCACCGAGAAGGGGATTCCCCAGAGCGGTCGTCCATCATGGCCGGCGGCCTCCAGCTCGGCTGCGGCCTTGAGCGCGGTCGCGCGCGACACGAGATAGGTCCAGACGTGGTCGTCGCCGCGTGCTTCTATGCGGTCGTAGATGGCGTTGACGACGCGGGTCGGCGTCAGGCCACCGGTAGCATAAGCCTTGCCGAGCGTGGTGAGATCGAGGCTGCCTGTGGCGTCGGACCAGGTGAATTCTGACATGATGCTACTCCTGAATTGTCGTTAGTGCCGCCAGGACGTCGGCGGTGGCGGCAACCGTGCCGAAAAGGCCGTTGCCGAAAGTTGTGATACGCAATTGCGCGCTGTGGCGCAGGGGCGAGGTGCCCTTGCAGGCATCCGCCACCGTCAGGCACTCGAAACCCATGTCGTTGGCCGCGCGCTGTGTGGCGTGAACGATGCCTTCGGTCGGAAGGCCGGTCACGAGCAGGTTCCGCACGCCGCGCTGGCGCAGCTCATCCTCGAGCCCCGTGCGGAAAAATGCGTTGTCGCCACCATGATCGACGAGGATTGCGTTATCGGGCAGCTCCAGCATTTCGCTCAGCGCCCATTCGGCAGAATGTCTAGCGGGAACATGGTCGCCGAGGAGACGACGGCGAGCCGCTATCGCGCTTTCGGACGGGTCTGCTCCACGGCGGGCGGCAACGACGGTAAGGCCGGCTTTCTTGGCCCCTTCGAGCAGTTCCATGGCGGCTTCGAGCTCCGGCCCGGCCGACAGCGCGGCAATGTTGCCGTTCTGGAATCCGAGGAGCAGAAGCGCGGTGTCGATCGCCGACCAGACCCCGTCAAAGGGCCAGGAATAGGGATTGGCGGCAATGGCGCCGAAGTTTTTCATGTCGCGCTCAGCCATCGAGCATCTCCAGCATGGCATTGAACGCAGCCCGGTCGGAGACGCCGCCCCAGCGCCCGCCGAATGCCCCAAGGATTTCGAGGGTCGCCTCGTGATTGGGTGTTTCGACCGCCGCCGTGCAGTCTTCGAGAAGCACGCACTCGATGCCGTATTCGAAACCGTCTCGCAGGGTGGATTGCACGCAACAATCCGAGGTGACACCGGTGACGACAAGGCGAGAGATGCCGCGCTTTTTCAGTTCGTCCGCCAGTTCGGTGCGGTGGAATGACGACTTGCCCGGCTTGTCGATCACCAGTTCTCCCTCGACGGGACTTAGTTCGGGAATGATCTGCCAGCCCGGCTCGCCATGCACCAGGATACGGCCAGTCTTGCCCTGATCGCCGATACCGAGCCCATGGACGCGGGTGCGCCATTGCTTGTTGGCATGCAGGTCCAAAAGATCGGGTCGGTGTCCCTCTCGGGTGTGAATAACGGTGATCTCCGCCTCCCGGGCAGCTTTAAGGACATCGCGGATCGGCGCGATGACGGAGCGGGTGTTGGAGACATCCTCGCCGAGTTGGTCGACCCAGCCGCCGGGGGCGCAGAAATCCACCTGCATGTCGATGATGATGAGCGCGATCTCCGCCCTTGAGACGGGACCGCCGAGCGGCCAGAAGCCGCCGGTTGCCGGACTCGTCACAAGGTTACTCCCGTTTGCGCATCAAAAACGAGGATGGACGCCGGATCGATGGCGAAGGACACGCTCTCGTCGCGGCTGATGCGATGGCTGCCGTCGATCATGGCCTTCAGCTTCGGCGACGACTTCATCACATCGCGCTCGTCCTCGATCATGTCGGCATGGCCCATGGCGATCTCGCCGGAATCGAGATGCAGCAGCAGGTCGGCTCCCAGATCCTCGACGAACAGGACCCTGGCGGAGAGGGTTCCCGGTCCCGTCGAGCCCGTGGTCACTTTGAAGGCTTCGGGGCGGATGCCGGCGACAACCTTGCCGCCAATGCGTCGGGCCAGCCGGTCCGCCGAGGCCGGAAGCGGGAGCAGGAAGGGACCGATCTGCAAGGCCGGTGCGCCGTCGCGACCAACGAGGGTCGCCTCCATGAAATTGATCGGCGGCGAGCCTATGAAGCTCGCGACGAACATATTCACCGGATTGTCGTAGAGCTTGCGAGGGGCATCGAGCTGCTGCAGTGTTCCCTTGTTCATCACGGCGACGCGATGACCCATCGTCATCGCCTCCACCTGGTCGTGCGTCACGTAGACCGTGGTGACCGCCCGCATACGCTGCAGCCTCGAAATCTCTGTCCGCATCTGGCCACGCAGTCGAGCATCGAGGTTCGAAAGCGGTTCGTCCATGAGGAAGGCGTTGGGCGAGCGAACCAGCGCCCGCCCCATGGCGACGCGCTGGCGCTGGCCACCGGAAAGGCGCGCCGGCTTCCGGTCGAGGAATTCCGTCAGTTCGAGCAGCGCAGCCGTTTCGCGAACCTTCTCCGCCACCTCCTCGGGCTTGGCGCCGCGAACCTTCAGTCCGAACGCGATATTTTCGCCGACGGTCAGATGCGGATAGAGCGCGTAGGACTGGAACACCATGGCGATATTGCGCTCGCGCGGGGCAAGATCATTGGCGACGGTATCGTTGATCCTGAGCGTGCCGCCGGTGATCTCCTCAAGGCCCGCGATCATGCGCAGCGCCGTGGTCTTGCCACAGCCCGACGGACCGACAAGCACCATGAATTCACCGTCGTTGATCGAGAGGTTAAAGTCCGTCAGCGCGGCAGACTTGCCGCCCGCATAGGTTTTGGACACGTTCTGAAACGAAATCTGGGCCATGGATCTGGGTCCTACTGTACGCCGTTCGTTGCGCCCTGAACGAAGTAGCGATTCATGAACAGCGCCATCAGGACAATCGGAATTGTTGAGAAGTGGGCGAGCGCGCCGAGCGTGCCCCAGGTGATGTCCTTGGTACCATAGGCGGTCAGCAACGCGACCGATATCGGCTTGGAATCGAGTGTCGTGAGGAACATTGGATGAAGGAAGTCGTTCCAGGAAAACATCATGCAGAACAGCGCGCAGGCGATCATGCCTGAACGGGTGGTCGGGACAGCGACCTTGAGGAAGGCACCCATCTGCGTGCAGCCATCGGTCAGTGCCGCCTCTTCCATGTCTGGAGGCAGCGACTTGAAGTAGGAGAACATCATCCAGGTCACGAAGGCACAGTTGAGCATGGTGTTGAAAACGATGACCGCCCACCAGCTTCCGAGCAGGCCGATGTCCCGCATGAGCAGATAGAAGGGGATCAGGGCTGCGATTGCCGGGATCATGCGGATCGCCAGGAAGAAATAGGCAAAGCCCGCGGCATATCGGGATTTGGATCTTGCCAGGGCATAACCCGCGGGGGTGCCGAGCAGCAGCGACAGAAGCGTCGTGCCGATGCTGATGACAAGCGACGAGCGCACCAGCGAGAACACGTCGAAAGCAGCGAAGGCCTTGCGGAACTGGTCGAGCGTTGGCTCGAAGAACAACCGCGGCGGCACGGAGAAGATCTGGTTCGAGGGCTTGTAAGCCGTGGAAATCAGCCAGCATACCGGCAGCAGGAACAGCACGGTAATGGTGAGAATGGTGGTCCGCTCGAGAAAGACGCGTCGTTTGGAAACCATGGCCATCGCATTACTTCCCATTGATCCGGACATCGGCGCGGCGCACCACCAGCATCAGCGCGGTCGCCATCAGCGCTATAAACAGCAGTGTGACGTTGCCGACCGCCGACGCATAGCCGACATTGAAGAATTGCAGCCCTTCCTTGACGCCGAGCATCATCAACGTGTTCGTAGCATCGTCGGGTCCACCCCCGGTCGTGACGAAGACGGAATCGAACACGCGGAAGGCGTCCATGCTTCTCAGCGTGAGCGCCAGGAAGACCGATGGCAGCATCAGCGGCAGGATAAGCATCCGAAAGCGCTGCCAGGCAGTTGCGCCATCAACCAGCCCCGCCTCCAGCACGTCTGCCGGCAGCGCTTTCAGTCCCGCGAGCAGGATCAGCGCCATCAGGGGCGTCCATTCCCAGCAATCGATAAAGATCAGCACCCAGAGCGCCGTGCCGCCGTCCGTCAGCAGCCCGCTGCGCGGCCCGATCCCGGCCTCTGACAGGAAGTAGCCGATCATACCGTAGTCCGCACCGAGCAACGCCTTGAAGATCAGGCCGACCACAAGCGGGGTGATCGTGGCGGGAATGAGCAGGAAGGCAAGGACGATGCGATTGAAGCGACTGTCGCGCCACAGCAGCAGTGCAAGGCAGAAGCCGAAAACCAGCTGCAACCCGACACTGAAGATCGTGAACTGAAAGGTATTGAGAATGGCCTTGCGGGCCGACGGATCCGAGAAGATGTCGAAGTAGTTCTGGAGGCCAACGAACTGGGTGCGGGCCGGGCGCAGAAGATGGTATTTATAGAAGCTGTACCAGATGCCCTGTCCAAGTGGCCACAATCCTACGGCTGCGACATATATGACGGCCGGCGCGGCCATGAAGAACAGGAAAAACCTGCGACGGTCTGAGAAGCTGTAACGCACAGGTCCAACGCTCCACTCTAAATTCGGCAGGCTGTCGCGGGAACAGCCAGCGCCTGTCATGTAGGTCGCAACTTTACTCAGGTTGCATTGAAGGTCGGCCCGCCACCCTTTTCTCCCGGATGGCGGGCGTCAAAGTCTGTCAGAACAGTTTTTCGGCTGCCGCCTGCGCTTTGTCCAGCGCATCCTTCGGCGTAACCGAGCCAGAGAGCGCCGAGTTCACGGCAGTGCCAAGCAGATCCTGGATTTCCGGATACTGGGGAATGCGCGGGCGGAATTCGCCATTGCCGTGCTCATAAGTTTCCTTGAGAACCGGCAGGAAGTCGAATTTCGCGTTGAGATCAGGGTCATCGAGCTCGCTCTTGCGGATGAAGCCACCTGCCCCGAGCATATTGAATTCCTTGTGGACCTTCTTGCTGCTGATCCACTTGATAAAGGTCCAGGCAGCGTCCTGCTTGGAGGCGTCGATGTCGGCATTGATCGACAGGCCCCAGCCGCCGACGCCGTATTGCGGCGTCATGCCCGTTGCGACCGGAGCGACCGAAATACCAACCTTGCCGACCACGTTGGAGACCTTCGGATCGGAATAGGACGTCGCACCGACGGACCATGTCTGCATGAAGGCTGCAAGCCCCTGACGGAAACTTTCTTCGCGACCGCCCCAGTCGTATTCGATTGCGCCGGGAGGTGCGGCCTCCGTGAAGAGCTGCTTGTAAACCTCGAGGCTCTTGATATTGGCTTCGGAGTTCAGCGCCGGTTGGCCATCCTTGTTGAGAATGGAGCCGCCAAGCTGATTGTTATACTGCATCCAGTCTTGCGCGACCGCGGGCCCCTTCTGGCCATTGGCGACAAAGCCATACTGCTTCTTGGACGGGTCGTTGAGTTTCAGGGCGTCCTGGACAAGTTCTTCCATGTTCGCCGGCGGCTTCAGGCCGGCGGCTTCCAACAAGTCCTTGCGATAGGCCAGAACGTTGGCATAGGCCGCAAGCGGATAGGCAACATATTTGCCGTCATATTGCCCGAGGGATTCAAGGATCACCGGATAGATATCGTCGAGATCGAGTTCCGCCGCGTCGCGCTTTACCCTGTCGGTCAGGTCAACCGTATACTTGTTCTCCGCATAGGCGCCGGCCCAAACGATGTCCATGGTGACGAGGTCGTAGCCCTTGGTGTCGCCAATGAAGTCGGCGGTCGTCTTGGTCAGCAGCGTGCCATAGTCCATGATCTCGACCTTGACGTCCGCGCCCGTCTCCTCCTTGAAAGCGGGGGCGAGCGCCTGAAGGACGTTCGCGAAGCCGTCGTTCATGGAGGCGATCGTCAGCGTTACGCCATCGAGCGACTTTGCCTCGGCATAGGCAGCAGAAGCCATGAGCGCGAGCACCGATACCGCCAGCCTGCCTGCTTTAATGGTCATGCATGGTGAGGATAGTTTCATCATGGATCGCCAACCCCTTCTGTTTTTGAACCGGATGAAGGCAGGTTAGCTATGACCGCACTCAAGTCAAACAAAAATTCACATCCATCACAAAAAACATACCGAAGTCTATCTCTCTGATTAATCCTTTTGCAGGATGATCAATGCGTAGCCGCGATCTGATTTATTTTAAGGCAGTAGCGTCTAATTTTTCATCCTATTGTTTTTACAGAGATATTTTTCCACTCTATATTTCCCCGTTTCGTTCTCAGAAGGGAGCCACCGTTTGTGTTGCGAAGAAGAGTGCGTGTGCGAAAAAAATGAAAACAACACAATCAAACACTTTACAACTTTCCCCCTCTCGATACCTTGGTGTCGTTTCCTGGAGAAATGTCGCCATGCAGCCATCGCCAATGGATGTTTCAGCCCCACACCGCCCCGCATATGGTGCCGCAGCCGTCGCCGCACTTGAAGCGCAGGTTGCGCGCGACCTCACAACGATAGAAGTAGGCCTGCGCGAGTGGGTGCCGGAACGACGCCGCACATCCGGCGAGGCTATATCAGATGTCGTCATCGTGGGAGCAGGTCTCTCTGGCCTGTCGGTTGCCTTTGGGCTGAAGCGGCAGGGCGTCCAGCGCATACTCCTCATTGATGCTGCACCGGAGGGCCGCGAAGGACCCTGGATCACAACGGCGCGCATGCGCACATTGCGTTCGCCCAAGACCCTCACCGGGCCGGATCTCGGAATTCCGTCATTGACCTATCGGGCCTGGCATGAGGCCACATATGGGTCGCAACATTGGGAGACGCTGGACAAGATCGATCGGATCGACTGGATGGCATATCTCGGCTGGTTCAGATCGGTCCTTGCGCTGAATGTTTGCAACGATACAAAACTGATCCGGATCGAGCCCGATGAAGGGCATCTGCGCCTCCTTGTGGAACGAGAAGGGGTGCTAGGAGAGCTTTCCTGCCGCAAGGTCGTGCTGGCCACCGGCCTCGAAGGGGCCGGCAGCCTGAACGTGCCGGACGCAATTCGTGAAAACCTTCCACGTCAGCACTGGACCCATAGCGGTGACGAGATCGATGCCGGCTTCTTTGTCGGCAAACGGATCGGCGTGCTCGGTGCAGCCGCATCCAGCTTCGACTGGGCGGTCGCGGCTCTCGAGGCTGGCGCTGAATCCGTGACGGTTCTGGCGCGCTCGACTGTCCTGCCTCGCACGGAACTGCTTGATTGGTCGAATTTCCCCGGCTTTCTCAACCATTTCGCCGATCTCGATGATCACAGCCGCTACAGATTTGCCCGGCGGATGTTTGCCTTCAAAACACCGCCGACCAACGAGATGTTCAACCGCGCCATGGCACATGAGGCGTGCCGGCTGGTGACGGGCGCCTCTGTGCGGTCGGTCGCCATGGAGGGCGAGAAGATTTGCATAGGAACAGCCGCCGGCGATTTTCGGTTCGATCACCTCCTGCTCGGTACGGGCTATCGCGTCGATCTTTCATGCCGGCCGGAGCTTTCCAACCTGATCGGTTCGGTTGCGACATGGGAGGACCGCTTCATCCCGAACGAGGGAGAGGATGACCGCGATCTCCTGGCCTATCCCTATCTGGGCCCGGCTTTCGAATTCCTCGAGAAGACGCCTGGCTCTTTGCCGATGCTCGCCAACATCCATGTCTTCAACAATGCGGCGGTCCCGAGTCTTGGGCCTGTATGCAACGGCATCACCGGACTGAAATCTGGCGTGCCGAAACTCGTTTCCGGCATCTGTCGCGGCCTTTTCAAGGCCGATATCGAGCATTTCTACCGATCGCTCGACGGCTACGACAAGATCCATTTCCAGCCGGAATATTGCTTCGACGGCGGCGCTGCCTGAGGCGTCGGCCCGTCATCTGTCCTCAGGGCGCTAAGAATATGCCCCACGTTCAGCCCGTGACTTACCCCTGAAGGGCATGCGCATCGAAATCGATCAAGCCCATGCGGCGCGCGGCGACGACCTTGTAGAGCCGATCGCCGGTATCGCGAAACTCCTCGAATGCCGAAAACACCAGCGAATGGTCGTGTTCGTCATTTGAGGCGACGGCAGCGGCGGCAATGATCTCATCCGGCGGCACCGGCACAGTCCGCCATTGGTCGAGAACCTCCGGCGAGGGCAACGCCGGCATGTCAATCTTGGTATAGAGCGCCATGACGACTTCCCAGAAATGCATGGCGAGGCGTTGCGGCTCATCCAGATGGGGACTGACGAGCCGCAGCCAATGGCAGCCGGTGACGGCATGCAGGGCCTCGAAACTCATTGTCGCCGCAAACAGCGCAAGGGATGCGGGACGCATCCTGCCCAGCAGATCCGGCAACGGCGCCAAACGCCCGAGCCGCTCCTGAAACGCCGGCACCTTGCCCATGGCCTCGATCCATTTCCAGAGCAGATAGGTCGGCGCGTCGATATTGCGAAGCCGCGGATCGGCATGCATGTCGAGCAAAAGAGAGACCGGATCGATGGCGTCACGCCGGCGATCGGCCGGAATGACGTCGTAAGACAGGTAGGTGGCCGCCCAGTAGCCGAGCGCGACGGCAATCTCGGTATCGTCGCTGCGAAGCACTGCATAGGCGAGCCGCATCAATCCATGGGTGGCGGAAGCAGCAACGCCGGGAAAGAGGCGTGGCAGGTAGCGCCGGATGGCTGCGTGCCCGCCTATCTCGGCAACGACCCCCTGGAAGAAGCGCCGCAGGTCGCCCTCATGTTCGCGCTGCCCCAGCACCGTTTCCCAGTTCGAGGCATCGAGCTGCCTGACCGCCGCCGCCGGCAAGGGAACGGCATGAATGCGCGTGTAATGCTCCGCATATTCCTCCAGCCGCGCGGGTGAAGCGCCGAGCCGTCCCATAGCTTCGAGCACCATGGGAAGATGGTTGGCAAGCAGGACCGGAAACTCGCCGCTGTGACGGCCGATATCGGCGATCAACGAGGGCAGCCGCGCCCCGGCCGACGGATCGGGATAAATGCCTTTCAAGGAAGTGAACATGATCGCGCGCACCGTTTCTTCTGTCCGGAGACTTTTGCCCATCGGAAATGAGCCACAGGGGCTCAATTCACGAATAAAGAACAATCTCTAACAAAAAACAACAAATAGCAACCTGCCCCTCACTCCGGGGGAATTTCCAACGGATTATCGTTCGCATGCTCAATGCATGCAACGCGCATTCACGTCTTCAAAGGACAAGCACGTTCTCAGAAAGCAATCGTGATCCGGATTTAGGGACACTGCTTCGTGGATATGCGGAACTGGCCCGGTCAATTGGCGACGATAATTTCCACGTTTGCGTTGGTCAGCGCCTTGTAGAGGTCACCCGTCGGCATTTCGTCACAGATAAGCGTATTGAACTCCGTCAACGCGGCCACATAGACCAGAGACATGTTGTTGAATTTGGTTGAATCGCACAACACCACACGCCGGGACGCTCGTGAAAGATAGATACGCTTCATGTCCGTTTCTTCGAACGAATAGTCGAAGATCCCTTCTGACGTCAGGCCGGAAACACCGACGAAGGCCACGTCGAACCAGAGGGATTCGAACTGGTTCACGGCGGAAGAACCGCTCGTGGACATTTCCTCGCCGCGGATTCGACCGCCGGCGAGATAGATCTCCGCTCCTCTTCCGGCCAGATGTGCGGCGCTGCGAATGCTGTTGGTGAAGATCTTCGTATGCGGACGTACCGCCAGGGTTTCCGATACGAAATAGGTGGTCGTTCCAACGTCGAGCGCGATGCTGCGAGCTCCCGCGGCAAGATCGACGGCGGCAGAAGCAATCCGCTTCTTCAGGTTTTCATTTCGAACAAGGCGGGTTTCGAAGGCTGGCTCTTCGCTGTCGGCACTTTCGCTGACCGGCATCGCCGGCGCACGATCTGGCTTCACCGCGCCGCCATGGGTGCGAATAAGCTTGCCGTCCTTTTCGAGTTCTACGAGATCGCGGCGGACGGTCATTTCCGACACCGAGAGCTGCTGGGCCAGATCGCTTACGGTCACTGAGCCGAAGCGGCCGATCGCTTCGACAATTGCGGCCTGCCTGACCTGCGCCAGGAATTTGGGCCGTTCATTCGTTTTCAACGCCGACTGTTCCCTCGCCATCTGCCTCTTGTCTTTCGTTTGTCGCCAATGTCTGTTGCGACGAAGATAAAAGCTAGCTTAGCCGAAAGGGAAAGCGTTTCAAACAAAGCATGTTCGAATCAAACACGCCATGCACAGACGATTATGATCACCTCTGTGCGGAAGTACAGGCTGCACATTTCGCCTAACACGTATGGCTGATTGCATTGCCTATCGAAAAGAGGGCTGCGACCCCGGCCAGCACGTCGATCGTCAGATCCGGCCGCCGGTCCGTGTCCTCTTCCTCGAGACCGCCCTTCTGCATGGTGAAGAGCACAGCATAGAGACCTGCGGCCCTGGCGGAGACGAGACCGGTGAGACTGTCTTCGACAGCCACGATCGATGCAGGAGAAAACCCCAGGCGTTCTGCCGCGTTGCGATACGGCATGGGCGAGGGTTTGCCCTCCGCTACATCATCGAGGCTGATCGAAAAACGGATGCAGGAGGAAATGCCCATGGCATCGAGATTGGCGTCGACGATGGGCCTGCAGGAATTGGAAACGCATACTTGCGGAATGCCGATATCGGCGAGCATCCGGATGGTTTCGACCGCTCCTGGCACGGCCTGCAGGCTGTGCCAGTTTTCAATATAGTGGCAATTGATCGCGTCCAGCCATTCCTGTTCTGCGAGCCCTTGCGGCAGGCGGGACTGCAACAGCTTCCAGACGTCGCCCATGTGGACGCCGCGAAACGCCATATCCGGAAGATCGGACAGGTCGACGCCGAAACCCTGCGATGCCGCCACCAGCGCGCGATGGTGCAACGGTTCGCTATCGACCAGCGTTCCGTCGATATCCCACGCAACGGCCAGAAAGCCGGCATCACTCACGAGCCGGCTCTCCAGCGCGGCGCGAGCCGTTCGTAGAGGTCACGGTAGCGGAGGTAACCCTCCCGGTATGAAGCAACGTTCTCGGCCTGCGGCTGCAGGACTTCGGAGAAGGTGACGAAGCGGGTCACGCCCCGCCAGTCGTTTTCAAGGCCGACGCCGATCGCTGCCGTCCATGCCGCCCCGATGCAGGAGCCAGGATGACCGGACAGACGCTGTACCGGCGCATTCAGCACGTCAGCCACGATCTGCATCCAGATGGTGCTCTGCGATCCGCCGTCCGACACGAGGAAGCGCCTGAGATGGTGGCCCATATCGACCAGAACCTCGATATGGTGGCGGATCGCATAGGCATAGGCCTCCAGCAGGGCTCGCCAGAGATGGCCGATATCGTGCGAAAGCGTGAGCCCCTCAATGACGCCGCGCGCTGCGGGATGATGTATTGGGGTCTTCTCCCCGAGCAGATATGGCAGAATGGTCAGCCCGTCCGCGCCTGCAGGTTTGGCAGAAGCCAGGACATCAAGATGCTGATGAAGGCTTCGCCCCGCGGCCCGCGCCGCTTCCCGCTCGCCTCCGGCAAATGTCTCGACGAACCAGTTGAGGGCCGAACCGCCAGTCGACATGCAGCCATTCGGCATGAACAGGCCCGGCACGAGATGGTAGTCCAGAAACAGGCGCGGATCGGGCTTGACGAGATCAGTTGCTGTGAGAATGTCGACCGCTCCGCCGAATTTCAGGAGCACGTCGCCCGCATCAATGACACCTGCCCCGAGCGCCGAGGCGATCATGTCCGCCGCGCCGCCGACGACTGGCGTGCCGGCCGCCAGGCCAGTCTCGCTCGCGCCGCGGGCATCGATCAAGCCCATGATCTCGTGCGAAGCCCGCTTGGGCGGAAGGACGTCGGGCCTGACATGGGCAAGGCGGATCAGGTCCTCGTCGACAAGGCCCGTCGAAATATCCACGAAACCTGCTTCGAGCGCCCAGTTCTGCTCCATGGCCCGGCTGCCTGTCAGGCGATAGTTGATGTAGTCGTAGGAGCCGAACACAGTGGCAATGCGGGAGAAGACTTCCGGCTCGTGCCGCTCGATCCAGCGCAGCTTGGCCGTGACGAGTTGCTGGTTGATGCCATTGCCGGCCCGCTTGAGAAAATCGGGCTCGTTCCATTCCTGCCGAAGTTCGGCAACCTCCGCCCCGCAGCGGCCATCGCTCTGCTGGATGCTCGGACGCAGCACGGTACCCTCGCCGTCAAGCAGCACCACAGCCGGCAACATGCCGGTGACACCGACGGCCTTGACCTCGGACGCTTCGATGCCGCTCGCGTTCAGGAGTTCCGTCACGATGGCGCGCACATTGGCCCACCATTCGGCCGGGTCCTCCTCGGCCCATCCGGCGTGGGGGGAGGAAAGCGTGACCGGGCGGGTAGCGGTCGCCAATATGCGGTCAGGTAGCCCGACCAGGATGCCGATGGTCGAGGTCGTCCCGATATCCAGGCCAAGAACAACGGTCATAAAGCGGTTCCGTCTCAGCGCAATGTTTCGACTACGTCCATGAAGCGTTTGACGCGACTTGCGTCAACCGCATTCCAGGTGTTGCCGTCGACCTTGAAATGGGTGCCGATGACGACACCCTGCGCCATGCCGAGAATATCCCGGACGTTGTCGATGTTGACGCCGGTATTGGCGAAGACCGGGACGTCCTTTATGACGTCGCAGACATCGCGCAAGTCCGACTGATTGGCCGGCTGACCGGTAATCGGGCCCGAAACGAGGATCGCATCGGCAAGCGAGGAGAACACGGCGCTCCGGGCGCGAAGAGCGATCGGGCGCTGGTCGAGAGAATGGGCAAATTCCGCGTTGATGTTGAACAGCATCTTCATGTCCTTGCGGCCGAGAGTGGCGCGCAGGCGCGCGGCGCTGGCGCAATCCGGCTGCCACAATCCCATGTCCGAGGCGAACAGGCCCGTGAAGATCTCGCGCACGAAGCTTGCGCCGGTGACGGCCCCGATGGCGACGCTGGCCAGCGGATCCCACAGGTAGTTGACGCCGAACGGTACTTTCAGCGACGGCTTGATCGCCTGCACGATAGCCGTCATGGCCGCGATGCCTTCCGGCGAGCCCTTGAACACATACGGGCGGTCATTTTCATTGCCGAACATGATGGCGTCCACGCCGCCGGCCTGGAGCTTCTCCACATCCGACATTACACCATCGATCAGTTTCTGGACGCCGCCATCGGCATCATAGAGCGGAGAACCCGGCAGCGCCCCTATATGGGCCATGGAGATCACGACTTTCTTGCGGGCTCCAAAGCAGTCAAAAACCATTTCCAGATCCTTTAGCGGCGTCAGACTTTTCCGGGCGAAACGACCCGTCCGGTGTGAGATGTCGAAAGCATAGACAGAGAAACGAACGCAAGCAAACAAAAAAAACATTTGATAAGTTCGATTTTGTTTCTTATCGTGGTGCAGCATAATAAGGAGCAGTCATGACTCATCCGAGTTTCCCAGAACTACGCGAGCGCCGTGCCTTCCTTACCGGAGGCGGTACCGGCATCGGTCTTGCCATCGCAAAGGCGCTCGCCCGGCAGGGCGTAACGATCGCCATTGCGGATATCGATGTGCGATCTGCCGAAAAGGCGGCACAGGAAATCGGAAACGGCGCGATTGCCCTCGAGGTCGATGTGCGCAAGCGCGCGTCGGTTCAGGCGGCTTTTTCGACCGCGCTGGAGAAACTGGGCAGCACTGATATCCTGATCGCCAATGCCGGGGTTTCGACCATGCAGAAGGCGCTGGAACTGACCGACGAGGAATGGGATTTCAACTTCGATGTGAACACTCGCGGCATATTCCTGACCAACCAGATCGCCGGGCGTCATTTCTCGGAACAGGGCCGCGGCTGCATCGTCAACACTGCATCGCTGGCCGCCAAGGTCGGCGCCCCGCTTCTCGCGCACTATTCCGCGAGCAAGTTTGCGGTGCTCGGCTGGACGCAGGCGCTGGCGCGCGAGCTTGCTCCCCAGGGGATCAGGGTGAATGCTGTTTGCCCTGGCTTCGTCAAGACTGGAATGCAGAGCCGCGAGATCGAGTGGGAAGCCACCTTGCGAAGCATCACGCCGGAGCAGGTTTTCAACGAATATGTCGGGCAAACACCGCTCGGTCGCATCGAAACACCTGAGGACGTCGCCGACGTCGTCGTCTTCCTATGCTCTGACAGCGCCCGCTTCATGACCGGCCAGGGCATCAACGTTACCGGTGGCGTCTATATGACGTGATGGGCCGGGACGGCAAGCGTACCTGAGCACAAGTGCAAGGAGATGCCGCCAAACGGGGTATGCCGGTTTCAGAGTTTGTGCAGCTGGGGTGTCGACGCACAGTCCGGGGATATCACGTTGTAGTGCTTAACGGGTGCGGTGCGAGGTCTTCAAGCACGTGGCCCTGCGAATATCCGCTTTGTATGCAGCGAAACCGTTCCTCAAGTGTGCGTCGGATGGCAACCGCGATCGTTTCTTCCGTTTTATCCGCGAGCACTCGAGCCAACTGTCCGGCTTTTTTGCCGGATCGAGATCGTCCAATGTCTTGTTGCCTGCGTCGCCAGCCAACACGTTCAGCGTCACGCCAAGCTTTGCCCGTTGCTGGGCGACCAGCCGAAGCGTCGCCTTGTTCTGTGGCTGCGGCAGCGATTCATAAGCGGTCAGGACGAGCTTCTGTCCATCCTTCTCGCGCTGCCCATCCGCGCCGAGCTTCCAACCGGCCTGGTCCAGGAGCTTGGCGGCCTGCTCGGGATCGTAGTTCAGCTTGGAAGAGAGATCGACATAGCCCTGGGCGGCCGAGGCGATGATCGATTTTGCCTGAGGGTAATGGTCGGAAAATAGCGTCGTTACGATTTCCTGCGCGTTGGTTCCGTGAAGAAGAGTTATTTGTATTCTATTTTTTGCCGAAGGCGTGAAACGAACTTCCCGAGGATCGCGCGGCGTTGTGCACGCGATTGCCGTGACCGGCATCCGATGCGGAAGGGAGCGGAGTTCTCCAGCACACCCATCTCGGTCCAGCCGTAATAGCGCCCGCTTGACGCCAGATGGTCGTCATACTGCGCAGGCAAATCGCGGCCGCGTGCGCCTGACCGGGCCATCCAGATCAACGCATCGACGACGCGACGATTGTTCAGAGCGTGGCCTTCGCTGCCCCCTTCGCGCTTCGGGCAAAAAGATCCGATCCGAGACCATCGGTCAGCGCTGGGTGTGTCGATATCCATGACACGCCTCGAATGGCCAGTCTTGAATCCAATTTGCCCAAACCGCGAATTCCAAAACGTTAAATCGTCACCACGACTAGTCCGCGACCCACACTTTTAGCTATATAAGGAGAAGGCCCAGCAATCAGCACGCCAGCCGAAAGTTGCAATTGCCTGTGCGAAAAAGAGGTTTGAACATTTTTAATCCGGACTATCTAAATTAGATACTGCATACCTAAGTTGTGGCGGCTTTGAGTTGCGGTGATCGTTCTCAGGGAAACTCGACCATGGAGAGCTCAGACATGCGTAAAGCTCGTGCCACGCGCGCGACTCCTGAAGATAGACAGGAACATGCCCCGAGCCCGATCGATCGGCTCTTATTCTTCGACCACGATTTCAATCCGATCAAAAACTTGCTGGGCGATGAACTGCCCGCTGCGCTTGCGCCCGCGATGTCGCTATGGGAGCATTTTCCAGAGCTGGACAAATTGGCGACCATGCAGGCACTCCGCTCAATGGGCGAAGGCGTCCAGTCCTTGCGATTGTCGATCAATATCAGGAAACCTGGTTCGCAAAGACTGACGATCTTTCAGATCGGAAATATGTACGCCGTTGTTCGATCGGGCGATCGCCTTGACGACGAACGAGCAACCCTATTGCATCTGGCAACCCACGATCCGTTGACGGGCTTGCCAAATCGACGCCAGTTTAGCGAGGATCTCGCTGTGTCGTTGACGCAAATAGCTGCCTCGGGCGAGACCTTGTCTCTGATGCAGCTTGACCTCGACGACTTCAAGCCTGTGAACGACACGTTGGGTCATCCGGCCGGAGACAAGCTTCTTCAGCTTGCTGCTAGCCGCATTCAAGGATGCCTTGCAGAAGACGACAGGGCTTATCGCCTCGCGGGTGACGAATTCATGGTCATCTCCATGGGCCTGGGACATCCGGCCAAGGGTCACCAACTGGCGGAAGCCCTAGTTGCGGCATTTCAAAAGCCCTTCATGATCGACGGCATCGCGGTGTTTGTCGGCAGCAGCGTTGGCGTGTCAAGTGCGCCACCGGACGGCGCCAGTCCGGAGCAACTCATGAAGGCGTCTGACGTCGCACTCTACGCCGCGAAGAAAGAAGGTCGCCGTCGCGCAAAATCGTTTGATCCTTCAATGCTTGAATTGCTGGAGCAGCGCGAGCTACTGCGCCGGAGCCTTCGAATAGCCCTGGCAAACCACCAATTCTCAATGGAGTATCAACCAATCGCGGAGGTCGGTTCCATCGTCGGCTTCGAAGCGCTTCTGAGATGGCACCACCCCCTGCTCGGAAGTATTCCTCCAAGCACCTTCATTCCGATGGCCGAAGCAGATGGCTTGATGCCGGAAATAGGCGCATGGGTTTTGGAACAGGCATGTCGGGAAGCGATGAACTGGCCACAGAACTACATCGTCGCCGTCAATGTGTCGGCGGCTGAATTCCTGACAAACGGCCTTACCGATCGGATTTCGCAAACGCTGGATCTTGTCGGATTTCCATCGGATCGCCTGGAGCTTGAAATAACCGAGAGCGTGCTGCTCGAGCGGACCGTCAACAACATCGACACCCTCAATACTCTCAACGTGCTGGGCATCAAAATCGCCCTCGACGACTTCGGGACAGAATATTCATCCCTCAGCTATCTGAAAACATTCCCTTTCGACACGATAAAAATCGATCGATATTTTATTACTGATCTCGAAAGCGATTTCAAAAGCCAGGCAATCGTGCGCTGTGTCATTGAGCTTGCACATGGCCTCCACATGCGCGTCACCGCCGAAGGGGTTGAGACGGCACAGCAGGCGGACTGGTTGCGCAAGGCGGGATGCGACAGGCTACAAGGCTATTTGGTGAGCAGACCGCTCCCGATCGCGACGATTGGGGAATTTATCGATCATGCGAACACATCCCAAGGCCGCGCCGCGCAATTGTGAGTGCGAACGTTACAACGTGTTCTAAAAGATGGCATGCGCCACCCATGTACCAACGGAGGATGTATTGGAAGAGATAGCAACCAGCATCGATCGCCATGCATTCACCCTCATGTTGTCGCTGGAAATGGATGTCGCATTGGTGAAATCCGAATGGAGATTTTGCGACAGGATTACCGAGTATCTCTCCGACATTCTCGGCCAAGGACATACCGACCCCGCCCGATATTCGAATTTTCTTTCGGTCGCGGCAAACGAGCTCGTTGAACTTGCTTTCCGCTGGTCGGGTCAATCAGGTTTGATGAGTTTCAGTCTCCATCGAAACGCCACAACAAATCGCCTGACGATTGAACTCCCCTATCAGGACCTGTCCGGTGGTCGTCACAAAAGTGCGAGCCTGATCGAGCTCCGGCCTCCCCTCGCGGCTGAGGCAGGAGAAGCAGGAGACGGGAAGGCGTTCACGGCCGATACGACGGCGCTGCTCGGAGATTTGGCGACAATATTCCGCTCAGCGATCCGGATTGAGACAGACGGTGTGGAGAGCACGAAGATCGTCGCGGATTTCCCCTTGGCCGAGGACTTTCAATGAGCCACGACGCATCCTTCGCAGTTCGTTTTGATCCGACAAACCAAGAGCTGGTTTTGTCTGGCAAGATACGGCCAAAAGGTGCCGCAGAAATCGCCGATGCCCTATCGCTGATGCAGCAAAGCCTGGAAAGGTATAGCGGGGTCGTCTACCTCAATGTCAAACGTCTGACGCATATCAACATGACGGCCTTTTCCGCCCTGGCCGATATCCTCATGGAAAGCTGCCGGACGAGACCGGAGCGGAAGATCGTCATTGTGACCTCGAGCGTGATGGCGTGGTCGGCTCCGGTTTTTGAAAAGCTGGCCAAACGCTACCCCAACCTGACGGTGGAAGTTTACGACTCGGCCTTTTATCCGGGTCAGAGCTTTGTGGAAGACGAGCAGTTCATTCCCATTCTCCGTACTCAGACTAAAATGACATGGAGGCACGAGAGAGAACTATTGCCTCGTCACGGTCTCCGGAGTGGTCTTGTCGTTGCGGACATCTGCTGCGGGATTGGTGATTTCGCAGCCTTGGTTCAACGGGAATTTAAGCCGTCCCGCCTTGTCGCTCTGGACCACTCGGTGCGCAGCCTGGACTACGCTCGTAGAGTGGCTGCGGACTTCGATTTGAAGGAAATCGAATACACCTATGGCGATGCGTCCCAGATGCTGCTTCGGGACAATCAATTCGACTTTGTAACGTGCCGGCATTCCCTCCAGATTTTCGACCGTCCCGAGATGCTGCTGCGCGAGCTCTACCGTATCTGCAAACCCGGCGGCCGGGTCTACATTACAAACGAGAAAAACTCGCATTGCCTGGGCGAGCCACATGCGGAGACGATCAAGTGGACGTATGAAGAAGTCGCCAAATTGTTCAGGCACTTCGACATGGACGTCGAGATGGGGCCGAAAAGCCGTCACCTGCTCGCAGACGCGGGCTTCGACGCGATCAAGGTCGATGCTTTCATGGTAACCAACCTTGACGGCGATCCTCAGGACTTCGCCGACATCATCGAAGCCTGGGAAAACGTCTACGCGGGCCAGATGGCTGTCCGACGGGGGGACACACCGGAGTTCATTCGCAGGTTCAGGCAGGGATTTAAAGACCACGTTTTCGCGGCCCTTCATCCGAAGGGTTACGCGGGCTGGCCGATCTGGGCGGCGTCCGGCCGAAAGCCGCTATGATGAACAGGATATCTTCGAAAAGACCGATCAAGCTGGGTTCATTCCGCGCAAAGTTCATTTTGGTTGTCGGCGGAGCAGTCCTCTTTGATCTGCTGGTGAGCGGAGGATTGGCACTCTGGAACGTCCAACGGCTGTCACGCGACGCGACGCTGGAGGTCGGGCAAGGCCTCGAGGCAGCAAGCCAGGAATACATCGGGACATATGCCGATTCCACCGCTGCCCAGGTCAGTTTGCTGTTACGGCAGGTTCACAACGATGTTGGCACGCTGGCAGGCGTGCTTCAGGCACAAATCGATGATCCCGAGCGCAATTTAGACGTCGGTGCGGCGATCGCTCGAACCTCTCCCGACAGCGTCCGCCTCGCTTATGACCAGAAGGGGAACTGGTCTCAAAACATTCCGGGCTCTGTCTCCGTAGTGAGCGTTTGGGGCTACCTGCTGAGGCCTGACCATAGTCCAAGACCTGACGTCGAGGCCGACATCCAGGCGAGCGCGGTTCTGGACATCGTAGCGCCGAGTTTGCTGCAACACGGTTCTTCCAAGCTCCAGATGTATTACATTGGCCCGAAAGAAAGGCCAATTTTCAGAACCGCACCGTATACGGATCAGGCTCAGACTTTCGACCGTCTTTATCCCGGTCACAACGATGCAAATTTCTGGGACTTCTTTTTTCCAGGGCTCTACGAGTCTTGGCAGAGCTGGGCCACAAATCGGAATGCGCGGCCGGTCGCAGACGATATCACTCAGACAGCTCCATATACCGATGCGATTACCGGGAAACTCATCGTGAGTTTCTTTCATCCTCTATGGACAGCCGACAGGAAGGACGTCGCCGGCACGGCTGGCGCGGACATCACGCTCGACCAACTCGCGCAGACTGTTGAAAATGTTAAAGTGGCCCAATCCGGGTTTGGCTTCCTCGCAATGTCCGACGGAAATGTCGTCGCGATCAACCATACAGGCGAAGAGACTCTCGGCCTGCGATCCGCGAGCGATGCGAGCGGAACAGGCGTGACCGGACTGGAGCGGTCGTTGAAGGGAAGCTCCCAACCCGAAATTGCAAAAATGGCGCTAGACCGAGAACAGGGCATCCAACACCTATTGTTGGAACGGGACGGGCAAAAAGTCCCCTACATCGTGATCGTGAAGAAACTGCCACCGACCAATCTCTGGTCCAGCGGCCCGGTCCGTCAAGAGGCGATGTCCCTCGTGCTGGCTGTACCCGAGCGGGAAATCGATGCTTCCCTATACGCGGCGCAAGCCAAGATTTCCGAAGCCACGAACCGCATCGTACTCTATCAGATCCTGGCAATCGCAATGTCGCTGGCAATCGTGACCCTCGCGGTGCTTGCCGCCTCAAAGCGAATAACGAGTGGTATCAGTGCCCTCGCAGATGCCGCGAGAAGGATCCAGACGAAGGACTACTCGGTACGGGTTGCCATCGCCAGCAAAGACGAGGTTGGCGAGGCCGGAGAAGCATTCAACAGGATGGCGGAAGAGATCAGCTTCCACACGGAAAATCTCGAGCAACTTGTTGAAGAGCGAACGGCCCAGATCGAAGATGCAAAGGAAGAGATCTCAACGTTGAACGCGCAGCTTCAGCGCGAAAATCGACGGCTTGGGACAGAACTGGCCGTCGCCGAGAGAATCCAGTTGATGGTGCTGCCATTGCATCAGGAACTTGACGAACTGCAGACGCTGGAAATAGCGGCATACATGAGACCCGCCGAGGAGGTCGGCGGCGACTATTACGATGTCTTGAAAAGCGGCAATCGTTTGAAAATCGGCATTGGCGACGTCGCCGGGCACGGGCTCGAAAGCGGAGTGTTGATGTTGATGGTCCAGTCGGTCGCTCGCGCACTGCAGGAGGCAGGCAATGTCGATGCGGTGAAATTTCTCACTGACCTGAATAGCGCTCTTTTCAAGAATATCGTGAGAACCAAGATCGACAAGCACCTCACTTTGGCATTCCTCGACTACGACGGGAAAGAAATGATCCTGTCTGGCCAGCACGAAGAGGTGATCGTAATACGGGCGAGCGGCGAGATCGAACGTATCGATACGATGGATTTGGGAATACCGATCGGACTGCAGGCCGATATTTCCACGTTCATCAATACCCGCAGGATAGCGTTTGAGAAGGGCGACCTCATTCTTCTCCACACAGACGGCGTGACGGAAGCCGAAAACGACGCTGGAGAACTGTTTGGCATTGACCGTCTGTGCCTTGAGGCACTTCGCCTCAAGAACGAAAGTGCCGACAAAGTCGTCTCCGAAATCGTTGCGGCATTAATGCATTTTATCGGGTCACAAAAGATCCACGACGACATCACACTTCTCGCAATAAGACATAGGTGACGCATGACACCAACGTTATATGGGATCGAATCTCTGGCAAATGAGAACCTGGATGCAAGCACGCGTCTGACATTGCGCGATGGACCGCTTCAACTCGGGTGGAAGCATTCGGGGATGACATCGGACTTCATCGCAGAAGTAATGGCTCTCCCGTATTCTCAGTCAAGGAAAGCGTACACGCAAGCGCATCACGACATCGGATATCTCAGCAATGAGCTAATCGAAAATGCCGTCAAATTTCGACAACCCGGAGAAATCCTCATCGAAGCCGGGATATCGGACGATTGTTTTTTCATGAGGACAACGAACAGTATCGATAGCGCATCGTCATCTCGTCTTCAGCAGCTGCTGCACCGACTTCGGTCGAGGGAACCCGGCGAGCTTCTTCTCGAACGGATCGAAAGCAATGCAATATCGGAAGGGAGCGGATCCGGTCTGGGATTGCTCACCCTCCTAAGCGATTACGATGCAAAAATGGCATGGGCATTCGAAGAAGCCAACGACCACCATTTCAAACTGACGACGACTGCATTGGTGGCGTTGCCGCCCTCCTCCAAGCTGTGAGCGAAAAATGGAAATCAGCGACGAAAATTTCCGCGTATGGGCAGAAAACACCGAGGTATATTTCGATGGTATATTTCGGCTGGCGGGACCCGACGCCTACGCGCCCATTCATTCGATGGTACTGGGGCTGCTCCATGAAGGGCACAAACAAGTCACGTTCAATTTGACGGGTCTCGAATTCCTCAACTCCTCCGGCATAAACCTACTTGCCAAACTGACCATCGAGGCCAGGAAAATGGACGAGCTGCAGCTCGTTGTGAAAGGCACCAACCAATATCCCTGGCAGGCGAAATCGCTTCCGAATCTGAAAAAATTGCACCCGCTGCTTGATTTGCGCCTAGCGTAACGGTTCGCTGCGAAGACAGGGACAAGGCCATCACGACTCCCGGTGAGCGAGGCAATGCACCGACCCGTCCATAGGCGGTGCCGGCGCCCGCAAATGGAGGCTACCTCCGCCGCATGACATTGACGATGAGAACACCTGCGATCGCCAACATTCCACCAGCTGCACCAATTGTCGTTGGCGTTTCGCCCAGCCAGGTAAACCCGATCAGTGTTGCTGTCGGCGGCACGCCATAGAGGAAATTCGTGGCACGCGCGGCCGGAAGCCGCTTCAGGGCAACCGCCCAGGTCACATAGGCAACCACCGTCGGGAAAACCACCAGATAGGCAACGTTTGAAATGACGATCGTCGGGGCAACAGCCAGAGCCTTGACGGTGGCGGGTATCGCCGGGAGGAGTGGAAGCGAACCGAGAAATAGAACCCAGGCGGTCACCGTCAACGCCGGCAAGCGGGCGAGAACAGGCTTCTGCAAGACGCTTGCAACTGCCGAACAGAGGGCAGCGCCAAGAATTAGAATAGCGTTGAGGTCGAGGCCGAAGCCGTCGGCGGCGGAAGCGGCGATCAATGCCACGCCTGCAAACGATACGGCGGTACCGACCCATCCCCATAGGCCGAAGCGCTCGCCAAGGAAGAGGGTGGCGATCAGCGCGGTGAAGATCGGCATGGTGTTGATGATGAAACTTGCCGGTCCCGCCGGCACGGTTTGTTCGCCGGTATTGAGGAGCACCGCGTAAGTGGCAATGAACAAGACGGCAGCAACGGAAATCCGGGCAAGATCGGCCCCTTTCAGTGGGGTCCAGCGAAATGCCAGATAGCAAACAGCAATCAGGCCGGCCGGCACATAACGGGCGGTCGCGAGCTCGACAGGCGTCAACGGCCCGAGACAGACGCGGATGACGACAAAAGAGGATGCCCAAAAGGCGATCGTCACGACAATCGCCAAAAAGGCAACAAGATCGAACCCTGCCTTGTCTTCCGGATCTCCAACCACCGTCGCCATGTTTGCCCCCATGCTTGCGTGCGCCGAATTAAGCGTCTCCTTTCCGGCTTGAAAAGCACCGCAATCGATGATCTGGTGTGTCCATGGTTCACAGCTCGCAAAGTCTCCCGCCACTCGATACGCTCGAAGCTTTTTCCCGAGCCGCGCGCCTTGGATCCTTTTCCGCTGCCGCCGAAGAAGCCGGCATCACCCATGGGGCGGTTTCCAGACAGATCTCGCGCCTGGAGCGGTGGCTGGGCGTTCGGCTGTTCGCCCGTCAGGCGCGGGGCGTCGCTCTTACACCGGAAGGCATCCGCTTCTTTGCTCGCGCCGAGGAGGCGCTTGCCCTGCTCAGTGGGGCTGACGAGCGATGGATCCCGCGGCGGCACAAGACGACGGTGCGCCTTTCACTCACGCCGTCCGTCGCGTCCTTGTGGCTATTTTCGCGATTGGGAAAGCTGGAACTCGACGACATTCACATCGAACTCTTCCTGGAGCACAGGCTTGCCGATCTCGGCGAGGGAACGGATCTTGCCATTCGGTGCGGAAGAGGCCCCTGGGCCGGCGTTCGTGCGACACCGCTCTGGCAGGAGAAATCCTTTCCGGTCGCTGCACCGTCGCTTGCAGGGCAACTGGCTGGGAACTGCGACGCTCGATCGCTCCTCAAGATGCCGATCCTGCATGATTCGACCATCGAGGGCTGGCGGCGCTGGCTCGCGGCCGAGGACATCGACTATCTGCCGCGCGGGCAGGATCGTCGTTTCGAGGATTACAACCTCGTCATCGACGCCTGCGTCCAGGGCGTCGGCATCGCGCTCGCCCGCCCCCCGTTATCGGACGCAGCCATTGCGTCGGGTCGACTGGTTGCTGTCTCCGAAAGAGCGTTGGACCATCACGTCTCGTTTCATATTGTGCGGCCCGACGGACCTTTGAGCGGGCCAGCGACGGAACTTGCCAGACGCCTCCTTCAGGAAGCCGGGCATGCCGAGGCTGCAATCGGCGCTTTCATAGCGCCGGCCAAGAGGGCCTAGTCCCCCCGCAACGATCCAGTTGCTACCCGAGCAGAGTTGGGACAAGGCATCGGCCAGCGCCAGACGCTTGGTCGCCTTGATGGAATTCGAACCTGCCATAGGCTCGTGCCTCGATTGACGCTTCCGTAAATTGCCGATGATTTTGGCGCGAGAGGCATAATATGATTTACGGATCCTCCGCGAAGAATTTACCACCAGAAAACCGGCTGATCACGAGGTGCCTAGCACCTCCAGCGCAATGCAGCGGTAGCAACAGGCGAATCCCATAGAGAAAGCTCCTCGTCCGTGAGGAAGGCGAGTGTGATGGAAAGGCCCTGCATGTCGAGCGAAGTGGCGTAGGTGCCGACAAGCGAGCGCTCGACCCGCAGGCCGTGTTCCGACATGATGTGAAGGGCAGAGTTGTAGGCGAGATAGAGTTCAGCAGGCGGCGTGCCGCCAAGTCCGTTCACCAGAAGCAATGCTCTGTCTGTGCTTCGGCTGGTATCGCTGAGGATCGTCTCGCTGAGATACCTGACGATAGTGTCAGCGTCGGAGAAGCGCTCTCTCGAATGACCCGGCTCCCCATGAATGCCGACGCCCATTTCCACCTCGTTCGGCCCGAGCGCGAAGGTTGTACGCTGGGTGTCCGGCACGGCGACACCGGTCAGGGCAACGCCCATCGACCGGATGCGTGAGGAGAGGCTATCGCCAAAGGCTTTTAGTTCCGAAAGGGATCGACCCTGCTCGGCAGCCGCTCCGAGCAGCTTTTCAGTGATGAGCGTGCCGGCAACCCCACGTCGCCCGCGACCGTCGCCGCCCCTCGTTGTTTCGATGTCGTCGCAGGCAAGGACGATTTCAATTTTATGCCGGTCCGAGGCCATCTCCGACGCCATTTCGAAGTTCATGACGTCGCCATCATAGTTCTTGACGACGAGCAAACAACCGGCGCCGGTGTCTGCTTCCTCTATCGCGCTGACGATCTGGCTGGGCGTGGGCGATGTGAAGATATATCCGACGCAGGCAGCATCGAGCATGCCGCGACCGATGAAGCCGATATGCATTGGCTCATGGCCGGCCCCACCACCAGAAATGATTGCGACCTTGCCAGGAACCAGTTCACGGCGGCGTATACATTTACGGTCGGCGCCAAACACAACGAACTCCTGATGGGCGCGCACAAAGCCTTCGATGCTTTCGGCGACCATGGTCTCCGCTGTGTTCATGAATTTCTTCATCAAGCCCCTCCCAAGGCGATGATCATGCCAATCCGTTTGCATATGCCACAAGGGCTTGCTTAATCCGGCAACCCTGAAATTGCGGCAATCTTCTGCACCAGATCGGCAATCGCTTCCTCCAGCAGCCGGTTGCGTCTCTCGTCGCCGAAATCGGGCACCATCAGCGAAATGTGCCGCAGTTTTTCCGAGGCGCCAAGTTCCGGCAGCTTGCCTGGATGTGCAGCTTGATAAGCATCCAGAAAGCGCTCCTGTTCAGCGGCACTGAAATGACACACCCGGAAGATCGTCGCGAGATGCCGGGCAGGAAGCGGCGTTGCATAGGTCGGGCTCGTTATCTGCGTGACGAAACTGCGATGTTTGCCAAGTTCCGTCGCGAGCCGCTGGCGTGTTCCAGAAGGCCTGTTGTCGATGATTTGCGCCAGAATGGACTTGTAGGCGATAATGGCGTCTTCCGTGTCTTCGCGCGCCATCCTATTCTCCGGCTGCCTTTGTCCCATCTGCCTTCAGGCCGACGATTGCCGATCTTATCGCGGGAAGTTGGGCGGGTGCCACGGAAAAATGGCGTATGCCTGCGGCAAGCAGATCCGCGGTCAGGGATGGATCCCCGGCCATGTCGCCGCAGATGCTGACCGGTTTGCTTCCAGCGAGTTTTATGGCCTGGGTGAGTAGGCGCAGTACAGCCGGCACCGCCTTGGCCTGGTAAAGCGTAAAGTCGGCATTCTCGCGTGACGAGGCGACAAGATATTGCGCAAGGTCGTTCGTTCCGAACGAAAAGAAGTCAGCGCTTTCGAACTCGTCCAGCATGAGCGCGGCAGCCGGGACCTCTACCATCATTCCGATGGGAGGCATGCGATGCGGCACACCGCGTCGGGCGAGCGCGTCGGATTCTTCCCGATAGATCTGTCTGACATCATCGACGTCGGATGGAAACATCACCATCGGCAGCATAATGCGAAGACTGCCGAAGACTGCCGCGCGCAAAAGCGCGCGGGCTTGAACACGCGCGATCTCCGGCCGGGCAAGCAGAAGACGGATACCGCGTAGCGAGGGTACTTCGGCAAGTCCAGCGAGTGGCTTGTCGCCTCCTATATCCAGCATGCGAATTGTCGTTGACCGGCCATCTGCCCAATCCAGCAGCCGGCGGTAGATTGCAAACTGCTTTTCTTCGTTTGCGGCATCTCCAAGCGATGTCAGTGCAAATTCCGAGCGCATCAACCCGATGCCGGCGGTTGTCGCAACATCGATCGCATCGACTTCGTCGGGAGCGTTGACGTTGACGGCCAGCAGGACCTGCGAGCCGTCGGCGGTGTACAAAGTGCCGTTGTCGGCCGTCGATGCCATGCTTGTCAGGCGATGGCCGAGCGGAGCCGGCGTCGCCCCCTGCTTGGCTATCTGAAGCATGATGATACCTGAATCGCCATCAACCCCAATATGTTGTCCCTTTTCAGTCGCGAAGCGACCGGCGCCGATGACCATCGGGACCGAGCGAGACCTGGCAAGCAGCGCCACATGGCCGACTGCGCTGCCCGCATAAAGAGCGATACCCCCACCGGCCGACCAGTCATGTGCCAAGAAGCGACTGGGCTCCATGTCTTTTCCAACATAGATGGAGCCGGCCGGAAAGTCGTCGATCGGCGCCCCGGTCAGGATCGACAGGACGCGATTCTTGACGTCGAGAATATCGACGGCACGCGCCTGCACTTGGTCTTCCTCCGCGCATTCCAGTTCCCGGATATAGCCATCGAGTGTCCCGGCCCAGGCAAACGCCATATTTTCGCCCGCGTCGATCCGCGCGCCGGCCGTCTCCATCAGCGTCGGGTCCTCGAGCACTTCGATCTGAAACTCGATGATTTCTCCGCTCTCAGGGTCTGTCCCGGCCGCAATGTTGCGTAATTCGTGTATGGCCTTCTTGATGGCATCGCCGAGTTCGACATGGCCGGAAAGGCTCGATGGCGGCAACGCAGCAGCGGCCATCGGCCTCGCGACATAGGCCGGCCCGGTTGCAACGCCCGGCGATGCACCTATGGCTTTCAGACTAGGCGGTGCGGCCATGCTTCTTTTCCTCATCGAAGTTACGCTCGACGAGGCCTTTCAATGCGCGAATCGCTTCCTCGGCAAGGATCCCCTCGGCGCGAATCTTGAGCAATGATCCCTTACGGATCCTGGCACCCATGATCTTGATGATGCTCTTGCCATTCAGCCAGACATCGCTGCCGTTGATCGCGACTTCGATCGAGCAGGGAAACGACTTTGCAAGCCGCGTGAATGTAACCGAGGGCCGAGCATGCAGTCCAACGCCATGCTTGACCTCTACCTCCGTCTGGCAGTTGGCATGCATCTGTTCGCCCTCACGGCCTCCCATGCGCAATCCGCCGCTCATCAGGGTGATAGCTCCTCTGCCGTCGCAATCACCTTGCCCAGCGATGCGCCGCCGGAGGCCTCGGCCGCCGCGATAACAGCTCCCTCCACGACGGGTGCATTACAGATCGATACCAGCTTCGACCGCGGCAGGCCGAGCATTTCGACCGCCATTTCACTGTTGGTTTCAGCTCCACCAAGATCAACGAAGACGGCAACGCCTGCGTCCGACCAAGCCTCCTCGATGGCTTTGAGAATACCGCGGGCATCCGTCCCGAGTTCGCCGTGACTATTACCGCCCGACCAGGCAAGCGGCACACTGTCGCCGACCATCTGCCGCACCATGTCGGCAGTACCACGCGCAACCAAAGGCGAGTGGGAAACAATCACAATCCCAACGTTGGGCCTCTTCCCATTCATACAGGTCGGTACTCCTCGAGGTAGCGGCAGATCGCAGTTGTCAGCAGTGCACAACTTGAGGCGCCGGGATCGACATGACCGATCGACCGGTCTCCGAGATAGGAGGCACGCCCGCGCATGGCTCTCATCGCTGCCGTCAGCTCGGCAGAAAGTTCGGCCTGGCGCGCGATGTCCGTCAGAGGCAATCGATGTGCGAGCGCGTCCTGAACGGGATAGAGAACATCAAGAAGCGTCTTGTCCCCAGCATGTGAGCGGCCACGACGCGCGACGGCGTTGATCGCCTGTTTCAGCGCCGAAGGAAAATCCTTCTCCTCGTCCGGGGCACGGAGCTCGCGGCCCATCTCCATGAGCAACGTCCCGTAAAGCGGGCCTGCCGCTCCGCCGATGTTCATCACCAGCGTCAGGCCAATTTTCTCAAGCGCGTCAGGCAAGGGAAGGGCAGAAACGAAGGCGTCCTCGGCGCTCACCGCTTCGCAGCCGCGGCGCATGTTCGTTCCATGATCGCCATCACCAATGGCGCGATCAAGCGCACACAGGTGCTCGCTGTTTGCCGCGATCGTCGCACGGCAAGCTTCGATCAATCCCATGAGAAGAACCGGTTCAGCCAGCACCCGAAACCCTCCCGCCTGCAGAACTCATACGAGCGCTGCCATTACCTCGAATACGCCTGCCACGGCCACGGCACCCGGATCGGGCACACCTTCCAGATCCCTTTCGCCAACGTAGGAGGCACGACCGGCCTTGGCCTGTCGCATCGCTCTTGTCGACTGAGCACCTGCCGTCGCCGCTTTTGCCGCGGCTGCAACACCCTTCGATGAAAGGGCCGCAAGCGCGGGAGCCAGTGCGTCGACCATAGTGCGGTCGCCCACAACGGCGCCTCCATAGAACGTCATCCGATCAAGCCCGGCAAGCAGGGCAACGGCGATATCGTCCTTTTCGGCCATGGACTTGGATGCGGCCGTGAAGAAGATCGAGAGAAGAACGCCGCTGGAGCCGCCCATGCTCGTGCTCAGGATTTCGCCGATGGAGGCCATCGTCGCGGCAGGATCTTTCAAGGGAAGTGTGTCGATGCGGGCAAGAATGCTGCGGGCTCCGGTCGCAACGGTGGAGCCGGTATCGCCATCACCAACCCGGCCATCCAGGCGGTTGAGTTCGCTTTCGAGCGAGATCAGGTGCTCGCAAAGTGCGGTCAGGAGACGACGATTATCCCGATCTTCGCTGGCGGGCGCCGCTTCGCTCTGCGCCGACGCAGGTTGTGGCGCGGGAAGGATAGCGATCTCGTGTCGTTCGGTCGCGGGCGGCCAGGCATGGGGTTCGACGGCGGCCCTCAGGGCGGCTTCACGGTCGGCGTCCAGTCGAATGAGCGACAGCGAAAAGCCGTTCATGTTGAGAGCGGTCATCATCGGTGCCGGCCCAATGATCAACCGGACACGGTTGGCGATCGGTGACGACAGCACAGTGTTGGCGATGACGCCCATTTCGAGCGGCGGCACAGCGCCGAGATTGTTGATCAGCAGCGCATGATCTCCCGCACCATCGAGCTTCGCCGCCAGTCGCCCGGTCATCGTCGCGACCAGATCGGCAATCGGCTGCAAGGAAATACGCTCGACCCCGGGCTCGCCGTGAATACCGAGGCCGAGTTCGCCTTCGTTGGCGCCCAGTCGATCCTCATGCGTTTGGCCCGGCACGCTGCAGGTTGAAAGCGACATGCCGAGCGAAACGATGCCGCCCGCTGCGGCGGTCGCCAGGCCCGCCACCGTCTTGAGCCCGGCGCCGGCTTCGGCATGGTAGCCGGCGATCTTGTGCACGAACAGCGTGCCGGCAACGCCCCGTGGCTGGCTGATGCCGGGGATCGCGATATCATCGGCAACGATGACCATCTCGACGTCGAAACCTTCGGCACGGGCCTTTTCGGCGGCGAGACCAAAATTAAGGCGATCGCCGGTATAGTTCTTGACGACAAGCAGGACGCCCTTGGGGCCGGTTACGGCGCGGATCGCCGTCAGCACCGCATCGACGCTCGGCGAGGCGAAGATTTCGCCGGATACGGCTGCGGTAAGCATGCCCTTGCCGACGAAGCCTGCATGCGAAGGTTCATGTCCCGCCCCGCCGCCCGAGATAATGGCGACCTTCGACTTGTCCCAATCGGCACGCAGGATCACCTTGATTTCCGGGAACGTGTCGAGACGGGCAAGACGACCGGCGCTGCTTGTCTGGAGCAGACCGTCCAGGGCTTCGGTGACAATGGTTTCCCGGCGATTGAAGAAATGTTTCATGGAGACAGACCCGTCTTTTATGCCAGTGAGTTCGTTTCTTTCAGTTGCTTATCAAAGACGCTGACCGCTGGCGTCGAAATAGAGTGGATCGCGCAGCGTCAGGCTTATTCGATCACCCGGCCGGATCGCGAGATATGGATCGGCAAGCGTGACCAGCTTGTGGTCGCGCACCTTGATGTGAAGGTGGTTCTGGTCCCCCAGATGTTCGATCCAATCGATCTTCGCATCAGCGTTCTGATCGACGATGATATCAAGATGCTCGGTTCGCGCGCCGATCGTCTTCGTTCCCGGCGGCGGATTGGCACCGGGAAGAAGATCGGCCGGCAACAGGTTGATATGCGGCTGGCCAAGGCGCGCGGCGACATGAAGGCTGGCCGGATTGCCATAGATTTCGCGCGGCGTTCCGACTTGCAACAGTCGTCCTTCCGCGACAATGCCGATCCGATCCGCCATGGTCATCGCCTCGACCTGGTCGTGGGTTACATAGAGCAGGGTCGAGCCGAGTTCTTTCTGGATGCGCTTCAGTTCCAGGCGCAGTTCTGCGCGCAGTTTCGCATCGAGCGACGAGAGCGGTTCGTCCATCAGATAAATGGCGGGTCGGCGTACGAGCGCCCTGCCGATCGCAACGCGCTGCATTTCGCCGCCCGACAGACGCGTTGAACGGTTCTCCAGCTTGTGGTCGATCCTGACCATGCGCGCAATTTCGCGGACACGGCGGTCGATTTCTTCACTTGCAAGTCGGTGCGCCGGGGCCCGCAGCGGAAAGGCAAGGTTGTCGTAGACCGTCATATGCGGATACAGCGAGTATTGTTGAAAGACGAAGGCGACATCCCGTTCAGCGGGAGCTTCGCCTGCAACATTGCGGCCGCCGATTTCGATACGCCCAGCGTCGGGGTGCTCCAGTCCCGCAATAAGACGCAACGTGGTCGTCTTGCCAGCACCCGTCGGCCCGAGCAGAACGACGAATTCACCGTCTCGGATCGACAGGTTGAGATCGGCCAGAGCCTGAGTGTCACCGAAACGCTTATTGAGCCCCTTGAGAACGACGTCAGCCATGCTGAGCCTCCGAGTAGAGTGCCGAGGCAACAGCGCGGCCCGACTTGCAGTCGAACAGCGCGAGCTTTCCCGGATTGAGTTCAAGGCCAACAGTCTCGCCGATACGGAAATCGCGGTTTGCCGGAACGCGTGCCTTGATCACGCCGCTCGATGTCTCGATTGCCACGACCTGATTGGTTCCGAGATATTCGCTGCCATAGACGGCTCCGCGCAAGGGTGACGCGTCGCTGAGGCGGATATGTTCGGGCCTCACGCCGAGCGCAAGCTCCGCCTCGGCCATATCCTGGTGCACCTCGGGAATGCTGACGTCGACGCCGTTAAGCGATATCGACCGCGCTCCCGCCTTGAGGCCCGACGTGAAGCGCATGAAATTCATCGGCGGCGAGCCGATGAAATCTGCGACATACATGGTGGCTGGCTTGCTGTAGATTTCCTGCGGTGTGCCGAATTGCTCGATGACGCCATGGTTCATGACCGCGATCTTGTCGGCCATCGCCATCGCCTCATGCTGATCATGCGTCACGTAAACCGTCGTCGCGTGGATGCGGTTATGCAGTTCGCGCAGCTCATGGACCATCACCTCGCGGAATTCGGCATCCAGCGTGCCAAGCGGTTCATCCATCAGGAAACACTTCGGACGGCGCACGATCGCGCGGCCGAGAGCCACGCGCTGGCGGTCGCCGCCCGCAAGTCCGGAGACGGACCGGTTCAAGATATGATCGATCTGCAGCAGCCGCGCGGTCTCCTCGACGCGCTGGCGGATCTGCGCCTTCGGCATACCTTGCGACAGGAGTGGAAAGCCGATGTTCTTGCGCACATTCATATGGGGATAGAGTGCAAAAAGCTGGAAGACGAAGGCAATGTCGCGGGCGCTGGCGCGGTTGAAGGTGACATCCTCCCCATCAAGATAGATCTTGCCGCTGGTCGGCAATTCCAGGCCGGCGATCATGCGAAGCGTCGTCGTCTTGCCGCAGCCAGAGGGGCCGAGCAGCGCCAGGAACTCGCCGTCATGAATGACGAAGCTCGAATCCTGCACCGCCACGAAGCCGCCGAACTGCTTGCGGAGATTTTCTATCCTGATGTCCGCCATGGCTCACTCCGGAAACTTCGAGACGATGATGAACATGGCGGTGCCTGCGAGCAGCGTCACCAACGAATAGGTATAGAGCACGAGAAGGAACGGCTGGAAGAGCATGAGGAAACCGATGGCGATCAAGGCGGTCGCGATGTTCTCCATGGGGCCTCGGCGCAAAAAGAACGGGCGCTTCGGACGGGATGGGCGTGGGGTCTCGATGAGATGGGTCATTTGCGAACCGCTCCGAAAGTGATGCCGCGCAAGAGCTGCTTGCGCAGCAGAATGGTGAAGACGAGGATCGGGATCAGGAAGATCGTTGTTCCCGCAGCAACCGCAGGCCAGTCCTGGCCGCCTTCGCCGATGATGGTCGGGATGAATGGCGGTGCCGTCTGGGCTTCACCCGAGGTCAGCAATGCGACAAAGGCATATTCGTTCCAGGCAAAGATCAGGCAGAAGATCGCAGTGGCGGCGATGCCTGTGGTGGCCTGCGGCAGGACGACCTTCCAGAATGCCTGCAGCCGGGTGTAGCCGTCGATCATCGCAGCCTCTTCATATTCGCGCGGGATCTCGTCGATGAAGCCTTTAAGCAGCCAGACGGCGAGCGAGACGTTGACTGCCGTGTAGAGCAGGATCATGCCCAGCGCCGTGTCGGAGAGGCCAAGCTCGCGGTACATCAGATAGATCGGTATGGCGACCGCGATGGGCGGCATCATGCGCGTCGACAGGATGAAGAACAGAAGGTCGTCGGCGAGTGGTATCCTGAAGCGGGAGAAACCGTAGGCGGCCAAGGTTCCCAACGACACGGCCAGAAATGTCGAGCCGAAGGCAATCACCAGAGAATTGGCAAAACGCGGCAGGAAATTCGAGGGACCCGCAATGACCATGTTTCGCTTGCGGGTCACCTCATCACAGGTGCCGGTCGGTGCAGGCAGGGAGGCGATGTATTCCGGCGTCTGACGCGTTCTGGTCGTCAGCAGATTGCAGTAGCCTTCCAAGGTCGGCGTGAAGACGATCTTCGGAGGATAGCTGATGGAATCCGGCGGAGATTTGATACTGGTCAGGAAAATCCAGACAAGCGGGATCATCGTGATCAGGGCGTAGAGGATCACGATAGCACCGGCGATCCTCTTGCTGGTCGGGCTCGGCTCGACGACCGAATGGGCTGAGGTAACCGAGCTCATCGCTGCTTCACCTTGTTGAGTGCCTTGACGTAGATGTTTGCGAGACCGAACACGGCAACGAAGAGGACGATGGCAAAGGCCGACGCCCGTCCGGTTGCCCAGCTCTCGAAGGCGGCACGCTTCAAGGTGATGGAGGCAACCTCGGTGGTCGAGCCCGGGCCACCCCCTGTCAGCAGTGTCACCATGTCGAACATCTTGAAATTCTCGATGCCGCGAAACAGCACCGCAAGCATGATGAAGGGCAGCGCCATCGGCACGGTGATCGACCAGAATTGCCGCCAGGCGGAGGCGCGGTCCACCTCGGCCGCCTCATAGATATAGTCGGGGATGGAACGCAGGCCTGCCAGGCAGATCAGCATGACGTAAGGCGTCCACATCCAGGTGTCGACGATAATGATCGCCCACGGCGCAAGCGAAACGCTGCCGAGCATCTGGATGTCGGCTGTCGGGATGCCGGTGACCAGGGAAACGGCATAGGCGAAGAGACCGATCTGCGGCTCATAGAGGAAGCGCCAGAAGTTGCCGACGACGGCTGGAGACAGCATCATCGGGATCAGGATCAGCGTCGTCCAGAAGGCGTGGCCGCGAAACTTGCGGTCGATCAGATAGGCGAGCGTAAAACCGATGACGGTCTGCAGCAGGATCGTCCAGAAGACAAAGTGCGCCGTCGTCTGCATCGCCTGCCAGATGTCGGGGTCGTTGAGCACCCGCTCGTAATTGCCCAATCCAACGTTCAGGACCGGCGCATTCGGACGGTTGGCGCGATAATTCGTGAACGACAGATAGATCGCCCAGATCAGTGGAAAGATGTTGATGGCGAGAAGCAGGAGAATGGTGGGCGCGATAAATACCCAGGCGATCGCTCGATCGGATAGTCCGCGGACGCGGCGGGCAAGCGATGTCGGCGTCGCCCTTGCAGTTGCGTCTGCAGCCTTCTCGACCATAGAGGAAGAAGAAATGTTCAAGGTGTCACCTGGTCTTTGCGTATATGAGACACTTGGCGGCCCGGCAGTCTTGGCGAGCCGGGCCGCCATTCTGACAAGAAGGTTGTGCGTCCAGCCGGACACTAGATCTTGCCATCGTCCTTGAAGACTTCGGTCCAGTCCTTCACCAAGCCATCGAGCGCCTCTTGCGCGGTACCGTTGCCGGCCACGACATAGTTATGAACGCGCTTCTGCATGTCCTGGAGGAGTGTCGCGTAGCTCGGCTCGGCCCAGAAATCCTTCACGATCGCCATGGAGTCCAGGAAAGCCTGGGCATAGGGCTGGCTGGAAGCAAAGTCAGGAGCATTCACTACCGATTTCAGGCAGGAATAGCCGCCGAGCTGCCACCATTTCGCCTGCACCTCGGGCTGGGCGAACCACTTGATATACTGGAGAGCAGCGTCCTTCTTATCGGAATAGGAAACGACCGATATGCCCTGTCCGCCAAGCTGAGCGAAGTGCTTCTTTTCAGCCGGATTGGGGAAGAAACCGATCTTGTCGCCGCCCACCTTCTCGTCCTTGTAGAGGCCAGGCCAAGTGAAGGCGAAATTCATCTGCATCGCGACCTGGCCGGATTTGAAGGCATCAGCCGACTCGACCATGTAGACGTTGGAGCTGCCGGGCGGAGTGCAGCAATCATAGAGCGACTTGTAGAATTCCAGCCCCTTCACCGCATCGGGAGAATTGACGAAGCCTTTCATTTCATAGGGCTTTTCAGGGTTTTCGTACTGGAAACCCCAGTCATACAGCACGTTGGTCACGCCCATCGTGATGCCTTCGGAACCGCGCTCGGTGTAGATCGAAGCGCCGTAGACCGTCTTCCCGTCGATCTCACGCTTCTGGAAAAACTCGGCGATCTGCTTCAGCTCGTCATAGGTCTTGGGCGCGGTAAGATCGCGGCCATATTTTTCCTTGAATTCCTTCTGCAGTTCCGGCCGCTCGAACCAATCCTTGCGATAGGTCCAGCCGACCACGTCGCCCATGGCAGGCAGCGCCCAGTAGTTCGGCGTATTCTTCGGCCATTCCGAGTAACCAACCACCGTCGCCGGCACGAAGTCATCCATCTTGATGCCTTCCTTGTCGAAGAAATCGTTGAGTTTGACGTAGTGGCCGTTTTCAGCCGAGCCGCCGATCCACTGGCTGTCGCCGATGATCAGGTCGCAGAGCTTTCCGTGAGAGTTCAGTTCGTTGAGAAAGCGGTCGGCATAGCTGGTCCACGGCACGAACTCGAACTTCATTTCGGTGCCGGTTTTGGCGGTGAAATCTTTCGAGAGTTCGACAAGCGCGTTGGCCGGGTCCCAGGCCGCCCAGCAGAGTGTCAGTTGATCAGCTTTTGCAAGATTGGGCAGCGCCGACGACATGATGAATGCCGATGCCAGCCCGAGAAGGGCTTTCGATTTCTTTTGCATACGTTCCTCCCAGAACCAAAGCCGGCTCCCCGCCGACATGCAAGTCCACCAATTTCAGAGAATGCCTACATGAACTCCTCAACCCTCATGTTTAGCAATATGTTTAGTGATAGACGTTTTTATAAACATTGCAAGTAACAATCGTCACGGTCCTGTCACCGACCCCGAAACGATGCAGATTGCCGGCATGTCGAACAGTGCAAGATCCTGACGTGCCACGCCGACGGGCTGAAGCGTGATTGCCACGGGGTCAGAACGACGCTATGGGCGGGGGAACGCGCCGGGTATGATCGATCAATTGAAGGGAGATCGGCTGGTGTCTGCGCAGATGGATCGCGACGGGGATGTGAAACAAACGCCAGCCGGGCTTTCGGACGTGCTCGGCTTGGGCCTGTCCGTCGTTTTCTGTGGCCTGAACCCTGCACTGTCAGCAGTCCGGGACGGCCATAATTTCTCGTCTCCCAGCAACCGCTTCTGGAGGGTGTTACACCTTTCTGGCTTTACATCGCGCCTCTTGCGCGCCGACGAAGAGCAGGAACTGCTCCAGTATGGATGCGGCATCACGGCCGCCGTCTCGCGAGCCACGAAGAGCGCCAGCGAATTGCGGCTGGACGACTATAAAAAGGCAGCACCTCTGCTCGAAGCGAAGATAACCAAGTTCGCGCCGGCTAACCTCGCCTTTCTCGGCAAGGCTGCCTTCGCAGCGATTACCGCACGGGCGGACTGCGATTGGGGAAGGCAGAGCGAGCTATTCGCCGGCGCCAACACCTGGATTCTGCCGAACCCCAGCGGGCTTAACAGAGCTTTTACCCTCGATCGACTGACGGTGCATTACCGTGACTTGAGAGCCGAAACCCAGCCACGCGTCGGCTGAGTTCCAGCTGCGAGCCTACAGGCGAAAATACAGAACGAAGACGGCGCCGGCCTCATCGACAATGTCAACCGAAGCAATTTCGGCATAGCGATCCGAAGGAGAAAGGGAGAGCGCTGCCCCGGTGCTGGGCGCTCCCCTCGGCGCAAGAGGCAAGCGCCTAGCTTACCCCATTGAGAACGACCATCTTGTCATCGGCCATCTCCTGCATCGTCCAAGGGATACCGCCGACGCCATAACCGGACTGGCGGCGACCTGCAAACGGCATCCAGTCCGTCCTAAACGCAGTGTGGTCGTTGATGAGAACGGTGGCTGCATCCAGACGCTTCGCCGCCCGGAGTGCAACGGCGATATCCGAGGAAAATACGCTCGACTGAAACGCATAAGGCAGCGAGTTGGCACTCTGAATTGCATCGTCGAGGTTTCGGTAACCGTAGACGCAGGTCAGCGGGCCGAAGACTTCGAGTTGCGACACCTTTGCGTCCGCCGGCGGATTGAGCAGCACCGACGGCAGCAGCGTCGTTTCCGACAGACGCCCGCCTCCAAGCTGTTTTGTTCCCGCATCAACTGCTTCCCGGATCCAGTTCGCTACCCGCTCCGTTTCGCGTGGCAGGATCAGTGGCCCCACCTCGGTTTGCTTGAGGGTTGGATCGCCGACCCGAAGGGCCTCGACCGCAGCAGCAAGGTTCTGGGTGAACGGCTCCAGGATATCTTCGTGCACGAATATCCGCTGGACCGACACACAGACCTGGCCTGCATGATAGTAGCCTCCTTTGACGATGGGACTGACGACTGCGGCCACATCTGCACTTCGATCAACGATAACCGGTGCAGCACCCCCATGTTCAAGCGCGCATCTCGTGCCTGGCGGCAGCTTGCTCTTGAGATACCAGCCGACTTTCGCAGATCCGATGAAGCTTAAAAACGCGACGCGGGGATCGGTCGCGAAGGATTCAGCAAGCGCGTTGTCATCGGTGACGAAGGTCTGGCACCAGCGTTCGTCCAGGCCGGCATCCCAAAGCAGCTTCACGATTTCGAGGCACGAGATGGGTGTTGTTGCCGCAGGCTTTACGATGACGGGGCATCCGACGGCGATGGCCGGCGCAATTTGATGAACGATGAGGTTGAGGGGATGATTGAATGCCGAGATTTCCGCGACGACACCGATCGGCTCTTTCGTTGTAAACGCCAGGCGATTCAGGCTCGCGGCAGTCAACCCCATCGGGATTTCCTTGCCGCCGAAGTTGCGGATTTCATCGGCGGCGTTGATCAGCCCGTCGATCGCTCGTGTGACTTCGACGATGGCGTCCGCCAGAGGCTTGCCGCCTTCCCGCGCGATCGTCATCGCGAAACGATCCCTGTTGTCGTGCAGCAGTTCCGACGCCTTTCTCAGGATCGCCATGCGCTGATACGCAGGCAACCACCCATCGCGATCGGCAAAGGCTTTCGCGGCAATATCCAGTTTGCGATCAAGCGCGGCGGCGTCATCGGTCGGTAACTCGGTGATGATCGCTCGATCAAACGCCTGATAAACCGTTAAGCTATGCGACATCTCATGCCTCCAGAATAGCCGGGAGCCGTTCGCGCAGCTCTTTCACCAGCACACGTTCATTTTCCGAATAGTCGACGGGGACGTTGACCAGATGCACGCCCCCATCTTTGAACGCATCCTCGAGAACCTGCTTGAGCTGACCGATATCATCGACCCTCGTTCCTTTGGCGCCGTAGGATTGCGCATATTTGACGAAGTCCGGATTGCCGAATGTCATTCCGAAGTCCGGAAATTCGTCGACGGCCTGCTTCCAACGGATCATTCCGTAGGCATCGTCTTCAATCACGAGAACAACAAGGTTCAGTTTCAGCCGAACGGCGGTCTCCAGCTCCTGCGAATTCATCATGAACCCGCCGTCGCCGCAGATCGCCATGACCCGCCGTTGCGGATAAAGCATCGACGCGACCATCGCGGACGGAAGGCCAGCCCCCATCGTCGCGAGCGCGTTGTCGAGAAGCAGAGTGTTCGCCATTTTGGTGCGATAATTGCGAGCGAACCATATCTTGTACATGCCGTTGTCGAGAGCGAGAATGCCATCGTGGGGCATGACCTCTCGGATGTCGTGGACCAGCCTCTGGGGCGTAAACCGTTCCTCAGTCGCCCGGTCCGCGATACGATTGAGAATTCGCTCTCGCAGGTGAAGAAGCGCCTGCGCGTTTGGTAGCTTGCCTTCCAGGCGATCGGCGAGCGCTTTGAGTGACGGCCCGATGTCGCCGATGACCTCGGTCTGAGGAAAATAGACCTGCTCGACCGTCGCCGGCTGGTATCCGACATGAACGACCTTGGGACCGCCCTTGCCCATGATGAACGGAGGCTTTTCGATCGTGTCATGGCCGATCGTGACGATCAGGTCCGCCTGCTCAATGGCCTCGTGGACGTAGTCTCGCTCCGAGAGGGCCGCTGTGCCCATATAGAGCTCGGTTCCCCCTGGAACCGTCCCCTTCCCCATCTGGGTTGTGAAATAAGGGATGCGTGTTCGAATAACGAACTGGGCGATGTCCGACGTGGATCGAGGACGCGAGGCTGCCGCTCCGAACATGAGCAATGGACGCCTGGCCGATGCAATCAGCACAGCCGCACGATCGAGCGCAGCGTCGCTTGCGGTCGGCAGTTCGAGCTGATGCGGCGCCACCAGCGCGATGTCTTCACACTCTTCTGCTGCGATGTCTTCGGGCAGTTCGAGATGAACTGGACCAGGCCGTTCCTCCTGCGCGATCCTGAACGCCTCCCTTACCAGGGTCGGGATCATCTGCGGCGAAACGATCTGACGCGTGAGCTTCGTCAGCGGCTTCATCGATGCGACGACGTCAACGATCTGGAAGCGAGCCTGGCGCGATGAAAGAATACCCTTCTGGCCGGTGATCATCACCATGGGCATTGCGCCGAGAAGAGCATAGGCCGCTCCAGTCGACAGGTTCAGTGCTCCTGGCCCAAGCGTCGTCAGGCACACGCCAGGCTTTCCCGTCAGCCGTCCGTAGGTCGCTGCCATGAACGCAGCTGCCTGTTCGTGTCGCGTGAGCACGAGCTCGATTGACGATTTGCGGATGGATTCGACGACATCGAGGTTTTCTTCGCCTGGAATGCCGAAGATACGCTCCACGCCTTCGTTCTCAAGCGCCGTAATGAGGAGATCAGAGCCTTTGGTCATGGAAGGTGCCTGTGTGCTTTGACGCCGCGGTCAAGGGCGACGCGATGAGAAACGTCAGACGCTGAACATAGGTCGATTTGCGGTCCGAACCAATCGCACCTTAGTGCAGATTTTGCATGCGAGATATGCTCGCAGAACCTCCCTCGAATTTGGAGCAGCCAGTCGATCAAAATCATTGACGGCGCGCACATTGCCTGCGTGCTGCCCCTCCCATTGCCTCGCGCAGTTTGTGTTCAGGAAAAAGATTGGCGAAGAATGCCGGCCAGGCGCCGGCGAGAGGCTTGGGATTTTCGCGGCAGGGTTCAACTCCCGAGCAGGATCGCGCCTGCCGTAACAATAATGCAGGCGAGAATGCGCCGAGCGGTCAAGATTTCGCCAAGGAACAGCCAGCCGATCAAAACGGCGAACACAACGCTTGTTTCCCGTAGCGCCGTGATTGGGCCGGCCGGTCCGAGTGAGAAGGCGGCAACAACCACACCGTAGGCAATCATTGCGACCAAGCCACCCCCGAGGGCCTTCCATGTGTCCGACGCTCGAAAATCGACCCGAAACCGCCGACGCATACCAATGAACGCAACAGGCAGGAACGTGCCATAGAGGACGAGCACCCAGGCAGTATAGGTGCCGCTCTGGCCGGCCCGTCGTACGCCAATGGAGTCGACCGTTGCATAGGCGGCGATGATCGCTCCTGTCGCAAGAGCGAACAGGATGGACGAAGTGGAGGATCTGCCCTTGCCAAGGGATAGGCTCATGATCCCGAGGGCAATGAGAATAACACCTGCAATCTGGAAAGGATCCAGGCGGTCGCCTGCGACGACGAACCCGCCGAGCGTCACAAGAAGCGGTACCGTTCCACGAACGATCGGATAGACCTGCCCCAGTTCCCCATAACGATAGGCCGCGACGAGGAACACGCTATAGCCGACCTGAAGGACGGCAGAGAGAAAGATATAGGACCATGCGGCCGGCGGCGGCAGCGGATAGATGAACAGGAACGGAAGCGCGACAACCGTGCTCGCAAAGCTCATCACGGTGACGGTCCAGAGCCGATCGCCGCCGCTGCGCAGGAAGGCGTTCCATGTGGCGTGAAGGACTGCGGCGAAAAGCGCCAGGCCGATGACGGCGGCGCTCATTGCCGCGCCCTCGTCGCCAGCAGATCGGCTGCGACCTTCCGGGCATTGTCGATCGCCTCTTTCCCCTGGCCCATCTGAGCGAGCATCGTTGCCCCCTCGATCAGCATGAACAGGGTCATGGCGGTATGCGGTGCTCGCCCTTCCGGCATTGACTGCGCCAGGATGTCCCGAATGCGGTCCTGAAGATCACGCTTCTGGCGCATGACAGCCTCGAATACCGCGTGATCCCGCTCGCCGAACTCCGCGAGCGCATGCTGAAACAGGCATCCATGAAAATCCGGACTGTCGAACCAGCGTTCATGCCAATCGAAAACCGCCATGATCTTCTCATCTGGCGTCATTGCGGTTTCCGAAAGCCGGTCGAGCTGGCATTTGAACCGATCCGTCCGCCAGTTCAGGACCTCGACAATCAGGCCGTCCTTGCTGGGAAAATGCCGATACATGGTCATCTTGGCGACCTTGGCCTCGGCAATGATCCGGTCTATGCCCGTGGCGTGGAAGCCGTCGCGCTTGAACAGGGTATAGGCAGTTTCAATAATGTGCTGACGTTTCTCGATGGCAATGGCGCGGGGTGGCACAGCTAGATCCCAAATGAGACAGACCTGTCTCACTCATATGTCAATTAACAGCTTTGGTCAATGAGCGTCGGAATATCGGGATGGCAGCAGCGCCTTCAGCATCGGCAGCAGATGCTTGAAATGGGCGTGACGCGGATCGAGATCGGACCAGGTGGATGGGATGCCGATCAGCGGCTTGCCGGCCCAATCGCCAGTGTCTTATTGGCTCTCACAGACATGCCGACATGCCTCCATCCACGTAAAGTATGTGACCATTGACATAGCTTGAGGCGTCCGAAGCAAGAAAAATACAGGCGCCCGTCAGTTCCTCCAGTCTGCCCCAGCGGCTGGCCGGCGTGCGCCGCCCGATCCAGCTCGAAAGGAAAGTCTCGGGACCTGTGCGTACCGGTTTTGGACTATCGGAGATATCGTGACTGCAGTCGTCAAGGCCGGGTTTAGGGTAGCAACTCTCGACGAGCATCCCGATTGGGTAGACCCGACTATTCCCGGCTCCTTCACACTAATGGTATCAATCGGCCCTTTAATTGGGGAACCTAGTCAAGCCTGTTACCCGTCCCGGGGTCATGGTCCTTTTCGAGGTCATGGCCTCATGATGATGTTCGGGTCGGATGCCTCAATGTGCGCAGCGCGGTTCTGGAGCCGCGGCCGATTGAACGAGGTCACCACAACCACCGTCCCGGCGGGACATCACAGGCCTGGGTCAGCCCTGCGATCTCGGGAGAATGTTACGTCAGACCGGCTCCTTGCCCCACTGGAACGAAGTGCCATCGACCCAGATGCAGTGCAGGATGACGGCCAGTTTTGGGGGCGACGGCGGACCTGTGCCTTCTTCATGCCTTTGCGTTTGGCCAGTCGCAGCCCCCAGGCCTTCAGCGCGCACCAACGCCTCGTTCGATGCAGCAGCATACTGGCCGCCTCGAAGAGATAGGTTCGCAGTAGGCGATCGCCCCATCCAGAGATATGGCCTGTGGCATCCGTCTCGCCCGACTGCTTGCGCCGTGGCGTTAGGCCCAGATAGGCACCAACTGATGCGGCGCTTCGGAAACGGGACGGATCATCAATGGTATGGCGGAAGGAGATCGCCGTCACGACGCCGATACCGGGAACGGTCATCAAGCGCTGCGTCGTCTCGTCAGCTCTTGCCATCTGCCAGACCTGGCGGTCCACCGCATCAAGCTCTTTGCAGACGTAGCCACCTAGTCACGATGTCTGAGCTGATCCGACTAGCAGCTCAGGTCGAATTGTTCACGCCCTAACCCGAACAATTCGCTCAACGCTCGCGCTCCTCGGCGCGAGCTTTTGCCGGATCACGGCTGTGAAGCAGCCCTCAGCCAATCGGGCAATCCTAATGTAGCATGCACCGTTGCGCCAGGTACCCGGGCGAGGCTCGTGCCGACAAGGGATCGAAACTTTGGTCGACGGTACCCAAGCCTTCGTGGAGCGTGAGCGCAGTGTCGCTGCACTAAGCGCCAGACAGCTTTCATGCTAGATTGGCGTTCCGGAAATCCACTACGTCGAGCAAAACAGCCATGGCCGCAGCAAACAAATCGTCCCAAGCGGGAGCGCCACAGAAACGTCGCCACAAATTCCATCCCAAGCGAGACCCGAAGCCACAGGTACTCGCCCAGGCCAATCGCACAGTTTTACGGATGGTTTTCGTGGTGGTAGTTGCTTTTCTCGTCGTCATCGCCGTTCAGGCGCTATGGTAGAGCGAATGACGCTGGCCCGGAGCGGCCATGGTCAACGGAAATTTCCTGGTCTCGGAGCCTCCCGTTGGTGCAGGAGACCACGTTCTAAGCCGCTAACGATATAAAGGTGGCGCTATATCCTGAATGGCACGTTCAGCGATCAGACCCGCCCGTCCCGCGATGCTATCGGACAGGCTAGCAACAGGCTTCCATTGCGAGCCACTTTGGTCACTCACCATACGTGCAAGCTGCTAGCTACGCTCCCGGTCAGGGCTGCAGGGACTCGGCCCGACGCCTGATCCTGATCTCGATGCGGCGACGTTCCTTGACGTCTCCCGCCTGCCCGCTGGTGAGCGTATCACCCGGAATAACCAGCTGGGCAGCTGACATCGGCAACACGGTCACATCCTTCAGCTTCGGATTTTCCTTCAGAATATTCGCAACCGCGATCGCGCGCGCGAGTCCAAGCCCGGCATTATCGGCAGGCTGGAGGGCGTCGACAGGTAACTGACCGTCGATGACGCCGATCGAAGCGTCGTCGAGATTGGATGTGCTTCTGGCGACGCGCTGCTCGTCCGTGTGCCCGATCACCTCGACCACGTCGACCTGGTAACGCTCGAGGTTGTCGGCAATCTGGTCCGCGATCGAGGTCTCAAGCTTGTCCTCGAATTCCCGCGTCAACGCGGCGCTGCCTGACGTGAAGTAATATCCGCCGGCTTCGGAGAGGCTAATGATAGGCGGCCATTCATGGGGTTTGATGTCCCCGTGCAGCAGTTGCTCGAGCTGGTCCGGAGCTTTGTCGAGTTGGATGTTGTTCGCTGCCAGTACCTTTGCGACCGCGGCCAGCTTGGCCAGATCAGCGGGGCTGGCGTCGTTCATTTTCAACCTGTCGATGATCTGCCGGGCAGAGACCAGCTCGCGCCATTCGCTCTCGAATTTCGCGCGATCGGTCGCCGACATGTTCGAGCCGAGTTTCGACTGCACCTCTACGAGCTGGGCGGACAGTTCCTTGTTCTGCTGTTCCAGCTGCGCGAGGCGCTGCTCGGCGTCCATCCGCTGTTTCCGCTCGGCCGTGATCATGGCGGCGGCAACCAGCAACAAGCAGAACACCAGCAGAAGCATGGATTCCGCCATCGTCAGCCCGAGGATGAGCCCGCGGTTGTATCCCTTATGCTCCAGCTTGGGGCTTCCGCTTGCCTGGGTCACCATCTGAACAACCGCCGTTTCGGCTCGTCTAGTGTCGGCCTGGTCTCCGTCTTCTCACCATCCAGGACAACCGGTTCGGCATCCACCGTCGCACTCTCGCTCGCCCCGACCACCTCGACAACGTCTGCCGTTTTCGAAGGGATGGACGGTTGCGGATTTTCCTTGTCACGCTCAAGCGCTTCCGCGATGCGATCCAGCTTATTGTCGATGCTGGTCAAGGGCCTCAATGCTTCATCTACCTTAGCGGACTGCGAGCGTGTTTCCGCGATCCCCTCCTCCATCCGCCTGAGATGGGCATCGGTCATATCCTTGATCGCGTCGATCGTCGGGGTCAGCTCGAACCGGATGACATCCTCGGGCGGCCTGATTTCTCCAAGACGGGTACCGACGCCCTCCACGGCGACACCGAACTTGTCGATGATCGTCGAGAGCTTATCCGTCGTCTCACTCAGTTTCCGTGTCGCTTCCGCTGCCTGATCCGTCACCGACCTGTTGTGATCCTCGATGATCGATGAAAGCTTGGCCGCGGCCTCCTGGATCGGCATGATGGCCTCCCTGGAGATCGCCTCGATCACCTTGCGGATTTCCTCGCCGTTCTTTTCCGCCTGGCGACCGATCTCCTCAAAGCCCTCCGTCAGCATCTGATTGCTGACCCTGCGGTAGTTCGAGAACTCGCGAGCGGACGTGTCGAGCTCGGTTCGGACCCGTCGCGTCATCTCCGCAAGCTCGTGGCGGGCGCTGCGTTCGATGTCGATCGGATCGCGGCGCATCTGGTTGAAGAGGATGCGTAGCGTCACGCCCCCGATTGTCGATGTCACCGCGATACCGAAGTTCCGGACGATCGTCTCGATCGAAGTCTCCCCGGCGAACAGGTAGAGGGATACACCAAGGCTCGAAAGCGTAAATAGGAACCCCATGTAATAGAGGTTGTCGCCCGCCTGCTCATTGTGCAGCCGGAAGCCAGCCAACGCTATCGACGCCAGGAAGTAGATCGCCATTAGCACCAAGGGCACTGCCGTCACGACAAATGTCGACCAGGCGGCGAGCTTCGCCGACCAGATGAAGATCATTCCCCCGATCGTCACCGCTGCGAACAGCACGATAGGAGCCCAGTCCCGAAACGCGGTTCTTCCCGTGTCGTTTGATGCCATCACTCCAGTCCCTCCAGACGGGTGAAACCAGCGAACTCGCCGTTATTCTTCTCTACCCAGGATTTCCAGAACGCAGCCAGCTCCTCCATCTTGAACTTCTGGCCCGGCCGCTGGAACGCTAGGACTTTGACCTGCACCCCATCCAAAGACGTCCGGAATTTCTCCCGCGCAGGACTGCTTTCGAATTTGTCGATCGAAACGCCGTCGCGATAGCTGGAAAACGCCGGGGTATGTTCGACCATATCCGAGGCAACATACAAGGTCTTAGGGATGCCTGCAGGCAAGGGTTGGAAGGCTTCAAGGTTTATGCGTTGGATGCCCGCCATGATCGGCGAGAATTCACCCGAAGCGCCAGACCCGAGTTTGCCCGCGATTTCATCCAGGGGTTTCTGGAAACCCTTCTCCCAGCGTTGCTGCACCAGCTTCGGATTGCTGGTCCACTCGTTGGCCAGATCGCCGCTGCCCGGATTGCAGCCGTGGAAGGTTCTTTCAAGCTCACCTTCCTTCTCGGTCAGCGCGTAGACGTCGATCGCTCCGTTGACCGGAACGCCGGAAACCAAGCGCTGGAACTGGTTCTTGAGGTCAAGCGATGTCGTGCCCGAAATCGGGTCAGTGATATCGAGCAGGATGGCCGTCTCGCTGGTCGGACCCGTCGTCGGGCAGAGAGATGCTTTATCGAGCGAAACACTGGACATCGCCTGGTACTTGAGCCAACCAAAGGCTCCGATCATGGCAAGCGCGACTGCCGAAAGTGCAATCGTCGCCACCACAGCGCCCGTCGAAAAGCCGCCTTTTCTGGAACGACTGCTACGCCGCCTGTTCCGCGCCAACGCCTGCCTCCGGGAATAGATTGTCCAGTCTGTGGTACTGCTCGACGGCCATCTCGAACGCGGAACCGATCTTTCTGATCTGATCGCTGAGTTCTGCTTGGGCGACCTGGATGCGTTCGGACAGAACGCGATCGTCCCATTCTTCGCTCGTTTTCAGGACGGGCGTTATTCGCTCCAGCTTGTACGCGCTCGTAAAATATTGAGGCTCCGGCTCTGTTCTCGCAGCCCGGTTCGCCTCGCGGTAGGCCGTAAGAACAGCATTTGCCGTGCGCTCAAGATGGCTCTGATACTCCGCGAAAAGCCCTGTGGTCCGCGTACGATGAGCGATGATGGCAGCAGACTCCTGGCGGCGCGAGCTCAAATCCCTCACGATCTCTTCGATCTTGTCGTTGTGGTCATCGCGGATTTCACGAAGGTTATCGATCAGGTCCAGCTTTCCAGAAATGTAATTTTGCCGCGCCTCGTCGAGTCGACGCTGGACGCCGGCAAAACCCGGATACGGATCGGTTAGCATGCAGCCGTCGATAAATGCCAGGATCGAGAAGAAAATCCCGATGGCAAAGAGCATCCATGAGTTCAACTCGGTCAAACCGAGCGGGTTCTCCTGAATTCGTCGAATGACCTCGGTCCCCGCCCCTTCCAGAATGGTGGCCGACACCTCGCGATAGTGGGCAAGAGCAAGGTTCACGGCCAGCGCAACGACGATATAGGCGGTAAGGCCGAGCAATCCGCCGAGCTTCATGAGCCATGACCGGTGGACGAGATTTCGAACGCAGAAGAAGGCGAACAACAGCGCAGCGCCGATATTGAGCACCGCGAAGACTACCGCTTCGGTGATGCCCCCGATGATGCCCTGCTCGCTGCCCTTGGCCAGGAAGTTGCCATTCATCACGATCTCGATGAGCACCAGGACGACGAGCAACGCGATCTTGACGCTTGTTGCTCCGGCGCTCGGTACCTTCGCCGCCCGATCCAGCCGATGCTGCCTCTTGAAAGACGTCATCTCGTCTTCGGCGATCTTGAGATCGCGGCGCAAGCCATGGAGTTCGTCGACGCCGCTGGCGATCTCGGCCTTGAAATCGGAAAGACTGGCCGCGTTCGCCTGCCGGATGAGCCCGAATTGCCCCTCGAAATCGAGGTTGCGAAGCCGTCCGTCGAACGTCTGGGACTGATCCTCCAGCACCTGATAGGCTGACGCCTTCTCCTGTTCGATGCGTCCGACGATGCGCTGCTCGACCTCGTCCAGCGACTGTGCCGACGGTGCCGGACGATTAGCCCTTCCGTTTTCGGTACCCTTCTCCCGGACTTCCAGCGTCTGGACCAGTTTGTCCGTATCGAGTGACGGGAAGATCTCCGTGGATGCACGGAAGTCGTGACTAGATTCGCGAACACTGGTCCAGAGCTTGTTTAGTGCTTCAAACGGCAATGCGTCCTCATCGGAAACATGGTTGCGGAAATCCTAACTTGCAATGCGTAGCTCAGAGGTTGTGATCGGTCCAGCACCGGCGTCAACGGTCGGGGTTTAATCGCTCCCCACGGTTAATCTGTGTCGGAAAGAAAGCCCCTATCCTGGGCGGCGGATCAAATGGTTCCGGATCACCGATCCGGACTACCTGAAGCTGCGGATGCGGACATCAATCTACCAAAAAAGTCCAACTCTCTGATCGACTTGAGCGTGCAATGGCGAGAATGTCATCTTCGCGGGTATTCCATCGGAAGTTGATATGGCGCGAAAACGCCGGCACAAGACGACATCGAAATCGACTCCGGCGGTTATCGTCGCGGTGTTGATCTTCGGCGGCGATATCGCGCTCTTTCGGAGCGACGTCGTTGACGACGCGGCCGTCGATGCGGATTTCACCGCCGCTGATATCCTCTAGCCCCCGCCAGCATGCGCAGAAGGGTGGACTTGCCGCAGCCGGACGGCCCGACGAGCGTGACAAACTTACCGCCCTCGATATCCGCGGAAACCCTGTGGATAACGGAGGCCGCACCGTATTGCTTCAGAACCCGGTCGATTGCTACCGATGCCATTGTCTGTCCTCCCTCACAGTTTCAATTGCCAGACGCCGGCTTCTGCGACGGCGCCGGTGAGTGTTGCCGAACGTGCGGCGGCAAAGCCCGGAATGCGTTTGGACCCCGTCCAGCGGCCGTTGTCAGCGAAGACCTCGATGGAGCCGGCATCGAGGAAGATACGCAGGCTCGACGGTTTCGCGCCGGTGGCGACGTAACGTGGCGGCGTCTTACCGGTGCGAGCGTCGAAGACAATCGCCAGACCATCGGCATCGAGTTTCACGCCTAGATCGACATCCGGATGATCGAAGGTGAGATCGAAGGCGGCGCCCGGCTCTGTGAGATCAAGTACGATCTCGACAGCGCCGCTGCCGAGCGGCACGGTCTTGCCGGCGGCAAGCGCGGTGTCGTCCAGCAACTGATGGCGCAGGCTTTTGACGGCTGCGACCGGCGGGGTCAGCACGATGTCGCCGTCGAGAAGCACGCGGCGCGGCAGGGTCATGGTCGTCGGGAAATCGTCCTTCCTGGAAAAATCCGTCCAGTTGGCCAGCCAGGCGATGCCGACCGGCTCATTGCTATCAACGAAGGCCTGGAAGGCATAGGCATCCGAACCGAAATCCAACTCCTGCTCGACCTCCGCCGTGAAGGTGCGGCCATCGAAACTGCCGACGATGACGGAAGTGAGGTTGCGGCGGCCGGTGGCCGGGTCGCGGCTGGTAAGCAGACCGAAGATCAGCGCCCAGCGGGTTTCTGCGTTTTTGCCGGAAAGCCGTACCATGCAGGGGCATTCCGCCGCCGTCATGCCGAAACCGTCCTCGCGATGGATGATGCCGAGGAAGGTCCAGCCATCGGCACCTTGCGCGTCTGCGGTTTCATAGAGCAGTACGACGCCGCCCTTGCTGTCGCGGCTGCCGAGCAGCATCTTCCAGCGGCCGTCCGGGCCTTTGAAGACATAGGGGTCGCGGAAATCGGTGGTGAGGTTCAAGCCTTCCGGGCGCAGCGGCATCACGGTTTCCGACGGGCCGGCGACGATGCCGTCGCGGCTGACGGCGGAAAGCTGGATTTGCTCTTCCGGTTGCCGGTCACGCACATGCTCGGTGTAGAAAACGCGGATTTCCTCGCCTTCTGGGCCGGCGCCGGGGATCGCGGAGCCGGAGAAGGCGCCGCCGCGGCCATCGTCCTTTTCCGATAGATGCGCCGCCGGGAAGAGGAACATGGGCAGATGCGTCCAGCGGACGAAATCCTTCGAGACCGCATGGCCCCAGTGCATAGTGTTCCAACGCGGCTCATGAGGATAATGCTGGTAGAAGAGGTGAACGTTTCCGCCGAACCGTCCAAAACCGTTCGGATCGTTCATCCAGCCGAAGGGCGGGCGGAAGTGGTAGCTGCCGGGCACGTCGGGGGCGGCGGTGCGGGCATCGCTGTACAGGACGCGGATACCCTCCTTCATCACGGCTTCCGGCCGGAAGGCGTAAGCGACGGAGAGCGCTGTGGTTGTCGCATCATAGGACAGCGTGGCACGACCGCCCTTCGCGAGCGTCACAGCGAAGAACTCAAATTCCCCCGTGCGACGGGTCGTGGGCTCGCCGATGTCGTTGCCATCAACGGCGACGAAGAGCTTCGCCTCGCCGCCGGCATGGCGCGCCTTCAGCCAGAGATGCAGCACCGTGCCTTCGGGGAGCTCCGCTTCGATGGTTTCAGGTGCTGACGTTTCGGACTTTGCCTGCAGAGACATGATCAACCTTTCACGGCGGAGCCGACGAATGAACTGACGAACCAGCGCTGGAAAGCCAGATAGAGAATGAGGACGGGGATCATCATCAGCATCGAGGCGGCCATGGCGCGGTCCCAGTAGATGCTGTCCTGTCCGAAGAAGGTGGCGATGGCGACGGCAATCGGCCGAGCATAGTCGGTCTGGGTGACCAGCGTCGGCCAAAGATACTGGTTCCAGCTTTCGATGCCCATGAGGATCGAGACCGTGGCGAGCGCCGGCAGGCTGAGCGGCATGTAGATCGACCGGTAGATGCGGAAGGGCGATGCGCCATCCATTTCCGCCGCTTCATAGAGTTCCTTCGGCAGCTGTGCGAAGAACTGGTAGAAGAGGAAGACATAGAGCGGGCTTGCCACCCAGGGCAGGATTTGCACCGCGAAGGTATCCGTCAGCCCCGCCCGCGACATCATGACGACGAGCGGCATGATGATGCTTTCTTGCGGGATGACATAGAGCGCCACGACCAGCGCCAAGAGCGCCGCCTTGCCGCGCAGCGAGCCCCAGGCCAGAACGAAGCCCGCCATGGAGTTGATGACCAGACCGGAGACGACTGTGGCAACGAGGATCACCAGCGAATTGAAGAGATATCGGCCATAGGCCAGCTCGCCGGAGAAATGGGCGATCTCCTTGTAGTTCGATAGCGTCGGGTCGCTGACCCAGAAGGCGCGGAAGCTGCCCATGTCGGCGAGGATGCGGAAGCGGTCGTCCTTCAGGCTGGCGATCAGCAGCATGAACAGCGGCGAGATCATCACCAGCGCGATGACCAGGATGCAGAGGCTCTGCACGATGCGCAGGCTTCTCTTGCCGTTGCCCCTTGCGATTGCCAGCGGGGTGGGCTGGCTCAAAGCGATATCAGACATCGAAGCGCCTCAGGAGTTTGCGTTGCAGGAGCGCGATCAGAAGAACGATGACGAAGAGGATGACGGAAACGGCCGATGCGTAGCCGAGTTTCTGCTCCTCGAAGCCGGCGCGCACCATGTAGTGGACAACGGTTTCGGTGCTTTCCTTCGGGCCGCCCTGGGTGAGGATCGCCACCTGCGTATAGAGCTTGAAGGCCTGGATGGTAGTGATGACCAGCACGAAGACATGGGTCGGGCGAAGGCCGGGCATGGTGACGTGCCAAAAGCGGCGCAGCGCGCTTGCCCCGTCGATGCGGGCGGCATCGTATAGTTCTTCGGGAATGCCCTGCAGGCCGGCGAGATAGATGATCATCTGAAAGCCGTAGGCCTGCCAGGCTGAAAGCAACACGATGGAGAACATCGCCCAGTTGGGGTCGCCGAGCCAGTCGATCGGCTGGATCGTGCCGCCGGAAAGGAACCCGACGATCTGGTTGAGCGGGCCGCTCGGATACTGGAACAGCGTGCCCCAGATGACGCAGACCACCACCATGGAGGTGATCGCCGGCAGGAAGAACAGGCCGCGCAGCAGGTTTTGCATCGGCAGCTTCTGGTGCAAGAGTAGCGCGGTCAGGAAGGCGAGGCCGCACTGCACCGGCAGCACCCAGATGGTGAAGCGCGTAACGTTCCACAGCGAGGTCCAGAACAGAGGATCGGTGAGGACGCGCTCGAAATTCAGGAGGCCGACGAAGCGCACCGGCGTCGGGCGCGGCACGAGCGGCTGGTTGGTCATCGCCGTCCAGAAGGACAAGAGGAACGGCGTGATCAGGAATATCGTCAGAAGCAGAACGGCAGGCGCGATCATCGCCATTTCCTGCCAGAGCCGCAGCTTGTCGCGGCGTTTCGCCGGATGCCGCAAAGCGGGCGTGGAGGTCTGCTGCAAAGTCATTGTTTCCTCCTCATCGGTCATCCTCCCGAGATAGTCCAGGGCCGGCCGGAGAACCGGCCCCGTCCAAACCCCTTACTGCTGCTTGTCGAAGGGCGGGTAGCCGGCGTTGTCCTCGATATCCTCGTCGATCTTCTTGGCAGCCGCCGTCAGCGCTTCCTGCGCGTCACCACCGTTGAAGATCTTGTCGACGGCCTGCATGAAGGCCGAGGTGATCGTCGGATAGGCCGGGTGCGGCGGACGGGCGACCGCGGTCTTGGAAGCCTGCTCAAAGGCGATGGCGAGCGGACCGCCTTCCGCATAGAGGGGGGATTCGGCAGCGAAGCTCTTCAGGCCCGGATAGGCGGACTGGGTCTTGGCGTACTCCCGATACTCCTTGTCCTTCAGCAGAAAGCTCAGGAACTTGCCGGCGATCTCAGGGTTTTCCGAGGTCGCGGAAATGCCCCAGATCCAGGTGCCGTTCGGGCTCACGCCCTTGTCGCCGATCTTCGGCAGCGGCATGACGACAATATTGTCCTTCATCGCTGCCGATGCTTCCGCGTAGAACCAGTGGCCGCCCATAGCGAGGGCGGCCGGCTGTCCCTCGGCGTAGAACTGGTTGGTGCCCGACGAAGTCGGTACGACCCAGCCCTTCTTCACCCAGTCCTGCATCATCGTCAACGCCTTGACGCAGGCCTCGCCATCGAGCGTGCCGCTGGCCTTCCAAGTCTTGCGGTCGATCAGGTCGCAGCCGGCGCTTTCGAGCAGGGGGCCGTAGGCATAGGTGATCCACTCAGTCTTGATGCCGTAGCCCCGGAAGGTGTCGATCGGCCACTTCACGCCTTCGAGCTTGGTAAGCTTTTCGAGATAGCCTTCGAATTCCTCGCGGGTCCAGGCATCGTCGACCGATTTTGGAATGCGGGCGCCAATTGCTTCAAGATATTTCTTGTTGCCGTAGAGCACGACTGAGGAGTCGGTGAGGCCGATCGCATAGAGATCCTTGTCGATCGGATAGGTGCCCTGGGCGATATTCGAATCCGTCATGTCATCGAGCAGATCCTTGTCAATGAGCGGCTTGACGGGCTGCAGATAGCCGGACCAGACATAATTGGCGAGGAACGGAGCATCGAGTTCCATTATATCGGGCAGCTGCTTGGCCATGACGGCGGCGCTGAACTTTTCGTTGTAGGCATCGTGCGGCGCGTAGATCATCTCGATGTCGACATCGGGATTGGCGGCCTCGAAGCGTGTGGCAACGTCGCCATAGGCCTTCACCCAGCCGGGATCGCCCTGGTGCATAACGTGGATGACGGTCTTCGCCTCGGCAAAACCGGCGGTTGCGACAAGCGCGGCGGACGCGAAGAGTGCGGAAAGTAAACGATTACCCATTAAAATCCTCATTGGCATTCTCCTCCTATTGGACGCTATCGATGTTCAGACGGATGCCCGTTCGACCAGATGGAACGGCAGTTTCCGCAGATGCGGCGGTTCGGGCTGCTCGGCCAAGAGGATCTCTATGGCAAGGCGGCCCATGGCGCGGTGCGGCAGGGCCATCGTCGTCAATGGCGGGTCCAGCCGCGAGGCAAGCTCGACCTGGTTGTCGAAGCTTGCCACCGCGATATCATCCGGAATGCGAAGGCCGGCACGGGCAAGCGCCGCATAGACTTCCATCGCGACGCGGTCATTGCCGCACAGGATGGCGTCCGGCCGTTGACCGGATTTCAGAAGCGCCTCCACATGAGAGGCAACAAGGCTTGGCGCGCGGTCGCTGTAGACGCTGCGGCGCACCGCCGGCAACACGCCGACGGGGTCGATGCCCCCCTCCTCAAGCGCCGCACGAAACCCGATCTCGCGTAGCGTGCCGGCGAGAATGCCCGGCAGGTTGATGAAGGCGATGCGCCGGCGGCCAGCGACGAGGAGATAACGCACGATCTCCCGCGCGCCGCCTTCTTCGTCCGGCACCAGCGCGGTGACGCGGCCGGCAGCCTCGCGGCAGTTGATCATGACGCCGACGGCACCCGCCAACCTGTCCGACAGGGCGACATCCTTGTGATACATGGCGGCATAAGCAACGGCGCGCGGCCGGAACTGCTGCACCTCGTCGAGCACCGAGCCAATAGACTGGCCGCTGCTGTGGTTGACCGCAAAGACCGCCATACCGGCGCCGCGGGCCGCCCCGTCGAGGCCACGCACGATCTCGGTGGCGAAGGGCGAAGTGATGAGGCCATCGGAGACGACGCCGATCAGCGGCAGCCAGCCCTGACGCACGCCACGCGCCGCAAGGTTGGTCACATAGCCGAGTTCTTCCGCAATGGCCTTGATCTTCTGACGCGTATCGTCCGACATGCGGGCGGAGCCGCCGTGCAATGCGCCGGAAACCGTCTTTACCGAGACGCCCGCACGCTGGGCGATGTCAGAAAGCGATACTGCCACGATCCTCCCCATCCTCCTTGGGTTATCGATTACCCATTAGCGGCGGCGGACGCGTTTTGTCAAGCGGCTTTTTATGCGCACTGCTCGGCGTTCCGAACACCTATCTGACGCAGTTTTGATGATGACTTTGCCTTATCCAGGACCGATGACGCGGGGCTTAGGATCGCCCGCGGCCTCTCACAGGAGCGCCCTGCGCTAGAAGCAAACCTCGAGCGTGTTTCAATCTCTCAAATCTAGCGCAAGCAAATCAACCCGCGTATTGACTCTCTGGGTAAGATTGCCAGTGTTCTTGAATGCAAAGTGTTCGAACTCCTTGTGGAACCCGGCGAGGGCGAACAGCCGCAGGCAAACCTTCGACCAGGGCGCCGAAACTACACTACGGCAATCTCGAACAGGCGAATTGTTATCAAGCGGTATCGGCCGCCTTGAGGAGAATCGAACCCACTCGCCTTTAATTATTCACTAAATCATTGAAAACACACGTCTGAGGCGTCGTCCAGTTTATGGAACTATTTGCCGACGGCAGCAATCTCAGGTCCCAAAAGGCGAAAGATCTGAGCCTTGACCTTTTTATCTCACCTAAATCCCCAAGAGCACGAGCACGCAGGTGTGCCCCCATGGAAAGCGAACTGACGAGGTGGGCCAATTCTGGCAGCCGGGCAGACCGGAACATTAGTCTAAAATACCTGAATAACCATTCTCCGGTATCGGTAGAGATTTCCGCTGCCCGGCTGGTCCTGCAGCATGGACTGACGATCATTGTCCATGCTGTGAGGCGTCTTAGCGTACGAAGAAGGTAACGCTGCCGTCGGCGGCCTGTTCGGCGTCAACGATATTGTCGACTTTTACATCGTCCTGATTCAGCTTGCGAACAAGATCCTTGTTTTCGCTGATCGAGGCTAGGATCGCGCGCAACTGGTTGTCCGTGCGGCCCGGTGCGGAGAGGCCGCGGGTCTCATGTTCCGGATCGTTGTCCCAGTTTCCGACGTAACGAACATTGAAGTCGGAATTGAAGGAACGAAGGGTCTGGGCAATTTCGGGGGCTGTGTTCATCGCGATGCTTTCGGCACGGCTGACGCCGGCCAGAGCCAGAGATGCAAAGGCTGCAACAAAGGCAATCTTGAATCTGCTGTTCATCTTAATTCTCCTTTAGGGTTGATCTACCTCAATCATGGTCGGCAATCGATGGTGGGGGTGACCATCAACTACCGGCCGTCTTGGGCAGCGGTCAGACGATGGCCCGAAAATGGCAGTTCGAAAATCAGACGCCTGTTCAGGCTTGTTCAGACCTATGTCTAGGTGGATTTCCAACATTTGCCATGACTGTGACAAACTTGGGTTGCACGTGCCGAGCGACGATCAGCGAAAGCAACGAAGCCGATCTCGTCATTCCCCATGCCGCACGGTTCCTCGTCGGCAGCGCCCATGGCCGCCTGCTGCAAGGGCACCTGTGCCACTGGTTACACGGAGCGATGCGACTGAAGGCTGGGTTCGTCACCCGATAATGGAGAATTTTCGCGAGCGTTGAGAATCAGTTTGCGAACGCCTTGCCTTGGAAGAATTTCGGCAATTCGAAATTATTCCATATCTTTCTCGCGATCAGTTGTGACCAAGATATGATCTATCCGCGGCTAGGAGAGGCCAATTTCACTGCACATATATTTCTTGCGGTTCACGACAGACCGCTTTGCAAGGAATAAGACTATGGTTATGTTTCGTAAGATCATCTCGGCGGGCCTTGTTACGCTAACACTGGCTGCTGCTTCTATTGCAGCAACCACACCTGCCCTCGCTCACGAAGGCGGTGGCCACGGCGGTGCCGGTTTCTCGGCTGGTGGCGGCCACTTCAGCGGCGGAAATTTCGCCGGGCGCGGCTTCGGAGGACATCAATTTGGCGGCCCAGGCCATTTTGACGGACAACGCGACGGTCGCTTCGCCTTCCATGATAGAAATCGTCTGTTCTTCGGCGATGATGACGACTACTATCCGGATTACTGCCAGCCGGAATGGCGCCTCAACCGGTACGGCCATCGCGTGCTGGTGGAAGTCTGCTCCTGATGAGGGTTGCATCGGCCCCTGCCGGCGAGCGGCAAACGATCTTCGAAGCGCCGCTCGCGCATCTGCATGCCACATCGTCCCGCCGGGCTGCGATCACACTGACCTGCCAGGACGAGGAGGCCTCATCTGGTGCTCGATGGATTGCTGACCAGACCCAGCCAGAGCAGAGGATGCCAACAGGTCAAAGGTAATTTTGATTCCGGAGCATAATAAGCTGAACGATTTTCGTGTCGAAGATCGTGACATAAAAATTCAATACCAGTGGTTCCGGCAGTCCACGCTTGTTGAATCACCATCGACTTCCACCGTCAGATTCGAATTGTTGTAACTGGTAACTTCGCGCAGGACAAAAAGTGTCAGATTCTCCGCGATAATGTCGCGCATCGCCCGGTCGACAATCTCTGGTTTTCCGGAATATTCGGACAGCTGGTCGTTGACCAGGGCGTCCTCTGCAAAACAGCAGACAAGCCCTTCCAAGTCCGCTGCGTTGACTGCCTTGACGAACGTCCGACCGGATAGGGAAGCGGCGGCGTCCGGCTTGGAAGAACCTCTAGGAGTCGGTTCAACCCACCGGCTGTGCCTCCGTCCGTTGACATGTTATGCTATTGAGAAGAAGTGCGAATCCGACGAAAGCGTCAGATGGTCTCCCAACACGGGCAGCGCCCTAGCCGTAAAAGATGCGGCCCAAATGTTGAGCCGGCAGGATTTTGAACTGGAACAAGCGAAACGGACAGACCGCATCTGCCCGGCGATGGAAATGATATCAGCTTGGCGTTTGTCTCCCGACGGGAACGCGCTCGACAGCGCGATCGGTTTCGGGCTGCGTTAGTTCCTCCAGGCGCCTTGCCTTCGGTTCGATGCCGAAAACAGCCACGACGATGATCTGAAGCGCCAGTAGGCCGATCATCATGACGAGCACACCGGATACTCCATGCGACTGGAAAAGCGAGACGACGATGAAGGGCGTTACGATGGTGGCTCCTCGCCCCAGGGTCTGGCATATCCCGGAAGCGCGCAGGCGCACCTCTGTCGGAAACAGCTCGGGGATATAGATGCCGAAGAGCAGTGCGACCAGAATATAGATCGGCACGGTCAGCGCAAAACCGACAACCGGCAACCAGACGGGGTCGGATACTTGCGGGTAGATGATGCCGAAGACGATCGCGAGCAGGGATGCACCGATAATCGTCGGTTTGCGGCCCCATGCGTCCGAGGTAAGGGCGCCGATCGCCGAGCCGACAGGAGCGCCCAGACCCATGAGAAGAGCAAAGCCGAAGGATTTCGCCGTGCTAAGGCCCTGGCTGACGAAGAACGTGGGAAGCCAGGTCACGAAGCCGTAAAGCAGTGTGTTCACCACTACCAGCGTAACGCATCCGACGAACATGCGCGACAGCATCGGCGGCCGGAAGAGCGCCGACATCTCGACGCGCGGCAGGACCGCCGCCGGGCTTGGAGGTGGCAGCGGCCGGCCCTCTGAAATCTCGGCCTCGATCCTGGATACGAGCTCCTCCGCTTCACCTGTCCTACCGACCGATTCCAGCCACCGCGGGGATTCCGGCAGCTTTTTACGCATGTACCAGATAGCGAGCGCGGCGACGCCGCCGATGACGAACATCGTTCGCCAGCCGAAGAGCGGAATGATCAGATAGCCCAGAAGCGCGGCGGCGGGCAGTCCTGTTACGACGAAGACCGCCATCAGGCCGAGCCAGCGTCCGCGCGTGCGCGACGGCACGAATTCTGTCATTGTCGAATAGCCGACGACATTTTCCGCGCCCAATCCGACGCCGATCAGGAAGCGGAGGAAGATCAGCACGTTCATGGTTGGAGCAAAAGCCGCGGCGATCGAGGCCAAGCCGAAGAGAAGCAGGTTGATCTGATAGGTGAAGCGTCGTCCATAGCGGTCTCCGAGGAAACCCGTCGCGAATGCGCCAAGCATCATCCCGACAAAGGTTGCGGAAACGAAAAAGGCATTCTGGCCGAGAGTCGAAAATCCGCTTGCAAGCGTCGCTCCAAGCACGGTCGCGGCAAGGTAGATGTCGAAGCCATCGAGGAACATACCGATCCCGATGAGCCACATGATGCGATAGTGGAACATACCGGTGGGCAGCCGATCGAGGCGCCCACCTGCATTGACGATGGTCGACATTATCTCCTCCTGAGATCAATCGTGGGTCGCGAGGCGGAGAATTCCTCCGCTACCGCCTCGCGCTATCCGTCAGTTCAGACGGGTTTGCGTTGCGGTGGCGCTGTACCAGTCGAAGGGCTTGTCTACGGTTGCCACCATGACGCTCTTGACGTTGAAGTGGTCGTTGAAGCTTTCCAGCCCGAACTCACGGCCGATGCCGCTTTCGCCGACACCTCCCCAGGGAGATGCCGGATCCAGGCGGTGGTGGTCGTTGACCCAGACAATCCCAGCCTTCACGCCGGCGGCGACGCGGTGTGCGCGGGCAACATCGCGGGTGCGGATTGCAGCTCCGAGGCCGAAGGGCGAATCATTGGCGAGGCGCAGCGCCTCCGCTTCATCCTTGAAGGGCGTGACGCTGGTGAATGGCCCGAATACCTCTTCCTGAAAGACGCGCATATCCGCTTTGACGTCGGCAAACACGGTCGGCTGGACGAAATAGCCGCCTTCAAATCCCGGTACGTTTGCGACGTCGCCGCCCGCGACCGCACGGGCTCCGGCTTCGCGGCCGAGCTGGGAATAAGTCAGGACGCGCTCGCGTTGTCTGGCCGAAATAACGGGGCCAAGCTGGGTCTCAGGATCGAAGGGGTTTCCGATCCGGAGGGAGCGCGCCTTGGCGGCAAGTTTTTCGACAAAGGCATCGTAGATCGATTCCTGGACGAGATGCCGGCTGCCGCACACGCATGTCTGGCCCGCCCCGATGAAGGCGCTAAAGGCGGCATAATTCACTGCCTGATCGACGTCGAAGTCGTCAAACACCATGACGGCCGTCTTGCCGCCAAGCTCCAGCGTCTGATGCGCGAACACTTTCGCTGCGGCGCTGCCTGCAATCCGGCCTGCTTCCGTGCCGCCGGTCAGCACGAGCTTGTTGATGTCGGGGTGCTCTGCCAGGAATCGGCCGGCTTCGGGGCCGTAGCCAAGGACGACGTTGAACACACCTTTCGGGAGGCCGGCCTCAACGAAGATGTCCGCAAGTTTCAAGGTGGTCAGCGGGGTATATTCCGACGGCTTCACGACGGTCGTGCATCCAGATGCCAAAACCGCGGCAAGTGACTTGCACATGATCATCAGCGGATGGTTGAACGGCGTGCAGTTGGCGACGACGCCGATCGGCGTGCGCAGCGTGTAGTTGAGATAGGACCCTTCGACCGGAATGACATCATCGCGGCGGGCAATTGCAAGGCCAGCAAAGTAGCGGAAGAAATCCGGAAGCCGCGAGAGTTGCGCCCGCGTCTCATTGAGCGGCCTGCCGTTATTCAGCGTCTCCAGGCGGTACAGGGTCTCAAGGTTAGCCTCAAAAGCATCGGCCAGTCTGTTGACGAGGCGGGCCCGCGCGCGAATATCCATTCCACCCCATTCGCGGCCTTCGAAAGCTGCACGGGCACTCTTCATCGCACGATCGATATCGGCAGGTGTCGAGTTCGGGATGCGCGCGATCACCATTCCGGTCGCCGGGTTGCGGACATCGATGAAGGTGCCGTTGCCAGCTTCGATTTCCTTGCCATCTACGAAATTACCGTGGGTCTTCACGGCAGGATCACGGGTCGTCTGGTTCATGGGTTTTCTCCAATCAAGACCTGACAGCGCTCCGCCCGAGGGCGGATAGGACACGCTTCTGGCCATCAATCACATGGGCACTGATAAGTTTGCGCGCGGCGCGGACATCGCGCCGCTGCACGGCCTCGATGATAGCGCCGTGTTCACCAACGAGCTTTTGCGGATCTCGTCCCTTGATGGCGCTGACGGAAAGGCGGACCAGGCGGTCGGCCTGATCAAGAACGTCCCTGATGGCGGCCTCCATCCGGCTATTGCCGGAGGCTGCGGCGAGCGCATCATGAAAAGCTCTGTTGTAATCGATAAAATCCTCTTCAGGCCCGATGGATCGAAAACGATCGAGGGCAGACAGTGTCTGATCGTCAGCGCTCTCGATCGCAGCCGCGACACATGCGGGCTCCAGCGCAAGGCGGAACTGGAAGAGATCCCGGACATCCTTCATCGAAATCGGATTGACCTGATAGCCTTGGCGCGGCTGCACAGTCACCAGCCGATCCTGCTGCAATCGCAATAATGCTTCCCGGATCGGCTGTCGGCTGACCTCATAACGGGCAGCGAGATCCTGTTCGCGGATCTCCTCGCCCGGCATCAAGCGGCAGGTCAAGATTTCGGTGCGAAGCGCGTCGTAGATATTTTCTCTGAGCAGCAAGTTCGTATCTCGCCTCTGGCATAAGCGCATTTCGTGATATTTCACGAGACGAGTCTTACACCTGAAAAATAAGGATTTGCAACACACAAAAATGGGATTTATGAAATATCAAGACAGACGCATTTGTGGATTTGTGATGGACAAGAAAATGAACCTTTACGTGGCAGGTCGCGGACAGCCGCTGATCCTGCTTCATTCGCTGCTGTCCGACCGTGAAAGTTTCGATAGGATAATGCCCGCGCTCACTGCGCATTATCGAGTGATCGTCCCCGATCTTCCAGGTTTTGGCGGATCGCCCGCGAGCTTGGAAGGTTTTGACGAAACCGCCGATCGTATCGCAAGCCTGATCGAAGCATTTGCGGCGAATGGGGAAGCTGCCCTGATCGGAAATGGTTTCGGCGCATTCGTGGCGCTCCAGACTGCGATCAAGCATCCTGCGCTAGTATCCCGTCTTGTTCTGATAGGCTGTGGGGCAAGATTTTCGGACGAGGGCAGGGAGGCGTTTCGAAAGATGGCGGCGGCCGCGTCAGCGGCCGGGCTTGCCGCGATTGCCGAAACCGCGATGAACAGATTGTTTGCCGCCGAATTTCAAGAAAGCCATCCTGATCTCATGCAGGATCGTCGCCAGGCGTTTCTCCGCACGAATGTGGGGGTTTTTTGCGAGGCCTGCGACGCACTCGCTTCGCTTGATCTGTCGGCCAGCGTTTCGGCGGCGCGCTGCCCGACACTGGTCATTGTCGGAGATGAAGATCGGGCAACACCACCAGAGATGGCCTATGATCTGGTCGGACGGCTTCGCGATGCCAGATTATCCATACTCAAGGGCTGTGCGCATGTACCGCCACTGCAAGCGCCCGACGAGGTTATCGCCCTACTTGATCAATTTCTCGCAGCCCCTGTTTCTGCCCCCCCAAAGACGATCTCACTCGATCGGTAGGAAGGGTTTCTTCGTGTCGCTGGCTGGGTTTTACAAAATTCGACTGTGAATTGGCGCCGAAGGTTGACCCCATTACCGTATCTGCGTAAGGCTTTGATTTACATATACGAAATGGAAATCGAACGGGGTCACGGTCGGCGCCGATGATGACCCTACCCGGTTTGCGAATTTGCATGCAAAGTTATGCACCTGTTGCCTTTTGGCTGGGGGCCAACCTTCGGCGCTCATTCACAAATTCCGCGATCGGTTCCCAGAATACGTTGACCTGGGTGTCCGGCTGTTAGGCAATTTCTGTGAACATCGGCGAGATGGTGGATTAAAGACGCCCGCTGGCTGTGACTGCCCGTAAACGGTCGTGGCTGCACCAGCCTAGCGAAGTCCATAGAAAGCCCAAGGGTATTGCTCCGCAACCTGCCGCGACTGACCGTCGGTACCTGCGGCGTTTGTCGAGAGGGGAGTGCGAGGAGCCATAGTCCCACGTTCCGAAAACGAGAGTGGAAAGCGTCCAGAAGAGGATGCCGACTTGCCCCCGGATCGAGGGCCAGCCGACGGTAGACCTCATGAGCTTGCGGTAGAAATACAAGAGAAAAGGCCGGGGCAGCGGCGCCTGCGCCTGATGGATTTCCGTTAGCACCAGCGCGATCCGGCTTCTCAATCGCCACAGCACATGCCGCAAACCTGATACCTTCATGAGCCACCTCCCCCCAAGACTCATCGCCACACACCCTTGCTCGCAGCGCGTCGAGAATTCCGGCATACCCATTCTTTCGCTACGCCTAGTCGGTGCGACGGGCTGTAAGGTACAAAGCCTCTTCTTCTTCCGTCTCCTGCTGCCAGCCCGACGTCTCTTGAGTCACCCTGTAGACGGGATCAGCATCATACCCGCGAATAACGATGGGTTGCCGTTCCTTGATCTTTCCGATGTAGGATCCCAGTTTGAAACGTGTGTCTTGATCTTGTCTGGTCCAAGCACGGCGAAGCCGTCGGGAAACACCGCGCCGCCATTTTCCTTGGCTCGCTCAATCAAGCTCGGCTCCATGGGCGCAAGAGCTGCGAGAGGATCAATTTCCGACCGTTCCGCGCTAAACGCCTTGAATACCGTCTCTGCGACATTGAGTTCGAGCGCGAATTCGTTGACCAACGGCCAACCTGCCCAATCGTATTCAGCAAACACATCGGCATTCGGACCTGCCCAGAAACGAGAACCGAGGTAGGGCGAAGGAAAACCCAGAAGCCATTTCCGGTCCAACCAGTCAGTGAGCAGTCCGATCTCGGGGGAAAGCCAACGCCCGGCGCGCGCCGCGGATGCTATACGAGGACCGAACATCAGAGTCATCACCGTCTGATAGTTGCCGAGCCTCACCAGTCGGGGGTCGCTGGAACCTTCACCCGGTCCCGGGTCGGCCGAAACCGCAGTGTGATTGACATGCAGCTCAGCCTTGCTGGGCGATTTCATCCAGGAGCCGATCGAAAAAACATGCGACGCAAAGCTGCCGCCGATCTCGGCGCCCAGATGCGGTGACACCTGGTCGGTACAGCCTCTCTCGACGATGCCTATGAAAGCCGACCGATGGGTACCTTGCGTGGCCTTGGACTCCAACACCTATCACTAAACCATCAGTTCCGGTGGCGGCGTGTCATGGTCCTGACTTCAAAAATCGCGTTTGTGTGTTCTAAACAGCCGCAGGTCTAATCCTCGCAATCTGAGCAATTTGCCGATGCGATTTACACAACGAGCGGCCGCTCAATTTGGTCTAGGGAACGCTTTTGACCAAATTGCCGCGACCAGTGAGGACCTGTCCCAACCTAAGACTTAGCTGGCGCCAGCACGAAATCGTGCTCGACCTGCCAGAATTTTCCCTCGAAGCCGAGCTCTCTGGCTCGAGCGGGATCCTCGGTCAACTTGAATTCCGCAAGAAGGCTCTCCTTCACGCCAAACACTGCGTCCGAATGGATGTAGGGATCGTTGGGATCAAAGATGTGCGTGACAAGCGTTTCGAACCCCGCCGCCTTGATGATGTAATGCAGATGCGCTGGCCTGTAAGGGTGCCGGCCGAGCGCGCCCAACATCTGTCCGACCGGCCCGTCATCGGGGATCGGATAATATTTGGGCTTGACCGCGCGGAACCAATAGCGCCCGTCCTCTCCCGTTCGGAAGACGCCGCGCAGGTTGAAATCCGGCTGGATACCTTGCTGCTGCACGTCATAGAAACCTTCGTCATTGGCCTGCCAGACATCGAGGGCGGCATTGGCGACAGGCTCGCCATCGGTACCCAGGATGCGGCCGCCGATGACCATATCCTCGCCCTTGTGGTCGAGGCAGATATTGGCACCCATCGGCAGTTCCGGCGCATCCGCGACATGGAACGGTCCGAGTACCGTGCTCTCCGAGGCGCCGGTGGGTTTGCGGTTGTTGATCGCATCGACCAGCATCGAAACGCCTAGCACATCCGACAGCAGGATGAATTCCTGCCGCCAGTCGGTACAGGTGTGGCCGGTACGCGTGAGGAAAAGGATCGCATCCATCCATTCCTCCTGCGTCGGTTCCAGTTCCTTCACCGCCTCGTGGAGCTTGCGGGTGACCACCTCCATGATCACCTTCAACCGCTCGCTCTTTGCCCCGCCATTGCGGCTGATGACGACGTCGACGGAATTCTCTTCGGTGAAATAACCGTTTTCTTCAGCACCCATGACGACCTCAGCGATCCAGGATTATTTTCAGGACGTGGCTCAGTTCGACTTCCGGTTCGGAGGCCGCCGCATGCGAACGCCAGGCGACATGGTGGTCGGGACGAACGAGCAAGGCGCCGGAATCGCTGATCTCGCGAGCGCGCGCCCAGTCTCCCGTCAGATCCTGCCAGGCCTGCCGGGGACCAATCTTATGGACGGCGATCGGCACGCCGAATTCCTTCGACAGCGCCTTTGCCGCTGAAACCCAGCCGTCGCCGCCGATTCCGGTCAGGATCGTGAAATGGCCATGACCGGTGAGATCGAGGCTTGAAACCTTTTCGCCCTGCGCCCCGAACAGCCAGACATGCGGCAGCCTTGCACCCGGCCATGTCGTCGGCTGGCAATGGAGTTCGGCGTCCTTTTCGAAGGCAGGCTCCGGTTGGCCGTCCTTGACGACCGCCTTCGATGCATAGCGATGGTTCATTTCGACGCCATGGGCGTCGAATTCATAGACCTTGTAGGCGATCGCATCGCGGATGGCGGCGCGCTGGCGCTCGGCGGCCTCGCCGTCATCGCAACGCGCGTCCATGTTCTGCTGCATCTTCACCGGATCAACGGAATCAAGAAGGCCAAGCGCCTTGAAGATCGGACCGAATTCCTCGATCGACTTGTTGGCGCGGGTGACGATCTGCTTGGCGATGGGTCCGCGCTCGGCCTGATAGCTGTCGAGAAGACCCATTCCCGCCTGCCCTCTGATCACCATGGCAAGCTTCCAGGCGAGGTTGAACCCGTCCTGGATCGAAGTGTTGGAACCGAGGCCGTTCGATGGCGGGTGTCGGTGCACAGCGTCGCCCATGCAGAAGACCCGGCCGCTCGACAGGGTCGTCGCATACATATTGTTGACCGTCCAGGTGGAAACCGACTTGATCTTCGGCTCAAGCTCGGGAACGCCGACCAGTTCACGCACGACCTTGGTGGCAAGGGCGTTGTCGACGGCAGGCGCCGGCTGGTTGATGTCGTAACCCCAGACGATCAGCCACTCATTCCACGGCCGCACCATGCGCACGAGACCCATGCCGATGCCGCCGACATCGGCACCCGGCTGCAGAACCCAGTAAAGCACGGAGGGGCGATGGGCGACATAGCGCGACAGATCCGCCTCGAAGAGGATATTCATCGAACCGGCCACACCCATCCGGCCCTCGAAGGTCAGGCCGGCATGTTCGGCGACCTTCGAATTGCCGCCGTCTGCGCCGACGAGGAATTTCGAACGGATCGTCACTTCCTTCCCCGTCAGGCGATCGAGGCATGTCGTCGTGACGCCGTCAGCATCCTGGACATGGCTCAGATATTCGGTCGACATGCGCGACTGGGCGCCGCGCGAGCAGGCCGTCTTGAAGAGCAGCGGCTCCATATAGGTCTGCGGCAGGTCGTTCATCCGCCCCGGCGAGGACAGGATATGTTCGGCGCGCGACAGCGGATGATTGCCCCAGCTCTGCATGCGGCCGATTTCCTCGCCGGCGACCGCCGTGCAGAAGACGTTTTGCCCCATCAGGTCCTGTTCGGTCGCAAACAGATAGGCCTCGTCTTCCACATCACGGCCGAGATCGCGCAGAACCTCCATCGTGCGCTGGTTAGTGATATGCGCGCGCGGCGTATTGGCGAGCCAGCGATAGCGATTGATCACGAGCGGCTCCAGACCGTAGCTCGCCAGCAATGCGGCAGTCGCCGAGCCAGCAGGTCCCGTTCCTATGATCAAGACGTCGGTGGTGATATCAGCCATTCGGCCCTCCCTTTTCATCTGGTAGAACAGATCCGCCCCTGAGCAGGCGGCGAACCGGAAAGAGTTCCCAACCTGTGCGGTCGGATATCAGCCCCCAGAGTCCCCGGGGCGCAAACAGCATGGTGACGATGGCAAGCGCCCCGAGCGCCAGAAGGTACCAGGAGCCGTAGGCCGAAAAGGCGTTCCGCAGGAAAAAGAAGACCAGCACGCCAAGGATCGGCCCTTCGATCGTGCCTATCCCACCGATGACCGTGATAAAGATGACATAGGCCGTCCAGTCGGTCAGCGAGAAGGCGGCATCGGGCGATATCCGCCCCTTCTGGAGATAGATGAGCGCGCCGATGATGCCGGTGATGAAGGCCGTAAACAGATAGATCATCGTCTTAAGCCGGCGTGCATCGACGCCGAGTGCACGCGCAGCCGTCTCGTTGTCGCGCACCGCGGCAAGCCCAAGCCCCTGACGGCTGCGCAGCAGCTTGTAGACGGTCGCAATCGTTGCGGCCGCGACGATCAGCGCAAGCCAGAAGGACAGGGCATCGGCTGCCGCGGCCGCCCGCATGCCGAACCAGTCTTCAAGCAGGGAGATGCCGAGCATGTCGCGGGTCGCATCCCGCGGCAGCGACGTACCGGTGCCACCGCCGAGCGTCTTCCATTGGGCAAGCAGCAGTCGCCCGACTTCAGCGATAACCCAGGTGCCGATCGCAAAATACGGGCCGTAGAGGCGAAAGGCGAAGAAAGCGGTCGGCACGGCAATCACCATGGCGGCGACGCCGGCAAGCGGGATGGCGAGGATCGGATTGAGCCCGGCCAGAATGACGAGGCCGAAGAGAGCATAGGCGCCGCAGCCGACAAAGAGCTGCTGGCCGACCGAAATCAGCCCCGCATAGCCGGCAAGCAGGTTCCAGCTCTGCGCCAGGGTCAGCATCGTCAGGATGAAGAACAGATCCTGCACCACGCCGCGTGACAGGAAAAGCGGTGCTGCCGCAAGGCCGGCGAGCACAACCAGGCAGACCAGCGAAAAGATCTGGGACAGCCGCGTGCCTGTTTCGATCCTCCAATCCGGGGATGCTTGACTATCGGTTGTCATGGTTTCCAAACCCGTGGTCATGGCGCGGCCTCAATCGACAGCGCGCGGAAAGAGGCCGCGCGGCCGCAGGAGCAGAACGATCAGGAAGGCGATATGCCCGGCAAGGATCTGCCATTCCGGATTGATGGCGGCCCCGATCGTCTGCGCAAGCCCGAGGATGACACCGCCGGCAAGCGTGCCCCAGAGCGATCCGAGACCGCCGATGATCACGGCTTCGAAAGCATAGATCAGCCGCGCCGGCCCGGCCGTCGGATCGAAATTCGCCCGCATGCCGAGATAGAGTGCGGCAACGGTCACGATCATCATCGCCAGTCCCGTGGCGATCGCAAAGATCGAATTCGGGCGGATGCCCATCAGGCCGGCGGTGACCACATCGTCCGAGGTGGCGCGGAAAGCGCGCCCGAGTGCGGTGCGATAGATGAGCTGATTCAGAGCGACAATCACCACGACAGCCGAGCCGAAAGTCAGAAGCGGCATCAGTCCGGCATTGATGCTGCCCAGTTGCAGCGAAGCAGTCTCAAGCGATCCGGCGGAAATCCTTCTGCTGTCGGCAGTGAAGACCTCCAGAAGACCATTCTGGATGACGATGGACAGGCCGAAGGTCACAAGCAGTGGCGGCAAGACATCCTTTCCGAGCGTGCGGTTGAGAAGGTGGTATTGCAGCAGCCAGCCGATCGCAAACATCAAGGGCGCCGCAATCAGCGCCGCAATGAATGGATCGAGGCCGAGCGACGAAACGAGAAGCAGGATCAAAAATGCTGCCAGCACGATAAGGTCGCCATGGGCAAGATTGACAAGCCGCATGATGCCGAACACCAGACTGAGGCCGGCCGCAAACAGGGCATAGAGCCCGCCGAGCAACACGCCCTGAAGAAGCGTATCAAGCCAGTTCATCGCTCTCCGCTCCAAAATAGGCTGCATGGATCTGGGTCCGATCAAGTTCGGCCGGGCGCCCGCTCAGGGTGATCCGTCCCTCCATCATGCAATAGACGCGATCGGCGACCTTCAGGGCCTGGGCGATATCCTGCTCGACGACGACGATCGCCATCCCGGATGCGCGAATGCGGCTGAAGGCTGCGTAGATATCCTTGATGACGACGGGCGCCAGACCGAGGCTGAGCTCGTCGCAGAGCAAGATCTCGGGGTTCGACATCAGGGCACGGCCGATTGCCACCATCTGCTGCTGGCCGCCCGAAAGCGCAGTCGCCGGATTGCTGTGCCTTTCCTTCAGGATCGGAAACAGCGTGTAGACGCTTTGCAGCGACCAAGGCCCGGATCGCTTGCAGCCGTAGCTGCCGACCTGCAGATTTTCTTCCACCGTCAGCGAGGCAAAGAGCTTGCGCCCTTCCGGCACGAGAGCGATGCCGCGGCGCACGACATCAAAAGAAGGCATTGCACCGATTGCCTCGCCCCGATGCAGGACCATATCCGCCCGGTTGGCAATCACACCCGCGACCGAGCGCATCAGCGTCGACTTGCCGGCCCCGTTGGCGCCGATGACGGCAATCGTCTCGCCGGCATCGAGATCAATGTCGATGCCGAAAACGGCCTGGAAGTCGCCGTAAAAGGCCGTCAGGCCGCGGGTTTCAAGAAGGCTTGCCATCAGACCTCCATGCCGAGATAGATAGCGCGCACCTCGTCCGAGGCCATGATCGCCTCCGGTGCACCGATGCCGACGACACGCCCGAAATTGAGGACCAGGATGCGCTCGGCGACAGCGGTCAGCGCGTGCAGCACATGCTCGATCCAGATGATGGTCATGCCGCGCTGGTGAATGCGCCTGATCGTCGCCACCAACTGCCGGCACTCGCCCTCCGTCAGGCCACCGGCGATTTCGTCGAGGAGCAGGAGCTTCGGCCGGGTCGCAAGCGCGCGGGCAAGCTCCAGCCGCTTGCGCTCCAAAAGGGTCAGCGATGCCGCCTGTCTGTTGGCCTTGGCGATCAGGCCGGTCTCGACCAGGATGTCGGCGCAGAAACCGGCGACATCGGCTTCGCTCGCCCGGGTGCCGAAAGCGCCTGCGACGAGCAGGTTTTCATAGACGGTCAGACGCTCGAAGGGCTGCGGGATCTGGAAGGTGCGGCCCATGCCGGCAAGGCAGCGCTGCATCGGCGGCGTATGAGTAACGTCCCGGCCGTCAAAGCGGATTGCCCCGCCCGCAACGGACAGATTGCCGTTGATCAGGTTGAAGAGCGTGGACTTGCCGGCACCGTTCGGCCCGATGACGCCGAGCGCTTCGGCCGGCTCGACCGAAAAGCGGATATCCTCGGCAACGACGAGCGCGCCGAAGGATTTCGAGACAGAATTGAGTTCCAGGATGGGCATCGGCCAATCTCCGCAAAGATCCGCCCGGCCGCAAAGCCGGGCGGATGTGCCTTACGCCAGCGCTTCGAGCTTGCCGCCGAGCGGCACGTTGGGGGCAAGGCCGTTTTCGACGACGATGAGATCGTAACCGCCGCCCGACTTCAGCCGCCACTGGCCGCCGACCAGCGGCGTCTTGGCGACGTTCTTCTGTGCGAAAGGCGGAAGTTTCTCATTGCCCCAGGCAATCGGTCCGACAAGCGTATCGAGCTTGGTCTCGCCGATCGCTTTCGCGACCGTATCACCGTCGCTGACATCGCCGGCGCGCTTCATGACATCGACGGCAAGCTCGAACAGTGCATGGGCAAAGCCGATCGGCTGCGTCCAGGGACGGCCGGTGGATTTCGTGAAGGCATCGGCGACGGCAGCCGTCGTCTCGCCCGTCAGTGACGATTTGAACGGATGGCTTGGTGTCCACCAGACTTCCGTCGACAGATTGTGGCCGGCATTGCCGAGCGCCTCAACCGTCTGCGGGAAGAGCAGCGCCTTGCCGATCGAGGCGATCTTCGGCTTCAGGCCCTGCTGCTTGGCCTGGTTCCAGAAGGTGGTGAGATCCGGCGGGATCATCACGCCGGTCAGAATATCCGTGCCGGCCTGCTTGAAGGCGTTGATCTGCGCCGAGAAATCGTCCGTCAGGTTCTGATAGCGCCCCGTGTCCGTCAGCCCATAGCCGAGCTTTTCAAGCACCGGCGGGAAGCCGACGACCTTGTCGCCCCAGGCATTGCCGTCCCCGTCATTCGGAAAGAGCCCGCCGATCTTCTTGTTGGTTTCGATCTGTCCCCACATGCCGGTGAAGACAGCAATGATATCCTCCAGGCCCCAGAAGAAATGATAGACATAGTCGAAGGGCTTCCAGGAAGCAGGATCGCCCGGATTGCCCTGCTGGCCGATGAACCAGGGCTGCCAGGGCGCGACCGTGGAAATGCAGGGCATGCCCTCACCTTCGCAGGTCGTCGAGACCGGATTGGTCGTTTCCGGCGTCGAGGAAACCAGCATCAGGTTGATCTGGTCATCGACGATCAGCTCCTTGGCGACTTCGGCAGCGCGGTTGGGGTTGGATTGGCTGTCCTTGACCACGACCTCATAGTTGAGGCCGAGCTTCTTGGTCGTCGCCAGGAAGGCATCGATGACGAACTTGTCGGCCTCTCCGAAGGCTGCAAGCGGACCGGTCTGGGGGCTGACATAGCCAAGCTTGATTGCCGCCGTCTGACCGATTGCCGGCGCGGCAAGGCTGGATGCGGCAATCGCTGCTCCGCCGGCTGCCGTCGTCTTCAGAAAATTGCGTCTCGTAAACATATGTCCTCCCATTGTCCTCTCCTCCCAAAGAGTGCGTAGTCAGGCAGACGATCAATCTGCCGGTCGGCGACCATCCCAGGCCTCCTGCAAAAGCGCCCTGATCGAATCCCGGTCGATCGGGCGCGGGTTCCAGTAGGGATTTTCAACGGCAATCGACGCCGCACCGTCGAGATCGGCCTCGGTCAGCCCGAATTCCTTGAGCGTCAACGGCGCGCCAATCGACTTGGCAAAATCCCACAGGCCGCCACCGATCGAGCCTGCGAAGAGATTGGCAGCTGGGGCAAGTTCTGCCGCTGCCGCCCTCGCGTTGAATGCAGCCGTATGCGGCAGCATCACCGCATGGGTTTCGGCATGCGGGGTGTCGAAGGAGCCGCCGAGCGTGTGGCAGATCTTGTGATGCAGCGCCATGCCGACCGTGCCAAGCACCGTGCCGCAGAGCCAGGCGCCATAGAGCGCTTCATTTCGGGCATCGGCATCGTCAGGTGCTGTTACGATTTTTGGCAGGCTTCTGGAAAAAGCGCGCAGCCCCTCGAGCGCCATCAGGGTCGAAATAGGATTACGATCACGTGCATAAAGGCCTTCGACGGCATGCGCCATGGCATTGAGGCCGCTCGTCACACTCATCGAAACCGGTAGCCCCAGGGTCAAGGCCGGGTCGTAGATGACGATTTCCGGCAGGATCCGTGCATCGCGCACGGTCGTTTTCCGACCGCCTTCCGTCTGGCCAAGAATGGGCGTGACCTCGGAACCGGCATAGGTGGTCGGCACGACGATCTGCAGAAGGTCGGTGCGATAGGCAATCGCCTTGCCGAGGCCGGTCGTCGATCCTCCACCGAGCGAGACCACGCAATCCGCCTCGGTTTCGGCCACCATCTTCATCGCGGTCTCGGTCACGTCGACCGGCGTGTGCATGGTAGCGCCGGCAAAAACACCGCAGGCAAGGGAGCCAATTTCGGTTGCCAGCGCCTCCGCATCCGCCCTTTGATGGGGCGTTGCAAGGACGAGCGCCCGCTTGCAGCCCGTCGTCACAATCCATTCGGCGACCTTGCTCCTGCTGCCGTCGCCGAAGACAATCCGGGCCGGACTGCCGGCAAAGGAAAACGCGCCGATCATGCCGCCCTCCCCGGTTTTGCCCGGACCATGACGAAGATAAGCTCCACCGCCTTTGCAGTCCGTCCGTCGACCTCGACGGGATCGAAAGAGGTGATGAGTTCGGGCCGCACGCCAAACAGCGCGTCTTCGTGCAGGTGCGGGTCGCTTGCGTCATAAACGTGCGTCGTAATCGTCTCGAAGCCCTTTGCACGCACGACGAAATGCAGATGCGCCGGCCGGCGCAAGGGATAACCGGCCGCAGACAGCAGCCGACCGACTGGACCGTCGGCCGGCACGCCGTAGCCGGACGGAACAATAGAGCGATAGGAAAAGCACCCCTCTACATCGGTTCTGAACAGGCCCCGCAGATTATGTTCGGGCTGGAGATCCGGTTGCTGGTTCTCGTAGAAGCCCTCTGCATTGGCCTGCCAGGTCACGACTTCAGCGCCTGCGACGGGCAGGCCGTCGAGATCCTGGACGCGAACCGACACCATAAGCGGTTCGCCGATACCGTCGAGCGAGATCGACGACGCCGAGGCACGTGCAGGCGCATCGGCGCGGAAGAAGGGGCCGCGGATGGTATTGGGGGTTGCCCCCTTCGGCCGGCGCGAATTGATGTCTTCGATAAGTGCCGAAGCGCCGATCAGGTCGGACAGAAGGACCCATTCCTGCCGGCGCTCGTCCGAAGCGTGACCGACCTCCGTCAGGAAAGCGATGAACCTTCGCCACTCGTCCTGGGTCGGCCGAAATTGCTTGATGAGGTCGTGCGCATGGGTCACGGCAGCTGCGAGCAACTCGACTAGCCTGGCGTCCCTGTCGGCAGAAAAACGCTCAGCGAAGGCTTCAGACGATGTCGCCTCGCTGAATGTGAGCGGTTGAGAGCGCCCCGCCATGCCAATCCTCCCCGACTTGCTCTGCGACGTGTGGGGAGAATAGCAGGCAGAGCCACATCGATTGATGATTTTGTTGAGAGATAATATAACGGATCGTTATGAAGATCGATGAGCGTCACCTGATCCAGCTCGCCGCCGTCGTCAAGACCGGCGGCGTTACCGAAGGCGCGGCTTTGCTGGGACTTGCACAACCTGCCGTCTCGCGCACCTTGTCCATGTTGGAAAAGCGCCTGGGCGAGCCGCTTTTCGTCAGGGGCCGTCGGCCCCTGCAGCCGACAGCCTTTGGCCTGGCGCTCGCCGAGCATGGTTTCGTCATGCTGGCGGCCTCCCGCAAGGCCTCCGATCTCGTCGAGAGTTTCAGGGTCGGCAAGAGTGGCGTCGTGCGCGTCGGCGGCACGCCTTTTTTCATGGATGGGCTGATTGCCGGAATCTGTGCGGAGTTTCAGTCGAGCCATCCCGATGTGCGCATCGACCAGAGCTACGGCTACTTCCCGGATCTCAGGGCAGCGCTGAAAGCCGACCAGATCGATCTCGCTATCTGCCCGATCGATATTCTCGATGAAGGCTCGGGGCTTGAGTTTCAACAGATTCTTCCCGGCCGCAACGTTGTCGCCTGCCGGGTCACGCACCCCCTGCTCTTGAAGCGGCGGCCGCAGCCGAGCCATCTTCTCGAATATCCCTGGGTCGCACCGCCACCGGGTAGTCCCTTGCTTGCGGATTTGCGCGCGCTGCTTCTTTCATTCGGCGCAACCGAGCTCAAGATCCGCTATTCGGGCGGTTCGCTGATGGCGGTGATCAACTATCTGAAGACCGCCGATGCACTGACAATCATGCCCCATAGTGTCGTCTTTGCGCAACGCAAGGACAAATCGATCACGGCTTTGCCAATCACCATTCCGCATCCCGAACGGGCATTGGCGATCCTCAGCCGTGTTGATGCGCCGCGCTCTCCCGCCGTCGACCAGTTTGCCACATTTGTCCGCTCTGGTTTCGAAAACTTGCGCCACCTCATCAAACGCCACGAAGAGGCGGTCGTTTGGGGTCTTTGATATGCCAGCCTCTCGATCGCTGAGGACTGTTGACGGCACCTCCGGGACCAGACATGGCATAGCCGGCTGAACGAGATCAAAGTGCCGCCTCCCGTCGTTCACGGCAACGATCCAGTTTTCCCCGTCGCGCACGGCAAGGCACTCGCGCGAGCTGTGGCGGACGCGAAGTTCGTGAAGATCGAAGGCGACGGCCATGAAATTCATTCCGAGGATTGGGAAACGATCATTTCTGCTATCGACGAACATGACGAACTCTCGTCAAGTGACCGAGGCAAAACCACGTGAGGATGGACATGTTGGATCGTGCTGACTTCTATGATGCAGAATTAAAGCGGCACAATGGGCATTTGCGTGCCGCCGCCTCCGTTGGAATACGTGACCGTGTGCTCGATATCGGTTGCGGGGCAGGACAAACGACGCGTGAGGCCGCCCGTGTCGCGGTGGAAGGCGAGGCGATCGGCGTGGATACTTCCACAGAGATGCTTGAGGTTGCGCGCCGCCGTTCCAACGAAGCGGGATTGCGAAACATTGCCTTTGAGCAGGGTGACGCCCAGCACCACGCATTTCTGGCTGCGGGCTTCGACCTCTGCATCAGCCGGTTTGGCGTCATGTTCTTTGCCGATCCGGCGGCAGCGTTTGCCAATGTAGCCCGCGCGATGCGTCCGGGCGCGCGCCTTGTATGGATGGTGTGGCAGAGCCAGGAGCGCAACGGTTGGTCTGGTGCCATCAGGCAAGCCTTGGCTCCGGGAATTGCGATTTCCGCACAGGCTTCCACGCCGTTTTCGCTTGGCGATCCCACCATCGCTGCAGAACTTCTCAAGACGGCCGGCTTTGTTTCGATCGATTTTATCGACGTGCGAGAACCAGTTTTCTACGGACCGGACGTCGATACGGCCTTTGACGCGCTCGTCGAGCTCTATCTTGTGAAGGACGCGCTGTCGCAAACCGGTGAAGCACACGACAAGGCGCTGCAGCGGCTGCGTGATCTGCTGGAGGCATATATGACCAAGGAGGGCGTACTCTTTGAGTCGCGCGCGTGGATCATTACAGCTCGCAGGGTATAAATCGGACGAGGAGATCTCCTCCTCAACATGCGTTTCGGTGGGCACTCGGTGTCGCCGATGAAGCTGTTCTGCTCATGCTCGGTGTGGCGCGAGACCTTCTCCCGTCGTTGCGGCACCCGCGCATGCGATCGCGAGCGGCCGTATCCTGATGGCCCACAACAGATCGCTGATCGAAGGCAAGGGAGACGATGACGGTGCAGGCAAAACCTCGTCGAACGCGCCGGCCCGGAGATGCTCAGAAGGTTGCGAGCTTATATGATGGGTTAGAACAAGGCGCGCTTCGGCACGCGATCGACGTCGGGATGGATCCGATGCGCGGCGAGGAGACGAGGCTACCGGACACCTTTGCGTCCGGTAGCCTCGTGTTCATTCGGCTTTGGTGTTCTCGATGCTGAGACCCGACTGGAATGTCAGGAAGCCGGGCATGTTCGTAAAACCGGTTACACCCTTCCTGACGGCGTAGTTCTGTTCGCGCCACATGAAGTAGACGAGCGGCGACAATTCGAGCGCTCTATCGACGAAGGCGTCATAGACTTTCGCTCTCTCGTCCTTGTCGATGGTTGCCCTGCCCTTGTCGAGCAACTCGTTGATCTGCGGATCGTTGAAGTAGGGGGAATTGTTGGTTCGCACGAGCTTGTCGCCGCCGTAGTAGTAATTGCTTAGCCAGTCGGCGTCGGTAATCTCGCCGAGGCTGCCGAGTACGGTAAAATCGTAGTCTGCAGCAGTTGCCTTGGCCATGCGACTTGCCCAGTCCGGCAGGTCGAGCTTCACCTTGATGCCGATTTTTGCAAGCTCCGACTGAATGGCGATCGCCGTATTCTGATGGAAGCTATATTGCGATGACGCGAGCAGTCGCGCCTCAAAGCCGTTCGGATATCCCGCCTTGGCAAGCAGTGCCTTGGCCTTCTCAATGTCATGCGAGAAATAGTTCGCCTTGGCTTCGGAATAGCCCATATAGCCCTTCGGAATGGCGATGCCGTAAATCGGGCTGCCCAGGCCATTGAAGGCGGTATTGATGATCACGCTGCGATCAACCGCATAGGCGATTGCCTGGCGAACTTCCGGCTTTGAAAACGGCTCGAATTTTGTATTGAACTGCAGTCCCATGAACGGGCCGGTGTTCCGCAAGAGCTCGGTATCGGGTCCCTTTTCAAGATCGGCAGCGTCCTTGGCCGGAACATAGTCGATGATATCGACGTCGCCCGATTTCAGTGCGTTCACCCGCGTATTCTCGTCGCTGTAGAAGACGTAGTGGACCTCGTCCAAATCCGGTTTGCCGGGCTTGTAGTAACCGTCATATTTTTTGACGACGATCTCTCGCCCGCGCGTCCAGCCGGCGAATTTGAAGGGGCCGGCGCCGATCGGCGAGGCGGTCGGATTATCGGCATTCTTTGCGAGCCACGCCGCCGGCACAATGACGGATTCCGGCAGCGCAAGATAGTCGACGAGCGCAACCGATGGGCTCGAAAGGGTCAGCTTCACGGTCTTTTCGTCCGGCGTTTCGATCTTGGAAATGATCGAAAGCTCGTTGCGGAAGGCGGCTTTTCCCTTAGGGTCGAGAATTCTCTCCAGAGAGGCTTTCACATCGGCAGCGGTTACGGGAGAACCATCATGAAAGGTGGCCTTTCGCAGATGGAAGGTGAATTCCTTTGCGTCGGGGCTGATATCGTAGCTTTCGGCAAGTTCCGGTGTGATCTTTCCGTCGACACCATAATTTACAAGTCCGCGATGGATCGCCAGCTTGACGGTGCGGCCGGATGTACCGGGCTGGATGACTGTGTCGAGGGTCGACGGCTCTCCCGAAAGGCCGAAGTAAAGGGTGCCGCCTGCGAGCGCACTCGTCGCGGTCAGACCCAGAAGGCTCGCAGCGAGAGCCATTTGGAGAATTCTCTTCATGATGTTCCCTTTCTTTGTTGAAGATTGTCAGTTTTCGCGAAGTCTCGGATCGAGATGGTCGCGAAGCGCATCGCCGAGGACGTTGATGGCGAGAACGGTGAGCGCGAGGCACACGGAGGGCCAGACCACATACATCGGATTCTGGCTGAGATAGCCGCGCGCCGTGCCGATCATCTGCCCCCATGATGGTTCGGGCGGCACGATGCCGAGACCGAGAAAACTCAGGCCGGATTCGAGCAGGATCGCCGCTGCGATCGTCAATGTTGCCTGAACGACCAGTGGCGACAGAATATTGGGCAAGATCGCTCGCAAGACGACGCGAAGGTAGCGCGCGCCCATGGCGTGCTCGGCTTCCACGAATTCCTGCCTGATCACCTGGAGGGTCGCCGATTGCGCAACGCGCGCGAACTGCGGGATGAAGATGATGCCAATGACCACACTGAGGCTGACGACACCACTGCGCCAGAAACCGACGGCGAGCAAGGCAAGCAGGATTGCCGGGAAACTCAGCATGATATCGACGCCACGCATGACGAAGAAGGCGAGCACCGGCCGGCTGTAGGCGCCGACAATACCACAGGCCGTGCCACCTATGGCGGCGATGATGGTGGAGATGACCGCTACCAGGATCGTCGGACGGATGCCGACAAGGAGACGCGATAGGATATCTCGGCCGAACTCGTCGGTGCCGAGCAGGTATTGCGTCGAACTCGCCTGGTTGACCGCGTTCTGGTTGATGGCGAGCGGATCGTGCGGGGCGAGAATGGGCCCCGCCAGTGCAATCGCGAGAACCACCGTCACGACAAGCAGACTGGAGGCAACGAGCGGTCGGCGAAAAAGAAAGGTCGTCTTCATGCGCGTTTCCGGCGGATGCGTGGATCGAGCAGGCTGTAGAGGATGTCGACGCACAGATTGATCAGGATGAACAGTGCCGCAATGGTCAGGATGCTTCCTTGGACCAGGGGATAGTTGCGGTTCGAAACGGCCGTGACGAGAAGAGTGCTCAATCCCGGCCAGTTGAAGAGGGCCTCGACCAGGACTGTGCCACCCATCAGGTTGCCAAGTTGCAGACCGATGATCGTGACGATCGGGATCGCTGCATTGCGAAGGACGTGAAGCCAGATCACGCGGCGTTCGCGCATTCCCCTCGCCCGCAGAGACCGCACAAAATCACGACCCAGGATCTCCAACATCGAAGAGCGCGTCATGCGGGCGATCGAAGCGGCGAGCCCGAGGCCGAGAGTAACTCCCGGTAAGGTCAGCTTCTGAAAATGCAGGAACGCATTTCGGGAAATGTCGGTGTAGCCGCTCGAAGGCAGCCATCCGAGCTGGAGGCTCAGCAGCAGAATAAGAAGCGACCCGAGAATATAGACAGGCACTGAAATGCCGAGTGTCGAGAGCGAAGTCAAAAGACCGTCGAGAAAACGTCCGCGTCGCAGGGCGGCCGCAATGCCGACCGGCACACCGATGATGGCGGCAAGGACGATCGCAGCACTGGCAAGCTCGATGGTCTTGGGAAGGCTGGAGGTTACGTACTCGACGACGGGAACGCCATCGAGAGAGTTGCCGAGATCGCCGGTCGCGGCATTGCCGAGCCATTTGAGATATTGGGAGAGGACGGGCTGGTCGAGACCCAGCTGCTGACGCATCGCGGCAACTGTTTCCGGAGAGGGATTGCTCTCCGGCCCCAGCAGCAACAGCACCGGATCGCCCGGCATGATGTACATGATGGAAAATACGAGGGTCGCGATGACCCATAGCTGGACGAGCGCCGTAATGAGCCTTGATCCCAGCGTGATGACAAATGTCGATAGGGTCTCCATCAACGCGCCTCCAGAGCGGTTAGCTGCGCCGTGCCGATCTTCGGCACGGCGCTGAGAAGCGTACGGGTGTATTCAGCCTTGGGATTGTCGAAGACGTCTGCGGCAGGGCCGGTTTCGACGATCTTACCCTTCTGCATCACTGCGATCGTGTCGCTGACGTGGCGCACGACCGACATGTCATGCGAGATGAACAGGTAAGTCAGGTCGAATTCGTCCTGCAGATCCTGCAGCAGGTTGAGGACTTGCGCCTGAACGGACACATCGAGCGCCGAGACGGCCTCGTCGCAAATCAAAAGCTTCGGGTTGAGGGCAAGAGCGCGGGCGATGACAATGCGCTGACGTTGGCCACCCGAGAACTCGTGCGGATAGCGGCGCATGGCGTTGCGGGGCAAACCGACGGCGTCGAGAAGCTTCGCGACCGTTGCCTCACGATCGCGTCCTTTCTCGTGGATGTCGATCGGCGCGGCGACAAGGTCGGTCACCGTCTGTCGCGGATTGAGAGAGCCATAAGGGTTCTGGAACACCAGGGCGAAATCGCGACGCGCTGCACGCAGTCGATCGCGGTCAAGCGAGACGAGATCGCGACCCTCAAATTCGATGGAGCCGCTGTCCGGTTCCATCAAACGCATGACGAGCCGAGACAAGGTCGATTTTCCGCAGCCCGATTCACCGACAAGACCGAGCGTCGAGCGGGCCGGGATTGCGAGACTGACGTCGTCGACGGCTCTAAATGCCTGCGGCGCTGAAAGGGCGCTCTCACGAGTCCAGAAGGTCTTTGTCAGGTTCTGGATGTTGAGTAGCGTCGCGCCTTCCGGCTCCGACGCAGGTCGCGCCTTAAGCGCCGATCGGGCCTCGACGATACTTGAGATCGCACCGCGCTCATCCCTGCCAATCACGGGCAGACGGCTCTTCGGTGCGGAGACAGACGGCATCGAGGCGATCAGCGCCTTGGTGTAGGCGCTGCGCGGCGACACAAAGAGATCGCTTGTGGTGGCCTCCTCCATGAGATCACCTCGGTAGATGACGGCAACGCGGTCAGCGACCTCGTAGATGACCCCGAGATCATGCGTGATGAGCAGAATGGCGGCGCCGATTTCCTGGTTGAGGCTGCGCAGCAGACCGAGCACTTGCTTCTGTACGGTAACGTCAAGGGCTGTGGTCGGTTCATCGGCGATGATGACATCCGGCTTGCAGGCGACCGCCATGGCGATCATGACACGCTGGCACTGTCCGCCCGAGAGTTCGTGAGGATAGGAGCGCATGCAGCGCGCCGGATCAGAAATCCCCACTCGGGCCAGCAGATCGCGGGCCCGTTCCCCGGCCTGCCGGCGGTTCACGCGCTCATGTAGCAGGATCGCCTCAATGATCTGGCTTCCACAGGAAAACACCGGGTCGAGTGACGCCATCGGATCCTGAAAGATCATCGAGATGCGCTTGCCGCGCAGCTTTCGCAGAACGTCGGGCCTGGCTGTCAGCAAATTCGCGCCGGCGAAGTCGACACGTCCGCTCGTCACGACCGCATTGCGCGGCAGCAGGCCCATCGCAGCCAGCGACAGGATGGTTTTCCCGCTGCCGCTTTCGCCGACGAGGCCCAGAATTTCACCGGATGTCAGCGATAGTGACACGCCGTTGACCGCGGCGCGCAGGCCCTCGCCCGTCTTGAAGGCGACGGAAAGATTGTCGATTCTCAGAATTTCCCTACCCGGCATACCGCGATCCGATCTGCGATTTCTGCCCTCCATTGCCGGAGAGCCCGTTCCCGTAGTTTTTGAGCGCTTATGCGCATATTTTGAATTATTAAGGCACAAAGCGCCAAACTCCGTCAAGCATACGTTTGTATTTTGGGAGAAACTTTTCCTTGGTGGGAGTTTTTGAAGCTTTTTTGAGATTTCTACCAAATTCCAGCTTGTCAGAAATGAAAAGCCCGCTTACCGTCAATGCAAACGAATGCGCGACCGGGCAGTCACGTCAGGGGGAATGGACAATGACACCAGAACATCACTCACGCGTGGCGCTGATTTCAGGGGCGAGCCGTGGCATTGGGCTCGCAATCGCCCGCGAACTCGTCGAACATGGTTATCGGCTCAGCCTCGGCGCCCGCGACGTCAAAGCGCTGGAGGCGCAGCTCGGCCCGGAAAATGATCGGCTGCACTATGCACATTTCGATGCCTACGATCCGGTAACGTCTGAGCAATGGGTGGCTGCTGCTGCCGCGAAATTTCAAAGGATTGACGCTCTCGTCAACAATGCCGGCCTCGGTGAGCGCGTGTCGCTCATGGACGATAACGACGAGGCGCTCGACCGGCTCTGGGCCGTCAATGTAAAGGCGCCACTGCGCCTCACCCGTCTTTGCATGCCCCACCTCGAAGCGACGGGCGCCGGACGTATCATCAACGTCGCTTCGCTGTCCGGAAAGCGGGTCAGAAACGCCTTCGTCGGCTACAACATGACCAAGTTCGCGCTGATGGGGCTGACCCATACGACACGCCATGTCGCCTGGGAAAAGGGCGTGCGGGCAACGGCGATCTGCCCGAGCTTCGTGCGCACCGAAATGAGCGCCTACACGAACAAGGTCACGCCCGATGAGATGATCCAGCCGGAAACCCTGGCCTCGCTCGTGCGCACCGCGATCGAGCTTCCCAACAATGCAGCAATGGCTGAGATGCTGGTGAATTGCCGGCTCGAAGACATGCTGTGATCAATGCCCGCGAGATAGAACTATGTCACGTATTATTCCCGACGCCGTCCCCTCCGCTCAGGCCCTGCCGGCAAAGGTGGATGTCGTCGTCATCGGCGGCGGAATCGTTGGCGTCTCCACGGCGCTGGAGCTGGCCGAACGCGGTGTATCCGTTGCGGTTTGCGAAAAAGGTCTTATCGCGGGCGAACAGTCGGGTCGCAACTGGGGCTGGGTGCGGCAGATGGGGCGGGAACCCTCCGAACTGCCTCTCGCCATCGAAAGTCTTTCTCTGTGGAAGGGTATGAACGCGCGCACCGGCGAGGAAACCGGATTCCGGCAGACCGGCATCGCCTATCTTTGCCGCAACGCACGCCAGGAGGCTGAATACGAGGCCTGGCTGGTGCATGCGCGCGATTTCGGCCTCGATTCCAGACTGCTGAGAAGCGAGGAATTGGGCCAGCACCTGCCCGGCATGACCGGAGGGTTCACTGCCGCCCTGCATACCTCCACCGACGGCCGTGCCGAACCGTTCAAGGCGGCTCCGGCGATTGCCCGTGGTGCCATCCGCGCAGGCGCCCACGTGATCACCGGCTGCGCGGTCCGGTCCATCGAGCGCTCGGCAGGTGCTGTCAGCGGTGTGATCACCGAACGCGGACGTATCGCCTGCTCCTCGGTCGTCCTGGCCGGCGGCGCCTGGTCGCGGCTCTTCAGCGGGAATATGGGGATTGATTTTCCGCAGTTGAAGATCCTCGGTTCCGTGGCACGGGCCACTTCGGTCGACGGCGTGCCCGAGCTGCCGGTCGGCGCGGACAATTTCTCCTTCCGGCGACGGTTGGACGGCAGTTTTTCGATTGCCATGCGCAACGCCAATATAGCGCCCATCGTGCCCGACAGCTTCCGCCTGTTCGCCGACTTCGTGCCAACGCTTATTAAGAGCTGGCGCGAGCTGAAACTTCGGGTGGGCAATCGGTTCATCGAAGAGTGGCGGACACCCAGCAACTGGGCTCCAGACGAGATCACGCCTTTCGAACAGGTGCGTATTCTCGATCCCGTACCTTTCGAGCGCTTCAACCGGGAGGGCCTTGCACATCTGGTCAAGGCATTTCCGGCCTTTGCCGAGAGCCGGATCACGCAGAGCTGGGCCGGCTTGATCGACGTAACGCCGGATGCGGTTCCGGTCATCTCTCCGGTCGGCGGCATTCCCGGCTTCTTCATTTCCAGCGGCTTCTCCGGACATGGGTTCGGCATCGGTCCCGGTGCCGGAAAGCTGATGGCCGACATCGTCACCGGCGCGCGGCCCTGCGTCGATCCCGCGCCATTCCGTTTCGATCGTTTCAAGAAGACCAAGGCGGCCTGATCCGCTCGCTAAAACCTTGGCCACAGAGGGTGAAGACATGGCATTGAGAATTGGAGTTGATTCCGGAGGCACGTTCACCGACGTCTGCCTGTTCGATGACGAAACCGGCAAGCTCGACATCTGGAAGGTACCGTCGACACCGGACGATCCTTCACGCGGAATTGCAAGCGGCGTCTCGGAGGGGCTCGCGACCGTCGGCAGCACCGCAGCACATGTGGCCTTTCTCGGTCACGGAACCACCGTCGCCACGAACGCGCTGATCGAGCTGAAAGGCGTCGCAACCGGGCTGATCACCACCGATGGCTTCCGCGACCTGCTGGAGATCGGCCGCCAGAAGCGCCCCAGCCTCTACGACATGAATGCCGAGAAGCCGGAAACCCTCGTCAGCCGCGACCGCCGGCAGGAAGTTCCCGAACGTCTCAAATGCGATGGCTCAACGGATCGCTCGCTCGACGAGGAAAAGCTGCGCGCGGCCGTGCGCAAGCTCGCCGAGGAGGACGTCAAGGCAATCGCGGTTTGTTTCCTCTATGGCTTCTTAAACAGCGCCCACGAGCAGCGCGTGGTCGACATCCTCCGCGAAGAAATGCCCGATGTCTTCATCAGTGCCTCGCATCAGGTGGCACCGGAGTTTCGCGAGTACGAGCGCATGTCAACGACGGTCGTGAATGCCTATCTCGGTCCGGTGATGCAGCGCTATATCGACAGGCTCAAACTGCGCTTGAGCGAGCTCGGCGTGCCGGTCGCCCCGCAGCTGACCCAGTCGAACGGCGGCGTCATCGGCTTTGACATGGCCGCACAGCTTCCGGTCCGCACCGTCCTTTCCGGCCCGAGCACCGGCGTCGTGGCGGCCCAAGCAGTCGGACGACTGGCCGGCTTCGACAATATCATCACCTTCGACGTCGGCGGAACGTCGAGCGACGTGGCGCTGCTGCAGGGCGGCATCTGCAAGCTCACCGGAGAGGCCAACGTGCATGGCTATCCGATCAAGGCGCCGATGCTGGACATCCATACCGTCGGGGCCGGCGGCGGCTCGATCGCCTTTGTCGACAGCGGCGGCCTTTTGAAGGTCGGTCCGCGCTCGGCAGGGGCGGATCCCGGACCGGTCTGCTACGGACGCGGCAATACGGAGGCGACCGTCACCGATGCGAACATCGTCCTCCAGACCCTCAATCCCGTCGAAATCCTCGGCGGACGCATGAAGGTCCGGCGCGACCTCGCGATCGAGGCTGTGCAGCGCCTGGCCGATCAGCTCGGACTCGGCCTGATGGAGACGGCGCAGGGTATCATTTCAGTCGTCACGGCGAACATGGCAAAAGCGATCCGTCTGATCAGCGTGCAGCGCGGCCATGATCCGCGCGACTACGCGCTGATGGCATTCGGCGGCGCGGGGCCTCTTCACGCTGCTCGGCTCGCCAAGGAACTCGACATGAGCCGCATCATCGTGCCGCTCACGCCCGGCACGCTCTGCGCCCTTGGCCTGCTTTTGACCGATCTGCGTTCCGATTTCGCCATCTCTCGCCTGATGAAGGTCGATGAGAACGCAGTCGAGCCGATGATCAGCGGTTTCCAAGCGCTCGAAGCCCAGGCAGGAGCCTGGTTTGATCAGGAAGACATCGAGGCCGAGCGGCGTGTCGTCAATCGGACCGCCGACATGCGTTATGTCGGCCAGAACTATGAACTGCAGGTCTCTGTACCTGCGGGCACGGTGGGACCGGATACTCTTGCCGCCCTGGTCAAGGGCTTCGAGCAGGCACATCTGCAGCGCTTCGGTTTCATCGCCGAGGGCGAGGCGATCCAGATCGTGACGTTGCGGCTCGAGGCGGCCGGTGTCGTCAACAAGGCCGAGCTCGCCTCATTGCCGGATGCTGGCCCATCCTGTGACGGCGCCGTCATCGGCTCGCGGCAGGTCTATATGGACGAGGCCAAGGATTTCCTGCCCTGCCCTGTCTATGCCCGTGAAAAACTGAAACCAGGCAACCGCATTGCCGGTCCGGCAATCGTCGAGCAGATGGACACCACCACCGTCATCCTCCCGGACATGCAGGCGACGGTCGACCCCTATCTCAACCTCATTCTGGAGACACGGGCATGAGCAAGATCGACCCGATCACCGTGGAAGTCATCGGCAGCGCGCTGACATCGATCGTCGAGGAGATGGGAGAGGCGCTGGTGCGTGCCAGCTACTCGACCAACATCAAGGAGCGGCGCGATTGCTCGACCGCCCTCTTCGACCGGCACGGAAACACCCTGTGCCAGGCCGAGCACATTCCGATGCACCTCGGCAGCTTCATCGGTATCATCCCGCATATCAACAAGCGCTTCGCCGCCGACGATATCAAGCCGGGTGACGTGTTCATGGGCAACGACGCCTACGAGGGCGGCGCAACGCATCTGCCGGATATCGTACTCGCAGAACCCATCTTTCATGGCGAGACGATGGTTGGATGGGCCGTCAATACCGCCCACCACGCCGACTTCGCCGACCGCGGCCACGCCCATATCTATCAGGAGGGTCTGCGCATCCCGCCCGTTCGGCTCTATCGCCAGAGCCAGTTGCAGAAGGATCTGCAGGACATGTTCCTGCTGAACTGCCAGGTCCCGCACGAGCGGTTGTCGGACCTGCGCGCTCAGATGTCAGCCAACCGGCTTTGCGTCCAGCGCATGCAGGATCTCTGCACGAAATACGGCGCGGATCTCGTTCTGGCGGCCGGCGACGCCCTCCAGGACTATGCAGAGCGCAAGATGCGCGCCGGCATCGCCGCCATTCCCGACGGGGTCTACAGCTTCACGGACTACTTCGACAGCAACCAGTTCTCCGATATCATGGAGCTCAAGGTGGACATCACCATCAGTGGCGATGCGATGCACATCGCCTTCGATGCGCCGCCGCAGGTCCCCGCCGGGCTGAACGTCATTTACACGGCCCTGCTTGCGACCTGCTACTATGCCGTCAAGGCGGTCATCGACCCGACCATCCTGCCGAACGCCGGTCTGTCGCGGCCGATCAGCGTGAAGGCGCCACACGGATCGCTGCTCAACTGCAAGCACCCTGCAGCTGTCGACGGACGTATCGCCGCTTGCCAACGCGTTGCCGACCTTGTCCAGGGCGCACTGGCGAAAGCTTTGCCCGGCAGGGTAACGGCTGCAGGCAATGGTGCCTGCACCGGCGCTCTCTTCACTGGCACACGTGAAGATGGTTCGCTCTGGGTCTATCTCGAGACCATCGGCGGCGGCGGTGGGGCGCGTCCAACGGCAGACGGGCTGAGCGGCGTCCATGTCCATATGACGAATACCTCCAACCTTCCGGTCGAAGCGCTCGAGCTGGAATATCCTCTGACGCTGCTGCGCTATGAACTCGTCAACGGCTCGGCCGGGGCCGGCACATGGCGCGGCGGCATGGGGCTGCGGCGCGTCTATCGCATCGAGGCCGATTGCCGGTTCAGCGTCGAGGGTGGACGGCTGTCAGTCTACCCCTGGGGACTTGAAGGCGGTCTGCAGGCTACCGGTTCGCATTTTGATTTCGGAAACGGCCAGCAGAACCTGCCGGGAACCGTGCAGTTGAAGGCGGGACAGGTGGTCGAGCTGGTGACCCCCGGCGGCGGCGGTTACGGCGAGCCCTCCGGCCGGTCCCTGGAGGCCATTCGCCGCGACATCAAGGAAGAGCGCATCACGGCCGAATTTGCCGGACGGATCTACCGCCTCGGCGCCGAGCAAACACCTCATCGGGCGGCAACCGCCTGATCGTTTAATCCCACATCAAAGGAAGGATCTTACCCGTGGTAAAGGTGACCAAAGTCAAATCCGGCAGCCTCTATGAGGAAAAGGAAAGCTATTCGCGCGTTGTCGCAGTCGACAACTGGGTGTTTGTGTCCAACACCGCCGGACGCAATTACAAGACCCGCGAGATGTCGACCGACCCGGTCGAACAGGCCAAGCAGTGCTTCCATAATATCGAGGGCGCCCTTGCGGCGGTTGGCGCAACTCTTGCCGACGTCGTGCGTTCGCGCGTCGTCATTCCGAACGTTGCCGATGCTCCCGCCGTTATGGCCTATGTCGGCGAAAAGTTCCGAGGCATCGACCCTTGCAGCACGGTCACCTGCCCGCCGCTCGGCGGTCCGGATTTCCGCGTTGAAATCGAGGTGACCGCCTACAAGGGCGTGGGCGCTGCCGGCTCGGAATATATCAACGTCACTCTGTAACGAGATCATCATCGGCCGCCCGGCGCGCTCGGGCGGTCGACCACTAGAGGTGGCGGTCGATCGCCCCTGCTTTCAGTTTCCCTGCTGTTTCTGTAAGGTCGCGCTCCATTGAGAAAGAAAGAGGGTCTGCTCTTGGCTGAGACGGAAACACCGCAATCGGAAGACTTTTTGCCCGCCGAGCGGCGCGAGAAAATCATGGAATGGTTTTCGTCAAACCAGGTCGCCTCGAGCCAGGATCTCGCCAAGCGCCTTAACACCTCGATCTCGACGATCCGCCGCGATCTCGATTTCCTCGCATCTCAGGGCGTGGTGAGAAGGACCCACGGGGGAGCTGTCCGTGTTCGCCGCAACACGACCTTCGAGCAGCTCGTCGATGAAGCCCGCCAGACGGCGGTCGAAGAAAAGCGCGCCATCGCGGTGGCGGCCGCAAAGCTCCTCCAGCCAGAGCAGAGCATCTTCATCGATTCGCGCTCAACCCTGCATCAATTCGCCTATGTCATCGCTGAACTGACAACGCCGCTGACGGTCGTAACGAACGACGTGCATGTCGCAGATGTCCTGGTGAACAAAGACCATATCAGGCTCGTGGTGCCTGGCGGGATCTGTCGTCCGGGGGCCTATTCCCTGCTTGGGGAAACGGCGATCAATTTCGTTCGCGAGCTGCGTTGCGATCATCTGTTCCTGTCTTCTCAGGCAGTCGACACGGAGTGCGCAAGCGACACGTCACTCGAACTGGTTCAGCTGCAACGCGCCATGATCGACGCGTCGGTTGAAACGACACTTTTGATCGATAGTAGCCGCTTCGGTAGCAGGGCGATTTATCGCACTACGCCCATCGAAAGGATCAACCGCATCATTACGGACGAGGGTCTCAATCCCGAGGAGCGGGCAAAATATGCTTCCGTCGTCGCGGACCTCGTCATCGCGCCCTACGTCGACGAGGTTGAGGAGCCTGAATGAGGTTGCAAGATGACCAGGGAGGCGTTCATTCCCTTTCAAACGGTAGCGCTGACCGCCCGTGACCCTACCAAAAACCAAAGGACAGGCGGCAAGAGCCAAGGCGAGCATCACGATCGTTGATATCGCCCGGCTCGCAGGCGTCAATCCATCCACTGTCAGTCGGGCCCTCTCGGGATCGCCCGCCGTGACCCCGCAAACGCGTGCGCGAATTGCAGAGATCGCCAGGGAAAGCGGTTACGTTGCGAACCATAATGCTCGCATGCTCCGATCCCGAAAAGCCAACCAGATCCTCGTCATTGTTCCAAACATTGCCGCTTTCTCCCATCCGGAGGTCATACTGGGGATCGAGGAGGCGCTCGAAGAACACAATATCGGCGTCATCGTCGGGAGCACGAAAGGAAGCGAAGAAAGGGAAGTTGCACTCGCCCGGCAGCTGATTACCGGGGCCGCCGATGGCCTCATCCTTCTCAACGGCCGCCTGCCATCCGAGCTGGGAGAGCTTCCGCAATACACTCGCAGGATCGTCGCGATCTCCAGACCCGTCGCAAATCCGGCGATTGCCTTCATCGGAATCGACAATGAAAAGGCGGCAATTGAGGCAACGCAGTATCTGCTTTCTCTCGGCCGCAACCGCATCCTACACATGGGGGGACCGGAGCAGAGCCCGATTTTCGCCGCCCGTGCGCAGGGCTATCGAAACGCGATGCGACAAGCCGGTCTCCATGAACACGGCGAGGTGCAACATCTCTGCTCGTTCGATATTTCCGCCGGGCGAGAGGCCATGCGGAGCATCCTTAGCAGACGACATCTGCCAGATGCCATCTTATGCGCCAGCGACGAACTTGCCTTCGGCGCAATCCAGGTGGCCAAGGAACACCGGATAGAGGTACCGGAACAAATCGCCTTCATCGGTTTCGACAATCATCCGGTCGGCGAAGCCTTCAGTCCGGCATTGACCACGATTTCCGTGCCGCGCAGGCGGCTTGGATTTTTGGGAGCGCAGACTCTCCTGCGCCTGATTGAAGAGGACCGCGAAATTTCCGAGCCCCAGCTATTGCCCTACGAACTGTTCGTAAGAGCAAGCTGTGGCAACGGAACCAGTTCGAGTCCTGATCCGCGCCAATCAGCACGGTGATCAGGATAACGGCGCTATCCGCAACGGGACGCCGTTGCGCCACGATCGCGTGTTCCGGCTCCGGGCCGAACTCGCAAATAGTCGCCACCCTCGCAACTGACGGCCGTCCATCATTCCCCTTGTATGTTCAATTTGGACTGAGTGCTGGATGATTGGTGTGCGCTCCGGCGGGACCATCCGCCGGAGAGCGGACAGTCGGGGCCAGCGATGCCGGCGAGAAGGCGTCATCGCAGCTGTAAGCAATCCGGCCGCCTCCATCTCGTCCGGTCGCCTTCGCGCCGATCGGATGAAACTGGTGGAAAGGCACCCTGAAGCCGGTGTTTTAAGGTTTCAGATCGAGCAGCGCGAGGCCGCTTCCATCCATGGCGAAGGGCACGGAGGCATGCTGATGCGCCACCATCCAGCGGCCACCTTGCTTCACGAGGCCAAGGGTTTGGCGGTACCAAAGATCGACTTCGGTGCCGTCGGTCTTCGTTCCCGTCATATGCAACAAGCCACTCCAGAAAGCCACGTCTCCGCCAACCGTCAGCTTAGCATCGCGTATGTCGCTGCCGATTGGCCCTTCCCAGGTGTCGAACCAGGCCTGCAGGCCTGCCTCGTCATTGCCGTGATAAACGAGTGGTGGTGCTAGCGAAAACTCAACAGAATCGTCGGTTTCGTAGAACAATGCGCCTTTGGCGTCTTTTTCCCCGAGCGCGGTGGCACGCATCATCAGCATGGCGACAATCGTCTCTTCTTCGATATTCGCGTTGGTTTCTTTGCTCATCGGCCGCTCTCCTGTCCCGTTGTCAGGCAGAGGACGAACGGAGGAACGACAATCCGACATTGACGAAGCGAGATTCTCGCCTACTCAGCTCTTCACCGACCCGGCTGCCATGCCCGCTAGGAAGTAGCGTTGAGCAATCAGATACAGAACCAAAAGCGGGAGCGATCCCAGCACGCTCATCGCCATCATCTCGTTCCATTCGAAGGCATGTTGCCCCATAAGCAATTCGATACCGATCGGAACAGTCCGCATGTCCATCGACTTCGTCAAAGTCAGGGCGAAGAGGAATTCGTTCCATGCCAGCAGAAAGGTATAGACCGCCGTCGCGACAATGCCGGGTACAGACAGCGGGATGATCACACGCCATAGCGCCGTCCAGCTCGACCCGCCGTCGACAAGCACTGCCTCGTCGAGTTCCTTTGGCAGGGTATTGAGATAGCCCGTCATGAGAAGGATCGCATAAGGCAGGGTAAAGACCATGTAGGTCAAAATCAGCGCAAAATAGGTGTTGAAAATACCGAAGGCGACGACCATGCCGAAATAGGGGATCAAAAGCGTGATCGGCGGCACGGTCTGCGTGCTGATGATGAACACGTTCAGCGTTTTCTTGAGCCGGAATGAATACCGGCTGAAAGCATAGGCCGTCAGGATGGCGATCAGCACCGTCAGAACCGTTACCACTCCAGCGACGAGATAGCTGTTGATAAAGAAGCGAACCTTCGTTGGGTCGTTGAAGATCGAAAGATAGGCGACACTGGTGAATTGGTCGGGCAGCAGCCGCGGCGGCAGGGCAAAGATCTCGGTATTTGATTTCAAGGACGTGAAGAACATCCACAGGATCGGAAAACCCGCGAAGACTAGCCCGACCGCCAGCCCGAGATATGTCAGGAGTGTTGGCACTATGGTGCGACTGAGAGAGCGTTTTGCCATTGCCGGTCACCTGGCCTTCTGATGTTTGATGTAGAAATATGTGGCGCCCATCGAGATGATCAGAATGAAGATTGCGCTCGCCGACGCGCGCGAAAATTCATAACTCGAAAAAGCGAGTTTGTAGGTGTAGGTGCTGAGCACCTCGGTCGCGTAGATCGGACCGCCTCCCGTCGTCATCCACACGAGGGGAAAGACCTGCATCGTCCAGATGAAATCAAGCAAGGCGATGCTGATGATGATCGGCATCAATTGCGGGATCGTGATGTAGCGGAATTTCTGGAACTCATTGGCCCCGTCAATGCCGGCAGCCTCGTAGAGATCCTTGGGGATGCCCTGAAGGCCAGCGAGAAGGCTGACCATATAGAGCGGGTATCCCGCCCAGATATTCGCAAAGGTCAGCGCATGCAGCGCGGTTCTCGTTGAAGAAAACCACTCGACCTTGAAGTCAATGATATGGAGCGTCATCAGAATGCTGTTGACGACGCCATTGGGGTCCAGGAGCAGCCGCCAGATGATCGCTATGATCACCGCCGTGAAGAGCCAGGGCAAAATGTAGAGAACCCGCAGAATGCTTCTGATCAACGGATCGACACGCTGGCTGTTGAGCAAAAGGGCGAAGGCCAGACCGATCAGAAGATGGAAGATGACGCTCATTATCGTGAAGTAGAGTGTCTGTCCGACCGACTGCCAGAAAACCGGATCTTTGAAGATCGTCACATAGTTCTGCAAACCGACGAAGGACGCGTCCTTCTTCGTGATCGCACCGTCCATCAGCGAATAGCGCAGGACAGTGAGCATGGGAAACAGCATCAGCAGGCAGAAAAGAAACGTCGCGGGTGCGACGTATAGATAGGGTAAAAGCCTCTTTCGCGTCTTGTAGGAAAGAATGCCGGGCCTTCGAACTTTAACACGCGTCCGGATCGATGTTTCTGTGGCGAGGCTCATGAGAGGTAATTTCTCCCTGGTCGTAACGCATTGCTTCGTCGCGGTGTAGCGGCAGCGTGATCGAAGTCTATCACGCTGCCGCTACCGTCTTGGGAGACTACTTGGCGAATTCGGCCAACCATTGCTTCTGCGTATTGGCGGCTGCCTCCTTTGCGCCTTGCTGACCGTCGAACATCTTTTGAACTTCGACGTTCATCTGGCGCATGAGATCTTCAGCCACCGGCAGTCCGACGAATTCGTTGGCGAGCTTCCCGCTCTGGAAGATTTTGAAGGCTTCTTCAAACAGCGGGTCTGACTTGGAGAAATCGGGTTTGGCGTGGATATTGCCCGGGAAGGCATTGGCGATCGACACGAGGCGGCTGTTCACCTCCGGGCTCATCAAATATTCGACGAGCTTCCAGGCTTCCGCCTTGTGCTCGCTTTTGTCGCTGATGCCGATACCCCAGGAAGCATAGGGCAGCCCGCGCTTGCCGGTGTAGCCGTCGACGGCTGGAAGGGCGGAGATGCCGAACTTCAGATTGGGATTTCGCTGGCGAATGAGATTGATGTGCGCCAACGAGTCGATCATCATGCCGACACGCCCGTTGACGAACTCTTCGACCTTGTCCTGTTCCTTCTTGGCAAAAATACCGGGCGAGATGACGCCGGCGTCCTGCAGCGACTTGATGTATTCAAGCGTGCCGACGACGGAGGCGTTTTCCAGATCGGGCTTGCCATCCTTCAGCATGGATGCTCCGGATGCCCAGACCCAGGACATCACGTCATTCTGGATGCCGCCAGGATTTTGCAGCGAAAGCGGTAGCACCCAACCGTATTGATTCTTGTCCGCATTGGTCATCTTCTTCGCGGCAGCGGCGAATTCGCTACGGTTTGTCGGCATCTTTTCGACGCCGGCCGCCTTTGCCAGATCGAGGTTGACAAAGACCGGGTAGACGAACGAGGCAAGCGGGAACATGACGCTTTGCCCGTTGACCTTGATAATATCGGCGATCTGGCTCTGATCATATTTGGCATCAGCCATCAGGCTGTCCATCGAGGCGATCGCGCCCTGCTTTGCCAGGCCGTTGACCCATGCGCCGTCGAGGCCGACGACATCGCTGAGTGTCCCGGACGCTGCGCCCACAACGATCTGATCATGGGTGGCGGAATAAGGACCGCTGACGAGCGTCACCTTGATGCCGGGGTTTTTGGCTTCAAAGTCGTCCATGATGCTGCGCAGAGCGCCGGCGGGCATTTCTGGTTCCCACCATTGGATGAACTCGAGATTGGTCTGAGCAAAGGCGCAGGTGGCGCATAGTGCCCAAGCGGCCACAGCCGACTGAGCCGCCATGATATATCTTCTGACGTTCATGTTTCCCTCCCTAGGAATGATATTTTTGCTCGATCCTCCCGATCGAGACCAAAGTAGGTTCCTTTAGGCATCTGGCTGTCAATGAAGAACTGCGATCGGAAAAAGTAAGAAGGCTCCAGGAGCGATAAAAATGACATTAAGCTGTTGATTTTTATGTGCTTTGTCTTCGGATTTCGAGACGTTTTTTTCTTTCTGTCATATTGCTCGTGTCGCATTTTTTCTTTACTTTCGTAAACAAATGAAAGCCGCGTCGCCCAAAGGAAAACAAATGAAAGGCTTGGCGATCTGGGAAAAGCAGGGTTCGGCAGGGTCGTTTGCGGCCCGCATCACAGTTTAAAGTAGCTCTCAGGTGCCAATGGGCGCCAAAAGAACCTGACCTGTGGCTGCAAAGTTGGAGGGTTACGAGACGGGCGTGGGATCCTGCGCTCTCGATACGGAACGCGCAAAGCCGGCCGGCGAAGATCGGCGAAGACTTGTCAACGATGAAGCAAGCAGGCGCTCTTGCGAGCGCCCTCCAACCAGGTCCGCCACCGCGGATCCTGCTAGATTGCCAGATGCGTCTGGGGATCGAAGAAGTGCAGTTTGGCCACATCGATCGCCAGGTTGGTCATTACGCCGGGCTGGACTGTGCTGGCGGCTTCGAACTTCGCCACGGCGTTTGCCGCACCGCTCAAGTCCTCGACGGCATCGGGGTCACCGGAGTCGATCCGCACTGCTTCGATCTTGAGATGAACGATCAGCTCCGAGCCCAGTTCCTCGATCGATTTTACAAGCGCCGGGATCGTCGCGTAGCGTGATCCCGATTCAAGACCGCTGTCGTAAAGGTCTTCCGGGCGAATGCCGAAGATGATCGTCTTGCCTTCGAACGCCGTCAGACCGGGAGACTGCTCGAATGCGGCCGTCGCGACCGGTATGGAAAAGGTCGACAGATCGATCCTGCCGTTCTGCAAGCGGCCCTCGAACAGATTCATGGACGGCGAGCCGATGAAACCCGCAACGAAGGCATTGACCGGCCGGCTATACAATGTCTTTGGCGTGTCGACCTGCTGAAGGACGCCGCCCTTCAGGACGGCAACCCGGTCGCCCATGGTCAAGGCTTCGGTCTGGTCGTGCGTCACATAGATCGTCGTCACGCCAAGCTGTCTTTGCAGGCTGACGATTTCGGCGCGCATTTGTACGCGCAGCTTGGCATCAAGGTTTGACAGGGGCTCGTCCATGAGAAAAGCTGCCGGTTCCCGCACCATGGCGCGTCCCATGGCGACCCGCTGGCGTTGGCCGCCGGAGAGCGCGGCCGGTTTGCTGTCGAGCAGCGTATGCAACTGAAGGGTCTTTGCTATTTCGTGGACCCGCTTCGTGCGCTCTTCCTTGCTCTTGCCCGCAAGTTTCATCGAGAAGGCAATATTTTCGAACACTGTCATATGCGGATAGAGCGCATAATTCTGAAAGACCATCGCTATATCCCGGTCCTTCGGCGCGAGATCCTCGACATTCTCTCCACCGATGCTCAGGGTCCCGCTGCTGATCTCCTCCAGCCCGGCGATCATGCGCAATGCCGTCGATTTTCCGCATCCCGAAGGGCCGACGAGGATGAGGAACTCGCCATCATTTATCGTCAGGCTAAGATCCTTGATCGCGTGGAATTTGGTTCCAAAGGTCTTGCAAATCTTGTCCAGTACAACAACAGCCACGGCACTTCCTCCTTAGTATCATCGCCATCCAATCCTGAAGACAGCCCCTCCCGGCGCTGTTTCAGATCGAACCGAAACCGTCATCTGCGCAGTGCTAATCCGATCGTCCAGGGCACCAGTGTGATGAACTCTCAGTCTGGCGGCGCAATCGGTCTGGGCGCGGACGCATCTTCCCTCGCCAGCCACGCGAGACAGGCGCTTTGATCCGGCAGAGCCATGCGGCCACCCGGGCCTGTCACCGAGATCGCGGCTGCGGCAGTTGCATAAACGGCGCAGTCGACAGGCTGCTTTCCCTGTGTCAGCGCAAAAGCATAAGCGCCGTGAAAGCAATCTCCGGCGCCCGTCGTGTCGACCGCTTTGACCTCGTAGGCCGGAACATGCCACAAAACGGCGTCTCCCGTCTGCCTGATATAGGATCCTCGCTCACCGTCAGTCAGAACGACTGCGGTGCGGTCGTCAGACCAAAGCTTGTGCAGGATCAACGTCGGATCGGTTTCGCAGGAATAAGTCTGCGCAAATTTCAATGGCAATACGAGATGGTTGGACAGGCTCATCAATCGTTCGGTCGCAGGCCCGATCGTCCATTCAATGTCTGCCACCACCGCCAGACCCAGCTTGCGGGCGCGCGCAACGATCGTATCGGCGTGGGTGGCATAGCCGTCGATCAACAGCACCTGGGCTTGTGCAAGAGTGCTGTCGGCCAATGCCTCGGAGGTTCCGTGCGGCACATCATCGTCATAGGCGATAAACCTGTCGCCTTCAGGTCCGACCGTGATCACCGACCGTATTGGCCTGGCATCGGGGCGGCGCGGCGCAAAGGATATATCGACCCCATGCCGTTCAAGCTCGCGGGCGCTGATATCGCTAAGAGGCCGATCACTCAGCCAACCGATGAAACCAGCCCGTCCCCCCAGCTTTGCGACCGCAACAAGGGCCGTCGCGACATTGCCGCCGTGGTCCTGGGCGCGACTCGTCACCTTTCCCTTGCCGGCACTCAGCGGTCGATCGACATAGATGATATCGTCGATCGCCAGAGCCCCGAAGCCCAGAACCTGAAGGTTGTGTGTCACCCGTCAACCGCCCGCGGCAGCGAGCGCCTCTTGCGGCGCCATACCGCTGTGAATGACTAGCTTGAAGGCGCGCGCCGCCATCGTCGTATCGCCGTGTCCCCAAAGGTTTCGCCCCACCACGGCGCCCTTCGCTCCCGCCCGCAAGGCGTCGGCGGTCTGGGTCAGAGCCCCGAGCAGATTTTCCGTTTTCGGACCGCCCGCGATAACGATGGGAACCGGGCAAGTGGCCACGGTTTCTTGGAATGAACCGAAGTCCCCGGTGTATCCGACCTTGATCACGTCAACGCCTGTCTCAAACCCGATCCGCACGGCATAGGCGATTTCATCGGGAGTGAATACGATCTTGCCGCCGTTTGAATAGTCGCGGGGATAGACATGAGCAACGACCGGCATTTCAAAGCGAGCAGCGGCGTTGACAGTATCGGTAAGCCAGCGAATATATTCGCCTTCCGTATTGCCGCGCACCGGAATGGCAACGGCCAGAGCATCGGCACCGTAGCGCACCGCGTCCTCGGGGGTCGCGATCAACTGACGGATTCGATCGTCTGGCGTAAAGCAGCCGGCTTGAATGACCAGCGCCGCCTTGCCGGCATAGGCAGGCCACAAATGGCGCGCAGCCCCAGGCTGAATGCTGATATAGTCCGGCTCTCCGGCCATCACCCGCTTCAGTGCGCCCGGCAGATCCGCCAGGCCGCCCTCACGGACGTTGCCATAGCCAACGAAGTGGTCGACCGCACCACCGAACAAATGCCCCGACGGATGTGAAAACAGCCGTGACAGGCGAATTTTGGTTCCAAGGCCCATATCGATGCTGTCCCTTTACAAGTTTGATTTCGCGCTGAGACCCTAACTCGAAAATAAACGAATGTTCAATATTTCGATTTCTTTCGTTTTGATTTAAGATGACGGGAATGCTGGCTAGACACGTGCCGACATCGTCTTTTCTCGTGTTTTTTTGACCACAGTGGTTGCCGTGCATTTTCGATTTTCGAAAGCTCGGTGCCGTCACTTATTCGAAAGGAATTCGAGGTCACACATGCTTGCGGAACAACGGCGACATCAGATCATGCTGGAACTTCAGCGGACCGGCCAAGCGCGCACCACGCAGCTGGCGGAAAACTTCGGCGTCTCCGAGGTGACCATCAGATCCGATCTCGAAATTCTGGATGCCAAGAAGCAACTCATCAAAACGCATGGCGGCGCGATCGCATTGCCGGCCAGCTCGCCCGCGGCAGCCTTCGAAGAACGGATGAACCGCAATTTCGATGCCAAACGACGCATCGCGCAGATGGCGGCACGCCAGATCATCGACAACCAGTCCATTGTGTTCGACAGCGGCTCGACCCTGCTGCAGGTCGCCATGCAAATGCCCCCGGTCAATAACGTCGTGGTGGCCACAACCGCCATGAATATCGCGCAGCATCTGATGTATCGGCCGGGCCTGGACGTGCATATGATTGGCGGCCGGGTTTTTCCCAGCACCGTCAGCACGATCGTCTCGGATTCCGACAAGGCCGTGGGCGGTCTTGTCGCCCACCAGGCGTTCCTCAGCGCTCATGCCATCGATCACGCATTCGATGTCGTCGATGTCTCGGAAGACATTGCACGCACCAAACGCAATCTGGTCCGCATGGCGAGGCGCGTGATCCTCGTGGCGGATTCCAGCAAGTGGGATATTGGCGCCTCGTCCAAGGCATTTTCGCTTTCCCGGGTCGATCTGATCATCACAGACACCGGCATGCCGCACGGGATTCGCAGTCGGCTGGACAAGTTGGGAGTCGAAGTGCGCTATGTGTAGAGGCGGCTGCGCTGCCAATTTTGCTTTATGTAACAAAAAATTTTGCGCATGCGACATTGTCGGGCTACAAACGCAGTTCGAAAGCCTTCACACTGACCGCCTTTGCGATATCGGCTGACGCAGACGAGCCCTGGCGCAGTGCAACCAGAATTGCCAATGGACAAGATGACGATCAAAACCATGGACGATTTCGCCCGGTCCTGTGGCGTTTCTCGTCCAACGCTTTCTAGGTATTTCGATAACCCAAGCAGCGTAAAGCCGGGGACGCGCAAACGCATCGAGGAGGCGCTATCGGCATCGGACTACCGTCCTAATCTCTATGCGCGCAATCTCAATCGCAAGAGAACACGGAACATCGGCATTGTCGTGCCTGTCATCACAGATCCATTCTATGCCGAAATGGTCAACCGTCTGGAATTGCTCGTCCGTGGTGAAGGTTACTGGCCAATCGTCATTTCGTCCCATGGCTTGCCAGATCTTGAAGCCGAGGCTGTGAACACGCTTCTGTCCTTGAAGGCTGCCGGCGCGATCATCGCGCCTCTCGGTCTCTCTTCCGAGCCTGGCATCTTCGAAAAACTCCGGGAGAGCATTCCCATTGTCTATTTCGATACGTTCATCGAAGGCGACACGCCCTTCATTGGCAACAACAACGCCCAAAGCGTCGCGACAATTGTCGACTATCTCTGCCGATCGGGCGAGCCGCCAACATATTTCGACATTCCGCATGTCAATCACAATTCCGGGGAGCGGCTGGCAAGCTATATCGCCACGATGGAGTCGCTCGGTTTCGAACCGGTCGTGTTTGGCGCCACCGAGAGCTACGGCTGGGATTTCGAACGTATGGGATATGAGCAGACCGACGCAATGATCGCGGCTGGAACGCTCCCGGGCAGGACGATTCTCTGCGCGAACGATCGCCTCGCCTTCGGCGCGATGGCAGCTGCCCACTCGCGCGGCCTTCGCGTCGGCCGCAGAAGCGATAGCGATCTTCGCATCGCCGCCCATGACGACCACCCTCTCAGCCGCTATACCTGCCCGCCGTTGACGACGATGGCGCAAGACTTCACCGCCATGGCGCGCAGCAGCGTCGACACATTGCTTTCGATGCTGGACGAAGACAATGACACCACGCAGGTCGTTGCACGAAAAATCATCCTCGACGGTACATTGGTGATGCGTCAGTCGGCGTGATCGACGAGGCTGCGCCATCCGGCAACCGCCTCTTCCACCGCCCGCCGCGCCGCCGCAATGTGCCGCCCCATGGAAACGAAGCCATGGATCTGGTCCTGCCAACGCCGCAGGGCTACAGGGACACCCGCCTCGGCAAGCCGGCGGGCATAGGCCTCGCCTTCGTCTGCGAGGATATCATGGCCCGCAATCGCGACGAAGGCCGGTGGCGCACCCGCCACATTTCCGACGCGCAGGGGAGAAACGCGCCAATCAGCGATATCAGCCGCATCGCGGATATAATGATCGCGGAACCAGCGCATCGTCGAGGCAGTCAAACCGTATCCTTGTGAAAACCTGACATAGCTATCGGTCGTCTGTCCGGCATCGGTGTTGGGATAGAGCAGAAGTTGCGCCGAGATTTTCTGGGCAACGCCATCCCGCGCGAGAAGTGACAGGACAGCGGCCAGATTGCCGCCGGCACTATCGCCGGCAACCGCGATCCGATCTGGATCTATACCGAGCGCGCTTGCCTGCTCCACCATATAGGCAAGCGCCGATATGCAGTCCTCCAGGCCCGCCGGGAACTTGTGCTCGGGCGCCAGCCGATAGTCCGGGCAAAATACGATGCAGGCTCCGATATTCGCAAACCACCGGCAGATCTCGTCATGGGAGTCGAGCGTGCCGACGACCCAGCCGCCACCGTGAAGGTAGAGAAGCGCCGGTGCATCCGCGTCTGGAGCGCCCGCGCCCCGATAGATCCTGAGCGGGATCGGGCCACCCGTCCCGGCAATTATTCTGTCCTCGATGGCCGCGACCGGCTCGCGATCGCCCTGCAATGTCGGGCAACCCCCGTCATAGGCAGCGCGCGCCTCGTTGACTGTCCCGCGCTCAAAGGGTGGCTGGTTTATGGCGCGACCGAGCGCCAGGACATGCACGGCGCCGGGATCCAATCGATCTTTCATCGCTTCACCTCAAGCAAGCAGGCTGCGGGCTTCATCTTCGCCGAGCAGCGGCGGTTGTGCGACTGCGCCCGCAATCGCAACCGCGCTCCCGGCCTCGCTGGATGCCAGGGTCGCTTCCATGATCTCGAGAACATGAAGGGCCAAATCGCCGGAGGCGCGCGGCGCCCTGCCCTCGCCAAGTGCGCGGACGAGATCGGCAACGCCCAGCATGCGATAATTGGCGCGGGCGGGAGCGCTGTACGGCCAGTTCAGGGCGCCATACAGTTCGCCCTCGCTTTCGAAATTCTTCCATTCGGCGCCGCGCTCGGAAAGCGAAACCGTTCCGCCGAACGTATCGGGATCGGGCAGGCGCAACGAACCTTCCGTGCCGTGCAGCTCGATTGGATGATTGGAGTGCCGGAAGACGTCCCACGACGCACCGAAATTCACCGTCGCGCCCGATTGAAACTCGAGAAGCGAGAGCACGTTGGTCGGCGTGCCCACTTTGAACGTCGTGTTCTTGAAGGGGCCATCAGCGGTGATCAGCCGTTCTTCCTGGCCTTTCGTCGCCATCGCCATGACGCTTTTCACCGGGCCGAGCAGATTGACCAGCATCGTCAGGTAATAGGGACCCATGTCGAACATCGGCCCACCACCGGGCTGATAATAGAATTGCGGATTGGGATGCCAATGTTCCATGCCGCGGCCGAACATGAAGGCGGTGCCGCTGACCGGGCGGCCGATCGCACCTGCATCCATCAGGCCTCGTGCACGCCGGCCGGCGGCGCCGAGGAATGTATCGGGAGCCGAACCCAACAGAAGACCGCGACCTCCGGCTTCCGCCACTAGCTTGCGGCCCTCGGCGGCCGACGTCGCGAGCGGCTTTTCGGTGAAGACGTGCTTGCCCGCAGAAAGCGCCGACATCGTCACGTCGAAATGGACGGCCGGGATGGTGAGGTTCAGGACAAGGTCGACTTCTGGGTCGGCCAGGAGCGCATCGACCTCCATCGCCCGGATGCCATATTCCTTCGCCCTCAGCGCCGACATGTCGGATGAGATGTCGGCACAGGCCCTCAATTCGGCTCCGGCAAACAAGGCGGCGTTACGCAGGTAGGTCATCGAGATATTGCCGCAGCCGATAACGCCGATGCCCAGCCTGGTTTCCGGATATGCTTTCATGAATTGGCCTCCCCACCAATTTCAGATGTTTAGCCCATCATCGATGGGCATCGCTGCCGCGACAATCGCTATAGAACATTTTATTTCTTGACGCGCGATAAATTTTTATAAACCATGCGGAAATAGCAATCCGACCGTCACACGCGGCTCGCCAGGGGACGTCGCCACTTCACCATCATGCCAAGAGCGCGGTCATACCGGTCCGGCGGCATATCAACGAAGGCCTAGGCAGGTCGAAGTCAAGGAATGGGCATGAGTATCAAAGACCTGAAAGTCGGCTGCCAGACATTCACCTGGGAAATGCTCGGGAGAAACTGGAATAGCGGCCCGGACTATCTGCTGGAAGCCATTGCGGAGGGCGGCTACGCGGGCATCGAGATTACCGACACGATGATCGGCCACTACGCAGATAGTCCCGATGATTTCGCCGCGAGCCTGAAGAAACATGGCCTGACACTCGTGTCTTTTGCGATGGGCTCCAAAACCGGCTTCACCGTCAGGCAAGAGCTCGAGAACGATCTCAGGACCACACAGCGCTGGATCGATTTCGCCGCCGCCTTTTCCGGCGCTCTCGTTTCGATCGGCTCGGCGACGGTTGTCTCCGAAGGACCACGGGAGGCGAAATTCGAAATCGCCGCTGAGTTCTACAATCGGGCCGGCGAACTGGGCAAGGCTTCCGGCGTGGATATTGCTGTGCATCCGAGCTCGCACCACAATACGCTGCTGTTCGACCGTGCCGATTATGACCGGATCTTCTCGCTTATCGACAGGAACCTCGTCGGCTGGGTGCCCGATACCGGCCATATTCTGCGCGGCCACGACGATATTCTGGATACGTTGCGAACCTATCAGGACCGTATCCGCTATCTGCACCTCAAGGACGTCGATGCAGACGGCAAATGGGCCATGCTTGGCAAAGGGGTCTGCGATACGCCCGCCGTGATCGACATCGTCGCTGCCGCGCCGCGCTTCAATGGCTGGCTGGTCTTGGAAGAAGAATCAGACATGGCCGCCGCCGATCCCGTGGCAGCCGTCCGGGCGAACCGTGAAACGATGCGCCGCTACGGCGCCTGAGGGAGAAGTCATGATCCGTAAGGAAGACCGTCGGCTGCGTGTGGGCGTGCTCGGCTGCGGCCCGATCGCACAGTTTGCCCATCTCGAATCCTGCGTGAAGGCAGGGAATGCCGATCTTTACGCCATCTGTGACGCAGCACCCGACCTGCTTGCGCGCATGGGTGCGACATACGAACCACAGAAAATGTATGCCGATTATGACGCGATGCTTGCCGATCCCGAGCTCGAAGCCGTCATCATCGCCACGTCGGACGCCTATCACGTGCCGATGTCGGTCAAGGCGCTCGATGCGGGAAAGCATGTGCTCTGCGAAAAACCGACGGGTATGACGATCGAGGAGGGCCGGGCGCTCGCCGACGCCGTCAAGCGCTCCGGCAAAGTGCTGCAGGTCGGTCACATGAAGCGGTTCGACCCGGCGCTGGAGGCTGCCCGGGCTTTTGTCCGTGACGATATCGGCGAGATCTTCGCGCTGAAAGCCTGGTACTGCGACTCCACCCACCGCTACACCAATACCGACGCGGTCCAGCCTCTGCCGATCACCAGCAAATTTGCCAGAAAACCCTCCGGAAATCCCAAGGCTGACCTGCGCCAGTATTTCATGCTGGCGCATGGCTCGCATCTCGTCGATACCGCCCGTTTCCTGTGTGGCGAGATCGTCGCGGTGCGAGCCCGCCTTCTCGAGCGTGCCGGCGCCTATTGCTGGTTCGTGGAGACCGAATTCGCCAATGGCGCGCTCGGTCATCTCGATCTGACGGTCGCGGTCCGCATGGACTGGCATGAGGGCTTCCAGCTCTATGGCGAAAACGGCTCGGTGATCGCCAAAACCTTCAATCCATGGTACCTCAGGGCGAGTGAAGTCGAGATCTTCCATGAAAAGGACGCGACGACCCGCAAGCCGCTGGGAGCCGACGGGCACTTCTTTCGCCGGCAACTGGAAGGGCTTGCCGATACCGTGCTGAACGGCGCGCCGATGCGCGGCGCTGATATAGAGGATGGCATTGCCTCCATCCGCGCCATGGTCGCCATCGCCCGCTCGGTCGAAACGGGCGAACGCGTCGCACTCGCAACCGTCACGGGATCGGTCTGATGCTGCTTGGCATCTTTGCAAAGACCTTCCCCGGCACCGATCCGGAGCACGTGCTCTCGGCCGTGCGTAACAGCGGATTTGCGACGACGCAGTTCAATCTCGCCTGCGTCGGCCTGCCGTCGATGCCGGATGCAGTGGCGACGGAAACGATTACCGCGATACGGGCGGCATCTGAAGAGACCGGCGTTTCGCTCGCAGCACTATCGGGCACCTATAACATGGCCCATCCGGACAAATCCGTGCGAGAAAGGGGGCTCAAACAGCTTGGGGTGGTGATCGAAACGGCAGCGGCCCTGAAGATTCCGCTGGTGACGCTCTGCACCGGCAGCCGCCATGCCCAGGACCAATGGATGCATCATCCGGACAATGCGCTTCCGTCCGCCTGGGCCGATATGGCCGCCGAAATGGACAAAGCGCTGGAACTTGCCGAGCGGTGCGACATCGATCTTGGCATTGAGCCGGAACAAGCAAACGTTGTCACGTCCGCTGCTGATGCCGTGCGGTTGATCCGAGAGATGGGTTCGAAGCGCCTGCGCATCGTGCTCGATCCGGCAAACCTCTTCGAGAAGGCGACACCGGCCGAAGTGTCCGAGATCGTCGCCAGGGCGATCGAACTCTCGGCCGGGCATGTGACGATGGCCCATGCGAAGGACCGCGATGCCGACGGCCGCTTCGCGACGGCAGGTCAGGGTATCGTCGATTTCCCCGCCTTCATCGACGGCCTACGCGCGACCGGTTTCAGCGGTGCGCTCGTCACGCACGGCCTTGCGGCGGAGCAGGCACCCGCCGTCGCCAGATTTCTTTCGGATCTGATCCGATGAAGGTGCAGATCACCCTCAGGCGAGACGATGCCGACCTTTCCATTCAAGACTTCGGGACCGGCAAAGCCTTGCTCTTTCAACACGGGCTCGGAGGAAATGAAGCGCAGGTCGCGCAGGTTTTCCCCGAAGGGTCAGGCTGGCGGCGGATTACAACCGAGTGCCGCGGACATGGCAGTTCGACGCTCGGAACGCAGCGCCCCTTCTCGATTGCGATGTTTGCAGCCGACGTCATCGCCGCGGCGGACGAAAAGGGAATAGACCGGTTCATCGCCGGCGGTATCTCTATGGGCGCAGCCATCGCGCTGCATCTGGCAAAAATGCATCCCGAGCGGGTCATGGGTCTCATCCTGGTCCGCCCGGCTTGGTCCTTTGCCCACGCGCCCGACAATCTCGCGCCGATCCGCGAGATCGCGGCTCTGCTTCGATCTCATCCACTTGCCGAAGGTCAAGTGCTTTTTGCCAAGTCGGCGACAGCGGAACGTCTGCGGGTGGAAGCGCCGGACAATCTTGCTTCCCTGCTCAGCTATTTCGAGCGCCCGGATGCGTTAGCCTTTGCCAACGTGCTTGATGACATCGCCTCGGATGGCACCGGCGTTTCGCGAGAAGACGCGGCAAAGCTTGCTATTCCCGCCCTCGTCCTCGGCAATCAGCAGGATGCCATTCACCCTCTCGCAGTCGCACGGTTGACGGCTGACGCGCTTCCAAATGCGCATTTCCTCGAAGTGCCGGCAAAGGCAGCGGATGCCGAAGCGCATTTCGCCGCGGTCCGAACGGTTATCCTGCAATTCCTCACCACCGAATTCAAACATCGGAGCGTCGCTCAGCCATGACATCGAAATCCCTCTCGGGCGGCGCCATCGCCGCATTGCCCCGCCATAGGCTGCTCGGCGAGTTTTCACTCTGGTCCGCAGATCTTGCAAATGTGGAACGCGACCTTCACCGCATCGAACCCTATGTCGATCTCCACCATATCGACGTTGCCGACGCGCGCTTCACACCCGGCTTCCTGTTCTTTCCCGATTTCGTCGCCCGCATCGCCAAGCTGACGGCAAAACCGATCCATGTGCATCTAATGGTCGAGGCCGAGATTGTCGAGGAGCAGACACGCCAGTTCATCGAAGCGGGCGCCGATCTCGTCAGCGTTCATGCCGAGAACGGTGAGGCTAGCCTGCGCGCAGTGGCCCTCGCAAAGGAGCTTGGGGCCGAAGCCGGCGTCGTCCTGCGGCTGGAAACTCCGGTCGCCGAGGCAGAACCGTTCCTCGCCGAGGTCGCTTTCTTCACGCTGCTCGGGACCTCGATCGGCGTCAAGGGACAAAACCTTTCGGACAAAGCCTGCGATCGGCTTCGCGAAGCGCGCTCGCTGATGAAGCGTGCCGGACGTGAAAAGGAGATCGTTCTTGCGGCGGACGGCGGCATCCGCGAACAGACCGTTCCGCTGTTGCGGGCAGCAGGTGCCGAGACGGTCGTGCTCGGATCGCTGGCGTTCGGCGACACGAATCTGCCGCAGCGTATCGCCTGGCTGCATGCTCTGGAGACCCGGCCCTGATGAGCAGAATTGCGCTTGCATTCGATCTGGGTGGAACGGAGTTGCGCGCTGCACTGGTTGGCGACGGCGGCAAATTGCTGGCTTTCGCATCCGTGCCGACGCGCGCCAGGGATGGACCGGATGCCGTTATCGAGCAGATCACAATGCTTGCCGAGAAAACCTGCTCGCAACGTCCCGACGCCAGGCCGCTCGGTATCGGCATCGGAGCGCCCGGCCCGCTCGATCCGGTCGCGGGCATCCTTACAGCACCGCCGACGCTCTCGGGCTGGCGTGAAGTCCCCCTCGCGCGCCTTCTTCAGGACCGCTTGAACCTGCCTGTCCGATTGGAGAACGATGCGAACGCCGCCGCTCTCGGCGAATGGCGTTTCGGCGCCGGCCGCGGCGCGGCCTCGCTGGTGTTCGTCACCGTGTCCACCGGCATCGGCGGCGGGGTGATCTCCGACGGCCGGATCGTGCATGGGCGCCGCGGGCTCGCAGGCGAAATCGGCCATATGACCATCACCAGCGAGAGCGAACGATGCCTTTGCGGGGCGGTGGGCTGCTTCGAGGCGGTGGCGTCGGGCACGGCACTCGGCCGGCGTGCGACGGCTCTGACAAAACCGGGCGACGGTTCGGCGCTGCGAACGCTGTCCCACGACGGCGAGGTGACGGGCCGACACGTTGTCGAGGCTGCGCGCGGGGGTGACGAAGCAGCCCTTGCGCTAATTGACAGGGAAGCCCGCTGGCTCGGCATCGGCTTTACCAATCTGCTCCATCTCTACTCGCCCGACATGATCGTCATGGGCGGTGGAATTTCCCACGGCTACGATCTCCTTCGCAAACCGATCGAGGGAACCATTCAGGAGCGGGCGATGCCCGCTTATCGCGATGTGCCGGTCGTGCCGGCACAACTCGGAAGGCATGCCGGCTTGATCGGTGCCGCAAGCCTGATCTTTCTCAATTGAGAGGTTCCGAAATCTACTGTTTCCGTTACCCTGCAGGACGAGAGCCGAGAGTTGACTTAGACTGTGGTAAATGCAGCGCAAGCTGCGACAGCACGCCTTCCCTAACAATTCGCTGCCATCGACGTGCTCGCTGTCGTTTGGCAGTTAACTGCTAGACTTCGGTCTGAACGATATCAAATAGTTGTATCGGCATATGAATTGAGAATGGGGATTTAACTTGAGAGTCACGTGCGAAGTTTGGCGAGCTCGATGCCCGCCCTGATCGCTGCTGTCTTGCGGCATGCAAACAGTGCATCGACCACGAGTTCAGGCGACACTACGCCAGTATGGGCGTCCTCAACAATTGTTTCCATGGTATCCCCAGAGCCTCGACCGATCTCGCTGGCAGCGCCAGCCGCAGAAATAATGCGTATATCCGCATATTCGACAATACCTACCGCACTAACCCTATCGGGTGCTCGCCTCCGTGGCCGAGTTGTCCTGCCGGCCTCCGCCGACGTTATTCGAGTTGCTCTTTCTCGCCTGCAGACTGCAAATCGAGCATCGGGAATTCGCGTCAGACGAGAGGGTGAGGAAGGGCAGGAGCTTCAGCGTCAGCGTTGCGCGGCGGAAGCAGGAGCGACTGCCCAACGACCTCGTGTTCCGCTTCCGGATCTGACCCGCCACACGTCGCCATTGTCGCAACAGACGACCGGCCATCTCCAGCGCAACTGGAAGCGCGCCCCTGAACATCGATACCGCGAACCGCCGCCATGTTCACTTGACGCGAAATAGCCTTGTCGAATGCCGCAAAAATCGGTCCCATTCTGTGCCGGGCGCACGTGAGGCGACGCTATCTTGTCGTCAGATGTTGCAAATCAACCAGACGGCTGCCGTTTTAGGCCCTCAATGTCGGCGTTGAAGTGGCGCGTGCTGGGGAAGAGTTTCGCCGTCGTCGCGAAAGAAGTGCGTGAAGTTGCAACAGCGCTCGGCGGTGGTCGCGTCACACTATTATTCGCTCACACTAAACCGGACACTAGACAGTCGGAGGCCAGATATCCGTTTCATGGTCTGGATGCTGATGGTTGGTGCTCGTGATCCGGTGCAGCATCTGAGGGTTGTCGGCGTAAGTCGGTCGGTCGCCGGGTACCTGTACGAGCCCAGAATACCAAGATACACGACTCTCGTTACCGTACTGATTTTCGGGCGGCGCACGGTTAGGCTCGTCGAGCGTACCGACAAGAACACCGATGTCCTCGCCATCAGGATAGTCGAATGTCAGCGGGGTGCCGCAGTCGCAGCAGTATCCGCGGCGCCCGACATCCGAACTGCGGAAATAGCTGACTGCACCGCGTGTCACGCGAAATGCCGTCTTCATTACGGGGCAGATGATCGCGAAGGGGCCGCCTACTGCCTTCTGGCACATTCGGCAGTGACATATGTGAACATTCTGCGGTTGCTGATCGAGCGAATATCGGACGGCACCACATTGGCAGCCTCCCGTCAGAACGATGGTTTGCATAATGTCTTCCACTGACTAAGTTTCGGAAATCGGCGACGTCCAGGACTCCTGCGGGCACATGCTTCAAAGTCGGTCCTTGCGAGATAGTATCCCGCGAAGAAGGTCCACATCAAGCAACGTCCCTGGCGCCTGTGGCGCCATAGACTTCATCGTTGATGAAGCTTGCTTCCTGCGACGCGCGAGCAGGACAAAAACAAGCGCCAGCGGGTGGCGCTCATCAGTCAGGCGACTGAGCCGTATCAGGACTCGGAGCAGGCCGAGACTTGTAATCCGATTATGCGCTGGTTCCGGAAAGAATTTCTTTCCCGAACCCCAAATTCATTTGTCTGGACTTGCCCCGAGCATCGGTCGACGGTCGGCGCCATAGACGCCGCCAGAACTCCTGGCGCCGTGATGTGCAGAGGCTATATGTCGTTCGAATTTGACGTTGATGATCCGCTCCTAGCAAAGGCTGCCGAGTTGCGGGCGGCGTTCCACCGGGATGCGGTCGATCGGGACAAGCAAGGGGGAAGACCTGTTGAGCAGATCAGGCTCCTGAAGGAAAGCGGCCTGCCGTCGGCGCAAATCGCGAAAGCCTATGGTGGGCAGGGGGCTCCCTGGCTGACGATCCTTCGCATCGTGCGGGAATTCGCCAAGACCGACGGGTCGCTCGCACATCTCTTCGGTTACCATCATCTGCCTCTGAACCTCATCCTCTTTCGGGGTTCGAATCCCCAGAAGGATAGGTGGCTGAGCGGATCGGCTGCCGGCAACTGGATCTGGAGCAATTCCGGCAATGCCATGTCGAAGACCTCGACAGGCGAAAAGACCAAAGGCGGCTGGACGATCAACGGCAGCCGTCCCTTTTCCTCGGGCTCGCACATTGCCGACTATATTCAGATATCCTGGGAAAATTCATCCGGCGAACGCCTGACCGCGGCGGTCCCCGCGGATCATCAGGGCATCGTGATTGCGGATGACTGGGATGGCATCGGCCAGCGGCAAACCGGCAGCGGCACCGTCCATTTCCGCGATCTTCACATCGACGACGATGAGGTGATCAGCGCGCCTTCTGTGCCACTGACGCCTTACGCGTCCCTCACCTCGCTTCTTCAGCAGAGCGTACTTCTCAACGTGTTCGTCGGCAGCGCCCAGGGCATCCTGGAAGAGGGCCGCGACTATACGGTAACGTCATCCCGACCGTGGATCTATTCGGGCGTGGAACGACACATCGACGACCCCTGGATCAAACGCCAATATGGCGAACTCTATATCCGCACGCTTGCGGCCGCAGAGCTTGCCGACAAGGCTGCCCGCAGCCTCGATGACGCCTATGCGCAAGGACCCTCCCTGAGCCACGCCGATCGTGGTGCTGCCGCCATCGATATCGCCACGGCCAATCTTTATGCGGGCGAGGTCGGCCTTGCCGTGTCGAGCGAGGTCTTCGAGGTCATGGGCGCGCGTTCCGCTACGCAGGCCAACGGCTTCGACCGTTTCTGGCGCAATGTGCGGACCCACACGCTGCACAATCCTGCCGAATACAAGAAGCGCACGGTCGGCGCCTTTCTGCTGACGGGCGAGTTCCCCGTGCCGGCCATCTACCGCTGAAAGGATATTCCATGGCAAGACGCAAGGACCAGATCAAGCTCGGTGCCTTCCTGCTCTTCACCGGCCACCATGTCGCCGCCTGGCGCCATCCGCAGGCCTCTGTCGGCACGGAATTCGAAAATTATCTCGAACTTGCACGCCTTGCCGAGGCTGCGAAATTCGATGCCATCTTCTTTGCCGATGGCGTGGCAGCACGGTTGAAAGACGTCGAAGCGGCAAGCCGCAAGGCCCATAGTGGCATTTATCCGTTCGAACCGATCACGTTGCTTTCCGCGCTTTCCTCCGTCACCCGCAATATCGGCCTGATCGCCACCGCCTCGACGAGCTTTTCCGATCCGTTCAATCTGGCACGGCAGTTTGCGTCCCTCGACCGGTTGAGCGGCGGGCGGGCCGGCTGGAACCTCGTCACATCTTCCGATCCGGACGCCGCCTATAATTTCGGGCATGACGCGCAGATCCTGCATGCCGACCGTTACGAGCGCGCCGAGGAATTCGCCGATGTCGTCCTCGGCCTCTGGGACAGCTTTGAAGACGACGCCTTCATTCGCGACAGGCAATCGGGACGCTATTTCGATCCTCACAAGCTCCACAGGCTCGATCACAGTGGCAAGCACTTCAAGGTGCGCGGCCCCCTCAACATCCCGCGCTCACCGCAGGGGCGGCCAGTCCTGGTTCAGGCGGGAGCCTCCGAGCCCGGCAAGGAGCTTGCCGCGCGTACCGCGGAAGCCATATTCGCCGCCCAGATCACCCTTGAGGAAGCGGTCGCTTTCTACGCCGATGTCAAAGGCCGCCTTGCCAAATTCGGCCGTTCACATGACGATCTGAAAATCCTGCCGGGCATTTTCCCTGTTGTCGGCAGAACAGAATCCGAAGCGCAGGAAAAGTTCGAATCCCTGCAGGCGCTCATTCAGCCCGAAGTCGGACTGAACCTGATCTCCCAGCTCTCCGGTGTCGATCTATCCGCCTATCCGCTCGATGGGCTGGTGCCCGACGATCCGCCGGCCACCAATGCCGGTAAAAGCCGACAGGCTCTCGTCCTTGATCTCGCCAGACGCGAAAATCTGACGATCCGCCAGCTCTATCTGCGAATCGCCGGCGCCCGCGGCCACTGGCAGGTGGTCGGCACGCCGGTCCAGATCGCCGATGTGCTCGAAGAGCGTTTCGAAAATTACGGGGCCGACGGCTTCAACATCATGGCGCCGCTGATGCCGGGCGGGCTTGCCGACTTCATCGAGCTCGTCGTTCCGGAGCTGCGCCGCCGAGGCCTCTTTCGCACTGAATACGAAGGCGCGACGCTGCGCGAGAATCTGGGTCTCAAGCACCCGGCAAACCGCTTCGCAGATGCCGGCAATGCTGCGGCGGCAGAATAGGGAGAAACCAATGAGCCACGACAAGCTTTATCTCATCGAACCGGGTTTTTCCGATCCCAACAAGCCGGGCGTCAGTTTCGTCTGCCCCTATTGCAACGCTATCGAGGGACTGCTGGCGTCCTTCCCCGATCTAGCAGGCAAGATCAAGGTGGAGCGGGTTGCCTTTCCCCGGCCGCGCGCAAGCGTGATTGCTGCCGTCGGCGAGGAACATCAGTCGTTGCCCGTGCTTGTTCTCGCCGAGAACGCACCGGCTGATGCGGAACACTGGAATGGCGTGCGTTTCGTCAACAAGACCGATCGCATCCTCGAACTGCTTGCCGAGCGCCATGGCTTCCCCCGGCTTCATAACTGAAGGAAGAACACCGTGACCGTAAAGCCTGGAACGTTCGAGCCAAATCAACCAGAGCCGACACCAAATCTGCCTGCCCTCTTTGAGGCGGATCGAGACAATCCCTATCTCGCCAAGGCGGCCGAACTCACGGAGATCTTTGCTCACGATGCTGTCGAACGCGACCAGCTCGGCGGCCGACCCTGCGAACAGATTAGGCTTCTGAAGGAGAGCGGCCTCGTCAATCTGCTGATCCCGAAGGAATTCGGCGGTGAGGGGCAGCCCTATTCGACCGCGCTCAGGGTTCTGCGTGAATTTTCCAAGGTCGATGGTTCGCTCGGTCATCTCTACGGCTATCATTTCAGCCCGCTGCAGAACGCGGCGACGGCTGGCGACAATCGCTCACATGAGATCTTGCGTCGCTCAGCGGATGGCCGCTGGTTCTGGGGCAATACGACCAACAGTTTTTCGAAGAGCCTGTTCGGCCGAAAGACCGCCGGTGGTGTCATCCTGAACGGCTTTCGCCCCTTCGCCTCCGGCTCGCATGTCGCCGACTATCTCATGGTCGCCTGGGAAGACGAGGAAACCACGCAGCGCAGCTTTGCCTATATTCCGGCCAATCGTCCGGGGATCACCATCGCCGACGATTGGGACGGTATCGGCCAACGGCAGACAGGCAGCGGTAGAGTCTTCTACAAGGATGTCGGGATCGACGGTGACGAAATCCTGGCGGAGCGCCCGCGCGACCCGATCGCGCTTCTGGCGCCCCAGCAGCAGCAGAGCGTGCTCCTCAACGTCTTTGTCGGCACCGCCCAGGGCGCGCTCACAGCAGCCCGCGACTATACGGTCACGAAATCACGGCCCTGGATCTATTCGGGCGTCGAGCGACACGTCGACGATCCCTGGATCAAGCGGCAATATGGTGAGCTCTGGACGAAGGTGCAGGCTGCGACCGCGCTTGCCGACCGGGCAGCTCAGGCCCTGGACGCCGCCTATGCCAAAGGCGCTGCGCTGACGGCGGACGAGCGTGGCCAGGCAGCGATTGCAGTTGCTTCCGCCAACGTGCTGGCCGGCAAGGTGGCGCTCGAGGTCACAAGCGAGATCTTCGAGGTCATGGGCGCGCGGTCGGCGGTGCGCGCCCATGGTTTCGACCGGTTCTGGCGCAATGTGCGCATCCATACGCTGCACAATCCGGCCGAATACAAGACACGCAATGTCGGGACGTGGTTCCTGACGGGCGACTATCCGGAACCCGGGATATTCCAATGAGCGGGCGTGAGCTTCATCTCAACATCAATATCCTGCATTCGGGCTTCTCGCCTGCGGCTTGGCGGATGGAAGGCAGCGATCCTCGCGCCTCCTTCGATATCAATCACTACATCAATGTCGCCAGGATCGCCGAACGCGGCACGTTCGATGCCGTCTTCCTCGCCGACCAGGCGGCGATCTCGGACCGGGTGGACTTCCGGCCGCTGACCTCGCTCGAGCCAACGATCGTGCTTGCGCTGGTCGCCGCCAACACACAGCATATAGGGCTCATCGCCACCGCCTCGACGACCTATAACGAACCCTACAATATCGCCCGTCGCTTTGCGACGCTTGACCATGCGAGCGCCGGCCGGGCCGGCTGGAACATCGTCACCAGCGCCGACCTGTCGCAGAGCCGCAATTTCGGCCTCGAAAAGCCGGTCGCCCATTCCAGCCGCTACGAGCGCGCCGGCGAATTTACCGCCGTCGTCAAGGCGCTGTGGGACAGCTGGGAGGAAGATGCCTTTATCGGCGATGTCGCGACAGGCCGTTTCGTCGATCCGACACGTGTCCATGCGATCGCCCATCGCGGCAAGCATTTCCAGGTGCACGGGCCGCACAATATTCCACGCCCGCCTCAGGGCCATCCGGTTCTCGTCCAGGCCGGCGGCTCGAACGATGGAAGAGAGCTTGCGTCCGAACATGCCGAAGCCGTTTTCTCCGCCTCGCAATCCTTCGAAGAGGCGCTCGATTATGCCGGCGACCTGCGCCGGCGTGCTGCCCGCTTCGGCAGGCCGGCCGACAGCATCCTCGTGCTTGCCGGCCTCGCGACGATCATCGGCAGTACCGAGATCGAGGCCAAACGCCGGCAGGAAGAGCTGCGCGAGCTGATACCGCTCGAATATAGTCTCGCTCGACTTGCGGGCGTGCTGCAGCTCGACGCCAAGAACCTCGACCTCGACGCGCCGCTACCGGACGACATTCCGCTGCCGCCCGATGGTGGCCATACATTCTTCCGCGCCACGCTGGCGCTCGCCAAACGGGAGGGGCTCAGCGCGCGCGGCCTGATCCGCGCCTTGAACGGAGGCACTGGCCATCGCACCATTGTCGGCACGCCACAGGACGTTGCCGACGACATCGAACGCTGGTTTGTCGCCGGTGCGGCAGATGGCTTCAACCTGATGCCGGACGTATTGCCGCACGGGCTCGAGGTCTTCGTCGACGAGGTCGTGCCGATCCTGCGCAAACGCGGACTGTTCCGGCAAGCCTATAGCGGCCGGACGCTTCGCGAGCATCTCGGTCTTGCCCGCCCGACCAACCCGTATGCGGCCGCGGCAGAATAGCGATCGACAATGACAGCAGACAGGGGAAATCGATATGACGCCATCAACAGCAACAGAAAGAAACGTCGGCAACGACAGGCTGAAGGCGCTTGCCGGCGAGCGTTACCGCAATAAGCAGCAGCTTTCGGGCGATTGGACCGAAACCATCGAGACGATCCTCTCACATCGGAGCGTGCGTCACTATCTGCAGGACCCGGTACCGGCGGAGGCAATCGAGCTTGCCGTTGCCGCCGCCCAGTCGGCACCGAGTTCCTCGAACCTGCAGGCCTGGAGCGTGGTTGCCGTTGAAGACGTCGAACGTCGCGGACGTTTGAATGCGGTTGCCGGCAATCAACGCCAGATCGCCCAGGCCCCGCTTCTGCTCGTCTGGCTCGCCGATCTTGCCCGACCGCGCAAGATTGCAACCGAGCGCGGCGCGACGGGCGAAGGTCTTGACTACGTGGAGAGCTTTCTTCTTGGCGTGATCGACGCGGCACTCGCCGCCCAGAACGCCGTCGTCGCCCTGGAATCTCTTGGCCTCGGCACCTGCTATATCGGTGCGATCCGCAACGATCCGGAAACGGTCGCCCGCGAACTCGCCCTGCCCGATGGTGTCTTTCCCGTTTTTGGCCTGACGGTCGGTTATCCCGATCCGGCGGTGCCCGCCGGCGTCAAGCCACGCCTGCCGCAGACAAGCGTCCTGCACCGCGAGCGCTATCAAGATGGCGCACCGGCCGATGATCTCGCCGGTTACAATTATATTCTCAGAACCTTCCAGACCGAACAGACCATGCCTCTGATCGACTGGACCGATCAGGTTCGCAATCGCATCGGCACGGTCGAGGCGCTCAGGGGCCGCCATGTACTTGGCGAGGTGGCGCGCAAACTGGGGTTCCGGCTGAAATAGGCCGTCCCGGCCTGCCTCTGCACGATCTCACTCGGCGGCGATCATATCGAAATCGGATCGAGGGCTACGGGAGGAGGCGACCTCAATCGTCTGCGCGGCGCGCGCCTCGGCAAGCAGCCAGTTGCGGAAGAGATCGACCCGCATCAGCCGCGCCTTGTGGGTGGATGTGACGAAAAAATAGGAATAGCCGACCGCCTGCGGACTGCCGAGGGGGCAGACGAGCCGGCCACTGCGGATCTCGGCTTCCGCGAGCCGGATCTTGCCGAGACCGAGCCCCTGGCCGGCGACAGCCGCGTCGAGCACCAGCGAGGACTGGTTCAATCGGAAGCCGCCGCGCGACGGGCGATAGGAAAGTCCCTCGGCGCGCAGCCAGGCATGCCAGTCCGGGCAGGCATGGTCATGCTCAGCCCCTTCTTCATGAAGAAGCGGCACGTCTTCGATCGCCTCCGGTCGCTCCCACAATCCGTGGTGGTCGGCAAATTGCGGACTGCAGACTGGCACGACCGCCTCTGAGAAGAGATGATCGACCGCGAGGCCGGGATAGGCGCCGCTGCCGAAGCGGATCACGCAGTCGGCGTCGCTCGCGTCGAGGTCCGTCAGATCGGTCGAGGCTTCGACCAGGACCTGCAGGCCGGGGGCTGCGCGGCGAAGCGCATCGAGCCGCGGGATCAGCCATTTGCTGGCGAAGGACGGTGCGACGGACACCCGGATCGGCTGCTCGTGATCGCTCGTCGCAAACTGCGTCATGGCCGAAAGAACGGCGTCGAAGGCATCGGTCAGACCCGGCATCAGGGCGTGGCCTGCCGGTGTCAGCTGCAGCTGGCCGCGCACCCGGTTGAACAGCGGCTGGCCAAGGTAGTTTTCCAGGAGCCTGATCTGCTGGCCGACGGCAGCCGAGGTGACGTGCAGCTCTTCGGCGGCACGGATGAAATTGAGATGACGCGCCGTCGCGACGAAGGCGCGCAGCGACGTCAGCGGCGGCAGACGGGCAAGCGTCGGATTGATGGTCTTCCTGCGGTGGGGCGCGAGCGTGTTCATGCGCTGATTGCACCACAAACCGACCAGACAAGACGAGAACCCACTTTGCGCCGATAGCGAGGCCGGAAACATTTCCTTGCGCGTGATCACCCTTGCCGGAGAAGCAAAAACTAAAATCGAAAAATTGTCTACTAAAAGACTAGATTATTACGGCCCCGGCACGCCTGCCGATTTGCGCGAAGCTTTGCTTTCGGGCGCTGCTAGAAAAACATTCTTCTCGATTTCCCCTCCCCGGACCGATCATGCGCGCTCACCAAGGCGTGGGCCTCGGCAGGCCGAAACGGACACAGGGGGTCGTTATGGATATCAACAGACGTCAGCTCAATCAGCTCTTCGCGTTCGCAGCGCTCAGTGCGGTCGTGCCCATCGGCCGCTTTGCCGAGGCGGCGGAGCCTGTCGCCGGCGGTACGCTCAACCTGCTCGTCCAGCCGGAGCCGCCCACACTCGTCACCCTTGCACATACGGCAGGCCCGACCACACGCGTCTCCGGCAAGGTCACGGAAGGATTGCTGGCTTACGGGCTGGACTTCAAGCCGATCCCGCAGCTTGCGACCGCCTGGCACGTCAGCGACGACGGGCTGGAATACCGTTTCGAACTCAGGCAGGGCGTCAAGTGGCATGACGGAAAACCCTTTACCGCCGAGGATGTCGCCTTCTCCATCCTGGCGCTCAAGGAGGTGCATCCGCGCGGCCGGGCCACCTTCTCCAGTGTCAAGGAAGTGGCAACACCGGACCCCCATACCGCAATCATCCGTCTGTCGAAGCCGGCGCCTTATCTCATCGGCGCCTTGCAGGCGAGTGAATCGCCGATCGTACCCAAGCATGTCTACGAGGGCGCCACCGATCTTGCCGGACACGCAAATGGTCGCGCCCCGATCGGCACCGGTCCTTTCATCTTCCGCGAATGGGCGGTCGGCAGCCATGTGATCCTGGATCGCAATCCCGACTATTGGGACCAGGGCAAGCCCTATCTCGACCGCATCGTCGTCAAGTTCATTCCCGATGCCAGCGCCAGACTTGCAGCACTTGAGACCGGCGAAGTCGATATTGCTCCCGATACGCCGGTGTCGCTGAGCGAAATCGACCGGCTGAAAGCCTCGCCCACGCTTGCCGTCGACGATCGCGGCAACGATTATTCGCCGACTGTCTACCGCATCGAGTTCAACCTGCAGAACGAGTATTTCAAGCATGACAAGGTCCGCCAGGCCGTGGCCCATGCGATCGACCGGCAGACTGTCGCCAATATCGCCTTCTACGGCTATGCGGTCGCAGCGCCGAGCCCGATCAGCCCCTTCCTCAAGGCTTTCTATAATCCTGACGTCCCGGTCTATGCCCATGATCCGGCAAGGGCCGAACAGCTTCTCGACGAAGCAGGCTTCCCGCGCGGGCCAGACGGTGTGCGCTTCGAGGTGCCGCACGATGTGATGCCCTATGGCGACACCTATACTCGTATCGGTGACTATCTGCGCGATGCGCTGTCCAAGATCGGCGTCAAGGTGACGCTGCGCGGACAGGATGTGCCGACCTGGCTGAAGCGCGTCTACACCGACCGCGATTTCGCCTTCGTCACCAACGGCATGGGCAATACGTTCGATCCGACCATCGGCGTGCAGCGTCTCTACTGGTCGAAGAACTTCAAGAAGGGCGTGCCCTTCTCGAACGGCTCGGGCTACAACAATCCGGAAATCGACGCGATCTTCGAACAGGCTGCGGTCGAGAACGACAGGGCCAAACGCGTCGAACTCTTCAACCGCATGCAGGTGATCATCGCCCGCGATCTGCCCGATATCACGCTCGTCTCCTTCCGGCAGCTGACGATCTTCAACAAGAAGGTCCAGGACCATACGGTGGTTGCCGACGGTCTCTCGGGCAGCCTCTCCTCCGCCTATCTCCTCAAGAACGCCTGACAGGGACGATCCTCATGAGCATCAATCGTCGCACTTTCAACCAGCTGCTGCTTTTATCCACCGCCAGCACGCTCGTGCCCTCGTTCGGCCTCAAGGCCGCAGAAGACAAGCCGAAGCCGGGCGGAACGCTGAACTTTATCGTCGAGCCCGAACCGCCGACAATCCTGGCGCTGGCGCACACCGCCGGCGGCACGCAGAAGGTCAGTCCGAAGATCACCGAGGGGCTGTTGACCTATGATTTCGACCTGACCCCGAAACCGCAGCTTGCGACCGAATGGTCGATATCCGACGACGGCTTGAGCTACACGTTCAAGCTGCGTCCTGATGTCAAATGGCATGATGGCAAACCCTTCACCGCCGATGACGTCGCCTATTCGATCGAACTCTTAAAGCAGGTCCATCCGCGCGGGCGCGGCACCTTCGCCAATGTCGTCAAGGTCGAGACACCTGATCCCCTGACAGCGGTGATCCGCCTGTCGAAGCCCGCGCCCTACCTGCTCAGCGCTCTCTATGCGGCGGAATCGCCGATCGTGCCGAAGCATATCTACGACAATGTCGCGATCGCCGACGTGCCGCTCAACAAGAACGGTAGCGCACCGATCGGCACCGGCCCCTTCGTCTTCAAGGAATGGACGCGCGGCTCGCATATCATCCTGGAGCGCAATGCTGATTATTGGGATGCAGGCAAACCCTATCTCGACCAGATCGTCATCCGCTTCGTGCCCGATGGAGCAGCAAGAGCAGCAGGCTTCGAGACCGGCGAATTCGATATCGGCGGCGACAATCCGATCCCGCTCAGCGATCTCGAGCGCATCAAGGCGCTGCCGAATATCAACGTCGATTCCCGCGGCTACGAAACCAAGGGCGATCAGACCCAGCTCATCTTCAATCTCGACAACAAATATCTGAAGGATGTCAGGGTTCGCCGCGCCATCGCCCACGCGATCGATCTCGACGTCATCCTCAACACAGTCTGGTACGGTTACGGCCATATCTCGCCGACACCGATCAGTACCTTCCTGTCACGCTACCACGACGGCTCGATCAAGCCCTACGCCTACGATCTTGCGGCAGCCGAACAGCTTCTCGACGAGGCCGGCTACAAGCGCGGCGCCGACGGCACGCGCTTTGCCCTCAGGCTCACCCACAATTCCTACAATGAAGGCTTCAAGCGGGTCATCGAATATCTGAAACAGAATCTCACCCGTATCGGCATTACCGCGACGATCGATTCCTACGATTTCTCGACCTATATCCAGAAGGTCTATACCGAACGCGTCTTCGATGTGACGGCCGAATATCTCGGCAACCAGTTCGATCCGACGCTCGGCGTCCAACGCATCTACTGGTCGAAGAACTTCAAGCTCGGCCTGCCCTTTTCCAATGCGGCACATTACGCCAATCCGGAGGTCGACCGGCTGCTGGAGGCGGCATCGGTCGAAATCGACGAGCAGAAGCGAAGACAAGAATTCAACGATTTCCAGAGGATCATCGCCGACGAGGTTCCGGTGGTCAATCTGATCGCGCTGGAAAATGTCACGGTCTTCAACAAGCGGGTGAAGAACCACACGATCGGCGCCGAAGGCGTCCAGGCCAATTTCGCCGAGGTCTATATCAAGGACGGCGAAGGCTGACGGTTCGGGGGCGCATCTGACGATGCGCCCCCGATCGCTTTCCGATCTGTCGAATAAATGTTTGCTTAAGAGGCGGCGCGGGCCGGCGTGAATTTCGCGAGGATGCGGTCGGCAAGCGCGATCGCCTGCGTGCGCTGCTCGGTGATCGAGCTCGATTCCCAGGCGACACCGCGCAACGGATGGCCGATAGCGCTCAAGTTGCGGTGAACGCGCCCTTCCTCATTGATGAGGTCGCCTTCAGGGGTGGCGTCGATGCCGAAGCCGGTCGAATGCGGGCGCACCTCGCCGCTTGAAAGAAGCTGGCGAACAAACGGATCAGAGATTTGCCGCCAGTCGTGCAGCTGATGTCCACGGCAATCGATCACACCGCCGAACACGGTATCCTCGAGGCCGGCCGCCGTCTTCAGGGTTGCTGCGATACCGTTTTCATCAGGCCTTAGCGCCAGCAGGCGGGCCGTCTCTGCGACGAGCCGTCCCTGCGACCGCGCTTCTTCGACGCTGCGGTGGCTTTCCGGCGCGGATCGATGCGCCGTCACGTCCCAGAAGGCCCTCAGATGACGCGCAAAGCGCAGTCTTTCCCGATCCTCTGCGTTTTGCCAGAGCGGCAGGACGTGGTGGCGAATGGCAAGCGGCAGCCCCTGCCAGTCCCCACCGGCGGCGGCAAGCCGGCGCCGTTCCGCCTTGACGCGCGCAAGCAGGCCCCGCGCCGTCGAAGGAAGCGGCCCCTCGGCGAGAAAGTCACGGGCCGGCTCGGCATTCCTGCGACCCTCGACGAACTGGCCCCGCCGCGAAATCACCCGGTAGCGTCCACGAAACCCCCTCGCCTCCATGCTCGCGATCGCATCAACCATGGAGAGACTGGCACCGATGATGAGGATATCGGAACTGTCGCTCAACCGGTCGAGCGCTGCCGTGTTCCAGGGATTTTCGGCAAAGCGCGGATGTCCCGCCACAGCTGCCTCGGCAGGGCGCAGATCGGGCTGGAATACCCCGAGCGCCAGTACGGCCTCGTCCGCTTCCAAGACAGTGCCGCCCGTGGTCGCGACACGGACCCGGTGTGGCGATGATGACAGATGTGCCGCCGACGAACGGACGTGCTGCAGGCTCGATCCGGAGCGTGCCTGTGCAACCGCGCGCTTCAGTTCGTCGCACACATAGGTGCCGTAAAGATGGCGCGGCGGGCTGCTTGCGGCAACGTCTGCGGGCGGCTGCCAGCCGTTGGCGGGGTTGACGAGATGGGCGGGATCGCTGGTGCTATAGGCAACGCCGCGCCCGAGCTCGGCACGCGGCTCGATGATGGTGATCGACAGCGCGACCGTGGTCTGGTCGAGCAGTTTGAGCGCGGTTAGCGCGCCGGCAAACCCGCCGCCGATAATGATGACGGAATGGCCTGGCTTTGGATCGAAATGCATGAGACCTCCCTCCCCGTTACGCAGATCCGGGGGACGACAGCAAGAAAGGCGCAAAGATCTCCTGCCGACGCGGCGGCCGGAGATCCGGATGACCCCGGGCGATAGATGGAAGCGACGCGACGGGCTGGGTTCTAGAAGACCTTGCCTTCTTCCAGATGCGTCGTCGTTCCGTTGATGTAGAAATCGCCGACCACACGCGCCTTGTGTAGAAGCGGATTATGGTTGAGCACAGTGCGGATATTGCGCCAGTGGCGGTCAAGGTTGAGATGCCTCGATGTCGCCGAGCCACCGCCGAGTTCGAAGACGTTGGTTGCGGCAGAAAGCGCGATCTGAGAGGCGACGATCTGCGTGCGCGCCGTCGTCAGGGCGCTTTCGACAAGAGCCGCTTCCAGTCGTTCCGGATCGCCTGCTCCGAACGCCGCGACGGAACGGTCAAGCGCGCGGGCCGCCTCGCGGATCAGCGTATCGACAGCAAAGGAGCCGCTGGCGATCTCACCCAGAATTTTCTGGACAAAGGGGTCGGCATTGGCCGTCTCGGCCGCACTATGGGCAGCCGAACGCGCCTGTCTGCGCACGTAATCGGTGCCTTCGGCCACCGCACCGCGCACCGCGCCGGCCATGGAAGCGGCAAGGTGGAGCTGGCGCAGGGTCGATGTATGGCGCCCGACAAGCGAATTGAGGCCGCGCGTGGAAATCTCATGGGCCAGGACCTCGACGTCCTCGAGCAGCACGCCGCCGCTTGCGGTCAGCCGTTGGCCCATGCCGTCCCAGTCATCGAGAATGGTGATGCCTTTGCGGTCGACCGGCAAGAGAACGCTGACGAGCTGGTCCTCGTCATTTTTCGCGCTGAAGGAAGCGAAATCGGAAAAGGCAGTGCCCGTCGCATACCATTTGCGGCCATTGAGGCGATAGCTGTCGCCGGATTTTGAAAGCCTGGTCGTCACCTCGCCGGGCCGCTTGGTGCCCTGTTCCGTATGAGCGCCGCCGAACAGCTTGCCGGCAAGCACTCTGACAAGCTGTGTGCGATCGAGCGCTGTATTCGGATTGAGAATGAGGCTCTCGGTGAAATTGAAATGGCTGCGAAGCGCATGCGCGACATTGGAATCGGCCGCACCGATCGCCATGATCGTTTCGATATAGTCGAGGACACTGCCGCCAGGCCCGCCGAGCGAGGCGGGGATGCGCAGCGCTCCGAGACCGGCCTCCTTGAACAGGCGGAAAGCCTCAAACGGAAGCTCGCGATCGAGATCGCGCCGTGCCGCTTCCTTGCCGATTTCGGCTGCGAGCGCCGGTACCGTCGAAAGCAGGGCGGCAAGATCGGAATCGGGCGTTGATCCACCTGCAGATAACAGCACGGAAGAGGTCGGAATGGCCATGGTCAAGCTTTCAACGGCGGATTTTTGAAGAATGGGGAGGATCCACGCGAGAGCGGATCCTCCCCAACGGCCTCAGGCGACGGCGCGCGTCAGCGACACGACATTGTCGGTCCCACCTTCGCTGAGGCGCGGAACGCGCCCTTCGACCGGATGGCTTGGATCGTTGAAGCCCGGCGTCGACGGATGACCGGCCGTCACCAGCCTGTCGACCAGGGCCTCGTCCTCGGCATCGAGCTTGACGTCGAGCGCGCGGATATAGCTGTCCCAATGCTCTTCGGTGCGCGGACCGGTGATGGCGGCCGAGATCAGCTTGTTGTTCAACACCCAGGCGAGCGCGAACTCGGTCGGCGTAATGCCCTTGCGGTTGGCATGGGCAGCGATCTCCTTGGCGATCGCAATCGATTCCGGACGCCATTCGGTTTCGAGGATGCGCTTGTCGCCACGGCCTGCACGCGTATCGGCACCCGGCTCCTTGCCCGGCTCATATTTGCCGGTCAGCACGCCGCGGGCGAGCGGCGAATAGGAGACAACGCCGAGGCCGTAAGAGTGGGCGGCCGGCAGCTGTTCGGCTTCGGCCGTGCGGTTGACGATGTTGTAGAGTGGCTGGCTTGCGACCGGCCGATCGATGCCGAGCTGATCGGCAAGATGAGCGATCTCGGCGATGCGCCAGCCGCGGAAATTCGAGACCCCGAAATAGCGAAGCTTGCCCGCGCGGATAAGGTCGGCAATGGCGCGCACCGGCTCTTCGAGCGGCGCGTCGAAGACGGCGCGGTGGAAATAAAGAATGTCGATATAGTCGGTGTTCAGCCGGCGCAGCGAATTCTCCACCGTCTCGATCACCCATTTGCGCGAGTGGCCGCCGAGGTTCGGGCCCTTGGTGTGCGAGTTGACGAACTTGGTCGCCAATACCCAGTGATCGCGGCTTGACTTGATGCCACGGCCCACGACCTCTTCCGACTTGCCGTCGTGATAGACGTCGGCCGTGTCGATGAAGTTGATCCCCTGCTCGCGGGCCTTGTCGATAATGCGGAAGGCGACCTCATCGGGCGTCGGCCCGCCGAACATCATGGTTCCAAGGCTGAGCGGTGACACTTTGAGCGCGCTGCGCCCGAGGTAGCGATAATCGACCATTTCATTCTCCATTCATTGAGCGTGGTGGCAGGCGACGGCATGGCCAGCGCCGAACTGGCGGAAGGCCGGATCCTCGGCCCGGCAGATATCGGTGGCAAGCGGACAGCGCGTGTTGAAGCGACAGCCGGACTGTGGATTGTGCGGACTTGGCAGGTCGCCGGTGATCGGGGCGGCTTGCTTGCGGCGCGACGGGTCGGGCACGGCGGCAAGCAGGGCCCGCGTATAGGGATGTTTGGCGCCGCTCCAGAGGTCGGCAGTCGAGGCGCTTTCGACGATGCGCCCGAGATACATGACGAGCACCCGGTCGGCAAAATAACGAACGACGGACAGATCGTGCGAGATGAAAAGATAGGAAAGCGACAGCTCCGTCTTCATCTCGACCAGCAGGTTGAGGATCTGAGCCTGGATTGACAGGTCAAGTGCCGAGACCGGTTCATCGCAGATGACGAGCTCGGGCTGCAAGATCAGCGCCCGGGCAATGCCAATGCGCTGTCGCTGACCGCCGGAAAATTCGTGCGGATAGCGCTCGAGGGAATCGCGCGGCAGGCCGACATGCTCGACCATTCCCGCAGCGATCGCATCACGCTTCCTGCGATCGCCGATGCCGTGCACGGCAAGCGGCGCCGTCAATATCGTGCGGATGGTCTGGCGCGGATTGAGCGAAGCGAAGGGGTCTTGGAAGATCATCTGGATGCTGCGGCGGATCGACTGCAGCTCCCTGTTCGACATGGCCGTAACATCGCGGCCGCGAAAGTGGACCTGCCCGGAAGACGGCGTGACGAGACGCGTCAGTGACTTGCCAAGCGTCGACTTGCCGCAACCGGATTCGCCGACGAGCGCAACCGTCTCGCCCTCGCCGATTTCCAGTGACACGCCGTCGACGGCACGCACCGTGCCGGCGCTGCCTGGATAATGGGTGGAGAGCCTATCGACCGACAGGAGCGACATGAGCGACCTCCGCATGGACTGAAACATAGGGGCAGGCGACTTCGCGGCCCGCCGAGATGGAAAACAGCGTCGGCACCGCCTGGGCGCAGGCGGGACGGGCGACCGGACAGCGCGGGCGGAAGGAGCAGCCCTTCTCGCCGGCGGCCGAGACGATGGAGCCCGGAATTTCGGCAAGCGACCCATCGCGATAATGATAATCAGCCGTCAGCCGCGGCGAGGCAGCCAGGAGGCCGCGCGTATAGGGGTGATAGGGCGTATCAAAGACCGGACCGGGCAGCCCCTCCTCGATCTTGCGGCCGGCATACATGACGACGACGCGATCAGCCCATTGCGCCACGATGCCGAGATCGTGCGTGATCAGGATGACGGCCATGTTCAGCTTGGCGCGCAGATTGTCGAGAAGCTGCAGGACTTGCGCCTGGATGGTCACGTCGAGCGCGGTCGTCGCCTCGTCGGCGATCAGAAGTTTCGGATTGCAGGCAACGGCAATCGCGATCATCACGCGCTGGCGCATGCCGCCCGACAGCTGATGGGGATAGTCATCGATGCGTCTGGCCGGCTCCGGAATACTGACGAGGTCCAGAAGCTCGATCGCCCGGGCACGCGCCTGGCGGCGGCTCAGATCCTCATGGATCCGCAGCACCTCGATGATCTGGTCACCGATCGACAGGACCGGATTGAGCGAGGTCATCGGCTCCTGGAAGATCATCGCGATGTCGCGCCCGCGAATCCGGCGCAGCTGCCGTTCCGACAGCGTCAGCAGACTGCGACCGTCAAACAGGATTTCGCCACCCGGCCGGGCGTGCCGTGGCAGGAGCCCCATCAGGGCAAGGGCTGTCAGCGATTTTCCGGAGCCGGATTCACCAACGATCGCCAGCATCTCTCCCGGATTGGCGTTGAAGCTTACGCCCTTCACCGGCTCTGCGGTCGCAAAGCGGACGAAGAGATCGCGGACTTCGAGAAGATGGCTCATCAGCGTTCCTCCGAAAAGCGCGGATTGAGCGCATCGTTGAGCCCATCACCCAGAAGATTGAGTGCCAGTACGGTAAAGACGATCGCGAGACCCGGCAGGGCTGTCAGGTACCAAGCGGTGCGGATCACGTCCCGGCCGGCACCGATCATCGATCCCCAGGAGACGCGATTGGGATCGCCAAGCCCCATGAAGGACAGCGCCGACTCCATCAGGATGGCGCTTGCGACCATAACCGAGGAGGTGACGATCAGCGGCGGCAGGGCGTTCGGCAGGATTTCGCGGAAGATGATGCGTGCATGGCCGAAGCCGAGGCTTCGAGCGGCCAGCACATAGTCCTTCTCGCGGATGGCGCGGAACTCGGCCCGTGTCAGGCGCGCCACCGTCGGCCAGCTGACGATGGCAATCGCGATCGTGACGGTCGAGGTCGTCGGCTGAGCGATGGCGACCAGGACGACGAGCAAGACGAAGCTCGGGATCGTCTGGAAGATCTCGATGAATTTCACCAGGAGATCATCGACGATCCCGCCGAAATATCCCGCCATCGCGCCGATCGTGATGCCGGCGGAAAGCCCGAGGGCGGTCGCAGCGATACCGACCGTAAGCGAAATGCGCGCCCCGTGGAGGATGCCTGCGAGCACATCGCGTCCCATCGAATCCGTACCGAGCGGATAGGACGGATTTTGGCCCGGCCAGAGGAACGGTCGCGCCACCATCTCCATCGGATCGCCGGGATAAAAGACGGGAGCAAGAAGGGCAGCGAGTGCGGTGGCGATCAGGAACAGGACGCCGAACAATGCGGTGGGATTGGACAGAAAAACCTTGAGCTCACGCCGCAGACCGCGCCAGGCAATACCGGGTACGGCGGCGGCGCGCACGTCGGGCGCATGGATATGCGTCCAGCGCGGCTCGGCGGGTTTCTGGGGCAGCGGCCGCGAGGCGTCGCTGTCGTGCTCGGCCAGATCGATTGCGCTGCCGGCATAGGTATGAAGCTTCTGACTGGTCATCGGCTGGCTCCGATTCTGGGATCAATCCATGCCTGCAGCAGATCGACGGCCGCGTTGGCGACGATCACAAGGAAGGAGGACAAGAGCAAGATGCCGAGCAGCACGGAAAAATCGCGGGCCATCACGGCTTCGAAGGCAAGCCGGCCGAGCCCCGGCCAACTATAGACGGTCTCGACCACGACGGCTCCGCCAAGCATGCCCCCGAAATGCATGCCGGCCATTGTCGTGATCGGGATCAGCGCATTGCGCAGCACGTGACGCGTGGTCAGGAAGAAGGGCGACACGCCCTTGGCGCGGGCGGTGCGGACGAAATCCTGCGACTTGACCTCCAGCATCGCCGCGCGTGTCAGTCGCGCATAGATTGCCAGATAGAAGAGGGAGAGCGAGGTTGCCGGCAACACCATGTAGCGGATCCGGTCGAGGAGCGCCGGAAGCCCGGTCAGCCGCGATCCGATCGTGCTGTCGCCGCCGCTCGGCAGCCAGCCGAGCTTGACCGAGAAAAACAGGATCAGCATCAGGCCGATCCAGAAGCCGGGGATTGAGTAAAACAGCAGCGAGACGACCGAGATCACCCGGTCGGCAAGCCTGCCGGAAAAGCTTGCCATCAGCGCGCCGAGCAGCAGACCAACGGCAATGGCGATCAGCAGCGCGGCCAGCATCAGCGTCAGTGTTCCAGGCAGCCGCTGGCCGATGAGATCGGCAACCGGCATTCCGTAGCGCGGCGAAAAACCGAGGCTGAAATGCGCCAGGTTGTCCAGGTAGTTGGCGAGCTGGACGAGAAGAGGGTTGTCGAGCCCGAAGCGCTGGCGCAGAGCCGCCATTGTTTCCTCCGTGGCCGAACCGGATTCTGCCGCCATCACGTCGGCCGCATCGCCCGGTGCGAGCTTGAGCAGGAAGAAACTCAATATGACGATGCCGAGCATGGTCGGCACGGCCTGAATGACGGTCTTTCTGATCGTGCGGGCGACCCGCTTGAGTGCCGACATGGATTTCCACCTCGCGTCGCCGGAAGAATTCATCGTGCTGCGTTGCGATAGTAGTTGACTAAATCTGTGGGTTTTGTCAAATCCATATTAGTAAATAATTCCAAGAAGAGATCGAATATAGGAGTCTTTTGAAATTATTTAACGTCACTAAGATTTATGTAAGAATTTCCTACCGACGCAGCTCCGGAATTGGGTAAAAAACTCTACGACGGCGCCGAAGTATGGAAAGGCGAACCCAGGACGCCCGGCAACGGGCACGCACAATCATTGAGGGACCGACCATGCCAGCATTTCCTGCCCCGACACGCCGCAATTTCCTTCTTGCTTCCGTTGCGCTCACCGTGGCGTCGGTGACACGCCTGCCGGCCTTTGCGGCCCCGGTGCGTGGCGGCACAGCGACGCTGCTCCTGTCGGCCGAGCCGCCGGTGCTGACGACGATTGCCAACACTGCCTTCAATTCCGTCTACGTCTCACCGAAGGTCATTGAAGGCCTTCTGACCTATGATTTCGAACTGAACCCGCAGCCGCTTCTGGCCAAGGAATGGTCGGTGAGCCCGGATGGGCTGGCCTACACGTTCCACCTGCGCGACAGTGTAAAATGGCATGACGGCCAGGCCTTTACATCGGCCGACGTCGCTTTCTCGATCAAGACGCTGAAGGAGGTTCATCCGCGTGGCCGCAACACGTTCCTCAACCTCGTCGACGTCGAAACGCCGGATCCGCTGACGGCGATCCTGAAACTCTCCAAGCCGGCTCCCTATCTCATCACCGCGCTTGCCTCCTCAGAGGCGCCGATCGTTCCGCGCCATATCTATGAGGGAACGAAGGTCGCCGAAAATCCGGCCAATCTTGCGCCGATCGGCACCGGCCCCTTCAAGTTCAAGGAATGGGTTCGCGGTAGCCACCTCGTCTATGAGCGCAATCCTGAATACTGGGATCAACCGCGTCCCTATCTCGACCAGCTCATCGTCCGCTTCATTCCCGATGCAGCGGCGCGCTCCATCGCGATCGAAACCGGCGAAATCGATCTTGCGCCCTCGACGCCCGTTCCTCTTAGCGACCTTGAACGTCTGAAGGAGGTCCCCGGTATCGCCTTCGAGCAGCGCGGCTATCAGTATGCGAACGGCGTCAGCCGCATCGAGTTCAACCTCGAACGTCCCTTCTTCAAGGACATTCGCGTCCGCCAGGCCTTCGCCCATGTGATCGACCGCAAGGTGATCCTCAACACCATCAACTACGGCTATGGCGCGGCCATTCCCGGTCCGATCAATCCCAATCTTGCCAAATGGTATGATGGCGATCTGAAGACCTATCCGATCGATCTTGCTGCCGCCGAAAAGCTGCTCGACGAGGCCGGCTATCCGCGTGGCAGCGACGGCGTGCGCATCCGCATCAATCTCGACTATGTGCCGAGCGGAGAAACCTATCCGCGCGGTTCGGAATATATCCGCCAGGCGCTCGCCAAGGTCGGTGTCGATGCGACCGTCCGCAGCCAGGACTTCGCCACCTATACCAAACGCATCTATACCGACCGCGATTTCGATTTCGCCTTCGAGGGCATGAGCAACCTCTTCGATCCGACCGTCGGCGTCCAACGTCTCTACTGGAGCAAGAACTTCAAGCCGGGCGTGCCCTTCTCCAACGGCTCCGCCTACAGCAATCCTAAGGTCGATGCGCTTTTGGAGGCTGCGGCGATCGAGGTCGATGCGAAAAAACGTGTCGATCAGTGGCGCGAGATCCAACAAATTCTCGTCGAGGACCTACCGGCGATCGACATAGCCAGCCAGCCGGAGCTGACCATCTACAACAAGCGCATCGCCGACCACACGGTCGGTGGCGAAGGCGTTTCGGGCAGCCTCGCCTACGCCTATGTGGTGGCAGCCTAGGCAGGCAGAAAGAGAAACAGATCCGTCATGTCCATCCAACATCCTCCCGGCTCCATCGTCGGCCTGCCGAAATTTTCCGCCCCCACCGATTTTGCCGAAAGCCCGCTCTCGCAGGCGCTCAAACAGCCGGTACTGCTCGGCCTTTTCCTGCCGATCCAGGCCGGTGGCTGGACGCAATCGACGCTTGAGCGGTCGACCGACTGGCGCTTCGACTACAACAAGGCGCTCACGTTAAGGGCCGAGGAACTCGGCTTCGATCTCGTCTTCGCCCTGTCGCAATGGCTGCCAAAGGGCGGCTATGGCGGCGTCTTCAACGGCCAGGCCCTCGACAGTTTCGTATCAACCGCAGCCCTTGCCGGGCTCACGAAGAAAATCATGCTGATCTCCACCATGCATGTCCTCTACGGTCCCTGGCATCCGCTGCATCTTGCCAAATTCGGCGCCACACTCGACCACATCACCGGCGGCCGTTGGGGCATCAATGTCGTGACCGGCCACCGCGCGGTCGAGCACGAAATGTTCGGCTGGCCGCGCATCGAACATGACAGGCGTTACGAGCTGGCGGCCGAATTCCTCGAGGTCGTGCAGCGCCTCTGGAGCGACACGGAGAACTATTCCTTCGAGGGCGAAAGCAGCTGGAAACTCGGCGGCGGCTTCGTGACGCCGAAGCCCAATTTCGGCCGACCGATCCTCGTCAATGCCACGGGTTCGGATGCCGGCATCGCCTTTGCGGCCCGCTATTCGGACATCGTCTTCATCACCAGCCCGACGGGGGCCGATATCGACAGCGCGCTGCAGTCGCTGCCCGCCCATACCAAGAGGGTCAAGGATGCGGCCAAGGATGTCGGACGCACGGTGCGCACGCTGCTCAATCCGATGGTCATCTGCCGGCCGACAGAAAAAGAGGCCTGGGAGCTTGCCGACAGGATCGTCGCCCATGGCGACCAGCGCTCGCCGCAGGGGTTTTCGTCGCTAAACTCCGACGCCCAGGCCTGGAAAGGCCGCGATCCCCAGGATCCCTACCGCTTCGTCGGCGGCAATATCCGCGTCATCGGCTCGCCTGAAAGCGTGGTCGACCAGTTTCTGAAATTGAAGGCAGCCGGCGTCGACGGTCTGCAGCTCAGCTTCTTCGATTTCCGTGACGACCTCGAATTCTTCGGCAGCGACGTGCTGCCGCTGATGAAGCAGGCCGGCCTGCGCCACTGAGAAAGGGACAACCATGACCAGCAATGCCATTTCCGAAATCTGGTACACGCGCTGCCCGGTGCCGACACCGGTTGGCCTTGCCGCCCAACTCGGCTACCTGGAGGAAGGCTTCCGCAAGGAAGGTGTGACACTTAAATCGATCATCGACTCGCCGGACCGCGCCATCCGCCAGAGCCATTTCAACCATACGCTGGACTGGTCCTTCCGCCATGGCGGCAATGTGCCGCCAATCCGCGCCCGCTCGGAAGGCCGCAAGACCCGGCTCGTCGGCATCACCTGGACCGACGAGTTTCAAGCGATCATCACCCTGCCCCAGACCGGGATCAAACACACCAAGGACCTGAAGGGGCGTCGTTTCGGCATTGCCCGCCGGCCGGAAGGTATCGTCGACTTCATGCGCGCCACGGCCTTGAAAGGTCTGCAGTCGGCCCTTTCACTCGAAGGTCTTGCGCTTGGCGATGTGGAGATCATCGACATCGCACTTGCCGATTCCGTGCTTGCCACCCAGGAGGGACCATCGCTATTCGGTCTAAAGCGTCGTCAGGCCTATGGCGAGGAGATCGCAGCCCTCCTCCGTGCTGAGGTGGATGCGATCTATGTGAAGGGAACGGCCGGCATCAGCGTCGCCAATCTGATCGGTGCCGTTCAGGTCGTTGAATTCGGTTTTCACCCTGACCCGAAGTTCCGCATCAATTCCGGTTCGCCGCGCGTCCTCACTGTGGACGAACTGCTTGCGGACGAGCGACCCGATCTCGTTTACCGGCTCCTGGAGGCGATCTACAAGGCGTCCGACTGGGCCGAAGCCCATCCCGACGAAACCCGCCGCTTCGTTGCGCGCGAGGCAGGCGCCACCGAGGAGCAGGTACTGGCGGCAAACGGGGCGGAGATCCACCGCCATCTCGGCCTCGGCCTGGAGCCCGGGTTGGTCGAAGCGGTCGGCCACTACAAGGATTTCCTGCGCGACTTTGGTTTCCTCGCTGCCGACTTCGATATCGCCGATTGGGTCGACCGCCGTCATATCGACGGCTTTGATGCCCGCGCTGTCGCCTGACAGGAGATAAGCATGCTGCAGGAAACGATCGACCCCATCGACAGAGCACGAGGGCTTGCTAAGGATTTCGCGGTAGACGCTCATCATTTCGACGCGAGCGGCGAATTTCCTTTCGAGAACTTCGCCCGGCTTTACGAGGCAGGCCTGCTCGGCTTGATGACGGCGCCAGAGCACGGCGGCTATGGCGGGGGGCTTGCGGATGCGCAGGCTGTGATCAGCGAGATCGCCCGCGGCGAACCCTCCACGGCGCTGGTGCTCGCCATGCACTACAATAGCCACTACAGCCTGCGGCGGTTCGGAAAATGGCCGAGCCATCTCGCCGAGCGGGTGCTTCTTGCCAACCGGCTCGGCCCGGCCCTGATCAACGCCGCCCAGGCCGAGCCGCGTATCGGCTCTCCGGCCCATGGCGCCTTGCCGGAGACGATTGCAAGGCGGGTCGGCGACAGCTGGCGGATTACCGGTCGCAAGACCTATGTGACCGGCATTCCGATCCTCAAATGGGTATCGCTTCTGGCCCTGACCGACGAGCCCGAGCCACGACTTGCCTCCTTCCTCGTGCCGACCGACAGCCCCGGTTTGACGATCGAGAAGACCTGGAACGCCGCCGGCATGCACGCGACCGCCAGTGACGACATCATTCTTGATGATGTCGCGATCCCCCTCGAAGACGTTATCGAGGCGCAGCCCGCTTCGGAGCCGATAAGGCGGGAGGAGCACGCGACGGCCTTCTTCTTTTCGCTGATCGGCGCCGTCTATCACGGCGTGGCGCTGTCGGCGCGTGACAGGGTGATCTCCTTCTCGGCGCATCATGCGCCTGCAAGCCTCGGCGCACCGATTTCAACCGTGCCCCGCATCCAGGATGGTCTCGGCGAGATCGAGGTTCGCCTGTCGACGAATGCCAGGCTGCTGCGTTCGCTCGGCGAAGACGTCGATGCCGGAAGGCCGGTCGGGATCGACGGCATGGCGGTGCGCCATGTGGTGATCGACAACGCGGTTGCGGTGACAAGCCTGGCGCTCGATCTTGCCGGTAATCCCGGGCTCAACAGGGATTTCGAACTCGAACGTCAGCATCGCGATGCGATCACCGGCCGCTCGCATGCGCCGCAAAACCACATGGTCAGGGTGATCGCCGCCAAAAACGCCCTCGCTCGCCTGGAGGCGGGGCGTATCTGAAATTCGAAATAACAACAAGGCTCGGCCGTCCCCGTAGGGGCGGCCGGTCATGCCGGAGCCATCAGGCATCCGGGCTCAGCCATATCTGGCCGAAGCTGTTGTTGATGCCCTGCGCTCCGGGCGCGAAATTCTTCACCTTTTTACTGGCGACGATTTGCGAGCCTGCGGCGACAAGATCGACCGAGACGACATCCTCGTGAATGATGCGCTGGAACTGGTACCAGAGATCGCGGCGCTTGGCCTCGTCGGGCTCGACGGCTGCAGCTTCGAGCAGCCGGTCAACCTCGGGGTTGGCATAGTGGCTGGCGTTGGAGAAGACGAGGCCGATCTTGAAATTCTTGGACCAGTAGGCGCGCTGGACCCCGAGCGTCGGATCGAACGTGTTAGACAGTGATTCGATCACGAGGTCGAAGGCGCGATCGGTGTAGACAGTCTTCAGGAAGGTCGCGAGGTCGAATTTGAGAATTTCCGCATCGATGCCGACGGCCAAAAGCGACTGGCGGATGAAGTCGGCATAAGAGGGCGGCAGGAAGGAATTGTAGGCAAGACGAAGCTTGAAGCGCACGCCATTTGCACCGCGCGGGTAGCCCGCCTTATCGAGCAGCTTTTCTGCGAGCTTGGGATCCGGTTCACGGGCCTTGATGCTCGGATCATACCATTTCGGCAAGGCGGTGCTGATCGGGCTCGGCGAGACCTGCGCATAGCCGAACAGAGCGATATCGACAAGCTTCTGCAAATCGATGGCATGCGCGATCGCCAGGCGCACGTCGCGCTTGGTCAGGATTTCGTTCTCATAATTGAAGAACAGTTGCTGCTGTGGTCCGGAATAGGCATAGGTCGTCGTATCGACGACCAGGTTGGGATTGGCCTTGAGGCGCTCGATGTCCGACAGGGGCACTGGGTTGGCGCCGATATCGATCTCGCCGGTCTCGAGCGCGGCAGCGCGAGCGGACGGATCGAGGATGACACGCAGGATGACACGATCGAGATAGGGCTTTCCCGCATCCCAGTAATTCGGATTGCGCTCGAAGATCAGGTGGCTGCCGGGAACCCATTCCTTCAGAAGAAACGGGCCGGTTCCGATCGTCTGGGCAAGCTTGGGCTGCTCTTGTGGTTTGAAGGTTTCGTAGACATGTTTCGGAACGATCGGCGATTCCGAACTGGAGAGCGCCGTAATGAGATAGGGCGCGGGTTTGGTGAGCACGACGATTGCTGTGTGCGGATCGGGCGTCTCGACGGCCGTGACGTTCTGATAGGTGATCCGGCCGCGCGGATGGGCTTCCTTAAGCCGGAAAATGGTGAAGGCGACGTCGGCCGATGTGAAGTCGGCGCCGTCATGCCATTTGACCCCCTCGCGCAGCTTGAACGTATAGCGCAACTGATCCTCGCTGACCGACCACTCGGTCGCAAGAAGCGGGATGGGATTAAGATCGTAGTCGAAGTCGAACAGGCCCTCGTTGATCTTGGGCCCGATGGCCTGGCCGGTGCCTGAGGATGTATTGATGGCGATCAGTGCGCTCGGATCGGGATAATAGGCCCAGTTGAGCGTGCCGCCTCTGACTGGCGTCTCGCTTGCGGCGCCGGCAACCTGGGGACCGGCGGCACCAAATGCAAGGCCGGCGGCGCCTGCGAGGAGGAACTGATTGAATTGACGGCGATTGATCGACATGGTCGGCTCCAAAGGCGGCGACGCTCAAGAAAGCGCTGACGGAGCCCCATGCCCCGCTGTCGGAATGATCCCTTTGCGGCCGGCCGAAGCAAAGGCAGATTTTCTATCGCGGCGGAGAAGAAAAGCTTGTCGCGCAGGCATCGCGTCCGCTGCAACAGGCAGCGGACGGCGCTCGACGTTGCCAATGGTGAAAGATGGGATCTAGCGAAGGACGTGGCCCAATAGCCGACGCGCATTGCCACCGGCAACCAGAGACCGTGCTTGCGCGTCAAGACCTGCCGCTGCCAGGTTTTGCGCCAGCATTTGCCGGGAAAGGGCGGGAAGGATGGGCCAGTCCGTTCCAGCAACAACACGCTCGGCGCCGAAGAACTGCACCAGAATGGCGATGATCGACGGATCGTCGCCCATCGTGTCGAAGTAGACATTCGGCCGATGCCCGGCAGCGCGGTTTTGTTGGGAGTAGCGGCCACCACGCGCCGCCTGCACGACCGCGCCCAAGCCAAGGGTTGCGAAGACGAAGTTGAGATCCGGGAACTCGTCCAGCACGCCGTTTTCCAGCAGGGACAGAAAGGCAACGCCGTTCATCAGCCCGCGGCCCAGCGAATTGCCGAGCTTGCCGGCACCGGCAATAAGGACGCCGGCTTGCGGCGCATTGACCGGATGCACGAAAACCGGCTTGCCGAAACGAGCTGCGACGGCGAGCGTAGGGCGGGCGACCGGATCACCGATGAACTTGCCATCACGATAGGAATCGACGACGAGGCCGGCCAGTCCAAGTTCGCCGAGCGCCCTCTCTGCCTCCCGGGCGGCCACCTCGCCGGAAAAGGGATCGATGGTCGCCAGTGCGGCCAGGCGGTCGGGCTGGGTCTTGACGAGCCCGGCAAGCCAGTCGTTCACCTCGACGATCACATGAGGATCGGCAGGCTTCTCCATACCGAACAGGCTCTCGACGGTCGTGCTCAAAACAGCAAGCGAGACACCAGCCGAGGAAAACTCGTCGATCAGGGAAGCCGGGTCGACAATCTTCTTCCGGACAGTGTCGGGAAGCCCGGCGGATATGCGTTTGCTGCCATCAGCACCCCATTCGAGGGGCCAGAGATGTGTGTGAATGTCGACGATATCCAGTTCGTGGCTCATCTGCTGACGCTTTCCTTCGAATAACGATTGTCGTTGGTGGTCTCGTGTCCCGCGCCAGGCGGGTCTCATCGGTGATGGATCTCAGAGCCAAGGCACCGAGCCAAACACCACGCCGGTGACGCTGAAGCTTTTTTGGAAGTGGGGAGCGGTCTTGCGCAGCTACGCGGCCTCAAGCCCGTGAATACGCCTGATTTCCTCGGCGACCAGTGCCTGGAGCCGCCATAGATTTCGATCGCGGATGCCCTTCTCTTCGAGATGCTTGACGGTGAGATAGAGATATTCGGCACAGGACCCCATATGCCCGCAGGCCCTGGCCAGAACCTCGGCGACGCTTTCCAGAGGCAGCCCGCGCAGAACGCGCTTGCCTTTCGGTCCGGCCCAGAACACTAAGGCGCGCAAAGGTCCCTGTGGCGTTTCGATCGGAACCCATCGGATGAAGGAGGAGTCGGTGATCGTGCCAATCTCCCTGCGGATCATGCGACGGATCTGCCCCATGCGGTCTTCTTCCGAGAGCCTGTAGGCGACGCCGTTGCATTGCCCGCCCTGATCGAGCGCCATCATCAGACCGGGCACGGCATCGGTCGCCCGCCACCGCGTCATCTGCAGGCAAAAGGACCTGTGCCAGCCGCGGGCACGGGCGTGCTGCCATTCCACCGCGTCGAAGTCCGGCTTCCAGATCAGCGAGCCATAAGCAAAAACCCATAGCGGCCGGCCCACGGCGTCACGGTACAGTCTCTCCGAAAGGACCTGAAGTTCCCCGTCGCTTAGCGGAACACGATTGGGATCCGGTCCGGGGTCAGCTTCCAGCCTCAGGCTGAGTGAAACGAGATCGGCCGTCAGCGCCATCGTACGCAAGTCTGCGGGATGGTTCTTTTCTTCCGAGGCGGCCTCATGGATCGGTGAGGCTTTCGACAAGAACGCCTGCATCCTAGTGGACCGTGAACTGGCTGAAATAGGCCTGTCGATCACGCACTGCCCGGATCAGCAAGGCGGCCTCGCGCATGATCGCATTGAAGGTCGCATCGTCGGCCGATGCGATGCCGTCCGACATAGTCTGGAGAATTCCGATCAGGCGCCCGATGGATTCCTGCGATACCCCATTCTGGCCTTCCAGCCCTTCGGCGAGAGCGGCGAGCGTTCTCACAATCTCGTCAATGATCTGACGGCGGCGCGCCTGGCTTGCCGGCGGATCGCCAGCCCCGGCTAACGCCGTTTCTTCCAAGTCCCTGTCCATCAGGGCTCGCCGCTTCATCGTCGTCGATCAAATCAGTCCGAGGACGAGCGCCAGAATGAAGGCAAACGATCCGGCGGCCGCAACCTGATGGAGGCGCAGACAGACGGGAGAGAGCCAGTCGGCGCGACGTCGCGGCAAGAAGCGCTGATGATTGTCGACAATTGCCATTGTCGCCTCCGTTAATACCAGATTGGAGCTGCCGCTCGCCAAAAGGAAAGCTCGTATTCCAGTGCCGTCTGGCGGTCTTCACCCTCGAGACCGGGCGATCCGACCTTTTGTCCGTGCACTCGCCGGTGAGAAAGCCGGGTAATTCTCGCAGCGAGCTGGGCAAGCATGCCTCGTGTCATAGCGAACCTCCTCGATCGGTCGGTTGTTACGGAGACAATTCGGTTCGCCTGGCGCTCGAAAGCAGGTCGCGAGGCGACGCCATCTTTCCGAACAGTTTCAGCAGGCGATTCTCTTCAGACTTCGCCAGCCGGTAGCGCCGCGAGAAGTCGAAGACGCTCCATAATTCCTCGCTCGTTGGCTCAGACTCGGTCTTTTCCTGCAATCTCTGGTGCATGGCCGCCTCCTATTCTGCGGCATACAGCGCCGGGCGAGAGCCTGGGAAGAAAGCGTCGATCTCGCTTATGACCTCGTCTATGCGCTTGGAAAGCTGTTCGGAGGAAACGGCGTAGTCGGCAAAATCCCGATCGGACGCATAGATCGCAGTCGGAAGGGTATGAGACATGAAGAAGCCGAACAACGGGCGCAGTTGATGTTCGACCATCAGTGCGTGCCGGTCGCCGCCGCCCGTTGCGGTGATGATGATCGGCTTTGCCCGCAGCTCGTGCGGATCAATCAGATCGATCAGATGTTTGAAGAGACCTGGATAGGAACCCTTGTAGGTGGGGGAGCCGACGATCAGCAAATCCGCGCTGACGATCTCGGAGATCACGGCCTCGGCCTGTCCGTCAAGATCTCTGCGCCAGCTGGCGTCTCCAAGGAAGGTCCGACATCAAGCATGTCGTAAACCTTGCTGGTGAAACCATGTTTGTCGCTAGCGATGCCGGCGATATGGCTCACGAGCGCCAGCGTCTTGGACGGACGGTTGAAGCTGCCTGCGATTCCAACGAGTTTGAGAGCGGCCATCGGCTTTCCTTTCGTTGAAATCACTATTGTCTATAAAAAAACTAGATTAAAGAAACGGCAGTTTATGATCGGCGCAATGCGCGAAAAAAATGCCTCTTTCTCCGGCAGCTTGAACGGGCTTCATCGCATCGTTCCATCTGCGGCCGTGCCGCGTTGAGCGATCGATGCTTATGTTTCAAGAGCCGATGCGGGCTGCGACGGGAACCGCAAGCGCGCTCGCGTCACCAGCCCGCGCAGGATCCTGCGGATAGGGCAGCCCATAGCGGTCACGAACCGTCTTGCCTTCATATTCCCGCCGATAGACGCCGCGATCCTGCAGGATTGGAATGACTTTATCGACGAATTCCTCGATATCGTCGGGCGCGCGTGGTGGCTGGAGTGTGTATCCATCCACGGTAGCGTCCGCCCAGAGATCGATGATGTCGTCAGCCACGGCCTCCGGCGTCCCGAGCAGGAGGCGATGATGGCCCTCCGACCTGCGCACCGCTTGTCTCGCGGTCAGCTTCTCATGCGTCAGAAGGTCAGACAGACCAAGTCCCATGCCCACGGCCTGCAGGCGATTGGGATCAGGGATGAACCGTTCCGCATCCAGCACGGCGTCGGGATCGAAACCGTCTGGGTCGATGCCGTTCTCCTTGACGAACCGCGCCAGCAGTCCGTCTTCCGACCCCGTGCCGCTGTAAAGTTCGTGCTTGCGCAGCGCTTCCTCGCGGCTTTCGCCGAGGATGACGACAAGACCGGGCACGATGCGGATACCCGACGGATCGCGACCGATTGCGACGGCGCGATCCCTCACCTTCGCGCCGAAAGCCCGGCCCGCGCCGCGCGATAGGATGTTGCAATAGATGATTTCACCGTGACGCGCGGCAAGTTCGATACCCCCCTCGGATGCACCGGCCTGGGCGATGACGGGATGTCCCTGCGGCCCTTTCGGCACGTTGAGCGGCCCTCTGACCGAAAAGTAGGCGCCCTGGTGATCGATCGTATGCGAACTTCCCGCGTCCCAGAAACGGTTTTCAGGCACCTCGCCCTCGCGCGCCGGGTCCCAGCTCGCCCAGAGCTCCTTGGCGACATCAAGGAATTCGGAGGCTTTGGCGTAGCGCTCGCTGCGCGCAGGCAGCGGCTCGGAACCGAAATTGGCGGCGACATTCGGGTTGAAGGAGGACACGACGTTCACGATCAGCCGGCCGTCCGAGATGATATCGGTCGACTGCACCCGCCGGGCAAAATTGAACGGCGAATTATAGGTCGAGGACATCGTCACGACGAAACCGATATCCGGCACCTGTGCCGAAAGGGCGGTGCAGAGGATCAGCGGATCGATCGTATGAAAGGGCCGGCTCGCGGGATCGGTCATCAGCGCCGGATGATCGGAAAAGAAGACCGCATCGAAGCGCCCCTTGTGCGCAAGCTCGGTCAACCGACGGTAATAATCCGGGTCGTTGATGTCGTGCCGGCTGCCGCTCCTGTATTTCCAGGCATTGGCAAGATAGCCGGTGGTGTTGATGCCGACGTTAAGATTGAGTTTGCGGGCCGGTGTCGTCATTGTCAGGCAACCTCGCTGCTCGGGCCGAATGGTGTGATGATCTTGCGGTAACCGACGGCTGCCGGCTTCTTGCCGGAGACGGCGAACTCGCCCACGACGCGATCGTGATAGATGCGCGGATTGTGCGAGGTGATCGTGCGGGCGTTTCGCCAATGGCGGTCGAGCGCCGTGGCACGCTTGGCCGCGGATGCGCCAAGGGCGTCGAAGAGAACCGTCGTCGCCTCGAGGATGAGCGTCGAGATGACGGTGACCGCCTGGCTCGTTTCGATATCTGCAAGAAGGTGGGTATCGGTTTGGTCAGGATCCACGCCGGCGATATTCGCTTCAAAGGACCGCTGCAGGGCTTGCGCGACATTGAGCACGATCGCGCCGGCAGCATAGGCCGGCCCCCTGACACGGCCCACCACTTCAAGCACCTGCGGATCTTCCGCGCTCGTCGCGCCATTACCGCGCGGGTAGATCCTGGCCCGGCTGCCGACATGGCGGGCGAGCTCCTTGGCGGCAGCCCGGCCGATCCCGGCAAGGCTTGCCAGGTGGACGAGCTGGAAGAAGGCCGGCGTATAGGGAAAACGAGCCGAATCCGGTTTGATGTGGACGCCCTCCAGCTTTACGTTCCTGAACCGCGCGGTGCCGCTGCCGCTCATGGCCTGCCCGAAGCCATCCCAATCGTCGAGGATCTCCACGCCGGACACGGACGTGGGCACGAGAGCGGCGACCGGCGAACCCGATCCGTCGACGGCGGCGAGGTTGATCCAGTCGGCATAGATCGAGCCGGTGGTATAAAACTTCTCGCCGTTCAGGCGATAGAAATCGCCATCCGGCACGATTGTCGTGGAATGGTCCCCGACCTTGAGGCCGGCGAGCTCCGAAAAGCCGCTGCCGATCATCTCGCCGCGCCCGAGGCGAGTCAGCCACTCGTCCTGCCAGCTATTGTTCGGCGCATTAAGGAGATCCTCCGTGAAGCCCAGATGGCTGCGAAAGATATTGGTGATATTGGGATCGGCCGCCGCGAGTTCGATCAGCAGCGCAAAAAGCTCCGGCAAGGTAACCTCAAGACCGCCATAGACCGCCGGAATACGCAAAGCGCCGAAGCCCGCCTCCCGCAGCCATCGGACTTCCTCGAAAGGCAGGCGCCGCTGCTGATCCCTTTCGATCGCCGCCTCCCCTATCCGATCGAAGATGGGACGAAATCGTGCGGCAATTTCCTCGTAGCGCGCCGAGGGGCCACGGCCCCAGCCTTCATCGATCCTGGTCATCAACACGCTTCCTCAATGTCTATGATTGTTCGGTTCTGGCTTTTCGACTGCCGGCTCGCTCACGCCCAGCCAGTCGAGCAGCTGCAGGCGAAGCCGGTTGAAGCCTATGCTGCCGGTCGAGCGCGGCCGTGGCAGATCGATCGTCGCTTCATGCGCCACCACCCCGTCTCGCATCACCAGCACCCGGTCGGCAAGCAGCAGCGCCTCTTCGACGTCATGAGTGACGAGGAGCACCGCTTGCCGATGTTTTTGCCAGAGATCGGCGACGAGGGCCTGGGCCTTCAGCCGCGTCAGCGCGTCCAACGCTCCGAAGGGTTCATCGAGCAGCAGCAAATGCGGATTGCGCACAAGCGCGCGAGCCAGTGATGCACGCTGGGCCTCGCCGCCGGAAAGATCCTTTGGCCAGGCATCGCCGCGATGGACCAATCCCACTTCGGCAAGCGCCGTCTCCGCCCTCGCCCGGTTACCGCTCCTGCCGAGTCCGGCCACGACATTGCTCCAGACCCGCTTCCAGGGGAAGAGCCGCGGCGACTGGAACGCCACGCCGCGGCGCGGTGAGACAAAGACATCGCCCTCGATCTCGTGATCGAGATCCGCCAGGATGCGCAGCAGCGTACTCTTGCCACAGCCGCTCGCGCCCAGCAGGGCGACGAATTCCCCGTGTCTGATTTCGAGGTCGAGATGATCAATGACGGTGCGCGGCCCAAAGCGGCGCACAAGCCCGTGGACGCTGACCGAGAGACCCGTCGGGGACGGGGCGTGAAAGGACATGCTCATGCTCCATCGAAGCTTTGACGCCATCTGAGCAGCACGCGCTCGAGCAGCCGGACGATGAGGTCGGCCGAAAGCCCGAGAAGCGCATAGATGACAAGGCAAAGGATGATGATGTCGACGCGATAGACTTCGCGTGCGTGGGTGATCAGATAGCCGAGACCGCCTTGCGCATTGACCGTCTCGGCAAATACCAGCGCCAGCCAGGCAGATCCCAGCGAGTACCGCAGGCCGACGAGCAGGTTCGGAAGTGCTCCCGGCAAAATGACCTGGAAGATCAGCGCGGTTCGCCCGAAGGAGAGCGTGCGCGCCGCCTCAATGAGGGTCTTGTCGACATTGCGGATCCCGGCGAAGGTATTGATGTAGAGCGGAAACGTCACGGCGAAGGCGACGAGCGTTATCTTCGGTGTTTCGTCGATACCGAGCCAGATGATCAGGAGCGGCACGAGGCCGGCCCAGGGAAGCGTGCGCGCCATCTGCATCGGCGCATCGACGAGGTCCTCTCCGAGGCGCAGGAGCCCGGAGATGACCGCGAGGCCGACGCCGATCACGAAGCCGAAACAAAAGCCGATGACGACCCGCTGGAGCGACAGCAAAAGGGCTTCAGACAGGTCGCCGCCCGTGATCATGTCGAGGAGGGTTGCCCAGAGCGTCGCCGGTCCCGGAAACAGGTCCTCCGAAATCCAGCCGTAGCGCGTGGCCAACCACCAGGCGACCACGAGCGCAGCAGGTCCGAGGCTCTTGCCGAAGCCCCGCGGCAGGGAAGCCGTTTTCTGCTTGCCTGCCGGAACGATACGTTCAAGACCTGTAACCGGGCGAGGATCGGACACGCCCGATCCGGGTAGCGCCGGTTGCCCTTCCGAAAGGCTGGTGAGCAACGCCATCAATTCGTCTTTGCCAGCTTCTTGTTCTCATCACGGATTACGTCGCCAAAATCCTTGAGGACATAGTCTTCGACCCTGAAATCGCGCTTGAACTGGCCGCTTTCATGAAAATAGGCGACCTCCTTCTGCCAGCCGGCAAGCACGTCGTCATCGGTTGCGGGAACATATTCCACCCGCGAGCGGCTGGCCTGGAGGTTTGCCGCATCGAGCGAGATCTGCGACAGCTTGGCGACCTGCTCGGCCCATTCCGTCGGATGGGCGTTCACCCAGGCTTGCGCCCGGATGATGCGACGCGCCAGGTCCTCGAGAGCGGCCTTGCGGGCCGCATCCTCGACGGAGGACGTCGGCGCGTAGAGGACGCCCGCCGTGTCGATCACCTTGCTCAGCGATTTCAGAATGCGCGCGCCATGCTGCTGCTGGGCGATCGCCGTGTTCGGATCCCAAACCACGAAAGCATCGACTTGACTGTTGACCAGCGCCGACAGGCCGTCCGTCGTGTTGAGGTTCAGGATCAGCTTGTCGTCCCATGGCACGCCGGCCTGTTCCAGCGCCTTGGCGAACTGATAGTGCTGCTTCGTGAAATAGGGCAAAGCGACCTTGTGACCCTTCAAATCGGCCACGTCCTTCAAGGAGGAATCGCCGCGCACAAGGATGGCGCTGCCGCTTTCCTTGCGCTCCCGCGTGCCGGCCAGGATCGTCACTTTCACGCCATTGGCAATCGCCGCGAGCACGCCGGTGTCACCGCCAGCTGCGATATCCACGTGTCCGGCGCGCAGCGCTTCGACGAGCGGCGGCGTGGAATCGAAATCCGCCCATTTGATCTTGTAGGGAAGATTTTCGATTTCATTGGCAGCGATCAGCTGGCGGTGCAGGCCCGTCTTGTTCGGGGTGCCGACCGTCAAGGTCACGCTCGAGAGGTCGGGAGCACCCTGCGCCCAGGATGCACCGGCAAATAGGCTGGCAAGAGCGATGCCAAAGCCAGCGTTGCGGATCAGACCGGTAATCTCTTCCAATCTCACTCTTCGTTCCTCCTGGCCGATCGGCCCCATGGCGCTTCAATGAGCGAAGGGCCGGTGAATGACGGTCAAAAACCTACGAGAGGCAGGAAATTCTGGTAAGAAAATAAACTCTATAGATTTTATGGATTATGGAAATGCTTTTCGGGTTTTGGTCTGTGCTCGCATCGACCGGCTTCGAAACGGTACGGCGCGACCGCTAGTCTTGAGCCATCACCACAAAGGACAAGGAGACCGATCATGGGCCAGAAGACGATTTCGCGCGAGACATTCCGGCATTGGCTTGCAGATGGGAACGAGCTTGCAGTTTTCGATATCCGCGAGCCCGATGTCGTGGGTTACGCCTCACCGCTCTTTGCCACCAATCTGCCGGCCGACAGAGTTGTGCGTGAACTTTCGCGCTTCGTGCCGCGCAAGGTCGTCCGCACCGTGCTCGCTGACGGCGGCGATGGAGCGGCCGAGCGCCTTGCCGCGGAACTTGCAGTTGCCGGATGGCCGAACATCTTCGCGCTCGACGGCGGTATTCCCGGCTGGACGGCAGATGGAGAAGGGGCCGAATTGCCGACATTCGATACGCCCGGCGTCGACTTTACCCTTGCAGTCAAGGAGGAAAAGGGCACGCCGGTCATCTCTGCCGATGAATTGAAGCGACTTCGCGATGATGGTGAAGATGTTGTCGTCATCGACACCCGCACCGTGCCCGAGTTTGCCCGCGAGCACGTGCCCGGCGCCGTCAGCGTGCCCGGTGCGGAATTGGTATTGCGCTTCAAGGACGTGGTGCCCTCCGAAAAGACGAGGGTCGTTGTCTCCTGCGCCGGCCTGCCGCGCGCCATCCTCGGCGCACAAACGCTGATCGACGCTCAAGTTCCCAACAAGGTGTCCTATCTTCACGACGGGACCAAGGCCTGGACCGCAGCCGGCCTCAGCCTGGAGACAGGCAAGACGCGCACCTACGGACAGGCCAGCGAGACGGCGGTCGAATTTGCCCGCCGGCAGATCGGCATCCTGAGCAGCGGTGATAATTTCCCCGAAATCGATATCGCGACCGCAAGGGCATGGGCGGCCGATCCCGATCGCACCACCTACCTCTTGGACGTCAGGACGCCGGAGGAATTCGAAACCGGCCATCTCGACGGCACACTGTCTTCGGAAGGCGGCCAGCTGCTCGGTGTGGCCTATCGGACCATCGCGGTCAGAGGGGCTCGCGTCGTACTAGTCGACGACCTCATCGGCGCACGCGCGCGCATCGTGGCCCACTGGCTGCAGCGACGTGGTTATGAAATCGCAATCCTGTTGATCGATTTTGCGTCGCAGGAATTAAGCAACGTGGCCTGACGCGCTCCAGGCACTCTGCGTCGGCCTTGCCAGAACCGCATCGGCCGGAGATCCAAGAGCTGACAACGGACCTCCGGCAGATTGGACCGCACTCCAATCGTCAGATCTTGTCAAACGACATCGGCAGGATTGCGGAAAAGAGAAACTCGGTCTCAGGCAGTCGGCCTGACTGCGGTCGAACTAAGGCGCCACGATAGAATGGCGGACCGCGGGCTGGCGGCTTCATCTCAACTTCGACCGTTCAGAAAGACGTTAGCCCTGTCGATCCTGCCGGGCGGCAGCGAACCTCACACACATATTCCAGTTCCCCATCACACGGCTGTCGCCTGCACCACGTTCGTAGCGTTGCCAATCCATTCATTCAACGACGCAGCGGCGGCATGGCTCTGTGAGACGATCTGCGGCACCAGATCGATATCGGCAACACTGCCAAGACCCAGGAGGCCCATCGCAAAAAGGCCGGAAACTGACCGGTGCGCAGCAATAGTGCGCCCGCATTCGTCGGCGACGAGACCAAGTTCGAGCTCATCGCGTTTTGCCAGACCGCACGCAACCACGGACCTTATAAGGGAACTGTCATTGGTGGACGAAGGAAGCCGGCAGTCAACCGTGAAATCGGCCTGAAGTACTTCGAGGCCTTGCGAGGCCGACAGCAACACACCATTGCTGGCAATGCGTTCAACCCTGCCCTTCCTCAAGGTGATCGCGCCGCTTTCGATAGCCTGATGCAGGTGCCTGTAATCGTCTGGCGGCAACCGGTGGCGATGGCTGTCATACACTGCTTTCACATGCCGTTTGAACCTTGCGCGTTCATCCGGCCTCAACTCCTCCCAAAGCTCGCGTGCCTGCAGCCGAAACCCGTTCATGATGCCCTGCCATCCAGACCCCTCTGCGTCCGCCCGCCTTGCCGCATCGCGCAGATAGCGGAACGCACCACGCAGCGTTCGCGGGATGGGTTCGCCCGCAGCGGCGGATCCGACCGCTGCCTGGGCATGCGATTGCGGCAGAAAGCCGGATTCGGAAATGAGATTGATATGAGGGACCTTGCCGTCTTTCAGAAGCGCAAGGGCTTGACCCACGGCTTTGACCCCGCCTCCGATCACAACACCGCTTTGGGCTCCGATGGGTATTGTGGGCTTCTCCAGACTGTCGCGCAATCCATAGCCCGTCGCCAGGAAGACGACGTCGAAATGCTTCCTCTGGTCATTGCCGAAAAAAACGGAAAAGCCCATCTGCGGATGGCGATCGATTGCGATCACGGTCTCCGGAAGGAATTGAACAACCACGTCCGGCCGCGCCATCAACGCCTCAGCGAAACGCTTGTAGACGTAGCTGCCAAACACCCGCTCCGGAACGAATGAGTGCTCGAGCCCCGCAGAATTGGCGGGAAGGCCATCATGCCAATCCCTGTCCGCTTCCAGCCAGCTCTGGAAGTCGTCCCTGCGCGTGGGATCGACGGACAAGTCACGAACACGACTGTTCAATACCGTTGCCACAGCATGGTTCACGCCCTCTCCGACGTCGATCTTGGGTCGGGGATCGAACATTATCAGGTGAAAAGGACGATCGATGCCTTTGAACAGAGCGATTGCGGTCATGATGCCGGTAAAGCCCCGGCCGACGATCGCAATTCTCGCAAGGCGGTCCGCATCTTTCCCCTGAGGGTCCAAAGAGTGGGGCGAGAGAAGAGTCATGCGTTGGCTCCTTCTGCGTCGGATCAGCTCGGTTTACAAAAACACAGCCGGAACTGTTCTTGCCGCGTTAATCTCTACAAAGATGATAGATAATGGTCGCCGGATAGCAAGATCTATTCGGCAAGTCATCCTCGCCAACCCCCGCCACAGGACGCAAACCGTTTAATTTGCTGGGTAATTTCTCAAGCGGGGCTGCCGCGAAATGCGACCTTTGACCTGCGTCGAAGGCAGAATTTTCTCTTTTTCTATCGAATATATAGGAAAATAAACGAGCTTTCGTCGTCGTCGCGAGCGTTTGCAACCTCCCGCCACCGCAGCAACCGGCCTAGCATCGCTTCCTACAATGGAGACGAGTGCTCGCGGTTTGAGGAGGTTGGCATGGCAGGTTTAAACCGCAGCTTGAGCGATCTGTCAAAAGAACCGCCCCCGTCGTCAGACGTTTCTAGATTGTGGGGCGCGCTTTGCGGTGAGGCGATGGATGCAGCCTCGAAGGATCCGTCCCTGGCCCGTACAATGAATTCCGCAGTTCTTTATCATGCGAGTTTTGCTCAGGCGCTCGCGCAGCGCATCGCCTTCAAACTTGCCAACCACGACCTTGATCAGGATGAGCTGTTGTCCGTGATCGCTCAGGCGCTGATCAGCAACGCAGATATCGTCGATCATGCTGCTGCGGATTTGGCGGCGATCAAGGAACGTGACCCCTCAAATGCGGAAATCCTGACGCCATTCCTGTACTTCAAGGGATTCGTGGCTTTGCAGGGACAGCGTGTCGCGCATTGGCTTTGGCATCATGACCGCATCCATATGGCCCGGCATTTGCAAAGCCGCATTTCCGAAGTCTTTGGGGTCGATATTCATCCCGCCGCGAAAATGGGAAAGAGCATCATGCTCGATCATGGAAGCGGCCTCGTTATCGGCGAGACAGCGGTTGTCGAAGACGACGTATCGATCCTTCAAAACGTGACCTTGGGTGGAACCGGCAAGGAAAGCGGTGATCGCCATCCAAAAGTAAGGCGTGGGGCGCTCATCGGAGCCGGAGCCAAAATCCTCGGTAATGTAGAGATTGGCGTCGGCGCCAAGGTTGGGGCCGGCAGCGTGGTCGTCGGTTCCGTTGCGCCCTACACCTCCGTCGTCGGCATTCCGGCGACACCGACCGGAAAACGCCACTCAAGCCTTCCCGGCATCACAATGGATCAAGCGCTGGCAGAGCCGGAATACATCATCTGATGCAGGCTTTCGCAGACGCTGCTGTCCCGGACCCTATCTCTAGGAGACTCTGGGGCGGATATTGCCCCTCGTTGCGTTCTGGTTTCGCATCTTTCGAAGAACCGCACTCACCGCTTCAGGCTCTGCTATCTTTGCCCAATCGGGAATAACAATAGCATCATTGCGACCAAACCCAGTCCCGCGCCGACCATCTGTGAGGGAGCGAGCCGCTCGTCAAAGACAAAATATGCAATCACGTTGATGAGCAGCAGTTGAGCAACGGCGGAAACCGATATGGCGAGCCCCATTCCACCCTCTCTCATCAGCCGCACCATGATCAGATTACCCACACAATAAAGCGCAAGTGACAGGACCAGCACAAGAATGCTGTTGGTCGCGATATAGGTGCGTGAAGCGGTCGCCGCACCGAGGAATGTTGCCATTGCGCCGGCGAGCCAAAGCAGAAATTCTATTCTCATAGGTGACCTTCGTTCGTCTTTCCGCAAGCTGCATACAGCTGTCGGCCGAGGATCGCCAGCATTGGATTCCACTTACGGATCGGCTGTTCTGGCCTAATCGGACGCTTCTCTCAAGCCTCGCATCGAGAGCGTGAATGACGTTCTCGATGCGCAGCAGCAGGCTCTTGCCGACATCGTCTTTCACCATCCATCGGGTGATTGCGGGTCTTTCTGAGATCGTCTGCGGTAGAATTTGTCAAGGAGCGCCTCGATTTGAGTGCCTTATACTTCGCATCAGCAACGACCTTCGGTCATCATCTCGACAGTCGACGATCTTCGGCGGTTCATTCCTCCCGGCCCGCTACGTCGGCTGTTCCCCCTCTGGAGGTTCTTGACCTTCACACCTCGAGGCCCGGCTTTACGCCCGTGGCCTCTTTTTTTGTCCATCAGGCTCAGATCCCGTTGCCATACAGCCGTTGTTTGCGCACTCTTGCGCCGCGTTTTCTCAGCACAATTTCGAATTCTGTCTCTGGATCGGGGGATTTGATCTAGCTTTTCAGCCCCTGGCAGGCGCTCGGACGTGGCCTGGTGGTGTGTCGTGAACTCGTCTCCAGGCCCGCCGAAACTGGCGAGCCGACGAAAAGCCGATGCGTTCGGCGACGTTTTCCATATCGAGTCTTGAACCGATGATGAGTTCTCGTGCGAGCGCAATTCGCATGCGGTTTACATAGTCGGTTACGCTCATGCCGGTGTGCTCGTTGAAAAGCCGTGACAGATTGCGCGGGCTTGTCGCGGCGATCTTGGCAAGCGCCTCGACGGACCAGTTCTGCGACGGATCGGCACCGACGGCATCTTGAGCTCTGTGGATCGCCGGATGGAGGTGGTTTCGCCCTTCCAGCCACGGCGACAATTGAGGATCACCGCCGGCCCGTCGCAGGTAGATGACCAGCGTGCGTGCGACGGCAAGCGACACGGCGTGGCCGACCTCTTTTGCGACAACGGCAAGCATGAGATCGATCCCTGCAGTGACGCCTGCACTGGTCAAGCGCTCGCCGTCCTCGACATAGAGCCGGTTTTCGCGGACGCGAGCGGTCGGAGCAAGTCGGACGAGATCCTGCAGCATGGAATGATGGGTGGTGCATTCGTGTCCCTCAAGCAGTCCCGAGCGTGCCGCAAGCAAGGCACCGGAACAGATCGTCGCAAGCCGGATACCAGGACGAACGATCGCCCTCAGCCATTCAACGATTTCCGCTTCGAGAGCCGCGTCTCCCGGAGCAGTCTCAACCGCTCCAGCGAGCGGTTCATCCACCGCACCGGAAACAACGAGAAATGCGTCATCGGGCAGGCGTGCCGGAAGCGGGGAAATCCTGGCCAGGTCGAGACCTGTCGAACTTCGCACCTCAGCGGCAGGTCCGATGTAGGTCGGCACGAACGCTATCGATTCCTGTTCGAGATTGGCTCTGCGCAAGACTTCCATCGGACCTGCGATATCGAGCAGGAGCGCCCGCGGCGGCACGACCACAAAAACCGGGATGATGCGCCGGGGGCCTTCCACCATTATGCGGCCGCTCGTGCTGAAAGCCCGTTGAGCACCTGCTCCACGGTAACAATACGGGCAAAACGATCGGCAAGGACCAGTTCCGTGCGCGCCCTGATCTCGGCGGCACTCCATTCGCGGCCGGATGTATCGGTCATTGGAAAGGTCAGTGTCGCCTCGCCGACATAGTCGACCTCATAACCGAGGTCGGAGGCGTGCCTGGTCGTCGTCTCACAGCACTGCTCTGTGCGAATGCCGGAGACGATGACGCGCCGGATGTGGTTTTCAGTCAGCCAGACGTCCAGGCCGCTGCCAACGAGCGCGCTGTGGCGGCGCTTGCGAAACACCGCATCCGCCTTGATCTGAAGCGGCGTCAGCGGACGGACGAAACCCGAGCCTTCAGAGAAAACGCCTGACTCCTCGACGTGAAATATCTGGACGACCGGAAGACCGGCCCTTTTCGCGCCATCGATCAGCGCCTGCTGAGACGCAATGTAAGTCCCGATCTCATCTTCACGGAAATAGGGTCGATGACGGAAGGATTCCTGGGCATCGATGACGAGGAGTGCGGTATCTGCAGACATGTGATTATCTCCAAGGGATGAGCGTGAAGACAGTCTACCGACAACACCATACTGCGAAATGCCGATTGCGGACAGATAGCGGACAGATCGCGCCAACCCGAAGACCGAACACCGGAGGTCCCCATCCGTCGAAGACACTCACACAGATTTGCTGCGCAATCACATTATCGGGTGTCGCGACATGACCGGCATCTGATGTGGAAGCGTTCGTCGGAAGAAACGGATGCCGCCGATCATTCTGTCCTGTCCGTTGGATTCGCAAAGTTGCACCTCATCGGCCGGCAGCCTAAACATCGATCTTGTAACCAAGGTCAATGTCGCTTGCCGCTTTCCCATGAAGCCCCCAGTTTGAGGCGGGCACTTCGACGAGGATGGTTTTGATATCGGAAGCAGGGATACCGAGGGATGAGAGCTCCCTCGCCAAACCAGCGTAGAGCCGCCGCTTGGCGTCGTCGGTACGGCCGGAAAATAGGGTTACCTCCACCACCATATAGGAGGAACCTTTTCCGGGCGGGGTGATAATGGCGACGTCATCGTACTCAAAGAGACGCACACACCGGTCGTCACTTGGCAGTTTCAAGGCGTCCAATAAGGCACGTTGCACGGCTTCGATAAGTTCGAGCCTGCGCTCTCCTATCCATCCACGCCGTGTCTCGATGCGAGTCGAAGGCATCATAATCTCCAGTCCAGCACGTGATAGATCTTAAGAGCTCGGGATGATCGGCATGGCGTTCCTTTTACAATTCATCGCCGGGCAGCGTTCGCCCCGCTCCAAGGTACGATTCATGATAGCTTCGACGCTGGTTCATCGATTGGCGATCTGAACCCGTCTGCTCTCAGTCTTTCCCAGCAAGCGCTGCGTTCCGTTATGCCCCGGTCAGCTGTGTTTCGCCTGTCGTGACGACGCCTTCATCGAGCGATCGAGCGAGAGGTTCTGAAAAAGCGTGACGTGGATGGCGTGGATCATCATGTGATGTCAGAAAGAAGCGACGGGCGACATCGATATAGCCATTATAGACGAGACCACCATTGATCGAGACAAGCAGGTTCCGGTGCCGGCGGTAGAGACGCGGAATCCGGTACCATGGTATGCTGGGCCTCTGATGATGGAGAACATGCAGGTTGTTGTAGAGGAACAGCAGACCGAACAGCGGGCTGTTTTCAACGATGGCCGTGCGTTCGTGGTAATGATCGGCAAAGCGGTGTTCGGCATAGGAGCGCAGCCTGCTGAGGGACGCGCCGCCATAGACGAACGCCAGCAGATAAAGCCAAATCGGCATTTGGCAAATTGCGCCAATCCAATAAAGAACGACCGCAATGCCGACGAAGTGCCATGTCCATAGTATCGCGCGATGCCTGTCTCCGCCCGTGACCCTGACGAACTCTTCCCCCACAAAGTTTAGGATCATGACGAGGGGGCCAAGGGTCAACCGTCCCAATAGCGTTGTATTCCAGACAGCCAAACCGCGGCCGAAGCGGCCCATGCGGTTCCAAGCCACCTGGGTAAAGTATGAGGATTCCGGATCCTCAATCGGATCAGTCAGAAGTTCGTCGCGGTGATGGACCAGATGGGCCTCGCGATAGATGGCATAGGGCAACCAGAGTGATAGGGGCGGCCAGCCGATCGCATTGTTGATGCGCCGATTTCGCGTCGGGTGCCCATGTATCACCTCGTGTTGCAGCGATCCGTGCCAGGCAATCAACCAGCTTCCGAGCGCGATAACGACAACGAGCGGCAATTTCTGCCAAAACCAGGTCAGCGCCAGAAAGCCGCCATAGATGACGAGCGCCAAGGCAACAGTCTGCCATTCGATGCGTGCAATGGAAACGACGGACTGGGAGGGAAGATTTTCGACACCCGTACGGAGCGGCATTCACGAGATCCAAAAAAGCAATATCTTGAAACGCCACTATAGAGGCGATCAAAGCGCGCTTGCGCCACACAAGTTTGCCGACCGCGTTTCGAAAAAGGAAAACTCATGCGCCCCAGCGTAAAATCGCAAAATATTTATCTATTAAAAATATAGACTATTCCAGCAGCCGCCGTAGCCCGCTGACAATTGGAAATTTGATTCGACAAATGGGATGCGTGGCAAGCGGAATTGTTGCTCAAATGGAAGCGCGCTGGGCCAGCCAGGAGGGTCGTGCAGGTACAAGCGCGCCAGTGTGTGAAGGCATCATCGATCGCGAAGCGCCATCAACACGACTGACGGCACGCTTCCTCTCAGAAGGCGATTTGGACCTTCATCGACCGATTTCGGTCGCCGGCCACCTCAAAGGCGCGGACGGCATCGTCCAATGGATAGGTCTCGGTCAACAGCGGCCTGAGATCGACGCGACCTTGGTTGATGAGGTCGATGGCAAGAGCGAATTCCTCGTGAAAGCGGAAGGTTCCCTTCATCTCGATCTCCTTGGCGACAACCACGTTCTGCGGGATCGAAACATCTCCGCCGAGGCCGAGCTGGACGAGGGTCGAGCGGGGTCGGAGAACTTCAAGCCCCGCACGGACCGCGCGTTCGTTTCCGGAGGCTTCGAATTGGACGTCAAAGTAGCCCTTTCTTTCAGCGTATGCCGACAGCTTCCCAGGATTTTCCGCGACGTTGATGACGCGATCGGCCCCCACTTCCAGAGCCTTGTTCAAGACCGTGTCCATAACATCTGTTGCGACGATCTCGCGCGCGCCGTGCGCCCTTGCGGCAATGATGGCGAGCGCACCGATCGGACCGCAGCCCGTCACGAGCACACGTTTGCCCGTCAGCGAGCCTGCGCGGTTGACGGCGTGCAGCGTCACTGCAAAAGGCTCGGCCATGGCGGCTTCGCCGATCGATACGCTTTCGGCGACCTTGTGGCACTGCCACGCCTTTGCAATCAAGCGCTCGCGAAATGCGCCCTGGATGTGCGGCATCGGCATGGCGCTGCCGTAAAAGCGCATGTTAAGGCAATGGTTCTGCTGGCCCTTCAGGCAATAGTCGCAGGCATTGCATGGCCGGCTTGGCGAGACGGCGACACGATCCCCCACCGCAAGATCCGAGACACCCTCGCCAAGTGCCGCGACGACGCCGGCCACCTCATGCCCAAGAATCATCGGCTCGCAAAGGCGCACCGTCCCAAAGCCGCCGTGATTGTAGTAATGCAGATCGGAGCCGCATATCCCTCCTGCCTCGATCGCCACTTCGACCTGACCGCGCGCCGGTGCCTCGACAGGCCGCTCCTCTATGCGAAGATCCTTGGCTGCGTGAATGACGAGAGCTCTCATCGATGTGGTCCTCAAATGACGGGGGTTGGAGGTGTGGCGCCGGTGAAGTGGGCAGCGAGATTGTCTCGCACCAGCCTGCCCATCGCCTTGCGGGTTTCTATCGTCCCGGAGGCGTGATGGGGCTGGACGAGTACGTTGTCGAGCCCCAGGAAGCGCGTATTGAGCTTCGGCTCGGCTTCGAAAACATCGAGCGCCGCCGATCCCAGTGCACCACTTTCAAGTGCATCGAGCAACGCGTCTTCATCGATATTGGAGGCACGCGAGATATTGATGAGCATGCCGTCGGGACCTAGCGCTTCTATGACATCCTTCGAGACGATGCGGCGAGCGTCACGAACAGGAAGTCGGAACGCGCCGCAAGTGCGACAGGATCGGCGACAAAGGTCATGCCCGCAGCATAGGGCTTCTCGCTCACGTCTGAATAGGCAATGTCCATGTCAAACCCGCGAAGACGCTTGGCGACCTCGAATCCGATCCGGCCGAGCCCGAGAACACCAGCGCTGCGACCCCAGACTCGTCTCTTCAGCGGATAGAGCCCCCGGTTTTCCCAGCTGCCGTCCCTGACCCAGGTCTCGGCGCCAATCATGCCCCGCGACTGGACAAGCATCATCGCAATGCCGAGATCGGCCACGTCGTTGGTCAGGACGTCGGGCGTATTGGTGACGCGTATGCCCCTTGTCTGGCATGCACCAAGGTCGACGGCATCATAGCCGACCCCGTAGACCGAGACAATTTCAAGCCCGGGTAGTTTTTCGATCATCGCGGCCGACGCACCGAGTTCGCCGCGTGTTGCCACGGCGCGGATACCGGCACCGTGGTCGGCAAGAACTTCTCCTTGTCTTGGGCCTCGTAGAATTTGTGGACCGTATAATCCCGCTCGAGTTCGACCAGGTCCCATTCCGGATAGGGCCCGACCAGAAGGATTTCAGGTTTTGTCATGGTTTCCTCCACTATCGTGATTATTCGTGCCGGCGGTTGGCGAGCGATGCGACGCTTACCAACGCAACCGAGACCATGCGTACAAGCGGCTGGTCGATTTCGATCGTTACGACGTCGCGCTCGCCGAGAGGCAACTCCAGGATGGCTAGCTGGCTGTCGAGGAGTGCGAGCGGCATGTAGTGATCCTTGCGACCACTCAGCCGTGCAGCTAGCGTCGAGCGATCGCCCTGCAGGAAGATGAACGAAAGAGGTCGGCCTGCCCTCGCCCGCAGGAAGGTTCGATAGGACCGCTTCAGCGCCGAACAGGAGATCACGGTCTCTTCGACCACGGCAAGTTCGTCGCCGAGGGTCTGCAGCCATGGCCAGCGATCCTCGTCTTCGAGAGCCACGCCCGCCGTCATTTTCTCGATATTGCTCGCCGGATGACGGCTATCGCCTTCGACGAAGCGGTAGCCGAGATGGGATGCCAGAAGCTCTCCCACCGACGTCTTGCCGCATCCCGATACGCCCATCACTACGATGGGGCCGAGATGCGAGCTAGTGTCAAAGGCAAGTGGTGATGCCGCCGTCGACATAAAGCGTGTGTCCATTCACAAAGGAGGAAGCATTGCCGGCAAGAAAGACGGCCGCGCCGACCAATTCCTCGACATCGCCCCAACGGGCAGCGGGCGTGCGCTTTTCAAGCCAGGACGAGAATTCCTCACTGTCGACAAGCGCCTGATTGAGCGGCGTCTTGAAATAGCCGGGCGCTACGGCGTTGATCTGGAGACCATATCTCGCCCAATCGGCGCACATGCCGCGCGTCAGATTCTTCACAGCGCCCTTCGTCGCCGTGTAGGGCGCGATCCCGGGGCGGGCGAGCTCGCTCTGAACGGAGGCGATGTTGATGATCTTGCCTCTTTTGCGCTTTATCATGTGGCGGGCGACGGCCTGACCGACATGAAAGACGCTGGAGACGTTGGTGCGCAGCAATTGGTCCCACTTCTCGACTGGAAAGTCCTCGAGCGACGTGCGGAACTGCATGCCAGCATTGTTGATGAGGATGTCGATCGGGCCGATTTCGTACTCGATGCGGTCGACGCCAAGACGTACCGCCTCGGCATCGGTCACGTCGAAGTCGCAAGCCGACACAGTGGCGCCAGCCTCTTTTATGCCGCGTACGGCCGCGTCAAGTTTTGTCCGGTCCCGACCGTTGAGGACGATGTCGGCGCCGTGATCGGCAAGGCCCCTGGCGAGCGCAAGACCGATGCCTTGCGACGAGCCGGTGACGAGCGCTCGCCGTCCGGAAAGGTCGAATAATGGAAAGCTCATTGACTGTCTCCGACCGCGTATGCGGCAATACTGGACCTGCGCGTCAGATGTCGACGACCAGACCCTTCGCCTTCAGGACCGGCTCCAGCTTGCTGACCTCGATGACCGACTTGCCCTGCTTGTAGGCCTCGATGAAGCCAGCTTCGGCATCCTCGCGCAGCTTTGACAGCCTTGCCGCCTCCTGGGCTTCGGCCCGCCGCACGACGACCAGCCCGTCGGCGTCGCCAACGACGATGTCGCCGGGATTGATGATCTCGCCGCCGACAATGATGGGGTCGTTGACGGCCGCGATCGTCTCCTTGACCGTGCCCTTGATGCAGACGCTGAGCGAAAAGACCGGAAAGCCGAGGTCGCGCAATTGAAGCGTGTCGCGCACTCCCGTGTCGGTCACGAGACCGCCGATGCCCTTTGCAAGGCAGGCATTCGCCAACACGTCGCCGAACGAGCCAGCCTCTTCGTATTCGCCGGCCGAGACCACGATAATGTCACCGGGCCTGGCGTAATTGATGGCGAGCTGCAGCATGATGTTGTCGCGCGGCGCGCATTTGACGGTGAAGGCCGGCCCGCACAGTTTCATGCGATAGTCGACCGGCTTCAACCGCGAGGAGAGAGCGCCGCGTCGGCCCTGCGCCTCATGGATCGTTGCGGGCGAGAACTTGGAAAGCGCCTCGATCTCGACCTTGCTCGGCCGTTCAGCGATGTCTTTGATGTGGATCATAGGAAACCTCGGGAGACAGTTTTGGGAGCGGCGGGCAGACCCGCCGCCGGCATTGATGGATGATGTCTCAGATCGTTTGCGGCAGATGCCGGCTTAGGGGATCGGATCGAACTTCAGCTGCGAGAGCGGTACGACCTTGTCGGTACGGGTCATCTTGTATTCGGTGTTCGGGCCAAGCCAGGTGTCCCAGATCTTGTTGATCTCGCCGCTGTCGTCGAGCTTGTGCAGGATCTCGTTGACCTTGGCAGTCAGCGCCGGCTGATCCTTCTGCATGCCGATGCCGATCGGCTGGTAAAGCATTGGTTCGTCGATCATGCGCATCTTCTTGCCGCGCGTCTGGGACTCGTTGACGAGCTTGGTGGTGGTCATGGTATTGGCGACCATGCCGCGCGCCTTGCCCTGCTGGACGGCAAGATAGGCAGAGCCGGTATCCTGGAATGTCAACGGATCGGACTTGTTGAGCTTGATCGACATCTCAGAGGTCGAACCCTTTGTCGAGGCAAGCCGCTGGCCCGCATAGTCGGCTTTCGACTTGCCTGCATCGTCTGCCGGCACGATCAGCATTTCCTTGGCGACATAATAGGGATCGCTGTACTGGATCTGCTCGGCGCGGCTGAGCGTATAGGCGAGATTGGCGACGGTGATGTCGACACGGCCGAGCTTGACCTCCGGAATGCGGGCTTCGACCGAGATCGGCTTGATTTCGGCCGTCACGCCGAGCTCCTTGGCGATCGCCTTGCAGAGGTCGACGTCGAAGCCGACCATCTCGCGCGTCTTGACATCCGGCGAGGAAAAGGGTGGCACGTCGGCATAGGTCGCGCAACGCAGCGTCTTATTGGATAGGATCGTATCAAGCTGATCGGCCTTCACCGGCAGCGCGGCGGCGCCGACGAGGACCAGGCTTGCAGTAATGCATTTCCAGTTCATTGCTGTTCTCCTTGTTATGAAGTCGTGCCCCGTCAATGCCGCAGGTCCGACAGGAAGCGCTGGGCGCGCGGATGACGGGGATTTTTGAAGAATTCGTCCGGTGTTGCCGTTTCCAGGATCTCGCCGGCGTCGATGAACCAGATCCGATCGGCGACATCGCGAGCGAAGTTCATCTCGTGCGTCACACAGAGCATCGTCATGCCTTCTGCCGCCAGACCCTTCATGACGGTCAGAACTTCGCCGACCATCTCCGGATCGAGCGCGCTCGTCGGCTCGTCGAAGAGCATGACCGGCGGCTCCATCGCCAGCGCCCGGGCGATCGCCACACGCTGCTGCTGTCCGCCGGACAGTTGGCCCGGATAGGAATTCGCCTTGTCGGCAAGACCGACGCGGTCAAGCAGCTTGATGGCCTTGTCATGAGCCACGTTCGCCGCCAGACCCTTGACCCTGATCGGCGACATCGACACGTTTTCGACGACGGACAGATGCGGGAAGAGATTGAAGCTCTGGAAGACGAAGCCGATTTGGCTGCGCAAGCGGTTGAGTTCGCCTGCCCGCATCCTGGCGTGAATGTTCTGGCCCTCGAATTCGATGGAGCCGCTGCTGATCTCCTCGAGCCGGTTGACCGTGCGGATCAAGGTCGACTTGCCCGAGCCGGACGGCCCGCAGATGACCACGACTTCCCCGCGCTTTACCTCGGCGTCGATGTTCTTGAGCACCGGATGGTCGCCGTAGCTCTTGCAAACCCCCGTCAGGCGAATGGCCTGCCCGTCCTGCGGCTTTGGTTGAAGCGCGGTCATAGTTGCTCCGTAAGTGTCTTGAGAGCCACGCTCTCGGCCGGGAGACGCACGTTGACGGGTCCGGCACGGCGACGCGTGATGCGCCGCTCGACGGTATTGGCAACATAGGTCAGGCTCCAGCAGAGCACGTAGTAAACGAGGGCAAGCACAAGGAAGACCTGGAAGGGCTGGGTGAGCAGCTGGTTGTTGACCTGGCTTGCCGCAAAGGTCAGATCCGGGACATTGATGACGTAGCCGAGCGTCGTATCCTTGATCGTTGAGACGAAGGTCGAGATCATGCTCGGGATCATGTTGTAGAGCGCCTGCGGCAGGATCACATATCGCATCGCACCCATGTAGCTATGCCCGAGAGCGCGCGCGGCATCCATCTGCCCCTGACCGAGCGAGACGATGCCAGCCCGCACCACTTCGCTGAGGAACGCCCCCTCGTAAATGACGAGCGTCACGAGCATGATCCAGAAGCTCGGCACGTCGGCGCCAGTCCAGAGCGGTACGAGGAAATAGAACCACAGGATCAGCATCAAGAGCGGCACGCCGCGCGTCACGTAGACGAGACCCGTCACCGGCCATCTGAGGGCGGTGAACTTCGACAGGCGGGCAAGCGCCAGCAGGATGCTGACGGGAAAGGCGAGCGCGATCGCCAGCGCCGACAGAAGAAGCGTATTAGCAAGGCCGCCGAGCGGGCCGTTCGGATACTGGCCGATCAGAAGCAGGAGCCAGTAGTCCTTGATGATGGCGACGACGTCCTGGATCATCGGCGCACCTTCCAAGCCGGGTCGGCGCGCATCGAGATCGCCGCGCCCGTGCTCATGATGATGAGCGAGAAGAACAGATAGATCACCGTGCCGATCAGGTAGATCTCGAAGGTGCGGAAGCTGACATTGTCGATCTCCTTGACCGCATGGGTCAATTCCGAGGCACCGACAACGATGGCGAGACTGCTATTCTTGAAGAGCGAAACGGAATGATTGATCAGCGGCGGCAGCGCGTTGCGGATGCCCTGCGGCATGATGACGAAACGCATCGCCGAGACGTAGCCGTGGCCAAGCGCCTTGGCCGCCTCCATCTGCCCAGGACTGACGGCACGAAGACCGGAGCGAAGGTCCTCGCTAAAATAGGCGGCCTGGCAGAGCCCGAGCCCGATGACCGCAAAGATTGCTTCGGCGTTATGCTGAGCAAGCCAGCCCGTCACGGCATCCGGCATCAGCGTGTAGATCCCGAAGTACCAGAGCATGAGCTGTACGAGGGTCGGGACATTGCGATGGTAGGAGACATAGGCCTTTACGACCGGATCGGCGAACCGGATCGGCGAGATGCGCAGGCAGAGCAATAGGATGGCGAGCGTCATGGCGAGCAGCCATGAACCGGCATAGATGACGAACGTCATGACGATCCCATGCGCGAGCATGGAGAGGTATTCCGGATTAGACAGGATCGCAGAGAGATCGAATCCGCTCACGGTCTTGCCCCTTCGCTGCGATCGTCGGCGGCCGGCGACTGCGGCTTTGCGGTCTGCAGGCCGCCAATGACCTGCAGGGTGGGCGTGATTTCCATATGGCCGATATTGACGGCAACCGGGGCCGCGATGGCAAAGGCGATTGCATCGGCGATGTCGCTTGCCTGCGGCAGTTCGAACCCGTCGATGAACCGTTCGCGCACGCTCGGATCGTTGCCGTGAACGTGGTTGAAGATATCCGTCGCTACGCGGCCGGGGCAAATTTCGGTGACGCGTACCCGTTTGCCGAAGGCGTCGATGCGCAATTGGTTCGACAACATGGCGACACCCGCCTTGACGGCGTGATAGGTCGAGTTGCCCCCAAAATTATAGTTGCCGGCAATCGAGGAGATGTTGATGACGTGACCGCGATCGCGCGCGACCATACCCGGAACAATCAGACGGCACAGATGCAGGACGGCACGCAAGTTGACGTCGACGAGAAGATCGATGTCGCCCTCGTCGGCTTCGAGGAATTTCTTCGGCCGGTCGACGCCGGCATTGTTGACGAGAATGTCGAACTCAACGCGGCCGGCAAGTTCGGTGATCGCCTGGCGATCGGTCACGTCGATGGTGTGAGCGATGCAGCCAGTGCGGGCAGCAAGTGCTGCCAAGGCGTCGCTACTGCGGGCGATCGCGTGCACCTCGATGTTTTCGCGGGCGAACCGCTCCACGATCGCTGCGCCGATACCGGAGGAAGCGCCGGTCACCAATGCTGTCTTGTAATCTGCGAATGGCATCTGCGTTCCCTTGTTGTTGGCGTGGACCTTAGCGGAGCTTTGAACCCTTGCCTAAGACCGATTATGTCTGGAGCAATAAGCAACTCTTATGGATGCGGTTCAGGCGCCGAACCCCCTCTCGCGCAGGGCTTCACACGATCGTTCTGGCCTGACGAGGCCGACTGGCGGGCGCGTTGCAAAAGCGCGGCAGCTCTGTAAACATGCATTGCAATGCCTGTAACGCACCTTCGCAAATGGATATAAAACGCCTCAAGTCCTTCATCGTCATCGTCGACAGCGGCAGCATCACGCGTGCAGCCGACATCCTGCATCTCGCCCAGCCGGCGCTCAGCCAGCAGCTTGCGGCGCTGGAGGACTATTTCGGCCAGAAACTGCTGATCCGCAGCCAGCAGGGCGTCAGCATGACGGATGCCGGACACGCTGTGTATCGACATGCCCAAATCATCCTCAGGCAGATGGAACAGGCCCAGGCCGATGCCGCCGCCGCCGGCAATTCGCTTGCGGGGCGCGTCTCGGTCGGCCTCGTCCCCTTCAGCAGCGCGGCGATGTTGTCGGTCGATCTCTTATCCGAAACCAGGAAGCGCCATCCCGGCATTCTCCTGCATCTGACCGAAAGCGTCGGCCAGACCTATAGCCAGTTGATCATGAACGGCCGGCTGGAAATGGCACTGATCCATGGTGTCGGTCCGATCAAGGGCGTTCGTTTCGACCCGATCCTGAGTGAGGAATTCTACCTCGTCGCGCCCCAGGACTTCGCCATAGAAGCGGATGCCAAGCCAATCCCGATCGGCGCGCTTGATGGCATCCCGCTGCTCTTGCCGCCGGCCTACAACTTCGTGCGCCGAGCCGTAGACACAGCATTTACCCGTAGCCGGATCAACCTGAAAGTTGTCGCTGAAGTCGAGGTCGTCAGAACGCTGGCGCGTGCGGTTGCAAGCGGCCTTGGGGCGACGATCATGCCGAAAGCGATCGCCGACCGCATCGTCGCGGAAGCAAGCGAGCCGCTCGTCTGCCGGCTCGTTTCTCCCCGCATCGAGGAGACCCTGTCGCTCTGCACGTCCGATCAGAATGCCCTGTCGGAACCCGCCCTTGCCGTTCGGGGCATTCTCGTCGAACTAACCGAACGCCTGAAGGTCTGAAAAGCCCGCCAGAGACGGGCCTTTCGTGCGCATCTGAACCGTCAGCGCATGTTGGCACAGAACTCAGCAATACGCGCGCATCCTTCGCGCAGCATCTCCATGCTCGTCGCATAGGAGATGCGGAAATAGGGGCTCATGCCGTAGGCCGCGCCCTGGACGGTTGCGACATGGTGCTCGTCGACGAGCCCCATGACGAAATCGACGTCACCCTCGATTTTGCGGCCACCCTTGGTGGTCTTGCCGATCAGGGAGGCCATGTTCGGATAGACGTAGAAGGCGCCTTCCGGCTTGTGGCAGCGCAGGCCGTCGATCTTCGACAGGGCATCCACGACGTAGTCACGCCTTTCCCGATAGATCGCCGCCCTTTCCTTTAACAGCTCCTGAGGGCCGTTGAGCGCGGCGATCGCGGCGGCCTGGGCGACCGTCGAAATACCGCCGCCATTCTGGCCGTTGACGTTGCTGATGGCCCCGATCAGCGCCTTGGAGCCGCTGGCGCAGAAGCCCAGTCGCCAGCCGGTCATGGCATAGGCCTTCGAAACGCCGTTCATCGTCAGCACCCGGTCGTAAAGTCTGGGTTCCACCTCGGCGATGGTGCAGAACTCGAAGTCGTCATAGACCAGATGCTCGTAGATATCGTCGGTTAGGATCCAGACATGCGGATGGCGCAGCATCACCTCGGCGATCGCCGCCATGTCGGCACGCGAGCAGGCAGCCCCCGTCGGATTGTTGGGAAAATTCAGCACTAGCCATTTCGTGCGTGGCGTGATCGCCGCCTCGAGGTCTTCCGCACGCAGCTTGAAACCGGCCTGTTCGAAACAAGGTACGGCCACCGGCACGCCGCCCGCAAACTTGACGATGTCGGCGTAGCTCACCCATGACGGCGTCGGGATGACAACCTCGTCGCCGGGATTGCAGGTCGCAAGCATCGCATTGAAGATCACCTGCTTGCCACCGCCCGAGACGACGATCTGGCTGGCGTCATAGTCGAGGTTGTTGTCGCGCTTGAACTTTCCGGCGATTGCCGCCTTCAGCGCCGCGGTACCGTCCATCGGCGGATATTTCGTATCGCCGGCAAGTGCTGCGGCATGCGCCGCCTCGATGGCATGGGCAGGTGTTGGAAAATCCGGCTCTCCCGAAGACAGGCTGACGACCTTGATCCCCTTGGCGGATAATTCACGGGCACGCTGGGTCATTGCGGCTGATGCGGATACGGAAACGTTCTTCAGGCGGTCGGCTATGGATGACATGGAACAGATCTTTCGCTCTTGGATGGATTCGGCGATCAGCGGGCAACGTCACGAGGCAAGTTCGGATGCGGGTGCCAACACTGCGCCGACGGCTTCAATTTCGTTGCGGATCAGGCTTGCAAGTTCGAGCGAGCCGGGGGTGTCGCTGTGCACCAGGATGGACCGCGCCGGCATCGCGATGATGCTGCCGTCGATCGCCTCGACGGTACCCTCGAGAAGAAAACGGCGCACGCGTGCGCGCACCGACGCCTCGTCCTTGACGAGCGCCCCGGCAAGGCCACGGGCGACGAGATTTCCGGCCGCATCATAGGCGCGGTCGGCAAGGAAGAGCGCCAGCCTCTTCAGCCTGGCCCGCTTGGCCGCTTTCTCGATCTCGCTGCCGGGCGTGACGAAAATCACCAACCTATCGTCCACCTTTGCGATCGCGTCCATCATCAGGTCGGCCAGCTGCGGGTCCCGGTTGACCATGTTGCCCATCGCGGCATGGAAGCTGAAGTGAGCAACGCTCATGCCTTGCGCGCTGGCGATCGCCGAAAGCGCGCCGAGCTGATAGAGCAGTTGCTGGCGCAGTTCGTCCGGCTGGAACGACATCTCGCGGCGGCCGAAGCCGGCGCGATCGGGCAGGCCCGGATGGGCGCCGATGCCGACGCCGTTTTCCTTTGCGAGACGCACCATCCGCCCCATCGTCTCAGGATCTCCGCCATGGAAACCGCAGGCGATATTGGCTGACGAGACGATCCTCATCATCGCTTCGTCGTCACAAAGCCGATAGGGCCCAAATCCTTCGCCCATGTCGGAATTCAGATCGATCTTCATCGCGTCCTCCATTTCAACCCACCCGCCCCGTCAGCCGATCACGCCGAGCGCTCGTTTGACCATCGCTGCAGTGCGCCTGACATTATCGACATAGTGGGTGACCGCCTGCTCGATTGCCCTTGCCTCGGCATGGGTTGCGCGAACGAACCTTACCCTGCTGCCGATGCGCGCCTGGCCGAGCCGCCACAGGTCACTTTCGATCACACCCGCAATCTTCGGGTATCCGCCTGCCGTGTTTGCATCGCTCATCTGAATGATGGGCTCACCGCCCGGTGGAACCTGAACCACCCCAGGAATCACCCCATGCGAGCGCATTTCGACAGGCGCAGCCGGCTTGATCGGTTCGCCGGACAGCCGATAGCCCGTCCGGTCGCTCTGCGAGGAGATCCGCCAGGCCTGGCTCCAGAACCGGTCGGCGTCGGCGCCGTAAAGCTCGTGCTCGCCGGCGACGATGGCACGAACCGAAAGCTCTCCATCGATGGCCTCGGGAAAGAGATTGCGCAAGGCGACCTCCGGTTCGATGACAGAGATGCCGCCCTTCGGGAGCGGCAACGCCTCGTCGGCAGCCACGATCGAGAGCGTGTCGCCGGTAGCCAGCGGCCTGCCGCAATTGCCGCCGAACCCGCCGCGCAGCGTGGTACTGCGCGATCCCATGAGGAGAGGCACGTCGAACCCACCGGCCACCATGATGTAGGCACGTGCCAGACGACGGGGCTGCTCGAGCTCCAGGACATCGCCCTTGGCTGCGCGATGTGTGCACCATGGCAACAATGTACGTCCGGTGAGGCGTGGCCTGCCTTCCGCGCCAGTGACGACAAAATCCGCGTCGACGGCAAAACGAAGCTTGAACGGAAAGGTCTGTACTTCGATGGCGGCAGCACTCTCTGGGTTGCCAAGCAGAATGTTGCCGATCCTGACGGCGAGCGGATCCATGGCGCCGCTCGCCGAGACGCCGATGTCGCGATAGCCGGGCCGGCCGAGATCCTGGATCGTATTGAGGGGACCTGTCTGGACGATCTCGATCACAGTTCGATCCTTTCCGGCACGAAACGCACGCGGTCACCGGGTGCCATCAAGGCGGGCGTCGACGACGTCGGGTCGAACATCTTGAGATCGGCATAGCCGATCGAATTCCAGCCGTTTGGCCCGGTCAGCATGGCGACGCCGGTTTGCATGCCGCCGATCGTGACGCAGCCCTTTTCCATCCGAAGCGACGGTACGGTCTTGCGCGGCATGTAGATGCGTGGGTCGAGGCCGTGCAGGTAACCGAAGCCCGGCGCGCTTCCGAGCGCAAAGACCCGGTAGGACGCTTCATGGTGGATCCGCACGATCTCCCGGTCTTTCAACCCCGACAGGTTGCAAAGGGCAGGAAGATCGGTAGCGAATTCTCCGCCGTATTGAACGGGGATTTCGATCGTCTTGCCGGCCAGATCGATGCTGCGGGCCTCCTGCCACGCGGTCTGCAGCCGCTCGACGACGGGGGTCGGATCTTCCGGCGTCTCTTTCAGGATCGCCAGCAGATTGGTCATGCCCGGAATGACTTCCGCCACGTCATGCCATGTCGAAACCAGGCGCGATGTCGCCCAGATGAGGCGCTGGGCGGGAAGATCAAAGTCGCCTGGCGCCTCGAGCAGGAAGGATTTCGCCCCGATGAAGGAAACCCGCGCACCGTCCCGAACGACAGTCAGCGTCTCATCTCGCGGGGCATGGTTGTTGGGCTGTATCGTCATGTAAATTGCTCGAGTTCGAACAAGGGTTCGCCAAAGCCCACCAGGGCATCGGCATCGGCCAGGCGTCGCCGCACCATGGCCGCGCGACCGGCAGACAGAGGAAGGAGGATCGGCCCGACAGCGATGAAGCCGAGGATGTCGTCTTCGCCGACCCAGTGCGACGCGCTGTTGCTCGCCTCGCCGCCCGGTTCCGACGGTCGAAAATGGCCGGCCAAAGGCGCCTTGAGGAAGAAAGTGGAAGTGGAGACCTCAGGGGTGGTGGCCGAACCGGAAACCGCAACGTCCTTTCCCTTGGCAATAACGATCCGCAGATGGCCGTCGGGCGTGGTGATCTCAAGACCCTCGACCCCTGCCCTCGTCAGCGCATCGGTGAGCGTGGCAATCGTTTCGGCGTCCGTAAGGTCGATTTTGCTCATGTCGACCTCCGCCGTGCGAGCCATTGTTCGAGATAGTGGATATCCGTCGCGCCGCTGGCAAAGGCCTCGTCATCAAAGAGCGCGCGCAGGAAGGCAAGATTGGTCGAAATTCCACCGATCTCGGTGGCAGCCAATGCCTCGCGCATCCTGGCGATCGCCGCCGGTCGGTTCGGTGCATGCACGATCAGCTTGGCGATGAGGGAGTCGTAGTAGGGAGAAACCCTGTATCCTTCATGGATGTGCGTATCCACCCGCACGCCCTCACCTTCGGGAAGTGTCAGACGACCGATCATCCCGGCCGACGGCAGGAAGCTATCCGGATCCTCGGCATTGATACGGCATTCGATCGAATGGCCGGTGCATCGGACCCCGGCTTGATCGATCTCCAGACGGCAGCCCTGGGCGACCTTGATCTGCTCCTGGACGATGTCGAGACCGCTCGTCATTTCGGTGACAGGATGTTCGACCTGCAGGCGCGTATTCATCTCGATAAAATAGAACCTGCCGTCCTCGAAGAGAAACTCGAAAGTCCCGACGCCGCGATAGCCGATCTGACGGCAGGCCTCCACGCAGGCCAGCCCGACGGGATCGATGATCCGCGGCGAGATACCCGGGGCTGGCGCCTCCTCGACCACTTTCTGGTGGCGACGCTGCATAGAGCAGTCCCGATGGCCGAGCCAGAGAGCATTTCCGTTGTTGTCGCAGAGGACCTGGATCTCGATGTGACGAGGATGCTGGAGGAATTTTTCCATGTAGAGCTCGGCCGAGCCGAAGGCCTGCCGCGCCTCCTGGCGGGTCAGCGCGACGGCTTCATGCAGCTGCCCCGCATCGGCAACGACGCGCATGCCGCGACCACCACCACCGCCAGCGGCCTTTATGATGACGGGATATCCGATCTTACGGGCGGTGCGTTCGATCACATCCCTGTCTTCCGGAAGGGCCGTGTCCGGCCCGGGCACGCAGGGAACGCCGGCTGCGATCATCGCCCGCTTTGCGGCAATCTTGTCACCCATTGTTGCGATGGCCGAGGCCGGTGGTCCAATGAAGACGAGGCCGGCTCTTTCGATCGCCTCCGCAAAAGCCGCCTTCTCCGACAGGAAACCGTATCCGGGATGAATGGCGCCGGCACCGGTCAGCCGGGCGGCAAGCAGGATTGCATCCTGATTGAGATAGCTCTTTGCCGCCGGAGCAGGTCCCACGCAGAGGAAGTGTTGAGCGTCGCGCCCGTATGGCGCCTGCCTATCGGCTTCCGAGCAGATCATGACGGTCTTGATCCCAAGAGCGTGGCAGGCACGCTGGATCCTCGTTGCGATCTCGCCGCGGTTGGCGATCATCACGGTATCGAACCGGAGAGGCGCCACTGCACTGTCGGAAGACTGCCTCATGCCGTGATCTCCGCAAGGAAGTCCCCGGTCTCCACCTCGCCACCGTCGATCTCGGGCAGACGTGTGATGCGTCCCGCGCGCGGAGAGGTAATGCGGTTGAATACCTTCATGGCCTCGATGATGAACAGCGTCTGACCTTCCTCGACGGTCTCGCCCAACTGCACGAACGCCGGTTCGCCGGGAGAGGGAGCGCGGTGGAGGATGCCGAAGACGGGCGCCCTGACTGTCACCGCGGCGGTGTCGGCCGTTACCGGTCCCGTAACCGCGTCCTTGGAAGGGTCAGATAAGACCGGAGCGGGCGCGGCTGCCTGATCGTTGAGGCGAAAGATCCGGACGGTCGTGTCCTTCTGTGTGACCGTCAGCTCAGTGACGTTCGACCGCCCAACGAAGTCGATCAAGGTCTTTATCTTTTCCAGATCCATGAGCATCTCGGTATTTGGAATGCAACTTCCAGCCGCCCGACGGCGACGACTGCATGACCATTCCCTAGCATGATGCTTGTGACGATGGGGTCAGACGAAGTTTTGATGACCGGCAATTTGCGCCGACCGGCACGGTGAGGCACGGTTCGCAGAGAGCCCAATAATCTTCGGCTCCGACCGTTCGATGCGGAGTATATGTCCAGTCGGAGGTCTTTGAGCGTATCCCGAATGCTCTGCGATCTCGCAGGCACCCTCCACAATAAAGAAACGTATCTGAGCTTTCAGCATCAAGTCGATGCGGTCGGCGCTCAGGCCTTTCGTGATCGCGCTCGGCGTCTCGATCTGCTTCTTCCGGCAGATGATCGGCGCATTGGGCAAGCGATACGATGATGGGCTGGACTGGTGGCGCCGCATTCGCCTTTTGGCTCGCCCACCAGTTCGCCCGCAGACAACTCGTCGTCAGATGTGGACCCGAAGGGCGACCTGAAGCTCATCGCCGCAGAACGATCCGGGCCTCGAAACCATCCATGCGTCCACTTGCTGGCGAGCGGAGCTCCAATAATCCACCCATCTGGCGAACGATAGTATCGGCAATGGCAAGTCCCAGGCCGGCGCCCTTGGCAACAGTCGCACCTCTGCGAAATCGAACTTTCAGGCTTTCCAGTTCTGCAGCAGAAAGCACGGGGCCGTCATTGGCGATACTGATGCTGCCATCATCGTCGACCGAAACGCCGATCGTACCTCCGGGACTTCCGTGTAGGATGGCATTCTCGATGAGATTGCTTGCGACGATCCCGAAGGCGTCCACATCGACGGCACGCATCAGGGGATCTGCCGAAGCGGAGTAGATAAGCGTCTTGCCCGTTCCAGGATTGCGCTGATAGTCGCGGACGATCAGGCTGAGTACCTTGCCGAGATCGGCCACCGTGGCCGTCTGCCCAAGACCTGCGTCGGCTCGAGCAAGCTGCAGGAGTTTTTCCGATGTGCGCCCAAGCTTGGTGAGCGCGGTCTCTATGTTCCGTGCGCGAGCTTTCGACGCTTCGTCCCGCAACTCGGCAAGAAGTCTCTGTGTTTGCGCCAAGGCCCCGGCTACAGGTGTCCGAAGCTCATGAGCGCTGTTGGTGGCGAATTCCCGTTCCGCATCGATGGTCGCCTGCACGCGCTGCAGCAGCAGATTTACTGACTGAGCGATCGGCCTCAATTCTCGTGGAATCGTCTCCGTCTCGACAGGTGAAAGGTTGCCACCGTCCTTTTCGGAGATCGCTGTGCGCAGCTTGTTGATGGGATCTACTGCTCGTGTCGCAATCCACATCATCAAGAGGACGCTAACAGGCAGCAGAATGGCGAGCGGGATAAGCATCGTGACCGCGCTTTCCCGCACGGCCTCACGTCGGTGGCTCAACCGGTCCGCCGTCTGAAGGATGAGAGCGCCGTCCGAGCTCATCGCGGTGTAAAAGCGATATTTTGCAGAATCATGGAAGCCGACAGTGAGTGGGGCGTCGAATGGCTCGACGGGAGCGTCTTTCGAACGGAAGACAACCACTCCGTCGGCGGTTCGAACCTGGTAGACAAGATATTCATGTTTCGACGTCGTGGGCGGCGCCCGCTCGGGCTGCTCACCGCCCTGAACATTCGGCAGGTGCCCCTCCTCCACGATCGCCAGCAGCCGTTCGGTGGTTTCCTCAAGCGCGTTGTCGAAGATCTCGTCGAACTCACTCCGCATCACGAAGATGCCAAGCCCGATCGCACCAAGCCAGAACGCCACCAGCGCGCCCGTGAGCGCGGCCATAAGGGGTCGGATGATGCTGCGGTTCCTCGTCATTCGACTGACAGCATATAGCCGATGCCGCGGGCTGTCCTGATCTTCTCCATCCCAATCTTCTTGCGAAGCCTGCTGATGTACACCTGCACCGTATTGCTCTCGACCTCCTCGCCAAACGCATAGAGGGCATCCTCGATCCGTTTCAGCGCAACGAGCTTTCCCGGTCGCTCGACGAGGAGATCGAGCAATGCCCATTCGCGCGGCGTCAACTGAACGTCCTGTCCGCCCACGCTGATAGAGTGCGTAGATCGCTCGATCACGAGATCTGCTATCTGAATGGTGTTTTGCCGACGTCCCTCGTAGCGACGCCGGACGGCAAGGATTCGAGCTTCGAGTTCGTCGAGATTGAAGGGCTTGATCAGATAATCGTCCGCGCCGGCGTTCAGCCCGGCGATGCGGTCGGATATCTGATCTCGAGCGGTCAGGACGATGACCGGAGCGTCACCTCCCCTTGCCCGAAAATATTCAAGGAAGGCCAGACCGTTGCCATCGGGAAGCTGCAGGTCAAGGAGGACCAGGCCGTAGTCGATGGACTTGCTCGCGGCTTCTGCATCGACGATCGTACGGACCCAGTCCGTCGCATAACCTGCCGTGTTCGTATGGTCCCGGACCGCATCGCCGATGATGTCGTCGTCCTCGATCAAGAGAATACGCACGATCTATTCCTTCCAGCCTTACGCCTTGGAGAGCGCTCGATGGCGGTGTCATACCAGACCATTGCCAACGTAGCACTCTCAGGCGTCGTTGCGGCTATCGAGAACCCGTCCATCCCCTGATCCCAGACGGTCGTGCGGACAAGCCACCAGCATCTGAAGGTCAGCGCTGATCGCTTCCTCGTGTATTACCAGTGGTAGGAAATACCGACGTTGACGGCGTTGGTGACGATGTTCGTCTTCAGGCGGTCGCCGCTGTCGATCGGAACGTCGACGCGCGAATAGGTGCCCTTGTATTCCACGAAGGTCGACCAATTGTCGGTGACGCGGAAGTCGACGCCCGCCTGCGCCTGGAAGGTCACGCCGCCGAATTCATAGTCGAAGGTCGTGCCCTGCGGACGGGTGACTTCGACATGCGGAATGTTTACCCCGACACCGGCGCCGAGATAGGGGGTCCAGCGGCGGGCCGGGTCCTTGAAGCGATAGAGGCCGTTGACCGTCAGGAGGTTCAGGCCGTCGGTGAATTCGAAATGCGTCCAGCCCGGCGAGCGTGCCATTGTCTCGTCATCGGCATAGACCTTGTCATGGGTATAGTCGAGCGACACGCCCCAGTTCGGCAGGTTGAAGTCGCCCAGCCACCAGGTGACGCGGCCGCCGTAATAGGGTGGGCTGCCGAACGACTTGCCCTCCCAGCCGGCGCTGAAGGAGGTGCCGTCGGAAACATCGACGTGGCTATGCGGCGCCGTCTGGTAACCGCCGTAAATAGAAAATTCCAGATCCTCGGCCGAAGCCGCGCCAGCCACCGACGCAAGTGCGGAAAACGCAATGCCTGCCAGAAGCACGGCGGAAAGACGCAATGCAAGTCTCATTGGATACCTTCGGATTAGATTTCTTTAAATACGCCACGCTTTTTGAAAGCGCTGACTAAGCCTGTGAGGACCAGAACGGCGGTAAGCAGCAATACCAGCACGATTGCACGGGCTTGTTCCTGTTCCGTAATCGAGCCGACTGCGACCCTGTAAAACTCGGTTGCCAACAGTGCGATAAAGGTTGACGACACCGTGGAATAGTCCTTCGCCACGACCCGTTTCAGGTTGAACGCCATCCCCCTCGTCGATTCGTCAAAGGCGCCGCGCTTAAATGTCCATCGCGGAACATCCCGGCAGTAGGCTTTGTAGGCTGCGCCGAACTTATCATGGAGGAAAGCCTCTTCGGCGTAGACAATGCACTGGTAGAAAAAGGCGAAGAGAGTGCATCCGACCACGATCACGACCGGATTGCCGTGGAAGACGAACAGTCCGACGTAGATCAGCATGTTGCCTACGTAGAGCGGATTTCTGCAGACGCCGAACATGCCCTCGGTGACAAGCTCATCGGCGTAAACACGTTTGTTCAAGCCGCCCCGCCTGATGTAGGCATAGCCAATAACGCTTGCCCGCAAGATCAGCCCACTGACCACGATGAGCAGGGCCAGCGCGTCCTTCGCCTGTTCAAGCGCAGGATTTCCCCATGGCGCGGTCGACGGCGGCGCGGCGATAAAGAGCGCTATGATGATCAGCGGGAAAGCCTGATTGCGATACTTGAAGAGGAACGTGCCAATCCTCAGCATGATGTCTTTCATGATGCTCACTTGATTGCGACGATCCCGCAGAAATTGTACCAGCGGAAGAAGACCTCTGTGCTCTTGAAGCCGACCTCACGAAGGAGCTGGATGTTTTCCTCCAAGCGGTAAGGAATAAGGACGTTTTCCAGCGCCTCCCGCTTCTTCGAGATCTCGATGGTGGAGTAACCGTTCCGTCGCTTGAAATCGTAGTAGTGATCAATAAACAGGCGGTTGAATGTCGTGTCTTCACTGGTCAGCTTTTCAACCAGGAGCAGGCACCCCTGGTCGTTGAGCCCGTCGTAAATCGTCCGCATGACCCGCTCGCGGTAGAGTGGACGAACAAACTGCAGCGTCAGCACCATCGTTACGACGCTTGCCTTCTCAATCGAGAAGCCGCGATGAAGGTCGACCGTGTGAAGATCGATGGAGCGGTTGGTTCCTGACTCCGCGATCTTTTCGGCAGCTTTCTTCAGCATCTCCGGAGCATTGTCGATCCCGACGAAATCGATGTGATTGTCGACTTCACGGTCCAGCGCCAGAAGGGTCGTGGCCGTGGAGCAGCCGATGTCATAGAGTTTCGACTGAGGCTGTGCGAAATCCCTGGCGAGCTCGCAAACCATCCGTTGCATCTCGCCATAAAAAGGAACCGATCTGCTGACCATATCGTCAAAGACATTCGCGACGGTCGAGTTGAACGAAAAGTCGGCAACGGAATCGTGTTCTTCAGCAAAAACTTCGTCTCGCGAATTGGTATGCAATATTAGACGGTTAGACTGTTCGGTCATATCCGCTCCAAGGTCGATGAATGGAAATTGGGCGCGTCATTCCCCCGCCCATAATGCGTCACAAAACTTTAACATCGAATCCTGACAATAGGCTGAAAGCGCGGTTGTATTAGACCTCGCGTCTGGTCCTCACGTCCTGGAAAAGCATGATCTGGGCGACCCGGCACGTGTCGGCCAGGCGGCGCAGGCTACTGTCGCCGGCTATTCAAAAAGAATGAGGCTTGCCGGAGTTGGCGGTAGCGGTTTGACCATGACGCCAGCAAAGCCGGCCAGTCTTGCCATCTCAGTCAGCTCATTTTGCGTATAAGCCTGACCGGCCGGCGTGCCGGCAAGCATCTCCCAGGAGAAGGCCGCGGGGAAAGGCGGCGACACGCCATCTTCGTTCGGCACGAAATCAACCGCGACGATCCGACCATCCTCAGCAAGGCTCGCGATGATCCTTCGCAACAGTTGGGCACATGTCGGCAAATCGAAGTGGTGCAGAAAATTCGGAAGTAGCACGAGATCATAACCCGTGCCCCATTCCACATCGAAGGCACTGCCGGCGATCGTCCGGTACCGATCGGCCACTCCGGCTTTTTCCGCATTCTGCCTCGACAGCTCCAATACGGAGGCCCAGTCGACGGCGACGATCTCCGCCGATGGAAGGGCCTTCGCAATTTCGATCCCGAAAACGCCTGGACCTGCAGCGATGTCCAAAACCTTTTTGGGAGGCCTCGGCCAGCCGGAGATCTCGCCAGCCAGTATTTTGGCGCTCATCCCCGTAAAGGAGCCCATGCCGCGCGCAAATTTCACCCAAACGGGGTTGTCTGCCGACATGTTCGCAAGCCCGGCCGAACCGCCGTTTCGCACGACGGCGGCCGGATCGCGCAGAAAATTATCCAGTATTTCAGGTGCGGCGGTGAATTCGACGGCAGAGCCCATATAGGCTGGCGAATTGCGATCGAGGAACATTCTGGTCGAGGGTGTCATTCGGTACTGTCCGCTCTCCTTCGTCAGGAAACCATGTACCACGAGGTAGTTGCACAGGATGCGCACTCCACGCTCCGAGGCGCTTGTCGCCGACGCCAGCAATGCTGCCGTTTTGCCCTCGCCGATATGAGTAAAGAGATCGAGCTCGATGGCCGCCCTGATCGCTGCTGTCTTTCGGCATGCAAACAGTGCATCGACCACGAGTTCAGGCGACACTACGCCGGTATGGGCGTCCTCAACAATTGTTTCCATGGTATCCCCAGAGCCTCGACCGATCTCGCTGGCAGCGCCAGCCGCAGAAATTATGCTTATATACGTGTATTCGACAATACTTACCCTGCTAACCCTATCGGGTGCTCGCCTCCGTGGCCGAGTTGTCCTGCCGGCCGCCGCCGACGTTATTCGGGTTGCTCGTCCTCGCCGGGAGACTGCGGATCGAGCATGAACCGCGGCAGGCTTATGCCGGCGCAAGTGAAGGCGACGCTATCTTGTCGTCAGATTGTTGCAAATCAACCAGTGAACGGCTGCCCATTTCATTAGCGAATACCGGACGATACACCCTAAATTAAGCCTCTTCGAATATTCCTTAATTCGCAAACGATTTTCGTAACGTTGAGGCGCGTCCCGAAATCAGTTCTCGGTCAGAGGAACCGGGACGGAATAGATCGGGGTGCGATCGATCACATGCTCGCTCGAGGAGGCAAGCGCATGCAGTTCAAATCGGCTACCGGACGCAATATTTTCTCGGTGGCGGCCTGCGGTGTCGTCGCCACGATCGCAGCATCGGGCGTCCTTTCCTATATCGCCTACAACGATATGCGCAAATCGAACCTCGACCAGATGCTCCAGATCGCTGCCACCAACGCGCTCAACGTTGAGAAATCCATGAGCGTGGCGCTCAATATCGTCAACGGGCTGGAAACGTCGCTATCGACGATGAAGGAAGGTGGAAACTCGGACCGCGCGGCCGCCGACGCCCTGCTCAGGAACACGCTGCAGGACAATCCGATGGCGCTTGGCGTTTGGACCGGCTGGGAACCAAATGCCTTCGACGGCAAGGACAAGGATTTCGTCGACAAGGAAGGCCACGACACTACGGGACGCTATGTACCCTACTGGGTACGCAGTGGCGACAAGATTCAGCACACGCCTCTGGTCGATTATACCGTGTCGGGCGCCGGCGACTACTACCAGCTTCCCTTTGTTCAGAAAAAGACCGTCGTCATCGAACCCTATGTTTACGCCGTCGACGGTAAGGACGTGCTGATGACCTCGGTCGCCAAGCCGATCATGGTCGAAGGCAAGGCGCTCGGCGTGGCCGGCATGGACATTTCGCTCGACGACGCCAACAAGGCGATCTCCGCAGTCCACCCGATGGAGACCGGCTATCTCAGTCTCGTGACGGGCGCCGGCAGCATCATCAGCCATCCCTCCGTCAAACTTGCAGGCACGAATATCAAGGATGGCGGGGATCTGACCGCCGGTTGGGATCGGCTGATCGCAAGACCAGGAGTTGAACAGGAGATCGCAGGCCCCGACGGCCAGACCTATTTCTCGGTTGCCTATCCGGTAAAGCTCACGAATGACCTGAACTGGTATGCGGTCGTTTCGGTGCCCAAATCCACGGTCTTCGCCCAACTGAACAACATGGTCTGGAGCGCAGTTGCGATCACGGCTGTCGCCGCTTTCCTGCTCGGTCTCGCAGGCTGGCTCATTGCCCGCAGATTCATCCGCCGCATAGAGGGTGTGATCTCCGAGACTGATCGTATCGCCCATGGCCAACTCGACGTGCAACTGAGCGACAAGAATGCGAAGGACGAAATCGGCGACCTCTCGCGCTCCCTCGGCATCCTGCTGGATAGCAATCGTCAGAAGATCAAGCTCGAAGTCGATGCGGAAACGTCACGGGCTCGCGAGGAGGTCGAACGGCAGGAACGTTCCGTCCTCCATGCCGCCCGCGAGGATTCAATCAAGTTCGCAGTGAGCGAGCTCGGAAACGGGCTCGCCAGCCTTTCGAATGGAGACATGACCGTCCGGCTGGAAAAGCCGTTCACTGACTCCCTCGACAAGATCCGCGTCGATTTCAACGCGTCTGTCGAAAAACTCCAGGCAGCCCTGATTTCCTTCTCCGAAAACGCCGCCGTCATCCAAGCCGGTTCCGAGGAAATCCGCTCGGGCGCCGATGATCTCGCGCGCCGCACAGAGCAGCAGGCGGCTTCCGTCGAGGAGACGGCCGCCGCGCTCGAGCAAATCACGACGTCCGTCAAGGACTCCACCCTTCGCGCCGAGGAGGCAGGGGCTCTCGTTGGTCGAACTAAGGAAGGTGCGGAAAAATCCGGGGAGGTTGTGCGCAGTGCCGTTGAGGCCATGAGAGGCATCGAGCAATCCTCGCAGTCGATCTCCAACATCATCGGCGTGATCGACGACATCGCCTTCCAGACGAACCTTCTGGCCCTCAATGCCGGCGTTGAAGCGGCGCGTGCTGGGGAAGCAGGCAAGGGTTTCGCCGTCGTCGCACAGGAAGTGCGTGAACTCGCACAGCGCTCGGCGGCGGCGGCCAAGGAGATCGAGGCGCTAATCACCTCGTCCGGCGACCAAGTCAAGCGTGGCGTCAGCCTAGTCGGCCAGACCGGCAAAGCATTGCAGGCGATCGTCGCCGAAGTGCAGCAGATCGACATCAATGTCCAGGCTGTTGTCCAGGCAGCCCGAGAGCAGTCGACGGGTCTCACGGAGATCAACACGGCAGTCAACCAGATGGACCAGTCGACCCAGAAGAATGCCGCAATGGTCGAGGAATCGAACGCCGCCTCGCATACGCTGGTGACGGAGATATCGGCTCTCTCAGGGCGTCTGGCCCAGTTCAATCTCGGTCAGGCGGCAAAGGCGGCCTCTGCCGCTCGCGCGACTATCAGGCCGTCGGCGCGCCCGGTCGCGACCCTTGTTGCGCAAAGAATGGTTCCCGCCTCGGCCATCGGCTATAAGCCCGCTCCCTCGCCGGCCCGCACACTCGGTGGGAAGCTCGCAGTCGCGCTTGGCACGTCGCCTGCACAGGTGACGACCGAGGGCAACTGGGACGAGTTCTAACGCGGTACGCACCATGTCTGGATGGCGCCGATTGGCAATGTGATGTTGGCCGGTGTTTGAGCTTTGCGGGTCGGATGCAGTCATGTCTCCGGCCTGTTTACGTGTCCGATATGGCAGCTGGCCCTGATCTTGTCCGCTTGAACCGATCCCTATCAGGTTCATCCACGGTCTCATCCTTTCTGACATGCAGAGGTCGGCACGCCGCATATTCCGGGAAGGTGCACGGAACTTATACAGGCTGGATAGGTTGTCTCTTCACGGCCGTGTGAACCCGGTCAGAGAAAGAGAAAAACCTCAATGAAAAATATGATCCTAGCGGCGGCGCTCGTCGGAGCGTCGGCACTGACTGCTGTCGCGCAGACAACCCCCGCACCCTCCACCGATGCCGGAACACCCGCGGTCGCCACACCCAACACAAATAACCCGGCTGCACCGGTCGCAGGCGCAAACAGCTTCACCGAGGCTCAGGCTAAGGACCGCATCGAGAAGGCCGGCTTCATCGAGGTCAAAGACCTCAAGAAGGACGACAACGGCATCTGGATGGCGGCAGGCATGAAGGACGGCAAAGCCGTCATGGTCGCCCTCGACTATCAGGGCAACGTCGTCGCGAAGTAACGCCACTCCTCAAATTCCCAAGGATACCTTTCATGAAAACCATTACTGGACTTTTTGACGACTACACCGACGCGAGTTCCGCCGTCAGCGCGCTTGAAGCAACAGGCGTTCCCTCGAACGACATCAGCATCGTTTCCAACAACGCCGATGATCGCCATTCCAACAACGGTGCCGCTACCGGCGCGGAATCCGGCGCGGGCCTCGGTGCCGTCGTCGGCGGCGCCGGCGGTCTTTTGACCGGGCTCGGCATTATGGCCATTCCAGGCGTCGGTCCCGTGGTCGCTGCCGGCTGGCTTGCGGCGACCGCAGTTGGTGCCGTGGCGGGTGCAGTAGCCGGCGGCGCGGCCGGCGGACTGATCGGTGCGCTGACCGCGTCAGGGGTGTCTGAGGACGACGCCAACTTCTACGCGGAAGGGGTCCGTCGCGGCGGCTCTCTGGTTACAGCCAAAGTGGACGACGCCCTTGCTCCCGAAGCCGAAGCTATCCTGAAGCGTTCGAACTGGATCGATCCTTCCCAACGCAAGGCCGCTTACAACGAGCAGGGCTGGACACGTTTCGACGAAACGCTGGACCCGTATGGGCGGGAGCAGATCGAACAGGAACGTGATCGCTACCGTCGCCCTCCGGCTGCTTGATTACAATGCACGGCTGCGTCGCGGCAGCCGTGAACCTGACCGGAAATCTGGTCCTTTACAGAAGCTATTCCAAACCCCGAGGAGCCAATGATGGCCAAGGAAACCAAAACACTCGACGTCCTGTTTCACGACACTTTGAAGGACGTATATTTTGCCGAAAATAAGATCGTTGCGACCTTGCCGAAAATGCACGAAGCGGCGAAAAGCAAGCAGCTCAAGGACGCCTTCACCAAGCATCTCGCCGAGACCAAGGTGCACGTCACCCGTCTTGAAGATGTCTTCAAGATCATCGGTAAAAAACCGGAACAGAAGACGTGCGACGCGATGATGGGCATCGTCAAGGAAGGCGCCGAAATCATAGATGAGTATGCCGGGATGCCGGCGCTCGACGCCGGCCTTCTTGCCGCAGCCCAGGCTGTCGAACATTACGAGATGGCGCGCTACGGCACGTTGCGAACATGGGCGCTCGAGTTGGGGATGAAGGATGCCGCCAAGCTCCTTCAGACGACACTCGACGAGGAACAGGCGACCGATATTGCTCTCACTTCCATCGCGACAAAAGTCGTCAATCAGAATGCCGAAAAGGCTGCCTGACGCCCTGACGTAACTGCGTCAGCCATCAGCACGCGGTCACCGCAGCAGGGCGTTGGCGGTGACCGGCCATGGAGCCTAAGCATCCGGTGGAAGGGAACTCTCCAATGACCGAATTCCAGGATATTAAGATCGTCGAGTTAAACGACGGTGCATCCGGGGCCGCAGTAGGGCCGCTCACGACAATGGTCCTGCAACTTTCGGCCGATGCGCCCGCGGCTTGGTCCGATGCCTTCAACGAGATATGGAAGGGAGGCGCATCCGTGATGAGACGGGCGGCTATTGCTTCCGGGAACACGATAACGTCGGCATGTATGCCCTACGAGTTGCAGAGCCAGATAGCGGAACTGAACAAGGTTGTCGCGGCGACCAATGCTGCCTATCGCGACAGTGTCGAGCACGACGCAGCTCGACAGGAGGTCGAACTCAGGGATTTGAAGGCAACGCTGAACTACGAATAGGATGACGAGGCGGGTCAACTGAGAATATTTTCTCGTTCGTCGTCGTCACTTCATCGCATCCACACTATGTCTTAATGAAATGACTTCCTCGCTCCAAGACTGTAAAAACAGGGCTTACAGAAGGAGCGATGCCATGGATGACATCCAGGCAGACGTCCAGGCTATCGGCCGGATGGCAGAGGTGCCGACGATCCTCGAAGTCATCTGCAAGACAACCGGGATGGGGTTTGCTGCGGTCGCTCGGGTGACGGACAGTCGCTGGATTGCATGCGCCATCCTCGATACTGTCGATTTCGGGCTGAAGGCTGGCGGGGAGCTCAAGGTTGAGTCGACGATCTGCCACGAGATTAGGCAAAGTCACGATCTCGTTGTCATCGACGACGTCGATGAGAGCCTCCAATATCGCGACCATCACACGCCTGCGATCTACGGCCTGAAAAGCTATATCTCCGTGCCGATCATCAGACGCGACGGCAGCTTCTTTGGAACGCTCTGTGCGATCGACCCGGCACCTCACAAGGTCGACAATTCCGAGACGATCGGGATGTTCCGGCTATTCGCCAAACTAATTGCCAGCAACTTGGATAACAATGCCGATCTCGTTCAGGCGCAGGTCGACCGTGCCGAGGAGCGCGAGCTCTCGGTCGTCCGAGAGCAGTTCGTTGCCGTTCTTGGCCACGATTTGCGAAATCCAATCGCTTCGATGATGGCGGGGATCAGACGCCTAAGTCGGGCGGTGGGGATGAGTTCGGAAAGCCGCGACGTTCTTGGGCTTATGCAGTCGAGCACCATCCGCATGCGCGATCTCGTCGACAACGTACTTGATTTCGCAAGAGCCCGCTTAGGAGACGGATTGAAACTGGACGTCGTGACAGGTGCGCCCTTGCGCCCTGTTCTGGAAAATGTCGTCGAAGAGATCCGTTCAGTGCACCCAGATCTGGATATCCGCACTGATTTCGAGCTCGATCGCGACGTCCGCTGCGATCATTCCCGAATTTCCCAGTTTCTTTCGAACCTGATCGGGAACGCAGTGACGCATGGCGACTGCAAGAAACCCATCGAAATCGGCGCGACGACGACAAGAGGCCGTCTGGAACTCTGGGTCGCCAACAGTGGCGAGCCGATATCAGACGAGGTGAAGACGACACTGTTTCGGCCCTTTTTCCGGGGCGAAGTCAGAAGCAGCCAGCAGGGTTTGGGTCTTGGTCTCTACATAGCGAGCGAGATCGCCAGAGTGCACGGCGGAAAGCTTTCCGTAAATTCGCACGAGTCCGAGACACGATTCACATTGACGATGCCCCTATAGTCGCGTCAGCGCAGGTCCAACAAACAGCGCGAGTGCCTCGCCCCATAGTCTGAGCAGGGCGATACTCAGGATTTGCTTGGTCCATCCGGAAAGTGCTCCTGCAATGTTTCAAGAACGGTCTCGGCGGAAAACGGCTTGCGTATGAAGCTCGCATTGCCCGGGAGCTCGCTCTCCTTCGGCACTCTCGCTCCGGACGCAACGACGACCTCTATATTCGGCCACCGCTCGGCGATCTTCCTTGCCAGTTCAAAGCCGTCGAGATCACTACCCGTCTGCACGTCCGTGAAGAGCAGCTGGAGCGAGCTATATTTCTCGAGAAACGCCAGAGCTTCGTCAGCCGTGGCCGCTTCTACGACATGATATCCGGCATCGGAAATGATGTCGGCGATATCCATCCGTATCAACGGTTCGTCATCCACGACGAGTGCGATGGGCTCCGGGATCTTGTCGAGATGCTCTTTATCCATGCTCGGTAACACCATCCGCGAAGGCTTATTCCAAGCTTTTGATATAATTCCAAAAATAACTAGGGGCCGGCGCGATTGCAAAATCGAGATGACGGCGAAAATCCCGCCCTTCCGGCGGTGGAACGGGCCAACCGTCGCCTCAACAATAGGATTTATCGCAAACATGGGAAGCAGGACCGATAGCCCTTGAGGGTCAGAATGAAGGTCCGAGCGATCTCTACCAAACATTCACGGTTGGCGCCTGGTTATTTTTGAGGTTTGTGATTGATGGCCTTGCAAACCATCCAGAGAACATCCATATGGCATCCATGTGGATGGTAGTGAATGATGACTGACGGCGTTTACAAGCTTCGCGACAAAAATAGCGAGTCGGAAAAAATCACGATCAATCTCGGCTATGTCGATCTTGGTCGTATCGACCTCCTCGTGCAGGAGGGCTTTTATTCCAATCGCAGCGATTTCATACGAACAGCGATCCGAAACCAGCTCGCCGGCGAGAGTGAGGCTGTCAAACAATCCACCATCAGGCAAACGCTGGAACTCGGCCTAAGGGATTACAGCAAGGCTGATCTGGAAGCGATGAAGACCGCTGGAGAAAAGCTTGAGATCAGGGTGCTTGGACTGGCCCGGATCGCCCCGGACGTCACACCCGAACTCGCTCTTGCGACAATTGAATCGATCACCGTACTTGGCGCGCTTCAGGCGAGTGCGGAACTGAAATCGGCATTGGCCGAACGTATTCGCTAGGCTAAGGCCCGACCACAAGGACATCCGATGAACAATTTCCTCATTGCCATGAGGCGTGCGACGTCGTTGACGCGATCCTTCAATCTCGCCGAGGCAACCCGCGTGATCCAGGATGCACTCGCTAGCCGACCGATCTCCGGCGCTCATGCCTTAACGGAACCCGACATCTCGGACGCTGCACGAGCGCATCATTCGAAACCTTTTCAGATAGATCCGAACGCCGAGATCATCGAGCCTGAAACACCGCAAGCAGCCGGAGCCACGAACCCGCTTGACGGTGTTGGATTTAATCGGCTGCGAAAGCCCCTTGGCGAGACACTCAGCATCCTACGCGAGGGACGGGGAGGCTCTGGCGCATTCGCTTCCGTGCCGGGCCTGGGTCTGCACGAACCGACGAAACCTGAACTCTCTGCTGCTGTGCCGTCCGGGGCGCGATTTCTGGCACGATCCTATGCCTGCGCGGCCGGCATCCGAAGTTACAAACTCTATATACCGGCATCCAAACAGGGCCAGCCACTGGGATTGGTCGTCATGCTCCACGGCTGCAAACAAGACCCAGGCGACTTCGCCACGGGCACCGGCATGAACGCCGTTGCTGAGGCGCATGGCCTCCTCGTTGCCTATCCCCACCAGACCGGATCGGACAACGCCTCATCCTGCTGGAACTGGTTCAGGCCCTCCGATCAGACGCGCGATGCAGGGGAGCCATCGATCATTGCTGGAATTACCGCGGAGATCATGGCGGAATTCCACCTCGATCGCAGTCGGGTTTTTGTTGCGGGACTGTCAGCCGGCGGCGCCATGGCCGCGGTTATGAGCGAGACGTATCCCGATCTTTACAGCGCCGTGGGCATTCATTCCGGACTGGCCTGCGGTTCGGCAAACGACGTCATGTCAGCCTTCTCCGTCATGCGAGGAGATGCGCCTCTCATATCTGATCCAAAACCCCGCTACCGCTCCACACCGGAGGTTCGCACGATCGTGTTTCAGGGTGGTGCAGACCGCACGGTCCATCCCTCAAATGCTGAGCGGATAGTCGCGGCGGCCATTCCGCCAGAACCCACCAGGACAATTCAAACTCATACCGGCCGCTCCCCCGGTAAGCGTGCCTACACCAGAAAAATTGTTACAAATGCGCAAGGGTTGCCGGCGCTAGAATACTGGCTTGTCGAAGGCGCCGGGCATGCCTGGTTCGGCGGCGACGCTCGCGGATCGTACACAGACCAGCGCGGGCCGGACGCAACAAATGAGATGGTGCGTTTTTTCCTCGAACCTGGCAACGCTTCGCACGAAAATGTGGCCGCTGAGTAGGGGGTAGGGTAGCGGTACGCGAGTGCGTCGCATCCGGAACATGGATCCTCGAGTTGCTCGGCCCACGTCAAGGGCAGCACATTGTTCGTCACCGCTGAGAAAGTGCCCGATGGCGGCAAGTGGCCGTATTCCATCGCAGACGATTTAGGTGATGGCCAGCATCGGTATCGCATAAATCGTTCGGGGTCACGTATGGCCATGCCCGCTTTGAAGGGATTCTAGTCGACGGCCCAAACAGCGACCGTTCCGGTTCGACGCGACTTGGATCGATTGATCGCCAGCGCTTCTCTCACCTCCCAAGCCGCGCCAGTGACATTGCGATATCGATGGTGTCGTCACGGGCGACGGTCGGGTCTTCCCTGTTCCAGACGAGGCGGTCGTGAGGCGTCGGAGGTTTTAGCCGGACGAGCGCATCAACCCGCTCGGCTACCTCCTCGGCCGCGACCGCGTACAGCATGGGACAGTGACGGCAATCGCCGCGATGCGGACATACGGCCGGGATGGCGACTTCGCCATTTGGTTTGCACATAGGTCTTCTCCGGAAATTCTGGACCGGCAGCGGGCGAGCCTTCTCCCGCCCGCTGCCGGCCTTTCAGGCTACCAGCTGCAATGCGCCGGCGAGCTGCGCGAAGTCGCCGACCGAAAGGGCGGGGCGGACGGCGAAATCGATGACCGCTTGGAAGACTTCCGGTGGCGCATCCTTCTTCATGGCCCCGAGCAGAGCAGCACGTTCGGCCGGATTGATCGCCGGGATCATGATGCGCATAAAGGCCATGCTCTTTTCCGGCGGCAGGGAAGCGATGATACGCATCTCGATACCCAGCATTTCATCGTCGGTGAAGTTGCGCCACAGAAGCGGCCCGCTCACCGCTTCCTCCTCGTGCATATGCGCGAAGTCGTCGGCGATATACGCCGCGAAAGCGAGGTAAAGCTTGCGCCCGCAGGCCGGCCTGTGCAGCGGCCAGGCATTTTCCCAGGCGACGATCAGTTCTTCGAGTTCACGGAAGGCAGTACGGTGATCGTCGTGCTGTTCGTCGAGCGTGGTGGTGGAAAGGCCCTTGGCGGCGAGCGCTTCGTGGATGTGGTCATCTTCATGACCGACGTGGGAGGCGGCGAGCATCAGGTAGTGGCGCAGGTCCTCGATCAGAAAGCCGGTCTCCTCGGCATTGTGGAAATCGGCCGTGCCGAGGCGTCCGAGCAGGTCACAGCCGGCCTTGCGCAGGCCCTTGTGGACGGCGCCGTAGATATCGTAGCGGCCATTGAGATCGGGAATGCTGGTAAGCGAAAATTCGTGGCTCATGACTGGTTTTCCTTTCTTTAGCCGGCGGCGTTTCTCTGTGTACCGGCCGATAGGGAGGGGATAGTCGAGGTACCTGCGAAGAGCTTCCTAAAACCATCCTAAGCGATCGTCACGATTGCTAAGAATATCCTAACTACTTATTGTGACTTCGTAGCAGGGAGAAAAGCATTGCTGGGCTCGAAACTGGCGGAATTCATCGAAAGTCCCGTCATGATGCTGTTTGCGACGCGCGACGCTAGCGGCCGCCCAATGATCGGCCGCGGGTCGGGCGTGCGCTTGGATCGGTCAAGCGGCTATCTGCATTTTCTCGCCTCGCGCTGCCAGTGGCCGAAGGCCGTGGGCGAGGCGTTGGTCGGGCGCCCGATCGCCACGACCTTTGTTCGGGCGGCCGATTACAAGGCCTGTCAAATCAAGGGCCGGATCCTGAATGCCGGACCCGCGGACGCCGCCTGCCAGACGCTGGGCGAGGCCTATGTCGCCGAGCAGCTGGCGCGCATGCTAGCGCTCGGTGTCACCCGCATGCAGCTTTCCAGCACGCTGTCCGACCAGGATCTTGTCTGCCTGACGATTGAGCCGCAGGAAGTCTTCGAGCAGACGCCGGGGCCGGGCGCCGGACGCAGGCTGACGCCGGAAACCATGGCATGATCCCTCTCGAGCGGCTGCGCGACAGTTTCGAAGGCGTCATCCCCTCCGTTATCGCCACCACCGATGCCAATGGCATGCCCAACGTCTCCTATCTCTCGCACGTGCACTATGTCGACGAGACACATGTGGCGCTTTCCAACCAGTTCTTTTCCAAGACTGCCGCCAACGTGGCGCGCAACGGGTTCGCGACCGTCATGGTGGTCGACGGCTACAGCGGCCAGCAACACGTGCTCGACCTTGTTTTCGAGCGCTCGGAGACGGAGGGCGAGGCCTTCGAACGCGTGGCAGTCCATCTCGCGATCCTCGAAAGCCGGATGAGCGGGATCATGAAGCTGCGCGCCCTCGACATTTACCGGGTGGAGGACTGCCAGCCGGTTCCGGCCGCCAATCCGCTCGTCGCGCCCGAGCCCCTGGTGCTGCCCGACCTAATGGGCAAGGTGGCGAGGCTTGCGGCGTGGATGTCGGGTTGCGCCGACCCCGAAACGCTGCTCGACATGACGCTCGAGGGGCTGGCCGAGCACTTCGGCTATGGCCATTCCATAGTCCTGGTGCCGGACGGCGAACGCGGGGGCCTGACGACGATCGCCAGCCGTGGCTACGAGCAGTTCGGCTTCGGCGCCGAGGTTGCGGCCGGGAGCGGCATCATCGGGGTCGCCGCCGAGCGCAGGAGCGCCGTCCGGATCACCGATCTCAGCCGCGGCCAGCGTTACGTCCAGGCGGTGCGGGCCATGGCCGGTATCGAGGACGCCGCATCCATCCCGCTGCCGGCTCTCGAAAAGCCCTTGAGCCAGATCGCTCTGCCGCTGGTCGCGCACTCGAGACTCGTCGGCGTGCTCTTCCTGGAATCGACGGAACGCTTCACCTTCCGGCATCGCGACGAGGAAGCGCTGACAGTAGTGGCAGCACACCTCGCCACTGCCCTCTCCTTCCTGTCCGATGAGCGCGAGCGGGCCGAGACGGGCCTGCGCGACAGGGCCGGGCCGCAGGTGGAACACCTGCCGGCCGGTCGGCGGATCGCGGTGCGCTTCTACCAGCGCGATGGCTCGCTATTCGTCGACGACGACTACCTGATCCGCGGCGTGCCGGGGCGGCTGCTGCTGCACTTTCTCGAAGACTACACCCGTAGCGGCAAGCAGGAGTTCCTGAACCGCGAGATCCGCCGCGACCGGCGCCTGCAGCTGCCGGATTTTAAGGACAACCTGGAGACCCGGCTGATCCTGCTGCGCCGGCGGCTAGAGGAAAAGGCCGGGCCGATCAAACTGGAACGTGCCGACCGAGGGCGTCTGCGGCTGACGCTCACCGGCCGGCCGGAGATCGAGGTGATCGAGGACTAAGCCTTCCGCACCGCCTTTCGCCAACGCAGCCACATTGGCGCGGTTTCGGGTGCAGCGAACCAGCCGGCGTCGGTGCTGACCGTCACCCTCCGTTGATAGCCACCTCCATCTCGCAGGTGAGGGTGAAGTCGTCCCTCCGCTTGGCGACGATCCGAAGGTCAGAAGCTGCCGCGACGGAAGACAAGCACCACCGGAAAGCGGCCTCGAAGCTTGGAAAGCATCCGGCGCTTTCCTGAGTGATCGCTCGCAATCGGGGAAAACTGCCCGGTCACAATACCTGATCGCATCCGGCTCTCACATATCGATGACGAGCTCGCCTTTTGGCTGCGAGCAGCATAGAAGCACATTACCGTCCGCCGGGGCATCGATCGGATCGGGACGGTAGCACACTGCACCGGAAATCAATCCGGTCTCGCAGGTGTGGCAGACGCCTGTCCTGCACGACCAGCGCACGGGTACGTCGCAGGCCTCCGCGAACTCCAGAAGATTGTTGAACTTCGGGTTCCAGGCGACGCTAAGACCACTGCGTGCAAACGAGATCAAGGGGCCTGCACCGGGTGGCCCGTCCGGCAGATGCGGTTGCCGGCTCGGCGAGGCCGCGATCCCTGGAGTGATCGACGAGGCCGATCCGAACATTTCGGTATGAATTCGGCCGCGGTCCACTCCAAGCTTCTCAATCCCTGCTGCAAGATCGTTCATGAAGCTTGCCGGCCCGCAGAGATAGAAGTCGCCGCCCAGCGGCAGGCGCAGCGACTGGATGACCGCCAGATCGAGGCGAGATCGTCTGTCGTAGTCAATACCTGGCTTATCGGCCGGATCGGGTGCGCTGTAGCAGACAAGGTTTTGCGCATGCGGAAGGATTTGTAGTAACCCTCTCACTTCGTCCGCAAACGGGTGTTCTCGTCCATTCCGGGCGCCATGGAGCCACCAGATTTTTCTGCCCGAGCGATCGACTGCCAGGGCGTGGAGCATGGCAAGGACGGGCGTCGCGCCGATACCCGCGCTGAGGAGGATGATCGGCGTCTCGCCCTGGGCCAGCGTAAAGCTGCCGCGCGGAGCGCTTGCCTGCACCACCTCGCCGAGGCCCAGCTCGTCATTGACATAGGCGCTGGCTGCGCCGTGAGCTTCCCGCTTGATGCTTACTCTGTAATAGGCGTCATTTGACTGGCCCGACAAGGAATAGCTCCGCAGCAAGACAGGAGCCCCTCCGGGCTGGAAACCGAGCACGATGAACTGTCCCGGAAGGAAGGCGGGCAGCCGCTTTCCATCCGTCGGCTCGAGCTCAAGAGACTTGACGCTTTCACTCTCGAGCGACATACGCGACACTTTGAACGAGCGAAATCCCTCCCACGCCGGCTCGAGATGCTTCGCCCCCGTAAGGCCAGCGTTTCCAGGCGAAGCCCCGTTTTTTGGAGATTGCTCCAGCAACGACCGAAACGAGCGACGCCAACCGGGACTTAATGCGAGGATCCGCAATGCACGTTCCAATCGATCGCGAGGGTGACCAGGCTTGTAAAGAAGGTCGTTGATGTCGGCGACCGTCATGCTGTCCTCTGCCGATGCCACCTGTTCGACTTCGTCACCCTCCTGAACTTTTCCTTCCTTCAGGACACGGAGATAGAATCCCGGTCTTCCGTGCGAAACCAGCAGAGCGGCCATTTCCGGCAGTTCCATCCGAATACCGAGCCGATAGCAGGTGACGCGAGGCTGGCTCACCTCGAAAACAGCTTCGCCGATGCGGTAGCGGTCGCCGATGCAGACTTCAGCGCCTGGAAGACCGTCGACGGTGAAGTTCTCGCCGAACTGACCATAGACGAAATCACGTCGGCCCAGATGTTCCTCCCAATACCGGTAGGAATCCGTCTGGTAGACATAAACTGCGCGGTTCTCGCCGCCGTGGCCAGCGCGGTCCGCCTGGCCGTCGCCGTCGATATTGAGGCGGCGCACCATGCAAGGTCCTTTGACCGGCGTCTTCCAGATCGCCGTATTCACCAGCTTCCCCTGCCACTCGATATCGCGTGGCAGGCCGACGTTGACCGAAAGCAGATGAACCATAAAGTTCCCTTTCGAAGATCATGACGAGAACCCCTCGCCGCACCACCCCGCAAGCTCCGCACAGCGCCTGAAGCAGGCAACAGCCCCACCCGCTCACAATCCATCATACGATGGTATCGAGTGACACCGTCGTTCCGGTGTCAAGCCGCACGGCGCATTTCTTTTTTCCTAAGGCTTCCGATTTCAAAAGCCGGGTCCTACGGCGTTGACGGGCGATCGGGCTAGCTTCTCCTAAACGCCGTCGACGATCTGGGACTGGGGAACACTTGCACGTCTCCGGGCCCTGTCCCCCGCAGAGGCATCGGACAATCCAGATCCGCGCCGGCCGGCCGTCTGCCGTTACGGCTGCGACCCGCGTGGCTGTGGCCCGGGTCAGTTCTAGTGGAAATCAAAAGAATAGCTATATTTTACAATTCTTTCTTAAGGGACATAGTGCAGCAGGAGATGGCCGAGTGCTGGCGGCTGAAAGTTGGCGATATCGATATGGCCCAGCGTCCAAGGAAAGTGCACGTGAACACGAAACCCTGCGAGCGCGTTGGTCGCATAAACTACACCGTGGGCGCAAGCAGTCGCTCAGGCCGTAGCTTGCCCAATTCATCCTTGCTTGGAGATATCCGTTGACTTTCATATCGACCGCAATGCGCTCCGCCATTAATGCGCCGACGGTTTTGACGGTCGAAACTATTTTGGAAAATCGCCTTTATGCGTTCGCCTTAAGGGATGCTGCGCTGAAGCTCATTGCCATGCACGATGCTGCGCCTCGTATCGTTCGCTATACCGCAGATATGAAACGATGGTTGCTGACGCAATCAATTCTGGCTTTTCATTTTCAGCGCGTCACGTCGCCGTCTCATCCAGGCCTTACGGCCGCCAAACTGAATGCCCTCATTGCCGAGAGTGACGTTGCCTCCAAGAACACGGCATTCGCACATCTCGCAGAGATGCGCAATTACGGTCTCTTGGTTGATACTCATGAAAGCGTGGACAGGCGCGTTCGCCAGCTCAGAATTTCTGAAACGGCCGAAACCTTGATACGCGAATGGTTCAATGAGCATTTGAAATCACTCGACATGCTGGATTGCGGCACGCGATTCTCGCGATCATCAGCCGATCGGCGCCTGCTTTGGTATGCGCAACCAAGAATGTCCCAGAGCCTCTTCCACGATCCAAACTGGACTAGTCCTCCGCAGACGGTGGACACTTTCGTCCGAACTGCTTCCGGCAGCAACATCCTGCACGACCTGATGTCTCGCCTGCCCCCGGAAAAGGAGCTGGAGCTGCGCATGCCTATTGGTCCTTTGCGCATCGGCGAATTCTTCAAACGCTACGCCATTTCCCGAACCCACACGCGGCGCATTTTCGAGCGTGCTCACTTGCTTGAAATCAGTGGCTGGGATCTCTCCAGCAACCGTTGTGATTTCTGGGTTGCTGCAGAGCTGATCCGCGACTATCGCCATTGGCAGGCCGTGAAGTTTGCCGCCATCGACGAAGCGTTCGAATGGGCCTACTGTCATTTATCCGAGCCAACCAATGGGCAACGACAGGATTGAGCTCTTGGCGCGGCAGCGCGAGACCTGGAGGGCTTATATCCACCTCGTGCTAGCAAACTACTCGCTCAGCCAGAACGGCCTTGGGCCAAATCTGCCTTGACAACGAACACAGATCACCTGCCCGGCCGCACCCGCGATCGTGCGATATCAATGATGTCATCGGTGGTGGCGCTTCGATATGCATGCGGATATCAGGATATTTGCGGGCAATGCGCGCAAGGAACGCAGGCAGCACGCCGATGGTGGCGGGATAGACGGTGCCGATCGCAATCCTCCGCGTCTTGCCGACAATTAAAAGGGCGATCTTTCGACATGTCCACCGCTCAAGATCCTGGCCGCGCGCTGATAGAGGGCTGTCCCTGGCCGACAGCCGGCGAGGCCGAGTTCTTTCCGCCCGATGGACTCAGCACCGCCAGGCGGCAGACGTCTTGTTCGACCTCGCGCTCCGATCTCACCCTCGGTGGCGGCAATGGCTTGTTTGGCTTCTTCCAGCAGAATGTCCTCGGCGCCGTCCGCATAGCGGCGCCGATGCAGCCAGCGCACGTCCTGCCGCCCAGCCAGTTCGAGAATGCGCCTTGCGTTGTTCGGCACCGGCTCAAGCCCGACATTGCCGGCGACACAGGTTACAGCGATCATGTCCAGCGCGTCCGACCGACCAAGCGCAGCATGGCGAGCGCATCATCAGCACCAGGATCGCAATCTTAGAGAAAACGCAAGCAGTCATCGCTTAGTTCCCTGGGTCAATCCTTGTCGGCCAGGAAGCGAGCAGCTTCCGCCGACCAGCCGAAACGGACCGTCGAGCCGACTGCCACATCGCCGGCCTGGGCTGGTGCGCGGGCAATGATTTCTTGTGCATCGGCATCGATGATGACGCGCAGTTCCGAACCGCCGTAGACCGTTTCGCGCACACGCCCCTCGCAGAAACCTTCGCCAAGCGTGATCATTTCGGGGCGGACGACGAGCGCGCCCTTGGCCCCTTCGGCCGGAGCAGCACCGGCGATCGGCAACGTCCCGATAGCCGTTTCAAGCGCACCGGCCCTGACCGTGCCGCGAATTATCGAGGACAGGCCGATAAAATCCGCCACGAACAAGTTCTCGGGCTCGTCGTACATTTGCCGGGGCGTGCCGAGTTGAGCGATCTTGCCGTTGTTCATCAGACATATGCGGTCGGAAAGCGCGAGCGCTTCCTGCTGGTCGTGAGTGACGAAGATGATCGTGGCACCCGTCTCGCGGTGAATGCGCTTGATCTCGATCTGCATCACTTCGCGCAATTTGGCATCGAGCGCGCCGAGCGGTTCATCCATCAGAATAATGGCCGGATCGTAGACGAGGCAACGAGCGAGCGCCACGCGTTGCTGCTGGCCGCCGGACAGCTGCGAGGGGGAACGTTCGGCCGCATGGGCAAGCCCGACGGTTTCCAGCGCCTTGGCCACCTTGGTACTGATTTCGGCCTTCGGCAGGTTGCGCATTTTCAATGCAAAGCCGACGTTTTCCGCCACCGTCATATGTGGGAAGAGCGCGTAGTTCTGGAACACCACACCGATGTCGCGCTTGTTGACCGGCGCGTGGGTCTGGTCCTTGCCGTCGATCACGACGGTGCCAAACGTTGGTTCCTGCAGGCCGCAGATGAGCTGCAGGAGCGTGGTCTTGCCGGAACCCGAAGGTCCGAGAAGCGTCAGAAGTTCACCCTTTCGCACTTCGAGATCGACTTGATCGAGTGCGGTGGTCTGGCCGTAGAGCTTGGCAAGCCCCTGAACCTGAAGCTTGATTTCCGGCGTGTTGGCAGAAGCGGCTGACATGTCGAAAGTGGTTCCTTTGGTCGTGATTGGAGAGGCAGGTTCACGCATGTCAGCGCGGCCTTACCTTTTCGGCGATGACGAAGAGCACTGTCACCACCGCCACGATGAAGACCGAGGCTGCAGCCAGGGTCGGGGAAATGCTGAGGATGATATCGTCCCACATCTGCTTGGGCAGCGTCTGCTTCACGCCCGCACCGACGAACAGCGCGATGGTAAGTTCCTCGAAGGAATGCAGCAAGCCGAACAGGAATGCCGCCACGGCACCGCCCTTTACCAGCGGCAGAAGCACGAGACGGATCTGCTGCCAGCGGCTTGCGCCAAGCGTCGCCGCCGCCTGCAGCAAACGCCAGTCGACGCTGCGGAAGGTGGTGAGCAGGATCACGAACACGATCGGCATTGCGGACAGCGTGTGGCCGAGGATGATGCCGGTATTGGTGGCGATCAGGCCGACCTTGGCGAGCACGTAGAACAGCGACACGCCGATCACAATGTTTGGCACGACCATGGGCAGCATGAAGGAGAGGAAGATCAGGCCACCCGCCTTGCGCTGCGTGCGTGCCAGGCCATAAGCTGCCATGCCCGAAATGATCGTAGCGAGAACACCGGTGACGATAGCGATGACGGCGGAACGCGTGGTCGCCCCCATCCACTGGTCGGAACCCATATAGGCCTGGAACCAGCGCAGCGAAAAGCTCTTTGGCGGGAATTCAAGGAAGGTCGAGCCAGAGAAGGCCATTGGCGGGAAGGCGAGAACCGGTACGATCATCACGGCAATCACGATCCAGACGAAGATGATGAAGAAACTGCGACTGAGGCGGGCCGGCAGCAAGCGGGCGACGAAATCGCTGACGGCAGCGCCGACCTCGATGATCAAGCCGCCGATCGCTCCAATGATACCGCCGCGTTTTGCGACCGCACCGTTGCCCGATACGGCCGACATTCCGAAGAAGCGGTCATAGACGGCGATAGTGATAAGCGTCACCGCCAGAAGCAGAGCTGCAAGCGCACCGGCAAGCCGCATGTTGAAGAGTTTTTGCACCTGCGTAATCATCATCTGGCCGATGACGGTCTCGTTCGGCGATCCGAGCAGAGCCGGCGTGATGAAGAAGCCGAGGCCCATGACGAAGATCAGCAGGCCGGCAGCAGCGACGCCAGGCATCGAAAGCGGCATGAAGATGCGCCAGAAGGACTGGCTGCGGCTTGCGCCCATCGTCATTGCCGCGGGCATCAGGCGCCCGTCGATGGCCAGCATGGTCGGCAACATGGTGAGGATGGCGATCGGCAGCATGGCGTGCGCCATGCCAAAGACGACGGCGCCGCGACCATAAAGCAGGTTGAGCTCGGTATCGAAACCCATGCCGGTCAGCATCTGCGCTACAATGCCTTTGCGAGCCAGAAGCACGATCCAGGCAAAGTTCTTGAGAAGCGGGCTCACCCAGAAGGGCAGCAGGACAAGCCACATGGCCATGCGCCGGCGCCGCTCCGGCATGCCGGCCAGCCAGACGGCGATCGGATAACCGACCAGAAGGCACACGACGGTGACCTGCGCCGAGATGGCGAATGTGTTGGCAAGGACCTTCACATAGACCCCGGCCGAGAACATCTGCTCGTAGACGGTCAGATCGAAAGCGCCGGTCTTCGGGTTGACGAAGGACTGCCAGATCAGCGCGCCGGCCGGCAGGATCAGCAACAGCGCCATATAAACAAGCCCGGGCATGGAAAGCCAGAGGCTGTCGAGCCTCAGGCGCTGCCGAGAGAATGTGTTGTTGGCAGAGAGTTCAGCCATGATGGTCCCGTTCGTTGAAATGGCCCGTTCCGCATTTTACGGAACCGGGCCACCCATTGTCAGATACGGAGCCCCGCCGAAAGGCGGGACTTGAAGATCAGGTGGTCTTGCAAGCTGAAATCAGCTCAGGATCCACTGCTCGAAACGCTGTGTCAGCTCGTCCTGATGTTCTGCCCAGTAGGCAGCATTGAGAACTGTCAGACCCTTGATATTGTCTGGCGCCGTCGGCAGCAGAGCCGCCTTTTCTGCGCTCAGATGCTCATAGGCCTTCATGTTGGTCGGGCCGCAGGCAAGGATGTCCGTATAGGCAGCCTGACGCTTGGGATCCAGGCACCACTCGATGAACTTGCGCGCGAGATCGGCCTTCTCGGTATTGCCGGCGATGGTCCAGCCGTCGATGTTGAAGAGGCCGCCGTTCCAGACGATGCCGGCCGGTGCGCCGGCATTGATGGCGGCCTGCGCGCGGGTCGACCAGGTCGACATCAGGTCCAGTTCGCCGTCCTTCAAAAGCTGGGTCGCGTGGGCGCCGGACGTCCACCAGATGTTGATGTGGGACTTGATCTTGTCAAGGCTCTTGAAGGCACGTTCGACGTCGAGCGGATAGAGCTTGTCGAGCGGCACGCCATCGGCAAGCAGTGCCATTTCGAGTGTCGTGACCGGGCTGCGCCACAGGCCGCGGCGGCCCTGGAAGGCTTCGGTGTTCCAGAAATCGGCCCAGCTTGTCGGAACCGTCTTCACGGTATCCTTGCGGTAGCCCATGGCCAGCGCGAAGATCGCGACACCGGCAAAATCCGGCTCGAACGTGTGCGGCGTGAAATCGTCCTTGTTGGGCACTTCGATGTTGAGCGGCAGCATGTAATTGTCGCCGAGTTGGCGGATGCGCAGTACGTGCTCCGGCGTCATCAGGGCGACGTCGAACAGCTTCGTGTCCGTGTCGATCGCCATCTTGTACTGCGGGATCGGGTCGGGCTCGTTGGTATTGGTCTGGATGGTGACACCTGTCTCGGCGGCAAAGGTGTCGTAGAAGGCGACTTTGAAGCCTTCGTAGAAGGCGCCGCCCATGTCGCGCACGACCAGAGTTTCGCCGGCAAATGCGCGGTTGCCCTTCAGAAGCGCCGGAGCGGCAAGCGCCACGGCAGCAAGCCCGGTGGTCGTCTTCATGAAACCACGGCGTGATACATTGTTGTTCATTTTTACCCTCCGGTATTTTTGTTTGACCTTCGTCAACTCTACTTTTCCCGTCGCCACGGCTTCGGTAAATTACATTTTTCCGTGCATCTGCTTTGGGACATACGAAGCAAGCAGGCGACGGCTTGCGCAAAAGCGAATAACGGCGGCAGCGATTACCGCATCGCAGACGGCAAGCTGCGTTTCCTCGATGAATTCGTCCGGGCGATGTCCCTGGTCCATGCTGCCAGGCCCGCAGATCACCACCGGCACGTCCAACGCCTGCGCAAACAGCCCAGCCTCCGTTCCGAAACTGACGCGGCATTCCTTGCTGCCCTTCGGCAGGCACGAAGCAAAGGCCTGAACCACAGGATGGCTTCCATCAATCGAGTGGCCGGGATAATTGCCGGTGATCTCAATATCGATCGATGCTTCCTTGAATCGCTCCTTATGCGGGGCAACGCCGGCAGCGCCGGCCTTGCGGACCTGTTCGGCCAGAGCAAGAGGATCGTCCGCCGCCATCATCCGGCATTCTATCAGCAGTTCAGCGGCATCCGGCACGAGATTGACCGCAGTTCCGCCCGCCAATTTGCCGACATGCACCGTCGCATAGGGCACGGAATAGCCCGGCTCACGCGGGCCGCGGGCCTCGATCTCGTCCTGCAGGCGCCGCAGGCTCGCTATGAAGTCCGTGGCGATATGCAACGCATTGAGGGCTAGCGGCGCTTCCGCCGAATGGCGTGGAACGCCGGTGGCCTTCACATGGAAAGCCATCTTGCCCTTGTGACCAAGGCCGAGCTGCATCGATGTCGGCTCACCGATGACGATCAGATCCGGCAGGATGTCGCGAGCCGCGATTTCCTCAAGCATCGGCCTGACGCCGACACAGCCGATTTCCTCGTCATAGGAGATGGCCAGCCACAGCGGAGCCGCCAGACTTTTGACGTCGATCGTCTCGGCCAGCGCCAATGCCGAAGCGACAAATCCCTTCATGTCGGTCGTGCCGCGCCCGTAAAGCCTGCCGTTCTTCCGGGTCAGGTTAAAAGGAGGCACCGTCCAGTCCTGTCCGGCGACCGGCACCACGTCAACATGCCCGGAGAGCATCAGCCCGCCGGGTGCATCCGGGCCTAGACGCGCCAGAAGCGCTGCCTTTTGGCCGGTCGCATCGTAGAAGCGCTCGCAGACGGCGCCGGCACTCGCCAGCGCGGTCTCGATCTCCCCGATCAGCGGCAGGTTGGTGTCCGAACTGACGGTGGGATGGGCAACCAGTCGCTCCAGCCAATCCAGCGTCGAGGTCACAGTTTTGCCTCCGCCTCGTCCATTGCGGCGTTGATCTCAGCAATCAACCCGGCAACCTCGGCCTCCGGAATGGACAGACGAAGACGGCGCTCGAGCGAGGTGAAAATGCCAAAGAATGAGTTCGAGCAATGCGTGAGCATGCGCATCGCATCCTCTTTCGAAATATTGCAGCGGTTCGTCAGATAGGCGCAGATGTGCTCACAAGCGATGGCGTTCGGCAGCACATAGGCCGGCTGCGTATCATAGGCGATCCGGCGGAACGGCAGGACCGAAGGCTTGATCGTCAGCTTGGCGGAGAGTTTTGGATCGCGCGAAGAGGCACCGACGACAAGGCGCGCATCGACACCTTCCAGCACCCAGCGCCCAAGCACCGGATCCCAGATCGCCAGATCAAGACCCTTGATGGCAAGTTCGATCCGCTTGCTTTCACCGGGCGCCAGCACCGGCTTGGCAAAACCCTTGAGTTCCTGCGGCGAACGCTTCAGCCGCTTGCCGGGTGCCTGCAGATAAAGCTGAACGACTTCAGCACCTGCCCGCTCACCCGTATTGGTCACGGTGAAGGCGATGGTGATCTCGTCGCGAAGCCCGATCTGCACCGATGACACCGTGAGGTCGGAATAAGCGAACGTCGTGTAGCTCAGGCCGTGGCCGAAAGGGAACAGGGGTTCGATTTCTCGCAGATCGTAGGCGCGGTAGCCGACATGGATGCCTTCACCGTAGATATGCCGGCCGTTTTCACCCGGGTAATGCAGGAAGCCGGGCACATCGGCGAGACGCTTCGGGAAGGTAACGGACAGCTTGCCGGACGGATTGACCTTGCCGGTCAGCACGTCAGCGACGGCACCGCCCATCGCCTGGCCAGAGTAGAAGGTGACAAGCACCGCCTTGACATCATTGACCCATGGCATTTCCACCGCATCCGGGCAGGCGATCACTACCGCCACCTTCTGCGACACCGCCGCAAGAGCGGCGATCATCCCATCTTGACCGGGGCCGAGCGCCAGCGTGGTTCTGTCCGAACCCTCGCCATCATAGGCACCTTCCGTCGACGTATAGACCAGAACCAGATCCGCCTTGGCCGCGAGCGCCAGCGTTTCCGCATCTGCCTCCTCGCGGAACGTCAGAACATGGCTTGCTCCAAGAGCCCGTTCCAGCTGTTCCAGCGGCTGATCGACCATCGTCGGGATCGTGGTGGCGCAGCCGGAGCCTTGAATGACCGGGGTACCCGCATCACGACCGACCACGAGGATATTTCTCATACCCGGCCGAATCGGCAGGAGACCTTCATTGTGCACGAGCACCATGGAAGCCGCGGCCATCGCGCGCGCTTCGGCATGATGTTCCTCCGCGGTATAGACCGGCAGCGGCGCCTTTGCGCCTTCATTGCAGCGCTTGATCATGTCCAGCATGCGCTGGCACGACAGGTTCGCGACTTCCGCCGGAACAGCGCCACTGTCCAGCGCTGCGAGAAGATCGGCCTTGCGGCGCGGGCTTTCCGGCATGTCGAGATCGCCACCGGCAACCAGCGATACCGGACGTTGCTTGATGCCATGCCAGTCCGAAACGACGACGCCGTCAAAACCCCAGTCCTTGCGCAGGACCTGATCGAGAAGCCACGGATCCTGCGAGGTTTGGACGCCGTTCAGGCGATTGTAGGAGGACATGATCGTCCAAGGCTTGGACTGCTTGATGGCGATCTCGAAACCCTTGAGATAGATTTCCCGGAGTGCGCGTTCTTCGACGACGCTGTCCATTGTCGTACGCTCGACTTCGGAATTATTGCAGGCGAAATGCTTGAGCGACGTGCCGACGCCTTGGGACTGAACGCCCTCAATGACGGCAGCCGACAGCTTGCCGGTGACCAGCGGATCTTCCGAATAATATTCATAGGACCGGCCGGCAAGCGGCGTACGGCGCAGGTTGATGCCGGGGCCTAGAAGCAGATTCACGCCCATGGCACGGCATTCCTGGCCGAGTAGCACGCCCAGCCGCTGCATCAGGCCTTCGTCCCAGCTGTTGCCCATGGCCGAGCCATTCGGGAAGCAGGTCGCCGGCTTCATTTCTCCCCATGCGATGGCGACGTCGCTGGCGCGCTGGTTGACCACCGACAGGAAGGCATCAAGATCCATGCCGCCACGCTCGTCGCTGTCGATCTGCGGAATCGAGTAGCGCACGCCATACGTTCCGTCGGTCATGACGATCGGCTTGATGCCGTAAGCGGGAACTGCCGCGGTCTTCCACATTCCGAAGCCGGAAAGGAGATCGACCTTTTCCTGATTGGTCATCGCTTCGACGATCGATGCGATTGTCTGGCTTGCGGACTGGCTCTTCTCTTGCATGCTAGACTCCTTGATGCGGCACGCCGCGCTGGTCAGGCGACGTTTGGCGCGCACACTGTCAGCCGACGATCAAAAAGAAAAATAGGATATTCGGAACTGGTGCTTTGAAAAAAGCGAGCCTAGCTCTGGCTGGTGCGACGCAGATTGAGGATCGGAGCTTCCATGCCGGGCACGTAATTGTCGGAAATGAGATTGCTGCAATGCTCTTCGAAGGTCCGTACAAGCCGGGTAGACACCTGTTGTGCGACACGGATCAGGCCGATGCGCATCGGCTTGTGTTCACCGGACAAACGAAGACTGACGAGCCGCCGGCCATCCAGCGCCGCCTTGTTCTTGGGCCGGACGTTGGCGAGCGTGTAACCATAGCGGTTGCCGACCATCGTGCGAATGACTTCCTGATGCTGGATCTGTGCGACGATATTCGGGTTGGCGCCGGCGGCCGCAAAAAGCCCTAGGAAATAATCCCGAGAGAGCGGCAGATCGAGAAGAATGAATTCATGCTCCTCGAGTTCGGCCAGCGAGATCGCGGAGCGTTCCGCCAGCGGATCGGTTTCGGCCACCTGAACGTAGGGCGGCAACTCCGCAAGCGGCGTAAACTCAAATCCCTCCGGAATCAGCAGGTCATAGGAGAGCGCGATATCTAGCTCGGCACGCTCCAGCCGCGTCAGGAGCGTTCGGTGATCGGCGACTGTGGGCCTTACGGTGACGCCGTTATAAGCGGCCTTAAAACTCTGGCTGACCTCTGGCAGCAACATCGGCGCAAAGGTCAAGAGACAGCCGAGTGACAAAGTTCCGCGGATCTGATCCGTCGCCTCAGAAGCCGCGGTGTAGAGATTTTGCACCTGCTCGATGACCGTCTTGGCTTGCAGCAACAGCTTCTGGCCGGCAGGCGTCAGCGACAATCCCTGGGCATGGCGCCTCAAGAAAAGCTGGGTGTTGAGCTCGATTTCAAGCTGGGAGATTGCGGTCGAGATGGAAGGTTGCGAAACGCGGATACGGTCCGATGCCAAAGTGATCGAACCGGCCTCGGCCGTCGCGATGAAATATTCGAGCTGACGCAGTGTGAAGCGCATTTGAGGCCCTGATGCCAAGTGTCACGCCCAAAGAGCTGACGCGTATGCCCATGCCAATGCGAAGGCTACGGAGGTCAGCTTAATATTTGCCATTTGCTAAAATGTAAATGTTCTCCCGCGCTCTGCTTTCGGCAATCCTAACCAATGCTGCAGCAAATCGTAATTTTCCGAATGCCAACCGTTCGCTAGAGCGGAACGATAGCTGACGCCGATCGGCGGGTCGTGGCGAAACAGAAAAGGGCGAGTGCATGTCAGTCGAGAAGATCCATACGCTGGTTGTCGGAGCCGGCCAGGCTGGTGTGGCGATGAGCGAGCATCTCAGTCGCAATGGCATCGACTATATCGTCCTTGAACGCGGACGCATCGCCGAACGCTGGCGTTCGATGCGCTGGGATTCGCTCGTTGCCAATGGCCCCGCCTGGCACGATCGCTTTCCCGGCATGAACTTTCCCGGCGATCCGGATGGCTTCGTGCCCAAGGACGGCGTCGCCGATTATTTCGAAGCCTATGCCGAGATGCACAAGGCGCCGATCCGCTGCGGCGTCGACGTGACCAACGTCGAACGACTTGAAGACCGCCCCGGCTTTCGCGTCGAAACATCGGATGGCGTGATCGAAGCCCTCAATGTCATCGCCGCCACCGGACCGTTCCAAAGCCCGAGCATTCCGCCCATAGTACCTGCAGACGCCGGTATTATGCAGATGCATTCGAGCGATTATCGCAATCCTTCCCAACTTGCGGAGGGCGCCGTGCTGGTGGTCGGCGCCGGCTCGTCAGGTGTCCAGATCGCCGAGGAACTGATGCTTTCGGGACGCAAGGTCTACCTTTCCGTCGGCCCGCACGACCGTCCTCCCCGGGCCTATCGCGGCCGCGACTTCGTCTGGTGGCTTGGCATTCTTGGAAAATGGGATGCACAAGCGCAGGCTCCCGGCTCCGAGCACGTGACCATTGCTGTTAGCGGTGCGGGCGGCGGCAAGACGATCGATTTCCGCCGCCTGGCTGCGCAAGGCATGGTGCTTGTCGGCATGACCGGCGCTTACAGTGACGGATCACTGTTCTTTGCCGACGATCTCGCCCGCAATCTCGATCGCGGCGACCAGAACTATCTGGCGCTGCTCGACGAGGCCGATGCCTTCGTGACGCGCAACGGCCTCGATCTACCGGAAGAACCGGATGCGCGTATGCTTGGGCCGCAAGTCGACTGCGTGACGAACCCGCTGAAGGAACTGAACTTGCAGGATGCAGGTGTCACGACGATCATCTGGGCAACGGGCTTCGTCTCCGATTACAGCTGGCTGAAGGTGAACGCTTTCGACGATGCCGGTCGCCCCAAACATCAGCGCGGCGTTTCCGCGGAAAAGGGAATCTATTTCCTTGGCCTTCCGTGGCTGTCCGGGCGAGGGTCCAGCTTCATCTGGGGCGTCTGGCACGACGCGAAACACGTGGCTGACCACATCCTGATCCAGGACAATTATCTCGCCTATGCGCCCAGGAGCTGATCAAGGCGGTGCGCCGGCATTTTGCATGAACAATCCTATGGAGAAGAGAATGGCACATACGCGCATTCGCCCGTTTAATACCAAAGAAACCTACCCGGAGCAGAACCTCGACAACGACCTCTGCCAGGCCGTTGTTGCCCGCGGCACGATGATCTTCCTGCGCGGCCAGTGCCCGCAGGATCTTGACACCGCCAAGAACATCGAAAGCCATGACCCGGTCGAGCAGACGCACAAAGTCATGCAGAACATCCGCCAGTTGGTACAGGAATCCGGCGGCCAGATGGAGCATGTTACCAAGCTGGTTGTCTATCTGACTGACGTGCGCCACCGTCAGGCGGTGTACCGGACCATGGGCGAATACATCAAGGGCGTTCACCCGGTCTGCACCGGCCTTGTCGTGGTGGCGCTGGCCAGACCGGAATGGCTCGTCGAGATCGACGCGACGGCCGTCATTCCGGACTAATATCTGAGCGATGACATTGGTCTCGTCGCTCGCCGGGACCAACCCCTGACGAAAACAATATCCCACTGTCCTGACACAGGAGTTCCCATGACCTTCTCCATCGCCGCTCGTTGTGAACAGACCGGCCAGCTCGGCGTCGCGATTTCGTCATCTTCTCCTGCTGTGGCCGCGCGGTGCGCCTGGGCTCGCGCCGGCATCGGCGCGGTTGCGACGCAGAATGTCACCAATCCAGCACTTGGCCCAAAAATGATCGAGGAACTTGCAAACGGCGTGAGCGCGGCAGATGCCGTCGCTGCGGCGCGACAGAGCGATGATTTTCCAGACTATCGCCAGTTGCTGGCAGTGGATGCGGAAGGCAGGACGGCCATTCATTCCGGCACCAACGCTCTCGGGATCTGGACGTCATTCACCGGTCATCAGTGCATTGCGGCCGGCAACTTGCTGGCAAACGACGGCGTGCCGAAGGCGATGGTCGACACGTTCGAGGCAGCGACGGGTGCTTTGGGAGACCGGCTGATCGCGGCGCTCAAGGCGGCCGTTGATGCGGGCGGCGAAGCCGGCCCGGTCCATTCGGCAGGCCTGCTTATCGTCGACAAGGAATCCTGGCCTTATGCCGAACTGCGGATCGACTGGCTTGATGGGGGCTGCCCAATATCAGCTGTAGCCCACGCATGGGCGATCTATAAACCACAAGCTGCAGATTACGTGACACGAGCACTCAACCCGCTGGCTGCTCCGTCATACGGCGTGCCTGGCGATGAGTGACCGGCTCTCCTGTCGGATGCTGTCCAGACCAAAGACACAGTTCTTGTGACGGATTAGATCCGACACGCGTGCGGCTTCTGCCTGGGTTCAGCCTTGCGCCTTTACGCGCGCCTCAGAAGCGATCGAACGCGTCACGATGCCATCGCATAATGCCGATTTTCTGAGATGTGAGCGCTGCTTGTCCGGAACCGGTGCAGCAGTTCCGCGAGGTTCTCAGTTTCCTGCGTCAGACTCTGAGCTGCAGCCGTGGTCTGTTCGACCATCGCGGCGTTTTGCTGGGTCACCTTGTCCATCTGGTCGCCGGCGGCCGAGACCTCGCGCAGGCTTGTGGCCTGCTCGCGGGCGGCCACCGCGATCTCGGCGACCGTCGCATTCATCGCGGTCACCTGCTCGACGATCTGTTCGAGCGAAACACCGGATTCGCCGACCAGTTCGACGCCCGTCTTGACCTGCATCGAGGAGGTGGAGATGAGTTCCTTGATCTCTCTTGCCGCATTGGCCGAGCGCTGGGCGAGTTCGCGCACTTCCTGGGCGACGACGGCAAAGCCCTTGCCGGCCTCACCGGCGCGTGCGGCTTCGACGCCGGCATTCAGCGCCAGCAGGTTGGTCTGGAAGGCGATCTCGTCGATGACGCCAATGATGTTGCCGATCTTCGACGAGGAGTTCTGGATTTCCGTCATCGCGGCGATGGCGCGGGAGACGATCTCACCACCCTTTTCTGCGTTGGTGCGGGCCGTCGCCACAACAGCCTGAGCGCGGCTGGCGCCTTCCGCCGTTCCGTTGAGGCCGCGGGTGACATCACTGAGCGCCGCGACCGTTTCTTCCAACGAAGCGGCCTGCTGCTCGGTACGGCGGGCGAGATCGTTAGAGGCGGTGGAGATTTCCGCAAGGCCTGACCGAATGGTCGTGACCGCGCGAATAACGGAACCGATTGCTTCTTCCAGGCTTGCGACCGAGTTGTTGAAGTGATCGCGGATCCTGACGTATCGGTGGTCGACTTCGCCGACGCGGACCGAGAGATCGCCCTTCGAGAGCGCATCCAGGCCGACCGAAATCTGGCGGAAGGCATGCTCCATCACCTGTGCATCGCTGAGGCGCTCGGCTTCCTGGCGCAGCCGCTCTTCTTCGGCGGCGAGGCGGGCGCGCTCGGCATTGGCCTCGGCGATCAGCTTGGCGCGACCGGTCTCCTGGAAGACCTTCAGCGAACGCGCCATGGCGCCGAGCTCGTGACGATGCTCGACGCCCTTGATCACGATGGTGTTGTCGCCGCGGGCAAGCCGCTCCATGGACTGCGCCATGCCGCGAACGGCGGAGGCAATCAGTCGGCCGACGAGATAGGAGAGCAGGAGGCCGATGACGATCAACAGGCCACTGATGACCAGCGTCGTGCTGGTCGCGGAGGCGACGGTTGCTTCGACTGAACCGTCCAGGTTCTTCTGCGCGCCGGTCACGCTCTCCTGCAGATCCTTGAACTCACCCGATATCTTCGGCGCGAGCACGTTGAGCTGCGTCTGCCGGATATTGCCGGATGCCTGCAGTACTTCCTTCAAATCGCTGAGACGGGCAGTGTAATTCTGCATGAGCTGGCCGGCGCCCATCAGGCGCTTCTTCTGCAGCTCGTTCTTCACCGCCTTGGCGGCGGCATCGTTGAGCGCCACCGCCTCGGCGAGCGCTGCCTGCGCCGTATCATAGGCGGCGAAATCGTCCGAATGCACGAAACGCTCGGAAAAATAGAGGCTGCGGTTCAAGGCCTCCAGCGTCTCTGCCGTCATGTGCTGCAGGGCCACGTCATTCTGGCGCCAGGCGCTGCGCATGACGTCGTTGAGTGCGATGCTGGTCCAGGGTCCGAATTCGGTGACCTTGGAAATCAGCATGTCACGTCGGGCCTGAAGGGCGACAATCTGTTCGAACGCATTGCCATAGGCGGCAATGTCCTGGCGGATTGTCGCAAGACCGGACTGCAGGTCCTTGTTATCTGCAAAACGCGGATCGCCCGCCTCGAAGGCTTTGACGCCGGCGCGGAAGCTGTCGACGACGGCCTGCGTCGGCGTGGAGCGGAAGGCTTCCGCTGACATCTGGATCTCGTGCAGTCTGTCGCTGTAATCGGAGATGGCGAGGCTCTGGCCTGCCGTGGCGCGATAAGAGGTGAAGATGGCAGCAAGCCCGTTCATGCCGGAGATCGCGCTGACGGTAAGAAGGCTCATCAACAGGATCAGCGGTACGAAGCCTGAGGTGATCTGCGCGCGGATGCCGAATTTATTCCAGAAATGCAACATGATTGGCCTCTTATGCTCACTGGCTCTTCGGCAAATATTTGGTGATGTTCTCGGGCGTCACGAGTTCGAAGGGAACGTTATTTTCGCGCGGCACCTTCTCCTTGTTGGCGAGCTTCACGGCAGCGTCGACAGCGGTCGCACCCTGCCCGACAGCGCTCTGAAGAATGGTGACGTCGAGATCGCCGGCTGCCATCGCGGCAAGCGCGTCGTCGGTCGCATCGACCCCGGCGGTGACGACGTCCTTCATCGTCATACCGGCCTTCTTCATGGCGCGGATCGCGCCGAGCGCCATCTCATCATTGTTGGCGATGACAGCGTCGAACTTGACGCCGGCCGCCAGCCATTCTTGCATCTGCTGATCGGCATAATCGCGCGACCAATAGGCGGCCTGCCGCTCGACGATCTCGAGGCCCTTGCATTCCGGCGTGGCGATGACGTCCGATATGTCCTGGGTGCGGGCACGGGCGGCCGCGTGGAAGGGTTCGCCCATCAGCACGACGACGCGGCCCTTGCCCTTGAGGAGCGCGCAGACCTGCTTCGTTTGGAGCGTCCCTGACTCCTTCTCGTTGGAGGCGACCACCACCTGATTTTCCGGCAGGTCGAGCAGGTTGGAGGGAACGTTGTTGATGTAGACCAGCGGAATGCCCGCGTCTGCCGCCATCTTGGTCATTTGCGGCCCGAGGTCGCCATCGGAGACGGCAAGGATAATGGCGTCGACCTTGTCGGCAATGAGCTTCTGGACCTGCTTCTTCTGCAGCTCATTGTCGCCCTTGGCATTTTCGGTGACGAGCTTGAGTCCTGATATCGTCTGCCCGTGGGTGACGACGCCGTTCAGCAGCGCCGTTCTGAATTTGTCGAGATCGGACATCGAGACGCCGATTGTCTGGGCGCCGGCGGCGGAGATCGACATCGCCAAGGCTATGGATGCGAGCGTGGCAGTCTTCACTAAATTCCCTCCGCGATTTGGATAGGGTCGGATCGTTACAAATCTTGGTAAATTTTACCTTGCATTCGCAGAGAGGTGGACAGGGAAATTTCCCCGCTTGCTGTGGCGCTATGGAGAGAGCGGCCTTCGCCACATCCGGACTGGCCTAGTTTTGCTGCCCGATGACAATAATCTTGTGAAAAATCCGATACTAGGGCACAATTTCCGAAGGCATCTGAAGTTGCGGCGCAGTCTCAAATCCGGCCGTCTCGCGCCGAGTGGCAGTTCGCGTCGGAGGGTCGGCGTCGATGGATCAGGGGTTTTTTCTTCTGTTCGCTGCGGTATCCGTGATCACGGCCCTGACGGTGGTCCTGGCGCGCAATCCGGTTCACAGCGCGTTGGCGCTGATGGCGTGTTTCCTGCAGGTCTCGGCAATCTTCGTCTTGCTCGAGGCACCGTTGCTCGCGGTCATCCAGATCTTCGTCTATGTCGGCGCGATCATGGTCCTGTTCCTGTTCGTGATCATGATGATCGATGTGCGCGAAGTGGTGTTGCAGCGGTTCTTGCCGGGCGGCAACCTCCCGGCTCTGGTACTGCTCGTCCTGCTCGGGGTCGAGATGCTCGTGCTGGTGCTCTGGAGCGACCGCTTTTCGCTCATGGAGCCCGTCGCCATGGGCGGCGGCGATGACATCAGGCAGCTTAGCACGGCACTTTTCGCCGACTATCTCCTACCGTTTGAAACCGCCTCCGTAATCCTGCTGGCGGCCCTGGTCGGCGCCATCATCCTGGCGCGGAAGGAGCAGGGGTGATGGTTCCGCTCTGGTGGTACATTGTGCTCGGAGTGGCCCTGTTCGTGATCGGAGCGGCGGGCGTGCTGCTCAGGCGCAATATTCTCGTCGTACTGATGTCGCTGGAGCTGCTGCTCAACTCGGTCAACATCAATTTCATCGCTTTCGGGCGTTACCATGCCGATTTCCGCGGGCAGATCTTCGCGATCTTCGTCATCGCAATCACCGCGGCAGAGGTTGCCGTCGCCCTCGGTATCCTGGTCGCCCTCGTGAGGAACAAATCCACCCTCAAGGTCGACGACGTGACGGTGATGAAAGGATAGCGGCTTTGGACCCGGTTGTATCGATCCGGCCGTTGCTTGCCATCACCGTCGCCGGTCTGGCGGCCCTTGCAGTTCTCCTTTTGAACAACCGCGAGAGACTTCGCGATCTGGTCTCGCCGTTGGCCGCGATCGCCATGTTCGCGATTGTCGTGTCGATGGCGCCCACGGTGCTGGCGGGCGGGACGGTCGAATTGCGCCTGTTCGAGACTGTGCCGGGGATCGACTTTGCTTTCCGGGTCGATGCGCTCGGCATGGTGTTTGCCACCGTCTCGTCGCTGCTGTGGATCGTGGCGGCGATCTATTCCATCGGCTACATGCGGCATCTGAACGAGCATGCGCAGACCCGGTTCTTCGCCTGCTTCGCCAGCAGTCTTGCGGCCGCCGCCGGGGGCGCCTTCGCCGCCAATCTGTTTACGCTGGTGATCTTCTACGAAGTGCTCAGCCTCGTTACCTATCCGCTCGTCTACCACCACGAGGACGAAGAGGGATGGCGGGGCAGCCGCAAGTACCTCGTCTATCTGATGGGTGCCTCGAAAAGCGCGCTGCTCGCCGCACTGGCGCTGACCTATCATATTGCGGGATCGCTCGACTTTGTCGCGGGGGGACTGCTGGCGGGGAGCAATGCCTCGGCGGCGCTGCTGACGGTCGTCTATTTCTGCTATCTTTTCGGCTTCGCCAAGGCCGCCGTAATGCCGATGCACGCCTGGCTGCCCGCCGCGATGGTCGCGCCGACACCGGTCAGCGCGCTTTTGCATGCAGTGGCAGTGGTCAAGATGGGCGTGTTCTGCGTGCTGCGGGTGGTGTTCCATGTCTTCGGCACGGAACTAGTGGGCGGGCTCGGCCTCGGCATCGCCACGGCCTATCTGGCTTCGTTCACGATCCTGATGGCATCGGTTTACGCCCTGACGCGAGACGACCTGAAGGCCAGGCTCGCCTATTCGACGGTCAGCCAGCTCTCCTACATCGTGCTGGGCGCGGTTCTGTTGTCGCCGGTCGCGATGGTCGGCGGGATTATCCACATCGCGGCGCACGCATTCTCCAAGATCACGCTCTTTTTCTGCGCCGGGTCGATCTATTGCGCGTCGGGCAAGCGTAACATCAGCGACATGGCCGGTATCGGCCGCAGGCTGCCCTGGACGATGGGAGCATTCTTCGTCGCCTCGCTCAGCATGATTGGCGTGCCGCCCACTGCCGGCTTCGTCAGCAAGTGGTATCTGGCGGAGGGCGCCGTGGCGGCAGGAGAGACCGCGTTCCTGGTCGTGCTCCTGGTGAGTTCGATCCTGAACGCCGCCTATTTCCTGCCGGTCAGCTATGCCGCCTTCTTCCAGGCGGAGAGGAAAGAGGAGAGCCGGACCACGGTCCGTGAAATTCCGTTGGTCACGATTCCATTGGTCGCAACGGCGATCCTGTCGGTGCTGATGGGCATTTTCCCGGGCTATTTTCTCACCCTGGCAGACGGAGTGATCCGATGATCAAGCGTGTCGTCGACTTCTTTGGTGACGAGCAATATGCGAGGCCGCGACGCCGACTGTTCTACCTGGCGCTCGTCCTGATCGTCCTCGCCGACTTTCTGGTCTTGCGCGAACATGCCGAATATCTGTGGGACAGCCTGCCGGGTTGGTCGGCCGTCTACGGCTTCGTTTCCTGCGTCCTGCTTATCTTCGTTTCCAAGTTTCTCGGCCATCGGGTCGGGCTGATGCGGCGCGAGGACTATTATGACTGACTTCATCCATCCGGCTCTGCTCTTTATTCTTGGCGCCCTGCCGATCCCGTTCCTCAGCGGGTCGATCCGCAAGGCCTATCTGCTTCTGATCCCGGCGCTCGCGATCCTTGCCGTACTTGCGATGGAGCCGGGCAGCTATGGTGAAGCGCGGTTCATCGGGCAGGAGGTCCTGATTGCGAAGGTGGACAAGCTCAGCATCGTCTTCGCCACCGTTTTCACCATCATGGCGCTGATCGGCATGGTCTACGCGCTGCACCTGACGGATGCCGGCCAGCACGTAGCGGCATTCGTCTATGTCGGCAGCGCGCTTGGCGTGGTGTTTGCCGGTGACTATCTGACCCTCTACCTGTTCTGGGAGGGCATGGCATTCGCTTCCGCCTATCTGGTCTTTGCGCAGCGTGGTGGGCCGGCGATCCGGGCCGGCTTCCGCTATCTCATGGTCCATATCACCGGCGGCGTCGTCCTGCTCGGCGGCATCATTTCCCACGGGCTCGCCACCGGTTCACTGCTTTTCGGTCCGATCGCGGGGGACCTCACCAACGGGGGAATGGGGGGCGGCGACTACCTGATCCTCGCCGGCTTCATCCTCAACGCGGCCGTGCCGCCGCTCAATGCCTGGCTGACCGATGCCTATCCGGAGGCGACCGTCACCGGGGCGGTGTTCATGAGCGCGTTTACCACCAAGACTGCCGTCTATGTGCTGGCGCGGGCGTTTCCGGGGACCGAGCTCCTGGTCTGGCTCGGCACCATCATGGCGCTCTACGGCGTCATCTACGCGGTGCTGGAGAACGATTGCCGGCGGCTTCTCGCCTATCACATCGTCAGCCAGGTGGGCTATATGATCGCGGGTATCGGCATCGGGACCGAAATGGCGGTGAATGGAGCCGCCAGCCACGCCTTCGCGCATATCCTCTATAAGGCGCTGCTGTTCATGGGTGCCGGGGCAGTCATCTACGTCACCGGCCGACGCAAGCTCACCGAGCTCGGCGGGCTTTACAAGACCATGCCGCTGACCGTGGCGCTTTACATGGTCGGCGCCTTGGCGATCTCGGCCTTCCCGTTCTTCTCGGGTTTCGTCACCAAATCGATGGTGATAGCGGCTGCAGGAGCGGATCACCGCGCGCTGGTGGTGCTGGCGCTGACGATGGCATCGTCCGGGACGTTCCTGCACACCGGCCTCAAGCTGCCCTATTACATGTTCTTCGGGACGGACCGGAAACTGGAGGCGCGGGAGCCGCCGAGCAACATGCTGATTGCCATGGGCATGGCGGCAATACTCTGCATTGCGATCGGCGTGTTCCCCCAGCCGCTTTATGCGCTTCTGCCCTATCCGGTGGATTTCGAACCCTATACGGGCTCGCATGTCATGGAGAGCCTCGGCCTGCTGATGTTCACCGCCCTGGGGTTCGTGCTTTTCCTCTGGGCGCTCGATCCCGAGAACACGATCAGCCTCGACACCGACTGGTTTTACCGCAAGGGTGCGCGGGCCTTCATGTGGCTCGCCGAAAGGCCGCTGGCGCGCTATGAGCAGGTGGCGAGCAATGTCTCCGAGACCGCAGCGATGCCCTTGCTGCACGGCGCCGCGCGGGCAGGACTCCGGCTCGATCTTTTCGGCGTGGATGCCGTCGTGAACGGCGTCGCCCACTCGATCCTGCAGAGCGGCGGACGGCTCAGGCGGCTCCAGACGGGTGTCGTGACCCATTACGTGCTGGCGATGGTCGTCGGTCTGATCGCAGCCACCGTCGTCTTCGTCGTGGCGTGGCGGTAGGGGGTGCCATGGGCTTCCCGCTGCTGAGCCTCATCATATTCACACCGGTCGCCGGGGCCGCGGTCCTGATGTTCCTGCGCGCTGACGATGCGGCGCGGTGGACTGCGCTCTCTTTCACCGTCCTCGACCTTGCTCTCTGCATCGCCATGCTGGTCGGCTTCGACACCACGACCCATGCCATGCAGTTCACCGAAACGCGCCCGTGGGTGCCCGCGCTCGGGATCAATTATGCGCTTGGCATCGACGGAATCAGCGCGCTCTTCGTCTTCCTGACCGCACTGTTGGGGTCGATCTGCGTGCTCGCCTCCTGGGTCGCGATCGACCGCAAGGTGAAGGAATTCATGATCTGCCTGCTCTCCATGCAGGCGCTGATGCTCGGGGTCTTCTGCGCGCTCGATCTGTTCCTCTTCTACGTCTTTTGGGAGGCTATGCTGATCCCGATGTACCTCATCATCGGCGTCTGGGGCGGCGAGGGTCGGGTCTATGCGGCGATCAAGTTTTTCCTCTACACGCTGGCGGGCAGCCTCCTATTCCTGATCGGTGTCATCGTGCTCTATTTCTACGGTGGCAGGACCTTCGATATCCTCGCTTTGACAGAGCAGGACTTGCCGTTCCGGATCCAGTCCTGGCTGTTCTTCGCCTTCCTGATCGCTTTTGCGGTCAAGGTGCCGATGGTGCCGGTCCATACCTGGCTGCCGGACGCCCATGTGCAGGCGCCGACGGCGGGCAGCATTATCCTCGCCGGCGTGCTCCTGAAGATGGGCGCCTACGGATTCCTGCGGTTCTCGCTGCCGATGCTGCCGGAGGCATCGATGTATTATTCGACGCTGATGCTGGCGCTTTCGGTGCTTGCGATCGTCTATGGCGGGTTGCTCGCGCTGGCGCAGGACGATCTGAAGAAGCTGGTCGCCTATTCCAGCATCAGCCACATGGGCTTCGTGACGCTCGGGATTTTTGCGCTGAACCTCCGTGGGCTCGAGGGCGGTATCCTGCAGATGTTCAATCATGGCGTGACGACAGGCGCCCTATTCCTCTTCGTCGGGCTGATTTACGAGCGGACCCATACCCGCAGCATCGCCGACTATGGCGGGCTGATGAAAGTGGCGCCGGTCTACACCACGTTTCTGGCACTGTTTACCCTGTCGTCGATGGCGCTGCCGGGAACGAATTCGTTCGTCGGCGAGTTGCTGGTGCTGTCAGGCGGGTTTGCCGCCAACCTGGTCGCCGGCTCGGCCGCCGTTTTGGGCGCGTTGCTGGGGGCTGCCTATCTGCTTGGCATGTATGGGAAAGTCGCGCTCGGCCCGACCAGCGTCGGCGCCGGGTTGACGATACGCGACGTGAACGCACGTGAGATGGCTGCGATCCTGCCGCTGGCCGTCTTCGTACTTTGGGTTGGGCTCTATCCGAAACCCTTTCTCAACGTCATCGATGCCTCGGTGAAGCATCTGCTGACGCAGGTGCAAAGTAGGGGGAGCGGCCCATGACCGCCGCCACGCTTTTCCAGTCGGCCCTGGCGAGCCTGCCCGAGATCGTGGTGATCACTGGCGCCTGCATCCTGCTGATCCTGGGACAGTTTGTGCGAAAGGGACAGGAACATTTCCTTGTCTGGGCGTCGGTCGCGGTCGTGTTGATTGCCGCCTTGGCGACACTCATGCTGGCGAGCGAGGTGCGGCCGGCCTACACGGGCATGTTCCTCGCCGACCGCTTCGCGGTCTTCTTCAAGTTCGTCTTCTACTTGGCCACCGTTCTGACATTCCTCCTTTCGCGAAAATATGCCGATATCGAAGGGATCGGCAGCAGCGAATACTATGTCCTGCTGCTCTTTGCGCTTTCGGGCATGATGATCATGGCCTCGGCGACCGATCTCCTGTCGATCTATGTGGGCATCGAACTGATGGTGATTTGCACCTATGTGCTGACCGGTTTCCTGCGGCGTGAGCGGCGGTCGAACGAAGCAGCACTGAAATACGTAATCCTTGGCGCGGTCTCGACCGGGATTTTCCTTTACGGCGTTTCGCTGGTCTACGGGCTCACAGGCACAACGCAATTGGACGGGATGGCTGCGGCCGTGACCGGCGATCGGCTCGATCCCGGATTGTTGCTGGCGGTGGTCTTCATCGTCGCGGGGCTGGTCTTCAAGGTCGGCGCGGTTCCCTTCCATATGTGGCTGCCGGACGTCTATGAAGGCGCGCCGACGACGATCACCGCCTTCATGTCGGTAGGCCCCAAGGCGGCGGGGTTCGCGGTGATCCTGCGGGTGTTCCTCAACCCTCTGGTCGCAGCCTCGGACGTCTGGATCATCCTCGCCGTCATTGCGGTGGTGACCATGGCGCTCGGCAGCTTCGTGGCGCTGGTCCAGGATAATTTCAAGCGTCTCCTGGCCTATTCCAGCATCGCCCATGCCGGCTTCGCCATTTTCGGCGTGGCCGCCGGCGGTGCCGATGGGATCGCCAGCGTGATGCTCTATCTGCTGATCTACGCTTTCATGAATCTCGGCATTTTCGCCGCCGTCATCATGATGCGGAACGGCGATTTCTCGGGCGAGGTCATCGAAGACTATGCGGGTTTCGCCAAGTCACATCCAGGGCTGGCGCTTCTGATGCTGCTCTATCTCTTCTCGCTGGCCGGCATTCCGCCGACGGCCGGGTTCTTCGCCAAGTTTTACGTGCTGGTCGCCCTCGTCGAGCGTGGTTTCGTCATGCTGGCGGTAATCGCAGTGCTGCTCAGCGCCGTCGCCGCCTATTTCTACATCCGCATCGTCATGGTGATCTACATGCGCGAGCCGAAGAGGGCCTTCGCCCCGGCGCTGACGCCTCTGGTGGGTGCGACACTCGCCGTCACCGCCGCCGGCACCATCGGCATTGGCCTGTTTCCGTCGTGGTTTCTGAAGCTCGCCCAAGGATCGGTCTTTGGTGGGTGAGCGATTGGATTTGCAATGATCACACCGACGGAATAGACTTGAACGCGGAGGAAGGATTGCCCAAGTCGCGCCGCGGCGGACCGATTTACCGGTTCGGGACGAGGTCGGTGGGCAACCGGTGCAGTGATATGACTGCAATGGAATTCTTGCCCGTTCTTTTCATGGTCGCCGGAGTCGTTCTGGTGGTCGGGGTGACGTTGTTCGTTTCCTCGCTGCTGCGCCCATCCAATCCCTACCCCGCCAAGAATATGCCCTATGAATGCGGCATGGATGCAGCGGGCGAGGCGGCGGCGGGCCGCTTCAGGGTGCCGTTCTTTATCCTCGCGATCCTGCTGGTCGTTTTCGATGTCGAAGCGATGTTCCTCTTTCCCTGGGCCGTCGTCCTGAAAGAGATCGGGCTGGTCGGCTATATCGAGATGATCGTCTTCATGGTGCTGCTTCTCGTGGGCTTCGCCTACGCCTGGCTGAAAGGAGCGCTGGAATGGGAGGCGTAAACAACGCGATCCGCGACAGCGTGCTGTTCACCACGGCTGACAGCATCATCAGTTGGAGCCGGAGATCGGCGCTGTGGCCGGAGACCTTCGGCATTGCCTGCTGCGCCATCGAGATGATCTCGGCCGGTTGCGCCCGCTACGATCTCGACCGGTTCGGCGTGGTGTTCCGCCCTTCGCCGAGACAATCCGACGTCATGATCATCGCCGGCACCGTGACCCGGAAATTCGCGCCCGTCGTGCGGCGGCTCTATGACCAGATGCCGGAACCGCGCTGGGTGATCGCCATGGGCACCTGCGCTATTTCGGGCGGGGTCTACAACACCTATGCCGTGGTGCAGGGATCGGAAACCTTCGTGCCCGTCGATGTGCATGTGCCTGGCTGTCCGCCCCGGCCCGAGGCGCTGATGCACGGCTTCCTCCTGCTTCAAGAAAAGATCAAGAGATCCCGGGCGCTCGCCGGCACACCTCTGGATCGGGTCATAGCGTCATGAGTGCGCAGCCCTCCCTCAATCGCGCTCCGATCATGGAGCGCTTCGGAGAAACAATCGAGGACCTCGGCACTGCGCACGGTATCGACGCCTTTGCCGTTCCGCCCGGAGGGATCGTCGAGTTCTGCCGGTTCCTGAAAGAGCATCCGGCGCTGCAATTCAACTTCCTCTCGGACATTTGCGGGGTTGATCACTATCCCGAAATGCCGCGGTTCGAGGCGGTCTACCATCTTTATTCGCTGCCCAACAGGTGGCGGGTCCGCATCAAGTGCCGGCTTGGCGATCCTCCTGAAGTGCCTTCGGTCACGGGGGTCTGGCGCACCGCCAACTGGCATGAGCGTGAGGCCTGGGACATGTATGGCATCCGGTTCCAGGGACATCCCGATCTGCGCCGGATCTACATGTGGGAAGGCTTCGAGGGCTTTCCCCAGCGCAAGGATTTCCCCTTAAGGGGCTATAAGGACCAGTTGAACCCCTTCGGTGCCGAAGGTCCGCCGCCAACGCAGCCCGACCTTGCCACCAGGGACATTCCGTAAGGAGGCCGTTCTACGCCGGAACGTTGAGATGACCGAAGTCACCGAGCTCAGCAGGCCTGAGGGCGAAGCGCTCAATACCAGGGAAGTGCTTCTCAACCTCGGTCCGCAGCACCCCAGCACGCATGGGGTTCTTCGGCTCGTCCTCCAACTGGACGGCGAGTTCGTCGAGCGCGTCGATCCGCATATCGGCTACCTTCATCGCGGCACCGAAAAACTGGCGGAGAGCTTCACCTATACCCAGATTTTCCCGCTGACGGACCGGCTCGACTATCTCTGTCCGCCCTCGAACAACCTGGCCTTCGCGCTGGCGGTGGAGAAACTCCTCGGCATAGAAGCACCGATCCGAGCGCAATATATCCGCGTGATGATGGCCGAGCTGGCACGGATCTCCGGTCACCTCCTGATCACCGGCGCGCTGCCGATGGATCTCGGCGCCATGACCGCGCTGCTTTACGTCATGCGCGAGCGCGAAATGATCATGGACCTCCTGGAAATGATCACCGGTGCGCGCATGCACACGTCCTTCTGCCGGGTCGGCGGGGTGCGCGAGGACCTGCCTGACGGGTTCTTCCCGAAGATCCGGGAGTTTTGCGACATCTTCCCGAACCGGATCCGCGACTATGAGCGACTGCTCGAAGATAACCGGGTGTTTCTCAATCGCACGAAGGGGATCGGCGTGATCTCTGCCGAAGATGCTGTCGATCTCGGCCTCAGCGGCCCGAACCTGCGTGCTTCCGGTGTCGACTGGGACATCCGGCGCGATGAGCCCTACGAGATCTACGACCGGCTCGATTTCAACGTCATCACCCGTAACGAGGGCGATTGCTATGCACGCTGGCGATGCCGCGTCGACGAGATGCGCGAAAGCATGAGGATCATCGAACAATGCATCGACCAGATGCCTGAGGGCCCGTTCCAGATCGACAATCCGACAATCGCCTTCCCGCTCAACAAGGATCGGGTGCACTGCTCGATGGAGGCGCTGATCCAGCATTTCGACCTGTCTGCCTACGGCTTCAAGGTGCCGAAGGGCGAGGTCTATTCAGCGATCGAGGCGCCAAAGGGCGAGCTTGGCTTCTACATCATCAGCGACGGGTCGCCAAAACCGTTCCGCATGAAGGTGCGGGCACCCTCGTTCGTCAATCTTCAGGCTCTCTTCGGGGTCACCAACGCCCGCTATCTGGCGGACATGATCGCCGTGCTCGGCAGCCTCGACCCTGTGATGGCGGAGGTGGACAAGTAGCAAGGATTTGATGCGATGACCATGCGCGAAAAGATCCAAGAGGCGGCGGCGCGCTATCCCGACCAGCGTTCTGCGATCATGCCCGCGCTGCTGATCGCGCAGGAAGAACATGGCCATCTGCCTGGGCCGGTGTTGGAAGAGGTCGCCGACATTCTCAAGGTCGAGCGGATCTGGGTCTACGAGTTGGCGACTTTCTACACCCTTTTCCACACCGAGCCGGTGGGGATGTTCCACCTGCAGCTCTGTAACAATGTTTCCTGCATGCTGTGCGGATCAGAGGAGCTGCTAAACCACCTGGAAACGGTGCTGGGGATCAGGAAAGGCGACACCACCCCGGACGGGCTGTTCACGCTTTCGACCGTCGAATGCCTCGGCGCCTGCGAGATGGCTCCGGTGATGCAAGTCGGCGACGATTACCACGCCAACCTTGATGTGGCGCGGATAAACGCACTGTTGGGCAGCCTGCGGGCGACAGTGGGAGCGCCGAGCGTCGAGCACGCCTCCGCGCGGCTGCCGGGGGAGTAGCGCCATGTTCGAGCCGGTTCTTCTCAAAAATGTCGATGTGGCCGACAGTCATTTGGTGTCGACCTACGAGGCTGGCGGCGGCTACCAGGCGCTGGAAAAGGCGCTGCGCGCGTACACGCCTGACGAGGTTGTCGACCTCGTCAAACGGTCCAACCTGCGCGGTCGCGGCGGTGCCGGATTCCCAACGGGCATGAAATGGGGTTTCGTGCCGAAGCGCACCGGCAAGCCGACATATCTGTGCTGCAACGCCGATGAGGGCGAGCCAGGCACGTTCAAGGACCGGATCATCATGGAGCGCGACCCGCATCAACTGATCGAGGGGCTGGCGGTCAGTGCATATGCGATTGGGGCAGAAACCGCCTATGTCTACATTCGCGGAGAATATGTGACGGCGACCCGTCGTCTGGAGCAGGCGATCGCCGAGGCACACGCAAAGGGCTATCTCGGAAAGCGCATTCTGGGCTCCGATTTCAATTTCGCCGTACATATCCACTGCGGCGCCGGCGCCTATATCTGCGGCGAGGAGACTGCGATGCTCGAGTCGCTCGAGGGCAAGCGGGCGCAACCGCGATTGAAGCCGCCATTTCCGGCCGTGGCCGGGCTCTACGCCAGCCCGACCGTGATCAACAATGTCGAGACGCTCGCTTGCGTGCCGCATATCGTCATACGGGGGTCGGACTGGTTTCGGGGCATCGGCCCGGACAAGAGCCCCGGCCCGAAGCTCTACTGCCTCAGTGGACAGGTGCGCAAACCCGGCCTCTATGAGTTGCCGATGGGCATACCGCTGCGCGAACTGGTCGAGAACCACGCCGGCGGCGCGCTGCCGGGACGCAGAATCAAGGCGGTGATCCCGGGCGGTGTCTCAGCGCCGGTCATACCGGAGCACGGGCTGGAGGTGAGGATGGATTTCGACTCGCTGGCTGCCGCCGGCTCGATGCTCGGTTCGGCTGGCGTTATCGTCATCGACGACTCGACCTGCATGGTCAAGGTCGCCACCCGGATCATCGAATTCTTCCATCATGAGTCCTGCGGCAAGTGCACGCCATGCCGGGAAGGATTGAACTGGGTCGTGAAGGTCCTGCGCCGGATCGAGGCCGGCGAAGGTGCGCCCGGTGATCTGGAGCAGCTGGAGATGCTCTGCAAAGGCATTTTCGGCAATACGTTTTGTGCCTTGGGTGACGGGGCGGCGATGGGGTTGCGGGCGGCACTCGGCCATTTTCGCGATGAGTTCGTTGCCCATATCGAGGACCGCAGGTGTCCTTTTCACTGAAGGCGTGTGCTGCGACAGGACTGCGAGGAAGCATGGTTAGCATTACGATCGATGGACAAACGCTGGAAGTTGAGGCTGGCTCGACAGTGCTGCAGGCCGCCCAGCGTTTGGGCATCGATATCCCGACCTTCTGCTATCTGAAGCGTCTGCCGCCGCTGGCCTCCTGCCGCATGTGCCTGGTGGAGATCGAGGGGCAGCGGCGGCTGCAGCCGTCCTGCGCCACCGCCGTCACCGAGGGTATGGTGGTGCGGGCGAACACAGCTCTGATCGAGGAAACGCGCTCTTCCATGCTCGATATGCTGCTCGCCAACCACCCCCTCGATTGTCCGATCTGCGACAAGGGCGGCGAATGCGAGCTTCAGAACATGGTGATGGCCTACGGGCCCCGCGAGAGCCGATTCCGCGATGACAAGCGTGTGTTCCACTCCGAGGACATTCGTCTGAGCCCGGTCATCATCATGAACGTCAACCGCTGCATCCAGTGCCAGCGCTGTGTCCGGATGTGTGAGGAGGTCGTCGGCGCGGTCGCCCTCGGCACAATCGAAAAAGGCATGGATACCGCCGTCACCGGCTTCGAGGGCAGCCTCGCGGCTTGTGACCAGTGCGGCAATTGCGTCGAGGTCTGCCCGGTCGGCGCGCTGATGAGCTTCCCCTATCGCTACAAGGCGCGGCCTTGGGATCTCACTGAGACCGACACGGTCTGCCCGCATTGTGGCACCGGTTGCCAGCTGACGGTGGGCACACGTAAGGGCGAGTTCATGCGGGTGCGCTCGAAATGGGACGAGGGGGTCAACCGCGAAACGCTCTGCGTCCGGGGACGCTTCGGCCTCGATTTCGTCGCGAGCCGGGACCGGATCAAGCGACCGATGATCCGTCGTGATGGCGCCCTGGTTCCGGTTTCCTGGGATGAGGCTGGGGACTACCTGCGCCGGCGGCTATCGGGCGTCGAGGGCAAGGCTGCCGGCGGGCTGGCCTCGCCTCGCCTCCCCAACGAGATGCTCTATCAGTTTCAGAAGCTGATGCGGACGGCATTCCGGACCAACAACATTGATTGCTCGTCACGCTGGTCCACGCCCTTCGAAACGCTCGGCCCGCTACTGGCAGCCTTCAACAGCCGTGCACCGCTGGACGACGTGATCGGCAACGACTGCGTGCTCGTCGTCGGCGGCAATGTCACCGAGGAGAACCCGGTCACCGAATACCTGCTGCGGGATGGCGTGCGGCGGCGGCAGACCGGATTGCTCATGCTCTCGGCGCGGCCATCCCGTCTGGATGCCGATGCCAGGGTGGTGGTTCGCGTGCTGCCGGGCGGAGAAGCGGCGAGCCTTGCGGCAGTGGTGGCCGGTCTCGCAGCGGCTGTTGGTCAGGCCTTGCCGGACGACGTTCTTGCAGGCATCGCCGCGACAATCGGCAAGCCGGCGGCGGAAACCGGCATTGACGGGCCGGATCGTCTGGCCGCGGCGCTCAGGGAAGGCCGTAGCGTCACCCTGCTTGTTAGCGTCGACCTCCTGAGATCACCCGAAGCGCGCGCGACGCTGCAGCAGATCAATAACCTGCTGCAGGTTCTGCGCCTGCTCGGCAAGGGCCTGGCAATGCAGTTCCTCTTCGACCGCGCCAACCAGATGGGCGCCTGGGACATGGGAGTCCTGCCGGCCGCTCTGCCGGGGCTGCGGGCGGTCGCCGACGATGTGGCGCGCACAAGTCTTGCGCGGGACTGGGGCGCCGAAATCCCGCCTGAACCCGGCGCGGATCTCGACGCCATTCTGGAGCTCTGCGTCGGCGGGCGGATGGGCGCCCTCTACATCGTCGGAACCGACCCCCTGATCGCCTATCCCGACAGGGATTTCGTGACGCGCGCGCTTGGCGCCGCCGATCTCCTGATCGTGCAGGACGCCTTCCTCACGGATACGGCGGGCCTTGCCGAGGTCGTCCTGCCTGCGGCAGGTTACGGCGAGGAAACCGGCACGTTCACCAACAACGAGGGCCGGACCCAGACGGTCCGCAAATTCCGCGAACCCGCCTTCGAGGCGCGGAGCAATCTGGCGATCTTCGACTTCGTCGCAGCGCTCAGCAACCAGGCACTGCGGCCGTCGACGCAAGGCGAAATTTTCGACGAGATTGCACGGCTGGTTCCGGCCTATCAGGGATTGAGACAGGACGGGCTTGGCGCCGACGGCGCATTTACCAAGGCGGTGCCGACGCCACCTGTGGCCAGGTTCTTTGCGCCGCCGTCCGTCCCGGCGGAAGCCGACCGGCTCATGTTGATCACCGGCGACTGCCTGTTCCACAACGGATATCTTTCCGAACGGTCGGACATCTTAAACACGGTCGCCAATGATCCCTATGTCGCGATGAGCGCGCAGGATACCGCGCAGCTTGGCCTTTTAGATGGCGATCAGGTCATTGTGCGTTCCGCCCAGGGCGAACTGACGGCGCAGCTCAAGGTCGACAGGCGGTTTCCCAAGGGCCTCGTCTTCGTTCCGGAAAACTATCGAGCCTTGCGTCTCAACGGCTTGATGCGGCGGGGCGAATACCCATGCCCGGTGGAGGTCCACAAGGTGCATGCCACTCTTGAGGTCGACCGCACGAGCCGGATCTGGCGTGGGGTCTGAAGATTTGGGATCGCCGCGCCGCGGGCCACCCGGCAAGCTGCCCTGCCCCAGCGCCTTCACATCAAGTTGGCGACGTCAGTGATACCTGGTCCCGCAGATGTAATCCTGCAGATCCTGCTCTGTGCGCTGCGCTTCGTCGAGCCTGTGTTTAACCACGTCGCCGACACTGACCACACCGACAACGTCGCCTCCATCCATGACCAGCACATGACGCGTACGCCGCTGGGTCATGATCCCCATCGCGACGGGTAGCAAATCCCGTGTCGAACAGGTCGCCACATTGCGGTTCATGACATCCGCGACCGGCATCATCACCGCCTCGGCCCCGTATTCCGCCACCGCATTGCAGCAATCCCGCTCCGATAGCGAACCCAGGTATTCGTCGTTCGATTGGCTGACGACGACGAAGCCGATATTGTTGTCGCGAAACAGCCTCAAGACTTCCACCATCGTCTGATCGGGAGCGACAGCGATGACACCGACACCCTTGTTCTTCATGATTTCGCCGACAAGCATCTGAGCCTCCTGTCTGCGCGCTCCGGCTTGACGGATGGCGCGCGTTCACGTTCGCCGGATATTCCGCCACCAATTGTAGCCCTGCATCTCTTTCGTCTCGACGAGCACGTCCTTCTGTGTATTCAGGCGCGCAGCGACCACGCCGCCGCCGGTTTCAGCCTTGCCCGGCTTGGCGAGCAGGTCGTCGCGCCCGATCACCAGGTCACGCGAGGAAAAACTCGAAAATTCGTACTGCTGGCCAAGCGCGATTGCATCCGCTGGGCAGGCGTCCTCGCACAGCCCGCAGAACAGGCAGCGAGCCGTGTCAATCTCAAATTTTGCCGGGTGCCGGTTGCCCTTCTCGTCCTCGTAGGGAACGACTTCGATACAGTCGCAGGGACAGATCCGCGCGCAGAGTTCGCAGGCCACGCACTTGATCTCGCCCTCTTCATCACGCGTCAGGAAGTGATGCCCGCGATAGCGTGAGTAGGGTAGCCATTTTTCCGTGTCCGGATATTGCATGGTTACGGTTCTGGAGAACAGGTAGCCGAAGGTCAAAGCCAACGCATTCGCCAGATCGGCGAAGAACGCCCAGCCAATCCATGTTCCAACTCTGTCCTGCGCGCGCGACATCGCCGCCTCGCTACGGAGCCGCTACGGCCCCTAAAAGTACACCAGTTATAATTATGTTCGCCATCGACAGAGGAAGCAAGACTTTCCATCCGATCGCCATCAGTTGGTCGTAGCGGTAGCGGGGGAAAGTGAAGCGGACCCAGATAAACACGTAGACGAAGAATGCGACCTTGAGCACAAACCAGAGGAGTGGTGGCAAGGGGATTAGCACACCGTTCCAGCCGCCGAAAAACAGGATCACCACCAGGACCGATACCAGCAACACGATGGCATATTCGCTGACCATGAAAAACGCAAAGCGGATACCGCTGTACTCGGTATGGAAGCCGGCCCCGAGATCTCCCTCCGCTTCCGAAAGATCGAAGGGAATACGCTGCGCTTCGGCCAATCCGGCGACGAAGAACACGAAGAAGCCGACCGGCTGGTAGACGATGTTCCAGACATCGGTCTGGGCCCGCACGATGTCGAGCAGGCTCATGGATTGCGCCAACATGACCACCCCGATCACCGCAAACCCCATCGGAATCTCGTAGCTGATCATCTGCGCGCAGGTCCTGAGGCTGCCGAGGACCGCGTATTTGCTGTTAGCGGCCCAGCCACCGAAGATCACGCCATAGACCTCGATCCCGATCACCGCAAAGACGAAGAGTAACGCCACATTCATGTTGGAGACGTAAAGCGTGATCTCGGCGCCGAGGACCGAGATGCTTTCGCCGAAGGGGATCGCGACGAACACCACAAAGGGCGGGGTGAGCGCCAGGATTGGCGCCAGTTTGAACAGGAAGCGATCGGCCTCGGCCGGGATGTGGTCCTCCTTGGTTAAGAGCTTAATTCCGTCCGCCACCGGCTGCAGCAGCCCGTGCCACCCGACGCGCATCGGCCCCATCCGCTGCTGGATGTGCCCGGCGATCTTGCGTTCCACCCAGGTTAACGGCAACGGCAGCAGCAGCAGGATCGCAATCAGAAACGCGACCTTGAAGACAATCAGGCCAAGGGCGACGATAAGTTCCATGATCCGCGCCACTTATTCATCGGGTTGAAACATGCGACCGGACTTTGGCTCCGGCTATACATCGAGCACTATGCGCAACCGTCGGGCTACATGGTACAACGGCGACACACCGCATACAATGCCATCACAGTTAAGTCGCTGCTGGCTATGATGTGTCCGGCTCAGGATGTTTGAGACAAGTGGTTCGATGCGCGTCTCTGGCTTTGCGCCATTTGCGGACAAAGCGGTGGTTGTACCACCTCGGCGCCGTTACGAGCCGCCGCCGATGCCTAGTTTGCGCCTTTGCCGCCGGCTTCGGTACGAAACGTTTTGGCCATCAGCGTCTGGTCCAGCTGAGGCAGCTTTGTGACCGAGTAGACGAAGTCGACATTGATGGAGCCAAAGGTGACGATCACGACGTATCCTTTTCAGGCCACCTGAACGAAGTGGCCGTCACCGGCTTGTTCGTAGGTGCGCTTCGGCGGCACATAATCTGCAGCGCGGAACGGGCTCTTGATCTCGGCGTCGGAGATCCGTCGCGGCTGCCGGCGTGACGGACCGGCGATCGGCACCGCCGCCATCAGGCGCTTGGTATATTCGTGCTGCGGGTTTTCGAACACAGCCTGGCGCGGGCCGATCTCGACGATTTCGGCGAGATACGTGACCGCCACCCGATGGCTGATGCGCTCGACCGCCGCCATGTCATGGCTAATGAAGAGATAACCGAGGCCGTATTTTTCCTGCAGGTCGAGCATCAGGTTGATCACCTGCGCCTTCACGGAGACATCGAGCGCGGAAACGGATTCGTCGGCGATCAGAAGCTTTGGCTCCAGCGCGAGCGCACGCGCGATGCAGACGCGCCGGCGCTGGCCGCCGGAAAACTCGTGCGGAAAACGATCCGCCATCGAAGCTGCAAGGCCGACACGTTCCAAGAGATCGCCGACACGTTGGCGGGCTTGCGAAGCCGTCGCGAGGCCATGAGTGACGCGGGGCTGTCCAAAGTCAGACAGCGCCTCAACGCCGCTCGATGGAGGAACAAAAACCGCGCATCGATGTTGTGCTCTTCAAAGGCTTGCATGCTCGGAGGAATAGACAATGCAGAAAACGCTTCAGTTCGTGCTCGTAGGTATGGCGGCCATGTCCGGGCTGACAGTCCTCCCGACGATCGCGTCAACTCAGAATCTGGAACTGCGCGTAGGCCCCGGAGGCATCGGCGTCTACGACCGTGATCAATATGAACGCTACGACCGGCGGCCACGAGGCTGCCCTCCTCGGGAGGCCCTTGACATTGCGCGAGGCGAAGGGCTCCGCAGAGCACAGGTCGTCCGGGTGACACCTCGAAGCATAGTCGTCGAAGGGTTCACCAGACGAGGTCCGGATCGGATGATCTTCGCAAACCGTCGGGGATGCCCCGAAATCTAGCCAGGAGAAATAACTATGATGAGCGGACCTATGAAGGCCCTACTCGGCGTTCTCGCAGTTGCCGGGTACCAGAACAGAGACAAGATCGGCGAATTTCTGCGGGGGCTGCAAGACCGGCAGCGTGACGGAGCGTCAGCCCCGCAACCAAGCGACGATCAGGGAGGCGTCAGGCCCGGCGGCTTTGGAGACCTTCTCGGCGGTCTCACCGCGGGGGGCATCCTCAGCGGGGGACTGGGCGATCTCCTGAAGACCTTCCAGCAAAACGGCCAGGGCGAAAAAGCGGAGTCCTGGGTCAAGCCCGGCCCTAATGCGGAGATCAACGATGGCGAACTCGAGCAAGCGCTGGGCGCCGAGACCTTAGACGAGTTGGCTGCCAAGACAGGGCTCTCTCGAGAAGAAATTCTCGCCCGTTTGAGCCGCGACCTTCCCAAGGCGGTCGACGACCTCACCCCTAATGGCCAAGTCCCCAGTGCCGAGGATAATTTTCTGTCCTCTGCCAGCAACAATACGTCACGAGGACAGACATCGATCTAGTCGGCGTCGATGCCACGTGGAGATGCTCTTGCGCGACAGCAAGCGTCCCTTGGCGACGGCCAGCAGATAGCGCTCGTGGGCAATCGAGAAGAAGCGCAAGGAGCCGATATTCTCTACCGGCCTGAATCGAGCGGCAGACGCTGCTCGATTGGATCGGCGCGGATGTGCATCTGGTCCAGGCGATCCCCCTGCGTCAGACAGAAACGGCGTGACGGCGATCTATCCTCCCGATACCGCCGTCGCGGCACTTTTCGACACTCTTGGCAGCGCCGTGCAACGCGCCTCCAGGAAGGAGTACGATCTTCTTGCGGCAGCGAGTGCGCTGATGTCGACCTATTTCGGGGTGACGGAGATCGCGACGGCGTGGCTTGCAGAGTTGGACTTGCGCAATCGAAGGCCCATTCCTATCTCGCCCCTCTGTTCGAGAGGCTTGCCAGATGCGCAAACGAGGACCCAGACGCGAGCGTTGTCGAACTGAGCCGCGAGTTCGCCACCAAGGGCGGACTGAACGAACAGGTCCTTACGGACTTCCAGACGAAAGGCGGCCAGGCTTCACTCCATGACGCACTTGGCCGGGTGCTTGCCCGCATCCAGGGCCGTCCCTAGAACGTCGGGGGCGTGCAGGCGCTGACGACCTCGCAGGCAGCGGGGCCAACGCATCGAAAGCGATGCGGGCGGCGGCTCTCGAAATAATAGGCGTCACCCGGACCTAGGATTCGTCGCTCATTGTCGACTGTGACCTCGAGTCTTCCCGACAGGACGATGCCGCCCTCCTCCCCCTCATGCACAAGGGGCACCTTTCCCGTGTCGGCGCCGGGCTGATAGCATTCCTTGAGGATCTGCAGGCTTCGGCCGAACATGCTCTCGCCCACCTGCCTGAAGGAGATGCCGCCCTTGCCGATCTCGACCAGTTCGTCCGCGGCATAGAATGCCTTCCTTGGCTTTTCCGGCTCCAGGGCAAAGAATTCCGCAAGTCCGATGGGAATGCCATCCAGGATCCGCTTCAACGCACCGACCGACGGATTCGAGGCATTCGATTCAATCAGCGAGATCGTCGAGTTCGGCACTCCGGTCCGCTTCGCCAGTTCACGCTGGGAAAGCTTGCGAGCCGTCCGCACATAGCGCAGGCGGTTTCCAAGATCAAACGACATGTATCACCGTTTATGTTGTCCAGAATATCGAAATCTGTAGGTCAGCACTCACGTATATTCAATAGGTTACGGGCACAAAGAAAAGGACTTGTTCGATCGATGAAAATACGGGAGGTCTCTCTGACAGCCAAAGGAGGGCAAGATGGATCAGATCAGCAAGACGAACGCGCCGGTGCTCGATAATTTCTGGATGCCGTTCACGGCGAACCGCCAGTTCAAGGCGGCGCCCCGCCTCCTCGCTTCCGCTGAGGGCATGTACTATACCGATGTCGACGGCAACCGCGTTCTCGATGGAACGGCTGGCCTCTGGTGCTGCAATGCCGGCCATGGCCGCAGGAAAATTTCCCAGGCCGTTGAGCGCCAGGTATCGACCATGGATTTTGCGCCCACCTTCCAGATGGGACACCCGATCGCCTTCGACTTCGCAGCCAAGCTCGCAAAAATCGCGCCCGGCGGGCCTGACGCGAAGCTCGACCGGATTTTCTTCACCGGTTCCGGCTCGGAATCGGTCGACACTGCACTGAAGATTGCGATCGCCTATCAGCGAGCGATCGGCCAGGGCACCCGCACCCGCATTATCGGCCGGGAAAAGGGGTATCACGGCGTCGGTTTCGGCGGCATTTCGGTTGGCGGCCTCGTCAACAATCGCCGGATGTTCCCGCAGATCCCAGCCGACCACATGCGCCACACGCTCGACGTGGAGCGCAATGCCTTCACCAAGGGCCTGCCGGACCATGGTGCCGAGCTCGCCGACGATCTCGAACGCCTCGTTCAGCTACACGGGGCCGAGACCATCGCCGCCGTCATCGTCGAACCGATGTCCGGCTCCGCAGGCGTTATCCTTCCGCCGAAGGGATATCTACAAAGATTGCGCGCCATCGCCGACAATTACGGCATTCTCCTGATCTTCGATGAGGTGATCACCGGCTTCGGACGGCTCGGAACGCCGTTCGCAACAGACTATTTTGGCGTCATTCCAGATTTGATCACGACGGCGAAGGGGCTGACGAACGGCACGATCCCGATGGGGGCGGTCTTTGCCAGCCGGAAGGTCTATGACGGACTGATGGTCGGTGCGGAAAACGCCATCGAGCTGTTTCACGGCTATACTTATTCGGGCCATCCGGTCGCCTGTGCCGCCGGTATCGCTACTCTGGAGATCTACGAGGAAGAGGGGTTGCTAACCCGTGCCGCCAGCCTTGCCGATCACTGGCAGGAAGCCCTGCATTCGCTGAAGAGCCATCCCCATGTTGTCGACATCCGCAACCTTGGTCTTGTCGGCGCCGTGGAGCTTACGCCTCGCGAGGGCGCGCCGGGCACACGCGCCTATGACGTCTTCGTCGATTGCTTCAACAAGGGACTGCTGATCCGCGTCACCGGCGACATCATCGCCCTCTCCCCGCCGCTTATCGCCGAGAAGAGCGAAATCGAAACGATCGTATCCAAGATCGGCGATGCCCTGAACCGGGTGGCGTGAATACAGCTAAGACATGGACATTGCGCAACGAGAAAGAAGCGTATCGGAGCTTTCAGCATAGATGAGGTAATCGGCTTCGTGCCTCATCTTCGCCGACCGGAAAGGAAGGTGCTGCGCCCCGAGCTTATGATAAACCGTGGTGTGTTCGTAACAGCCCCAAGCAAAAGAGTGCCGATCTAAATCGTCTGCGTCGTCTTTCCGGCAACTGAGCGGACGATCTCGGTTTCGCGCCACTCGGGCCTCAGCGACCGGCGTCCGTTTCGATCCCTTTCGGGTACCAGCGATTGCTGAAACTGGGCTTGCGGGTGATGTCCTGTTGTTGCCATTGAACCTAAGGATCATATTCCAAACTTGGCCATTCCAGCCGCATCCCAAAAAAGGAACCGCACGCTCAGTACATTGGCTCCACCGTCACACATGGGCTTGACCAAAGGCGAACTCACCTTCGTCAGATTCACGATAGAGCGATGCGATCAGAACTGCTGCATAAAGAGCCGCTACTCCACCCAAAACGATCCAACCGCTTACCGGTCCGAGCGCGGCATTCGCCACTAGGTCGCTCCAACGGTTGACGACCTCGGCCTTTGTATCGTCTGGCAGCAATTTCGGTGACGATATCTTCAATGCCCATGCGAGAACGAGGATAAGATACATCCAACTGTAGTTGCGGCGAATCCTTCGGAACACGGCCTGCCTATACGAAATAAAGAATGTCGGCCTGCGCAGGCTTTGTGCAATTGCGCACGCCCAATCCACGTTCAGTTCGGCTTGCGGGCTTAAAACCTGAGCGAAGTAATAGCGCTCCAATTGTCGCACCCGGCTGCGGTAGACGTCGAAGAAGCGATAGCGTCGTGCTTCGATCAGCAAAAGAAGCGATACAAGCAGCATGCCGAACACGATCACCCCATGATGAGACGTCGGTGTCGACAATGAGACCGATAACAGTGCCGCGACGACGGTGATTGCCCAGTTGGATGTCCGGTCAATTCGGTCCCGCCAACTTGTCATCCGGCCCATCTCACCGCGATAGTAGTGGATAACCGCATTCACCTTCTCAGTGGAACTTGTCGGAAGCGGCGGGCCAATTCGCTCGTCTGAGTCCGTGTTGAGCGGAATTGCAGGTTTCTGTCCTATGAGAGTCTCCATGGCTTGGGTCCTCCAGTGCAGGTACATCTGGAAAACGACCGGCAGTGCGCGCGTGTTCCTCCATCTCAGTCATCGTTTTAGTCAAATCGGCCAGACCGACAATAACAGCCCGCCCGGCCCCATCCAAGTGTGTTGCACTGATGCCCGATGGGGGTCAGAAAATCGCAGCCGGCGAGGCTGAAGCCACTTCGACGGGCGGCCAGCGCCGGGAGGGCGAACGATGATCGAAAGGCTTGGCACGCTCTTCCGCCACCATGCGGAGCGGTTTTGCTGTTCGGTGTTTCCACCTTTAGCCACGCCGCGATGGTTCTCAGGACGGGAACAAAGCCTTGAAGGTTGACTCTCCGGCATCGGCCATTAGCTTTCCACACGCACTGAGGTGCTTTCGACTACCTTTCTGAAACAAACGAATGGTGAGTTAAGTGAAGGGAATCAAAGAACTTTCGCATAGCGAAATCGATCATGTCTCCGGCGGCGCTTCCGTTACCGGGTCTGTCAGAAGCTATATTGACGGCGCGGCCGCATTGGCCGGCGGCGGGGCTATGGGTTATGCCGCGGCAATCGGTGCCGGGGTCGGTCTATCGACCTTCGGTGTCGGCGCTCTTGCCGTCGGAGCGGTGGGCCTCGGAGCTTACGGCATCTACAGGCTCGCAACGGCCTGAGACAATTCCTTTTAAATCACTCAGGCTCTTCGCCGTCAGGCGGAGAGCCGCCAGAGATCGGTCCGCGCCCGCAAGTGGCCGATTGGCTCCATCCTCAGAAAGCGTGACCGTTTGCTTTCAGCCAGCCGCTTTTACGCCGATCCCTGGGCAAGCTGGGGATACGAGTCGAGCTTTGATGGAACACTGCTGGCATGGTGGGGCACGAAGGGCGGACACCCGACGGTTTTCGTCGGCGAGATCACAGCAAAGCCGCTGAAGGCCTTTGCGAGCTTTTCCGGACCCCTGTTGCATTTCTCTTGGCGCGACTACGCCAACCGGCTGCTGCTGACGGAAGGGGACCGGCTGTTCGAGGTGGATCCCAGACGTCCGAACGGACGCATCGACGTCACGCCGCAGGGTTTCCAGACCTGGCAGATCATTGCGGAGCCGTCCGCCCCCGGCGCAAGACAGGCCGTCATCTCGCACGACCGCAGCCCCGTCTTCACCGATCTTTACACGACGCTCGCCGACGGCACGGCACGGCAACTGCTCGAGGAAAATTCCGGGCGCACCGAAAGCTGGCTGCTCGATGCCGATCTGCTGCCCTGCCTGCGTGTCGAGCGCAGCGAGGATGGCGCCAGGCGCTATGTCGCAAGGCTTGCCGACGGCAGCTGGAAAGAGATTGCGGCGCTTAAGGCTGAGGAAACGCTGATCATCTGGAACGCCGACCCGCATGGCCTGCGCTACGAGGCACTGTCGAACCGCGGCCGCGACAAGATCGCCCTCGTCGGCATCGATCCTTCAACCGGGCAGGAAACCGCAATCGCCGGCAGCGACGCCGTCGATATCCTCGATGCGATCCGTTTCAACCCCGCAGAGCCGACCGACCTTGTCGTCATCCGCAACGGCTTTCCACGGCTCGTGCCTATCTCTAAACGCGGTGAGGCCTTCGCCGAACTCGTGTCCAGCGCTGGCCGGCATGCCGATTTCGAAATTTCCGGCGCGTCGAAGGATGGCAGGATCATCGCCGCCTCCGTCTCTTTCGACGCGCAGCAACCGCGCGCCATGCTCTTCGATCTCGCTGGGAAAACCGCTCTGACGCTCGGGCCTGGGCCGCAGGCGTTGCCCGCGACGGCAACCACGCCCGTAGAGATCGCCGCACGCGATGGCGAGCAGTTGAGCGCCATTCTCACCTTGCCGGAAAAGGCTAAAACACCCCTGCCCGCCGTCATCGCCGCCCATGGCGGCCCGGCCCGGCATGAGAATTGGGGCTTCGACCGCGACAGGGCCTTCCTGGCAAGTAGGGGCTATGCCGTACTGTCGGTCAACTATCGCGGCTCGACCGGTTTTGGAAAGCGCTTCCAGGCGCTCGGCTTCCGGCAGTTCGGCCGCGCCATGCAGGATGACCTCGCCGATGCCGCACGCTGGCTCATCGACAAGGGCATTACCGTGCCCGGCCGCATCGCCATTCAGGGCGAAAGTTTCGGCGGCATGATCGCGGCGCTCTCCATGAGCCGCGACCCCGGGCTGTTTGCTGCAGCCATCATCGATTATCCCGTCGTCGACCTGCCCTTTCAGATGGAACACAACCCCGCCAGCTGGGCGCTTTTCACCGAGCAGGTAGAGCAATATTTCGGCACCCCCGCCAATGAGGCGGATGCCCGCGCACTCACTGAATCCTCGCCGATCAACCAGGTCGAGCGCGCCGAGGGCGCCTTCCTGCTGACGGCAGGCGAAGCCGATTCGATCGTCGGTGCGGAGCAGACCAGGCGGTACGAAATGGCGCTGCGCAAAGCCGGTCGCGCGGTGACCGCTCACTACTTCGCCGGCGAAGCACACGGCTACACGAAATGGCAGACGAAACTGGCCAGAGCCCGTGCAATAGAGCTCTTTCTTGCCGGTTGCATTGGCGGAAAGGCAAAAAAATTCGATTGGCGGACGGCCCTAGCAAGGTATTGGAAATAAGAAAAAATTGGTCCTCCAGATGATTTACACACGCAGTGCGCGTCAATTTCATTGGTCACGAAGGGTTGATGCTCGTGCTGATTGCTCTAAACTTGCTCTCGTTCGCTAGAAACGGCGGATTTCTGTTCACCTCGGAGGCACCTATGGCTGACGTTCAGAGCGTTAACGCAAATTCGAACGACTACTACATCCTTCCCCTCGAAGACTTTGAGATAGATGCGGTCAATGGCGCCGGCTCCTGGGTCGGCCACGTCGATCGCGGCATGATCGGCGGCACGGCTGCGGCCGGCGCTACCTTTTCGACGACAGGCAGTCTCAGCAAGGCGGGAATAGCCAGCGGATTTGGATTTGCCGCGGGTGCCGGGAACAGCGTCTACAATGGCGGATTATCCGGTAGCGGCAACTCGAGCGGCCGCGTGATCTGCACTCATTTCTATCGACGTGGAAAACTCGATCGCGATCTTTGGCGCGCGGATCTTGAGTTCACCTTTGCGAACCTGTCGGAAACCACCATTCGCGGCTATCACTACTGGGCTATCCCTTACGTGCACCTGATGCGCCGCAGCCGGCTCGCAGAACAGATCATGTATCCGCTGGCAAGGGCCCGTGCTGAGGAAATAGCCTTCCAGGCGGGCCGTCGCGCCAAAGGATCGATTTCCGGTAAGATCGTTCGTCTGATCGGCGAACCGATTTGCTACGTGATCGGCTCCATGGTGAAGCAAAAGGACTTTGCGCCGCTTTGGACCGAAACCAGTAACGGGTGAGGTGTCGCCATGACCGCACTCCAACGCATCATTATCAGCGAAATCGGTCTTTCCGCCATCATTGCGGCGGCCGCGGTGATCGGGTTGCCGAAGCTCAGCGATCCGGCAGCGCCGGTAAACTATCCGCTGGCTATCATCGTGTTTCTGGCATGCTCCGCTGCCTTCGTTGGGTACGAACTTTTCGCCCGGCGGACCTGAGCTTTCGAAGCTGACACGATCAGGGGCCGGGTCACCGGCCTCATTCTCATCGCGCAGAGCCCGTCCCTTCCGTCGAAAGCTTCATTTTTCCTCTCAAGGTTGACGAATATTCCTCTTCGCCTAGCTCCTTTAGGGACGACAGAGGAGGAAATTCAAGTGAATGTCGATACAGGCATCCAGCCGGCCTTGCCCCGCCCCTACCCGATCAGAGGTCTTGTCTCGTTGAGATGAACCTGTTTCGCCGAGAAGCTCTGGAAAGACAATCCCAGCGGCTGGCCGGAACGGTCTCCATGGCCGTACCGATGGGCTGGCATCTGACCGGCTATCTGATGGCTGTCGTGCTTGCGGGCGTCGTGATCTTCCTCTCGATGGCGAGCTATTCGCGCATCGTCCAGGCGACTGGCGTCATCCTGCCAGACAAAGGCATTGCCGTGGTCATCCCGCCCCGCGCCGGCGTCATCATGCAGATGATGGTGTCCGATGGCGACCATGTGAACGAGGGACAGGAACTGATCGCCGTGCGCTCCGAGGACTATCTCGTCAGCGGCGAATCCGCCTCGAAAAAAGTCGCCGAGATGCTGCAGCGGCAGAATGCCAGCATCGACGAGCAGCTGCAGGAAGTGAAGAATGACGAAGCGTCCCAAACGGCGCAGTTTTCCGCGCAGATCTCCGGCTTCGAAACGCAGATTACCAAACTCGAAGGCCAGATCGGCCTGCAGCAGGATCTCATCAAGTCGATCGAGGCCGATGTCGAGCGCATTCGCGGCCTCGTCAGCAAGGGCATCGTGGCCCAGCGCGACGTGCTGCTGCGCGAGGACTCGCTGACCGAGCGCCGCCAGCAGATGTCGGTCATCGAGAGTACGCTGTCCGAACGGCGCTCGGATCTTTCCGATGCGCAACGCATGCTCGACCAGGTGAAAGCCCGCGCCAATGAGAAGATGGCATCGCTGGAGGCCCAACGCGAAGACGTCAATCGCGGCATGGCGACCAACGAGCAGTCGCGCGCCTATATCATCCGCGCCGCCATGCCCGGCACCATATCGGGGCTCACCGCCAGGATCGGCGAGGCCGTCAATCCGCAGCAGGCGCTGATGAGCATCGTGCCCGATCAGGCCGTGCTGCATGCCCAGCTCGACGTGCCGAATGCGGCAATCGGTTTCATCGAGGTCGGCCAGGATGTTCGGCTCGCCATCGACGCTTTCCCCTACCAGAGCTTCGGCACCGTCGGCGGCCATGTCAGCAGCCTGTCGAAAAGCCCGGTGTCGCGCAGCGGCGCCGGCAGCGCCAATCTCAACTATCTCGTCAAGATCGAGCTCGAACGGCAGGATATCCTCGCTTACGGCAAGCCGCAGGCACTGTTTCCCGGCATGACGCTGTCGGCCCGCATCGCGACGGCCCGCCAGTCGCTGCTGGAGTGGCTGTTCCAGCCGCTCTACGCCTTGCAGCGCCGCTAGGAGACGCACCCCGTGAACACTGCCGTCCTCCAATCAGGCTTCCTCTCCAGCGCCCGCGTGCGGCTGATCCGCCAGACGGAAGTCAGCGAATGCGGCCTTGCCTGCCTTGCGATGATCGCCGGCTTCTACGGACGCAGCGTCGATCTGGCGACCATGCGCCGGCGCTTCACGCCCTCGCTGCGCGGCGCGCCGCTCTCGAGCCTCATCAAGATCGCCGACCGGATCGGCCTGTCGCCGCGCGCCGTCAAGCTGCCGCTGGAGCAGATCCCCAATCTGGCGCTTCCCGCCATCCTGCACTGGGATATGAACCACTATGTGGTGGTCGAAAAGGTCTCGGCCGGCAAGGTGCTGATCCACGATCCTGCGGGAAGAAGCGAATGGCTGCAGACCTCGGAAGTGTCAGGCCATTTCACCGGCGTGGCGCTGGAGCTGAGGCCCAACGAAACATTCGAGAAGAAGAGTGAGCGCGAGACGCTGCGCTGGTCGCAGCTCTGGAGCCGTATTACCGGGCTTGCCGGCGCCTTCGTGCAGGTGCTGGTCTTGAGCCTGGTGTTGCAGGTCTATGTGCTGGCGCTGCCCTACTACCTGCAGATCGGCATCGATACTGCATTGCCGGCCCTCGACCACGATCTGCTCAGCGTCCTGGCGCTGGGCTTCGGACTATTCACCGTCTTCAATGCCGCTGCGAGTTTCCTGCGCTCCTTTGTCATCCTTGCCGCGGGTTCCGCCCTCGGATTCGGCATTGCCGCCAATATTGCCCGCAAGCTCTTTCGCCTGCCGCTCGACTGGTTTCAGAAGCGCGAGGTCGGGGACATCCTCTCACGCTTCCAGTCGGTGACACCGATCCAGAAGCTGCTGAGCGAAGGAATTGCGGCGACACTGGTCGATGGCGTGTTGGCGCTGACGACGCTAGTTATCATGTTCTTCTACAGCGCCAAGCTGGCGCTGGTCGCTATCACCGCCTTCTTCCTCTACTTCGTCGTGCGCCTCGTCTCCTTCTCGCTGGAACGCCGGGCACAGGAGGGCAGCATCATTGCCCATGGCAAGGAACAGACGGCGCTGATCGAGACGATTCGCGGCATCCAGACCTTCCGGCTCTACAACCGGGAAAGTATGCGCCACAGCATGTGGCAGACGCTGCTGACGGATGCAGTTAACGCCAATATCCGCGTCTCCCGCGTCGGCATCTGGCAAAGCACAGCCAATGCGCTGATCTTCGGGCTGGAAAACATCGTCACGATCTGGCTCGCAATCGGCTTCGTCATGGAGGGTGGCTTCAGCGTCGGCATGGTCTTTGCCTATCTCGCCTACAAGGGCCAGTTCCTGGAAAAGACCGGCAACCTCGTCGACCAGGCAACGGCCTTCTTCATGCTGCGCCTGCATCTGGAACGTCTGTCCGATATCGCACTCGAACCCGACGATCGCAGCTTCGGCTCAACCGAGAATTCGATGACGAAGCTCAAGGGCGCCATCGAGCTCAAGAACCTCTCTTACCGCTACTCGCCGACCGATCCACTGGTGCTTTCCGATGTCGGCCTGACGATCCGCGCCGGCGAGCATATCGCTATCACCGGCCCTTCGGGTGCGGGCAAGACCACGCTCTTGAAGCTGATGATCGGGCTCTTGGAACCGATGAGCGGCGACGTGCTGATCGACGGCATGCCGCTCAACCAGTTCGGCCACAAATCCTTCCATAACCAGATTGCAGCCGTGCTGCAGGACGACAATCTCTTCGCCGGCTCGATTGCCGACAACATCGCCCTCTTCGACGAGCAGCCGGACCGGGACGCCATCATCGCCGCCGCCAGTGCCGCGGCCATTCACGACGAGATCATGGCGACACCGATGCAGTATGAGACATTGGTGGGCGACATGGGTTCCAGCCTGTCGGGGGGCCAAAAGCAGCGCGTGCTTCTCGCGCGTGCCCTTTATCGCAAACCGAAGATGCTCTTCCTCGACGAAGGCACCTCGCACATGGATGTCGCCAACGAGGCCCGCGTCAACGCCTCGGTCAAGGCCCTCGGCATCACCCGCATCATCGTCGCCCACCGCCTTGAAACCGTGGCTTCGGCCGATCGCGTGCTTTATCTTGACCAAAACGGCCTCGTGTCGGTTGAGACAGAGCACGTGTTCAGTGATGGTAGCGGAAGGTGATTTGTCCGAACACGATCGTGAGACCCCAATCTGGATGACCCGATGGGTGATGACCTTGCGCGCCCCAAGTCTTATCCAGTCTTGAGTTGCTCCAGCAGTCGACCAACCCACGGCGTACGTGGGTGACGTGACAGAGATTGAAGATGAGATCGATATGCTAAAGCAACTTCAAATTGCGCGACATGAAGCGTCGTTCTTCGCTGTCGCCAGACAGATCGCAGCTGCTGTGTAAAGTCCAAAGGGCAGGAAACACGAGTACCATTTGCCTAAAATCAAAGACCGGTCAGCGGTCGGGGTGTGTCTCCACTGATGGGTGCGTTTGCGAAAAGCAGGCAGAGCGAACGGATGAAGGAAGGTCTTATTCAGATGCGTCTTCATGTCGGGCCAAAGTAAAATCGATTAGCAATATCCGGGACGGTTGACCTCCTGCGATCTGGCTGCTTTGGAAAGCTGCACTTCGATAGAACAATGATTTTTCGTTGAAGGCGAACTCTTAGCGGTTTCGGCTCTTTCCTGCGGTGAGATATATGACGTCGGATTTCAATGCCGAGCTCCATGCCCGGCCTTCCATCTACTTTACCGGCCCCGCCTTTGTTGAACACATCGCGCTCATGCCATCCGCCCTCCCCGCCTTTCATGGCAGTCGCTATCTACCCGACGGAGGCAACAATGACGATCCGCGAACACAGGTAGAGCACCACACCGAGTTCGTGACCATCACGCGTGTCACCCAATTGAGCGCAGAAGCCGACACGTGGCCGGTTTCCAGCCTTTCGGTCGATGACATCGCGGCGCTGGTAGAGATGGACGCGCCACGGCTCATATCCCGGGTGGGTATCCTGGTGCTCGGCTCCACACCAGCGGAACTCGGATCAACCCTTTCAAAGCTCAGATTTCGCGATACCGCTGCGTCGTTAATCGGCGGCGGGGCGGCACAGGTGTGTTCGGATTTTCGTGTCCAGGACGACCAGACGAGTCGCATCCTTCTTTTCAACAAGGATCTGAATGCCTACCGCCTCGGTAGAATGGTTCGGAGGATCTATGAGATCGAAACCTATCGATCCATGGCCCTGCTCGGTCTTCCCGAAGCCCGCCGGCTAGCTCCGCTGCTCGGAGATTATGACAAGAAGCTCGTGCAATTGACGAACCGAAACCAGACGACGCCGACCACTGAGCATAAGAGACTGCTCGACGAAATCTCCAGCCTGTCCGCCCAGATCATTTCGGCGGCTGCCGAAACACGCAATCGTTTCGGCGCAACGTCCGCCTATGCAAAAATCGTCGAGGAACGCATCGGCGAGCTACGCGAATCTCATGTTGCGGGCTTCCAGCGGTTTGGAGTTTTCGTTGCGCGGCGCTTCCGACCTGCCGTTCGAACCTGCGAAGCGACCGCGTTGCGCCTAGATCAGCTCTCCCACGCAACGATGCACCTGATCGACCTTCTGCAGACACGCATACAAGTCGAGATCGAATATCAGAATGCCATCCAGATCCAGGCGATGGCAGACCGGGCCGCGACACAGGTCAAGATCCAGAGGGCGGTGGAAGGATTTTCCATCATCGCCATCAGCTATTATCTTCTCAGTCTGCTCAAGGTCGCTTTCGAGACCGCCGATCACGCTGGCTTTCACATCAGCCCGTTGGCGATGCTCGTATCGATCCCACTCGTTATTGGAGCCGTTGCCATCTCCATACTGCGCGTGAAACACGCGCTTTCAGCGCATGCGTGAAGACGATTTGTTTTCAATGCTACGCGAAATGCTTTTCGGAGCCGCCACCGGGACAACGGAAAGCCTGGCTCTCGATCAAAAGAACGAAATCCTTAAGCCCGGAGGACGCTGCGCAACACGACCTCCGCGTTGCTACAAGATCACTCGCCGAATGCCTCGATGTTCGGCCGCATCCAAAAAAGCCGACGCGATCAGTGATTGAGGATTTTGCTCAGAAAGGATTGTGAGAGAAATGATCCGGGCTGCAAAAACCGGGCGGGAGCGCGACTTCGACGATCTCAAGATTTTCGGTTTGATGTGCCTAAAGGCTTCTGTCGGCCCGAAGCGGTCATGCCTCAGAGTGGGCGCCCCCAGCAGCCAGTTCAATAAGGTCACGTATTTCGCGATGAGAGCGAAGCACCACTACAGGAAGATCCGCCCCATGCTGATCAATCTGCTTGATGAAAAGAGGGGCGTATTTCTTCTCGAAATTCCAGATGTAGGACAGGAACTCTCGATCAGGCAGCGGTTCAGGGCAGCCCTCGGCCATCGCTGGGCGAACTGAACCGTAGTAACGAGAAACACGTTTCAACAGGCCGAGCAGCGCGGTACGTCTAGGCACTCGCACCCACAATATCAGTTCAGTTCGGGGCAGCCTGATATCGAATGAAGACGCTCCGCTGCCATCCATGACCCACCGCTCGCGGTGAACCAACTGCGCGATGATGTCTCGTTGTTCACTTCGATCACGCTCTTTCCACCCAGGAAGCCATCGTACATCGGTCAAGCGACTGGAATTCGGGATGGCGGAACGCCGCAATCTTTGCAGAGAACGTCGTCTTGCCTCCGCCCGAACATCCGATAACCAGCACGCGCTGAACTTTCGTGAGAAGGTCTGCCGCTTCCCCCAGAGAAACATATCGTGGCATCCACCCGTCACCTCTTTGACCAACATGCTGCAGAAATTGATTATTTGTTCCCCCATACCGTGGCAATGTCCGCTGTTGGCGCGAGCTACCGTCTCATCATGGCGGCAGTCTTGGAAACTGCTTAGAGCATCTTGGTCAAGGTGCAACCGGGACACCGCTTGCCGAAAGCTCAACGGTCTTAGCGAGAATGAGGTTTCTGGGACAGAAAATATCTTGTCGCAGAGCAATCCCTTGCGCCGACAGCAATCAGTCCTCTATCGGGAAAGCAAAGCCAGCTTTCACTCGATCCATTACCACCATGGTTTTGAAACCTTTGATGTCGTGGTTCTCATAGAAGAACCGACGTGTGAAGGCTTCGTAGTCCTCCATGTCTTTCGCCGTGATGACCAGGATGAAATCGGCATCTCCCGTCACGTAATAGCCGATCATCACTTCCTTTGTGGCGCGGATCGCCGCCTTGAATCGATCAACGATGTCAGCCCGTTCGCGCTCTAGAGAGACAAGCACGATCATGGTGATGCCGCGCCCGGCAGCCTTGGGCGAGACGATCGACACATCCGCTTCGATCACCCCTTCCTCACGCAAGCGCTTCAGCCGTCGCTGACAGGCCGTCGGTGAGAGATTGACGATCTGCGCCAGCTCTTCCGAGGTCAGGCGATTGTTCTTTTGAACAGCCTGAAGCAGCGCTCTGTCGGCTCTATCGAGAGTAGTCATGCAGAAATCCTGCGGGCACAGTCCAAATTGAGCACAATTCCTGCATGGTGGATCAGATCAATGCAGTCAAACGATCATGGCCTACCATTAGTCTCTTTGTAAACCCAATTTGGAGATTCGTATGAAAGGTATTGCCAGCGCTGCGCTGAACAACCTGCAACGACCCGATCTGATCGAGCGCCGCGCCTTTCTGAGTGGCACATGGGCTTCGCGCGAAGAGACGCTGAGCGTCACCGATCCGGCAAGCGGCGAATACCTCGTCGACGTGGCAGCCTGCTCGCTTGAAGATGCCGACGCTGCCGTCGACGCGGCGAAAAATGCCTTTCTCGATTGGCGTGACAAGCTTGCCGTCGAACGTGGTCAGATCCTTCGTGTCTGGGGAAAGCTGATGCGCGACAACGCGCAGGACCTCGCCGTCATCATGACGGCCGAACAGGGCAAACCGCTGGCAGAGTCGCTAGGCGAGATTTCTTATGCCGCGAATTTCCTCGAGTGGTTTGCCGCCGAAGGCGAGCGTACTTATGGCGAAACGATACCGAGCCACCTGCCGGGCAGCCGCCTCGCGGTACAGATGCAGCCGCTTGGTGTCACCGTCGCGATCACGCCTTGGAATTTTCCCTCCGCCATGATCACCCGCAAGGCAGGTGCTGCGCTCGCGGCCGGCTGCACCATGATCGTCAAGCCTGCCCCGGAAACACCACTATCGGCGCTTGCTCTGGCAAAGCTCGCGCAGGAGGCCGGGATGCCCGCCGGCGTATTCCAGGTTCTCACCGGCGAAGCTGCACCGCTTGCGCGCCGTCTGCTGGAACACACGGATGTGCGCGCATTTTCCTTTACCGGCTCTACTGAAGTCGGGCGCATTTTGCTCAGGCAATCTGCCGCCACGGTGAAGAAGGCCTCGTTGGAACTTGGCGGCCACGCACCATTCATCCTGTTCGGCGACTCCGAGCTTTCCAAAGCCGTAAAGGGCTGTATGGGCGCAAAATTTGCCACGTCAGGGCAGGACTGTCTCGCCGCCAATAGGATTTACGTCCAGCGCGGGCATTACGATCACTTCGTCGATGCCTTCGCCAACGCGACCCGGCAGCTCAAAGTCGGTCACGGCCTCGACCCCCGCACCGATATCGGGCCGATGACACGCCCTTCGGTCGCTGAAAAATGCCGCCAGCAGATTGCGCAGGCGCTTTCCGCTGGCGCGCGTCTCGTCTGCGGCGGACAGGACAGCCCGCTTGGCGGCAATTTTGTCACGCCGACCGTGCTTGCCGATGTCACCGATGACATGCTGATCGCACGCGAAGAGACCTTCGGCCCAGTTGCCGCAATCCTGCCGTTCGATGACGAACAGGAGGTCCTCGCCCGAGCCAATGCCACCGAAATGGGGCTGGCAGCCTACGTCTACACCAATGATCTTGGTCGCGCGATGCGCCTGACCGACCGGCTCGAATACGGCATGATCGCCGTCAACACCTCGAAATTCACCGGCGCGCCCATCCCCTTCGGTGGATGGAAGCAATCCGGCCTTGGTCGCGAAGGCTCCCGCCACGGCGTCCTGGAATATCTCGAAACAAAATATGTCTGCTTCGGCAACCTCGCCGCATGAAAGGATCTGTGCTGCCATGACCGCCAACCTCGATCAGATCGCCGAAATGGACCGCAATTCGGTCCTGCATCCCTTTACGCAGATCAAAGATTTCGCCAGCGGGAAATTGGGCGACCCGACAATCGTCGAAACCGGCAAGGGCATCCGCATCCAGGATGCACAGGGAAAGCAGCTGATCGACGGCTTCGCCGGTCTTTACTGCGTCAATGTGGGCTACGGGCGCACCGAGGTCGCCGAGGCCATCTCGCGCCAAGCCTATCGCCTCGCTTATTACCATAGCTATGCCGCCCACACGACGGACGAACTCGCGATCCTCTCCGATCGTCTGGTGAAAATGGCACCTGGTAGGATGAGCAAGGTTTTCTACGGCATGTCGGGTTCCGACGCCAACGAAACCCAGGCCAAGCTCGTCTGGTACTACAGCAACCTGCGGGGCACGCCGAACAAGAAGAAGATCGTCTCCCGTGAACGGGGTTATCATGGTTGCAGCGTCGTCTCCGGTTCCATGACGGGCATGAGTTTTTACCATGACCATATGGACCTGCCGCGTGCGGGTATTCTTCACACCGGCGCGCCGCATCATTATTGGGGCGCGGAAGCAGGCGAAACGGAACTCGAATTTTCCAAGCGCCGCGCCGACGAACTTGAAGCCCTGATCCTGCGCGAAGACCCCGACACCATTGGGGCCTTCATCGCCGAGCCCGTACTTGGCACCGGCGGCATCACCCCACCGCCGCAAGGCTATTGGGACGAAGTGCAAAAGGTCCTCAAGAAATACGACATCCTGCTCATCGCCGACGAAGTCATCACCGGTTTCGGTCGCACCGGCTCGATGTTCGGATCGCAGCACTACGGCATCGAACCTGACCTAATTACGGTCGCCAAGGGCCTCACCTCGGCCTACTTCCCGCTATCGGGCGCAATCGTCGGCGAAAAGGTCTACAAGGTGATGGAAGAAGGGGCCGACCGCGTCGGCGCGTTCTCACATGGCTACACCTATTCCGGCCACCCGATTGGCGCTGCAGCAGCCAACGCCGTTCTCGACATCGTCGAGAAGGAGGATCTGCCGGGCAATGCACGCACGGTCGGCACCTATTTCCAAGCGCAGCTGAAGGAAAAGTTCGCTCAGCTTCCGATCGTCGGTGAAGTGCGAGGCGTCGGTTTGATGGGCGCCATCGAATTTGTGGCGGATCGCGAAAAGAAGACGCGCTTTGCGCTCAGCCTTGCTGTCGGTGCACGTATCTCGAAGGCCGCGCGCAGTCGTGGACTGATTGCCCGTGCCATGCCGCATGGCGATATTCTGGGTTTTGCGCCGCCCCTCGTCACGACGAAGGAAGAGGTCGACGAGATCATTGTCATCGCCGAATCCGCTGTACGCTCAGTCATGGACGAATTGGTCCAGGCTGGCGAGAGGATCTGATGCAAGCATGGCCGCCACACGGGACAAGGCTTGCTCGGCACTGCCGCCTGCCGAGCAAAATCGCGGCGATCGTGATTATTCCTGATGCAATCACGGCTCTGGCTGCATAACGCTTCATCTTTTGAAACGAAGCGTGCATAATGTCATGAAATAGTCGTCCTCAAAACGAGACAATTTCATGCGACGTCAAGCCAATCCCCTGAACCTTGTTCCGGTCACGGCCACCAAGCCGGTGGCATGGCAACCGCACCTTTCCAAGCAAAAGGGTGAGACGAAGCATGCAGCACTCACCGAGCGCATCATCGCCGATATCGATGCCGGCGTTCTCAAGCCAATGGATCGCATGCCGACGCATCGCGATCTGGCGCGCGAACTCGGCCTTTCCGTCCAAACCGTCAGCCTCTCCTACAAGGAGGCTGAGCGGCTTGGCTATCTGAGCGGTGAGATCGGTCGCGGCACCTTCGTCAAGACACGCGTGACCGACCGCGCCGGCCGCATGATGCTTGACCATAGCGCCAACGAAGTGCTCGACCTTTCCATCATTCGCGGCATCTATCTCGATGCGCATGAGGCCGCATCGCGCGAGATCCTTCGTGAGCTTTCCGAAGGCGACAATGCAAGCTTCATGCGTCCCTGCCGCCCGATCGCCGGCCTTGATCGTCATCGGGAGACGGCGCGCATCTGGTTACGCACGCTCGGCGTCGCGGCCGGGGTAGAGCGCATTCTCCTCACCAACGGCGCCGCCCACGCCATTTTTCTTGCTCTGAGCTGCATTGTCCGCTCCGGCGATGTCGTCTTAACCGAAAATCTCACCGATCACGGTATCATCGGGCTTTCCAATATCCTCGGCTTCAGCCTGAAGGGCTTGCCTACCGACAATGAGGGCATTTTGCCCGATGCGCTGGAGGCCGTGTGTGCAGCAGGCGGTGTCCGGGCGTTGGTGCTCATTCCGACCCTCAACAATCCGACAGGTCATGTCGCGGGCGCAGGACGCAGGTGTGAGATAGCCGCGATTGCGGCTCGTCACGGCGTGTTCGTCATCGAAGATGAGGTCTATCGACCGATGATCGAAGAGAACCTGCCTTCGATCACAGAAATGCTGCCTGATCTCGGTTTCTTCGTCACGAGCTTCACCAAGGTGGTGCTGACAGGGTTGCGCGTTGGCTATCTTGTTGTTCCACCAGCCTATTCCATCCGCGCCGCCTCAATCCTGCGCGTGTCGAGTTGGAGCGGCACCTACCTGACCGGCGAAATCGCAACACGCTGGGTCGAGAATGGCACGGCGCAGCGTCTGCTCGAAATCCAGCGTGACGAAGCACAGGTGCGCCAGAACATCGCCACAGAAATCCTCGGCGACCATATCGCCTCCACTCATCCGCTCTCGCTTTGCGCCTGGCTCAAGGTCCCGCCGCATTGGTCCGAGGAAGGTCTGGTTCGTTCGCTCACCAACCAGAAAGTCGCCGTCACGCCGTCCGAACCCTTCATTGCCGGGCCGGGTCATGGTGGCGGGATTCGTATCTGTTTGGGCGGACGCCTGAACCATGCAAGCCTGGCCAAGGCGCTGACGACCGTGCGGCAGGCCTTTGAGCAACTGCCCCCGGTCTATGATGTCGGTTCGATCGGCTAGAGCGATCCCACGGCAATCATTGAATCATTACAATATAATAATTGACATGATTTTAGTTCGCTCACAACATGACAATCATGAAGAGCGACGCCCAGTCCAGATTGACCGAAGAAAAGGTCCAGCCAGTCGTGCTGGCAGACATCAAGCAGGCTGCAGCCCGCATCGTCGGCCGGGTGACGCGTACGCCGCTCATTCGCTCTCGCACGCTCTCTGAACGCACCGGTCAGCCTGTCCACCTGAAGCTCGAAACGTGCCAGCCCATCGGCGCCTTCAAGCTGCGCGGCGCGATGAACGCCATCCTGTTGCTCGATGATGCGGCGCGCAAGCGCGGTCTCGTTACCGCCTCGACAGGCAATCATGGTCGCGCCGTCGCTTACGCCGCACGCGAGCTTGGCGTTCCCGCCATCATCTGCATGTCATCGCTCGTTCCGGCCAACAAGGTCGAAGCGATCCGCTCGCTCGGCGCCGAAATCCGCATTGTCGGCCTATCGCAGGACGATGCACAAGAGGAGGTCGAACACCTGACCGAGAGCCGCGGCCTCACGCCGATCCCGCCGTTCGACCATGCGGACGTCGTTGCCGGTCAAGGCACGATCGGCCTCGAAATTGTGGAAAACCTGCCTGAACTTGCGGCCGTGCTTGTTCCTCTTTCCGGTGGGGGTCTGGCCGGTGGCATTGCGGTTGCCGTCAAGGCCTTGAAGCCACAGAGCCGCGTCATCGGCATATCGATGGAGCGCGGGGCAGCCATGCATGCAGCGATTGCCGCCGGCAAGCCTGTCGCAATCCGCGAGGAGGAAACGCTGGCGGATTCGCTAGGGGGTGGCATCGGCCTCCAAAACCATGTCACCTTTATCCTTTGCCGCGATCTGCTCGACGACGTCATCCTCCTCAGCGAGGACGAGATTGCCGAAGGCATCCGCCATGCCGCGCGCAACGAGAGCGTAACCGTCGAGGGCGCTGGCGCAGTCGGCATTGCCGCCATCCTCGCAGACAAGGCCCGCCTATCCGGTCCAACCGCCATCATCGTATCAGGCGGCAACATTGACCCGAAGATGCACCAGAAAATCGTCGATGGGACCACCCTATGAGCCGCATCAGCATTCTGATGGAAAAAGACCTTCGCACCATCGTCAAGCTCGACGTCGCTGCCGTCGATTGCGTCGAACAGGCCTTTGCGGCGCTTGCCACCAAAGCCGTTGCTATGCCGCCGATCCTGCGCCTCGACATTCCGGAATTTCGGGGTGAAGTGGACGTCAAGACAGCCTATGTGCCAGGCCTTGACGGCTTCGCCATCAAGGTCAGCCCTGGCTTCTTCGACAACCCCAAGATCGGTCTGCCAAGCCTGAACGGGCTGATGATCTTGCTCAGCGCCAAGACCGGATTGGTCGAAGCCCTTCTTCTTGACAACGGCTATCTCACGGACGTGCGCACGGCAGCGGCCGGTGCCGTCGCCGCACGACATCTGTCGCGCGAAGACACCTCCGTCGCCACGATCTTTGGTGCAGGCATGCAGGCGCAGCTGCAGCTTGAGGCTCTCATGCTTGTGCACCGGATCAAATCGGCGCGAATCTGGGCACGCGATCATGCAAAGGCGCAGAAGCTTGCGATTGATTTCGCTTGCGACCACGGAATCGACGTCGCCGCCGTTGCCGATCCGCGCGAGGCCGTGCGCGGGGCAGATATCGTCGTCACAACGACGCCGGCAGAAAGGCCGATCCTGATGGCCGAATGGCTCGAACGCGGTCAGCATCTGACCGCAATGGGATCGGATGCAGAGCACAAGAACGAGGTCGATCCGGCCGTCTTTGCTCGCGCTACTTACGTCCCGGATCGAATATCGCAGACCCGCATTCTCGGCGAGTTGCACCATGCCATCAAGGCCGGCGCAGTCTTGCCGGACCAACAGTTTGCCGAACTCGGAGCTGTCATCGCCGGCAAGGCGATTGGCCGGTCGAATGCAGACGAAATAACCTTTGCAGACCTCACGGGCACCGGCGCGCAGGACACAGCCATCGCCAACCTGGCGCTCGCCCGCGCGACAGACGCCGGACGGGGCCAGACGATCGAAAATGACATCAAAATGGGAGATGCAGCGTGAGTGTGACGCTGAACTTTACGCGCGAGGAATATGCCGCGCGCCTTTCCAAAACCCGTCACGCGATGGAACAGGCGGGGATCGATCTCCTGATCGTCACCGATCCATCCAACATGCACTGGCTGACCGGCTATGACGGCTGGTCCTTCTACGTGCATCAATGCGTCCTGGTGCCGCCAAGCGGCGAGCCGATCTGGTACGGTCGCAAGCAGGATTCCAACGGCGCCAAGCGCACCGCCTATCTGGACCATGACAATATCATCGGCTACCCCGATCACTACGTCCAGTCGAGCGAACGCCACCCGATGGATCTCCTGGCGCAGATCATCGATGAGCGCAGGTGGTCCAGCCTCACTGTTGGCGTCGAGATGGACAATTATTATTTCTCGGCTGCCGCCTTCGCCTCTCTGCAAAAGCATCTGCCAAATGCCCGCTTCAAGGATGCGGCGGGGCTCGTCAACTGGCAGCGCGCGATCAAGAGCCCAACTGAACTCGACTATATGCGAAAGGCAGGCAAGATCGTCGAACTGATGCACAAGCGCATCGTCGACGTCGTCGAACCCGGCATGCGCAAATGCGATCTCGTCGCCGAGATCTACGATGCCGGCATACGGGGTACGTCCGAATTCGGCGGCGATTATCCGGCGATCGTGCCGCTCCTGCCGTCGGGCGCAGACGCTTCCGCGCCGCACCTGACCTGGGACGACAAGCCGATGCGTTCGGGCGAAGGGACGTTCTTCGAAATCGCTGGCGCCTATAAGCGTTATCATTGCCCACTGTCGCGTACCGTATTCCTGGGCAAGCCGACGCAGGCCTTTCTCGACGCGGAAAAGGCAACGCTCGAAGGCATGGAGGCGGGCCTTGCCGCAGCAAGGCCCGGCAATATGTGCGAGGACATCGCCAACGCCTTCTTTGCCGTCTTGAAAAAATACGGGATCATGAAGGACAACCGCACCGGCTATCCGATCGGTCTTTCCTATCCGCCTGACTGGGGCGAACGCACGATGAGCCTGCGCCCAGGCGACCGTACGGAGCTGAAGCCCGGCATGACATTCCATTTCATGACCGGTCTCTGGCTCGAAGACATGGGGCTGGAAATCACGGAGAGCATCGCGATTACCGAAACGGGTGTCGAATGCCTGTCCAATGTTCCGCGCCAGCTGTTCGTGAAAGGCTGAGGCCATGCTGACGAGTGCGCCCCGCCCCTCGCCGATCGCCTCATCCGTCGATTTCGACGGAAAGGGTGTGCAGCACGGGCACCTGCGATTGCCCTATAGCCGTGACGACAGCGCCTGGGGTTCGGTCATGATCCCGATCTGCGTCATCTCCAACGGCGAAGGTCCGACCGCCCTCCTCACCGGTGCCAATCATGGCGACGAGTATGAGGGTCCGGCGGCTCTCTACGAGCTGGCACAGACACTGGATCCGGCGCAGGTGAGTGGGCGCATCATCATCGTCCCGGCGCTCAATTATCCCGCGTTTCGCGCAGGGACCCGCACGTCGCCGATTGATCGCGGAAATCTGAACCGTAGCTTTCCGGGTCGCCCGGATGGAACGGTGACGGAAAAGATCGCGGACTATGTCACCCGCCATCTCATACCGCTCGCCGACATCGTGCTCGACTTCCATTCGGGCGGCAAGACGCTCGACTTTCTGCCCTATGCCGCGGCACACGAGTTGCCTGACAAGGGTCAGGAGGCGCGCTGTTTTGATGCCGTTGCGGCTTTCGCTGCGCCCTACTCGATGAAGATGCTGGAGATCGATGCGGTCGGCATGCTGGATACGACGGTCGAGGAGATGGGCAAGACCTTTGTCACCACTGAGCTCGGCGGTGCTGGCACCGCCAGCGCGAAGTCGATCGAGATCGCGCGAAAGGGCAGTCTCAACCTCCTGCGCCACGCCGGAATTCTTGAGGGGGCGCCGGATACCCGGCCGACGTGCTGGCTCGATATGCCGTCGAGCAACTGTTTCACATTCGCAGAGGATGACGGCCTGGTCGCCTTTGCGCAGGATCTCGGAGATCCGATCCATACCGGCGATATCATCGCCAGCATCTACCCGGTCGGAAAGACCGGTGTCGCGCCGATCCACTGCCGCGCAGCCATGGATGGCATTCTGGCGGCTCGCCACGTGCCCGGCCTCATTAAGGCCGGCGACTGCCTTTCCGTCATCGCGACGATCACGGAGAAGACCAAATAAACGCAACCATGTGAGATCCGAAAACGGACCACAAGAACCTTAACCAGAGGAGAATTCGAATGCGCATCTCAAAATCCATTTGCCTTTCCGCGCTGGCGCTCAGCATCGGCGTGACATCGGCCAGCGCACTGACCGTCGAAGAAGCCAAGAAACAGGGATTTATCCGCGCCGCGACAGCCAATGAGGTACCCTATTCGTATATGCAGCCGGACGGCACCTCTGCCGGCATCGGCCCTGACGTCGCCAATGCCGTCCTAAAATCCATGGGCATCGAGGAGGTCAATTGGACCGTAACGCCCTTCGGCACGCTCATTCCGGGTCTCAAGGCTCGTCGCTTCGATTTTGCCGCCGCCGAGCAGAACATATCGCCCGAGCGCTGCAAGCAGGTCGCCTTTACCGAACCCAACTCGTCCTACGGTGAGGGACTGCTGGTCAAGAAGGGCAATCCGAAGGGCCTGACGACCTATGGCGACATCGCAAAAGACCCATCCTTGAAAGTCGCCGTTGTTTCCGGCGCAAACAATGTCGACTTCCTGCGCGCCGTCGGCGTCAAGGACGAGCAGATCGTCTTCATTCCGGCGAATGCCGATGCGATCCCCACCGTGCAAAGCCGGGTCGATGCCTATGCGGCAACCGAGTTGACCGTTTCCGAACTTGCCAAGGGACAGGCCAATGTCGAGCAGGTCGCGCCATTCAAGGATCCGATCGTCAAGGGCGCACCGGTCCGCAACTATGGCGGCTTTGCCTTCCGTCCGGAAGACAAGGAATTGCGCGACGCGTTCAACACTGCGCTCGTCGCGTTCCGAAAGACGGACGACTATAAGAAGATCCTCATGAAGTATGGTCTGTCGGAACAGAGCATCGCGGCAGCGGCAGAGAAGAACGTCGCCGATCTCTGCGCCGGGAAGTAACAAGAAAGGCGCCCGGTCCCGGACTGGGCGCCGCCTGCTTTCATTCGGAGAGATTGCCAGATGAGCTGGACAGCCTATCTGCCGATGCTTTGGCAAGGCGCTACCGTGACGATGACGATCACTTTGGCAGCGATCGTCTGCGGCGCGGTGCTTGCCTTCGTTTTCGGCATCCTGCGCGTCGAGGGAGGACCGATCCTGTCAGCCGTCGCGCTCTGCTACACGGAGGTGTTTCGTGGGACCTCGCTGTTCGTTCAGCTGTTCTGGTTCTATTATGCGCTGCCGCTCGTCGGTCTGAGTTTCGATCCGATCACCACCGGCATCCTGGTATTGGCCGCCCATGTCGGCGGCTATGGGGCCGAAATCGTTCGAGGGGCCCTCATGTCGGTCTCCGTGCAGCAGCTGGAAGCCGCCCGGGCGTTGAACTTCAACCGTGCCCAGACCCTCTTTCGCATTTCGCTGCCACAAGCCATCGTCGAAATGATGCCGGCCTTCGGAAACCTCGCCATCGAAACGCTGAAGCTGTCCTCGCTGGTGTCGTTAATCTCGATAGCCGATCTCACCTTTGCGGCCCAATCCATCCGCAACATCACGCTGGACAGCGCAAGCATCTATTCAATCACCCTCGTGTGCTACTTCGCCATGTCGCTCGTCTTGATGGCAGCCGTGCGCGTGATCGAGCATTTCGTGCGGCGCGGCGATGTCTTCCCTCGCTCGGCTCATTCGTGAGGACCTTACGGCTATGATGTATGGTTACGAATGGGACACAACAACCTGGGTTACCTACACGACCTCGATCCTGCCAATCATTCTTATTGGTTTGACCGTCACGTTGAAGGCTGCAGCCGCTGGATTTGCGATTGCACTGGTGCTCGGCCTGGCGTTTGCCCTCCTGCGCCGAAGCCGCGTCAAGGTGATCTCCTGGGCGACAGCCTTTATCGTGGAGTTCCTGCGCGATACGCCGCTTCTGGTGCAGCTGTTCTTCCTCTACTACGTGCTGCCCGATTTCGGTATCGTGCTGCCGGCCTTTCTCACCGGTGCAATGGCCCTCGGTCTACAATATGCGGCCTACACGTCGGAGGTCTATCGCGGCGGCATCGAAGCCGTGCAGCACGGCCAATGGGAAGCGGCAACCGCGCTCAACATGACCCGCATGCAGACCTATTACGACATCATCCTGCCCCAGGCCATTCCGCGAATCGTGCCCGCCATGGGCAATTATCTCGTGGCCATGATCAAGGAGACCCCGGTTTTATCGGTTGTCACCGTTCTTGAGATGATGGGCCTTGCCAACATGATCGGCGAACGCACATTCGAATATCTCGTGCCGCTGACGCTTGTCGGCCTGATCTTCCTTCTGCTGACGCTGATCTGCTCAGCAGGCCTCCACCGCTTGCAGAAAGCTCTTCCAAAGGCAGGAATACCCTTGCGATGACCGACAGTATCGATCCACCCATCATCGAGTTTTCCGATGTCACCAAGCGCTTCGGCATTCTGACAGTGCTTGACCATTTCAATTTCAGCGTCGCGAAGGGCGAGAAGGTCACGCTCATCGGACCGTCCGGCTCCGGCAAATCGACGGTCCTGCGTATTCTCATGACACTCGAACCGTTCCAGGAAGGCAAGCTGACGCTTGCTGGTACGTCCTACCATGAGCCGGATGGCAAGGGCCGGTTCCAGGCCTCGGAAAAACACCTGCGCCAGATCCGCAACCATGTCGGCATGGTCTTCCAGAGCTTTAATCTCTTTCCTCATATGACAGTCCTTCGCAACGTTGTCGAAGCGCCGGTACGGGTACTGGGAATGGAGCGGGCGGAAGCGGAAGCGCGAGCAATCGAACTGCTGCAGATGGTGGGGCTGGCGGACAAGAAGGACCATTATCCGGCGCAGCTTTCCGGCGGTCAGCAGCAGCGTGTGGCAATTGCCCGTGCGCTTGCGATGCGCCCACGGGTTCTGCTTTTCGATGAACCGACCTCTGCGCTTGATCCGCAACTGGTGGGCGAGGTGCTTTCCGTCATCCGCGGGCTGGCGCATGAACATGATCTCACCATGCTGCTCGTCACCCATGAGATGCGCTTTGCCCGAGAGGTGTCGGATCGCGTCTGCTTTTTCGACAAGGGGCGCATCTGCGAGCAGGGTGCGCCTGAAGAGATATTCGGCGCGCCGCAAGTGGAGCGGACGCGCGAATTTCTATCATCGGTTTTGGGATAGTCTGGAAACCCAGCGGCTAAGAGACTCCGGCAGACGGCTTCGAAACAGAGCGGCTGGACAGGTGTTTTTGAAAGGATATGGACCGTGGTGTGGATCGTGATGGGTCGTCCGCATTTGATGTCGAGGAGGAAAGCACTTCGTGCTCACCAATAGGCAATGATCCAGGCGGTTGAGGCCCTCGTCCACGAGAGTGAACCCTACTTTTCAATGGTTTGCGATTACAGGATGGGTTGGATCGGTGCCTTGACCCACTTAGGTCAGTTATCGCCGAGATGCCAAGCCTCAAACAACAGGCCCGAGGCACCTTGCACCGGATCGGTTTCAGGTAAGGCGACGTCGGCGATTGTTCTGAGGAGTTCTGCGGTTGGAGCGCTTGTCTGAATATCGGCGTGTTGGCCTGGCGGGTATGCGCCAACCACTTGAAAGTCGCTGCTCGCTTCCAGGTTTTGATGACCTGTCCCCGCTGGAAGGACAAGACAATCTCCCGGATGCAACTCGAACACCTTACCGGTCGGACCGCCGATCAGCAGCTTTCCCGTTCCCTTTCCGACACCAAGCACTTCATGAGCGCCCGCGTGATAGTGCTGATAATCGAAAACACCATCGCGCCAGATGCCTTCCCACCCGTGCGAGGTGAAGAGACGCGCGAACTCCTCGCACCCATCATCGCAGATGAAGATGCTGCGATAGACGATAACCGGAATCGTCTGGTTGTTGGGCACCCAGTCGCTTTTCTCAAAAACGATCTTTTGCGTTTCCATGTCTTTCCCCATCGCCGATAACCTAGTTTGTGGAACGCACCGTCATTGAGCTGTCACGCGCCAGACCGTATTGCCGACGGGTTCCAAAGCCAGAGTGCCGAAGACCTCGACAGAACACGTTACAGCCGCGATTTGTTCCTATCGTGCGCAACAATGGCAATGCGTCGGGGGCATATCGACATCGAAATGTCGCCAACGGACCTGAATGGCGCTACTCGACGTCCTCCCGACACACATCCTCAAGCAAACCGGATCGTATGAGCAGGCGAGCTACGCCATCCAGGATACACCGGATGTCGTGCAGCAGCGTTACGGTCGATTCCTGCCGCAGGACAAGGCAGCATTGGCGGCCAAGATTTTGAATCAGGTTTGGCAAGCTGCTTAACCGGTCAAACTGGTCGCCTCAGGGGCAGATCAATCCGCATCTGAGGCAACCTGATAATCAAGACGCCTTGAACGGGATTGAACCTATGCCCCATTCCGGAACAGGCGTTTTGAATCAAGGTTCCTGACCATGCTGAACGGCAGCACGTTATCAGCTTCAAACTGGGCTGCCGGCGCGGGCCTTGCAATGAAATATCCCTGGAGCTGGTTGATTCCGTACTGCTGCATCAGCCGCTGATGTTCGATGGTCTCGACGCCTTCAATGAGTATCCTCACGCCGCGATTGCGCAGCAGGCTGATGATGTCGAGCAACATCCTCTTGCCTCTCTCCGTGTTGCAGTCATGGAGGAAGGATCGATCGATCTTGACGGTGTCGAACTCTATGAGGCGAAGCCACGAGAGCCCTGCGAAGCCTGTGCCAAAGTCGTCGAGCCAGACTTGAGCGCCGAGCTTTCTCAGGTCGCTAATGCAACGAACCACATCCTGGTCGATTTCCAGCTCCACGCCTTCGGTAATCTCGAAAGCAAGTCGGGCACCCGTCACGCCGAATTCTGCCAGTGTTGCCGCCACATAGGTGGCGAAACCCGGCATCTTGAGTTCAATCGGGGAAACGTTGACGCTGGCAACCTGCACGAGGTCGGTCGCCAACAAGTCTCGGCAAACAGTGCGGATTGCCCACCGGCCGAGTTCGACGATCGAGCCCGTCCTTTCCGCAACCGGGATGAATTTACCAGGCGATACGGGCGTTCCATCCAACATGCTCAAACGCATCAAAGCTTCGACAGCGTCCGTCTTGCCCGTCTGGACGTTGCGGATCGGTTGATAGACGAGCGAGACAAGGCCGTGCTCGAGCGCGATCTTCAGGGTCGCAGCTATATCCTCGCTGTCATCGCTGCTCTCAGGATCTTCGGGATCGAAGACCACGAGGGTGTTGCGGCCCGCAGCCTTGGCGGCGTAAAGCGCGCGATCAGCTTCGTGAATGACCTTCTCGACATGCTTGCTCTCGTCCCGCGTATAGGACACGCCGACACTCACGGTGATGACAGTGGTCCCGTCTCGCCTGTGTTCGTGTGGCCAAGCCAACGCCCGAACGGCAGCACACATTGCTTCTGCGAGCTCGACCGCTCGTTGCGAATTCGGCATCGGTGTGATGACGATGAATTCCTCACCGCCGTATCGCCCGATGATCGAACCCCAGGAAGAGGCCACGCTTTGAAGAAGCTGGGAGACAGCGATAAGACAGCGGTCACCTTCCTGATGGCCGTAGCAGTCGTTATAGCGTTTGAAATAATCCACATCGATAAGCAGGACGGCAAAGGGCACCCTGTCGTCCTGCCAGCGTTGCCAATGATCACGCAGACGTTGATCGACTGCCCGGCGATTTTCGAGGCCGGTCAACGAGTCGGTGTTCGAGAGGTGCAAAAGAGCCTTGCCTCTTTCGTCGGCGGCAGCTTGCTGCAAACTCGCTTCAATTGCATTAAGGAAGACTTTGTAGCGCTCCCTATTGAGCTGAAGGTTCACGTAAGACGTGAAAATAAAGCAGGAAATACAGAACGAGCCGAGGATGAGCTTGTGGAGAAGCAACATGGGCGCGAACAGATAGAGGGCGCCGATGAAGATGAGCACGTTCGTTGCGGAGGCCGCAAGAGCAACCGGAAACCGGAAACTGAAGAACAAGTTGACGCTCATCATGAAGATCGCGCCAAACACCATATAATATGAGAACGCATCCCCGGCCGCGCTCATCTGGGCGGTGAGAAGCCAGACAAGATAGGCTACGAGCACCGACATCGCCGCGGCCATGTCGACCGTATCGGCTTTTGCCTTGCGGTAGAGCAGAAATTCCAGCACGCATAACGCACTGACGCCAACCGCCAGCCGGCCGGCGACCGTGTACTGGACGACATCGCCGATAAAAAGATAGTCCGTGAAGGAATATGCAAGGTAAGCAGCGACCGCTGTCCAGAGGCCTTTGCGCGTCCCGCTCTTTCGACCGCTCTCGCTCTTCTGCTCATAAAGGCAACGCAACTGCTCTGGCGACAGCGTCGGCCGCACGGTAGCAGCTGCGGTCTCGGCTAACACGTGCATCATGCCCCTGCCACCCAACATCTTGCAGCAGTTGCCCTTCGCAGACTGCCAACTAAAGCTGGATAGCCGTACGCAGACTCCACATCAACCGATAACGCTCAAACGATCCCCAAGCGGGCAGGCTATCTCTCGGGTTCACTAATATTTTCTAAAGCTAAGACGTGCACTGGCGCCGCGGCCCAACCTTAACGCTTGACTTGCGTGAAAATGGTGAGGATTTTACGCAATGTTTTAAGTTCTTATTCACCAGTGAGGTTTCAGTGGCTCAGCCGCTCTTTTCTCTTGATGGCCAAAGCCTGATCACGCCGCAGTCCTTCAGCAATAAGCTTCCCTCACCGAACCGAGATGACCAAACAGACCTCCTGCGAACTGCGGAGGCTGAGTTTGCGATCGTCATCAACATCGCGATACAACGGTTCTCCGCAGGCAAGAACCTGCCTGATGCAGTCAGGTGGCTGATTGGCCAGCTCCATGACGTCCGTCATAAATTCGGCGCTGCCGTGTGGCAGAAGCTCATCCCTATCATTCAGGCCCATCCCTCGGCAAAGATCCTCCAGCAGTGCCCGTTCACCCGTTGGTCCTTTGACAAGCCTCGCGGCTATTCCGGTGATGCCAGTCTCATAGACTTCATTTATGGGCATCCGGCGGTGGCCGAAGAAGTGGCCAGATCCACCCGTCTCGGCCTGGATATCTTCGACTATACGATAAACGCCCCCGGCCCGGTCGCCGTAAGGGAACGTCGCGACATCCTGACCCGCTACGTCGACGAGACCGCCGCGCGAACGGGTTCGAATACCGAAGTCCTGGCCATCGCTGCCGGTCACCTGCGCGAAGCGGAGGCATCAAAGGCACTTGCGGAAGGCCGCCTTAAACGCTGGGCAGCTCTTGATCAGGATCCGGAAAGTATCGGCTCGATCTCTAGCCAATTCCACGGAACTTCCGTCGAACCTATCAATGGATCCGTGCGCGGCTTGCTCGCACGCAAGCATCGGATCGGCACTTTCGATCTGATCTACGCAGCAGGATTGTACGATTATCTCACCGATAAAGTGGCAATCCGGCTCACGCAGATTTGCATGGAAATGCTGAAGCCAGGCGGCGTCTTTCTATTTGCCAACTTTTCCGACGAGATGGCCGATGACGGGTACATGGAATCCTACATGAACTGGGAGCTTCTCCAGCGTTCGGAAGCCGACATGTGGCGTATTTCCCATCATAGTGCGACGGAAGACACTGATGACAAGACGGTCTGGTTCGGTGCCAACCGCAACATCATTTACGCCACCATCAGGAAGCGGTCGTAAGCCCCGACGGGCCGGGCGCGCATCACAAAATCCGATGCCCGGGTTTTGCGATGTCGCCGCTTGCGCGTGGCGGCATGACCTGTCTTTATTGAGGCACCGGCCATGTTGCGCTTCATTTCGCGCGACAAACAAACGAGACAGACCGATAGCGTGAGTTGGATACTAAAGGGGTTACTGATCGAATGCTCGATGAGTAACCCCTGCTCTTGAAATGGATCGAACCGCAGCTCCGCACTTATGCCTCGCAAGGGAGCGCCGGCACACGCGCCTATGACGTCTTCGTCGATTGCTTCAACAAGGGACTGCTGATCCGCGTCACCGGCGACATCATAGCCCTCTCCCCGCCGCTTATCGCCGAGAAGAGCGAAATCGAAACGATTGTCTCCAAGATCGGCGATGCCCTGAACAGGGTGGCGTGAATACAGCTAAGAGATGGAGATTGCGCAACGAGAAAGAAGCGTATCGGAGCCGGACATGTCAGGTAACTGCATGCTGCGGAATTATCCCGAGCCGCAATCGCTGGATGAGCAGGACAGAGTGGCTCAATACTGCGTGAAATCGCCCGATTCCGACTGAAGCAACGTCAGCGGATAACGCGCAGGATGATGGACCAGCGCCGTCAGGTTGACCGGGCGGTTGCGATCGTCGAATGCGATCTGATCCACGGTGAGAACCGCAGCTGGCGGAGGCAGCCCGAGCATCGCAGCCTCCTTATCCGTCGCAAGACGCGCGCTCAGCGTTGTCTGCCCCCGTTTCGGATGAATGCGATAGCGCTCGCGAAGCTCGGCATAGAGCGACCGGTTGGCAACGGCCCAGTCGAGATCAAGCAGGCCCGGAACGCGGGCCACCGGTATCCAATCGGTCTGGACGACAGAAGGTATGTTGTCGAGAAGACGAAGCCTCGACAAGAGAACCACCTCGGCGCCGGGTGCAAGGAAAAGCGGGCGGCTCACCTCAAGCGGCGCATGCACGATGCTGGCCTCAATCAGCCGATGGCCGGGACTTCGCCCGTTCGCCATGGCAATGCTGGTGAAGCTTTTCAGAACTTGGAGTTCGAAGCCGCCACCACGCTCAGCGACGTAAAGTCCTTTCCCCGGCTGGCTATGTATGACGCCTTGCTGGATCAATTCGCGCACGGCGTGGCGCACGGTGATCCGGCTGACATTATAGAGATCAACGAGTTCCCGTTCTGATGGCAGCTTTCCGCGCAACGGCAGCTTACCGTCGCGGATAGATGCCAAAAGAGCTTCGTAGACCTGCTTGTGCAAGGGGCGAGGGTCGTTCCGGTCGATGCCGCCCTGTGTCGCGATGAATGATGCCGGAGCTTGCTGCATCTTCGAAATCCGATCCTGTGCGGAGCACTCTTGCCGTTTTGCATCTTCGACGCAAACGCCGGCAAAGTCCATGTTGACATGACTGGTCATAACCAGTCCTATTGGAAACAAGGGGACAGAGAGCTCCGCATGATGCCGAAGCGTTATCAACGAAGGGAACAATCGATGCTGAAGAAAAGCCTTGCCGCATTGGCGATATCTGCAGCCCTCTGGGGCGGCAGCGCGCATGCCGAAACCATTTCCGTGTTTTGCTCGCCGACGGAATTCGAGCTCTGCACGAACGTTGCCAATGCCTGGAAAGAAAAGACGGGCAACGAGGCCAAGATCAACAAGATGCCCGCGCTTCTGGACGATGCGATCCCGATCTATCAGCAGTTGCTCGCCGCCAAATCCAAGGATGTCGACGTCCTTTTCCTCGATGTGATCTGGCTCGGCATGTTCAAGAGTAACCTGCTCGACCTCAAGGCAATGATCCCGCAGACAGATCAGGACAAGCATTTCGCCTCGACACTCAATGCGGCCAAGCTCGATGGCAATCTTATTGCCATGCCTGCCTATATGGATGTCGGGCTCATGTTCTACCGCAAAGACCTGCTCGAAAAATACGGCAAGCCGGCGCCCAAGACCTGGGACGAGCTTGCTGCCACCGCCAAGGAAATTCAGGACAAGGAACGGGCTGCAGGCTCGGCCGACATGTGGGGTTATGCCTGGCAGGCCAAGAGCTATGAAGGCCTGACCTGCGATGCGATCGAGCTTGTTGCTTCCAACGGTGGCGGCACCATCATTTCTGACGACGGAAAGGTGACTATCGACAACCCGCAGGCTGCCGAGGCGCTCGAAGAGGCGAAGGGCTGGATCGGCTCGATCAGCCCAGAGGGCGTCCTCAATTATGATGAAGAGCAGTCGCGCGCCGTCTTCGAATCCGGCAACGCGGTCTTCCACCGCAATTGGCCCTATGTCTGGGGCACTTCGCATGAAAAAGGGAGCAATATTGTCGACAAGGTCGGCGTGATGCCTCTACCGGTCGGCAAGGAAGGCGAAAAGTCAAGCGGATGCCTTGGCCCAATGTATTACGGCGTCAACAAATACAGCGCCAAGCCCGAGGTGGCGGCCGACTTCGTGAACTTCATCACCGGCCCCGATATGCAGAAGATGCGGGCGCTGAAGGCCGCCCTCAACCCGTCGATCCAGGCGCTCTACAGCGATCCGGAAGTTCTTGAGAAGATACCCTTCCTCAAGGATAACCAGCAGGCCTTTGCCGACAGCGCCGTGCGCCCGTCCGGCTACACTGGCACCAGCTACAACCGCGTTTCGCAGGCTTTCTACCGTTCGGTTCACGACGTGCTTTCCGGCGGTGCCGAGGTCAAGTCCAGCCTGACGTCGCTGGCCGGCCGGCTCGAGAAACTGAAGGAAAGCCGCTGACGCTCTTCGGATTTCCGGCGGCGGGAACGGTCCGCGACCGGAACGCGTCACTGCCTCGCCACCAATCACGGTGGCGAGCCCTCTGCCGTCTCATACCCCCAGGTGAAAAATGGCATCGGTTTCGCTCGAATCCGTTTCGAAGAATTTCGGTACGCATGCTGTTATCCAGAATGTTGACCTGCAGATCATCGACGGCGAGTTTGTCGTTTTCGTCGGTCCCTCCGGTTGCGGCAAGTCAACGCTTTTGCGCATCGTCGCCGGCCTGATCTCCGCATCGAAGGGTGTGGTGAGGATAGGCGGCGACGACGTGACTGATGTGCCTGCCTCCAAGAGAGGCGTAGCCTTCGTCTTCCAGTCTTACGCGCTCTATCCGCATATGAACGTTGCGCGCAATATCGGCTTCGCGCTTGAGACCCTCGGTATGAACAGGGCCGCAATCAGTGAGAAAGTGCGGTCGGTCGCACGAATGTTGAAGGTCGATCATCTGCTCGAACGCCGGCCGCGCGAGCTGTCCGGCGGACAGCGCCAGCGCGTGGCGATCGGCCGCGCCTTGGTGCGCCAGCCCGAAATCTTCCTCTTCGATGAGCCGCTGTCCAATCTCGACTCGGATCTGCGCATGGAGATGCGCATGGAGATCGCCAAGCTCCACGACGATCTGAAGACGACAATGATCTATGTGACCCATGACCAATCGGAAGCGATGACGCTTGCCGACCGGATCGTCGTTCTCAATCACGGACGCATTGAGCAGGTCGGCACGCCGAAGGAACTCTACCACACTCCTGACAACCGGTTTGTCGCAGGCTTCATCGGCAGTCCCCGCATGAACTTCCTGCCCGTGCAGACAACATCAGCCAAAGTGAGCGGACCGGGCGGCCTCGTCATCGACGCGGACACCGAGGGCCAGGCAGTCACCGAGATCGGCATACGGTCGGAAGCGATCCAGCTGGTGGCGGCAGGGGACGGACGAATGACCTGCATGCTCGAACGTATCGAGGATCTTGGCCACGAGCATTTCGCCTATTGCCGCATCAACGGTGACGTCATCTGGGTCGTCCGCGTCAATGTCGAGCCGCCGAGGGAACTGATCGGCAAGGAGGTCGGCCTGAATTTCCAGGACGCCTCGATCTTTGCCTTCGCCGCCGACGGAAGACGGCTCATTCTCAACCGCCAGGTCGGCGTGATCGAAGGAGCGCGGCAATGAGTGCCCGGCTCGCCCGCCGCGACCATCGTGCGGCCTGGCTGTTTCTGCTGCCGGTCATCATGGTCATGCTGGTCGTCGCCCTCTGGCCGCTCGGCCGCACCTTCTTCTTCGCCTTCACCGATGCCTATCTTGACGATCCCTCCGTCTATTCAATGACAGGGGTCGACAACTTCCTTGAGGTCATCAACGACCGCAGCTGGTGGATTGCCGTCAAGAACACACTGATCTTCACGGTTATCTCGGTCGCGATCGAGACGGTTCTCGGCCTGGCGATAGCGCTCCTCGTCAATGAAGCCATTCCCGGCCGCGGGCTGGCGCGCGCCGCCATCCTCGTGCCCTGGGCAATCCCGGTCGTCGTCTCGACGAAGATCTGGGAATGGATGCTGAACGACCAGTTCGGCGTTATCAATAAGCTCCTCATCGGGCTCGGCCTCATCGATCATGGCATCCCCTGGACGGCGAGCGGATCGCTGCTGATGGGCGTCGTGATCTTTGTTGACGTGTGGATGACAACCCCGTTCATGGTTCTGCTCATCCTGGCGGGCCTGCAACTGATATCCTCGGAGATATTCGAGGCGGCAGAGGTCGATGGCATTCCGGCATGGAAGCGCTTCTGGTCGATCACCCTGCCGATGCTGCGCCCGGCGATCGGCGTAGCGGTGCTCTTCCGCGTCCTTGATGCGCTCAGGATGTTCGATCTTGCCTATGTGATGGCGGCCAGCAACGAGAGCGTTATGACCGTCTCCATTTACGCGCGCGACCGGCTGATCAGCTTCCAGGAGCTCGGCATCGGCTCGGCGGCATCGACCTGGGTCTTCCTGCTCGTCGCGCTTGTCGCCATCGTCATCATCGGGGTCCTTCGCCTCGACAGAGCCGCGGGGACCTGAGCGACATGGCCGATGCAACCATCCCGAAGACCATGCGCAAGCCTGCCTCCTACTTCCGGATGCGGCGACGCGCCGTGCGAAGCCTGCAGATCCTGGCTCTTCTGCTCGTCCTGTTCTACACGCTGTTTCCCTATTACTGGGCCTTCGTTTCCTCGACGAAGCAGGGTTCGGCGCTCTATCAATCCGCGCTTATGCCTGCGTTCGACTTCACCTACTATCGCCAGTTGATCGACAATCCTGTTTTCATGGGCTCGCTTCTGAACTCGGCCTATGTCGCGGTCTCAACCACGTTCCTGTCGCTCGTCATCGGGCTCAGCGCCGCTTATGCGCTGGGGCGCATCGACTTTCCGCAACGGCGCACTATCCTGATGATCGTGCTGATGATCTCGATCTTCCCGCAGGTCGTCGTTCTCTCCGGCATGTTCGAGCTGATCAACTGGATGGGTCTGTTCAACCGGCCAAGCGCGCTCGTCCTCACCTATCTCCTGTCGACCGTGCCCTTCACGACCTGGATCCTGACCACCTTCATCCGCGAGTTTCCAAGGGAGCTGGAAGAGGCTGCGATCATCGACGGCTGCTCACATTTTAGAATTCTGACGAAGATCCTGCTGCCCTTGATGGGACCTTCGCTTGCCAGCACAGGCATCCTTGCCTTCATTCTGGCGTGGAACGAGTTTCTCTTCGCACTGACCTTCACCCTGACGGACGAGAACCGGACCGTGCCGGTTGCGATCGGCCTGATCGCAGGCAATAGCCGGTACGAATATCCGTTCGGTCAGATCATGGCCGCATCCGTTACCGTGACGCTGCCGCTGATCATCATCGTATTGATCTTCCAGAGACGCATCGTTGCCGGCCTGACGGCAGGCGCCATCAAAGGCTGACAAAGGAAAAGACCATGGACATGCTGGTAAAACTCTACGAGCTGAGGGCCGATCCTGAACTCGATGCGCGCATCGCCGAAAAGGGCATCACCATCCGGCGCGTCCTTGCGCCGGAGTTGAACGCTCTGACGGCCTGGATCGAGCCGCGCTTCGGATCCGGCTGGGTCGCGGAAGCGACCGTTGCCACCATGCGCCAGCCGCCCACTTGCTTCATCGCAATTCAGAACGACGAACTCATCGGCTTTGCCTGCCACGAGGCAACCGCGAAGGGTTTCTTCGGGCCGACCGGCGTCGATGCGGTCGCCCGCGGCAAAGGTGTTGGCCACGCTCTGCTGCTGACCACGCTTCTCGATATGTACGCGCAGGGGTATGCCTACGGGGTAATCGGGGGCGCCGGTCCAATGGAATTTTACCGTCGAAGCGTCGGGGCAGTTCCGATCGAAGGCTCGGAACCTGGCATCTATCGCGGCATGCTGCCTCTTGCCGAGCCGAAAGGCATCTCGGAATCGGGCCACTAGGTCTGGTCGAGACAGCCGAGCGGGCCCTTTCGATTTGCAGGACTTCAGGTGCATTGCGGTCGGTCCCCAAGCTGATCGAACGCGGCACCAGAAGGGCTGCCATGTCGGCTGCACTGTTTCTGCCCGCGCAAGACGCGCGGCGCCGATCGAGGTTGAACAGCCTGTCGGAACGCACCGGCAGGTCGGGAAACCTTTCCCGATACGCTTTGACATGCAGCCAGCCGACACAGGCCTCACGGTTCGTGCCGAAAAGTCTCTCGTAATACCGAGCAACCGCCGAGCACGGGCCCGTTCATGACGCCAGCGCATGAAGCGTGGCCTATGCGCGCGAGGTCGCGCGTGGCGGTCAATACAGAATTGATGGGAAAAACCAGTTATTTATTGCCGGCTAATGTTCCCTTCTGTAGCCTCCTATTTGGGAGGACTACTATGCAACACATCGATTCGATTTCAGCCGAGCCCATCGTAGTGACGAAGGTTTGGTGCATTTCTGATTTTTGCTCGAAGCACAGGCTGGACGAAAGGGAGCAAGCGAAGCTGACCGCGCTTTTCGGTGAGTTCGCGACGACAAGTGAGCTTGCGCACAATGTGACGCGCAGGTCCAAATCTAGGTAAAGTCACGCCCGGGCTGATACGTGACCGGGCGTCCACCGCAACTATCTGTGCGTCCGGAAAGTGTGGGGCTATCAACCCCCTCGGCTTGTGAGGGTTTTGAATTGTGGTAAACCTCCCTCACCAATCCTTCGGTCAGTTGCTTCGTCAGTTCCATCGCCTTCCATGAAGCCGATATTTCTAGATGAGGGGCCTTCCGATGATGGCGGCAAAGGCGGAAATACTACCTGATACTGCGCAACCAAACATGTGGTCCGACAGATCACCGAATATGGCCTGTCGGTCATATCTTCCCGAGCAGAGAAATACTCGACCTTCAGTAGGAGAGCTCATAGTGGGTTGGAAAACGCCGAAAATCGAATATGTCAACGGTTACAAGATTGTTGAGGTCGATGGCCCCGCCTTCAAAGTCTTTGAGGGCGACCATCAGCTCGGGGATGATTTCCCATACCCCGGGGAAGCGGCAGCTCACGCGAATTCTCTACCAAGGCTGAACCCTCCACGAGGCTAAGCAAGGGAGAAGCGCACCCGCGCCTGCTTGATCTCTCCGATTTACCCCACAGATTCCCACTTTTTCCAGCTATTACTCGGCTGTGCATCAGTTCCGCCTCTGCTCTTGAAGGGACACGATCTGGAGATCCCTACGATCCTCAACCAACTGCATGCCAACTCAGAGCGCTGAGTCTTTACGCCCTGATTATAGTCACGCTTCGCTGTAATTCGCTCGACCAGAATCTAAACTTAGGTATCGGTCAAATAGACCTAGTCCTGATTCTCCAAAGTCTCCAACTGCGCGATCCTCGATTGTGAACCGACGCTCATCGGCATCTTGAGGAACCCCGATGTCACACACCCAATTATCCTTGTACCATCGCGGTCGGGGCGAGACCTCGTCGTCCCACTCGCGCGTTCTGACCGCCGCGAATTCGAATTGCCAAAACACTCTAGCGGTGCCAATGGCGTTCCCTTACGGCCCCGAACCAGGCCCCTTAGGCGTGAACACGGGCATGGACAGTTCGCGTCAATTGCACCCGTTGATTGCGCTCTCGACAGTTCTCCCTATCGCGATTGTCGCGTTCGTTGCAGTTTCTTGGGCGGGAGCCCAGCTGATCGGAATGCTTCTCGCGCTATACCAATGACACAGGGATTGAACTCGTGTGAAGTTGCCCGATGTCGTCAACGGGCCGGAATCTCCGGCTAGGGAGAGGTGTTTTTCAAACCTTTCCAAACTGACGAAACAGCACGGAATCGGCATGGGCCTCGCCATTTGCAGGTCTATCGTCGAAGCCCATGACTGAAAAGATCGGCCGGAGCCAATGCGTCGGGCGGCGCGCCGTATTCCGCGTGAGCCTGCCCCTCACTCACAAAAAAACGAACTCAAAGGAGTAAGTATATGGAAGCGATCTACACAGCCAAGGTAACTGCCTTCGGTGGACGTCATGGCAAGATTAGGAGCGACGACGGCATTCTCGACTTACAGCTGGCTATGCCGCAAGCTTTGGGCGGCAAAGGAGGCGCGACCAATCCTGAACAACTTTTCGCGGGAGGCTATGCCGCGTGCTTCGAAAACGCCCTTTTCCGGGCAGCACGGGAAAGCCGTCATCACATTCCCGACGGTGACATCGAGGTAGTTGGTGAAGTTGGGCTCGGCAAGACCGAGAGCGACACGTTCGTGCTGGCTGTTACCCTGCACATCACGATTGCAGGGATTGAACCGGGCCTGATCGACGAGCTTGTCGCGCGGGCTGACGCGATATGCCCATACTCGAATGCCATTCGCGGAAATGTTGAGGTTAGGAAGCTGGCCCACTCTAGGGTCTCGTAATCGAATATCCGATGGGAACAAGCGGCCCCCGTCAGAAAGAGACCTGACGATCATCACTAGTACCTACCACGGAGTGTGGGGGTACCTACACTTTAATTTGGTTTCACTCCAATCCGGTCTGGCCTAACCTAGCACTCATCGCCCGATATCGTCAGCGCAAAGCGTTATGAGGACGGCAAACCCATGGCCTCAGACGAAACGTGCCGAACGCCCGGTCACTCGGCGGCGATCGAAACAGCGGGCCCGGAGCAAACTTCTGATTTTGCAACGTTAGACTCGATTCAGAAATTAATCGGCGACAGCCTTTAACCAGCAGCAACAGAGGAACCGTGATCATGAGATACACTAGCGCATGCATGGCTCTTGCCACACTCCTTCCGCTCGCGACCTTGGCCAATCCCGCAGCCGCAGAACCTGTCAAGAACATCGTTCTCGTGCATGGTGCGTGGGTAGACGGTTCCGGCTGGAAGCCGATCTTCGAAATCCTGACGAAGGAAGGGTTCCACGTTTCGATGGTCCAGGAACCCGAAAGTTCTTTCACCGATGACGTGGCGGCGACGAAGCGCGTCCTCGACATGCAGGACGGCCCTACACTGCTCGTTGGCCACAGTTATGGAGGCTCCATCATCACTGAAGCGGGTGTCCATCCGTCTGTCGTAGGTCTGGTCTATGTCGCCGCCCATGCGCCGGATGTCGGGGAAGACGAAGGATCGCTAGGCAAGAAGACGCCCAGCGTGCTCGCCAAGACGCCGGGCGCGATCAAGAAAACCCCGGATGGCTACACCTATCTCGACCCCGACGAGTTTCCGAAACTGTTCGCTCCTGACCTGCCCCGCGAACAAGCTCTGTTCGGAGCACGTTCACAGGTCCTGGCATCTGCCGAAGTGTTCACCCAACCACTGACCGCGGCCGCGTGGAAGACCAAACCAAGCTGGGCTGTCGTTGCCGGCAACGATCAGATCATCAATCCGGACCTTGAGCGTTGGTACTACAAGCGCGCCAATAGCCACACGGTCGAGATCAAGGGTGCGAGCCACTCGGTCTACGTGTCCCATCCGAAGGAAGTGGCGGCCGTCATCACCGAAGCCGCGCGAAAAGTTGAAACTGAGGCCATGGCGAGCGACAAATAACAGCCGGCCAAAAAGGCTGCCGCCAGGCGGCAGCCCTTCATCCCGCAATTCGGTCCACACCGACGGATCGCATGGTCCACCTTCCAAATGCAGGAGTTTCGCATGCAGTGGCACAAGAACCGTGACGCCAGGGATCAACGCATCGAAGCGGGCCGCAAACTGTCAGCGGGAAAAATCGTCGACGCCCAGGATGCCACTCGCCTGCTTGAGGCCGTCATCCGTAAAGGCGATCGCGTTTGCCTGGAAGGCGACAACCAGAAGCAGGCCGACTTGCTCAGCTCGGCCCTCCTAGCAGTAAATACGGAAAACATAAGCGACCTGCATATGGTACAGTCGGGGGTGGTACTTCCCGAGCATCTCGACCTCTTTGAGCGCGGCGTCGCCACCAAACTCGACTATGCCTACTCCGGTCCGCAGTCGGCCCGCATTGCGGAAATGCTGTTCGGCGGAAAAATTCAACTCGGCGCGGTGCACACCTACCTCGAACTGTTTGCCCGCTATTTTATCGATCTGACGCCCAACGTGGCTCTTATTGCGGCGGTTAGCGCTGATCGCGAAGGCAATCTCTATACGGGTCCGAATACCGAAGACACGCCGACTGTCGTCGAAGCAACTGCTTTCAAGGACGGTATCGTCATTGCCCAGGTCAATGAAATCGTCGCCAAGGTCCCTCGCGTGGACATCCCCGGAGACCGCGTGCACTTCGTGGTTAAAGCCGACAAGCCCTTCTTCGTCGAGCCCCTTTTTACCCGCGATCCGGCGGCCATCACCGAAACCCAGATCCTGACAGCAATGCTTGCCATCAAGGGCATCTACGCGCCCTACGGCGTCAAGCGCCTGAACCACGGCATCGGGTTTAATACGGCTGCCATCGAGCTTCTTTTGCCGACGTTCGGCGAAGCTCTGGGGCTGAAAGGCAAGATCGCAAGCCATTTTGCCCTCAACCCGCACCCCGCACTTATTCCTGCGATCGAATCCGGGTGGGTGGAGCAGATACACTCGTTTGGCTCCGAGGTCGGGATGGAAGACTACATCAGGGCCCGATCCGATGTTTACTTCACTGGGCCTGACGGGTCACTTCGCTCGAACCGCGCCTTCAGTCAGGTGGCGGGCCTTTACGCTTGCGACATGTTCATTGGCTCGACGCTCCAGATCGACTTGGCTGGAAACTCTTCAACGGTGACGACCTCACGGATAGCGGGATTCGGTGGTGCTCCCAACATGGGATCGGATGCTCGCGGTCGGCGGCATCCGAGCGATCCCTGGCTGCAGGCAGGAAGTGAAGCGGACCCCACGGGATTGCCGGCCCTGCGCCGCGGCCGGAAACTCGTCGTCCAGATTGGCGAGACGTTCGGAGAAAAGAACGTCCCCTTGTTCGTCGAGAAGCTGGACGCGCTTGCCCTGGCCGAAAAGCTCAAGCTCGATCTCGCGCCCATCATGATCTACGGGGACGACGTCACTCACATCGTGACGGAAGAAGGCATCGCGAACCTGCTGCTGTGCCGCAACCCGCAGGAGCGCGAACAGGCTATCCGCGGGGTTGCCGGCTACACAGACGTGGGCCGCGCCCGCGACAAGGCGATGGTCAACCAGCTCAGGGGCCGCGGCGTCATTCTCAGACCGGAAGACCTTGGAATCGATCCGCTTCAGGCGGACCGCAATCTGCTGGCAGCACGGTCCATCAAGGACATCGTTCGCTGGTCGGGCGGCCTCTACGTTCCGCCCTCGAAGTTTCGCAACTGGTGATGGGAGCAGTCCATGGAAAACCTCACATTCACACATGCCGTGGCCGACAAGGCCGCGGGCAACACGAAGCAAGCGATTACAGGGGTCGTTGCGTCAGGAAATTTGGAAGTCCTCGTAGAGCGCATCGTTCCTGAAAAGCAGTGCGTTGTCGAGATTCGAACCACAGTTCGAGGGTTCGATCCCGTCTGGCAGGCGGTCGTCGAAGATTTCGTCGAGCGCTTCCAAACGGGCGGCCTGCGGTTCTCGATCAACGATGGCGGCGCGCGACCCGACACCGTGTCGCTTCGCCTGGCACAGGCTTTGCGCCTGATGGAGAAAACAGAGAAATGAACGTTCCAACAAACGCTGCCACCCAAGCCGCCGGCACCGACGCCAGACAAGCCAGCTGGTATGAGTCCTCGGCTCGCTCCCGTGTATCGCTTCTCCTAGACGACGATAGCTTCAACGAGTTTCTCGGCCCGGCAGAACGCGAGATGAGCCCAAATCTCAAGTCCTTCGATCTTCCCGAGCAATTCGATGACGGGATGATTGTTGGACGTGGGCTGATCAAGAGCATACCCGTTTTCATCGCAGCGCAGGAAGGCCGTTTCATGGGCGGGGCTTTCGGCGAGGTTCACGGCGCAAAGCTCACTGGCCTTCTTCGGGCGGCCCGCGATATACGTTCGGTACCAGTCATCATCCTGTTTGATACGGGTGGTGTGCGTCTCCAGGAAGCTAACGCCGGCGAACTGGCGATCGCCGAAATCATGCGTGCGGTCATAGAGGCGAGGATCGCCGGCGTCACAGTCATAGGCCTCATTGGCGGAAGAGCCGGATGCTACGGCGGCGGGGGCCTGATTGCCGGATGCTGCTCCGCTCTCGCAGTCTCCGAGCAGGGCCGCATTTCCGTCTCGGGACCCGAAGTGATCGAGACAAATCGCGGCGTTGAGGAATTCGATTCTAAAGACCGGGCACTCGTCTGGCGCACCATGGGCGGCAAGCATCGCCGTCTGATCGGCGGGGCCGACGGCTTCGTCGATGACACGATCGCAGGTTTCCGGGAGACCGCCCTCAGCCTGTTGGCCGACACTCGGCCGCTCACTCTCCAGACATTGCAGGACGAGCAGAGGCGGCTCGAATGGCGGATTGAACAGTTTGGCAAATCCGCCGATGCGATCGACATCTGGCGGTCCATAGGTATCACCGACGCCGCTTCCATTCCCGAGATGACCTATGCGCGGTTCACGGCCGCCGCTCAAAAAGTACGGAGGCCGAACCATGCAGCTCGCTGATATCCTGGCGTCACTTTTCCCGGACGGTCACAGCATCAAAACCGACCATGGTCTGCTGTACGGTTCGGCTCTGCTTTCGGACGGACAGCAGGCACTTGTCGTAGGCGTTTCGGATCGGGCAGCAGTTGGCGTCGATCAGGCCTCCCTGCTTTCCCGTCACATCCTCGACGACCATTCGGGGACGGGGCCGATCCTGGTGATCGTCGACAGCGATAGCCAAATGATGAGCAAACGCGACGAGTTGCTCGGGCTCAACGAGTTCCTGGCTCATCTCGCCAAATGCCTGATCTTCGCCGATTTTCACGGCCGTCCGACGATCGGCATCCTCTACGGCCACACGGCGGCCGGGGCGTTTCTCGCGACCGCGCTTGCGACCCGTGTTCTCGTCGCGCTTCCTGGCGCGGAGCCTGCTGTGATGGATCTCGCGTCCATGTCAAAGGTGACGAAGCTATCCATCGAAGTTCTGCAGGAAAAGGCTAAGACGACTGCCATCTTCGCTCCCGGATTGGACAATCTCGCGAAAACGGGTGCGGTCCATTTCGTATGGAACGAGCGGGAATCGCTGGCAAGCCAACTGAGCGCGCTTCTGGCCGATCTCCCTGACACAGTCGACAAGCGCGACCTTCTCGGCTTCGAACGGCATGGCCGTACCAAAGCGGCGGAAATCGCGGAGCGCGTCTATGCGATCGCACGCGCTTCCTAAGCTTCGCCCGCTGAAACGCCACGACCTGGTTTATCTCGACCCGGCGAGATGGGATTCCGTGCTTGAAAGGCAGCTGGGATCAGATCGCGCCGATCCTTTGATCCAGTCCTGGGTGCACAGAGAATGGCCGCTCGTGGCGCGCCGGCCCATGGCGCACGAGACGCACGGCATTGCCCTTGGCCTGCCGCTGCCACCATCACTGGAAAAGCGACGCATTCCGTTCGTGGTGGAAGCCGATGACATCCTCGCGATCCACGAACCGACGGCGCTCGCCTGCGCCCGCGGCCAAGCCCCCATGGTATGGCAACGGACCTTCGACGAACTTGAGTTCTTCGCGGCGCATCGCGGTATCGAACTGCAAGTATTCGGCAGCCTCGCTTGGCAGGCGCTGACCGGTCTTGCGTATCTTACAAGCTCGTCGGACATCGACCTGCTGCTGCATGTCCGTTCCCCGGCCGACATAGACCTGCTCTCCTCGGAGATTTCCAGGATCGAGGATGTATCGCCCAGCCGCATCGACGGCGAGTTTATCCGTGACGACGGCCTTGCCGCCAACTGGCGCGAATTCCTGTTCAGGCCGGCCGACGTCATGGTGAAGTCCATGCAGGGCATCGCACTACTCGACCGAAGACGGTTCCTCGCCGGAGATTTTCTCTCATGAATGCCCTCTCCCTTCCTGTCTCCATGTTCGAAGCTTCCGCGCGCTTGACTGTCGATGCGGCGGGCATCGCTTCTCTAGCGAAGAAAAGCCTCCTTCTGGAGGTGGAGACGTGGCCGAAGCCGGGTTTGGTCAGCCATGTGGATTCAGGCAGCCACAGTGACATGGACGCCGGGACGTTTCGCGACAGTGCTTCCGCAATCGAGCCGTATCTCCGGTCTCTTGTGGTCGCCGGCGCAAGTGGCTGTCAAATGACGCATCTCAGGTCCATCGGACTCGCAGCCGAAACGGCGATGCTGTCGGCGACGAACGGCATTAATACTCATCGAGGAGCAATCTTCGGCATGGGTCTGCTATGTGCTGCCGCGGGCGCGAGGGCCAACGGCGTTGTCAGCCCCCGATCGCCGCTTGGCTCCGTCGTCCACGAGCTTTGGGGCCAAAGCATTCTTGCAGGTCCAAGGCTTGCCGATAGTCACGGTGCACAGGCGCAACTTCGCTACGGAGCGGGCGGCGCGCGAGCGGAGGCCGCCAAGGGATTTCCGAGTGTCTACAAGATCGGAATTCCCGCACTACAGGCTGCGCGGCTCAAATCGCCCGACGATCTGGAGGCGCAGAGGGTCGAAACCTGCTTTGCGCTGATCGCAGAGCTGGATGACACCAACCTTCTGCACAGGGGCGGCGAGGAGGGCCTTCGCTTTGCCCAGCGGGCTGCACGTCATTTTCTGGCGACAGGCGGAATCAGCGCCGGTCGCTGGCAACGACGCGCACAATCGATCCACGAAGAGTTCATCACCAGAACACTCAGCGCAGGCGGAGCAGCGGACCTTCTTGCAATGACGCTGTTCGTCGATGAGATAGAGGGACCCTGAAGTCGATGGCCGGAACCATCCTACTCGCGCTGACACCAACTTTTTTCGTGATGTCACTCACGGTGTTCGGCGTGATCACCCTGCCCATTGCCATAATCATACTCTATCCCCGGTAGGTCCAGTCATGACACTTGCCATCTTGTGTTCCGGCCAGGGGAATCAGAACCCGAACATGTTCACCCTGACCGGGGATTGCGCGATGGCCAGCCACCTGTTCGCCAGTGCGACGATGCTGCTGGACCGTGTCGATCCACGCATCATCGTAAGGCAAGAGGCCGAGAATGGGGTCTTCGAAAACCGGACCGCTCAAATCCTCTGCACCCTTCAGTCGCTCGCTGCGATAACCGCGCTGAAGACGAGCATTCCGCAGCGTTCGGTTTTCGCCGGTTACAGCGTCGGAGAGATTGCCGCGTGGGGCGCAGCTGGCGTCTTCCGTCACATTGATACCTTGACGCTTGCTGCGCGACGCGCCGAGATGATGTCTGGGGCTAGCGCGGCAGGTGATGGGCTGGTCTTTATAAGAGGTCTCGCCTACGAGGCGATACGTCGCCTCTGTGAAGAGCACCACGGAGCCATAGCGATAATTAATCCAGATGATGCTTTCGTCGTCGGAGGGGGGCAGGCCTTCCTGGGGGCGATCACGCGGAACGCTAGTGAAGCACACGCCACGCGCATCGTTCGTCTCCCCGTGGAGGTCGCGTCTCACACCCCGCTCCTTTCCGAGGTATCCGCGCAGTTTCGTAGCGCCCTCGAAGGTCCATCCAAGGCGTTTCCACCTATTGCTGGAGCTAGACTTCTGAGCGGGATCGATGGAGCCAGCGTGTCCCGACTGGATCAGGGGCTGGACAAGCTGGCGGCGCAGATTTCGCACACGGTCAGATGGGCGGACAACTTGCAGGGATGCGTCGAAAACGGCGCAACGGCATTCCTGGAACTTGGACCGGGACGCGCGTTAAGTGAAATGGCTGCCACGAGTTACCCGGACATTCCGAGCCGATCGCTCGACGATTTCAAGACGCTGGACGGAGCGCGGGCGTGGATTTCCAGGTGGACATCACGATAGGACAGCCGCTCCAGGTCGGTCGATTCAGAGCGTGGGCATAGCAAATCCACGCCAAAGTCCCTTTGTTGCCCGAGGCGAAGGGCGAGCCGTCGAACAAGCATACATCGCGCTACTTGCCAGTCCTGACGCCAGCCAGTTCCACATCATCCAGCCGCAGGTGATGACATAGAAGAGGGCTATCGAGAATGGCCAGTATATCGCACTGGCGCCGGAAGAGGTCGCCGCCGTACCCGATGGCGACAAGACCTTGAAGATCGAGGCCTTCATTCTCCGTTTACAGATCGATACCACTTATTTCGACAAGCCCTGTTACCTGGCGCCAGACAAGATGGGCACGGCAGGTGGACGGAGGTTCAGTCGAAAAAGCCCGCATCCTCTTCCCTGAGATATCTCCTGGCCCCTTCAGCGTCGATATCGAGGCCGAGCCCCGGCGCTTCCAGCAGGTCCACCATGCTGTCCTTCACGATCTGCGGCGGCAAGCCGATTACCAGATCCTCCCACCAGGGGTCGGAGGCGCTCGGATATTCGAACGCGATGTAATTTGCAGGCAATGTGGCGCAGACATTGATCAACGCGCCGAGGCCTAGCAGACCGTTAGCGGTGCCGTGCGGTGCCATCAGGATCGAGTGCATGTAGGCGTGCTCGGCGACCCATTTAAGCTCGGCAATGCCGCCAATATCGGCCGGATCTGGGCCGATGACGCGCACCGCCTGCGTCTCGATCAGCTCCTTGAAATTGTGCCGCAGGTAGATCTGCTCACCAGTGTGGATTGGCGTCGAGGTGGAGGTTGTCAGTTCCCGATAGGCCTGCGGATTGACCCACGGCACGTAGTCGCCAGTCAGCATGTCCTCGAGCCACATCAAATTGTACTTCTCGACTGCGCGAGCGAACTTGATCGCATCGGGCAGCATCCAGCCCGGGCCGCAGTCGAGCGCCAGGCTGACTTTGTCGCCCAGCACTTCCTTCATCGCGATCACGCAGTCGAGCATGTGATTGAAACCGCGCTCGCTGATCACGCCCTGATCCATGGCACCGTGATAACCGGCCTTCTTCTGCGTCACGCCGTAGTGGAAGTCCTCGATGGTGTCCTTCATGTTCGAGTGGAACGAGATTCCTTGCTTGACCATGAAGAAGTTCTGCGGCTGCTCCATCATCCATTTGACATCAGCGGCGTAATCCTCCGGTCGGTCGCCCGTGCGTTTCTGGCGGACAGAGCCGTTGTATACGCGCACCTTGTCCCGCACCTTGCCGCCGAGCAGTTTATAGACGGGGATTCCCGCGGCCTTGCCAGCAATATCCCACAGCGCATGCTCAATAGCGCTCACCGCCGCGCCGTACGGCTTGAAAGAGCCGCGTTGGCGGATCTTCAGCATTACTCTCTCGACATCGGTCGGGTCTTCGCCGATCAGCGCCTCGCGGAAGTGCAGCACAAAGGGCTTGAGGTAGGACTTGGTGAACTCGACTTCACCCAAACCATAAAGGCCCTCGTCGGTTACGATGCGGACAATCGGGTGTTTGCCGATAACGGCGCAGCGCAGATCGGTGATCTTCATCTTCGTTCCTTTTCGCCTTAGCTCCAGGTGCGATCCCAGGAATACTCATCGTCCCAGCGATCGGTAGGCTGCCAAATGCCGGTGACGCCCGGCTGCAGATGCTGCGCGATCACCTCGTCGACGACATCGTCAATCCCAAGGCCCGGCTTATCCGAAACAGTGATGAAGCCGTTCTTGACCAGCGGCTTGGGAAGGCCCGTGACGATATCGTCCCACCAGTCGACATCGGCGGAATGGTATTCGAGCGCCATGAAATTTTCGGTCGCGGTCGCGACATGTGCCGCGGCCATCGCGGCGATTGGACTTTCTGCCATGTGGATAGCCATGGCGACACCACGGTCCTGCGCCATATCGCCGATCTTCTTGGTCTCGAGGATGCCCCCACTGGTGAGCAGGTCCGGGTGGATAACGGAGACGCCACCGCTGTTGAGCAGAGGCTCGAAACCCTCCTTAAGATATATGTCCTCGCCAGTGCAGATCGGTATCGTGGTGGCGTCCTGCAGTTGTCGGTATTGTTCGGTATATTGCCAGGGGATCACATCCTCGAGCCAGGCTGGCACGTATTTTTCAATTCGCCTGGCAAGGCGAATGCCGTTCTGCATAGAGATATGGCCGATATGGTCGATCGCAAGCGGCACATCCATGCCGATAACTTCACGAACCTCGGCGATGTATTGCTCAAGCAGGTCGAGGCCCTTGTCGGAAAAGTGCAGGCCGGTAAACGGGTGCGGGACGTTATGCAAATCGTATGAAGCGTTGCGGAGACGCCGCTCTTCAATGGTCTTCAGCGGCCCGCGACTGGGACCGTCGCGGTATCCTTCAAGTGAGCCGGCAGGAAATACGACCGCACCGGGCACATCCGCGATCTGCATCAATCCCAAATCCATCTTGAGGAAGGTGAATCCGAGCTCCATGCGCTGCTTGAGGCGCTTACCGGTCTCAGTACCGCTCGGCACGGTAGCGTCGGTATCGCAATAGACGCGCACTTTCTCGCGAAACCGGCCACCGAGCATCTGGTAGATAGGGACGCCATAGGCCTTGCCGGCAAGATCCCACAACGCGATTTCAACCGACGATACGCCGCCGCCTTGCCGGCCGTGCCCGCCGAACTGCTTGATGCGGCGAAACAGGCGGTCGATGTCGCAAGGGTTCTCGCCAAGCAACCGGCTCTTCAGCATCAGTGCGTAGGTGGCGCTGGCGCCGTCGCGCACCTCGCCAAGCCCGACGATGCCCTGGTTGGTGTAAATCTTAAGCAGCACTGAGGTGAACGGCGCGCCGACAATTTCGGCGACCCGCATGTCGGTGATGCGAAGGTCGGACGGCTTGGAATGCGTGTTCACCCGATTGAGCGCCTCGTCGGCTCCATGTGCCTCTGGCATGATTTATCCTCGTTCTGGTCGGGGGGAGCTCGTCGTCGCGCACGCTGAGGCGGCGTAGAGCGTTGCTAGCTAGTCGAGCTCTATCTCGTGATTTTGAAGGTAGTCGCGGTTCATTTCGACGCCGAGACCAGGCTTGGGCGTAAGCTTGAGGCTGCCGTTCGAAACATCGAGTGGTCTGTCGATGAGGTGATCGTATTTGCCCAGGTTCCACTCCGACGTTTCAAGTTTGTAGAAATTGGGAACGGTCATCATCACCTGCGCTCCCGCAACCACGTTGATTGGCCCTGCAGCGTCATGCGGCGAGACCGGGATGTAATAGGCTTCGCAGAGCGCGGAAATCTTCTTGAGTTCGGTAATGCCGCCCGTCCAAGTGACATCAGGCATGATGTAGTCGGCGAGCCTGCTTTCGAGCACCGGCACGAAATCCCACTTCGTGTGGCCGCGCTCGCCCCACGAGATCGCGGCGCTGACCTTCTCACGGACCTGTCTGAGAGCGTTGAGGCTCTCCGGTGGACAGGGCTCCTCGAACCAGTCGATCTGACCAGCTTCCTCGAGGCTCCGACAAAGGCGAATGGCGGTGGGAACGTCGAACCGGCCATGCGCATCGATGAGGATGTCGACATCAGCGCCCGCCGTCTGGCGGATCAGAGCCGTCAGTTCGGCGGCTTCGCGCTCATCCTTGCGGGTCATGCTGCCATCGAGATAGCCGTCCCGCTGCTCGCGAGCCTCTCCGCCGGCGGTGCGACCCTGCTGGGGAAAAGGATCGAACTTGAGCGCAGTGTGGCCCGAGTCGACGATGTCTCGAATTTCCTGGACCACAGCCTCCTTGCTGGTAAACTTGCGTTGGTTGGGATGGGTGTAGAGCGAAATTTCATCGCGTACCGGTCCGCCCAACAGCTCGTAAATCGGCTTGCCGAGAACTTTGCCGCGGATGTCCCAAAGGGCGATATCGATGGCGCTTACGCATTCGACTGCCGCACCGCGACTGCCCATATAAGTGAAGCTACGGAATATCTTGTGCCACAGATACTCGATCCGCGCCGGGTCCTCGCCTGTCAAAGCGGCACCGATCTGGCGAAGGATCGTGCAGAGGGCGCGATTGGCAAGCCTTGTGGTGGTGGTGATCTCTCCCCAGCCGCTCACCCCGTCGTCAGTCGTCACTTCGACGAACAGGAACTCTCCCCAATAGGAAGCATCGGATCTGATTAACCACGGCCGAACGCTGGTGATTTTCATCTCAACTGCCTTTAACTGAAGTGGTCGGGATAACTATATTCAGGTTGTGGATTCTATCCTGCTCGAGCGGCATTACGCGCACGCATGTGCTCGAGGATGTGCCGGCCGGAGCCTTCGACATGGCGTGCAATGAGTTCGGCTGCCTCGTTCGCATGTCCCGCTTTTACATGCGCGATGAGCTCGCGATGCTCGCTAAGGATTGCGGCACGCCGGGCGAGCGTGAAGTCGAAACGCCGACTTACGGCTCGAAGCACTTCGCGATGCTTCCACCAAAGCTCGGCGGCATGGCGGTTGTAGTGCTTCTGGTACATTACCGTGTGAAAGGCGGTGTCCAGTTCGCTGTGTCTGAACGGGTCGGCGAAGTTGTTCTCTTCAATCAGGCCTTGGATGCGTTCGAGTTCAGCAATGTCCTCGACGGTGGCCATATTCACGAACCATTTCGTCAGTGCCGGCTCGATCAAGACCCCGATCTCATAGATGTCCCTAACGAAATCCTGATCTATGGGCCGGACACGCGCTCCGCGGTTGGGGACGAAGGTGACGAAGCCCTCCCCGCGCAACAGTTGCAGAGCCTCGCGCACGGGGTTGGTCGAGGTGCCGTGGCGCCGGGCGAGATCGGTGACAACAAGCCGCTCGTTGGCAGCGAGCCGCCCTTCGATGATGTCATCCCTGATCAGTTGATAAAGCGAGGCGCCCTCACTGGAGGCCCCGATAGCGTCGATGCCTTCGGGTGGCTGTGCTTTAAAATCGCTCGTTTCGGCCAAAATTGTCCCCAATGAATACACACATTGTTCGGATATCACGCGAAGCTTCTTTAAACAATGTACGATTTCTCTGATTGACAGGCAATCTACGATCTGAAAACGTATGATCAGGTCGAAGGGATACATTAGGGGAAGTCCCGCGGCCGGAGAGCAAAGACCGCTCGCCTCGATGCGGAGCGGCATGGGAGAAAACCTGGGAGGTTACCTATGACGAGGATTTCACTCGGCCGTGCCATCCTGTGCGGCACTGTCTCGACTGCTTTGATGGTATCGTTGATGTCCGTGTCTGCGATGGGTGCGCCGGTCGACCTGAGCAAGTGGTCGCCGGAATACGTTCGCTCCATCGCCGGCACACAAGATTTTGACACGGCCGGCGATTGCGCCAAGGTCACTCCGCTCGACTATAAGGGGCGACTGACTTTCTGGTATCAGGGCGTCTTCGAGGGCGACCCCGACCTCCTGCGCCAGTATTACAAGGACTTCTTCGAGACCTTTCGCAAAACCTATCCGAACATCCAGCTCGAGGAACAAGCCCTCACCTATAACGACCTGCTGGACAAGTTCCGGACCGCACTCCTTGGCAATGCAGCGCCCATGGCGGTCCGCCTGCAAATCCTTGGTGGCACCGAGTTCGCCGCAAAGGGCTATTTGCAGCCGCTCAAACCCGAGGATGTAGGGTATTCGACCGAGGATTTCTGGCCCGGCGCAATGAAGGCTGTAACCTGGGACGGGGTGACCTACGGCATTCCAACCAACAACGAGACGATGGCGTTCATCTGGAACGCCGACATCTTCAAGCGTGCAGGCCTCGATCCGGACAAGGCTCCGGCAACCTGGGACGACGTCGTCAAAGATTCCAAGCAGATCCACGACAGGCTCGGCATTGCCGGTTACGGCCTCGTGGCGCGCAAGAATGCGGGCAATACGCCGTACCGTTTCATGCCGCAGCTGTGGGCTTATGGCGGCGGCGTCTTCGATGAAGCTACCGCCAACCCAACCTATAAAGAGGTCGAGCTCAATAGCCCGCAGAGCAAGGCGGCATTGCAAGCCTCCTACGATATGTATGTTCGCGACAAGTCGGTTCCGGTTTCGGCACTCACCAACCAGCAGGCCGACAACCAGCCCCTCTTCCTGGCTGGCCAGCTAGGCATGATGATCTCGCACCCGTCCGACTATAACGTCATGCTCGACCTCCAGAAGAAGACGACGGGCAGCGACAAGGACAAGGCGCAGACCGTCATCGACAACATGCGCTACGGCCTGATTCCGACCGGCCCCGACGGCAAGCGTGCCGTCGTGTTTGGCGGCTCCAACATTCACATCCTGAAGCCGGAATATGTCGAGGGCGGCAAGGTAGACGAGCCAGCTGCAAAGGCTATCATCTGCATGTGGACGAGCCCCGAATGGTCGCTGAAGATGGCCTATGCCGGCTCGAACCCGGGAAACCTTAACGGCTTCAAGACCAAATGGATGAAGGAACGGCTGGACAGTATCAAGTTCCTTGATGTCACGACCTCGATGCTGCCATATGGAATCCCCTTCCCGGCGCTGCCACAGTCTCCCGAGATCATGAATATTATCGTCCCGGACATGCTGCAGAATGCCCTGACCGGAGCCATGACCGTCGACCAAGCAGCGGACGACGCAGCCAAGAAGGTAAAAGACCTGACGGACGGCGGACTCTAGTCCAGGCTTGCCGATCTCACCGGCTGCGCCTCGATTGCAGCCGGTTTCTTCCGAAGAATAAGGGCAGGGCACAGTGACGATCTTGACTGGCAAGGCCGAGGTTCGCCGAAGACTGCACCCCGATAGGTCCGGCGTGCTGCGAAAGATTTGGGAGCATCGCGCTGACTACGCGTATGTGCTTCCTGCGATCGCCGTGATGCTCATCGTTATAGCCTACCCTATCTACTACACGATCGAGCTGTCGTTCTTTAATACACCACCTGGCCTTCAGCTCCGGGACAAGATTTTCGTCGGCTTCGACAACTACGTCGCCATTCTCACAAGTCCGGTGTTCTGGACGGTCACCTCGAACACTCTTATCTGGACACTGGCATCCACTTTTGTCTCATTTGTGCTCGGATTTGCCTGTGCCCTGGCGCTCCATCGCGACTTTATCGGCCGCGGCATCCTGCGGGCCATCCTGATCATTCCCTGGGTCATCAGCGCGGTCGCCGCGTCCTATATCTGGAAGTGGATCTACCATTCGGACTTTGGGATCATTGGCGCGGTGCTGGTCGGCCTCGGGTTGGCCGACCGACCGCCGAATTTCATCGACAGCGTCAGCACGGTGCTGCCCTCGCTGATCGTCGTCAATATCTGGCGAGAGTTTCCGTTTGCTATGATCATGATGATGGCTGGGCTGCAGACGGTTCCCGATCAGTTGCTGCGCGCAGCAAAGGTCGACGGCGCCAATGCATGGCAACGGTTCTGGCACGTCACCTTTCCGCACTTGAGAAACGTCTCGACGGTGACGATCCTTCTCTTGGCAGTGGCCAACTTCAATTCTTTCATCATCCCCTGGATCATGACCGGCGGTGGTCCGTCGAACGCATCGCATATATGGATCACCCATATTTATGAGCTGGCCTTCGGCCGCCAGCGCTGGGGCGTGGCATCAGCCTATTCGGTGCTGCTGTTCCTGATCCTGATGTCGCTCGGCTATTTCTACGTCCGTGCGCTAAGCGGCAATGAACGGAAGGATGGAAACGAATGAGCGCGATTGCCGAGACTGCTCGTCGGAGCCAGGCGCGTCGCCGTACCCGCATCGATGGATGGCGGTGGGGCGGACGCATCTTCCTCGTGTTCATGCTGCTTTACACCGCATTACCGATGATCTGGATGCTGATCACCTCGATCAAGTCCGGCTTCGCGGCCATGCAATTCCCGCCGCAATGGTGGCCGGACCAACCGACCCTTGCCAGCTACCAAAAGCTGCTCGATCCGCAAAACAGCGTCGGCCAGGACTTCCTCCGCTTCTTCTGGAACAGCCTTTTCGTCTCCACCGCCACGACCATCCTTTCGGTGATCGTGGCAGTTCCTGCGGCCTACGCGTTTTCGCGCTTCACCTTCCCGGGCCGGAACTTTCTGTTCTTCGCCGTCCTGCTTCGCAACATGTTCCCGGCAGTGATTTTTCTCGTGCCGCTCTTCATCCTGATGCGCGCGATCGGGCTGGTGAACACGCATGGGTCGCTCATCCTCACCTACCTCACATTCGGCCTGCCGCTGGCAATCTGGCTCCTGAAGGGCTTCTACGACAACATCCCGGTGCAACTCGAGCAGGCTGCGCGCATCGACGGCGCAACGCGGTTCCAGGCCTTTGTCCTCATCGTGATGCCGCTCTCGGCGCCAGGAATCATCGCCACGGCGATCTATTCCTTCATCGGAGCGTGGAACGAGTACATCTACGCCTACACCTTCCTCTCCAAGAACGAGCAGTTGACACTGCCGGTCGGCATTCAGCGCTTCTTCTCGGAAAATACAACGGACTTTCCGGGCCTGATGGCGGCGAGCTTCATGATGAGCGTGCCCGTCGTGGTCCTGTTCCTTGTCCTGCAGCGATACTTCGTACGCGCTCTCACGGAAGGCGCAGTCAAGCACTAGGGAGTTGCCGGTGGCCCACGTGGTCCTCAAAGATCTGGTCAAGACCTATGGCAGCTTCAAAGCTGTCAACAATGTTTCGCTGACGGTCAACGACGGCGAATTCGTTGCACTCGTCGGCCCCTCAGGCTGCGGCAAGACAACCACGCTCAATCTTGTGGCGGGGCTCATCCCCATCACATCTGGCGATATCGTCATCGGCGACAGGGTGGTCAACGACCTCGACCCCAAGGACCGGGACATCGCAATGGTGTTCCAGAACTACGCGCTCTACCCGCAGAAATCGGTCTACAAAAATCTGGCGTTCCCGCTGCAGATGCGCAAACTGCCAAGGGACGAGATCGACAAGAAGGTCAAGGAAGCAGCGCGCGTGCTCGACATGACGCAACTGCTCGAGCGCAAGCCGCGCGAACTTTCGGGCGGGCAACAGCAGCGCGTGGCGCTGGGCCGCGCCCTCGTTCGCGATCCGGCGGTATTCCTGATGGATGAACCACTCTCCAACCTCGACGCAAAGCTGCGCGTGCAGATGCGCTCCGAGATCAAGCGTTTCCACCAGGACCTCAACGCGACGATCATCTACGTGACGCACGACCAGCTCGAAGCGGTAACCATGGCCGACAGGATGGCGGTGATGAACGGCGGCTACTTGCAGCAATACGATACACCGGCGCAGGTCTTTGCCCATCCTGTGAACATGTTCGTCGCCAGCTTCGTCGGCAGCCCGGCGATGAGCCTTGTTCCGCTGGAGGCATCAACGGCAAACGGCAACACTGTGTTGACGAGCGCGGAGGGCTGGCGCCTCGAACTCTCGCCGGAAAACGCTCAGAAGGTCTCGAGGGCAACAACCAAGAAAGTCGTGCTCGGCGCACGACACTCGACGATCAGGCTGCATAAGAGTGCGATACCTGGAAGCGTCCCTGCCAAGGCCTACACGGTGGAGCCGACCGGAGACGTCACTTTCGTGCAGGCGTTCTTGTCCGGCGCCATCGTCAACGTCAGCGTGCCGCCGACCATTGCGGTGGCGCCCGACGAACAAATTTGGCTCGAGTTCGATCAGGAACGGATGCATCTTTTCGACGGCGAAACAGAAATGGCGCTCAAGGCCAACTAAGACCGTGCGGGTGCGTGTGAAACGAGGGCGTGGATGACTGCGAAGCTTAAGATCACGGCGATCAAGCCCTATCCAGTATGGGTAGGAACGCGCAATCAGATGCTGGTCAAGGTCGAGACCGACGATGGCATCTTCGGCTGGGGCGAGAGCGGCCTGAGCGGGCGCGAGAAGGCCGTGACCGGCGCGATCGAGCACTATCGCGAATTTCTCATCGGCCGCGACCCGATGCAGATTGGTCGGATCTGGCAAGAAGTTTATCGCAGCCAATATTTCGAAGGTGGGCGGGTTCTGCAGGCGGCGATTTCGGCCATCGACATTGCCCTTCACGACATCAAGGGCAAGGCGCTGGGGGTGCCGGCCTACGATCTGTTGGGCGGCAAGCAGCGCGACCGCATTCCGACCTTCGCCTCGACCGGTGACGAGGCCGAGGGCGATGTTGCCATCGAACGGGCCCGCGAACTACGCGCCCAAGGGTGGCAGGCGATCCGCTTCTTCCCCATCGGGCAAAACAGCAGGGATATCTTTGAGCCGCGGGAGTCGATCGGGCCTACCGCACGAATGCTGAACAAGGCGCGTGAAGCGCTGGACGACGACGTCGTCCTCGGCATCGACTATCATCATCGGCTGTCGGTGGCAGAGGCGGCGAGCTTCTGCAACAAGCTCGACCGTGGCGTGCTTGATTTCCTCGAGGAGCCGATACGAGACGAAACGCCGGAGGCTTACCAATCCCTGCGCACGATGACCGACATCCCGTTCGCCATCGGCGAGGAATTTGCCAGCAAGTGGCAGTTCTTGCCCTATATCGAGCGGGGCATCCATCAGTTCAACCGGGTCGATGTTTGCAATGTGGGCGGGCTTACTGAAGCGATGAAGGTCGCGGGCTGGAGCGAGGCGCACTATGTGGACCTGATGCCGCACAATCCCCTCGGCCCAGTCTGCACGGCCGCGACCATCCATCTCGCCGCCGCGGTCGCGAATTTCGCTTGGCTCGAGACAAGGGCGCCCGAAGCAACGCTGGGCTTCGATAATTCCGACTTCTTCCCCGTGCAACCACGGCTAGACGGCCCCGACTATCCGGTCAGCGATCTGCCGGGGCTCGGCGTCGAGGTCAACGAAGAGGCGGTCAAGGCGGAGAGCTTTCGTTTCTGGGAAGCGCCTCACCTGAAGCGCCGCGACGGTTCTGTCACAAACTGGTAGTTTCATTCACCCGGAGCCTAAAATGACGCACACGCCCGACATTACGCGACCGCCCAAAGAGCTGATCGACGCACTGAAGGAAATCGGCGCCGCGACGGTTTCCGGCACGCTTGGCCACATGGGCTTCCGCAATCCGCACATGGTCGGTCCCGTGGCGCAGAATCGCGGGAAATCGATTGTCGGCCCGGCCCTGACGCTTCAATTCCTGCCGCAGCGGCCGGACCTCTTCACCGAGGGAGAATATGCAGATCCGGAGACGCAGTTGCACCGCCATGTGCTTTATCACGCGCAGGAGGGCGATGTGGTCGTGGTCGACGCGCGCGGCGACATGAGTTCGGGCGTCTTCGGCGACATGATGTCGACCTATTTCAAAGGAAGAGGCGGCGCTGGCATCGTGATCGATGGCTGCATGCGCGATCGGCCTAATGTCGAGAAGCTAGATCTACCTTTATGGCTGCGCGGCTGGACGCCCAACTATCATGTGCAGACTGGCATCTATCCAAACGCCGTCAACGTTCCGATTGCCTGCGGCGGTGTCACGGTAATCCCCGGAGACATCATTGTCGCCGACGATGACGGGGTGGTGGTGCTTCCAGTCGCAATGGCCTCGAAGGTAATCGAAGAATCGCAAAAGCATCACGATTGGGAGGAGTTCTCGCGAGTGAAGCTTATGGGAGGCGGGTCGTTGCAGCGCTACTATCCGCTGCATGACGATGCCCGCGCAGAGTACGAAGAGTGGCGCAAAACAAACCGGCTGGGAACAACTTAGCCAATGGATTACCTAGGCGGCGGAGAACTTCCTGGAGTATCGCCGGCGTCTACACAAAAAGCACGGAGTCGAATTTCGCCACCCAGATTTCCTGCCGCCTCTACAGGTCATGATACTATCGTCCAGGAAGTCCCGTCGCTCAGGATCATCGACGATGCCCTGTGAAAAAAGGTAAAGAAGCGACAGGTGAATTGGCGCGGGGGGTGATCTCGGTCGGCGATGTTTCCTGAATCGTATGACATGATGGCCATGTCAATCGGCACAGGTGCCGAGGATCGGTGTCATGAGCTTCACGTGCGCATCAATCCGCTCGAGCACCTTTTGAGGAACGACCTCACGCTCTGGCAGCGACCACCAAAACTGGTTGACGCGTTCAACGGTTTCGGTCACCGTTTTAAGCACGGCAGCTTCCGGCAGGCGTGCTCGATTGGCGAAGGCCTTCCATCGCTGGACGTTTATCGCCTTGAAAGAGCGCTCTCCTGCAAGCGACAGCGCCATGGCATCCACCGGGATATATGGAACGGTCGAGAGCACGTCGTAAACAGGAGCTAGTGCCGGCTTGTTACCCGCACCGTAATAGATCAGCGACCAGTTCTTGAGATGCATGTCGCCATTGCCGGTGATGGCGGCCAAAGCCAGCCGGCGGACGAATTCGAGGGTAGCCACGGACGAGACGGCAACACCAAGTGCTGCGGCAATATCGTGATAAGCCGCGCCTTGGTATTTGCGCGAAGGATAGATACCGAACACCTGAGCGAAATCCTCGATATGGATCCGCTCGCCGCCGGCGCCGCGATCGAAGCGTTTGACGAGAAGGACTTTTCCATCGGACAGCGTTTCGAACTCTTCCGGAACTCCCTCGAATGCCGATTGCTCCACGAGTTCGCGTTCCGGCACGTCCATGCCGATCGCTTCAGCCAAAGCGAGATTGGCATATTCGTTTTCCGAGACACCGGGAAACGATGTCGACGGAAACTTGGCAATATACGAACCCTGCTCATCCCCCAGCGGTATAGTCAGGCCGCCACCCTTACCCATGTTCTTGATGACAGAGAGCTTCATCTGCACGCCGGCGAGCGAAAACCGGGCCTTCGGTTTGGGACGGAATAGATCGTCGACACGAGCAATCGTATCTTCGGTCGGTACGACGCGGACGGCACCCGGAAGATCCGACCCGAGCGCGACAAGCAGATCGAAATCGTTTCCGGCGCGGACACTGCCTGCATGGTGCTTTTCCATCGCCTCGCGCAGCTTGTCCTCTGGAAGAAGATTGGCAAAAAACGCCGGCAAAGCTCTGGCTACCGGCCTGGGATCCTTGCGCAACCCTCCGGTTGCCGCTCGGAAAGAGAGACTGAGCACAGGAAAGCCGCCTGTCGCGCGATAACTTTCCTCGAAGCTGAACGCGTTGAAGTCGCCAGGTGTCCTGACAATCGTACCGACTTTCAGATCGTTCAGCAACACCTCAAGCGATGAGATGGATCTTGGATCGATAGGAGCCTCAGGCATCGGCGTCACCGTCAGAGCTGGCTAAGAAGGCAGGTATATCATCGTCGTCATCATGCGGCTGCAATAGAGCACCGACCGCCGGAACCATTGCCTGCGGAATGAGCATCAGTTCGAGACCAAGCGCACGAGCAATGTTGATCAGGGTTGTCGTGCGGGCCGCGCTGCTTCCAGTCTCGATTTCGCGATACCGCGGACGCGATATGCCCGCCATCTCGGCGACCTGTTCTTGAGTGAGCCCCAGGCCTTTGCGGGCTGCCTTCAACAGTTGACCTATTTCCAGAAGAGCTTCTGATGCCGGCTTCATCGTAACACCTAAACAGATCATTTTCTTCGCGATGATACGTATAAATATCCTAACTCGCCGAGATCGTCGAGAAAGAAGATACCAATAGGGATCATATCAGCGAGTTTGATCCATTTATGTATCATTTATTGTGGCAGTCATGCGATTGCGGCGCGAGCGCCACGACCGTAAAACTCGCCCACGGCGTCGCGACGACCCCGCTGCAGGCGGCGTCTGCGGCCGCATCTCTTATCAACGGCGGCAATCTCATTTCGCCGACCTTCCTACCACGGTCGCCGGAACAGGCCGCAACACTGTCGCGAAATGTCACCAAGCAAAGCATGAGCGCGGGTATGTCACCCACTTTCCTTCCCCGTAGCCGCGCCGAGGCGACGGCGACCAGCGCATTGGCGGGTGAAGTCGTCAACGACAGCCAGGACCCGAAAGCGACGACCATCCGTGAAAGCGTCGCTGACGAAATCGAGGCTCCAGCACTCATTGGGACGCGACGGCAATGCCAAAGGCCGTCGCGTTCCCAAGGCACGCTTGCGACCGCCACGTTTGCGCACGGTCAGCTTCTCTTCCCGATAGAGACGCCAGAGCTTCTTCAGGTTCATGATGATCCCCTAGCCTTGACGCCTGCGCTCACGCGGGCCGTGCGTTCCTCACCCGGCCGCTTGTCGGTGACACTGCGGCGAATGCCAAAAGGTAGAAAACCTTGATGGCGTTGACAAAAATCTCTTTGCGCAAATATTTTATCGTTAATGCGGAAAATATATCTGGCTTTTCCAGAACTTTTATTGAATATCCAATATCGGCAAGGCTTTTGGCGTCGTTCAATACTGCATATCTCAGGTGATTGGGATGTCGGTTCACATACGCAGCAAGGCCATATACGTGTTCACGGATGCGCGAATGCTTCCGGCAGCCTGCTGCGCGCTTCTATCTGTCGAACGCAACAGTCAAAAGAACGATATCAAGCTGATCATTGTCGGCATCGATTTGCCTGAGGACCAGAAAGCTCGGGTTGCGACCTTCAACGCCGTCAACGGCATCGATATCGACATCATCGATTTCACCTTTCCCACCGATACGCCCGAGACGGAAGGCCGCTGGCACAAGTCGACGCTTGCGCGCCTCTATCTCGACAAGCTGATGGGCGAGGAGCTGGAGCGCGTTCTTTACCTTGATGCGGATATATTGGCAGTCGGCAATGTCGATCCACTCTTCGATGTCGATCTCAACGGCAAGGCGATCGGTGCGGTTGACGACTACCTCATTGCCTTCCCCGACAAGATCGGACGGCTGGAGCGGGAACTCGGCCTCGACCCGGGGGCGGGATATTTCAATGCCGGCGTCTTTCTCATGGATTGCGCCGCCGTCCGGGCCGGCGGCTTTTTCGAGATGGCACGTTCGCTGCTCAGATCAGGGCAATGCTTTGCCTCCAACGACCAGGATATTCTCAATATTGTCTTTCGCGGGACGTGGCAACGGCTGGACAACCGGTGGAATGTCCAGACCGGGATCATGCCGTATATCCGTGATGCTGTGCTCCTGCATTTCACCGGACGTCGCAAGCCGTGGCATTTTTCGGTGCAGGCTGGGCAGTCGGTCTATGCCGAGATCTATTCAAACATGCTTTCGAAAACGCCGTGGTCGGGATTTGTCAGCCAGCGCAGCGGCTTCCGAAAGGCTGCCGACTATCTCCTGGCGCTCGGCAAGCGCGTCGGCGCGATAAACCGCTCCCAGCAACTGAAGGCACATTTTGCCGCGAGTGGGGTCCCTAGGGCCGAAAGGAACCCCGGATCCGAAAATTCCGGAAGCCACGTCTTTCACACACAGGGCGCCGATGCGTGGCGCGCATTCTTCAATCGCTATTCGCACATTGTTCTGGTCGCCAATAGCGAGGCGCTTGATCCGCAGCGGATGCGGACGGAGCTTCCCGGCAATGCGTTGTTCGTCTTCTTCAACAAAGTCTACAAGGTTCTCGACGACAGTTTCCCCGGGCATGCCATTCTTGTGGCGCGCAGCGGCATGATGGGCGCCAATATCGTCCATCGGCGGGAGGTGGACGAGGTCCTGAAATTCTTCACTTCCGACAAGTTTCTCGGCGTTCTGAATATCCGTACGGCACCAGAAGAGCGCTTCAGCCCCGTCGGCGCATTCAACGGTGCGATAGTGATGTACAGCGATCTCGAGACGCTGATGGCGGAGCACTATCCGCCGGACAAGATCCCGACGAGCGGCTTTGCGCTGGTTGCGTGGATGCGGGAGCTTCAGCTGACACCGAAGATTGTGCTCGCCGGATTTTCCGGGAAACGGAGCGCGCGCTGGAAGGTCTTCGACGTTCATGACTGGACATTCGAGCGGATCTATTTCAGGCTTCTGGCGCGAAGAGGTGTCATCGCCAGCGCCGAACATGCCCGGCCGCCACGCTTCGATCTTCTGACCCGGCATTTTCCGGATGCGAAAAGCGAGGAGATCCAGGCGGCGATCAACGATGCACTCTCCACGCGGCTCGATCACGCGCTGACCCTCATCGACGGCCTGATGTCACTAACCAAATGGCAACGCGCGCTCGATCAGGCCTTCCGCAAGGCGCGGCCAAAAACCCGCAAGCAGCGCGCGCTCGACCGCCCAAAGAAGCAAGCTTCCTGAAGGCAACACATAATTCGTCCCAAGGAGAAATTGATATGGCCGATATCGTCAACATCTATGTTGGTTTTGATTCAAAGGAAGTTGTCGCCCATCACGTGCTGTCGCAAAGCATTCTGGAAAAATCGAGCGTGCCGGTGAGAATCACGCCGATCTACTTGCACAATATCGAAAGCACGTTTACGCGTGAACGCAACGCCCTGCAGTCGACCGAGTTCTCCTTCTCGCGCTTCCTGACGCCCTATCTCAGTCGGTATGAGGGATGGAGCCTGTTCATGGATTGCGACATGCTTGCGCGGACGGATATTGCCGAACTCTGGGCGCTGCGCGATGAGCGCTATTCCGTCATGTGCGTGAAGCACGATTACCAGCCGAAGATCGAAACGAAGTTTCTCGGCCAGGTGCAGACGAAATACGAAAAGAAGAATTGGTCGAGCCTGATCCTCTTCAACAATACGAAATGCAGGGCGCTCACGCCCGATTATGTCAACACCGCAACCGGGCTGCAGTTGCACCAGTTCAAGTGGCTCGACGGTGACGATCTGATCGGCGAGTTACCGATCACCTGGAACTATCTTGTCAACGAATATGACAAGCGCGATGACGCGAAGATCGTGCATTTCACAGATGGCGGACCCTATTTCGACGAATACAGGAGCGACGATTACGCCGAGGAATGGTTCGCGACACGCGAGCGCATGCTACACGTCCAGCAGCGTGGCTGACCGGCATGCAGGGCGGATGGGGCGCTTACCGAAGGCCAGTCTCCAAAAACGGAGTAACTTCGGGGCGAGCAGGCCTGGTGACCTTGCCCCAGGTTTTATCCAATATCGTGTTCTCTCCAGCGGCCTGCCTAACGGAATGTCCTCCGACTTTCGTCTGAAATACCCATGGTGTGAAACCTGGCCTGGAAAAGGCAAACAGGATTTCGCGGGCTAAGACGGCCGGGAAATCGTCGCTCGAATTCAGCTCGACATTACGACTAGCGGCAAAAGTAACTGGTGGCGCTGTAGGGCGGATTTGCGTTCGAGGTCCGGCACAGAGCCATGCCGCAGCAAGGCTGGGCTGAGACCGCGTGAGGCTTTCCGAGCGGCCGAGGATCATTACGACAAGCTGAAGAAACTTCACGGTCGATGACGGCGATAGGAGGACGCACCATACTTCAGGTACCGAAGCCATTGCTGCGTTGCGCGCGAAATTTGGAGACGCGCCGAAACACCTTTGATGATGCATCGGCCGTACCACACCAGCCTGACGATGCAGGGTTGCAGCTTGCAATTTTTTCGCGGAGGATGCGTTGCGACATGTAACGCAGCGGGCCTGGAGGTTCTATCGTGAACGATGGAAACCCCTTTGTTGAAGTTGTGCTGGATGGCTTGGTAGCCGTCTTTATCTTCCTTAGTGCGGCAACCGTAATCGCGATGGCAGCAGCATTTGCCTCTCTCATCAGTCATGTTGCTGGAATTGTGCACGACCCAGGCGCGACAGGCTCGCTGTTTGCAACATCCGGTATTCTTTTACTGTCAACTATCTTGTCGTTCTCGCCTCAATAGCGGCTCAACGTCTCAGCGTCGGCTGGTGCCGACTGAAAAGCCGCGAAGGTTACCCAAGCCGAGTTGGCCAGCGGATCGGTCAGCGCCCGACGTTCGTTTCAAAATTTGAGCTGGATAGAAGGCGCCTCGACGCGGCAGAGGGGTGCGCGCTCCGGCGGGACCATCCGGCGGAGATCACATGGAAGCTTGAAGGCGAAGTATCATCACAATCAGCGCGAAGTCGCGCATGCCCTCCACCTTTGAGGATGTCATCGACGTTATGGGGGAATGGGATTGGTTCGGGGCGCTGAAGTCCCGTCCCGACATTTCCGGCCGCAGCGCCGGAGCGCGATTTGTACGCGCCAATACGCGCCGCGCCGGTGGGCGGTTTTCGCCCACTGGATTGTGATCCTTCTTCGCTGTACAGCGAGAACGTATCAGTTGCCGAGCCCATCACTTTTAGGTGCAATTTTATGACAAGAAAAGTTTATCTCGCTGGCCCCGAGGTCTTCCTTCCCAACGCCCGTGAGATCCTCGACCGCAAGGCAGCACTTGCCCGTGAGGCCGGACTTCTCCCGCTCTCACCCGGCGATCTGGAAATCCCGCACACGAACTCGAAGCGCGAGCGGGCCGCAGCGATAAACGCGGTGGACGAGAAGATGATGATCCAGGCTGACGCAATCATCGCCAATCTGACGCCCTTTCGTGGCATTGCCGCCGATACCGGGACGGCCTTCGAACTCGGCTTCATGTGCGCAAGCGGTAAGCCTGTATTCGCTTACACGAATGTGGCACGCGATCACAGCGGACGAGTGAGCGATCTTTATGGCGGGGCCGTCGCGTATGATGCGGAAGGTCGACTACGTGACCCGAACGGGATTGCGATCGAGGATTTCGGCCTGGCCGACAATCTCATGCTGCACGCCGGGATTGAGCGACGCGGTGGCGTCCTCATCATCGGAGACGCAGCGCGGGATGCGCTCTATACGGACCTTGCCGCGTTCAGGACGTGTCTTGCCGTCGCCGTTGAGAAGCTGCGCTAAAGTGCTCAATCCCGGCACTTGATGGATTGGTTTAGGGTAAACCTTTCGGGTTCTCTGCATGCGCAGCGTCGTTATCAAGGTAATCAGCGTAGACGTCGTTGTGCGGTAGGGCAGCCGCCTTCGCCTTGCTGGCCGAGATGACGTCACGGGCGCTGGGATGGATCAGCACATCATGGACGATCAGATCGTCGCGTTGCGGCAGCGACGAGAAGGGCGCGACATTGGCCGCAAATCCGCTGCCGAAATAGAGCCCTTTCAATCCCGAAAAACGCAGCCGCTCCGCTTCGTGCACCTCATGTGCTCATTCAGTTGGTCTGTCTGCCTTGCCGTTCAGGAGATGAATGAGTTCCATGGGGAACGGGAATATGATCGTCGAACTGTTTTCCCCGGCAATAACGTTCAGCGTGCTCAAGTAGCGCAGCTGCATTGACAACGGTTGCCTGGCCAGCATTTCAGCCGCTTCCACCAGCTTTGCCGCGGCCTGCTGTTCGCCCTCGGCATTTATGATTTTCGCACGTCGCTCGCGTTCTGCCTCAGCTTGCCTGGCAATCGCACGGATCATCGACTCGTTGATGTCAACATGCTTGATCTCAACATTGGCCACTTTGATGCCCCACGCGTCTGTTTGGGCGTCGAGCATTCTCTGGATATCTTCGTTGAGCCTGTCGCGTTCCGCGAGCATCTCGTCGAGATCGTGCTTGCCGAGCACCGAGCGCAACGTCGTTTGGGCAAGCTGGCTCGTGGCTGCCATAAAATCCTCGACCTGAATCACTGACTTCTCCGGATCGATGACTCTGAAGTAAATCACCGCGCTTACTCGAACCGAAACGTTGTCACGGGAGATGACGTCCTGGCTGGGGACGTCGAGCACGCGCGTGCGCAGGTCGACTCGCACCATTTGCTGTACGTAGGGAACAAGTAGGATCAATCCGGGGCCTTTCACGCCGGTAAATCGGCCAAGCGTAAAGACGACGGCCCGCTGATACTCGCGCAAGATTTTGATCGCGTTCGCCAGGATGATCAATAACAGGACGACTGCGACGATATAGAAGATGAAACCTCCAATCATGGTCATGTGCGCTCCTCCTTGCATTCTTGAGGTCGCTGATTCTTGCCGGGATCACGGGTGACCTCGAGGGTTAGCCCATTTCTGGCAATGACCGTCACGTCGTCTCCGTCCGCGAGCGTTTCGGCGGAGGCGGCGCTCCAGCGCTCTCCATGCGCGACAACGTAGCCGGTCGTGCCCGTCCAACTGGAGACTTTCCCTGAAATGCCGATCATCTGCTCCGCACCGGTCACCACGGCACGCCGGCGCGCGCCGAATGCAAGGCGAACGACAATGAGGCTGAAGGCGAGGGCTGAAACACCGATACCAACCATGACCTGCCGGCTCACTTCCAGATCGGGCACATCCGTATCGAAGAGAATGGTTGCGCCCAGGATGAGGGCGACCGCACCGCCGAGGCCGAGGACGCCGAATGTCGGTGCATGCGCCTCCGCGACAAAGAGAGCAACCGCAAGCACGATGAGGCCGATGCCGGCATAGCTGACCGGTAGCATTGCCAAGGCGTAGAGACCGAGCAGCAGGCATATGCCGCCGACTGTTCCCGGGATAACCGCTCCGGGCGTGAGAAACTCGAATATCAGGCCGTAAATGCCGATAACCATCAGAATGAGTGCGACATTCGGGTCGGCGATGACCGAAAGCAGGCGCGTTCTCCAGTCAGGCTCGATGCTCTGGACAGCGAAGCCCGTCGTATCAAGCCGGATGTCCGTTCCTCCTGCCCGTACCGTGCGACCGTTGGCTTTCGCCATCAACTCGTCGACGGTGAACGCGACGAAATCGATGACTTTTTCGCGTTCGGCCGCAGTCGATGAGAGGCTGGCTGCGTCGCGTACCGCCTTTTCCGCCCAGTCGGCGTTGCGATTACGCAACTCGGCCAACCCCCGAAGATAGGCAGCAGCGTCGTTCACTGCCTTTGCCTCTGCAGCGTTGGGCGACTGTCGCTCCTTGCTGTCGCCGTTCTGGCCGTTTTCTTGTCCACTCCCACCGAGAGCAATGGGTGTTGCGGCGCCCAGATTGGTACCCGGCGCCATGGCGGCGATATGACTGGCATAGAGGATGTAAGTGCCGGCACTGGCCGCGCGGGCGCCGCTCGGAGCCACGTAGCTCGCGACCGGCACAGACGAGGCAAGGATTGCCCGAACGATGTCCCGCATCGACGTATCGAGACCGCCGGGCGTATCCATCTGCAGGACGACCAACGTCACTTTACGATCGTTGGCAAGCTGGATGCCGCGTATCACATAGTCGGCGGACGCCGGGCTGACGGCGCCATTCAATCGCAGCAGTAAAGCGACGCGTTCCGAGCCCGCTGTCGTGGCGACGGAAAACAGGAATGCTGAACCCCAGATCAATGCCAAAGCGAAAATACGGATTGCCTCTCGGCAATACCTCCGGGGCCGCACGGTCACCCGATCAATATTCATACACTCAAATATACGCCAGATTTACCAAAAGATAAGGCAGAAGTTTCTTCACCAGCCACGGCGATCCCAAAGCGTATGTCAAATCTGAAGGCGATCGGTTGCCAGTAACTGGTATTGCACTTGAACACACTTGTGGCGTTTGTGTTGCGAGGCTTTGCGGCCAATGTGAACCCACTCATGAGAAAGATCTTTGCTATCCGGCCTTCCTTGAGTCCGGAAAAGATTTGAACCTACATCCCGTTAAGGGACCCGCTTCGCTCGATGTCAAACCTGCTGGAAGTCCTTAATCATTGTTGGCAAGTTCCGTCGTAGCCGACATGTCGAGAGAGCCGTTCGTCGTGATCGATCCGTGGTGGTTCAGTCTTGCGTCTCTCACCCGGATGCCATGCAGCTTCGCGCCCACGTCCTTTTCCACTGTGTGTTCCTTCCAGAATTATCGTTTGGTCACATGCCAAAAACCACGGCACCACCCATCAGGCCGGCGCCGGCGGCGGTGAGCAGCAGCTTTTCTCCTCCCACAAACCGTCGCTCGACATGGCCGATGGAGAGGGAAAGCGGGATAGTCGCGGCCGACGAATTGCCGAAGCTCTCGATCGCGCGGATCGTCTTTTCGGGCGCGATGCCGAGGTTGCCGGAGACGGCGTCGAACATGCGCGCGTTGGCCTGATGCGGAACGAACCGGTCGATATTGGCCGCGACAATTCCTGCCTGCTACAGCGCCCGCTTCGAGGTTTCGGTCATCAAGGCGACGGCGCGCGAGAAGACCTCGCGGCCGTTCTGCATCGTCGTCAGGAAATCTTCGGCACTGATTTCGGGAGAGAACGGCTGGTTGCTGCCGCCGGCCGGGATGTTGATCAGGCCATAGCCGCTGCCATCCGATACGAGATCGGCGGAGAGGAGGCCGCTTCGCCCGTTCGTTCATGGCAGATTGCGGAGCTTTCAACCTCGTGAGATCTTCCTGATGCATGGCTACCTTAGGGGGCGGGAAAGCGGGAATTCGCGTCGCACGAGGGCGTGAGAAAACGCAGCCGCTGGAGCTTCCGCGTCAGCGGTGCGCAGCAGAAGCGGGAAGGACTGCCCCACGACCTCGTGTTCCGCTTTCGGACCGGGCTCCCACGGTTGCCACACTCGCAACCAACGGCCGGCCATCCCTCCCCTTGTATGTTCAATTTGCACTGATTGCTGGATGATTGGCGGACGCTCCGGGTCGTGCTCCCCTTGGCTTGAAGCGCAGGTGAGATTGGTCCGGCCGTCCCTCGCGTTTGTCCTGAACAGATGATGGCCGCCGGCTTCAGCGGTCATGGCTTCGGCATCGGTCCCGCCGCCGGCCATCTCATCGCCGATATCGTCAGCGGCAACATGCCAATCGTCGATCCCAGGCCCTATCATCCCGAGCGGTTCCTGAGATCGGTCTGGGGCAAAGTCACCGATTTTTAGGCGCGGCCAAGCCGGATGACTGTCTGGAGCTGTTTTGCTGATCGCTGTCCCTCGCCTTGAGGGCAGGAAGAGGCATGATACCCTACCCCATGGGCCTGACGCCCTCGGGTTAGCTTCTCCGAGGCAGTTTCCCAATCGATCGGCATGGCCGCCCTCTCACACGCTTGCGATCAGACCGCCATCGACCCTGATGACAGAGCCGGTCAGATAGGAGGAACGTATGCTAGCAACGAAAGCCACCACGTCAGCATATTCCTGAGGGTCTCCATAGCGGCCGACAGGGATCGAAGCGGTGCTTGCGGCCGAGACCTCCTCCACGGGTCTGCCTTCACGCTTGGCCTTTTGCTCATCGAGGAAAGTGATGCGCTGCGTAGCGATACGTCCCGGCAGGACGACATTGACGGTCACGCCATCGCGACCGACCTCACCCGCCAAAGTCTTGGACCAGCCAAGCAGCGACATGCGCAGGGCATTCGAGAGGCCAAGATTGGGAATGGGCGCGACGACACCCGACGATGTCGAGGTGATGATGCGGCCCCACTTCCTTTCACGCATCTTGGGAAGCACGGCATCGCTGACGGCGATGACCGAGAGAACCATGCTATCGAAATACTTACGCCAGCTTTCGGCGTTCTGACCGGAAACGAGCGTCGGCGGCGGGCCGCCGGTGATATTGACGAGAACGTCTACCGGACCGAACCGTCGGTCTATTGCACCGAGATTGGGCTCAATCACACCGAGATCGGCAAGATCCCAGTGAAACGCCATCGCCGATCCGCCGGCCGTCGCGATTGTTGCGACGGTCTTGTCGGCCGCCTCCCTGTTGATATCGGCAACGGCGACATTCGCGCCCTCCCCAGCTAGCGTCTTGGCGATTGCTCCGCCAAGTCCGCCACCGGCGCCCAATACGAGGGCCGTCTTGCCTTTCAATCCGAGATCCATGGTCTGTTTCCTTTCCGTTATTGTTGAATTTGTGCGACGTCATGATCAGCCCGCCATCCAGCCGCCGTCGACCATCAGGTTGACGCCGGTCATGTAGCTCGCCATGTCGCTGGCGAGGAAGAGTGCGGCATTCGCGACATCGCGCGGCTCGCCGAGCCGCGCCCAGGGCGTGCGACGGCGTGAATAGTCGAGAGCGTCGGGATCGTTGGCGACACCCGGCTTACCGGTGATGATCTTGCCGGGGGCGATCGCATTGCAAACGATTCCCGCCGCGGCTTGGTCGACTGCAATTTGCCGGGTCATCTGGACGATCGCACCCTTGCTGACCCCGTAGGGGAAATCGCCTGGGCAGGCGACCATGCCGTGCTGCGACGAAATGTTGATGATGCGGCCGCGCGTGTCGCCGACCGGCTCCTGCAGTAGGAATTGCTGCGCTGCCCGCTTGCAGCAATAAAAGAAGCCCGTGACATTGACGGCGATCAGCCGATCCCATTGTTGCGGCGACGTTTCCAGGAGATCGGTCGAAGTGTAGATCGCGGCATTGTTGACCATGATGTCGAGCCGACCAAACCCTTTCACCGTCTGTGAAACCAGCGCGTCGACATCATCCCATCTGGAGATGTCGGTTTTTAAGAACATGCCCTTTCCGCCTTCCGCTAGGATGCGGGACAGGGTCGTTTCACCTCCCTCGATCGGATCCTCGGAGACGTCGCCAATCACGACGGTCGCGCCCTCTTGGGCGTAGCGAAGCGCGATCGCGCGACCGAGACCGGAACTCGCCCCGGTGACAATGGCAATTTTCTTCTCGAGCATAGGCATGGGAGTTCCTTTAGTCGGCCCTGCGGACGACCTGGCCGCGATTGGGGATGATGAGCGTTCCGTCTTTGACGATGCGTTCGCCGCGGAGGAAGACATCGGTCAACCGGCCGGCCGCACGCTTGCCATGAAATGGTGTGTAAGCGGCGTGGGAAGCCTGTTCGGCATTGGTGATGACAGCTGATTTGCCCATATCGACAATCAGCATGTCGGCATCACGACCGACGGCGATCGACCCTTTCGAACATCCAAGCCCGAAGCGGTGGGCGGGATTGTACGCACAGATCCGCACCAGATCCGAAAGCCCTATGACCTTTTCTGCCACAAGGCCCAGCATCACCGAAAGCAATGTCTGAAGTCCGGGCATGCCGCCGGGAATGTCGGCAAAGGATTCATAGGCCGCCGACTTCTCGGCCGGGCTGTGCGGTGCGTGATCGGTCGCCATGATCGTGATCAGGCCCTCCGAGACCGCATGGCGCAGGGCAGCAACATCGTCATGCGCGCGAAACGGCGGTGATCCCTTCAGCTTGGCACCGTCCGTCTCGTAGTCGTCGGATGTGAAGAACAGGTTCTGCGGCGTCGTTTCGACGGTGACATCAGCCATGTCCTGAAGGCGGCGCCAGGTTTCGACGCCGAGCTTCGAATTGACCTGGCGAATATGCACTCGCGCACCGCTCTCGGCCGCGGCAAGAACCGCGCGCGCGATACCGCCGGCTTCGGCGAGCGGCGGCCTGCTGGCAAGAAACGCCGAAATGCCGCCGCTGCGGTCGCGTGAACTGGTTCCCTCGAGGATCGACTGGTCGCCGGGGGAAACACCGATCACCGTGCCGGTGTCCTTCAACCGGCGCAGCATCTGCGTGACCGCGTCCAGACTGTCGAACCGATAGTCGGCAGGCACATCCGCAGTGAACAGTTCAAGCGAAACCGGCGACAAGGCAAGCAGGTCATCCAGGCTGTCGCAGCTCTTCGAAACCGCGGCCTGGAAACCAACATCGACATTCAGTCGTCCCGCTGCGCTCGCCATCTTGTCGGACAATTGCTGCGCCGAAGCCGTCCAGGGATCGTCCGTCGGCATATCGAGGATCGTTGTCACGCCGCCGAGAGCGCCGGCATGCGTGCCACTCTCAAAGTTTTCCTTGTGCGTCAGTCCGGGCTCTCGCAGATGCGCGTGCGCATCGACGAGCCCCGGCAATAACTGCTTGCCGCCCGCATCGACGAAACTGCGTGCCATCGCGGTCTCGCCAGGCGCAAGCAGAGCCGCTATCTGTCCATCGAGAATGCCGACATCCGCACGGCCTTGACCGTTTGCATTGACGACCGTGCCGCCAAGGATCATCGTATCGAACACGTCCGCCTCCGCTTTTCTACCACAGACCTGCGAGCCGCGGTTCTTCGTGCGTGACAACCTCGATCAGCGCGGCCTGGCCGGCTATGACCCTGTCCAGGGCGCGCAACAATGCGGGACGCAGGTTCTCCGGTTCGATCACACATTCGCTGTAGCCGCCGAGGGCTTCAGCGATCGGAGCGTAGTTGCCCGTCACCCGGTTCGCGCCATATTTCGTGGTGGCAATCGGCATGCTTTTTGCGTAGCCGCCGAGCACGTTGTTGCGCAGCACGACTGTCAGGACTGGCAGATTGCACCGCACGGCGGTTTCGAAGTCGATGCCGACCATTCCGAAGGCGGACTCTCCCATCAGATTGACGACCGTCGCATCGGGACGAGCAAGCTTGGCCCCCATCGCAAAGCCGAGGCCGCTGCCGAGCTGGGTGGTCTTGCCCCAGCCGATGTAGCCGCCGGGCGTGTTTGCCATATAGAACGGGCAGAACTGGTCACGCGGATTACCGGCATCATGCGTCACGATCGAGGTCTTCGGATCGATCGCCTGCATGATCTCCCAGACGACACGGTAGGGCGAGATCGGTGTGCTGTCCGATGTCAGCAGCGGCATCCACTTTTCCAAGAAGGCCGCACGAATGACGGCGATTTCTGCGGCCGGCTGCGGCCGGTCGCCAAGTGGCAGAAATTCCCGGCGGATAAGCGTAATCATCTGCCTGAGGACGGAGGCGGCATCACCGATCACCCCTTGAGCGATCGCATAGTCCTTGCCGAGATCGGCTTCATCGAGCGTCACCTGCAGGATGGTTTTGTCGTCCGGGACCGGCAGGATGTAATAGGAGCGCGTCAGGCTGCTGCCGACGGCAAACACAACATCGGCCCTTTCGAGAAAATGGTCGACTGTCGCCGGTCGCGCCCGGCCAGCAGTCCCAAGCGCAAGTGGATGGTCTTCGGGAAAGGCGCTCTTGCCGTTCGGTGTCGTCATGACGGGAACATTCAACAGCTCGGCCAGCTCGACCAGGTCCTGCGTGGCCGATGCGGCGAGAACTCCCTGGCCTGCCAGGATCACCGGGCTCTTGGCCGCAATCAGGGTTTCAACCAGATTGGCCACCTCACCGTCATCGGCCTGCGGCACGCTGCGGCGCGGGCGGCGATGATCGGCCGGACGGGCGTCGAGCGTTTCGGCCAACAAGTCGACCGGCAGTTCCAGCAGAACGGGCGCCGGCGGCCCGTTTCTGACACGTGAAATTGCCGCATGCATCAGCTTCGGCAGGTCGGCGACCTGCGTTGCCGCTTCGCACCATTTGGTGATGTGGCGGAAGTTGCGACGGGATTCGAAATTCGGGGCGACCGCTTCCGATCCGCGCGGGTAACCGGTCGGCAGGAACAGCATCGGCACACGATCATTGAAGGCCTGAGCGATACCGGCAAAAGCGCTTTCGGCTCCCGGACCATACTGGACGGTGACGACGGCGAGCTCCCTGCCGGCCGTCGCCCGGGCGTAACCTTCGGCAATGTTGACGGCGACCCGCTGCGTACGTGCGATCAGCGGCGGAATATCGAGCGCGGCAGACGCATCAAAAAGCTCACTTGCCGGAAAGCCGATGATCTGCTTGACGCCTTCCTGCTTCAAGACACCGGCGACATATTCGGCGCCGCTTATCGTTCCCGCCTCTGCTTGACGATGGTCACCCGGCATCGCATGCGCACCGTCAGCCATGATGATCCATCCAGTAGCGAGCGATGTCTTCGCGTCGCATGAAGGCAGCGCCCGGGGTCTTCTTGACGTGTTCGATCACGTCCCGAAGGCCCGACGTCCGATTGGGCTGGCCCATCCAGCGCGCATGCACGCCGATCGTCAGCATGCGCCCCCCGATCTCGTCGGCTTCGCCAATCATGTAGTCGATGGCAGAACGGCAATCCTCGGCAAAATCGCGCGGATTGCTGTAGCCGGGCGCAATCAGATAACGGCTGTCGTTCAGTGTCTTCGAATAGGGAACGACGAGAAGGCGCGTGCCTTCGTGATCGAGAAAATAGGGAAGATCGTCGTTGCAGGGATCGGAATAATAGAGAAAGCCACCTTCCCTGACGATCAGATCGCGGGTGTTGACGCTTGGAAAGGATCGGCAGTTCCAGCCCATCGGCCGCTTGCCGGTCAATTTTTGATAACGGGCGATGGCTTCGTGAAGCTGTTGCTCCTCCTCATCGCGCGGCATGATGGAATATTCACTCCAGCGCAAGCCGTGGCCGAGCAGGTCATGGCCGCGGGCATTCATCCAATCAATGACGGCAGGGTTTTTCTCGAGCGCAACGGCGCAGGCCGAGACGGTTACCGGAATATCGTAGCGGTCGAACAGGCGTGCTAGGCGCCAGACGCCGGCGCGACTGCCATATTCAAAATGCGTTTCGGTGCCGAGGTCGCGCAGCGGCGGGCTGTTTGGGATATTGTATTCACCCCAATTGTCGTTTCGCCCGTCCTCGAGCCAGGAATATTCGGCGCCCTCCTCGTAGTTCAGGACAAGGTTGATCGCGAGCTTGACCCCACCTGGCCAAGTCATGACAGGAGGCTTCGGGCCGTAACCGACAAAGTCGCGCGATTGATCTTTTGCCATGGCGCTCATCACTTTCCCTCGCTCTGATTTTCGTTGTCGATAATCCAGTCCATGTAATCGTGGAACGATTGCCTTGCGCCGCGCGGCTGCCAGCCGGTGTCGCGCGCGATGCGGGCAATGTCGTAGGCTCCCCACATGCCGTCTTTGAGTGAGACGTCCTGAATGATGTTGGCAGTTTCCCCCCGGCTCAAATCGACCTGCAGGTCCGGAGCCCGCTCCTTCGCCCAGGCGATGATGTCGCCGATCGTCGAGGTCTCGCCGCTGCCGATATTGTAGTGCCGGTAACGCAGGCGTTCTGCGAGGATCAGCGCGATGATCGCATCGGCGACATCGGTCGAGGTGATGTAATCGCCGACGGGCTCCAGGCTGTTTGGCCGGATGGTCTCGCCAGCAAGCGCCATGTGGGCGACCCGGTTCGGCACGTGCCGGAAATTGCGGCTGCCGGTGACCCGGTCCATCGGCCCATAAACCGACGCAAGCCGAACGGAGGCGGCCGACAGATCGAACAGATCTGCGTAGCGGTTGACGACCATCTCGGCTGCAAATTTGGAGATCCCGTAAAGCGTCAGCGGCGCGACATAGCCATCTTCAGGAAGCGGCTCACCCGTCCAATCCGGCCCGTGGTGACGGTAGACGGAGCCCGAACTGACGAAGACGACGCGTTGAATGCCGGGGCGTTCCCTCAACCATTCGAGAATGTGCACGGTGCCCATGAAATTGACATCGACGATCCTGGCGGGATCGTCAGCTTCGGGCTGGCGCTTTGCTTCGGCGGCACTGCCACGCGAGATTGGAGTGACAGTCGCGCCATGGACCACGTAGCGGATATCGTGACTGTCGAGCGCTGCCTCCCACTGGCCGGGATCACAGATGTCAGCCGTGATAACAGTGAGCCGATCGCGGACCGGTGCAAAATAGCGCTCAGCCATGTCATCCAGGCCGGCGCGGTCAAGAATGACGACACGCGCCTCGGCATCACGATCGAGCCACGTCCGGGCAAGGACGCTCATGACAAAGCCGGTTCCACCAGTGACAAGAAGGGTCATTTCAAATCCATCCAAAGATTTCGCGACATGCATCAGCGCGTGGCATAGCCGCCATCGGCCAGGAGGTCGGTTCCGGTGACGAAGGAAGCGTCCGACGACAGCAGGAAGGCGGCGGCAGCGGCAATTTCATCGGGCTTTGCGATACGACCGAGCAGATGCGCAGGTCCGAGTCCGGCATTGGCCGCCTCAAGATCCGGCCAACGCTGCAGCAGCCTTGGCGTGGCAACAGCGCCCGGCGACAGGCTGTTGACGCGGATGCCATGGATCGCATGATCGGTGGCCATGGCCTTGGCGAGATGCACGAGACCGGCCTTTGCTGCGCAGTAGGCGACAGCCCTGCCGGTCGCCACATGCGCAAACTGCGATGCGATGAAGACGACCGATCCGCCGCCGCCTGCAATCATTGCCGCAAGCGCATGCTTGCTGGCCAGGAAGGCGCCCGTCAGGATGACGTCGATCTCGAGGCGCCATTGCTGTTCGTCAAGATCGACGACCGTGCCATCCATCGAAGGTGCTGCGGCGTTGTGCACGAGCCCGTCCAGGCGTCCGAACCGTTTCACACCACTATCCACCGCGCGACTGACTGACGCATCGTCCGTCACGTCGCACTGGATGGCGAAAGCCTGAGGGCCAAGGGACTGGGCGAGCGCAGTGACGCTATCGAGCGATTGATCCGCACAGATCACCGAGGCGTTTTCATCGATGCAGCGGCGCGCAATCGCCACGCCGATACCGCTCGCAGCACCGGTCAGAAAGATTACCTTGCCATCAAGGCGTGACATCGCCGCCGTCATGATGCAAGCACCTTCGAAAGACCTTGCTGCGGTGGGAACGGCCGGTGACGGGCGACGAACTGGCCCCGTCCCGGCTCGGCCATGATCTTTCCGTCGTCCCAGACGATGTCGCCCCGTGAGATCGTCATGATGGGCCAGCCCTTCACGACCTGGCCTTCATAGGGCGTGTAGTCCGTCGCATGATGCAGCAGCGAATTGGTGATCGTGACGCTGCGATCCGGATCCCAAATCGCGATATCGGCGTCGGCACCAACTGCAATCCGTCCCTTGCGGGGATGGAGACCAAAGAGCCGCGCCGGGGCGCCGGCGGTCAGATCCGCGAATTTCTGCAGCGAGATCAGGCCACCGTTCACACCAGCGGAAAACAGCAAAGCGAGCCGCGTTTCGATACCGGGAATGCCGTTGGGAATGCGATGGAACGGGGTTCCCGGCCCACCCGCGATCTTGTCGGCATAGTGCCAGGGCGAGTGATCGGACGTGAAGACCTCAAGCGTTCCATCCAGGATGCCGCCCCAGATTGCCGGCTGGTTGGACTTGTCGCGCGGCGGCGGCGTGCAGACGCATTTGGAGCCGGACAGGTCGTGCGTATCGATGTCATCGGCCGAGAGGAAGAGATATTGCGGGCAGGTCTCGGCATAGATCGGAAGCCCTCTCGCCTTGGCGCGGCGAATCTCCTCGACGGCCCCGCCGGCGGCAACATGGCTGACGAGGATCGGGGTCTCGATCAGTTCCGAAAGGCTGATCGCCCTAAAGGTTGCTTCACGGTCGCCGATCGCCGAATGGGCCTTCTCGTGATAGCGCAGGTCGGTCTTGCGCGCAGCGATGAACTTTTCGGTCAGCCAGCGAATGCAGGCATCATTTTCGGCATGGACCATGACCATCGCACCCTGCGCACGGGCAAGGTCGAGGACGTTCAACACCTCGTAGTCATCGAGTTTCAGCCCGTCATAGGTGAGGTAAATCTTGATCGACGTACAGCCTTCGGCGATCAGGCCGGGAATTTCGTCGCGCAATACTTCGGCTGAGGGATCACCGACGATCAGGTGAAAGCCATAGTCGATCCGTGCCTTTGGACGGGCCCGCTCGTGATAATCCTCGACGATCTCGCGCAACGACTGGCCGCGCATCTGCATGGCAAAAGGCACGACGGTGGTCGTCCCACCGCACATTGCAGACAGCGTACCGGTGTTGAAATCGTCGGCCGTCGTTTTGCCTTCCCATGGCTGCTGATCCATGTGGCAATGGCTGTCGACCCCACCTGGCAAGACCAGACGACCTTCTGCTGCGACTTCATTTCTTCCCTCGGGCAGATCCGGCTCCAGCGCGGCAATCACGCCATCGCGAATGCCGATATCGATCTGCCTGGTCGCGTCCGGAAGCACCACACGGCCACCACGGATCACAAGGTCATAAGGCTTGGCGCATGTCATTCGCATCCTCCCGAAACGAGGCAAGGCTTGGCCGCGCCGATCGGACGGCGGACAAAATTGAAGCAGGCGGCGGCAGCAACCAGAAAGGCTCCGCCGCCGAGGAGAAGGAAGAGAGCCTGCGGTGCGAATTGTTCCATCAATTGCGCGGCAAGCCCCGGCGTCATGATGTTGCCGATCGAATAGAGGAGCAACAGGCTGCCTGACGCGGAAACCATGTGCCGGCTATCGAGCTGCGCGTTGGCATAGGCGATTGCGACCGGGTAGATCGTCAGCGCGACTGCGCCATAGACAAAGAACAGGCCGTAGAGCAGCGCCTGCGGCCGCATTCCGGGCCAGGCGATTGCAGCACATAGACCCGCTGCCGCCACTCCCTGCAGGAGCAACAGAACGCGCCGGTCCATGCGATCCGACAACCATCCGATCGGCGCCTGGGCGAGCATCCCGCCCAGGCTGAAAGCCGTCACCAGCGTCACCGCAACGGCTGCGTCGAGGTTCACCCGCTCCGCATAGATCGGCGTCATCGTATAGACGTTCATGTTGGTCATGCCGGACTGAAAGACGCAGACGACAGTGACTGGCGCGAGAGCAGCGAGCCGCCAGATGCCAAACCGGCTCCCGGAGTGGACGTTGCCGGCATCGACCGTGACTGGCAGCGGCAATCGCAAGGCCGGCCAGGGGCCACCGACAAAGCGGGCATAAGCCAACCCGGACAGGATGACCCCGAGCACAAGCTGAAAGAGATGGGGAGATTTCGGTCCGGCCGCCTCGATCAACAATTGCGCAAACAATGTCGCAAGCGAGGTCATCAGCATATAGAGGGAAAAATATGTCCCGCGATTCTTCTGATCGGCATAAAGGTTGATCCAGCTTTCGGAGACGACGAAGAGGGTCGCGATCGAAAAGCCGTTTATCAAACGCAGGCAGAACCAGACCGGCGCGGATTCCGTCATCATATAGCCGCCGGCGCCGAACGCGGCGAGCAATGAGACGATCTGGAAGGCACGCTCATGTCCAAAACGGACGACAAGGAAACGGGCCGACAGGCAACCGCCAAGAAAGCCTATGGGAAATGCTGTCAGCAGCAACTGGACCACGTGCGAATCGATTGCGGGATCGCTCAGATGAAGCGAAACCGTCGTCGTCAGAAGAGAATTTCCAGTCGCAACGATGCAGATGCTCGCCAACACGTGCAGGATTGCACGCAGACCGGCGGCTTTCCGCCAGAAATCACCAATCAACCTGTCGGGATCGCGCATCATTATGCCTGTTTGACGGGAACAAGAATGGATGGCCGGGCGGCGAGGTCCGCCTGATCGATATGGCAGAGAATCTCGTGCGTGCCGGTCATCTTGCGCAGCGGCGGCGGTACAGTGTCGCAGATGCTGCCGAGCTTGCGGTGGCATCGCGTCGAAAAGCGGCAACCGGCGGGTACGTTGACAGGGCTTGGCGTTTCACCCGACAGGCGAATACGCTCGCGCGGCGTTTCGTCTGGATGCGGGCTGCGGATCGCCGACAGCAGCGCCTCGGTATAAGGATGGGCGCCTTCTCCGAAGACTTCCTCGACGGCTCCCTGCTCCATGATCTTGCCGAGATACATGACGACGACCTTGTCGGCGACATGGCGGACCAGCGCCAGGTCGTGGCTGATGAACAGCATCGTGGCATGCTTTTCCCGCTGAATGTCGAGAAGAAGCGTCACGACCGCTGCCTGCACCGAGACGTCGAGAGCTGAAACCGGTTCGTCGGCGACGATCAGCGAAGGTTCGGCCGCAAAGGCGCGGGCGATGGCGATACGCTGCTTCTGGCCGCCGGAAAGCTGGTTCGGCTTTCGATCTGCAACGGCTGGAGACAACCGCACCATTTCCAGGAGCTCGCGGACGCGCTGCTCGATCTCAGCCTTTCCTTTCCGGATACCGAATTTCTTGATCGAACGACGAATGGAGAAGGCAGCCGAATGCGAAGGGTTGAGCGTACTGTCGGGATTTTGAAAGATCATCTGAACCTGCTGCAGCAGTTCGCGTGGACGCTCGCTCGCCTGCAGCTCGGCAATGTTTTCGCCAGCCATGCGGATTTTTCCCGACGTCGCCTTGTCGAGACCCGTCACGATGCGCGCGAGCGTCGATTTTCCGCAGCCGGACTCACCGACCAGCGCGACGATCTCGGCTGTTGCCGCTTCGAATGTGACCGCTTCATTCGCCTTGACCGTCTGCTGGTGGCCGACAGGATAGAGACGGTTGACGTCGGCTAGCGAAATGGCCGTCGTTTTTTTGGTATCATACGCCTCGACATGCGCCCCGCTTGCGGTCGCAGCCGGAATGTCCGGCCAGCGAACACAACGCACGAGATGGTCCTCGCCCGCCGGCTCCAGAACAAGCCCGGGGCGATCGCAGAGGCCTGCGACGAAACTTGAACAGCGTGGCCCGAACAGGCAGCCCTGCGGCCGTTCCTGCGGTAGCGGGATCGAGCCTGGGATCGCGGCAAGTGTTCGGCTGCGCTTGTCACCCGTGATATCGGGAATGCAGTCGATGAGACCACGCGTATAGGGGTGTTTCGGCCGGCGGAACACTTCACCTGTCGTTCCCTCTTCGACCATCTCGCCGGAATACATGATGCCGAGACGGTCGCAGCTTTCCGCGATCAGACCGAGATTGTGCGAGATGAACAAGAGGCTCGTCGAATAGCGTTGACGCAATTCGGCAATCAGATCGATGACCGCAGCCTCGACCGTCACGTCGAGGCCTGTCGTCGGCTCATCGAGCAGCAGCAGGGACGGCTTGGCGAGCAATGCCATGGCGATGACGACACGTTGCTGCTGGCCACCTGATAGCTGATGCGGATATCGCCGCATCATGTCGCGGGCATCCGGCAGGCGAACGTCGGCAAGCATCGCCTCCGCCATCGCCATCGCGTCCTTCTTGCTGGCGCCCATGTGAAGCAGCGGCACTTCGGCAAGCTGCGCGCCAATCGTCTTGACCGGATTAAGCGCACTCATCGGATCCTGGTAGACCATGGCGATCTGCCGCCCGCGGATGGAGCGCAACTCCCTGGTCGAAGCATCGACCAGTTGCTTGCCATTGAAGCGGATGCTGCCGCCGGCGATCACACCGGTATTGCCGAGATAGCCCATGATCGCCATGGCCGTCGTGCTTTTGCCGCAGCCTGACTCCCCGACGAGCCCGTAACTTTCGCCGGGCATGACCTTGAACGAGAGGTCAGGGATCGCAACGACCGTTTCGTTCTTGCCGCGAAATTCGATGCGCAGGTTTTCAATGTCGAGAACAGGTTCACGATCGATCGATGGCGTGGTGGACATGGCCGCTCCTTGAGGATTGGACGCGATGATGTTCATGGCTTCCATGCCTCCCGCATACCGTCGGCGAGGAGATTGAAGCCGAGAACCAGGCTGACGAGCGCGAAGGACGGGATCAGCGACATGTGCGGCCAGACATTCAAGACAGTGACGCTCTCCTTGACCATGCCGCCCCAATCGGGGTTCGGTGGCGGCAGGCCGAGGCCGAGGAAACCGAGAATGCCGATGGTGATGATCGTGTAGCCGATGCGCAGGCAGGCATCGACGATCAGGAGACTGCGGCAGTTCGGCAGCAGCTCGACAATCATGATGTAGAACGTGCTTTCTGCCCGCAGCTTCGCCGCGGCGACATATTCCTGCTGCTTTAGGCCGAGGACCAGGCCGCGCGTGATACGGCCAATGCCCGGCGCCGAGGCGATCATCGTCGCGATGACAATATTCAGGACCGACGGTCCGATATTGGCGATCAGGATGACGTAGATGACGAGAACCGGAAAGGCCAGGATGATGTCGGAGAACCGGCTGATCAGCACATCGATCCAGCCACCGTAGTAGCCGGCGATCATGCCCATGGTGATGCCGACGATCATGGCAACCGCCACCGACAAGGGCGCGACGGAAAGCACGGTGCGGGCACCGAAGATCAGCCGTGACAGCATGTCGCGACCGAGGATATCGGTTCCCAGCCAGTGGGCCGCGGACGGATAGGGGTTGCTCATCGCCATGACATCGGAATCCGTCGGCGATGGCAGCGGCAGGATGGGGGCGAGTAGGGCGGCAAGTACCCAGAAGAGAACCAGGCAAAGCCCGACGACGGCTGTGCGCGAATGGAAAATGCGCATCCAGTTGGGTCGCGCTGCGCGTTTTGACGGTACGCCAACGACACCGACGATATTGTCTTGAACAGCCATGATTTACCTCACCCGGATACGTGGATCGAGCAGCATGTAGCCAAGGTCGCCGAGCAGCTGCGTAACGACGGCGATGGCGACCGTGATCAGCGTGGCGGCTTCAAGCGTTGCGATATCGCCGAACAGACTTGCGTCGAGGATCAGGCGGCCGAAGCCCGGATAGGCAAAGACGAGTTCGGTCACGACGACGCCGCTGATCAGAAAGTTGATTTGCAGCAGGAGCACGGTGAACGGTGCGATCATCGCATTGCGCAGCGCGTGGCCGAGGACCATGCGGCGCGTGCTCATGCCCTTGAGGATTGCCGTTCGGATATAGGGCCGCTCCATCACGCCGATCATCGAGACGCGGATCATGCGGGCGACATAGCCAAAGTCGTAGATGACCAGCACGGCAACGGGCAGTACGAACTGGTAGGGCACTGCCCAGCCGCCATCGCTGTTGAGAGGGCTCGTGCCTGGCAGGATCGGCCAGAGGATCACGAAAAGCGTCACTAGGAAGACCCCGGACGCAAATTCCGGAATGGAAGTGAAAGTGATACAGATGACCGACAATGTCCGGTCGAGCACGCCGCCCTCCTTCAGCCCCGACAGGATGCCGAAGATGATCGACAGCGGCACGATCAAGAGGAACGCCAGGCCGGCGAGGATAGCGGTATTGCCGAGGCGATCCCAGATGACGTCGTTGACGGGCAGCTTGTTCAGCGTCGAATAGCCGAAATTGCCAAAATACTGGGCACCGCGCGGATCCTTGAAATTCAGTCCGGTGGCCGGATCCTGGAGGGGGTCGGGAATTGCGCCGACGAGCACGCCCAGCCAGCGGCCATAACGCACCAGCAGCGGATCATTGGCCTTCAGCTTCTGCGACAAAAGGTCGACCTGCTGCTGGGTGGCGAAGGGACCGAGCGACTTGCGTGCCACGCTGCCGGGAGTGAATTCGCAGACGGCGAAGACGAGGAACGAGGCACAGAGCATCGTCACCATCATCATCACCAGACGCTTGCAAAGGAAATTCGCCATAGCCGGGGATCCCGAATATCGGGGCGTAGCACCCGACCGCGTAAAGGCGGCCGGGCACCAGCCGAGAGGTTAGGCCGAGATCGCGTATTGATGCGCGAAGATATATTGCGAAGGATGAAGCTCGAAGCCCTTGACCTTCTTGTCCATGACTGTCGAGAAGACACGCCAGAAGGGTTGAACGATCGGTCCGTCGTCCTGCATGATCGCTTCGATCTTTGCCATCACCTTGCTGCGCTCCTTCGGATCGAGGATGCCTTCGGCTTCCGTCAGCAGCTTGTCGAAATCCGGATTGGAATAGTTGGATTCGTTCCAGGCGGCATTCGAACGGTAGGCAAGCGACAGCGTCATGATTGCCAGCGGCCGGTGGCCCCAGGCCGTCAGGCTGAACGGCGACGTCGTCCAGACTTCCCAATATTGCGCACTCGGCAGCGACTTGATGTTGACCTTCACACCGATGTCCTTGAATTGTTCGGCAAGGACTTGCGCCGTGTTGAGCTCCCAGATCGGATCGGGGCGCGTGGTCATGTCGAATTCGAAACCGTCAGGATAGCCTGCGTCAGCCAGGAGCTTCTTGGCCTTCTCGATATCTCGGGGATATTTCGGCAGGGCCGCATATTCGGGATGTGACGGCGCGACGTGATGATCCTCGGCAGGAATGCCGGCACCGAGAAGCGCGGTCTGGATGACCTTGTCACGGTCGATCGCGTAGCGCATCGCCTGGCGTATGCGCTTGTCCTTGAACTGCTCGATATCCGGATGCATGCGGGCAACGACCGTTTGCGTCGTCTCGACCTGGTAGCCGGCGACATGCGGGAAATTCTTCATCGCATTGATCTGGACCGCATCGGCTTCCGACAGGCCATCGACCTGCTTGGAGGCCATGGCGGCGATGCCGGCGCCCGGGTTGTCGCCGAGGTCGACATATTCGAACGTGTCGAGATAGGGGCCTGTGCCCCAATAGTCGGTCCTGGCCTTGTACTTGGCACCCTTGCCGACGACGTATTCGGTGATGACAAAGGGACCGGTGCCGTTTGCATCGGCCCCGAAGGCACCGTTTTCCTCCGGATCGAGGATGAACATCGGGTAGTGATAGAGGTGCTCGGGCACGGCGATCTGCGGCGAGGAGCAGTTGAGACGGACGGTGTGATCGTCGACCTTCTCGATGGCATTGTCGGCCCAGAGCTTGCTCGACTTCTTTGGATTGCCCTTCTCGTCCTTTTCGCCGGTTTCGTATTCCTCGACGAGATAGCCGGTGAAAAGCCCGAGCATCGACGAACCGATCGCCGGATCGCAGACGCGCTTCAGGTTCCAGACGACGTCGTCTGCCGTCAATGGCTTGCCCTTGCGCCACTTGACGTCCTTGCGCACATGCAGCGTCCATGTCTTCAGGTCGTCGCTGACGTCCCATTTCTCGAGAAGATAGGGATGGGTGATATTGTTGCGGTCCGTGAGCGTGAGATATTCGCAGACCTGACGGATCACGTTCGACTTCTCGGCGAAGTCTGCCAGATGCGGATCCTTGATCTCCATGCAGCGCATGCCGATGCGCAGATTTCCGCCTTTCGGCAAATCGTCCGCCTGGGCGACATCGCCGGGCATCGTTACACCGGCCAGAGAATAGGCAGCGGCCGCCGAAACACCGAGCAGTGTTGCCTTTCGAAGGAATTCGCGGCGGCCGATCGCGCCGCTCGACATCTGTTCGACCAGGGTCGGAATATAGGAATGTTGAGACTTATCCACGGTAGTCATCTCCTAGTTAGCGCTTTAACTGTTCCGATTTTATGGGTTGGACCGATCGGCTAACCTTTGCCGGCAAGCCGCGGTCGCCGCGGGCTTTTTGCCCGTCGCCCGTCCGTCTTCATAAAAATTAAAACGGGATGAACCTCGGTGACATGCAGTGATCCGACATCTTCTCTGCGTCGATCGACATTGTTCATGCGGTTGACATCCCCCGTCGTTTCTCGGCGTTTCTGGTGGCAGCAGGGCTCTCGCGAAATCGCGTGCGATACGAGCGACCGAAATGGGAGGCCGATTGATAACCGCAGATTTCAGCGATCTGTCCGATCGCCAATTCCGTGTAGACCAGCAGTTCTCTTGCTCGCGCCATGCGCAGTTCGATGTAGAAATGACTGGGACTTTTTCCGAGGTTGGCGTGGAACAGCCGTTCGAGCTGCCGCAGCGAAAGCGCGACGCTGTCGGCGAGATCTGAAATCTCCACGGGATCGCCGAGACTTGCCTCCATGCGGCGCACCACGAATGCAAGCTTGGCATTCCTGATGCCGAAACGATCTTCTGGCGACATGCGCTGGACGTCATCCTGGCGCCTGATCCTCGCATGGTTGAACTGGTCTGAAATGAGCGCGGCGAGCTCCCTGCCTTCCACAGCGGAAATAAGGTAGAGCATCATGTCGAGCGTGACCGTACCGCCCGAAGAGGTCAGGAAGCGTCCGTCGATCGCGAAAATGTCGTCCGTGGCGAGGCAGTTCGGAAACTCGCTGCGAAAGCTTGCAAGCGATTCCCAATGAACTGCACAACGTCGTCCCTCCAGCAACCGCGCCTTTGCTAGGAAGAACACTGCCGTACTGACGGCGCCCAGCACGCATCCTTCTGAATGGATGCGTCTCAACCACGCAAAGACATTGGCATCATAGGCATCGGCATAATTGATCCCGGCACAAAGTATGACGATATCGCAACGGGGCGCCTGCCCTATTGCCGTATCGGCATCGAAGCCCAAACCGCTACTGGACTTCACATGGCTGCCATCGGCCGAGAGAATGAGCCACTCGAAGGCCTTTCGCTTGGCCAGACGATTGCCCTGCCGCAGCGAGTCGAGCGCGGCGGCGAACGTCATCAGGGGGAAGTCCGGCACCAGGAAAAAGCCGATCCGGATCGGCCGATCACCCTGTGCCAATTGCTTCAGCGTATAGGTCTGCTCCATCATGGGGCGAGCTCCAAACATCCGCTTGCCCTGCTTTTGCCGGTCTGCAGCAGCCGCGGGCTTTGGCGGGCAACTAAAAGCAGATACCGACGATCTTGTCTCATCGCATGGTCAATCGGTTTTCCGTCACATCGTAGCCGTCACCGGCTCGGCGGGCAGTCTTGCGTCATGACGCAGGATTGGCCTCGCGAGACGGCCGTCTTCGGCCGCCCCGTCGAGCACCGTTCGCTTACGGGGGGGTAATCCAGTTGGTCGTGCAGTGTCCCGGCGCTGATCCGCGCACGTATTTCGTCATCGTGGATCACGATGTCGGCGTCGGTATTCAGCATGGAAATCCCTATGCAATCCCGCTGGTATCCCACCAAGATACCGTAGCAAGAGCTGGTTGATTGAGTCAATCGGCAAATTGGCGAAGGGCCGCTCACGAATTGGGAAGAGGACGATGAAAAGGCGCATCGGCGCAGAGGCCAGTCGGATATCGGAACTCAGCGACGATCAGATACTCTCGCTGATCGAGACTCGTGAGCTGCGCTCGGGGACGCTGCTGGAGACCGCACGCCGAACGGTGCCTGGCGGTTACGGAACGTGCGTGAAGGATTTTGCGCAGCTGACCCAGTTTCGCCCTAACGTCGAAAGCGAGGCCGCCTGTCTCGACCTCATTGAACCTTGACGACGAACCGCATGTGTTGATTGCGAAATCCTGCGCCAATCGATGGCTCGAGCAGCGGTGCCGATGGTGCGCACGCTGCTGCATATGTGCGAGGTCGAAACTTCCTCGGCGTTTTAGCCAGGCCCGTTGAGAGCAGCTTTGCATCCTCGGCGCCATGCAAGCAAACGATGCCGATCTTGCCAGACAGAACACGCGCAATCACCTCGATCGGGTCAGGCTCGGATTTCTCAAGCCTGCTGACCAAGGGCTAGCGGCATTGATGCCTCAATCCGAAAAGAGCCAACGCATGAAGCGTTCGCGAACGCGGTCTATATGGTCGGCCATTGCCTGGCGCGCCTCGTCCGGTTTCTTGTCAGCCACCGCCTGCAGGACGGCGATGTGCTCGCGCGCTTGCTGCTCGAAATTCCTCTCCATGCGCACGACATGGGCCATGCGCGCCTTGTCGCGCAGATTGCGGATATACTGCGCAAGCATGGGCTTGCCGCTGGCATCGGCGATGAACAGATGAAAGTCGTCGTCATATTCCCAGAAAGAATCGAATTCCAGACTCGGATCCGCGACGATCGCCCGGCTCTTTTCCAGTATGGCATCGACGCTGCCGGGGCTACTGCGATGGGCAGCCTGGGCGGCGGCTTCGCCCTCGAGTAGACGGCGGATCACCAGGATCTCCATCAGCTCTTCGACCGCCACCTGCCGGATGACGATGCTGCCGTTCGACAGGCGCGACACGAGGCCCTCGCCCACAAGCCGGTTGATGGCGGCCCGCAGCGGCGTTCGCGACGCCTTGATCTGCTCTGCAAGCTTGCGTTCCGTAAACACATCGCCGGGACCGAGCTCGCGCGCCAGAATCAGGCTCCTTAAGTACTGATAGGCCTGCTCCGAGATTTTCGTCTGATCTTTTCCCGTGGTGATGGTTGCTTCGTCCGCCACATTCAATCCTTGAGAGTTTTCCCGCCGGCCTCCCTCTTAGACGATGAGAGGACGCCAAGCAATCCCAGCGGGGTCCCGCTGGTTTGTTCGTCGTGCCAAGTGCGGGATTTGCGCTTTACAAACCCATTTTTGTCGCTAACTTCACCGCGTGCCCCGCTGGTATCCCAGTGGGATCTATATGGAGTTGACGTGAGCAGGATCGTTCAACAGCTTAAACAGGCCGACTTCGTGGATTTCGGCGATGTCATTGAACATCAGGGCGATCAGCGCCGCCGCGCGCTCTCGATCGACTTTACGCACGAACAGGACGGCATGCGTCGCGCCTTTTGGGTGTCGAAAGTCGTCGCAGCGACAGCGCTTCCGGCAGAAGTCAAATTCCTTGAGAGACATCCCTTCTCCGACCAGGCCTTCGTGCCTCTTCGCGACACCCGTTTTCTTGTCGTGACTTGCCCGAGCAATCCGGACGGCAGCCCCGACCTGGAACAGATCCACGCCTACGAAGCAGGTCCCGGGCAGGGTGTGATCTACAGGCGCAATGTCTGGCACGCACCGCTTTCCGCTTTCGACGCTCCCGTCGAATTCTTCGTCACGATGGGGGTCACCGAAAAGGCCGCAAATGACGAGTTCTACGAGCTGCCGACACCTGTCGTGATCAATCCGGGGGCATGAGAATGAGACCGAAAAGCCACCTGACGCGGGATTTTGTCGGCTACGGCGCCAATGGCTACGATCCGAAATGGCCGGATGGAGCGCGCTTGGCGCTGAACATTGTCATCAATGTCGAAGAAGGGTCGGAGCCCTCTACCCTCGATGGAGATGCCGCAAGCGAGACCGCGCTGACGGAAGGCGGTTCGGGCTCGTTTGCCGGCCGCGATCTTGCCGCTGAATCGATGTTCGAATATGGGAGCCGTGTCGGGTTCTGGCGCCTGGCGCGATTGCTTGAGGAACGCGCCTTTCCGGCAACCGTCATGGCATGCGCCCTGGCGCTTGAGCGAAACCCCGAAATCTCTACGTATCTGCGGACCAGCAGATTCGACGTCTGCGCTCATGGTTGGCGCTGGGAGCACCATCGCGGGCTTTCCGTCGACGAGGAGCGTGCACGGATCAAAAGAACCGTGCAAAGCATGGAGGCCTCGATCGGCACCGCACCCGAAGGGTGGTATTGCCGCTATGGCCCAAGCGTCAACACGCGAAATCTGCTCGTCGAACATGGCGGATTTTCCTACGACAGCGACGCCTATAACGAGGAATTGCCCTATTGGGTGAAGGTCGGGGACCGCAATCAGCTGATTGTTCCCTATAGCCTGACCAACAACGACGCCAAGTTCATGCGCGGCGCCATGGCCACCGCCGACCATTTTTTCCAGTTCCTGCGCGACGCATTCGACTTCCTTTATGCCGAAGGCAGGCATGCCCCGAAAATGATGTCGGTCGGTCTACATTTGCGCATCGCCGGTCATCCGGGAAGGGCAGCCGGGCTCCAGCGTTTTCTCGATCATGTCGCTCGCCACGACGGCGTCTGGGTGTGTCGCCGCGCCGACATTGCCAGGCATTGGCATCAGCACCATCAGCCGTCACCATAATCAACGCCAGCAATAGAAATGGGGAATGCAATGACAAAAAAAGCAATCAATTCAATCGCACTTCTGGCCGCGCTTGGAGCCTTGGGGCTTTCCGGCGCACCGGCTCTTGCAGATGACCATGCTCAGGACCAGCCACTCGTCGTCGGCTCGGATTTCGGCGTCGCGCCGTGGATGGTGCGCGGCGCAAGCGGCCCGGAAGGGTTCGGCGTCGATCTCATCAACGCGATCGCAAAAAAGGTCGGACGGCCTTCGGTCGACGTGCAGGACATCAACTTCTCCGGCCTGTTTGCGGCACTATTTTCCAAACGTATCGAATTCACCGTCAATCCACTCAACATCACGCAGGAGCGGTCCGAAAAGATGCTCTATACCGAGCCCTTTTTCGCAACGGGCAACGGCTTCCTCGTCAGAAAGGGCGAGAAACTCCCCGCGCTTGAGGGGCTGAAGGGTCAGGTCCTAGCCGTCAACCGGGGCACCATCTCGGACACCTGGGCGACGCAGAACGCCGAGAAATATGGCTTCGAGGTGGAGCGCTACGAGACCTTCCCGGATTCGGTGCAGGCCGTTATCACCCATCGCGCTTTCACAGCACTCAACGAGATCCCGACAACTGTCTATGCCGCCAGCAAGAATCCTGCCATCGAGGTCGGCTTCAAGGATTTCAACGGCCGTAATTTCGGCTATGCTTTTCGTTACGGGGACGAAGCCTATCGAGACAAGGTCGAAGGCGCGATCGAATGCCTGAAACAGGACGGCACGATGGCGAAACTCTACGAGAAATGGTACGGCGAAAAGCCTGCTGACGGCACGGCCCTGACGACCGTTTTTCCCGGTTATGGCGCGCCGGGCTTCAAAGGCTACGACGACAAGCCGCACGAACTCGCCTGCAACTAACGCTGCTCAGATCCGGCGCGGCTGTGCCGCGCCGCGCTCCACGGCGAGGGTTCCATGGACCAGATTCTCGAAAACTACTTCAATGCCCCGGTCATCGCTCAAGCTTTGCCGGAGGTTTTTGCCGGCTTCATCGTAACGGTCGAAGTGGCCGTCTGCGTGATCGTCATCGGCGTCCTTACCGGGCTTGCGCTTGCGCTGCTGCGTTGCGCCAACAATCGGCCTCTCAACGGGCTGGTGACGGCCTATGTCGAGGTATTTCGCACGCTCCCGCAACTCGTCATCATCATCTTCATCTATTTCGGCCTGCCCTATCTCGGGCTGACCTTCTCGCCATTCTTCGCGACGGCGCTTGCGCTTGCTGCGGTCCTTGCCGCCTTTTCCGCGGAAATCTTCTCGGCAACGATCATGGCGGTTTCCAAGGGCCAATGGGAGGCCGCGTCTGCACTCGGCATTTCCCGTGCCCTGACGCTCCGCTTGGTCATCCTGCCGCAATCGATCCGGCTCGCCATCCCTTTGATTACCAACCGCTCGATCGCCATCACAAAAGGCACGGCGCTTGGTGCAGCGGTCTCCCTTCCCGAGGCGCTCGGCAGCGCCCAGAGCGCCATGTCCATTTACGCCAACCCGTCACCGCTGACATTGGCGGCCGCCTTCTATCTGGCTTTCTTCATCCCGCTCGTTTTCCTGAGCCGTGTGATGGAAAAGCGCTATGCACATGCGCATTGAGGAGTGGCCGTGGATCTTTTCATCCAGAATTTCGCAAGTTTTCAGTCCTTCCTGCTGATTTATCCGCTGCTGCTGCAGGGACTTGAAGTCACGGTCCTGCTGGCGCTTGTCTCACTGCCCCTGTCAGTGCTTTCGGGCCTCGGCGTGGCGATGATCTACAGCTTCGGCGGACCGCTCGCGCAACGTCTGGTTGTGATGTTCATCGATCTGCTGCGGTCTTTTCCGGTCCTCGTCCTATTGATCCTGATCTTCTACAGCCTGCCGTTTTTCGGGCTGACGCTCGGCAATTTCACTGCCGTCGTCGTGGCGCTGATCATCAACAATACCGGCTATTTCGGCGAGATCTTTCGCGCCGGTCTCCAGTCTATCCCCAAGGGCCAGCACGAAGCGGCAGCAGCGCTCGGCCTCCATCGTTTCCACACGATTATGCTCGTGATCCTTCCCCAGGTCCTACGCAAGGTTCTGGCCCCGCTCGCCAGCAATTCCCTGGAACTTGTCAAGACGACCTCGATCGCCTCGATGGTGGCACTTCCTGAATTGCTGCGTTCAGCCCGTGTCGCGCAGGAGCAGACCTACAATCCGACACCGCTGACCGCGGCAGCAGTGATCTTCTTCGTCATGTTGTGGCCCTTCTCCCACTGGGTATCGCGCATGGAGAGACGCGCCATCATCGGGAGCAATCGGAGATGAGCATCGTCATTACCGGCGGCACGGGTTTCGTCGGCCTGGCCGTGACCGAGGCTCTCGGACAGGCTGATGAGGCCGTCGTGCTCTTTGGACGCGAAGCGGTTCCTGCAGCGTTTGGCGGCGTGTTTGGGAATATCAAGTTCGTTGCCGGCGACATTACCAGCGCCGCCGACATCGATCACCTCGTTGGCACCGAGGCTGTAAAGGCCGTCATCCATCTGGCGGCCGTTACGCCGGATCGTCAGGCAGAAATGGACGATCCCGCCGGCGTGATCGCGGTCAATGTCGGCGGAACGGCCAATCTCATGCACGCCCTTTCCGGTCTTTCGCCACGGCCACGCCTCATCCTGGCAAGCAGCGTCGCCGTCTATGGAGTGGCAAGGCCGGAGGGAGGTACCTATCAGGAAGATGAATCCCGGCCGTCGCCGGTCAGCCTCTACGGCATTACGAAGCTCGCCGCCGAAGCGACAGCCATGCGACTTGCAGATCTTTACGGGATTGATCTGACGATCGTCCGGCTCGGCCCTGTCTATGGTCCGTGGGAATACAAGACCGGTCTGCGCCCTGTCCTGAGCCCGCATGGCCAGGTTGTCGATCTCTGGCGGGAAGGAGAAAATGTCGTTCTGCCACGGCCCTTGACGGGCGACTGGCTCTATAGTCGCGATGCCGGGGCCGGCATTGCTGCCCTTCTCCGGCAGAAGGAATTGAACCACACCATCTACAATCTCGGCGGCGGGCAGCTCACGAGCGTGGCCGAATGGTGCGATGCGTTGCAAGGCCTTCCCGATGCGCGCGGCTGGCGCATTGCCAATGGCGGCGAAGTGGCGAACCTGACATTCGGCCTCGCCGCGGACCGAGCGCCTCTTTCGATCGACCGGCTCTTGTCGGATACGGGTTTCCAACCACGGTTCGCCGGCCGGCATGCTGCTGAAGACTACATCAAATGGCAATCCTCCCTCCGGACAGAAAAATCATAGGACGGACAGCGATCATGCGCCTGAAGAACAAGACCGCCATCATAACCGGCGCTTCCTCCGGTATTGGCCGTGCTATTGCTGTCCGCTTCATGGAGGAAGGCGCCAATGTTGTCGCCGTCGATATTTCGACGGCGGTTGTCGAAGGTGGCGCGCCTGTGATCGAAGTGCTAAGCGCAATTGGTCCGAATGCTATCTTCATCCAAGGAGACGTCGCGCGCTCCGAGGACGTCTCGCATGTCTTTGCAGAAGCCCAGGCCCGTTTCGGAAGGCTCGACATCGTCGTCAACAACGCCGCCATTCACGCGCCGAAACCGCTCGCCGAAACGGAGGAGACAGAGTGGGACCGGGTCATGGACGTGAACCTGAAGGGCGCCTTTCTTTGCAGCCGTGCGGCCGTGCGGATCATGCTTCAGCAGGAGATCGTCGCCGAAACGCGTGGCAGGATCGTCAATATTTCCTCGCAGCACGGCATGGTTTCTGCGCCGGGTGATTTCGCCTATGGTGTCAGCAAGGCCGGCCTCGTCTACATGACGAAACAGATTGCCGCTGATTACGCCGCCGCCAACATCATCTGCAACGCTGTCGCGCCGGGTAAGATATTGACCGGGAAATCGGGCCGGGCAATCCTGCCGGAGATGCTGGAATATTCGCACAAACGGACGCCGATGCCGCGCCTGGGTAGACCCACCGATGTCGCAAGCGCTGCGCTGTTTTTGGCGAGCGATGAAGCGTCCTATATTACCGGTCACAACCTTTTGGTTGACGGTGGCTGGATGGCTGCCTGACACAGGAGGTCATATCGATAACAGCTTCCCCAACTGCTCTGCGATATCCGACGGCGCAACGCGGCCGAAACTTCGCGATCGTGCTTGCGATCGCCCTCGCTTCCTCCGCATCGAGTTCGACGTCCGGGCTTGAGGTCGCTTACGCGGGGCGCGCGCGCCTGACGATCTTATGAGCGTTTGCCTCCAGCAGCGGTGATGACCCCGACGATGATGAGGCCGGTGAGCAGCAGGCGCACGCCGGCGCTGACGCCGAATGTGTTGAGCATGGTGAGCAGAAGCACGAGGAAAAGGGCGGCCCCCCAGATGCCGGGAATATTGGCCTTTCCGCCCGCGACCGAGGTGCCGCCAATGACGACGACGGCGATCGAGGAAAGCAGATATTCATTGCCTATATCGACATTTGCGCCGCGAAAATAGCCGGCAAGCAGCGCCCCGTTCAGACCGCCGAGCGTGCCCGAGAGTGTATAGGTGAGAAAACGGATGCGCCCGACAGGAACACCGGCAAGCCAGGCGGCGCTGATATTCTGCCCGATCGCCAGCACCGAGCGCCCGTAGATCATCCTCTGGAGCGCAATGCCGGCGCCCAAGGTGAACAGGATGGTGACAAGGGCCAGTACAGGAACGCCGAGAATTTGCAGGTTGGTGAATTCCGCAAAACCCGGCGGTGGCTTGATCTGCAGGCCGCGGCCATAGCTGATGTCGATAGACTGGATGATGAAGCTTGCCGAGAGCGTGGCTATGATCGGCGGAATGCGCAGCGCCCAGATCAGCAGGTAATTGGCAGCGCCGACCGCAGCACCGCTGGCGAGCGCCGCAAGCAGGCCGATTGCGATCATGCTGTCCTGCCCGTCCATAGTCTTCATCGCGACGGCGCTGGCAAGCCCGATATTGGCCGGCAGCGAGAGATCGACATTGCCGGGGCCGAGCGTGATGACGAACATCTGCCCTGTACCGACGATGACCATGAAGACGGCGAGCGAGAAGGCGGCCGTCAGCATGCCGCCGGCGCCGTAGCCGCCGGTAAACGCGATGGTGGCGAGCCAGGCGGCGAGAGCGCCGATGAAGGACCAGATCCAGGGTTTTGCGGCGAGCGCCTTCAATTGCGCCATGTCATGCCTCCTTGCGGCTGATGAGCGCGCGTGCGGCAAGCACGATGATGAGGATCGCGCCATTCGCTGCCACCTGCCAGTCCGGCGGAATATGCATGAAGGTCAGGAGCGACGAGGCGGCGAGCGCCAGCGTCAGCGCGCCGATGACCGCGCCGATCGGCGACACGCGCCCACCCATGAATTCGCCGCCACCGAGAATGACGCCGGCGATCGACAGCAGCGTATAGCCATTACCGATATTGGCATCGCCCGACGAGGTAATGCCAATCAGCGTCATGCCGGAGAGCACGCCGAAGCTTCCGGCCAAGGCAAAGAGGGTGATCTTGGTACGCAGGAGCGACCAGCCGGCCCGCGCCAGCGCTGCCGGATTGCCGCCCGAGCCGCGCAGAATGACGCCGTACGAGGTGCGCATCAGGCCGAAATAGACGACGGCGGCAATGACAATCGCAGCGACGATCGGAAAAGGAATGAAGGGCGGTTTGAAGGACGTGATCGCCTGCAGCCACTCCGGCGCCTTACCGCCAGGCTTGGGCAGCACGAGGATCGCCAGCCCCTGCCAGACGAAGCTCATGCCGAGCGTCACGACGATCGACGGCAGGTTGCGCAGGTGGATCAGCGCGCCGAGCAGCGCATAGACACCAATCGAACCAAGCAACACGACAATGCCGAGCAGCGGCGCGTCGCGCAGCCAGGTGGCGGTGACACAGCCGACGAAACCGACGAAGGTGCCGATCGAAAGATCGAGCTCGTTGCCGGCGATGACGAACATCTGCGCTATGGTGGCGAGCGCAATCGGGATCGCGAGGTTCAGCATCAGGCTGAAGCCGAAATAGGAGATGGCGCGCGGATTGAGCCAGGCGATCGCAATCAGCACCAGAACGAGCGAGAGCGCCGGCAACATGGCGCGCAGGGTGCGTGCCCTTCTGGCGCTGCTGCGGGCCGGGCGCATGGGGGAATTGTTCAGCGAAACGAATGTCATCTCAGCTTGCCTCGACGAAGGAGGATTGGATGATCTTCTCCTCGGTCAGCTCGTCGCGCGTGAGGTTGGCGACGATGCGGCCGTTCTTGAAGACGTAGACATGGTGACAATTGTCGAGCTCTTCCGTCTCGGTCGTATACCAGATGAAGGTGCGGCCATTGGCGGCCTCCTGGCGGATGAGATCGTAGACTTCGAGCTTGGTGCCGATATCGACGCCGCGCATCGGATCGTCCATTAGAATGATCTCGGCATCGGAGCCGAGCGCACGGGCAAAGAGCGCCTTCTGCTGGTTGCCGCCCGAAAGTGACAGGATGTTGTTGTTCATGTCGGGCGTGCGGATGCCGATCCGGCGCTTCCAGCCATCGGCAAGCTCGGCCTCGCGCTTTTGCGAGATGAGCAGACCGGCACGCAGCCGCTTCAGCGATCGGATGCCGATATTCTCGGCGATCGACCATTGGGGGAAGATGCCGTCGGACTGCCGGTCGCCGGCGACAAGCGCCACCGGTGCTGTCACCTCGATACCGATCTTGCTGCGGCGCGCGCTATTGAAGATCGCCAGCAACAGATCGGTCTGGCCGTGACCGGCAAGCCCGGCAAGGCCGATGATGGAACCTGATTGGGCAACGAGTTCGGCGCCATCGCCCTGACGCGCCGGTCGGGCCCGCACGCGCGGCGCACCTGTCGGCTTGGCCGCGACGGCTTGCGTTGCGCCTTTCTCGCGATGGGCAGCCCCACCCATGGTCGCGACGAGCCGGTCGCGGTCATAGCCACGAGCCGCATCGGCGGCCACGACCTTGCCGTCGCGCATGACGACGATGCGGTCGGCATTCTGCAGCACCTCGCCAAGCACATGCGAAATCAGGATGCAGCTGCCGCCGGTCGCAACGAAGCGCCGGACGAAGGCGAGCAGCTGGCCAGCGGTATGGGCATCGAGCGAAGAGGTCGGCTCATCGAGGATGACGAGGTTCAGCGGATCATCCGTCACCGTGAAGGCGCGGGCGACCTCCACCATCTGCCGCCGCCCGATCGACAGATCCGCGACGATATCGGAGGCATCGATGCCGTGCTCGGGAAAGATCTCGTCGAGCTTGGCGCTAATCAGTTCGGCGGCACGCCCATGCCAGCCGAAACCACGCAGTGACGGATGGTTGATGCGGGTATTCTCTGCAACGGAAAGATTGGGACAGAGCGACAGTTCCTGGAAGACGCAGCGGATGCCGAACCTCTGGGCGCGGATGACCGAATAGTTCTCCGTGACCGCTTTGCCGATCGTCATGCTGCCGCGGTCGAGCACCAGCGTTCCCGCCAGTATGTTCATCAGCGTCGACTTGCCGGCGCCGTTATGGCCGACGAGCCCGACGCATTCGCCGGCGCGAACGTCGAAATCGACGCCATCAAGCGCCCTCACGGCGCCGAAATGTTTCTCGGCGCCGCTGAGGCTGACGATGATCCGGGTGGCCACAGCCTGCACCGGCGTGATCATCACTTGATATTGGCCTTAATGGCTTCGATGGCATCGGCTTGCGTATATTCCTTAGTGGCAACGCTGCCGACGGGAATATCCGTCAGATGCTTCTCGAAATCATCCTGCGTAAACGCGAGATAAGGCACCAGGAGATCGTGTGGGATGTCCGTGCGGCCGTCGAGCACCTGCTGGGCGACCCAGAAGGCGAGCGTCGAGACACCGGGCGCGATCGAGGCGGACCAGGTCTTGTAGCCGTCCTTGGCCTTCTGTTCCTTCCACCATTGCAGCTCGTCCTGACGGTTTCCCATGATGATGGTCGGGCGCGGCTTGCCGGCAGCGGCAAAGGCCTGAGCCGCGCCGTAGCCGTCGCCGCCCTGGGTGACGACGCCGACGATATCGGGCAGCGAGGGGAGAACGGTCGCGACTGCTTTTTGCGCCGTCGTCTGGTCCCAGTTGCCGGTAACCGAATTGACAATCTTGAATTCGGGATGAGCGGCAACGGCTTCGATCAGGCCCTTGTGGATGGAATCGTCGATCGAGGTACCGGCAAGGCCGCGGATTTCCAAGAGGTTCCCGCCTTCCGGATGAAACGCCTTCATCTGCGCGATTTCCTGTTTGCCCATATCCTCGAAATCAACGACGACGCGATAGGCGCAAGGCTCGTTGACGATACCATCAAAGGACACGACGACGATGCCTGCTTCGCAGGCTTGCTTGACGGCGCCATTCAGCGCATCCGGCGAAGCAGCGTTGATGACGATCGCGTCATAGCCCTGCAGTATGAGGTTTTGGATCTGGGCGGCCTGGGTTGGCACTTCCTGGTCGGCCGTGGTGAAGACGTCGGCCGCGCCCACGATCTTGTCGGCGACGGCCTTCTTGGTCACGATGTCATAGCTCTTGAGCATCGCCTGGCGCCAGGAATTGCCAGCATAATTGTTCGAGAAGGCGATTTTCTTGCCGCTCGTGTCGGCAAAGGCCGTGCCCGATGCGAGCAGTGCGGCAAGGCTGGCAAGTACGAAGACTTTACGCATTTCAATCCTCCCTAAGTTGTTTGGCCTTGAGTGAAAGGCTTTCACCCAGCGCCGGTCATTCTCCGGCAATCCGTCGATCGGATGCTTGGACATCCATGGCGCCGATCCTCCATCGGCAGCCACTCCTGCTAGCCGGTTTCCCGGATGTCAGAACAGTCTTAACCCCGGGACGCGCACCCTCAGCCGGTGCAGCGAACTCGAGGCGGTAATATATAGGCTCTTCAGATCCTCGTCACCGAAGGCGAAATTGGCGGTCGGCTCTGGCGTGCGGATAAGGCCGAGCATATGGCCCGAAGGATCGAAGACATGGATGCCGCCCGGCCCGCAGCAATAGACATTGCCGCAGCTGTCGATCTTCATGCCGTCAGGCGCACCCGGCGCCTCTCCTTTCGTCTCGGCCCAGACCGCCCCGCCCGTGAGCTCGCCCCGCGGCGAGATGGCAAAGACCCGGATATGCTGGCGCTCGGTGTCGTTGACGAAGAGGCGCGATTCATCGAGCGAGAAGCAGAGCCCGTTCGGCTGGGCGAAATCATCCACCAACAGCGTCAAGTTGGAACCGTCGGGATCGACGCGGTAGACGCCCTGAAAGGAGAGATTCTGCGGCCGTGGCACGCCATAATATTCCATCCGCCCATAGGTCGGATCGGTGAAATAGATCGCGCCGCCGGTCGCAACGACGATGTCGTTCGGGCTGTTGAGTTCCTTGCCCTTGTAGTGTGTGGCGATGACACTCGTCGAACCGTCGCGCTCGAGCCTCGTGACCCGGCTCATCGCATGTTCGCAGGTGAGCAAACGCCCTTCGCGGTCCAGCGTATTGCCGTTCGCCTTGTTGCTCGGTCGGCGAAAATCCTCGACCGCGCCGGAAGGCCGGCGGATATACATGCGGTCTTCGGGCATGTCGCTGAAGACAAGCCATTTCTCGTAAGGATGCCAGACGGGACCTTCGGTGAAGCCGAGACCGCTTGCCAAGGTCTCCAGCGCCCCGTCGCCGACCACGTCGGCAAATCGCGGATCGCGGGTGCTCCTCGCCATGGCTCAGCTCTTCGTGGATTGGACGGATTTTCCGCCGACGAACCAGTCGGATGCCAGGACGTCCTCGAAGACAACCCAGATCGCCTCCTTCGGCAGTTCGGCCAGTTCGCTGACGGCAGCGGTGACGCGCCGCGCGATCTCGTCCTTGCGCTCCTGGGAATGGCCTTTGAGAATCTGGATGTTGACGAAGGGCATGGCGTCTTCTCCCGTCTGCTTTTTATTGCTTGTGTCCGAGTTAGCCACGGATGGAAGGGTTCGGCTACGTTTGAAGACGCAGATTTGAATGTGCAAACACACACTCGGATCTTCAGAGGTCCTTCGACGGCGAAGCCTGGTCGATCCAGGCATCAAGGCTCTCCTGCGCGCGCCTCAGCGCATCGACATTGATAAGGCCGCGGGCAAAGGCCAGACAGATCGCCCGCGTGCGGGAATTGAAGAGCGAGCCCTCGCCCGCCCCGTCCTCGGGCATGACGACGCCGAGCTTTTCGTAGAGATGGCGGATGCGCGCCTGGGCGCCGCGGGTAGAGAGGCCGCGGCGGGCGGCGATCGCCTTGTCCGTCAGCCCGAGCGCGACATCGATCAGGCTCTCATATTCGCTGTCTGTAATGCCCTCCAGGCGATCCTGCACGCGATGCTGGATGCCGCGCACCTCCCGGTCGATGATGCAGTGGCCCTCGGCGAAGACGCCGCGGAGAGCCGAGCGCATGCCCTCCTCCGAGGCCGATTTCAGCACGTAGCCGTAGACGGTGCCCGGCGGCACGATACGGGCAACCCCGCGCACGTAGGATTCATCGGCGAAATTCGACCAGAAAAGGATGTAGGTATTGGCCCGTCGGCTCCAGATGGATCGCGCCACCTCGATGCCTGTCGCTTTCGGCAATTGCAGATCGAGCACCACATAGGGCGGCTCGCGGCGTCGCGCGAGATCGATTGCGACGTCGCCGCTGCCTGCCTCGATCACCTCAACATCACCGGGCCACAGATGCTCGATCGTGGCGCGCACGAATGCGCGATGCAACCCCTCATCCTCGGCAATCATCACCAGCATGTCAGAGCCTCCCCGCGGCGTTGGCTGCAGCGACCGCGGCGTCCGGCGGCAGCGTGCCGGCACTTATCGTCTCACCAGTAAGCGGCACGTCGATTGCCACGCGCGTACCGCCCTTGCGGCTGGAGCGGCCGATGCGAAGCTGCGCACCGATCAGCGCCGCCCGCGTGTGCATATGGCCGATGCCGCCGCTCGCCTGCGGGTCGGCCTGGACGCAACCTGACCCGTCGTCGGTGACAACAATCTTCAGCAGCGACGGCGTCGATTCGATGCGCACCTCGATGCGCCGCGGCATTGCGTGCTTGACGGCATTGTTGATCGCCTCCTGGGCGATGCGGTAGATCGCCGTCAGCGTGCGCTCCGACAGCATGTCGGCGGCGCCTTCGCTGGTATCCTGGATCCGCACCGCAATCGAAGGCGTTGCCCGGCTGACGCTGCGGTTGAGATGCGCCTCTATGGCATCGCGCAAGCCGAAGAGTTCGAGCACGCTCGGCCGCATATCGTCGACGATGTGGCGCAGTTCCGTCAGGCAGTTGACGACTTCCCGCTCGAGATCCGCAAGCTGGCTGACGCCGGCCATGCCACGGCGATGCAGCGCAGAGACCTGGCGCACGACGCGGGCGAGATCGGCGAGTGTCTGGTCGTGCAGGTCCATGGCGATGCGTCGCCGCTCCTGCTCCATGCCTTCGGTCAGCCGAGATGCGCCGACGCGCAGGATCTCTTCGCGATTGCGCGCATCGCTTTCTGCCATCATCGCCCGGCGTGCCTCCTCGCTCTGGATCAGCGCGAAGATATAGGGCGCAATGAATTCGGCGCAGTGCTGGGCGATCTCCAGATCGGTAGGCGTGTAGCAGCCGGGCTCGTGCCTGCTGATGTTGAGGGCGCCGATGATCTCGCCCCTTGCCCGCATCGGCACGACGATGCGGCTGCGTAACTTGGCGGTAAAGATCGGCTCGTCTATTGCGCCCGTGAAATGAAACCGCTCATCTCCGAGCGCATCATCGCTTAAGAGATATGGCAGCTCGCCTCTGAGCACCGCCCGCACCGGGCTAAGTTCGACCGGCGGTGGACTGAGCGCCAGTTCGCTCCAGCTTGTCTGATAACCTGTCTCATAGCAAATGTGGCTCCGCCCGCCGTTCAATAGAACCGCGACATCGATATGGTCATGCGGCAGCAACTTGAAGATCTCTGTTGCCGTTGCCCGAAACGCTGCTCCCGTCTCGGTATGTCCAGCAAAGGCACGCGAGATCGCGAGCATCCGGTCGAACAGCTCGGTATCGTGTCTGATCATCGTCACTCCTCCGACAATCGCGCTCCTCCTTGAAGCAAAGCATTAATGCCATGTTCCTCCGGCGATGACACTATTTGCGATCGTCCCTGCCGACACAAGCTGCTTTCCAAGCAGGAGTTTCTGATCGGCAAAAGCTCTACATGCGCTTCCTGCAAGGAACATTCTCGCTCTCGATGACATTCACAACGCACATGAAATCGAAAAGAAATTCGTTCACCTTCACGCCGGCTTCGAACCCGAGTTGGCATTCGTCGCATCGGTGATACCACAATTCCGACGCTTCGATGGTGGGGCGTGATCACAGGCAAGCATCGCGACGAAGAGTGATAAGGTAGGATCTTGCCACCGACAGAGACCGCGCCGACGCCAGCACGTATTCGAGACGTGGGGGATAAGCCGCCGCTCTCCGTCGAGATGACGTTCGATCGGGTCAACTTCCACACCCAAGATCTGCTGACAGCATTGGAAAAACGAGCAACCAGGAATAGAATTTTTCGCGCTCCGCGTAGTCGCGCTAACCTTTTTTTAACCATCTCCATTGCAAAAAGGTTCACGAAATTGCCGGTCTAATTGAGCGCCCGGCAATAGCCCTAGCATACTGATTTCGCTCGGTTTTGTGGGGGAGACGGTCCTGCCATGATCGCAGGCACCCTCGTGGTTAGCCGTTAAATGTTCCGACATCGCCAGCTATGTTTGCCGGACGCGCTTAAGTCCGGGGGCTGGCTTATCCTCACGGGGCTTTAACATGGCCAGCATTTTGACCAACACGTCCGCTATGACAGCCCTCCAGACATTACGCGGCGTCAACGCCGGTCTCGAAAAGACGCAGCAGCAAGTCAGCTCGGGTCTAAGGGTTCAAAAAGCATCCGACAATGCGGCTTACTGGGCGATCTCCACGGCGATAAGGTCGGACAACAAGGCTTTCTCTGCGGTATCTGACGCCATCGAATTGGGATCGGCCACAGTCAATACCGCCTATACCGCAACCTCGTCCATCATCGATATCCTCAGCGAGTTCAAAGCCAAACTGGTTGCAGCCAAAGAGAATGGCGTCGACAAATCGAAAATCCAGGATGAGCTCGATCAACTAAACGCACAGGCCGAAACAACGGTGATCTCGGCGAGTTTTAGCGGCCAGAACTGGCTGAGCACCAATGCACCAACGCACCTGATGGAGACGATTGACCTCACAACCGACGTGGTCTCGTCATTCGTCCGATCAGAGAACGGAGCAGTGGCGGTTGCAACAAACAAGGTGAACCTCAAATCGACTAGCATGCTGAACGCTGGAGGAGGAGGCATCCTCCAGAAAGAGATCGGCGGTGTTGGAGACATCGGTGGGTTTCGGAGCACCGGCATCAATTCCGTGGCACATGAAGGCCACGAGAGCCACCTGTTCACTGGTCCAGCGACATTTAGTGCAACAGACTACATCACATTTGATCTGGTGGTCGACGCGGGGACCCACTCCGCGGGCGTCAGTTTCGCGGGATTGCGGATCGACAAGAGTGTCATAGATGTTGCTCTCGGCACCACGGATGGCACGATCCACGACGGCGCAGAGATGAGAAAGGTCTTGCAGAAGGTCTTCGCAGACAACTCGGTCCCCGCAACAGCCAACGAGACCATGTTCACAGGCTCACCTACGGCTCCAGGTGTCTTTGAAGTCGGCTCGCTTGAGACCTCGGGGCATCCAGGCTCCAGCATCGATATCTCCAACGTCATATCGCATCTCGCAAGCACCTATCCCGCCGGTTTTGCAATGGGCCTCGAAAATCCGCCAAATGCCAACCACGACAACATGTACCCGGAAGCCTTCTTCGATTTCACCAAACCATTCACCGTCTCGCCGAAGTCCCAGATTTTCTTTGACGCACAGGTGGGACCGGGAGCTCCTCAATCCTTCACGATCGACCGGACGACGGTGGATGCGGCCCTTGGAACGACGGATGGCTTTATCGGCAATGCAGCCGACCTTGCGACTGTCATTGGGTTCGTCACAGCCGGACTGGGCCTGTCGATAGTCACCTCCGGCAACCGCCTGACTTTTTCGGCCGACCAGACGGTCTATCCCAACGCGGGAAATCGCGCGGCGCGCGTCATGGTCGGAAACGTCAGCTCAAATCCCACATGGGCATTGGAGTTCGATCTTGCGGAAGTCGATGTCACGTCGTCGAACTTCACGATCGACGAATATCTTGTCGGCATCGAATACATGCTGCACCGCTCAACGGCGAGCGGCAGTGTCTTTGGCTCTCTCAACAAGCGGCTCGACATGCAGTCGGATTTCGTAAGCCACCTGCAAGCCAGCATGACATCCGGGATCGGCCGTCTGGTGGATGCGGACATGGAGGAAGAATCTGCCAGGCTAGCAGCACAACAGACCCAGCAGCAGCTTGCCGTCCAGGCGCTTCAGATTGCAAACACGACCCCTGGCACAATCTTGCAGCTTTATTCAGGTCGATAGGCTCGTGTGGGGCACCATCGCGGCGTGCGAAAGTGGTGGGGAGCGTCGCAGTGACATCAAGGAGGTCGACATGGTCATAGGCGGGAATGCCCAATATCATGGAAAACCTCCTCGACACCCGGTTCAGACCGACAGCCGGACCCCGTTGAACCATGTTGCAGGCTGGGGGCCGCGTTTTCGCTCGAGAAGAGCAAGGATCATCGTGGCGGCCATGACAGCCCAGTGAACGATGCCGCTAGAGACGAGGACCACCAGCATGAAGGCCCAGCAGGTCGCCGCGCATGACAGTCCGCGGGCCACACCAAACCGAAACACGTCGAGGTCGGCCCGCTTGCCGTAGGCCGCAAGAGGCGGCCTACCATGGCAGGCGTTCAGGAACCATTGCTTGCTCGGCGTCACCTGCCAGACGAAGGCGATCAGCAGCGCGGGCAGGATTGGTGCCAATGCGACGGTCTGGCTCCAGGCATTCAGCACGATGGCGGCAGGAACGAGTATGGTCCCGGCCGCAATCCAGACGAGGAGATAGGCCACGACAAACGCACCGACAGCTCTTGGCCTGCGGCGGCTGAAACTGCGTCGCCAGACATGCAGCAATGGCCCGGCGAGCAGAGGCGGCATCATTGCCAGGATCATCGCGACCCAGGCCAACGCCGTCAAAAACAAACCTTTGTCTGCGAGGGCGACATCGACCTGGGTCGTCAGGCGGCCTGCCACCGAGGACGAGGAAAAGCAGAGGTCAGGCATGGCCGGCAAAACCTCTTTGCCCGTCATCACCATCCAGCCGAACAGCGTGGCGAGGAGAAGCGGCTTGGGAAGTCGTGTGATGAGACACCAAACGACGACGACGGGCCGCACCTTACTGCTCCTGTCGGTAGACGCTGATACGCCCGATGGAAATTCCTTCGCTTGTCACCCCCGGCACGGCCGAGACGAGTTTGACCGAAATCTCCTCTGCCAGTCCCTCTTGGGCAAAAGCGGCATCGATGATCCTGGTGATGTCGAAGGAGGCATTGATGCCGCTGCCGCCGGTCGGCCCTTCCCGCTTGCTTGCCTTGCTGACACCGAACATCGACAGGGTGCCGGCCAGATGCTCGGTATCGTCGGATGGATCGGCATCGCCGGGCAAGTTGACATAGACGTAAAACACCGCGGCGTCGGTCGGACTTTTGACGTTCTCAAGGTTGAGATAGACCTTGTCCGGTTCCTTCTGGACGCTGGGGGAGATCGACAAGGTGGTGGACAGCCGCTGCTGCTGGTCCTTGTCCAGCCGCACTTTTGTCTCGACGACGTCATCGCCAAGTTTGATCGTCCCGCTATTGGCTCCGAGGAGCTCTGCCTGTTTCGGTGGCGCCATTGACACAGCTCCTGCAACCTGGAATGCGACCTGCGGCGTTGCTCCGAGCCGCTGGAGGCGAGCGGCCACCACGCTCGTCAGGTCCTCGCCGGCCGGCTCGTCATCATAGATATAGTTGAGCGACGGCGATTGTGTATCGAGGACGTCCTGCGCCTTGAAATTATAGATCGTGCCATCGACGGCAGGCATCGCAAATTCTCGATCCTGTGGCCCATCGAGCCAGTCCGGGTCAATCGGATTGGCAAATACATCCGCACTGTCGTTCGGACGGCGCTTCTGGCGCAACCAGACATTCCAAAGGCGGTCGATATTGGCATGATGCAGCCAGAAGATGGGATCGAGGGCGGCGGTGTCGGGGTTGGTCATCCAGCCGATTTCCAGGGGATCCTGACTGAGGCCGTTGCCCTTGAAGCCGCCGCCGACGAGAACATGGACGGGGCCGTGGGGTTGGGTTTCGAGCACGCCGAAGGTGCCGTCATTGCTTTCGTCGCCATGCCAGAAGGGCGTCTTGACGCCCCCGAAGCCTGGCGAACCGCCACCGGCCGAGCCTTCGAAAAACCGTTCGGCGAGCGGGTCGGTGATGGTAACGGCGCGGGGGTCTAGCACGATTGGCGATTGCACCTGGGGTACTTGCCCCGTACCGTAACGCTGCGCCACAAAGAGGAAGTTGCGCTGACCGCCGACAAGCTTGTCCGTCGCGAAGGCGGGCGGCAATTCGCGACTGCGCGCATCGGCCGAATAATTCCAGTAGGGGAGCGCCCAATCCTTCGGGCCACCCAGGTCGATAATGGCGTTGCGGACGATACGCTCGAAGGCAAGCAGATAACCTCTGTGCCAGGGAAGGAAATACCAGGTCAGATGCTGGCACTGCCGCCAAAGCGCTGCCTGCGCCGGGCCGGCCGGCAAAGTTGCGCCAGCCGGGATGATGTTGAAACCGCGCCAGATCGGTTCGTCGATGCCGTGCATGGCGGCAAGCGACCACCAGCTCGTGACATCGGAAAATGGCAGTCCCTGAAGACGCTCGACGGCACGGCCATACCAAAGTAACGTTTGATCGCCAGTTGGTAGCTTCCAAACATCTTTGCGAACAAACATCATGACTTCCCCCGATTAGGCATTATTCTGGCAGAGTTTTAGGATGTGCTTGGATTATACATGCGGGATGCGGCATTACAATGCTAAATCGCAATCCACTCAGATATTCTATAATAACGCGCATTGGAGCGCGCAAAAAGCCGAATGCCGGGCCGTGACGGCCCGTCATCCGCGCATAAAACTATGCTGACGTCGCGGCCGGCTATAAAGCGATTTTCTCGCGGGTGTCCGGCACGGAATAGCGTTTCATCGGAATGGTCTTCCAGCCCTTGAGGGCTGCCGTGGCATTGCGAAGAGTTTCCTCCTCGCCTTCGACGAGAAGCGACGAGGCCTGTTCGTCCACGACAGTCGCACCGGCGCGGCCAAGCTTTTCGGCCGCTTCCTTGGAGGACGGCGCAGAAGCGCTTTCCTTGCGCAATATGACCTGTTGCATCATCATGTCGCTCATGATCATCCTAACTCGGAAGTCCAAAGCCTTCGTAATCGCGCCCGAAGCCCAAGGGGGTCGCAGCGCCAAACAACCGGTCCCTCAGCGCCGTACTGCGCTCTGCACCATGTAATGCCAATATAGTGGCTTCCGAGGACAAAAGAAAGGCTGCGTATCCGGCCACAGCGGGGCTTGCCATGGATGTTCCGTTCATCGGCCCGAACCGCCCTCCCGGCAACGTGGAGACGATACCGACACCCGGCCCTGTCAGATCGATCTGCGGCCCGAAATTGGAGAAGGCGCCGAGGAAGGTACTGTTCGAGCCATAGGGTTTGGCGATGTCTCCGACTTCCGAGGAGGTCGTGGGAAAGCTGTCAGACCAGCCCATTGCCGAGACGGCCACACAAAACGGCAGGGCTCCCGGAAAGCTGACAGGTTTGCGGCCATCATTGCCGGCGGCGGCAATCACTAGCACGCCGTTGTCGAGCGCCGAGCCGATTGCCGCGCGAACGGCTTCATCCTCACTTGCGCCACCGAGGCTAAGATTGATGATATGGCAGCCGTCCTGCACCGCCCGGTCGATGGCGTTCATGATGTCGTAGTTGGTTGCCCCGCCCCCGGTATGGGGAAAGACCCGGTAACTCCTCAGTGTCACGCCCGGGGCGACGCCGGCGAGATCAAGGGCTGCGGTCGGGCGCGCGCCCACGATGCCCGCTACATGCGTTCCATGCTCGCCGTCGGTAGCGGCCGGCCCCCAGTCGGCCACCTGGCCGGGATCGTCTCTCGTCTCGTCGAGCACCATGTTGGCACCGCCGGATACGTTGGGCAGCAGCGGGTGTTGCGGGTCGATGCCGCTGTCGACGATGCCAACGACGATCTGGTCGCCGGCGGTCAGGGGAAGGTTGGTACGGAAGCGCCGCAAAGCCAGGGATTGCCCGGCCAGATCGATCGCCTGCAGGCGGATCACCGCATTTTGCGACAAGCTAAAGCTTTTCTCGAAATATCCCCACCATCCGGCGGGGCCGTAGACATAGACCCGTTCCAGCGTTGTGCCGGTCGCAATCCGCAGCGCCACCTTGCCGTCGGCACCGCTGCGGCCTTCGTCGCCTGCCCTGTTGCGGAAATTGGTGAAGGCCACAACCCGGGCGTTCTCAACCGGATTGCCCCCGTCGTCCTCGACCCTCAGCACGGCTGCCTGTACACCGGCAGCCGAAACCGCCTCGCTGGGCTGCCGCTCGATGTCGAAGACCACGCGCATCTTTTCGTATCTGACGAGCGGGACGATCTTCAGTGACGGTTCCTGAAGACGCAGGTTGAGTTCGGCCTCGGGCGACATTTCGACCAGTTTCGGGCCATCGACGCTGACCGAGTCGATTACATTGACGTCAGCCGCAACGGCCCGTGCCGTGGCGAGCCCACCGGCGCCCCGGGCGACCAGCGGAATTGTTGCTCGCAAGGCGGCCGCTTGCGCCAGGGCCGGGGACCGAAAACCGTGGGCCGGGAGCACGACATATTGCTTTTGCATCGACCAATACCCCACCTTGTCAACGCAGCGCATAGCGCGCACACGCGAATGATTATATTTAATTCCCCTATAGGTAGAGTAACCGATGGGTGCCGCCGCCGTCCAGTGAAATCACGTATGCCGGGGCCTGATCCAGCGGACAATTCCTCGACATTGGCGACCAGGCCCTGTTAGTCGCCGATGGCGTTGTTCGCATTGCACGTTCTAGGTCGCTCTCAATGACGCGTTCCCGCCCTGACACCTTTTTACGAATGATGCAAGAACTCCAACCGCATAAAATCGATTGAGGCTGAAAACTTCAAAGGCGTTTCTACTATATTTCATGGGCATTCAAAACCTGTTCGGCAACGGTTCAATTTTATACTTTAATTTTGATATTGATTTGCTATCATGCACGCTGAACTTGTATTTCACAGCAGAATAAAACCGCGCCACATGCGTGGGAAAAGTGGCTCGAGGGAATACGAGCACTGGCAGGGGGAGGCCAAAATGGTCGTCAAAAAGAAGGGCAGCGCTGACATATTCACACTGAAGTCAGACACGCAACTTAAGTCCGTCTTGAAAGAAGTCACCCACGTCTATCACGGTGGCGCGTGCTGCGAGACTGATGGCGTGGGATTTGCCTTGCCCGACAACCGGTCGATCACCGAAATCGTTGTCGACGCCACCAACGGATTCATCCCGCTGTGGGACAGCAATGTGACCTTGAATTGGAGGTTTCAGGAGGCGTCTCTAAGACAGTTCGCTGATCCCGACGCAGTCAAATCTTATCTACGGACGCTGTTTGGTGAGACGCTGATCAAATGGGGAAAGGCGGTTCCGATCAAATTCTCAGAAACTTCCGAACCTTGGGATTTCGAGTTCGTCGTCAAGTCACAGGATAATTGTAGCTCCTTAGGCTGCACCCTGGCGCGCGCCTTCTTCCCGGATGCCGGACAACACGAGCTCGTACTCTTTCCGAAAATGTTCGAGCAAGTGCGCAAAGAGCAAATCGAGACCCTCGCGCACGAGCTCGGTCACGTGTTCGGACTGCGCCATTTCTTTGCGAAAGTGTCAGAAACGGGCTCCGCGAGCGAAATCTTCGGCACCCATGATCCTCTCTCCATTATGAATTATGGGCCTCAGAGTGTCCTGACAACCACCGATATCGATGATCTCGCACGCCTTTATCAACAAGCCTGGAGCGGCTCCCTGACCGAGATAAACGGTACGCCGATCCGCTTAATGCAGCCGTTCAGTCATTTTCGACAGAAACCGCAGATGCCGCCTCAGTTCTCATTGGCGGCTCGGACAATCATCTAGGCGACTGTCAGAGTGCTGATCAGACCATCGTCGATGCCGGTGATCACCACAGAGAAAAAGTTACGACTACCTTCGTTATGCCCGGTGCGGTCTACACGTACGACCCAGGACAAGATGGTAGCGTTCTGGAAGGGCCTGCGACGCGAGGACAGCATTGCCGCAATCTGCCACCGTGAGGGGATAGCCGAGGACCTGTATTATAGCTGTCAAAGGAATTCCTCGAAGCGGGCAAGAAGCGCCTTGCAGGTGAGACCTGCCCGTTCGGCGACCAGCGACGAGGTCAGGCTCTGCGTCGTGAAACCCGACCTCAAGAATCTGCCCCCTATCGGCTAGTGGCCGATGCGGATGACGATCTTGCCGAACTGGTCGCTGCCTGCCGCACGCTGATAAGCGGCAAGCACTTGGTCGAATGCGTAAACCTCCGCAATCGGTAGCTTGATGCGATTCTCGTCGACGAAAGCGACCATATCCCGATATGCCATCGCGCTGCCGACCCCCTTGAGGGTTTCGGCATCCTCTACATCCTGGAGGATCTGGTGGCGGCGCCGATTGCCGACGGCCGTCTCATTCGCCTGCTGGAGCTATGGTGCGAGCCGTTCCTCGGCTATCACCTTTATTACTTAAGTCGGAAGGGGACGACGGCTTTCGAACTGTTCAAGGAAGCGCTCAGAGAGAGCAGGCGGTCTTGAAGGGATGTGGACCTTGACCCGTTATTAGAGGCAAAATTCAACTGAAATTTCGCGCCGTTCAGTCCAGCGTATCGTTATGGAGATCGTGCGTGAAGATGTGCCGTGGATCGAACCACCAAGATTGCCTAGCGACGGTCACAAGCCAGGACCTAGCGTAAATTCAAAGGGTATCGGCATCAGCGGCTATTTTGCAATTTACTACGCTGCTCAACATAAGTGACCAGCCGGACCATTGGCCAGAGAAACGCAAGGTAAATTAGAGCCGCGCCAATCAGAGGCGTGGGGCTGGCAAAGAATGCCTGGGCGTCATTGGCCTCCTTCAACAGTTCTGGCAGGGCTACCGCGGAAGCAAGCGACGTGTCCTTGAACATCGAGACGCAGTTGCTCGTCATCGACGGGATGACGAGCTTGATCGCCTGCGGCAAAACAACTTTTCGAAGTGTCGTGATGAAGGACAGGCCGAGCGCATGCGCGGCCTCGAATTGCCCCTTGGGTATGCTCTCGATTCCGCTGCGAAAAACCTCCGCCGAATAGGCCGACATGACAAGGGAGAAAGCGAGCGTCGCCGAAACCCACGCCGACAGGCGTATACCGACAAATGGCAATGCGAAGTAGATCAGGATCAGGACGACCAGCAAAGGCACCGCTCGGAAAATGTCGATAAAGGCAATGGTGAGCCAGCGGACCGGCCGCGGAGCGTAGAGCCGGAGGAGGCTGATGACGATGCCCGCGGGAATGCCGAAGCAAATAGCCAGAACCCCCAGCAACAGAGTGTTGATGACACCACGAAGCAGTGCTGGGAATACCCCGACGAAGACGTCGACGTTGAAGAATGTATCAATGAGGGTCATAGGCGTGCGGAAGAACCGTGAAGTCAGAATCTCGGGATCGAGCCGATGGAGCCAACCTCCACCGGCCCGATCGGCATCGGGCTCGTGCCTGCCGTTTTCAGCCCTTCGGCAGGTCCGCTTCCAACACTGTAGAAGACTGCTCTGGCGCATTCGTACCGAACCACTTCTTGTGGATGGTCTGCATTGTGCCGTCCTTCTTCATGGCGGTTAGCGCCTGGTTGATCTTGCCGAGATAGGGCGAGCTCTTGGCCATCATGATGCCGTACTGCTCGCCTGACTTGATGCGTTCCACCACGCGCATGCCTTTCATCTTGGTAAAGGCGTATTCCATGTTCGGAACGTCACTGGTAACACCATCAACGCGACCGGCTGAGAGGTCCAGCAGCGCATCCTGGGGACTGTTGTAGCTCTTCACCTCGCTGAATTCGTATTTGTCCTTGTTGTCCACCAACCATTTGTGGCTGGTCGATCCGGAATGCGAGCCAACGATCTTGCCCTTGAGGTCTGCGAGACCGTTGATAGCACCATCATCCCTCGCCGCGATTCCCATGGCGGAATCGTAATAGGGCTGGGTGAAAGCCTGCGAAACAAGGCGCTCCTTGGTTATGGTAATCGACGAAATGGCGGCGTCGATACGGCCAGAATTTGTGGCCGGGAAAAGCGGCTGAAAGTCATACCCTACGATGCTGACCGTCATGCCGATGCGTTTTGCCGCTTCGGTGACGATGTCGATCTCGAATCCTTCGAATACGCCGCTCGCGTTCTTGAACTCGAATGGGGGATTGTTCGGATAGGAGCCGACATTGAGCACACCTTCAGCGTTAGCAATGACGGGCATGGCGATGATGCCGGCTACGGCCGACGCGATGAGAATGCTGCGACGTGTGACGTTCATTATGCTTCCCTCTGGTTGGTCCGCGCCGGTTCCTCCCTACCGGCCGGTTCTGCTTTCCACCCGCCCTCCTAAACGGGCGTCATTCTTTCATTCCAGATACTCCCGATCATCCAAGCCCGCGCGTCAGCTTCCGAGCGTCTCGACAACCCTCCCGATTGCCGTATCCAGCGCGTTCAGTCCGAAGTCGATCTCCTCCTCCGTTGACGTGATCGGCGGCGCCAGGCGTATCACGCCGGATGTGTAGGCTCCGGTGATGTTGGCGGAGAGGCCGAGGTCGAGCGCAACCTGCGTGACCTTCTGGGAGATGGCCGTGCCCGTGTGACCCGCGCGGGGAAGAAATTCCACGCCCAGCAGCAAACCACGGCCGCGTATATCTCCGATACATTCGTGATGCTGCATCAGGTTCTGAAGACCTCTCCTCAGGCGGGTACCCAATACTGCCGCTTTCTCGACGAGGCTATCGCGCCGGATGATCTCAAGCACCTTTAGGGCGACGCAGGCTGGCAGCGGATCGTTGACGTGGGTCGTGGCGAACATAAATCCGCGGCTGTAGCCAATTTCCGCGATCGCATCCGACGTGGAGACCGACGACATCGCCATGCCTGCCCCGAGCGTCTTGGACAATAGGAGAATGTCGGGCACCACATTGTCGCGCTCGAAGGCAAACATTTCGCCGGTGCGCCCGAGGCTGGTCTGAGCCTCGTCGACGATCAACAACATGCCGCGACGTTCGCAGTGAGCCTTCAAGGCAGCCAGGTAGCCGACAGGCAGGTCGATGACACCGCCTGTGCTGAGGATCGGTTCGGCGACGAAGGCTGCGAGGTTTCCGGTCGACTGGCGATCGAGAAGTTCGAAACTGTCGTCGAGCTCCTGCTGCCAGGTCACACCGGGAAAGCGGGGACGGAACGCATTGGGCGCGGGGATGGCAAAGGCGCCTGGCATCAATGGCCCGTGACCACGCCTTCCGATCGAATAGGTGGCCGACGCGGCCGCGCCGGTCGATCCATGATAGGATTGGGCGAAACCGACAACCTCCCATTTTCCAGTCACAACCTTGGCCAGCCGGATAGCCGCCTCGACCGATTCACCGCCCGTCGAAAGGAACATCGAGCGTGGAAGCTCGGGCACGAGCTCGGCCAGCGCCTCGGCGAGGTCCACGACTGGCTTCGACACCATCATGCTGAGAAGGTGGTCGAGGCGGCCGGCGGCCTCGTGGATGGTCGCAACAAGTTCCGGGTGGGCATGGCCAAGCACGGAGCTCATTTGCCCGGAGGTAAAGTCGAGGACACGGCGACCGGTGGCGTCGTAAAGCCAGGAGCCTTCGGCACGCTCAGGTATGAAAGGGGTAAAATCGCCGCCCAATCCCATGTAGCGCAGCAGGAATTTGTCGGCTTTGATCGCGGTTTGCTCATCAGCATTCATTGACGAAATAAACTCTCTTGTTCGTATTTCCCCGCAGCTACAAAGACTGCCAGCGATGTGTTTTGGCAGATTAGCGCGGGTATCTGGCTTGAAAAGCGCAAAGATTTCGCGCCAATCAATGAGAAATATTCATCATTTGTGAGAGTTGATCTCTCGTTGAACATCACACTCAGAACAGCGCGAGCGCCTCGAACATCTGCTAGGACGGCATTGCGTCTTATCCTGTTATTTGTCGGAACCTGCTCCAGCCATCAGCCAATCGATAACGTTACCGACTGTCGCGCTCAGTCTTTTCGTGGAGGGCGTGAAGATCCAGTACCCCAAGCCCGGACGCACGAGATGCGGAAAAGGTGCGACAAGCGCGCCAGACCTTAACTCGCGCTGCACCAGAATGCTGCTTTCCAGCACGATGCCTAGGCCACCCGTAGCCGCCTGTATAGCTAGATAGGACGGGTCCAGTTGGAGCCTGTTAACCGGATTCCTGTCGAGCTGAACGCCTTGCAGATTCAGCCATTCCTCCCAGGACATATGATTGTGAAATGTGCTGATCAGCGTTTGGCTGAGTAGCGCTTGGGGGGATTCGAACGCATTTGGCTCCAATAGGTCGGGGGCGCAGAATGGCTGGAAGGTTTCTCTGAGCATTAAGGAGGCGCGATCTTTCCATATGTCGCCGCCATAGACTATCTGGATGTCTGCCGGCGCATCGACCAGCGGCTCCCAGGGCAACCTCTCGCCTTGGATAGATGATCCCTGTGCGTTCAGCCGGATATCGATCCCCGGCTGGAGAGACATCAGATCCGCCAGCCTCGGCAGGATCCAGGAATGAGCAAAGGACGGCGGCGCTTCGATCCTGACGACATCCAACACGCTTCCGTTCTGCCCGCGTGCCCTCATGTCGCTCGTCGCGGCGCGCAGCCAGCGGATACTGTGGCGCACCGACCGGGCGTATTCGGCGCCTTCTGGTGTCAGCGTGACACCACGCCCTACCCTGTCGAAGAGTTTTACGCCCAAAACTGCCTCCAGCAGACGGATCTGGTGGCTGACGGCGGAGGGCGTCAGGTTCAGTTCCTCCGCAGCAGCATGAAAACTTTCCGCCCGCGCCGCTGCTTCAAAAACAGAGATTCCGCGCAAAGGCAGCACCCGATCAGTCATGTATCCCCCGGCCACCGACAAACCTAATAAGCATAAAGGATGGTCGAAATGACACCGCACGACAAGGCATACTGGCGATAGCGCGTTGTTTCCTCAACGCCCGGACAAGGCGTTTATCTGTGAACTCAGCCGGTTGCGCCGGTCACGGCTTTCCACTGCGCCATTGCACGGATCCGATGAACGAGGGTGGCCAGGGCTGAGTGTTTCTGATGCGGTGCGACGAAGAGATTACGAACTGCTGAAAAGACCGAGGTGAAGCGTTGCAAACCACCGACAGAACGAAATCCCTGCATCATTTAGGCCCTTGTGCGATCGATGTTCGACCGCGGGCATCACGTCCCGTCTTGCCGCTCCGCATGAGCGCAGTTTGTCGGTGACGATGCGCTTGGGCGCCAGGCCCTGCTTCTTCAACAGTCTGACCAACAATCGTTTGGCAGCTTTGGTATCGCGGCGAGCTTGGACGATTTCGTCGAGAACGTAACCGTCCTGGTCAACCGCCCGCCAAAGCCAATGTTTTCGGCCGCCGATTGAAATCACCACTTCGTCCAAATGCCAGATATCCCTTCGCGATGGCCGCGTCCTGCGCAACTGCTTGACGTAGGCCGTCCCGAATTTGCGAGCCCATCGCCGTATCGTTTCGTAAGATACGACAATACCGCGCTCCAACAGCATTTCCTCAACGAGGCGCAGGCTCAAAGGGAACCGGAGATACAGCCAGACTGCACGGGCGATGATCGACGGTGGAAAGCGGTGGTTCTTGTAGCAGATGGTCGGAGAACTCATCTCAAACTCGTAATCCCCCAACCGTTTAGCTGCAGACAACGTGACATCGCCGGCCAAACAACTCCCTAGCGATGATTTGCGGCAGTCTGGCGAAGATGATCTTTCATCATCGCGCGAAACTCCCGCAATGTGGCAAACCCGACGTGCCGCGCAGCGTGGCGCCACCGCAAGGCGGGATTTCGAGCCTTCTCGCCACGCTAGGAGTCGTCCGTGAACTATCCCTACCTCGCTGATAGTGCTCGGTAATTTCCGCTTTCCTGCGGCGAAGTGTTGCAAGAAAGGCGCTCGCTGAGGGTGCTTTTCCTGCAATCTGATTTTCCGGTTTTCTGTTCGCAGAGACCGCCTGCTTCGCTTGGGAGGAAGCTGTTGGCATCTATGCTTCGCCGGTAACGTCTTGGATACAAAGAAGCGTGAAGCCACTTTGTTCCACGTTCGGATTAAGGGCGGGCATCCATGACGAGGCGGATGAGACCCGCGCGGCGGCTGACACCCATCTTCGCGAAGATCGCAGACAGATGCTTCTTGATCGTGTTCGGAGAAACCCCCAGCGCGCTCGCCATCTCCGCGACGGTGTGAATGTCCAGCGCGGCCTGAAGGACGCGCATCTCGGAGGGCGTCAGGCCATAAAGAATTGCGCAGGCCTCAATGCCGGATTGCGGCACGGTCTCCGCGCGGCGCACGAACAGTGCTGCACGCGCCGACCGACCGACCCGCTCGAAGGCGGCTTGCGTTTGCGAATGCGGCGCCAGTTGCATCAGAGAGGCGATCCATTCGCCGCCCTGACTGTCGATCAACTTGATCAGCGCAGGACGGTCTAGAAGAAGCTGCTCCGGCTGGCCGCGACCGCCCGACAACACCTCGCGGAGCAGGCGATGGGCGTTTGGGTTGGAGAGCGTTAGGCCGAACGCGTCGTCGCGGACGATGTCGCCCCTGCTTAGAAGCGATTGCGCACTCTGGTTAGTCCAGGTCACTCGGCCGGCCGGATCGAGAATGAACACGCCGGCCTCCACCCTGTTCAGCGCCGCTTCCAGCGAGAGAATACGCTTTTCGTGTCTGCCAAATTCGCGGCGGATTAGGGCGGAGCGTTGCAGATGCGGCGCCAGCCTCTTCAGCCTCACCCGCAAGTTCTCGTCGACGAGGCCATAGCCATCGCCAGTAATGACCGTGAAAGCCGCGGCGCTGGCCTCGTAGCGTTGAATGTTGAAGATGGCGGCGTCGAGAAAGCCTTGCGGGGCTGCCCATTCACGAAAGAAACGGCTGGCCTGAAACTCTTCTGAGGGAACGAGATCACGGCTCGAAAACACGTCTCCCGGTTTGATGAAGATTGACGCCGGATAGGTGGGATTGAGGGTGACGAATTTCTCTCGATACAAGCGGAGAAAATCTGGCGCGATCCCCCAGGAATAGACAGTCTCGCCCATCCCATTGGTCGCATCACGCCAATAGATGCGAGAAGCGCTGCCCCCAGTATAGTCACAGATCCGCTGTAGCGTCTGCGGCCAAATCGTCTCATCGAGAACTGTGTCGTAGATCAGGCCGATGATCTCCGACAACCCGTCCAGCTCCGATGTGGAAGGTTTCATCCAAACGCCCCGACGCGTGACCGACGCTGATCTTGCCGTCGGACGATAACGTCGTGCTGAAATTTTAACAAGCATTACTCGTTCAGGTGATGCAGAGCCGGAGGCAGGATGATCTTCTTCTGATTGTGACGTGCCGATCGTCAAAACAAGAATGTCAAGGAGGGTGTTATTTAAAGTAGCGCCTTCCCAGGGAACACCGAGAGGGCTGGTGTGGATCATTTCGTCTCAAGCTTCGTCTTCGGGCTGTCGATCGCGATGCCGTTCGGGCCGGTCGGCATGATGTGTCTGGAGCAGAGCCTCATGCGAGGGGTGGGACCTGGGTTGGCAAGTGGTGCAGGCGCAGCAACGACCCATGGTCTTTACGCGACCTTGGCGGTTTTTGGTGCCCATGTCTCGGCCGCACCCGTTGCAGGCTTTCAAACGCAATCTCATTATTTCTCGGGGATAGTTTTTGTGCTGCTCGGCATATGGACGCTGTTCCGACATCCGAGTGCGCGGGACAACAAGACGTCAACCACGGGTGAACTGGGTCCATTTTTGGCCGGTGCGGGGTTGGCACTGGCGAACCCTATGACGCTGCTGCCCTATCTCGCCTTCGCCGGCTCCCTCGCGCTGACCGATCAGATCGGCGGCCTCTTTCACGTCCTGATCGTCTGCGGTGTGGGCCTCGGCACGCTCTCCTGGTATTGGACGATGAGCGGATCCGCGTGGCTCTTGCGCCAGCGCCTCCCGCGCCAGCTTCTCACGCACCTCCACCTCGTTGCGGGGCCGGCCTTGATCGCGATGGGCATCGTGACGGCACTGCGGTAGCTCTTTTGCCGTCTCGATGCATGGCATGCCCTCCTGCAAGGCATCGCCCACAGGCTTATAGAATCCGAACGATTGCCAGCACACTCAACGCGTTCCGGAACTGCGGTGGCGGCGGGTCATCCTAACTGCTTGGCATCGTCAGACCGATCTGGTCATAGGACTATGTGTGCGGCGGCGGCTGATGACAATGCCGCTCCCTGGCTTTTTTGGCTTGGCGCTAATCCAGTGATCGTCTCAGCCACACCTGCGCCCTGACGCTGCTGGGCGAACGATATTCCGGTCAGGCATTGGTTACGGGCAGTGGAGGTTGGACACTCGCCTATGCTGCAGGAAGCGCTGCGGGATCCACGACTACGGGGTTGCTTATGACCGGCATTTCCACCACGGCGGGTCCAGTGACGATCGGCATCGCGATGGCGATATTCGCTGTCGCATTCGCCATGTCGGACACATCCAGACAGTGCCCTCCGCTTCAGAACGTTGCCTTATTTATTGTTTGGCGGCAGCTGCGTAAGATCAGGATTAGGAGCGTGTCGCCTGCCCTAGCTGAGAGCACACAAGCGGCGGTCTTGATGATATATCCACTCAAGACCTGGCTGCAGTCGACTTTCTCTTCGCCCGACCTAGATCTTCAGATCACCGATCACCCGCACCCGAATCGGATTGCCTGGAATATAGGAGAGCGGCGTATCGTCCACATCGAGCGTCTCGAGCGTGGCCTCCTCGGTACCGGCGCTGATGGCGCGGTGGCGGGCGAGTTCGGTGGCGCTGCCGATGGCCTCCGCGCGGTCGACGTCGTGGAACACCCGGTCGATCTCGCCGCTGACTTGCGCCATGGCGGCGCCGATGGCATTGGCGATACCGGCATTCTCGACCTTGCTGACGCGGGAGACCCCCGGCAGATGGTTCTCTGCTTCGCTTCCGGGGCGACCAACAGCACGCGCAGCGCCCGGATGCTTTCGGGGCTCGACGGGGCGATCGTCCTCGATGTCGGCGGCGTCTCCACCTTCTTCCGCACGCCCGACGTCGTTGCCATTGCGCTCGGCGGCGGGACGATCGTCGATCAGGACAATGCCATAGGTCCGGCGAGTGTTGGCTATCGCATCTCACAGATGGCAAGGGTTCCCGGCGGTGACACGCTGACGTTGACCGATGTCGCCGTGAATCGTGGGCGTATGGGTTTTGGCGATGCGGACCGTGTGGCGGATCTCGCTCCTTCGCTCTCGGAACATGTCGAGGGCTGGATCGAGAAGCAGCTTGCCGATCTCGTCGACAGGATCGCTGAGGAAGACCGGCCCTTCGACGCAGGCGCGCAGGTCGGCTGGCCAGGCCTGCATCGGCATAATGATGTGGGCAGCCGGTAGCCCAATGCGGATGACGGCGACCTTCGTTCGCCCTTTTGGTTCAAAGGAGTGCGTGTGGCAGCCCGTTATGCGCTCACCGCGGCGATTGACCCGCAATGCCGACGACGGTTATCGCTCGTCTGATGTTGTGGGCCAGCGCTGTCAGGCTGAACTCTCCTCTGACATTTTCGGGTCTGCGCATGAGAAAACCGTGTCGCTCCGACGATGCAGCGGCAAAGCTTTGTATGCAGATGCCGATAACGAGGAAGCAGCATCTTCTTTCCCGTCAGCCCCGACGAGAACTGAAACTGTGTATGCTCCTGCCTTTCGCAGCAGGAGCTTGGACAAGTGTTTTACACCTCCCGGCGGTTAGCCACACCACTTCTGGACTGCGAGCGCGATCACCTTGGTGCAGTCGATGAGGTCGCGCACCGAAACCCGCTCGTTCGGCTGATGCGCCTGTGCCGGATCGCCGGGGCCAAAATTGACCGTCGGCGTGTTGCCGAGTCCGGTGGGGAGGCCGATGTCGCTGTGGGCACCAAAGCCGGAGAGTTTCGGCGACAGGTCTGCCGTCTCGACTGCATGCTGGAGCATCGTGACGAACGGGCTGTCGGCCGGGATCTCGGCGCAGTCGGCATCGAGTATCCATTCGATGCGGGCCGGATGTGCGCGCAGATAGGGATCTGCTTGGCAGATATTGCGGACGTGTTCCTCGATCTCGCGCCTCACATGACCGCCGAGGCCGAATTCGTCTTTTTCGCTGGGCAGATACTGCGCGTCGATGATGATCTCGGCGCGGCCGGCCATGGAGGACGGATGTTCGCCGGCGGTCATCTGCGTAACGATGATCTGGTTGGGGAGATCCATCAGCGGATGGTTCTTCTTCGGGTCGAACATCCAGCGGCGATTGAGAATGTCGATGCCGTCGAGCATCTGGCGGCAGAGCTGGACCGCGTCGACCGGGCCGCTCGTATACCAGGCATTCGGCGTCAGTTCGGCGTGGCCGCCGATGCCGTCGATGATGATCTTGCCCCAGAGAATGCCGTGGCAGAGCGGCGCGATGCGATTGGCGGTCGGCTCCGTCATGATGCCCGCATCGGCCTTGAAGCCACGATCAACCATGGCGAGAGAGCCCATGCCGCCGATTTCCTCGTCCACGACGGTGGTAAAGACCACGTCACCCTTCAGCTCGATGCGCATCTCCTTGAGGATTTCGACAGCCATCAGCATGCAGGCGACGCCGCCCTTCATATCGACGGTACCGCGGCCATGCAGGAAGCCATCCTTGAGCACCGGCACGAAGGGGTCGGTGGTCCAGTGCTCGGCAGCACCGGGTGGCACGACGTCGATATGGCCGGTCAGCATGATTGAGCGCCCCTCGCCGGTGCCCTTCAGCGTGCCACCGAGGTTCGGACGGCCTTCAAAGGTACGACCCTTGTTGGCGCCGGGGCGCCCCTCGTATTTGGCGTAAAGTGCTGGACCGTCCGGATCCCAGAGATCGGTGGCGAAGCCGAGCGCTTCCAGCCGCTTCTGCAGATAAAGCTGGCAATCACGCTCGCCGGGACCGGCTTCCTTCGGGTTGGACTTGACGATCGACGGAAAGGACACGAGGTCGCTCAGCGTCTGGACGATCCGGTCCTGCGCCGCCTCGACGCGTTCGGCAATCTGTTCTTCTAGGGATGGCATGCTTAACTCCAGCGTTTTGAAAGGCGTTCGATGAGGAGGACGGCAATCAGCAGCGCACCGACGATGCCGACCTGCCAGACGGTGTTGACGTTGAGTTGCAGAAGCCCGGTTTTCAGCGTGACGAGGAGGATCACCGCGGCGATCACACCGCCGACGCCACCGACACCACCCGTGATGGCGACGCCGCCGAGCATGACCGCCGTCAGCGATTCAAGCTCCAGGTTCTGTCCGATATTGGGCCTGCCGCTTCCGAACCAGGCGAGAGACACGAGCCCCGCCACGCCAGCAAGCAGGCCGCTCAGGCCGTAGACCAGAAGCCGGGCGCGATCGACCGGAATGCCGACCAGCCGCGCCGACCGCTCATTGAAGCCCATGGCGAACAGCCACCGCCCCCAGGCGCTATAAAGCAGCAGCAAGCCGGCAACGGCGAAGACCGGCACGACAAGCGTCACGAAGGGCATCGGCAGGGAAAGCACCGCACCACGACCCCACGGCAGCAGCCAGCCCGGCACGCCGGATTGCGCCGCGCCTCCGGTCAACGCCAGCGCAAGACCGGAGTAGATGAACAGCGTGCCGAGTGTCGCGATCAGCGGCAGGATCTTCAGCCGTGTAACCAGCAGACCATTGAACAGGCCGAGCAGCAGCCCGGCGCAGATGCAGGCGAGCGGCAGCAGGCTCGGCGGCAGGCCGGCCTTGACGGCGAGCATGGCAAGCACCACCGACAGCGACATGGTGCCGCCGACCGACAGATCGATACCGGCGCCGCCGGCCAGGATGACGAGGCACTGCCCGAGCGAGACGAGCGCCAGGATGGTCGAGAACTGCAGGACGGTCGTGACCGTCGACGCACTGAACATGGTCGGCCGAAGTGCTGCGAAGAGCAGGATGACGACGAACCACAACAGGGCAAGCAATGCGAGGATGCGGTTGGAGCCCGAGAGCTTCAGAAAGTTTATCATCGCGACATCCACTTCGCCTTGAATTCACCAACACGCGAGGCCGGCACCTCGAGCGCAAGTACGCCGATCAGAAGCGCACCCGTCACGACTGGCTGCCAGAGGGACGGTACGCCGATCAGAAGCAGACCGTTTTGCAGGATGCGGAGCAGGATCACGCCGAGCGCCGTGCCGAATAGGCTGCAGCGCCCGCCCATGACGCTGGTGCCGCCAAGGACCACTGCGGCGATAGCATCGAGCGCCAGCGTGCTGCCGATCGCCATTTCGACGTTGCGATAGTTCGCCACGTAAAAGCTCGCGGCCAATCCGGTCAGCGCACCGCTGATGACGAAGGTGGCGATCCTGACCTTGGTCACCGGCACGCCCGAAAGCCGCGCCTTCTCCTCCGCATTGCCGATCGACAGCAGATGCGGTCCATAGGGCGTGCGGCGAAGCGCGAGCCAGACGACGAGATAGGCAAGCGCGATGACAATGACGGATAGCGGCAGGCCGAAAACGGTGCTTGATAGGAGTTGCGTCAGCCCTACTGGCAGGCCCGAAAGCCATTGCCCGCCAAGAAGCGCGAAGATCCCCATGCGATAGACGCCGAGGAGGCCGAGCGTGCCGACGATCGCCGGCACGCGGCCGAGGACGACGACGAGCGCCGTCACCAGACCGAGGATCGCTCCGGCCGCCGGGCCGATCAAAAGGCCAAGCGCCGGCGCCACCGACGCCAGCAAGCCATGGGCGACGGCGATGGCGGCAAGCCCCATGAGGATACCGATCGAGACGTCGATGCTGCCCATCGCCAGCAGCAGGGTCATGCCGAGACCGGCCAGCATCAGCTCCGTGCTGTTGCGGGCGATGGTCGCCGCATTGCCTGCCGTCGCGAAATAGGGTGACGCGACAGAAAATACGATCGAAGCGAGAATGGCGGCGCCAAGCAGCGCCCATTCACGTCCGCCAATGGCGGGAAGACGTGGACTTGACTGTCGCATCACAAATTTTACCTGGCCTTAGAAGTCGAACTTGTCGACGTTGTCAGCGGTAAAGACGGCCGGAGGACCGAGCAGCAGAATGCCGCTGTCGGCATTGTAGGTGACCGGCGAGGTGAAGCCCGGAACGGTGTTTTCAGCCGCAAACGGCTTGCCGTCGATCAGCTGCTTGCCGGCCCAAACCGTCAGGTAGCCGAGCTGTGCCGGATCCCACAGGACCGAGAAGCCGAAGGAGCCGCTCTTGAGATAGGCGCGCGCCGTGTTCGGGCTGCAATAGCCGGTACCGATGACGGAGCCGATCTTGCCCGCCGTCTCGATCGCCTGGGCGACGCCGGGGCATGTGGATGAGGCAACCGCGATGATGCCCTTGATATCGGGGTTCGCGGTCATCAGGTCGCCGGCGATCTGCGCGGCGCGCTGGGCGGTGCCGCCGGCGAACTGCGGCTCGAGCAGCGTCAGCTTCGGATACTTCTCCTTCGCCCGCTTCTGCATGAAGCCGATCCAGGCGTTGAGGTTGGAGGCTGTCGCCTCGCCTGAGACGATACCGATCTTGGCATCTTCGCCAACGCGCTTGACCATTTCGTCGATGATCGTGCCGCCGAGGCCTTCGTCGGTCGCCTGCGCGACATAGACGGCGCGGCCACTGTCGGGCGCATCACTATCGCTGGTGAAGAGCTTGACACCCTTCGCCTTGGCGGCTTCGACAACCGGGGCAATGGCGGAGGCGTCGAGCACGCTGACCGAGACCGCGTTGACGCCCTGGTCGATCAGGTTCTGGACGATCTGCAGTTGGTCAACCGGATTGGTGTCGACCGGGCCGGAATAGATGAAATCAACGCCGAGCTCTTCCGCCGCGCGCTTGCCGCCGGCTTCCATGGCGTTGAAATAGGGAATGCCGATCAGCTGCGGCACGAAGGCCACCTTCGGCTTGTCCTGCGCGAAAGCGGAGGAGGCAAGCGCGAGTGTCAGTGCGGATACGGCGAGAACTGTCTTGAATTTTGGAAACATGGGATCCTCTCTGGAACGGTTTGACGCGCTTTATTGGTTGTTTTGTTCAAGCGCCCGCACGTCGGGATGAGCGCCTGTGATGAGGGAAACGATTTCTTCGGGGTTGGTCTCTTCCTTGCGCCGCTCGGCGACCTTTCGGCCGCGGCGGAAGACGACCATGCGGTCGGCGACCTCGAAGACATCGGCAATGTTGTGGCTGATCAGCACGACCGCGCAGCCGCGTTCGGCAAGCTTGCGGGTCAGTTGCAGCACCTTGCGGGTTTCGGCAACGGCAAGCGCCGCCGTCGGCTCATCCATGATGACGAGCTTGGCGTTGAGGTTGAGCGCCCGGCAGATCGCGACCGCCTGGCGCTGCCCGCCCGAGAGGCTGCCGACAGGTGCCTCCGGGTCGGAAATGTGGGCGTCCAGCTCGTGCAGCAGGCCATCGACGCGATCGCGCATTGCCTTGCGCCGCAGGAACGGAACCCCGAGCACCGAACGCTTGAGTTCGCGCCCAAGAAAGACATTCTCCGAGATCGACAGGTTTTCCGACAGCGCGAGCTCCTGGAAAATCGTCGCGATGCCGGAGCTTGCCGCGTCCTTGGGCGAGGAGAAATGGACGGGTTCACCTTCGACCAACAGCTCGCCGTCGCTCTGGGGATGAGCGCCGGCGAGGATCTTGATGAAGGTGGACTTGCCGGCGCCGTTGTCGCCGAGCAGGGCAAGAACCTCGCCGCCGTTGATCTCGAGATCAACGCCCCTCAGCGCGGTGAGCGCGCCGAAGCGTTTGGTGATCCCGGTCGCGCGCAGAAATGGAACAGTCATCGTGCTTGTCCTTCGCGGCTGATCACTTGGCCTGGCTCGCCCAGCGCAGGATGTTCTTCCAGATAGTCGCGTAGCCGGGCCAGGCGACGAATTCGTTTGGCAGCCAGTGCGGACCGATATCCGACGTCCAGGCGACCGTGCGCCCCTTGCCATAGCTACCGGTGACGAGGAGCGGATGACCGCCCTCTTCCTCGGGCAGAGTGGCCAGAACCTCGATGCCCTCGCCGTCCTTGACGACGACCTCGTTGGCGCCGAGAAGCAGCGGCCATTCTCCCTCGACACCATTCAGGATCGGATGGGTAGCGGCGCCGGTGACGACGGCCTTGAAGCCTTCCGGTATTTCCAGGCGATCGTCATAGGGAAGGCAGGTGACGGGTAGCGCTTCCTCGACCGGCGTGCGGCGCCAGCGCGCCTTGCCATCAATGCCCTGGAAGGAGAAGTAACCGCCGGCCATGACCAGGCCGCCACCGGCCTTCGTCCATTCGCGGATGAGCTTCAACCGATTGGGAACGGGCTTGCCGTGCAGCCATACGGCTGGCGGCAGGAGCAGCGAATTGGCGCCGATATCGGATAGCAGGATGACCTGGTATTCCGACAATCCCTCCAGCGTGAAGGGGAATTTCTCGACGCAATCATGCGCCGTCATGTAGGTGATCTCGAATTCGTCGCCCTGAAGGGCAGCGACCAGCGGTTCGGCGCCCAGGTGGAAGGTCACGCTGCCGAACTGGTCGAACCCCTTGTAGTGGGTCGCCGAGCTGACCCAGCTCTCCCCAACCAGCAAAACCTTCGTCACCATGTCCATCTCCTGTCTTTTCAGTCATGTCGTTTCGAAAATTATCCGGCCTTAGCCTCGACTGCCGACAGCAGTGCTTCGAGCTCCCCGGCGCTCGCCGTGCGACCCTGCGCGCCTTCGGCCGTCGTCGTTAGGCTGGCGCCGACGGCGGCATGGCGTGCGGCATCGACAAGCGGCCGGCCGTGCAACCACAGGCTGAGGAAGATTCCGGCAAAAGCATCGCCCGCGCCGGTCGCATCGACCCGGCTCACCGGCAATGCCGGCACCTCGATCGGCGGGCCGCCGCTCTTACGGAAGACGACGGCGCCGAACTCGCCGAGCGTGAGCACGACGTCGCCGCGCCGCTTCACCCGCGCGATGGTGCGCGCGGCTTCCTCGATCATAGAGGCGAGCGGCGTGCCGATGGCGTAGATCTCGCGCAGCGTGTCGTCGTTGATGAAGGTCAGGTCGACCTGGCCGATCATGTGCTCGAAGGCTTCCGGATTGCGCGACCCCTCCGGCAGGCCGGCGGTGTGGAGGCTGACATTCCAGCCGGCCTCGTGGAAACGAGCGATCGACGGCATCATGCGTTCGTAGTGGAAGCCCTCGATATGCAGACAGGACCGAACGCGGCCGGGCGTAATATCCATGTTTGCGGTGAGATCGATCTCACTGAGCTCGAAGGTCTCGTGAATGATCGTGCGGCCGCCATTCGCTTCGATGATCACCATCGCCCGCGGCAGCCGGTTCTTTCCCGGCCGCCGGATCGGCAGCACATTGACGCCGTGGGCCAGCAGTTCCGCCATCGCCCATTCGCTGTCGGCGTCATCGCCAACGGCTGTCGCAAGATCGACCTGCAATTCGTAAGGCGAACCAACGGCGGACGCGGCGACCGCCAGGTTGGCGGCTGGGCCACCAAGCGCTTTGTTGATATGACTTGCCGCCACCCGATCGTCGCGATGCGGCAGCACCTGTACACGGCAGAGATAGTCGACACAGATATGGCCGACCACCAGAAGCCGCGGATTTCCCTCAGCAGCCTTCACCTTGTGAGCCGACATCATCGGCAAGGATCTGGCGAACACGCTGGGACGATAGGCGAGCTTCTGTACAGCGGCTTGAATCTTCTCGGCAGTCTCCGCTTTGACAGGCACCGTCCCATTGAGAAAGTTCGACACCGTACCGACAGAAACGCCGGCGGCACGTGCAACATCCGTTATGGTAGGACGGCCTCTCTTCATCACTTCCCCACCGATTGAAACGCTTCAAAGCGTAGGGGCGCTGGCTTAGGGCGTCAAAAGAATAGTATTCTAATTTTGTTATGAGTTTGTCTTATTTATTATTATTTTCTGCATAATTAAGCACCGGAATACCCAGAAAATGAGAAATTGAAGATATTTCAATTTGCGGGACGGCTGACGTCAGCCAGGCGAGTTGCGAACGAGCGTAACGGGTCAATGCCAGCCAGGGGTGAGAACAGACTAGTGCGAAATCGTACATCTAGCTCGAAAGTGATGCTCGAGATGGATGTTCGTTCCCAAATTTGGTCTTAAATAGCATTTCTCTCTAAAACTTCATATTCAGCACAGGCGGCAACCAACGGAAAATATGCACGAATTAGGCTAGACCAGATGAGCGATTTTTGGCGGCCCTCAGGAGTGTGGGAAGGGAAGGAGATTTCATGATCGTGATCTCGATTGATGCCGATGCCGCGATGTCGTGTTTCGCGGGTTAGGCTAGTTTTGTGACCGAACTTCGGCTCTCACAATTGCATCAATTGTTTCGAATTCATTGCGCCAGGCGACATAATGGAAAGGGCGGCCGAAGCCGCCTGCCCTTTGCATTTTCGTTATGCGGCACCAGGCCGATTGATCGTCAGGAAGTGACGAACAACGGGTTTCTCGGGACCGACATGGTAGGTCAGCACATTGCCCTGCAGGTCGGCGTCGGCATTGGAGACCCGCTTGTGCTGGCGAAGATGTTCAGCCCAGGATTCCACCATGAACCATTCGACGATCTTCTCCGGGTTAGCCGCGTCCTCGGTGACACCCCATCCATAGGCGCCATCGCGGCGACGCTCCTTGGACAGTTGATCGATGGCATGCAGGAACGCGCTGCGGTGCTGTTTCTCGACCTTGTATTCGATCAGGATCAGAACCGGGCCACGATCATGGGCGACAGGTCCGGCGACAAGCGGTTCGGGCCAGTGGTTCGAAGGCACCATGTCGGCATCGCCTGCGGGAAGCTTGATGCGGTGCATGATGAAGCCTGCGACGAGCAAGCCTGCGGCACCGATGAGCAGGGTCGACTGGATACCGACAGCCGAACCGACCGCGCCCCAGCCGAGGCTTCCGGCAGTCATCGCACCATTGAAGACGGTGAGGTAGACGGCAAGACCACGACCACGCACCCAGTTGGGAAGCACTGCCTGCGCTGCGCCGTTGAGGGTCGTCAGTGCGGTAATCCATGCAGCCCCGAGGAAGAGCAGAACGATGACGGCGACGATCTTCGGCGGGGCAAGCGACAGGATGCCCATGACGGCTGCGGTGATCAGAGCCGCACCGAGCAGAAGGCCGTCGGAAGTCAGGCGTTCGCGCAGTTTTGGCATGATCAGCGCACCACCGATCGCACCGGCGCCGACTGCTCCAAGCAGTATCCCGTAGAAGCTGGCATCGCCACCAAGCAACTGCCTGGCAACGAGCGGAAGAAGTGCCCAGACGGCACTGGCGAAAGCAAAGAAGATGGCAGCGCGCAGAAGCACCACATGCAGCGGCCTGCTGGAGCGGGTGTAACGAAGGCCTGCGCGGAAGGCGCCGAAGAAGTTTTCCTGAAGCGCATCGTTGGCGTTCTTTGCACGCGGCCACCAAACGAGAGCAGCAATGACAACGATATAGCTGGCAACATCAGCACCATAGGTGATCCCCGCCCCGAAAGCGGCAAGAAGCAGACCACCGGCGGCAGGCCCGATGGAACGAGCAATGTTGATGCCGAGCGAGTTCAGCGCTACGGCGCTCTTGACATCCTCGCGTTTGACCAGTTCGGGGACAATGGCCTGCCATGTCGGTCCCATCAGAGCAGCGCCAATGCCGCCGAGGAAGGTCAGACCGATCAGCGCGCTGATCGACAGCATGCCCGTCTGGGACAGGACCATAAGTGAGATGCTGACGGACGCCAGCAGGAGCTGGACGGCGATCAGGAACTTGCGGCGATCAAGGATGTCGGTCAGAACGCCCGCAGGAATGGCAAGCAGGAAGATCGGCAGGGTTCCGGCCGCCTGGACCATGGCGACCGCGGCCGGCGATGCCGAAAGATCTGTCATCAGCCAGGAGCTTGCGACGTCGCGCATAAAGCTTCCGGTATTGCCAAGGACAGTGGCGATCCAGAGAACCGCAAACACAGGCTGTGCGAGCGGCGCGAAGGTTCCGCCGGATGCTTTTGCAGCGCTCATTTGCCTGCTCCCTTGGCGAGGTCAAATGCGGCGACGAAGAGGAATGCGCCAGCGAGGCCAACATGTTCAAAGAAGGCGTTGGTTGCCATCATGCGGTCCATGCCGGGCGCCATCTCCCAGAAGCGGAGAGCGATGAAGGTCGCGAGAAGTGTGAAGCCAGCCAGCGCCAGGGCGCCTGCCCAACGCAGGAAGCCCGAGACCACCATGGCTGAAGCCGCAAGTTCGAACACGATGACGGCAACTGCGAAGAAGGCGGCTGGGTGGAGACCGAAGTGGTCCATTTCGGCCAATGCGCCGTTGAAATCGAAGATCTTGGTGAGCGGGCCCTGAATGTAGGCGGCGCAGAGCGCAAGTAGCGACACGGTTCGCGTGACCGGAGAAGCGACGATGCGTGCCAGACTGCTCCGGACTGGATTCGACATATGGGATTGGTGGGTCATATCTGCTCCTGCATGTTCGCCGATCTGATCGAGCGGCTGCGTTTGATGGAGCGATATTGGCTGGTTACCGACTTACCAACAATTGCAGCAATCGTTTCGATTTAATTGCGGTTTTTGAAATGCTCGGGCGGCAGCGTGGCCGCCCGAGCGCAAAGCTGAGTTTAGACCGCCCAGCAGGAGCAGCCGAGAGCGCCGAAGAATCCCTTAAGGTCGGCGATCGGAAGCTTGAATGTCCAAGCTCCGGCATGGTCATGGCCATGCACGCCGCAATCGCTGGCACATCCGCATGTGGAGATCGCCGTGCGGCGCAATGAGCGAGCGCCTGCGCCTTCCGGTTCGCCCCAGGCCGCGTAACCGCCGAACTTGCGTACGGGAGACCAGTCGGGCATCGCAGGCGGGATGTCGTTCTCGTCGAGCGTCTTGAAGTCCCCCGCGCCGTAGACGATCTTGCCACCGACCATGGTCAGTTCCGAGGTGAGGAACGAAATCTCGTCCTCGGCGCAGGAGAAGAAGTCCTTGTCCGGCACCACCAGATCGGCAAACTGGCCCTTCTCGATGCGGCCCTTCTTGCCCTCTTCGTTGGAGAACCATGTGACCTTTTCGGTCCACATGCGCAGCGCCGTCTCGCGATCGAGGCAGTTGGCTCGCGGATAGAGTTGCATTCCGCCGACAGTCTTGCCGGTGACCATCCACGACAGCGAGACCCACGGATTGTAGGAAGCTACGCGCGTCGCATCGGTGCCTGCGGAGACATTCACACCCTTGTCCAGCATGCGCTTGATCGGCGGTGTGGCCTCCGCCACGCCCTGGCCATAACGTTCGACGAAATATTCGCCCTGATAGGCCATGCGGTGCTGGGTTGCGATGCCGCCGCCAAGCGCGGCGATACGGTCAATCGAGCGCTCGGAGATGGTTTCGGCATGGTCGAAGAACCAGTTCAGTCCTTCGAGCGGAATGTCCTTGTTGACCTTCTCGAAGACGTCGAGGGAGCGGGAGATGGTCTCGTCATAGGTGGCGTGGAGACGCCAGGGCCAGCGGTTTTCTGCCAGCACGCGGACGACCTCTTCCAGCTCGCCTTCCATTTCCGGAGCCATTTCCGGCCGGGGCTGACGGAAATCCTCGAAATCGGCAGCCGAGAAGACGAGCATCTCGCCGGCACCGTTGTGGCGGAAATAGTCGTTGCCCTGCTTGTATTTGACCGACTGCGTCCAGTTGAGGAAGTCTTCCTTCTCCTGTTTCGGCTTCTGCGTGAAGAGGTTGTAGGCGAGCCGAACCGTCATCTGGTTCTCATCCGACAGCTTCTGGATCACCTCGTAGTCGTCAGGATAATTCTGGAAGCCGCCGCCGGCGTCGATCACGCCGGTTACGCCGAGGCGGTTCAGTTCGCGCATGAAGTGGCGGGTCGAGTTGACCTGGTAGTCCAGAGGAAGCTTCGGCCCCTTGGCGAGCGTCGAGTACAGAATGCCCGCATTCGGTTTCGCGAGCAGCATGCCAGTCGGGTTGCCGTTGGCATCGCGCGTGATTTCGCCGCCGGGAGGGTTCGGCGTATCGCGGGTGTAGCCGACGGCGCGCAGGGCCGCTCCATTCAGGAGTGCCCGGTCGTAGAGATGCAACAGGAAGACCGGGGTATCGGGAGCGATCGCATTGATCTCCTCGATCGTCGGCAGGCGCTTCTCGGCGAACTGGTGTTCGGTGAAGCCGCCGACGACACGAACCCATTGCGGGGCCGGCGTGATCGCCACCTGGCGCTTCAGCATGTCCATCGCATCGGCGAGCGACCGAACCCCGTCCCAACGCAGCTCCATGTTGTGGTTGAGGCCGCCGCGCACGACGTGGGTGTGGTTGTCGATCAGACCCGGCAGGACCCGTTTGCCCCTGAGGTCCACGATCTTCGTGTTGGCACCAGCCAGCGCCATAATCTCGCTGTCGGATCCGACTTCGAGAAACAGGCCATCCTTGATGGCGATCGCCGTGGCGTTCGGATTGGTCCGGTCGAGGGTCGTCACGCGGCCGTTGTGGAGAATCAAGTCGGGATGCATGGTGTCTACTCCGGTCTGGTTGGGATCGGCAGCTTTCGCCGGGGAGAAGAGGTTCGAGAACGCCAGACTCGACGCGCCCCCAAGAAAGGATCGACGAGTCGTCATCAGCTCCGCTCCTTCGCTTTCGCCTCCGCCTGGTGGGCGAGGTCGATCTGATCGCCACCCTTCGGCAGGTGGCCGAACATGTGCGGCTTGATCTGATGAAGCCATGAAACGGCTGCTGGCTCCCTGCTCCACAAGGTCTTTGCGAAAGGGATGATCTGTTCACCGACGAGAATGCCGAGAAGGCCGACCAAGGCGATGACAGGCGGAGCCGGCGTGCGGACGTTCAGGAGGCTGTAGACGATGCCCACAAGCAGGCCTGCACCGAGAGAAAGAAGATAGATTTTCATGGGATTTCTCTCCGATAACGGAAAGACCGCTCCGATGAATTCGAAGCGGCCTAAGACGAATATTACTTGGCGGGATTGGGGCCGATACGCTTGCCGTGCTTGACGCGTTCTTCCGCACCGTGAACCATGGTATAGGCGTAATCGATACCCATGCCATAGGCGCCGGAATGCTCCTTCACCAGCGTCGTGACCGCATCGTAGGTTTCCTTGCGTGCCCAGTCGCGCTGCCACTCAAGCAGAACCTGCTGCCAAGTGACTGGGATCACACCTGCCTGAACCATCCGGTCCATCGCGTATTTGTGGGCGTCGGACGAAGTGCCGCCTGAAGCATCGGCAACCATGTAGATTTCGTAGTCCGGAACATCGTGGAGAGCCGAGAGGGCGAAGGTCGTGTTGCAGACTTCGGTCCACAGACCGGAGACGACGATCTTCTTGCGGCCATCTGCAGCGTTCTTCGCCAGCGCGTCACGGACGTTCTGGTCGTCCCAGGAGTTCATCGAGGTGCGCTCGAGAATATCGTTCTCCGGGTAGACGGCAAGCAGTTCTGGGAAGGTGTTGCCCGAGAAGGATTGCGTCTCGACCGTAGTGATGGTCGTTGGGATATTGAAAATCTTGGCAGCCTTGGCGAGGCCGACGACATTGTTCTTCAGTACCTGGCGATCGATCGACTGGACGCCGAACGCCATCTGCGGCTGCTGGTCGATGAAGATGAGCTGGCTGTTCGCTGGGGTCAGGACTTCGAGCTTGGACATGAGATTTTCCTCTTCGGTTGTTTGGACCGCGAATGCGGCGGGTTATAAATTGGGCGGGGCCTGTGAGAGGGCCCTGAGTGGTCGAAACCGATGCTTCCCTTCAGTCGTTGCCTCGGCTGCTGAAAGGCAAAGTAGTGCGATTTGCTCTTGTGCAAAATTGCAATATTAGTTGCGAATGAATTGCCTTTGTCGCAATAATTAGCCGGAAGTTCGGTTGACCTGCAGACGTCGCGCGAGGCTGCGCTACGCGACCATTCGGTCCAGGATTTGCTCAGGAAAATTCCATCTGGACTGGCGTCCCTCAGGTAGTCTGCAGTGTCGCTGTTCATGCTATTCGGCGTGGAGCGATTTGGCTGAATTCGCTTGGGGAGAGACAGCCCGTGGACAACAGGAGAGCGTGTGAGCCGCGAAATGCGCCGGTCTGCCATTGAGCATTGACGCGACTAGATGGTGAATACGCTATACGCGCAGGGGCTCATATCGCGATTACTTTGTCTTCTACTTGCTCTCAACAGGCGTTGCTCCAAATTCAGAGATCGATTTATGTCGAACCAGGAGGCGAGTGCCATGTCACGGCACCTCCCATACAGGATAGGGCCATCACCCACTCCGCGCTGTCCGACGACGGATCAAATCAGCCGTGGGAAATATCTTCAAAGGAGAGAGTGGAGAAGCCCGTCGTTGTGGAGTAACTATCCATCGATATGGATAAAGCGATCAGGCCGGTGCGGTGCCATCGTCATAGGCAGAAAACACGCCCGCGACCCAGTCTGCAAAGACTTGATACTTGATGCTTGGAAACCGGCCTGCTGGCCTGACTATGTGAACAGGATAACGTGGTGGCGCCCAATCGTTCATGATTGGGACCAGTGCGCCACGAGCGATATGCGGTCGTGCCAAGAATTCAAATGTCTGTCCAATACCCAGTCCTGCTAATATTCCATGCAAATGCGCCGTCGCATCACTGGTGGAGAGCTTGATGGGGCTATAGATTTCGACTTTCTCATCGCCTTTCATCAGTCGAACGGGTGCAGCTTTCAGGCTGCGTGCGAAAAAGTACTGAACGAAAATATGATCACGCTGCAGGTCTGATGGCAAAGCTGGCACGCCGTGCTTTTCGAGGTACGACGGGGTTGCGCAAGTCACTATTTCAACGCTGCATAACTTCCTCGCAACAAGAGATGCGCTCGGCAGATCACCGGCACGAATGACGCAGTCTATGCCCTCTTCGACGATGTCGGCCTGACGTTCGGTTACACCAAGATGCAACTCGATCTCTGGATAGAGCGCGTAAAATTCTGGCAACCGAGGGATCAGAATCGTATTGGCGAAGGTCCCTCCCACGTCGACCCGAAGTTTTCCCCTGGTGGCTAGGCGCCCACGGCTCGCCTCATTGTTCATTTCATCGAAATCAGCGATCAGCCGGATGGCGCGCTCGTAATACGCAACGCCCTGAGGTGTCACGTTGACTGAACGTGTCGTGCGTTCGAGCAGTTTGAGGCTCAAGCTTGCCTCGAGATCCTGAACGAGCTTGCTCACGGTCGACCGTGGCGCACCCATCGTGTCTGCGGCCTTTGCAAACGATCCGGCTTCGACGACGCGAACAAAGGCTCTGATCGCCCCCAATTGATCCATTGGTATCTCTCCATCGACGTTTATGCATACGAATGTCTTGGGGCTCAGGTATCGATTGTTGCTCAAGGACATCAGGCGCAGTCGAATGTTTGAAAATCGTTCTTGCAAAAGCCTCATGGTGCCGCAAGGGTCGCCATGTGGCGTCCCGAAATCGAGACGCCACAGTTTTAATGCCATGGTCAGGCTGCCAGTGGCTCGAGGTTTGCCTGGATCTGATCGCGAAAAGCTTCATATCGGTCCGGTAGCTTCAGCGCTTCCCCAAGGTGAGCCGTGTCTTCGTCGCGATTGAAGCCCGGCTCGTTGGTGGCGATCTCGAACAGCACACCACCCGGCGTCCGGAAGTAGATTGCCCAGAAATAATCGCGATCTATGACCGGCGTGACCTGGTAACCGGTGTCCATCAGCGCCTTGCGGACCTCAAGCTGCTTCTCGCGGTTGTCGACTGCAAACGCGATGTGGTGTACCGAACCGGCGCCCTGTCGCGCGAAAGGTGTTTTCGGCAGTGCGGCGAGATCGATCGTGTCGGCACCGTTGCCGTGGGGAATGATGAACCTCGTGACGTCGCCTTCAGTATCCGCGCGCTCATAGCCCATGAAGCCCAGCAGTTCTTCGGTTGCTGCGGTATCATGCAGGCTAAAGCGGGCGCCGGCAAAACCGCGGATGGCCGCGTCGTCCGGAATTCCGTCTGCCAGCCATGGCTTACGCACATCGTCGGCGGATTCGATCAGCGCGAGGCCGTCGCCATCCGGCCCAATGAAGCGAAGGCGGTTGGCGCCGAAGACGGTGTCCGTTTCCACACCGCCGACGCCCTGACCGACGAAGCGATTCTGCCAGAACTTGAGCGAGCCCTTGGGAACCGAAAACTGCGTTTCGCCGACTTCGCCGACGCCCGGCCGTCCAAGCATCATGTTGGGAAACGGGAAGTAGGTCATGACGGTGCCTGCGGAACCGTTCTCGTCGCCGTAGTACAGGTGGTAGACACTCGGGTCGTCGAAGTTCACGGTCTGCTTGACGCGGCGCAGGCCCAGCGTGTCGGTGAAGAAGCGGTTGTTCTGCCTTGCATCCGAGGCCATCGAGGTTACGTGATGCAGTCCCTTGATATCCCTGATCATGTCCTTGCCTTTCAGTGTCACCGTTAGTGTTTCGCTGTTGACGAATATTTAGGCGGATTGATCAACTCAGAGAATTGCAATATTCATTTCGACTGCGTTGCTATTTTTGAAACAATGACATGAACGATTACAAAGCTCTTCGAACCTTCCTGCTTGCTGCGGAGAAGCGTAATTTCGCCCAGGTGGCGCGCGAACTCGATATGACGCCGGCGGCCGTCACCCGCGCCATAGCGGCACTGGAGGCCGAGCTCGGCGTGCAGCTGTTCGTGCGGACGACGCGCCAGGTTTCCCTGACCACAGATGGTGCCATCTTCGCCGCCCAGATCCAGCCGGCGGTGAAGACGCTCGAAGACGCGCGCCGCGATGTGATGAATGCCCATAAGGCGGACCAGGGAAGGCTGCGCATCAGCGCCCCCACATGGTTCGGCAAGGCCGTATTGCCGCCGATCCTGTCGGGCTTCAAGGAAAAATATCCGAAGATGAGCTTCGAGATTTCACTGTCCGACGGGCTCGTGAATATCGTCGATGACGACTACGACCTGGCGATCCGCATCTCTTCCCAGCCATCGGACAAGTTCACGATCTGGCGGAAGATTCGTGTGGTGCCGCGCATTCTCGTTGCCGCACCGGGAAGCCGGTTCGTGGAAATGCAGCATCCGAACGAACTGACGCCGGACGACTGCCTGGCCTATAGCGGCGAAAGCCGGCGTGAGAACTGGGTTCTGTCCGACGGCGGCTCAAGCATGACAATTTCGGCGGGCCGGGCATTCAGCGCCAACAATGGCGAGGTGCTCGCCGATATGGCCGCCGACGGCTCAGGTGTTGCCATGCTGCCAAACTTCCACGTCTCGGAGCATTTGCGGACCGGGCGCCTCGTGCATGTGTTAAAGGGCTGGGCGCCGCCCGATCTGTGGCTGACATTGTATTACCCGCCCTATCAGGCGCTGCCTCCACGCATCGCCTCTTTCTCGAAGTTCTTCGAGGAGCAGGTGGCGGCTCAGATGGTCATGCTTGATTGACGTCACGGTATCCCGCCCGGTCAGTGCTGCTTTGCGGTGATCTCGGCGGCGACCAGCGCTTGCAGGTTCCAGAGGTTTCGGTCGCGGATGCCTTCGGATTGAAGATCGACGATCGTATTGTGCAGATATTGGGCGCAGGATCCTCCCTCCCCGCAGGCGTTCGCGATCAGCATCGCGGTGGTCTCCTGCGACAAGGGCATCGTCAGCCCCGCGCGTTTCGTGCTTGTCCAGAATGTCAGGGCTTCCCGCACGCCATGGGGTGTTTTAACCTGCACCCACCGGACCATGTCGATGACGTCCCGATATTTGATTTCGCGTTTGACGAGCGCCCGAAGATCCTCTCGACGACGCGCGGGCGCAAGTTGCAGGACGACACCGTCGCAGCGTCCGCCGCACTCAAGCGCCATCATCAAGAGCAGTTCGAAATCGTACGCCGGCTTTATCAACCAAAGACAGCCACGGCAGATTTGATGGTGATGCCTCCGCTATGACTACGGCGCATTTGGCGGCCGGTAGCAGCACGGAACACTTGCAGTAATTGCAGTGCAGGAGGTACTCGTGACCAAAGGATCTTCTTGCTTTCCTTGCCGCTTCGGCTTTTCCGCACTGCTTGGCCGGTAACAACGCGCTGAGACCATCTGAAGCCGATTTCATGGAAATACAGGTCGGCAAGTTCCGGGCTGATGTGGTGAAAGACGCCTGCAATGGTTCGCCGGACCCGTGGATTGAACCCCTCGGCTGAATTGACGTGGACGGCATCCCGGACATATTCGCGGCTTGAGTGGTTGACCGTCTCGTGTGCGGCAAAGCTTTCGCCTATGGCAACGAATGCCTTTGCTTCGTCACTCATCAAATGCGCTCGAAGTTCAACTTGTGTTGCAACTGCTCGAACGGCAGCACGCAACGAAAGGCCGGTGACGACAGCCGCACGGGCATCGCCGGCACTTGAACCCGGGGTGATGTCTGTCGGTCGCTACACGATCGCCATGACCGGCGTCTTCTCCGTCTCAGCGCCGTGCCCGCTTGGCGCACAGGCAATCTCGTCAGGAAATATTCATCACGCTTCAAGCTTTGCGGCAGCAGGGCCTCACCTACAGCGAGATTGCAAGCAGGATCGGGTACGCGGACCGGCCACTCTTAGTATATCCAGAGTTTCAGGTGCCGCTTCCTTGACCGGTCTGCTTGTTTTTTATCTCTTTGCCGCACAAGACTTAAGCATCTGAACTTAAAAGCGAATTTTTCGGCCAAGAACGACAATAATATGTGCGCTTGCCGACAACGGCACCCGGCGCGATTGCCCCTAAGCTTCAATGTGTCTGCTGGGTGAAGAAAGCAGCACTTAAACTAATGGAGCGGGACATGAGAATATTTGAAACTGGGAGCATCAAGACACTTCGCCGGACATGGCTTGGCCTCGGCATCGCTGCTCATCTCTTGGCGGTAGCAATGGGCGCCGCAGCCTTCGTGCCGTCGTCAGACGCCCATGCCGCAGCGCCGGCCGCCTGCGCCGACCTCCAGGCGAAATATCCGTCGCTGAAAGGCAAGACGCTGGTCAACGCGGTCAATCCCCACACGCCGGGCTATGAAGCCATCGACCCGAACGATCCGACCAAGTATGTCGGTTTCGATATCGATCTCGGCGAGGCGATCGGCGAATGCCTAGGCTTTAAGCTTGAATACAAGGCCGTCACCTTCGCGGCACTCCTGACGACACTGCAGGCCGGCCAGGCCGATATCGTCATTTCCGACATCTACGCCACCAAGGATCGCGCCAAGGCCGGCGATTTCATCACCTATCTGAAGGTCTATGACGGCGTTCTCGTCGCTAAGGGCAATCCGAAAAAGATCGACGGCATCAACAAGTCGCTCTGCGGCACGGTTGCTGCTGAGAACACTGGCTATGTCGAAGTGCCGCTGATCCAGGCACTGGAAGCGGAGTGCAAGGCGGCCGGACTGCCGGCGCCGGAAATCCAACTCTACGACAATAACGCCAATTGCATCCAGGCAATCCTGGCGGGCCGTGCCGACACCTATATCAACGACGTCAACACCGTCGATGGTGCAGTCAAGGCTTACCCCGACAAGCTGGAAAAGGCGACGGCCGTCACCTTGCCCTACTCGGTCGGCATCGCCGTCCCGCTCGGCAAGCACGACTTCCGTACGGCGGTCATGGCAGCTCTTACTGAAATCCAGAAATCCGGCCACCAGGTCGAGATGATGAAGAAATGGCACCTTCCGGAAGCGCAGATGGAAGAGCCGAAGCTCGTGCTCGCCGACTGAGCCTAGCTCCACGAACTGGCCGGGCACTACCAAGCCCGGTCAATGCTCCTCGAACGCCAAAGCGGGCTAAGATGGATCTATTCTTTCATTATCTCAGTCAACCTTATCTTGTCACCGGTATCGTCTACACCTTGCTGATTACATGTTACGGGCTCCTCGGCGGTGCCGTCATGGGCGTTGTGCTCGCTGGCATGCAGCTCAGCCGGTTTCGCATGCTGGCCATTGTTGCTCGCGCCTATGCGATCATCTTTCGTGGCACGCCGCTAATTCTGCAGATGATCTTCTGCTACAACGCCTTGCCGCTGATCGGCATCCGGCTAACGGCCATCGACGCAGCAAGCCTGGCGCTTGCCTTGAACGAGGCGCCGTTCATTGCCGAGATCGTTCGCGCGAACGTAATCGCCGTCGATCGCGGGCAGATCGCGGCAGGCCAGGCTCTCGGCATGCGGCCATTTGCGATCATGCTGCGCATCGTGGTTCCCCAAGCTGTCCGCACCATGGTGCCAGGGCTCGGCAACGAAGCGGTCAGCGCCCTTAAAAATTCTTCGCTCGCCTCGGTCGTGTCGGTGCAGGAGCTAACCCTTCGCAGCACCCAGCTCGCGTCGGCAACCTTCGATTTCTTCTCGATCTTCTTCGCTTCGGGGCTGATGTATTTGGTTCTGACCGGCGCCATTGCCGTTATCCAACTGGTGGTCGAGGCAGCACTCGACCTCGAAAGGCAAAAGGCCGGCAACCGATTCGCGCGGCTGCTGCCGTGGCGCAGGGCGGTGACAGTCGACGAGGCCGCGCCCGATCCTGCGCCCTCGGTCGTCGCCGTAGATGCGCCGCTGCCGCCTGCGACGGCCAAAGCCTCGCGGCCACTGGACAAGGAGAAGCGCTGGGCAGCAGTCGCTACCAGCCGTGCGGCGGTGGAAATCCGCGATCTGCGCAAGAGCTATTCCGGCCGCACCGTCCTGGACGAGCTGAGCCTTGATGTGCGCGTTGGCGAGGTCGTTGCATTGCTCGGACCGAGCGGCTCCGGCAAGAGCACGCTTCTTCGCTGCATCAATCGCCTGGAAACCTGGGATAGCGGTATAATCGAGGTTCTGGGGCGCCGGATTGGGACGCGAGCTGATGGCCGTCCGCGCTCTCCGCGCGCGATCGCCAACGAGCGGGCAAGTGTCGGCGTCGGCATGGTGTTCCAGAACTTCAATCTGTTCGGCCACTTGACGGCGAGGGAAAATATTGCCGGTCCGCTGCGCTGGGTGCAAGGTCTCTCCGTCAGTGAAGCAAACCGTCGGGCAAACGGACTTCTTGACCGCGTCGGCCTTTCGCATCGGGCGGATGCTCTGCCGCGCCACATGTCGGGTGGCCAGCAGCAGCGCGTCGCCATTGCCCGGGCACTGGCACCCAATCCCGCCGTGTTGCTTCTCGACGAACCGACCTCGGCGCTCGATCCCGAACTGGTCAGCGAAGTGCTTGAGGTCATCCGCAGGCTAGCGGTCGAGGACGGGCTGACAATGGTAATTTCCACCCATCAGATCGGCTTTGCCCGCGATGTAGCAGACCGGGCGGTGTTCCTCGCCGATGGCGCAATCGTCGAACAGGGTGCTGCAGACGAGATGCTTGTCCGGCCCAAGAGCCCGCGCACCGCGCAATTCCTTCAGATCATGGAAGACGAGGCCGGACAGACCGCATGACGGTCCATGGCGAGCCTCGCAATCGGAGAACCAGATGAAACACCACACATTGCCAGTTTCGCCTTCCACGGTGCATTGGGGTTATTTCAGCAAAGCGGTAAAGCCTGCACTGGTGCTGAAGTCCGGCGACCGGGCGACGATTGAGACGCTCACCCATCATGCCAATGACGATTACGAGCGGATGATCGAGGGCGACCCCGCTGCGGAAGCGATCTTTCACTGGACGAAGGAACAGAAGACGATCTCGCGTCGCGGTTCCGGCCCGACCGAGGGGCCGTTCAAGATCGGTGCGGGTGAGGGGGTGGGCGTCCATCTGCTGACCGGACCCATTGCCATCGAGGGCGCCGAACCCGGCGATATCCTGGAAGTGCGCGTTCTTGATGTCAGGCCGCGTCCGAGCTGCAGCGCGTGCTATGCCGGCCGTTGCTTCGGCTCCAACGTGGCGGCGAACTGGGGTTTTCACTATCACGACCTGATCGAGGAGCCGAAGCCACGCGAGGTCGTGACCATCTTCGAGCTCGACACAGCCGGCGACCCCTATGCCAAGGCGGTCTACAACTACATCTGGACGCCGCAGACCGATCCGGACGGCATCGTCCATCCCACCATCGACTATCCCGGCGTGCGCGTCGACCATCGGCTGGTGAAGCGGCGTGAAAACATCCTGCAGAATGTGCGCGTGCCGGCACGGCTGCATTTCGGTACGATGGGCCTGGCACCGGCGGAAGCGGATTTCGTCAGCTCTATCCCACCCTCCTATACGGGCGGCAATATCGATGACTGGCGCATCGGTCGCGGTGCACACATGTATTATCCAGTCGCCGTTGACGGCGCCTATTTCTCAGTCGGCGATCCCCATGCGGCACAGGGCGACAGCGAACTCGGCGGCACGGCGATCGAGACGTCATTGACGGGCGATTTCGAGTTCATCCTGCACAAGAAGGGCGATCTGGGTGGCACGATCCTCGAAGGCCTGTCACATCCGATGCTGGAGACCGACGAACAATGGTCAGTCTATGGCTTTACCTATGCCAATTATCTCGAAAGCCTCGGTGACAATGCACAGGCTGAGATCGCCCAACATTCCAGCGTCGACCGTGCCATGCGCGATGCCTTTCGCAAGCTTCGCCGGTTCCTGATGACAGCGCATAAGCTGAGCGAAGACGAGGCAATTGCGCTGATGTCGGTCGCCGCCGATTTCGGTGTGACGCAGGTGGTCGACGCAAACTGGGGTGTCCACGGATCGATCCGCAAGAACGTGTTCCGATGCTATTGAGACCGGCTATGGCGTTTCCTACTTCGCAGGTGCAATATAATCAGACCAAGGCGCTGCACGCGCCGCTGCGCACCTCGGATGAAGGGATGAATGTCAGGCAGTTCATAGCCGAATCCTATCCCAGCGATACCCGTGCCCACATGTGGCGCGAGGTACTGGCGGAGCTTCATCTTCATTCGGTCGCTGTCGACGGAGAGAGCGGCAGATATTCGAGCGCGATCCTGCGAGGCGACCGTGAAGGCGTTATCGTCGCCCGCCTCGTTGCAAGCTCGCAGGTTCTGTCTTCGATCCCGCAACGCTCGCGCATGCTAATGGGCATGATCCCGCTGGAGGCAGCTCTGGACGTCGCCGGCGGCAGCTTCAGCCTGAAAGTCGACAGTGGCGCGCTGGTCGTGGTGCAGATGGACAGGCCATGGGAGATCAGGATTTCGGGCAGTAACCGAATCCTTATCTTTGGCCTGTCCGACGCGGCCATGCAACGACGCGGTGCGGGCTGGACGCCATTTGCTCAACCGCGTTGTTATTCGCCGAAGGGGCTTGCCTCAGTCTTCATTCGCGCGATGGAAAGTGCTGCTACGGAAATCGACGGCTTTTCGAATGCGGAATGGCAGTCGCTCGAGCAGTTCATCGCCGACCTGTTCGTCACCATGATTGTCGAGACCGAAGCGACTGATATGCGCTCGACGCCAAGCCTTGCGGCATTGTTCAACCGGATTACGGTGGCGATCGAAAAGCGCCTGCATGACTCGGACCTGTCGTCTGCCAAGGTCGCGCGGGTCGAGGGGATCTCGGAACGCTACCTGCAAAAACTGTTCGAGCAGAATGGCGAGAGCTTCACCCATTACCTGCGCGAGAGACGCCTGCAGCGCGCCCGCGCGGCTCTGGTCACTTCAGCGGAAATCAGGCTTCCGATTGCGGATGTCGCCTATAGTTGTGGTTTTGGCGATGCGGCGAACTTCAATCGTGTCTTCAAGGAACGTTTCGGCCTGCCGCCGGGAGCCTTCCGTATCCGTCACCTCGAAAGCCAAATCGACGGGCCCAATGCCGAACAGCGCGGATGGCCGGTAAAGGCGCTTGCCGCCAAAAAAGCAGCATCGCGGACAAGGGCGGATGATAGCCCAAGACGAGACGAATGGGATCTGCCGACCGCGGGGCGTCCTGCGAGCACGCACCACAAGCTCGACGTCAACGCCTCGAATGTTCACTGGGGGTATTTCAGCCGGTCGCTTGAGCCGGTTTTGGAGATCAGTTCCGGCGACACGGTCGAGATCGAGACGCTCAGCCAGCACGCATCCGACGCACCCGACCTGATGATTGCGGGCGATGCCGCAGCCGAGGAGGTCTTTCACTGGACAAGTGACCGCAAGTCGGTCGACCGCCGAGGCGCCGGGCCAGTTGACGCCTCGATCTTCGGGAGGGGGGCCGGCGAAGGCTTCGGCGTGCATATCTGCACTGGCCCGATCTATGTGAAGAATGCCGAGCCTGGTGATGTCATCGAGGTCCATATCGAGGACATGCTCCCACGACCGAGCCGCGGGCCGGGCCATGGAGGGCGGTATTTCGGCAGTAACGTCGCAGCCTGGTGGGGCTATCACTACGGTGAATTGCTGAGCGAACCCAAGCCGCGCGAGAATGTCACGATTTACGAGGTCTTTCCCGAGGATGGCTACGCTCAGGCGCTCTATTCCTATCCCTGGGCCGCGCAGACGGATCCCTATGGTGTCGTCCATCGGACCTATGATTATCCCGGCGTGCCAGTAAATGCGGCGAGTGTCGATATCCGCCGGGCGACGCGCAGTGACATCCGCATTCCGCTTCGACCGCATTTCGGCGTCATTGGGCTGGCCCCACGGGAGGTGGATCTCATCGATTCCGTGCCGCCGGCCTATTTCGGGGGCAATCTCGACAATTGGCGGCTTGGCAAGGGTGCGAGTGTCTTTCTTCCGGTATCGGTTCACGGCGGGCTTCTGTCCATCGGCGACCCGCATGCCGCCCAGGGTGACGGCGAGCTTTCAGGTACGGCGATCGAATGCTCGATGACTGGACGGGTGAAGATCACGCTGCACAAGAAGGATCCACGCTTCAAAGACCTGACCTATCCTTTGATCGAGACGCCCGGTGAATGGGTACTGACCGGTTTCAGCCACCCTGATTATCTGGCAGAGTTCGGCGCTAAGGGGCAGGGAGAGGTCTATGCCAAGTCCTCCCTCGACCTTGCGATGAAAGACGCTTTTCGCAAGGCGCGACGTTTTCTTATGTCCGTTCAAGGGTTCAGCGAAGACGAGGCGATTGCGGTCATGTCGGCTGCCGTCGATTTCGGCGTGACTCAGGTGGTCGATGGAAACTGGGGCGTCCATGCCATCATCCGTAAGGCCATATTCGAAAGCGAACAGGAATAGCGAAATGCAGTTTCACATGATTTCCGGCGGACCGAAGCCGGTCGCGCCCTTCAGCCATGCGGTGGAAACGGATGGCTTCGTCTTCGTCACCGGTCAGATGCCGGATACGCCGGAGGCCCCGGGCGTTTTGCCGGACGGTATAGAAGCCCAGACGCATCACGTCATGGCAAACCTGAAGACGGTCCTCGCCGGGCTTGGCCTGGGGCTCGAGCATGTAGTGATGGCGCGGATTTACCTGACGCGCTTCAAACAGGACTATGAGGCGATGAATGCCACCTATCGCAGCTATTTCCCCGCCGACCGACTGCCGGCGAGGACATGCGTCGGGGTGACCGGCCTCGCCTATGACGCACTGATCGAGATCGATCTCGTTGCCCGACGCCGGGATTAGGGTCATCTCGTGATCAATGGAGAGGTGTCTTTCTCGGCTAGATCAATCGAAGCCGCCACCATCATGCATCCAGGAAAAGCGTGGTGTGCTCTACGAACAAGTCCGGATACTGGCTACGGCCCGTGGTTGGCGTCCGGATGAAGCACGACGAACTGAGCGTTTGGGAGACAGTGTTGCACGGCGAAGGCGTTGATCGGCGGCATCAACACATCCAGCCGCCGTGCGCCATGAATACCGGAAGCTGGATCCTCTGAAGATATCCGCGCTCAATCTCGCTGCCGGCGAACCTCACTCACCATCGCGTCGGGCCGAAGACTCTCCGAAACGATCTATGCCTTCACTGTGAATCAGCGTCGTGAAATAACCCACCGGCACATGTCTTTACAATGGCTTGTCGTGCGTATCGGCATCGGGCCCCTGCCGATTTACAGCGTGAATTTCAGCAGCAAGAGACGCACTGTAGAGAATGATGCTTTTCCGCCGATGGGGTCGCAAGTGCCGCAAGACTCAGTCAGTCGCAGGAATTCGCAGCCAAAACGCTGCCGTATAGTCGTGGAACAAATTTCTCCATCAAGAAAAAATTTCTTGATGGAGAAAATACTTTCTGCTTATAAGTTGGTCAGAGATTTAAAATGCTCTTTTATTGTGCTTCTCGTCAATCAGGAGTTCCGCATGCATCTTCGTCTCTCATTTGTCCTGATTGCCCTGACAAGTGTCGCTGGAATCCCATCCGCCTTCGCCGTGGAACAGAAGACGCTAGTGGTGTCCGAATGGGGTTATACGCAAAAGCAGTCTGAGGAATTCCTCTACGCACCGTTCGAAAAGCTCTGTGGCTGCAAGGTGGTCGTTGATACCGGCAATAATGCCGACCGACTGAACAAGATGCGTATTCGCGGCGGCATAGACGTCATGTTCATCACCGATGCTTTCACGCAGCAGGGCATTGATGCCGGTGTGTTTGCTAAGATCGACCCGACAAAGCTGCCTCATCTGGGCGAGATTTACGATATCGCCAAGGCGCCGCAGGGGCCTGACTTCGGCCCCGCCTATGTCGCCGGCCACTACGGCATCATCTATGACGCCTCAAAGGTCAAGCAGCCGATCACATCATGGAAGGACCTTTGGAGACCGGAGCTCAAGGGAATGGTTGCTGTTCCCGGCTTCAATACAACGACCGGCCCTGTCACCGCGCTGATCGCCGGCGACCGGGTCGGCGTCGATGCCTTCAAGGATCCAGATGCAGCCTTCAAGAGCCTCGCGGAGCTGAAGCCCAATATCCGCAAGACATACAACACGGGATCGGAGTTGGTGAACCTGTTTTCAACCGGCGAAGTGGTGGCCGCGGCGGTCCAGGACTTTGCCGCGCCGGCCATCCACGCAGCCGTGCCCAATGCCAAGTGGGCGCCGCTGTCAGAAGGCGACTACGCCATCTTCAACACGCTGAACATCGGCGCGAAATCCGAAAACCAGGACCTTGCCTACCAGTTCATCGACTACAAGCTGTCGGCCGATGTGCAGCGGAAGTTCGTCGCCGTCGGCGACAGCCCCGTGAACAAGAACGTTGCCCTGAGCCCCGAGCAGGTCGGTGACATGGTCTACGGCGCCGATGAGATCGGCAAGCTTCGCAGGCCCGACTTCAAGGAAATCCTCGCACACAAGGCCGATTGGGAAGCCCGCTGGAACAACATTTTCGGCCAGTGAGCGGCTCTCTTTTGAACGGCCGGAGGGTAGCAGGATGACCTATCCGCTCAAGCGGACGCTGCCGATGTTGCTGGTTCTGCCGGGAACATTGATCGTGCTTGGCTTCCTCGTCCTTCCGGTGTTAGCAACCTTCTCCGACACAATCGGACCGGCCGGCCAACGGCTTTCACTCTACACCAAGTTCTTTGGGGTCAGTTACAACATCGTCGTCCTTGTTCGCTCGCTTCGCATTGCGCTGATCGCCACGATCATCTCGTTGTGTTTTGGTTTCTGCGCAGCGACGGTGATTTCGCGAAGTTCAGGAACGTATCGCCAAGCATTGCTGATCGCCAGCGTCTTTCCGCTGCTGACCGGGGCGATCGTGCGCAGCTTTGCCTGGATGGTGATCCTCGGCCGTAACGGCGTCTTCAATTCATCGCTGATGTCGCTGGGGCTGATCGACACGCCGCTACCGTTGCTGTTCACCGAGGGATCTCTGATCGTCGGTCTGGTCTATCTGTTCACGCCGCTTGCCATCCTGTCGCTGATCGGGGTCATCGAAGTGATCGACCAGAGCGTCATCGATGCGGCAACTTCGCTCGGCGCCAGCCCGTTCGGAGTTCTCAGGCAGGTGACACTGCCGCTGATCGCGCCGGGGCTTCTTGTTGGCGGTGTGCTTGTCTTCACCGGCAGTCTCGCAGCTTTTGCCACCGGCCATCTTCTCGGCGGCGAGGCTGAGACTATCTTGCCCACCCTGCTGCAGGACAAGGCAATGGTCAGCTTTGACTGGGATGCCGCCGGCGTCATCGCCGTGGTGATGGTCGCGATTACTTTTGCCGTTGTGCTTCTCGGTCAGTATGCCGCCGGCCGCCTCAACCCGGCCGCGGGGTGACGACGATGCCAACCAAAACCTCCCTTCCCGTGCTCATCCTCGCTGCTTTCGTCTTCTTGTTCCTGCTGTTTCCGCTCGTCATCATCGTTGGTGCTTCGTTGACCAATGGCAGCTATCTCGCCTTTCCGCCGCAGGGCCTTTCACTCAAGTGGTTTGCCTTCGTGCTGGGTGAAGAGAGCTTCATCGAAAGCTTTAACACCAGCATCATCGTCGCCACGGCGAGCACGTGCCTGGCGATGCTTGTGGGAATTCCGGTCGCCTATGCGTTGATCCGTCATCGCGGCAGCCTTCCGTCCTGGCTGGGGTCGATCTTCTTTCTGCCGGTTCTGGTTCCGGAGATCGTCTTCGGTTTTTCGTTGTTGAAGAGCGTCATCGTCGCGTTCGATCTGCCCGTCATGACAGCCCTGCTGATCGGTCATACGATGATCACCCTGCCCTATGCGGTACGGGTCGTCGGCGCCAGCCTCGCAGGCTTCGACTTCAGCGCCGAAGAGGCCGCGGTCAGTCTTGGTGCTTCGCCGATCAAGGCGTTCTTTGTGGTCGTACTGCCGAATATCAGTTCCGGCATCGTTGCAGCCTTCATCCTTGCCTTCATTACCTCGATGAACGACGTGTCAGTCTCGCTATTCCTCACCGGGCCGGGCATCAGCACGCTTCCGATCAACCTGTTCACCTATGTCGAACAGCATTTCGACCCCTCCGTCGCCGCCGTGTCGGTGCTGCTCATGCTGCTGACTGCGGCCGTGATCATCGTCGTCGAACGGACGCTCGGGCTGTCGAAAGTCATGAGGTAGCCGATGTCCAGCCCTTCCCTCTCCCTGCGCGGCATCAGCGCACATTATGGCCAGACCCACGTGCTCGACGATCTCAACCTTGAGATTGGAAGCGGAGAACTGATCTCGCTACTGGGCGCCTCGGGTTGCGGCAAGACCACGACGCTGCGCCTGATCGCTGGCTTCCTGCAGCCTTCTTCCGGCACGATCCGGCTCGGCGCAAATGAACTCACGACGCTACCGCCGCACCGCCGCGACATCGGGCTGGTGTTCCAGAACTACGCCCTGCTGCCGCATCTGAGCGTCCTCGACAATGTCTGCTTCGGACTGAAGCAGCGCGGCATTGCCGCGGCCGAGCGGAAAAAGCGGGCCATGGAAATGCTGGAGATCGTCGGCATGGCGCATCTATCCGCCCGCCTTCCCGCAGTCCTCTCCGGCGGCCAGAAACAGCGCGTCGCACTGGCACGCGCCTTAGTAATCGATCCGCCGCTGCTGATGTTTGACGAGCCGCTATCCAATCTCGACGCAAAACTGCGCGTCGACATGCGCGTTCAGATCCGCCGGCTGCAGATGGCCGGACGACGCACCGCCGTCTACGTGACGCACGACCAGGAGGAGGCCTTTTCGATTTCCGATCGCGTCGCCATCATGGACGCTGGCCGGGTCGTCCAGTTCGACACGCCGGAGACGCTGTATCGTCGCCCGGCCAACGCTTTCGTGGCGCGTTTCGTCGGCTTCGACAACATCCTTGCGTTCCGGGTCGTCGGACGCGGGCCGGAGGGCGCGACCGAGGTGGAATATGGCGGCGGCGCACGGAGCCTGCTGCACGCGGCGGACTACGGTGAAATTCCCGATCGCGGCCTGATCGCCGCACGGCCCGAAGGGCTGGTCGCCGGATCGGTAGAGGCCGGTATCGCGGCCACCATTGGCGTGCGGACCTTTCTCGGGCGCAGTTACCAATACCACTGCGAAAGTCCGGCAGGCAGGCTGATTGCCCTCGGTCCAACCGAGGCGCCGCTGGAGGCCGGAACAACCGTCGGGCTGTCGATCAATCCCCTGGCTGCCGCGGTGCTACCCTATGAGGATATTGGCGCAAGCAAGGAGCAATGACCATGAGCCGTCTTGTCAATATCGCCTGCGCGCAGATGGGACCGATTGCGCGCAGCGACAGCCGCACAGCCGTTGTCCGGCGACAGATCGCACTGCTCCGCGAGGCAAAGAGCCGCGGCACTGACTTCGTGGTCTTTCCGGAACTGGCCTTCACGACCTTCTTTCCGCGCTGGCTTCTCGACAGCCAGGCGGAGGTCGACGGATTTTTCGAACGGGAGATGCCGGGACCGGAAACGCGGCCGCTTTTCGATGAGGCCAAGCGCCTCGGCATCGGTTTTTACATCGGCTACGCCGAACTCGCGGTGGAAGACGGCAAAACGCGACATTTCAATACATCGATTATTGTCGGCGCCGATGGCGAACTGGTCGGTAAATATCGCAAGGTTCATCTGCCGGGTCATGCCGAACCCGTTGCTGACAGGCGATCACAGCATCTGGAAAAGCGCTATTTTGAGCCCGGAAACCTTGGTTTTCCCGTCTGGCGGACGCTCGGAGGCATTGTCGGCATGTGTATCTGCAACGATCGCCGCTGGCCGGAAACCTACCGTGTTATGGCGCTTCAGGGCGCCGAGCTTGTCTGCCTCGGCTACAACACGCCAGATGATCACACGGGCGTCTTCGACTTCGATCAACTGACAGGCTTTCACCATCAGCTCTCCCTCCAGGCGGGTGCCTACCAGAACGCCACATGGGTCGCAGCCGCGGCCAAGGCCGGCTGCGAGGAGGGCTCGAACATGATCGGTTTGTCGATGATCGTCGCACCTTCAGGCCAGATTGTCGCCATGGCCTCGACGACAGGCGATGAGCTTGTCACGGCCCGTTGCGATCTGGACATGGGGGCGCTGTACAAACGCACGATCTTCGATTTCGCCCGGCATCGCGAGCCGTCCCAGTACAAGCTTATTGTCGAGCGCAAGGGCGCGATCCTTCCGGAGTAGGAAGATGGAGGTATCCATGATCGACATCGAGAGCACATCCGCCAGGCCCAGCGGCGACAAGATCACCGGCAAGGCGGTCGGCGAAATGCTGGCACGGCTACGCTTCGAGAAGCGCTGGACGCTGGCCGAAGTGTCGCGCCGCACCGGCGTTTCGATCTCGTCGTTGTCAAAGATCGAAAACAACCAATCATCGCCGGCCTACAGCGTGCTTGTGCGGCTGGCGGAGGGATTGGATATCGATTTTGCCGCGCTGATCGGCAGCCCGACCGAAACGTTCGCCTCGGCCGCCCGCGTCATCACCAGGGCGGGCGAAGGCACTCGCTATACGACGCGGATGGGCCTCTACGAGGCCCTCGCCCCTGATCTTGCCGCAAAATCGATGCAGCCGATGATCATCGATCTTCCGGTGCGAACGGCAAGAAGCCGCCCGGTGCGCAGCGCCCACAGCGCCGAGGAATTCGTCTACGTGCTCGAGGGCGAGGTCGTCTTCTTCATGGCCCCCTATGCGCCAGTCGTGCTGTCGAAGGGCGATACAGTCTATTTCGATTCCGCCAGCGAGCACGGCTTTTCGTCCAACCTCGATCAACCTGCGCGCATTCTGTCGGTCTGCCTGGAGCGACCCGGCGCAAGCTCCCGCTCTGCAGAGGACCATCCTCATGAGTGACCCGAAAATCGAAGATGTGGCAATCGACGCGACCAACGAGGTGCTCATCCGCCAGCGGCTGACGTTGGTGGCGTTGGGCAAGGAGAAGGCGGACGTGGCATTGCGCGTCGGCAAGCTTCTGGACGTGGCGACGCGGACCTGGCTGGAAGACCAGGAAATCGTCATGAAGGATCGGCGTATCGCCTATGTCGGCAAAGCGGGGAGCTATGTCGGCGAAGTATCGCAGCGCGTGCATGAACCGGGCCTTACTGCTGTCCCCGGTTTGGGGGAAGTGCACAAGCATATCGAAAGTTCCCATCTCACGCCGGAATGGGAAGCTGCATTGGTGCTGCCGCGCGGCAACACCTGGACCTGCGAGGCCAGCCACGAATTCTCGAACGTCAACAGCGCCAGAACACTCGACTTCTGGCTCAAGGCACGCGCCGGCGGTTCGCCGCTGAAAATTTTCCCCCTGCCTGGCTCGGCCGTGCCGCCGACCGGCTATGAGCACGGCGGCGGCTATCTCGGCTATGACGAGCAGAAGGCTTTCTTGCAGGACAGCCTGATGACGGCCGGTCTCGACGAGGTCATGGACTGGCCGGCCGTCTGGAATCCGGAAAACCCGTCCTATGATCGGCTCTGGGGGATGATCCGCGCCACTTTCGAAAAGCGCGCTGTTGTTGAAGGTCACGCTGCCGGCATCCGTGACATCCAGACGATCAATGCTTTTGCAGCGGCAGGGCTTTCCTCAGACCACGAAGCCTGGACGGTGAACGAGTTCTGGGACAAGCTCACCCATGGACTGTTCATGGAATTGCGGCCGCACAGCGTGCCCGAGGTCATTAAGGGACTGCTTGAACGCGGCCTGTCCGACTGGTCACAGATTGCCCTGACCACCGACGACCGTTCGGCATCCGACACGTTGAAGCTGGGGGCAACGGACTACAACGTCCGGCTCGCGATCGAGGCCGGGTTGGCGCCGGAAATCGCCATCCAGTGCGTCACCATCAACCCGGCGCGCCACATGCGCCTGACGCCGTGGGTCGGCTCGATCGCGCCCGGCCGCTATGCCGATATCGTCCTGCTGTCGGATGTGGCGACCTTCCAGATCGCCAAGGTGTGGGCCGATGGCCGGCAGGTCTCGGAGGGTAAGGCCTATCTCCCGGAGGTTCCAAAGATCGCCTGGCCGGATTGGGCCACCAAGACGATCAACATCGGCCGCGCACTCGATGCCGCCGACTTCCAGATTGCGGCGGAGGCGGGCCGGGAGACCATGAAGGCGGCTGTCCTTCGGCCGTTCCACTGGACGGACGACTTTCTGACCTACGACCTGCCCGTGAAAGACGCCATGGTCCAGCGCGACGAGAGCCGAAACATTACCAAATTCTCGATCGTCGACCGGTTCTCTGGCAAAGGCAGTGTGTCAAAAATGTTCTGGATCGGCTGCGGGCCGCGCACGCCGAACACCGCACTTGCCTGCTCGATGGCCCATGACAAGCACAATATCTGGTGCGTCGGATCATCGGACGAGGCCATGGCGCTGGCTGTCAATTCCGTTGCCGACAATGACGGCGGATGGGCGCTGGTGCGCGAAGGCCGGCTGGTCGCACGCGTGCGTTACGAGGTGGCGGGCCTGATGAGCTGCCGGCCGGCAGAGGCGCTGCATGCGGACATGGAGGCGCTCTATGCCGAGGGCGCCTTGGTCGACTGGATGTATGAGCCGAGCTTCCAGCCACGCTGGTTCCCCGGCTTCCCCGAGCGCCTGGCCTTCGCCACGCTCACCTGCGCGCCTTGGCGTTGGGTGCTTGTCGCGCCGAGCGACTATGCCCCCGAAGGCTTCGTCAACGTCCAGACGGGTCAAACCCACCCGGTGGTGTTCTAGCGGCTGGAAACAAGCCGGCGCGGGCGACCGCTTGGTTCGACAACACATGAAAGCAACGCATGCTGACCGATACAGACAGGACGACAGAGATGAAGGGTCCGGCGCTCGATCACCGTTTCGGTGGCTTCGAGCGGCTCGAGGAGCCGCGTGTCGTAGTCGATGTGCCGACCCTTCGACGCAACCTCGCGCGCGCCATTAACCTGGTCGGCGGTCAGGCGGCGCTGCATCCGCACGTCAAGACGCACAAAAGTCTGGAGATCGCGCGTTTGCAGAGGCAGACGGGCGCTGTCGGTTTCACCGCGGCCAGGCCATACGAAGCCCTGATGCTGCTGGAAGCGGGGCTCTCTCCTGTCACCCTCGCCTACCCGATGACCAGCCATCGGACGGTGTGCGCGCTGCTGCAGGCGAGTAGCCGGCAGGGCGATATCCGTTTCATCGCCGACAGCAGCGAGACGATCGAAATCCTCTCCAGGGCCGCGCTTGAGACCGGCCGTACGGCATCGGTTTTCCTCAAAATCGACGTCGGGCTGCATCGATGCGGCGTCGATCCGCGAGCGCCGTCGACTCTGAAGCTGTGCGCTGACATCGACCACGATACGCGGCTGGCATTTGCAGGCCTTCTCTCCCATGCCGGCCATGCCTATGGCGCGACGTCCGTGACGGCGATCCGTTCCATTGCCGAGACTGAACTGAGCCTGCTGCAGGATTTGCGTCAACGGCTGCGCCTGTCCGGCGTGAATGTGCCCAGCTTGTCGATAGGCAGCACGCCGACCTTTTTCGCCAATGCCGGTTTTGACGGTGTCGATGAAGTCAGGCCCGGCAACTACGTGTTCATGGACCTGACGGCCGTCCGCCTGGGGTTTGCCGAACGTAGCGACCTTGCGTTGGCTATCGCGGCGCGGATCATATCCGTCAACGACCGCTACGCGATCGCCAATGTCGGCTCCAAGATGCTCTCGTCGGACCTCGGCGCACATGGGACATCGGCGACAACCTCCTTTGGTGAGGCATGGCGGGACGATCGCACGGCACCATTGAGCGTGGCGAAGCTCTCGGAAGAGCATGCCTTCCTCGTCCATGACGGCGACCGCCCGCCGGTCGGCACCCCGGTCCTGATCCTGCCCAACCACGCATGCCCCGTAGCCAATCTTAGCGGCGGGCTGTTGTCGCTCGGCGAGCCCGATGGGTCGCGACGGATCGCAACCGAGGGCGTCTTTTCGTGGTCGTCAACATGATGACAGCGCATCGATCCGGACATGACCGTCATGGACCCGACAGAGGGCACCGAGAAGCGATCAGCCAGCCCGGCGCCCGTCACATCATCAACATCGGTGACCTCCTCGCAGCGTTCGCCTCCGCCCCGACATTCAACTCCAAAGGATAGAGAAGATGACATTTTCGCGCATACTCATATCAACCGTTGCGAGGCTCGTCGCCGTCTTGGCGCTCGTGCTTTCGCTCGCCGCCGTGGCAATGCCCGTCGGCGCACAGCAGCCCCTGAAGATCGCCATGATCCTGCCGGGCCCGATCAGCGACAATGACTGGAACGCCGGCGGCTATCACGGCCTGCAAGCAGCCGGGAAGGCGCTCGGCGTTGAAGTCGCCTACTCGGAAAATGTCGCCGACGCCGATGCCGAGCGCGTGCTGCGCGAATATGCATCGCGGGGCTACGGGCTGATTTTCGCCCATTCCTTTTCCTATGGCGATGCCGTGCTCAATGTCGCCGCCGATTTTCCGAATACGGTGTTCATGGCCGGCACGGCCCAAAACCTTGCGCCGAATGTCGGCACCTACGACAATCCGGACTATCAGGGCGCCTATCTGAGCGGCATGCTATCTGCCGGCGCCAGCAAGAGCGGCGTTATCGGCTGGGTCGGCGGCAATCCTGCGCCGAACATGCTCGCGAACTTCCACGCCTGGAAGCTCGGCGCCGAGGCGGTCAACCCGAACGTCAAGGTGCTGATCACCTTCATCGGCTCCTGGTTCGACCCGCCCAAGGCCAAGGAAGCAGCCATTGCCCAGGTCGAGCAGGGCGCGGACGTTCTCAGTGCCCAGGCGGTCGGCGTCATCGACGCGGCGTCCGACAAGAAGGTGCTGGCGATCGGCGCCGTTTCCGACCAGAACCATCTGGGCCCGGATGCCGTGCTGACCAGCGTGCTGTGGGATCTCGGTCCCCTGGTGACCGATACCGCCAAGGCGGTGATGGACAAGAGCTGGACCAGCAAGGCCTGGACGTACGGCATTGCCAATGGTTCGATCAAGCTTGCAGACTTCCACGGCCTCGGTGACAGGGTTCCGGCGGACGTCAAAAAGAAGGTCGACGAGAAGTTCAGCGCCATCCAGGCTGGACAGTTCGAAGTTCCGCACGACATCACCATGGTGAAGTGAGCGAATGCCAGCCTTCTCCGCCACAGCGCAGCCCTCTGCGGACCGGAAGCCCGTTCCCCTCGAACTCAAGGGGATCACGGTCCGCTTCGGCCAGATGCTGGCCAACGACGACATCGGCTTTTCCGTTGGCCACGGAGAGGTGCATGCGCTTCTCGGGGAGAATGGCGCTGGCAAGAGCACGCTGATGCGCGTCGTGGCGGGGTTGCTGCGACCGCAGGCCGGCGAGATCCGGGTGGACGGCAAGATTGTCCACCTGCAGTCGCCGCTCGATGCGACGGCACTGGGAATCGGCATGGTCCACCAGCACTTCATGCTGGTGCCGACACTGACGGTGGCGCAGAATGTCTGCCTCGGCCTTACCCGTGCCGGCCGCATTTTTCCGAATCTGCGCAAGGTCGCCGCCGAGCTCGACGAGCTTTCCCGGCTCTACCGGCTCGATATCGATCCGTTCGCCTGGGTTGGCGACCTTTCCGTGGCCGGCCAGCAACGAGTCGAGATCGTCAAGGCACTGTATCGCGGCGCCCGGATTCTTGTCCTCGACGAGCCGACCGCCGTTCTTGCGCCGCAGGAGGTCGATGGCCTTTTCGACGTGCTGCGAAAGCTTTCCGCTGCCGGCACGGCCATCGTGTTCATCAGTCACAAATTGCACGAGGTGATGACGATCAGCGACTGCGTCACCGTCCTGCGCGTAGGTCGAGTCATTGCCAGCATGGACAAGCAGGACACCTCCGTGGCCGAGCTTTCCCGGCTGATGATAGGTGGAGACATCCAGTTGCCGACGGTTGACGGGCATGCGCGACCCGCGACGGCGCAACGCCTGCAGGTCGATGGGTTGACCTACAATGACGGGCAAAGCCTTCGCCTCGAAAATGTCGGCTTCACCGTCGGCTCGGGCGAGATCGTCGGCGTCGCCGGCGTCGATGGCAACGGCCAGCAGGAGCTCGCCGAGGTCATTGTCGGGCTGATCCGTCCACAGAGCGGCCGGATCGTTCTGGATGGTGAGGATATTTCGAATGCCCACCCGGGTGCACGCATCGCGCGTGGCCTGGCGCACATTCCGGAAGACCGGCATCGGACTGCCCTGGTTGATCTCGCCATACGCGACAATGCGATCCTGGAAGTCTCCGGCCGCCAGCCGTTCTCCCGCCATGGCCTGATGGCCCCCAAGGCTGCCGATCGTTTCGCGCGCGACCTGATAGACCAGTACGACGTGCGGTGCACCGGGCCGTCGCAGGCCATTCTCACGCTTTCCGGCGGCAACCAGCAAAAGGTTGTGCTGGGACGCGCGTTGATGCGCGACCCGAACCTTGTGATCGCGGTGCAGCCGTCCCGCGGGCTCGACATCGGCGCAACCGCTTTCATCCACCGCCAGCTGCTCGCCCAGCGCGAGCGCGGGGCTGCCGTCATGCTCATCTCCACCGAACTGGATGAGGTCCTGGCGTTGTCGGACCGGATCCTCGTGTTGTTCAAGGGGCGGATCGTCGGCGATCTCGCCCGCGCCGACGTCACGGTCGAGCGCCTTGCTACGCTCATGCTGGGGGGCGGAGAATGACGGCCATCGATCCTGCTTCTGAGACAGTGTCAGCGGCACAAACGCCCGTCCTACGGCGGCTGCGACTTTTGCTGCCAAGCGCCACAGCCTTTCTTCTGGCCCTCGTCACCGGAGCAGTGCTGATCCTCCTGTGGGGTGGCAATCCGTTGAGAGCTTATGCCGCGCTGGCAGACGGCGCCTTCGGCAGCTGGAACAGCGTCGCGGAGACGCTGCTGCGCTCCGTCCCTCTGACCTTCACAGGTCTTGCCGTCGCCATTGCCTTTCGCGGCGGCGCTTTCAACGTCGGCGCCGAAGGCCAACTCTATGTCGGCGGGACGGCCGCCGCTATTGTTGCCCTGTGGCTGCCCGCCCTTCCCGGCTATCTGCTGCTGCCCCTGATGATGGCAGGCGCCATGGCAGCGGGTGCCGCCTGGGCGGGCCTTGCCGGCGTACTGAAGCTGCGCTTCGGCGCATCGGAGCTGATAACCACGATCATGCTCACCTATGTCGCCATCTACCTGGTGTCCTATCTCCTGCGTGGTCCACTGCAGGAGGCGGCAGGCTATCTGCCGCAGACCGACCGCCTGCCTGGCGCAGCCCGCTTTGCCGGGCTTGTCCCTGCAACCCGCCTGCATATCGGCTTCCTGGTGGCTCTCGCCACCGTCGCGCTGATGCATTTTCTGCTCTGGCGGGCGGTCTGGGGTTTTCGGCTGCGTGTGACGGGTCTCAACGCCCGTGCTGCAATGGCCGCCGGCATGGCCGTCGACGGTCTCAGTCTCTCTGCCTTTCTCATCAGCGGCGCCCTCGCCGGCCTGGCTGGCTTCATGGAGGTGGTCGGTGTACAGCACCGGATGATCGAGAACCTGTCGCCGGGTTTCGGCTATACCGGCATCATCGTTGCCCTGCTCGGCCAAACCAGCCCGCTCGGCGTGCTGGTCGCGGCGGTCCTGTTCGCCGGGCTGCAGGTCGGCGCAACGACGATGGAGGCGGCGGCAGGCGTTCCGGCCACCTTGACGATCATCATCCAGGCAATGGTGGTCCTATTTCTGATCGGGCGACCGGCCGTGGGTCAGATCGTCCGTGCCATGAGGCGGCTGAAACGATGATGTCATTTTTTTCGGATCCCGTCACACAGGGCTATCTCGAGGGCAGCATGCGCCTGGCCATGCCGATCATGCTTGCCGCCATGGGCGGTATCTTTGCCGAACGGGCGGGTGTGCTCAACATCGCCCTTGACGGCACGATGCTTGCCGGCAGCTTCACCGGCTTCGTCATCGCCTACCTCACCGGCAGCCTGTGGCTTGGGGTCGCGGCCGGCATGCTGGCGGGCGCGCTCGTCGGTGCTGTGCTCGCCCTCTATGCGGTATTGATCGGCAGCAACCAGGTGGTGGTTGGCGTGGCGATCAATCTCCTCATTGTCGGTGCCACCAGTTTCCTTTACCGGGCGATCTTCGGGGTCGGCATCACCCAGCCACGCGTGACGTCGTTTGCGCCGCTCGAATTGCCTGGGCTCTCGGATGTTCCGCTGATCGGCCCGCTGCTGTTCCATCAGGCGCCCATCGTCTATCTTGGGCTCGTCCTCATTCCCGTGGTCTGGATCGTGATGACAAGGACCGCGTTCGGGTGGCAGGTCGTCGCCGTCGGGGAGCATCCAGAGGCGGCCGAGACGCTTGGTATCTCGGTTGTGCGAACGCGCTTCCTCTGCCTGTTGCTTTCGGGCCTGCTTGCAGGCCTCGGGGGTTCCTTTCTGTCATTGAGTGCAACCGGCATCTTTATCGACAACATGACCGCAGGGCGTGGTTACATAGCACTTGCCATTCTGGTTCTCGGCCGCAGGAATCCGCTGGGTGTGTTTATCGCCGCGATGCTGTTCGGGGCTGCGGATGCCCTGCAACTTCGCGGTCAGAACCTTGGCATAGAACTGCCCTACCAGGCATTCCTGATGTTTCCCTATATTCTGACCATTCTTGTGCTCATTTTCTTTGCCGGCAAGACGCGCAATCCCGCGGCTCTCGGCATTCCTTTTGACCGTGACAAAGCTGAGTGAGAGATCCTATGATTGTCGATAGCCATTGCCATCTGGACTTTGCCGAGTTTGCAGCCGACCGCGAGGTCGTCATGGCACGGGCGAGGGAAGCCGGCATCGGCGTGTTTCTGACAATCGGCATTCGTGTCCGCCAGTTCGACAGGGTGCTTGCCATGGCGGAGCGATACCCGGACGTGTATTGCAGCGTCGGCACCTTGCCGCATTACGCGGACGAGGAACGCGATGTTACCACTGCCGAACTGATTACGCATTCGCGCCATCCTAAGGTGGTGGGGATCGGCGAGGCCGGTCTCGATCGATTTTACGGCAGCGCCTCCTGGGACGCCCAGCTAGATGTTCTGCAAGCGCACATCGCCGCTGCCCGCGAGACACAATTGCCGCTGATCATCCACTCTGTCCGCGAGGACGAAGCAATGGCCGAGATGCTGGTACGCGAAAGCCGGAAGGGCAGCTTCCCGATCGTCATGCACTGCTATTCCGGAGGTGCTGAACTGGCTGAAAAATGCCTCGCGCTAGGCGCTTATTTCTCATTCTCAGGCCTGCTGACCTTCGAGGAAAATGACGCCCTTCGCGCCATTGCCGCGGGGCTTCCCGAGGATCGAATCCTGGTCGAAACAGACGCACCTTCGCTGGCTCCGGTTCCCCATCGCGATGAGCGGAACGAGCCAGCGTTTATCAGGCACACGATCGATATGTTGGCGCTGATCAGGAGGACAAGCGTGGAAAATGTCATGGACCTGACGCAGGGAAACTTCTTCAAGGCTTTTGCGAAGATAAGGCTGTAGCCAGCAAGCCGTGTCGCGACCGCGACGAAATTTAAGCGTGGATAGTGAATGTCCAATGAGCGGCAACGTTACGAAGCAGCGCGGAACTGTACGCCTTGAGGGATTGGAACCAATGGCCCTGTTATTTCAAATTTCCTCTGTAACAGATTCGTTAGGCGAGCCAAGAACTTGGCCTGGCTGGAATGACTGATTGGGGCCGGAAGCGCACTGGCAACTTCAGGTGCGGATCTTCAAAGAGCGGACATACGGGTGGACGCGGACATCGTCGTGACCTGACCCTCAGTGGGTTTCGGACGGCCGGGAGCCCGACAGAACTGTCATTGCGTGGGCTACAACGTCGGCTGCGTCCACATGAGCCATGGCCAACTCGATCTCAACCAAGGTCGCTCTGAGCAGCGGCTAAACTTCTTTCTTACCCTCTGTCTCCCTGCTATCGTGGGAGTTAGGAGACGGTGCCATGAGCGAGAACCGAAAGCTGGTTGCAATCCTGGCCGCGGACGTGGTTGGGTACAGCCGGCTTGCCGGCGCCGACGAGGACCTCACCCTGGCGAGATTGCGGACACTGCGCAGCGATCTCATCGATCCGACGATCGCCGTGCATCATGGCCGGGTGGTGAAGCGCACCGGCGATGGTGCGCTGGTCGAGTTCCGAAGCGTGGTGGACGCCGTGCGCTGCGCCATCGAGGTGCAGAACGGTATGGTGGAGCGCAATGACGGCGTCCCGCAGGACCGTCGCATCGAGTTCCGGATCGGTATCCATTTGGGCGACGTCGTCGAGGAAAGCGACGGCGATCTGATGGGCGACGGCGTCAACATCGCCTCGCGATTGGAGGGCGTCGCCGCAGCGGGCGCAATCTGCCTGTCCGAGGATGCCTATCGCCAAGTCAAGGCAAGACTCGACCTCTCGGTCAGCGATCTCGGCAGCACACAGCTCAAGAACATTGCCGAGCCGATCCGGGTCTATTCGCTGCAAGTCGGCAGCGCAGGGACCAAGTTAGCCGCGACCCCGGAAACCTCGACGAGCCAACCGGCGACGGCAGCGGCGCCGAAGCTGTCGATCGCCGTCCTGCCCTTCGCCAACATGAGCGGTGACGCCGAACAGGACTACTTCGCCGACGGCATTTCGGAAGACATCATCACGGCGCTATCGAAGCTGTCGCAGCTCTTCGTCATCGCTCGCAATTCGTCGTTCACTTTCAAGGGCAAGAACGTCCATGTGCAGGAGGTGGGCACAAAGCTCGGCGTGCGGCATGTACTTGAAGGCAGCGTACGCAAATCGGGGAACAGGGTACGCATCACCGCGCAGCTCATCGACGCGACCACCGGCGGGCATCTATGGGCGGAGCGGTTCGATCGCGACCTCACCGACATATTCGCGGTTCAGGACGATGTCACGCAACAGATCGTCGGCGCGCTGGCGGTCAACCTGACAGAGGGTGATCGGCAAAGGCTTGCACCGGGGCAGACCCGGCACCCCGAGGCGTATGACTGCTTCTTGCGTGGCCGGGAGCTGTGGCACCGGCTGACGAAGCAAACGAACAGCGACGCCCGCGACCTTTTGCAACGTGCCGTCGAACTGGACCCGAACTTCGCCTCGGCGCACGCCTTCCTCGCCCTTACCCACGGGCTCGACTACCTGAACCGGTGGAGCGCGTCGCCGCAGCGCTCGATCGAGCAAGCCGAAGAGGCTGCGACGCTGGCGGTAGCGCGGGATGATAGCGATCCCGTGGCGCACTGGTCGCTAAGTCTGGTCAACCTTTACTCGCGACAGCACGATGGAGCCATCAGCGAGGCCGAGCGTGCGATAGTCCTCAATCCGAACTTCGCGGAAGGGCAGGTCAGCCTCGGCGAGGCACTTGTCTATTCAGGCAGATCCGAGGAGGCACTCGGCTATTTCGATCGGGCGAGGGTTCTGAACCCTTACTTTCCGGATGTCGTTCTTCACTTTCAGGCCTGGGCCTTGTTTCAACTGGGAAGGTACGAAGAGGCCGTCGAACCGTTGCTGCAGCGCGTGAACCGCAACCCCGTCACCGATGTCTCTCGCGCGCTTCTGGCTGCCTGTTACGGGCACCTCGGCCGTTTCGAAGAGGCTCGCGCAACGTGGCAAGAGGTGCTGCGCGTCAATCCCGACTACTCCTTGGAATACCGGCGCAAAGTCTTGCCCTTCAAGAACCCCGCCGATTTCGAGCTCGTCATGGAGGGGCTACGCAAGGCCGGTGTCGTACAATGACGGTGATTAATGTCCGATCCTGAACCTGTTGCCGCCATTTGCACAGAGTATGAGCAATAGCCAGCGCCGGCGCAACGACGACCTCCAGCAAGATCTGCTTTCAGGAAGCTGTGAAGCCGCCCTCTATGCCAGGCATGAAAGCGCATAGTTGCCGAAACTTTCGACGCCGACAGATGCCCGCTCGGCCTGGGTGCGCTCTATACACTCCAAACTCCTGAAAGGATTCGAACCCGTCGCGACGCCGTCCAGTGGATTGGATAAATAGAGATGTAGGCTCCAGAGCACCTGTTGCGCCCTTCCAGACTCTGCCTGCGGTGCCATGGCTCTCTCTCAATTGAACACTGTCGCGACATTAATCGGAACAGCCGACGGGACACCCGATGGTCCGGCCACGACAAAAGAGGCGCCGACCGTCCGTTCGCCGCCTCTTTGATTTTGAAGGCGCTTCGCGATCCTTTATGAAAAGGGTTGCGCGCAGGCATCGGCTCCCAGGCAAGGACACAGATGGCGCCTCGGCCGCGCGCAACCCCTTGCTTCGCCTTTATTTGGTCCTCCTGACGCTCGTCTCAATTCTCCCCAATTGAGAGCTCACGTAGTCGCCGTGGCGAAGCTTTGCGAATTCGTCGGTTGCTTGTGCCGGTGCGCTCTTGAAAACGTACCATTGACCGTCCGGTTCGCGTTTTTGATAGATCAGGCCGCCCTTCTTGCGGTGGCTGAAGCAGGTGATTGCCGTCGCCGTCCCGGTCTTGGCGTGCCAGTCGGCGTTGAAGCAGAGTTTACCCCGCTCCGTGATGAACCAGCGGCCCACGCCGAAGGACGGCGAGCCGTTTTCCCGCGACCAGGCGGTAAAGCGGCGCGCCTTTGTGGAGAAGTAGCCGGCGCCGGCTTTCCACATCCAGGAATTCTGGTTGTAGAGCTGATAGATTTCCGCGCTGCTCATCGGCTTTGCGGTCTCGATCCCCGCAGGCTCACTGGTTCCGGCAGCGGACGCGGTCGTGGCGATACCGCTGGTCAGGGCCACGGCCAGGAGCATTTTTTGAAGCATGGACATGTTCAGGTTCCTTCTTGTTCAATTGATGCTTTCGCGGACAACCCGCCAGTCGGGGCGGCCATAGCCGTCCGGCCACGGATAGACTTCACGGTCGTTGAAGTAGATAACGGCGCTCAGGGCCGGGAACTGTGGATGGCGTTTCGCTACGCTCTCAGCCCAGTTTCGCACGTATGAATCGTCGCCTTCGTAGCCGAGTTCCGCAACCATGATGGGCTTGCCGTAACCAGCGACACGGGCGTATCCGGGCGCAAGGCGCTCTGCAAACGTCTGGTCATGGCCGGTCTTGTCCCTGTCGTATTGCTGCAGGCCAAAGACCGAGAGCCCGATGAGATCGACGACATCGTTGCCGGGATAAAAGGCTTGAAGCCCCTCATTGCCCTTCGGTGACCACATGTATTTGGCCGTCTTCAGGTGAACTTTGCAGACCTCCACCATTCGACGATAGGCCTTGGCATAATCGGCGCCATGCCAATGCGACCAGGAGAACTGGTTGTCGGTTTCGTCCATTTCCTGTGCCCAGCGAATGATGACCGGACTTTTCAACTTGGCAGCAGTCGAGCAGACGGCGGCCATGTTCGCATCGCGCGAACCGTCCAGGATGCTGTGCAGCAGTTCTTGCGAGGTTTGGCGCCAATCGGGTGACCAGGTCCAGGGCTCGACCGAGATCAGCAGGGTGCGGCCATGCGCTCGTGCATAATCATCGGCGAGGGTGAGCGTGCGCAGATCGACGTCTTCCCAGGGCAGGAAGAGGTGTTCGATCTTCGAATCGGGCGAGGCGCCGAAATCTCCGTGCGGATCATAGGCGCCGAACGTGATCGACTCCTTCGTAACGACCGGCATCTTGGTCGGCGGCGCGATGGACGATGTCGTCATGGCAAGCGGGTTCCCTTCGGCAAAGCTGCCCGGAGCGGTCGGTAGGACCGCAACTCCCGACAGCAACAGGCCGGTGAATGACAACAGGGCTATTTTGGATGGGCTATACATTGTCTACTTCCTCTAGGCTCGGCCGCAAATCCGGGTGAGCGGCATCCGTTCTCAGTTGGATTTCCTCCGGATCGGAGATCCATCGTGGTTTGAAGAAGATCGTGCGCAGGGCGGTTCCGCCCCGGCCTGCACCGGAGACGGCGTAGCGTTCTTCGAACAGCTGAAGACGGCCGCTGCCCCAGGCGAGTGCCTCGGTCGCATCCTTTCCGCGCATGATGGTTGCAGCCCCCGGCAGCGCGACGAGCGCAAGAAGCAAGGTCGCCATTGCCGGACGGTAGAAACGCGGGGCCGCCGTAATCTTATTTTCCTTCGAATGGCGCCCGACGATGACCAGCAGCAGCGCGCAGTAGATTGCCGCGTTCAGGACGGTAAAGAAGTAGCTCCCCTTGGGGGCGCCGGCATCGCCGATCGCCAAGGCGGGCAATACCGCCATGAGCGCCAGCGCAGCGTAGGGCGCCAGGACTCGCACCGGCAGCGGATCGACTTCGGACCGCCCTTTTGGCGTGATGCGGAAATCGACGAAGGAGCCCGTCAGAAAATCGTGCACCGCAGCCAGGGTGCCGGCGAGCGCCCAGGGCCAGCGCGCGAAGAGAAAGAGCATGCATTCCCAGCTCAGGATCTTGGCATCGTGGGGACGAAACGAGCTGCTGGCGCGCCAGCGATAAGCCATCACCACGAGCGCGATAGAAAGCGGCGCGAAATGCGCGAGGAAATCGAGATAGGTCACCGTCACGAAGTTCTGGCCGCGCACGAGCGCGATGATCGGCATCGCAAACATGAGCAACATGAAAAACGCAAACAGGGGATACCAGAGTTGCGAAAAGAGGAACTGGAACCTGAGCCGAGGCGGCAGCCGGCCGACGAGGCTCGGCGAGTACCGCAACAGCAGCATGACCAGGCTGCGCGACCACTGGAATTCCTGCGTCACGAGATCGCTGAAGGTTCTGGGGCCGTCACCATGGGCGATGGCATCCAGCGCATGCACACCCCGCCAGCCGCCGGCATTCATCATCAATGTCGTCGAATGGTCTTCAGCCAACTCCGGGCCAAGGCCGCCGATCTGTTTGAGGGCGACGGTACGCACCGCGTAGTGCGACCCTATGCACAGCGGCGCCAGGCCGTCATTGTAACCGGCTTGGAGCGAGCCATGCATGCTGGCTTCGGCATAGAGCCTTCCCCGTGCCGACCAGCTTTCGGACGCGTTCTTGTCGCAAATGCTGGGGGCCGAGACATAGCCGACCTTTGGATCGGCGAACGGACGCAGCATGTGGAAGAGATAGTCGGGCGCGGGAACATGATCCGCATCGAGTTGCGCCACGAAATCGTAGCGGCTGTAGCCGTAGTGGTCGTAGAAGAAGGCGAGGTTGCCTTCCTTGCACCGCGTGCGTCTGGGCCACGACGTCCGATGGTAATCGGATCGCCCCTTGCGGGTCGAGACGAAGACCCCGTGCCCGGAGCACCAGTCGAGGGTCTCGGGGGAAGGGTCTTCGTCGGCAAGCCAGGTGTCGTGTTCCACATCCTGGGCAAGCATTGCCAGCAGGGTTTCACTGACGACCGAGAAAGGTTCCGACGGCGCCTTGGTCACGACCATGGCCACTCGGCTGCCGGCCGGTAAGCGCAAGGGACCGTTCGGTCTTGCCGCCCGATAGAAGACGACGATGAAATAGGCCGGCAGAGCGGTAACCCAGGCAAGAACGAGGCTCACCGTAATTGTGCCGAAAGCATCGACGTGATGGCGCGGCTCCAGCCACCAGATCCAGAAATAGGCGAAGGCGCAGGCCCATACAGCCGCCGAGAACAGATATTCGGCCCGCCGATATCCGGTCAGAACCGGGACAAGAAGCGGCTCCTGGCAGGGTTCCGGAGCATGCGTCGCTTGGGTGATCGCGGGTTCGGTCACGCGCGCCTCCAGTCCGAAGAACGGAGCCGCGGTCCTCACGATGGTTTCCAGGTCGGAATATCGAGGCTGGAAGCAGAGCATCTCGCGGGCCAGGCTGGCGTCGGCGTAAAGGCTGGGCGGATCGCCCGGCCGGCGCGGATGGATGACGACCGGGACTTCGCACCCGGTCGTTTCCTCGATCACGCGCAGCACTTCCCCAATGGAAAACCCTCGCCCGGTGCCTAGGTTGACAGCGAGGTTTGATCCGCCATTGGCGAGATGGGTGAAGGCCTGAACATGGGCACGCGCGAGATCTGCGACGTGAATATAGTCCCTTATGCAGGTCCCGTCAGGGGTGTCGTAGTCGTCGCCAAATATCTCCAGGTGCGGAATCCGGCCGGCCGCGGCCAGCAGTGCCCGCGGAATGAGATGGGTTTCCGGAACGTGCCACTCGCCAAGCTCGCCGTCCGGATCGGCTCCACAGGCATTGAAGTAACGCAGGGCAACATAACGCAGGCCGAAGGCCGCCGCATAATCGGCGAGCATATGCTCGCCGATGAGCTTCGTCATGCCGTAGGGATTGATCGGCGCCTTTGGCATCGTTTCGTCGATCGGCAGCACAGAGGGGACGCCATAGACGGCACAACTCGATGAGAAGATGACGTTCTGAAGCCCCGTCTGCCGGCAGGCATCGATAAGCGACAATGTACCGCAGACATTGTTGTTGTAATATTTTGCCGGGTTTTGCACGGACTCGCCCACGTAGGCCGAGGCGGCAAAGTGGATGACGGCATCGGGAGCATATTTCTCGATGACCTCGATCAGGCTTGGCGAGTCGAGGACGTCACCTTCGACGAAAGGGCCCCAGCGCACCGACGAACGGTTTCCGGTCGTGAGATTGTCGTAGACGACAGGCTCAATCCCCTCCGAGCGGAGGAGCTTGGCGGTGTGGCTGCCGATATAGCCGGCACCGCCCGTAACAAGGACCCGGGGCGCATCCATCAGACCGCCTCCAGTTCTCGTGCCGAACGGGTGAGAAGGCCATCGAAATAGTCGATCGTCTGACGCAGGCCGCTCGACAAGGCCATCTTCGGCCGCCAGTCGAGTTCCTGCATGGCAAGCGAAATATCGGGGCGACGCTGACGAGGATCGTCAACCGGCAGAGGGAGATGGATGATTTGCGACCGGGAGCCGGTCAATCCGATCACCTGCTCGGCCAACTCCCGGATCGTGAATTCGCCCGGATTGCCGAGATTGACCGGCCCCGTCAGCGACGACGGCGAGGCCATCATGCGCACGATGCCGCCAATGAGATCATCGACGAAACAGAACGAGCGGGTCTGCGAACCGTCGCCATATATGGTGATGTCTTGCCCCGTCAGGGCCTGAACGATGAAATTCGAGACGACGCGGCCGTCGTCCGGACGCATCCGCGGGCCGTAGGTGTTGAAGATGCGGATGATCTTGATCTCGACGCCGTGCGTGTTGTGGAAGTCGAAGAACAGCGTCTCCGCGCACCGCTTGCCCTCGTCATAGCAGGCGCGTGGCCCGAACGAATTGACGTTGCCCCAGTAGCTTTCAACTTGCGGGTGGACGCTCGGGTCGCCGTAGACTTCGGAGGTGGATGCCTGGAGGATGCGTGCGCCGGTGCGCGCGGCCAGCTCCAGAAGGTTGAGGGAACCCAGCACGCAGGTCTTTGTCGTATGGACCGGATCAGCCTGATAATGCGGGGGCGATGCCGGGCAGGCGAGGTTATAGATCTCGTCGACTTCCAGATCGAGCGGGTGGACGATATCGTGGGCGACGACATTGAAGCGATTAACGCGCTTCAGATGGGCGATATTGCGCCTCATGCCGGTGGAAAAATTGTCGAGGCAGATCACCTTGTGTCCGGCGGCCAAAAGGGTCTCGCACAGATGTGATCCGAGGAAACCTGCACCGCCGGTGACAAGAACTCTCTTAGGCGCACAAGATTTTCTCGATGAATAATTTGCGTCACGAGCCGACGCTTGCGCAGAGCGCGCACGAATTTTACCAAGATAGTTCACGACTACCTCCCGTTTTTTCAGATTTGTCCTGTGGAAGTTTCGTTTTCTACTTCGCCATTCCGAACAACTACGTCGTTCGATCAGGAGAATATTTTATTAACCTGGCTTTTTCTCTGGAAAGAACCGTTGTTTATTTAGATACAGCCAAGGGAGGCAATTGTCGTTATCCTCACATCCTGGAAATTATCGCTCCGTACATTTCTGAGCGAAAAGGAGTATGATAAACAACTTATGGAGGTGGCTTCGGGCACCTCCGCTTTTTAAGGCGGGGTTCTGCGGAGATTTCAGCCGCAAAACAATTGCTTTTGTCAATTTCCATGGCTCGCGTCGGGTCATGCGCTGGAGGAATTGGATGGCTACAGGGGCTGAATCCGACGATGGTCCTCCTCCAGAACAGGAACGGCCGGCGCATATGGAGCGGCGGCGCTGGCCGCGTGAACCGGCCGTGCGCAAGGAACGCCCGCCCCATGCCTCCCCTGCCCTCGTGCCGCTGCGATTCTCGACGCAGGACCTACCACCAGCAGAACAATTCCCGGCCTGGCGGGCACATATGGCGCCGCTCGTGGATGTTCATCTGCCGCAGGGAAAATCACCGGAAGACGGGTTCCTCGCGGAGCAGATCGGCTGGCATCTCGGCGATATCCTCATCGTCCAGCAGCGCGCGCAGGCCCACAGATATATCCGCGATCAGGCCGTGCTTCGATCAAGCCCCATCGACCATTGGAACGTCGGCCTGCTGCACAGCGGCCAGGCCTGGACCGAGGTCAACCGTCGTGTCACCGAGACCGGCGCCGGCGAGATATTTTTCATGTCTCTGGGCAGCCCCTATCGCGGACGGATGACCGACACCGAAGCTTTGCTCGTGTTCTTGCCCTATGAGCTGCTGGCTCGCGATGCGAGCCTTCTCCAGAGCGCCGGCAACACGGTTCTCTCGGGCAGCCTCGCCGAGCTGCTCACGGGCTATCTCACGGGCCTCGAAACGAACCTCGGCAATCTGACGATAGAGGAAGTGCCCCGGATCATCCAAACCATCGGCGATATGGTCGTTGCGGGCGCGGCATCGTCGACAAGGACGGATACCGGTCAAAACCAGACCAACCTGGGACTGATGGAGCGGGCGCACCGCTACATTCACGTCAATCTCCATTCGGAAAACTTGACACCGGACATGATGTGCCGCGCGTTGGGGATTTCTCGTACGCGGCTTTACCAACTGTTCGAGGCGAACGGAGGCGTGCTCAATTATATTCGCAGGCGGCGATTGCTGCAGGCCTATGCGGATCTCAGCATTCCGGCCGACCACAGGCCGATTTCAGAAATCGCAGAAGCCGCCGGTTTCGAGGTCGCCGCCAATTTTACGCGCGCCTTCATCCATGAATTCGGGCTGAGCCCGCGTGAAATCCGAAGGGCGGTGGCAACCGAACAGCGGCCGGCGCCGGCCGTCCGCTCCACGCGGCGTTACGGAAAAACGATCGGCGATTGGCTGGCGCTGACGGGTTGATCCGGCATGCCGTTTTTCGGATCATTCAAATCAAAATTGCCGAAAGAGCTTGCTCGGCCTGAACATTGTATCGGCGTTGATCGGAACCGATCTGGCGCCCTTTATGCCCTCACCTCCTACGCCCCGCCTTGGCGAAGGCGATTTCGAGAAAGCTGACAACGCGCTTCAGCGTGCCCTTCATCCGCATCAGGCAAAAGCCTCAACTCAATTCTGGTGCCGTTGAAAGATTGCCGATGTACGAAGGCGGTGACGGCGAAGACTAGGCTGCTGTAGCATTCTGCCTCGCCGTTGACATAAAGCGTCGCAAGTTCGTCCATACTGACATTATCCCGAAATGCATTATCGATCTTCGTTTGGCGATCGAGTAGGCATTGATGAAGTCGAAGGTAATTTTCATTTGCTCACCTTCCGGCTGTCGCTAGAGCAACGAATAGAGGTGGGTCATCTTGACGAAGGTAGATGTGTTTGTGATCGACCAGCGCTCAGGTCGAAGTTTTTAACCTCAGTATAGTCAATTTGCCGGCGAGCGATCACGAGCCGAGCGATGTCACCGTCCTTGTCGGCAAGAGCGACCTCGTAGCGACCTCGTAGTTGTCCTTGATTTGCTGCGGTACAAACGTGCTGCGCGTCGGCAAGGGATTCCGAGAAGACACGGTTCTCTTCACCGATCCACAGCACGTCAAAGGTAGCTGTAAGCTGCGCGGATGTGATGTAGTTCTGGATAGCAACAGACAACACGACGAACAGGCCGAGACGACCACGAGCAATGTGGCACCCGAAGATTAATCCACGCCTCAACAGTTGAGTATCTAACAGGTCTCGCAAGGAATCGAACTCGGCTCACCTGTTACAGCGAGATAGAGTCTGGGCAGAGCCTGCCTAAAATCGAGTCGAAAAGCTGTTCACAATGCAGCTTCAGGTATCAGTTGCGCTCCCAATCGAGCGACCTCAGTAGCCAGTTCAACTGACCGAGCCGACGAGATCAACGCCGCGTAAGAACTAATGCGTATGTTCGGAGCGAGGTGCTGCGTGCTTAAACTTTGAACCCGATCACGTCCCAGCATCAGGATTTCCCTAACTGAAGATGACGAAACCCGCACGCCAAGATCGTCGCGATATTTCTCCGCCTAGTTGACGTCATCTCGGTCTATCGGGTGGCTCGGCCTCTTGAATTCGACAAGCATAAACTTGTCGCCGAAGTCCTGCGCGAGTAACAAATCTGGCCCCTTGGTGGCTCGTGAGCCGCCAAATTCGCTGTCGCAATAAGTTTCAAGTATCGATAGTGATCGATGTGCGGGGCGCAGATCATCGATGCCAGAATTGCGATAGTCAGCGGAAACGCGCGGTTTTCCGCCGCTTCCGGATCGATTTCACATTAGGCAATCGGACATATATGGTCGGGATCATACCCCGTTGGAACTGTGAGGCGTTCCGGCAGCAACTCGTTCGAGGAAGCGCGGATGACCACCAAGCCCCATTGATGATTTAGGGGGGCGGTATCTCCATCCACTGCGAGAATGTCGCCGCCTGGCCCAAATCCTGTCCTTCTGCGTTCCGGAGTTGCCAGACTATTCCGTCTTCCATCCAGAACCGGCTGCCCGACTTCGTCACCCGCAAACCACGATAACCCGTCATAAACCCGTTTCGTGCCACCGCATCGAGCAACGCCTGACGCTCCGACCGTTCACTTGGACCAGCGGACAACCGGGATTGCAGCTTCACAAACTCGCTCCAGCTATACCCGAACCGCCTCTGTGCTGCACCATTAGCATAGACAAAGACGGGATCGGGCGCGGAATTGTGTGCAAGGACCACAAACGGAGCATCGCCGTAGAGCCACTCGGGGCCCCGATCCCTGGGAAGAAGGTCCCGGCCGACAAGGCGCCGGAAGCTCCCAGTGAGAAGTTCGAAGAATTCGGGATCGTTCGGGTTCAATTCGCCGTTCAGCTGCATCTCGTTTCCTTCTCCAGTGCGGCGGCTTCACAAGCCTATTCCGATCTAGTCACGGGATATGGCATCGGTGCGGCAATCCGCACCGATTAGAAGAGCTTAGTTCGGCAGGAGATAGTTCTTGCGGATATAGGTTGGCTTGAAGCCTGCCTTCGTCAGGTTGGCGAAGGAGATGTTCGGCTGATCTTCCTGAGGTTCGGCCGTCTCCACGGCAAAGAGAGAAACGCCCTGCGCGAGACCCTCGTTCAAGCGAGCATTGATCAGCGCCTTTTGCGCGCCGCGGTTCCGGTACTCGGCATGTGTCGTTCCGCCTCCCAGCCAAGCGCATCCATCCTCCATGAACATTGCCCCGGTTCCGATCGCCGTTCCCTCCAATTCCGCAATGAAGCAAGCCCAGCCTTTCTTGCCGACCAGGCATGACCACAACGGCTCAAGTTCCGTCGGAAAACCAAAACCTGCGCACATCAGCCTGCCGAAAATCGGCGCGTCATCGATACCGGCCAAGCGCGTGTGCACAGGTCCTTCGATTGCAAGCGGAGCGGATGGCGCAGGCTGCGTGAGTTTCATCCAGGCGCCGTTTTCGACCAGTCCCTGATCCAGTATCCAGCCACGCAGCTCGTTGGCGGCAAAGGTTTCGCGGATCTGGACATGCCGCCTGCCTGTTTTGGTCTTCAGCCATTCGAATGCGAGATTGAGTTCGTCTCTGTCATTCAAAGCAAAAATGCGATTGAGCCCAACGGCGGGAGCCGCGGGCAGCGAAATGGCGCAGCCGGTACCCACCGGCATGCAGGTAAACTCGACGCTGTCTTTAAAGGGCTGGGGCGTGATCCTGGCCATATCAATGAAAGCCTTGGCCTCGATAATCTCTTCCCAGGAGATTCTGTCGCTTGAAATGCTCAATTTATTTCCTCTTTAAATGACGGGCCCCCGAGAGCCGCTGCGCAAGCCCTGGCGGATTTCCCGTCCCTTTCACGAGCGGTATCGCGGATGTCGAGATAACCTGCATCGCACTCACGAATAAAGTGTACGGCTGGTTAAAAGAGAGTATGGGCAGCCATCGGGAGCGTAGACAGGCTGTCAATTGCGCCACTGTTGCGGCAATCGTCGTGCACTCGTCGTCCGTCAGAAATAGATCGACATGACCAGATCCTGGTCGAAATCACCAAACCCCTTGCCGAAGAGGTTCATACCACCTGGATTTTCGGCCTTTTCGTCGATGCCGATGCGAAAGCGGATCGAATGGTGATCGGCTATGCGCAGCGAGGCGATGGTCTGGGTCGAAACCATCGCGCCATCGATCCAGGTCCCGGTCTCGTCGATCGTCCACGTCTTGAGCTTGCCGTATTGCGAGCCGGACAGCTTCCACCAGGAGGGCGAATACATGCCGCGGCGGTCGCCGAAATCGCCGGGCGAGGTCCAGTGCCCGGCCTTTATACCATTCACCCAGATCGAAATGTCGGAAGGCCAGTTGGCATTCGTGGCCGGCGTCTCGGAACTCAGCTCGGCCGAGAATTCCACCTTGCGGATCTTCTTGCCGGAGACCTTGGCGTTGTTGGGAAACTTGTATTCGACATAACCGCGGGTAAACCAGAGCAATGCCGCCTGCATACGCTGCGGATCGAGGAAGACCTCCTGCACGTCGAGCATGCCGATGACGTTGTTGACCGAACAGAGCCCGCAAGGCGCTCCCACGTCGAATTCGGTGAAGAGGCCGATCGGCATGCTGACGGTGACCACATCTTCGCTCGCCTTGGTGCCGTTGGTATCGAAGCGGATCAGGATTTCATCGTAGATGCTGGAGCAGACCTTCTGATTTCCCTTCGTCGCCTTCATCGTCTGGGTCTGGATGAGGCCGGCCTGCTCGAGCGACTTCAGATTGGTTGCCGTCGTCGATTGCGGCAAGCGCATCTGCGCCGCAATGTCGTTGACATTCAGCGGCCCCTTCTGGCGCAGCAGGTTGAGGATTTCGATACGCGTCGGAGAGCCGAGAGCCTGAACGACGTCAACGTCCCTCATTGGATCGACGGTTAGAAGTTTCGTCTCCATACCTTGATACTGGTTCTCCAGTCTTTCTTGCTGGTTTCAGCTGATATCACGGCGTCATGTCCGATGTCGCCGCTCTTTTTCATAAGCGCCGGTCCGCGCCTCGGGAGAGCTCTCGCGGACCGGCAGGGCCTTCTCACCTCGGCCCGGAAGCAAATCTCTCATGCACTTATCCCTTGATGCCCGACGACAGCATCAGCGCCTGCGTTACGCGTTTCTGGAACAGGAGGTAGGCGACGGCGACCGGCATGGCAGCAAGGATCGCCACTGCCATATCGCGTGCATATTTGACGCCGAAGGCATCTCTCGTCTGGGTAATGCCGACCGTGATCGTCATCATGTCGTCGGAGTTGGTCACGAGGAATGGCCAGAGGAAGGCATTCCACGCCATGATGTAGGTGATGATGGCAAGGGCCGTGGTAATTCCCCAGTTCAGCGGCAGATAGAGCTTGAACAGGATCTGGAATTCACCACAGCCATCGAGTTTGGCGGCCTCGCGCAGTTCCTTCGGCACGGAATCGAAGAACTGTTTGTAGACGATGACGACCACGGGCACGATCAACTGCGGCAGGATGATGCCGCCCCAGGTATTGATCAGGTTCAACTTATGCATCAGCACGAACTGCGAAATGACGAGCGCCTGCGAAGGCACCATGAAGCTTGCCAGGATGATGCCGTAGAGAAGCTTGCGGCCCGGAAAGACGATCTGCGACAGTGCGTAGGCGCACATGACGCTGATGAAGATGACGACGACAGTCACGCTCACCGAGGTGACGATGGAGTTCAAATACCACGTCGAAAGCTTCGTCTCGAAGAGGGCGTAGTAATAGGCAGAGAAATTGAAGACGTCAGGGAAAAGGGTTGTCTTGTTGACCACATCCTGTTCCGGCTTGATGGATGTCACGATCGCCCAATAGATCGGGAAAGCCCAGGTGCAGGCAATCACCAGCGTGAGGATCAGAAGCAGCGCGTTGCCGATTGTCTTGCCGGGCATCTCAGCGCTCCCGTACACGCAGGAGCTGATATTGCAGCACCGAGACGACGACGATGATGACGAACAGGATCACCGCGACAGCTGAGCCGAGACCGCCATGGTTCGATCGGAAGGCCTCGCGATAGACGAGCTGCAAGAGCACATAGGTCGAATTGAACGGCCCGCCCTCGGTCAAGAGATAGACCTGGTCAAAGATCTTGAGCTGCAGGATGAGCTGCAATGTCAGCACCAGCGCGGTCACCGGCCAGATCAGCGGCCAGGTGATGCGCTTGAAGCATTGCCAGCGCGTCGCGCCATCGAGCATCGCCGCCTCGTAATAGTCGTGGGGAATGTTGCGCAGGCCGGCGATGAAGAGCAGCAGGTTGAAGCCGTTGGTCCACCACACTGTGACGAGCGCCACCATCGGCATCGCCCAGATCGGATCACGGAAGACACTGACCCGCCCGCCGGTGAAGGCCTCGATGAGGAATTGCGCGATCCCGAATTGCTGGTCGAGGACCCATTTCCAGATCTGGGTGACTACGGAAACCGGAAGAATATAGGGGATGAAGAAGAGCACCAGCACCAGGCTCTGCACCCAGCCTTTCAGGCGCACGACCATCAGCGCCAGCCCGAGGCCGATCAACGTGTTCGGGATGACCGTCAGCACGACGAAATATCCGGTATTCCAGACCGAAGTGTAGAAGAGCTTCTGATGGAAGAGCTTCACATAATTGTCGAGGCCCACCCATTGCCCCTCGCCGACGAGCGGGGCGTCGGTAAAGCTCAAGGCGAACATCTTGTAGACCGGATAGGCAAAGACGGTCGCATAGGCGATCAGGAACGGCGCGATCATGACGATCGCCGTCAGCGTCTTGCGTCGCTTTTCAGTATTGACCACAGATCATCTCCCTGGACGAAGGGCTGGCCGGAGACAGGCTCCGGCCAGCATCTTCTCACTGCTGGCTCTGCAGCTCTTCGCGCATCTGTTCGATCGCATCTTCCGGATCGAGTTGACCGTTGAGTGCGGGAACCACGAAGTTCTGCGTTGCCTCGTAGATCGGGCCGGCAACGCCCGCGAGCTTGGAGACCGGGTCGAAGACGGCGGTATCGGCAAGCTTCGCATAGGTGGCGTTCGGCTGCATTTCCTTGAATTCCTTGCTGTCCGTCACCGGCTTGTAAGCGGGGATATGGCCAGCACTTGCCCAGGAGATGCTATGCTCGTTCATCCAGGCGATGGTCTGCAGCACGGCTTTCAGTTTTTCAGGCGTGATCGGCTTGCTCTCGCTGTTTGGAACGGCGAAGGAATGCGAGTCCGCCCAGGTGGCCTGCGTGCCCAACAGGTTCGGGATTTCGATAGCCCCCCATTCGAAGCCGAGCTCACCCTTCTTTGCGAGGTCGGCCATCGTCGGTACTTCCCAGACGCCGTTGACGTGCATCGCAGCCTTGCCCGAGGTGAAGAGCGCGATTGAGGCTTCATAGGAAATCAGCTTCGGCGAATAGCCTGAGGAGACCCAGTTCGCCATGGTCTTCAGCGCCTTTACGCCGGCATCGCCCGGCAGGATCTGGTCACCGTCGATAAACTTGGCGCCCTGCTGAGAGAGAAGCGTATAGAAGACGCGCCACATGGAACCGCCTTCATCCGTGTGCAGCGACAGCGGATATTCCACCTTGCCCGTCGCCTTGATCTTGTCGAGCGCAGCATTGAAATTGTCGAGACCGTCGAGACCCTTCGGCAGACCGTCGTCGCCGAGCAGGCCGGCTTCCTTCAGGATATTCTTGTTATAATAGAGAACGATCGAATGGACGTCGAAGGGAATGCCGTAGACCTTGTTGTCGAAGGTCGCCTGCTTCCAGGCCGCATCGACATAGTTTTCCTTCTTGATGCCGGCGGAAGCCAGTTCCTCATCCGTGAAGGGACGCAGGATGCCGGTCGGTACGGCAAGCGGATAACGCGACATATGATAGGTCATGATGTCGGGCTGCTGGCCGACGGCAGCCGACGTTTGCACCTTGGTGTAGAACGGCACGCCCCATTCCAGGGTCGTGGCATTGATCTTGATGTCGGGATGGGTGTCGTTGAATTCCTTGATGAGCGCTTTCATGCGCACGCCGTCGCCGCCGCTTAAGAAATCCCACCAGGTAATGTCGGTCTGGGCGAATGCGGCTGCCGAGGGCAGCAATGCGATGGCCGCCGAAACGGCAAGTTTTAAGAGTTTTCTCACGTTTGTTCCTCCTCTAAAGCATGGGTTGGGATCATCCCGCGTCACGGGATGACTTGTGCCGCGAGCCTCCTCCAAAGGCGCGCGATCAAGATCTCCTGCATTCCTTTCCGGTCTCCGGATCTCAAGCTCCGGACCCGTTCATCAGCTGAGCCTCCTGCCTTCGGCATCGAAAGCCAGCATCTCAGGCACTCTCAGAGAGAGGCTGATCTTCTCCTTTGGCTGAGGCCTGCTTTCGCGGCACTCGACCGTCATCTCCGCATCGGTCGCGGTCAGCACGTGAAGATATCCGGTGCCACCAAGCTCTTCGGTGAACTCCGCAGTGACGGGCAGCGTCAGGCCGGCCTCCCCGTTGTTGAGCCCGATATGCTCGGGCCGGACGCCGATATTGATGGCAGCGCCTTCGGCGACCGGCGTGCGTGTCGGCAGCTCGAAAGCCTGGCCTGGTGCGTCATCGAGCTCGACGCGGGCAGAGCCCTGTCCGGCGCCGATGACCTTGCCCTTAAGGAAGTTCATGCCCGGCGATCCGATGAAGCCGGCGACGAACATGTTCTGCGGATCGCGATAGAGCTCCAAGGGCGCGCCGACCTGCTGGACGATGCCCTCCTTCAAGACGACGATCTTGTCGGCAAGCGTCATCGCCTCGACCTGGTCATGGGTGACGTAGACCATGGTCGCTCCGATCTGCCGGTGCAGGCGGGCGATTTCCATGCGCATTTTCACGCGCAATTCGGCATCGAGATTGGACAGTGGCTCGTCGAACAGGAAGACGCGCGGCTCGCGCACGATGGCGCGGCCGATCGCCACGCGCTGGCGCTGGCCGCCTGAAAGCTGGCTCGGCTTATGCTGGAGATAATCGCCAAGGCGAAGGATATCGGCGGCCGCCTTCACCTTCTCTTGAATCTCTGCCTTCGGTCGTTTGGCGATCGACAGGCTGAAAGCCATGTTTTCGAAGACGGAAAGATGCGGATAGAGCGCGTAGGACTGGAAGACCATCGCGACGCCGCGCTTCGATGCTTCCCTGTGCGTGACGTCTTCATTCTCGATGCTGATCTGCCCGCCGCTCGTTTCCTCGAGCCCCGCAATCATCCTCAAAAGCGTCGATTTTCCGCAGCCGGAAGGGCCGACGAAAACGGCAAACTCACCCTGCTCGATCTCGATATCGACGCCGTGGATGACCGCGAAGGCCCCGAACGACTTCCTGACGTCAGTCAGTTTTATCCCAGACATATATCCTCCCGATGGACACTCCAGACGGGGCAGCCTCCTCTGCTGCCCCGATGGCGATCAACTCACGCCGAAGCGACGGAGAGCAGGATGAAATGATAGGATTTCGCCGGCAGCGATCCGGTGAGCCTGCCCTCGTCGGTGACCTGGAAGCCGGATCCTGCCGTCGGCACGATACGGTTCTGATCCTCGACGGAGTTGCGCGCCTTGAGGTCTTCGCCCGCCATCGTGTGATGCTGGATGACCTTCGCGCCCTTGAAGCCCTGCAGGGCAACATCGAGATCGATGGCCTCATCGAGACTGCGGTTAATCGCAAAGAGCGCGATGCTCTTGCCATCCTCCTGCAGCACGGCCGAAAGATCGAGATAGGGAACGTCCTGCGCCACATCGCAATCATAGGTCGGGCCAGAGGCCGAAACCGTCAGCGCCGTGCCACGGCCATACTTCGATGCGAACTGTAGCGGATAGTAGATCGATTGGCGCCAGGCCGGGCCTCCCGCCTTGGTCAGGATCGGGGCGATGACGTTGACGAGCTGCGCCATGCAGGCGATCTTGACGCGGTCGGAGCGGCGGATGAAGACGTTGATCAGCGAGGCGACGAAGATCGCGTCCTCGAGATTGTAAAGCTCTTCGAGCAGCGGCGGCGCTTCCGGCCAGTCCCAGTTCTTGTAGCGCTGATCGTCTTCCTTGCGGTCGTGATACCAGACGTTCCATTCGTCGAAGCAGATCTTCACGTCGCGCTTGGAGCGCTTCTTCGCCTTTATGTAATCGATGACGCCGCCGATCGTGACGATGTAGCGGTCGAGCTCGATCGCCTTGGCATAGTAGTTCAGCGTGTCGCTTTCCTCGTTGCCGAAATACTTGTGCAGCGAGATATAGTCGACGCTGTCATAGCTCGCATCGAGAACTTGTGCCTCCCATTCGGGATAGGTCTTCATCTTGTCGTTCGACGAGCCGCAGACCACGGTTTCGAGCGTCTTGTCGAAATATTTGAAGGCTTTACTGACTTCGTTGGCAAGCAGACCATATTCCGTTGCGGTCTTGTGACCGACCTGCCAGGGGCCGTCCATCTCATTGCCGAGGCACCAGATGCGGACATTGTGCGGGTCCTTGTATCCGTGCTTGGCGCGTAGGTCGCTCCAGTAGGTGCCGCCCGGATGGTTGCAATATTCCAGGAAATTGCGAGCGTCATTCAGGCCGCGCGAACCGAGGTTCATGGCGAGCATCATCTCGGTCTTGGCGAGCTTCGACCAGTCGGCAAATTCGTTGACGCCCATCTGGTTGGTCTCGCGGGTCCGCCAGGCAAGATCGAGACGCGTCGGACGCTGGTCGCGCGGACCGATGCCATCCTCCCAATGATAGGCCGAAACGAAATTGCCGCCCGGATAGCGGACGATCGGCATATCGAGATCGCGCACCATATCAAGAACGTCGGTACGGAAACCGTCCTTATCAGCTTTTTCGTGACCCGGCTCATAAATACCGGTATAAACGGCACGACCCATATGCTCCAAGAAGGAGCCATAGACGCGCTTATCGACGGTCGAGATGGTAAATTCCCTGTTCAGGGTCGCTTTAGCCCGCATTGATGTTCCTCGTTTATTGAATTTGATTTTTGAGCAAGCTATTCTGAGAGATTTTTTTAATCAAGTAATTTGTTTAATATCCGAAAATCAGTTTTAGTATGGCGAAGGATCAACGAAATCTGTGAGAAACCAGGCGTTTCAGGCCCAATCGTCGGTCTCCGCCGGGTCGTTAAAGCCGCGATTAACCAACCAGCCTCTGACGCGGGAACAAATTCTGCTCGGCAACGTTTTGGCGCTCGCGACAGGAGGAGGAAAAACAGATGCCAAATGCAAAATGGAGCGAACCGGTCGAAATCGAGTTCGACAATGCCGGATCCCGGACCGTCAGAGGCCCCTTCGACGCACTCATCTATCTCCACGACATGTGGCCGCGGCGCACGGGAGCGAAATTCGTCAGGGCAAGCAATGCCTGCAAGGGCGCCGTCGAAGGACGCGTTAGTCTGGAAACAGCAAGGGAAGATTTTCTCGCGGCGGCAGCAGAAGCGAGACTAACCACACATTGACCCCGAGGGGTGGACGCGCACATGCCGCGTCCACCCATATTTCTGAGGAAGGAGACTGCATGCGCGCCCTGTTGGTATCGTTGCTGACCTTGGCCGTGACCGCCATTTCGACAGGCCCGGCCCTATCTGCCGACATGATCCAAGGTTATGAACGCCCCCATGTCGTCAAGCATCGACCGAAGCCGGTCATTCGTGCACGCTATGTGCAGCGCCGGCATCTCGATTGCACGGATATGACTGTCGAATACCGCTACATTCCGCGTACGGATTTCGTGACCGTGTGCCATCGTATCTGAGGCCAGCCAAGGCCGGTGTCAGATTGGATAGTGCCCGGGCTGCGATGCCACCGTCATCCACCTGAGGTCGGTGAATTCGTTGATGCCGGCCTTGCCGCCGAAGCGGCCATAACCGGAGGCTTTCACACCGCCGAAGGGCATCTGCGCCTCGTCATGCACGGTCGGTCCGTTCACATGACAGATGCCGCTTTCAATCCGTCTTGCGACCTCCATGGCGCGGGCCGCATCCCTACCGAAGACGGCGGCGGACAGGCCATATTCGGTATCATTGGCAACGCGGACAGCCTCATCGATACCGCGCACGCGCACCATGCAGGCAACCGGACCGAAGCTCTCCTCTCCATAGATCCGCATCGATGGTGTCACGTGGTCAAGCACCGTGGCGTCCATCAAGGTCCCGATCGCACGGCCTCCCGCAAGCAGGCGGGCGCCCTTGGACACTGCATCCTCGATCAAGCCATTGACGCGTTCAACCGCATCGAGGCCTATCATCGAGCCGAGCGGCGAATTGCTCTGGCGCGGATCGCCGGCAACCAGCGTCGAGGCCTTGCGGGCAAACTGATCGGCAAACTCGTCGCCCACCGCCTCGTCGACGACGATCCTCTCGGTCGACATGCAGATCTGCCCCTGGTTCATGAATGCGCCGAAGGCAGCGGCTTTCACGGCTTCGCCGATATCGGCATCATCGAGCACGACGAAGGGTGCCTTGCCGCCAAGCTCCAGCAGCACGGGCTTCAAATGGCGGGCGGAGACCTCGGCGATGATCCGGCCGACGCGGGTCGAGCCGGTGAAATTGACACGGCGCACGGCCGGGTGGGCAATCAGCTTTTCGACGATGGATGCAGCATCGGCGGGTGCATTGGTGAGCACATTGACAACACCGTCGCCGAGGCCCGCTTCGCGCAATGTCTCGCCGATCAGATGATGCGTCTTCGGGCAAAGCTCGGACGCCTTGAGGACGATGGTGTTGCCGCAGGCAAGCGGCAGGGCGACGGCGCGCACGCCGAGAATGACGGGCGCGTTCCAGGGCGCAATGCCAAGGACGACACCGGCCGGCTGGCGCACGGCCATCGCCAACAAGCCGGGCTTGTCCGAGGGGATCACTTCGCCGGTGATCTGAGTACACATGGCGGCGGCTTCCCGCAGCATATTGGCGGCGAGATAGACGTTGAAGCCCGCCCAGGCGGCTGTGGCGCCCGTTTCCTCGGCCATGGCGGCGATGAATTCGCCGGTGCGGGAATCCAAGAGGTCGGCTGCCTTCGAAAGGCGCTTGCGCCGTTCTGTCGGTGCAAGCGCCGACCAGGCAGGAAAGGCCGCGGCCGCAGCGGCAACCGCTGCATGCGCATCCTCCAGCGTTGCTGCGGCCGCCTTCGTCGCCAGCTGACCGGTAATCGGGTTCAGCCGTTCGAAGGTCGCGCCGTTCGAAGCCGGCATGGCACGACCGCCAATGAGAAGCATCAGGTCAACCATCTCGTTCCCTTTCAGATATGCGCCTGATTCCCTCCCAAAGGGCTGGCGCGATGATGTCTGCTGGTTTCCGGCATCCGCCGGGAGTCATGTATCCCGCGGTCACGCCGGGAGATCGACGTCTTTCATTGGAAGATCCTCACCCATATCGCCTGAATTCAGGCGCTCCTCAGGAGCCAGTAGGAACCAATCCATCGGCGAAATGAATGGATTTTCCTGGCAGCTTATTGTACTTTTCCGCGATTTTTTCAGATTCCCGCTTGGCATGTGGTTGCCCGGCCGGTTGCGCGCCCGGAGTTCATGATGCCGGAAAAGTTGCTCGATATGCCGGCTTTGTCGGTCACCGCATCGACGATTTCCGCCGGCCTCGGCAGCCAGACCTGGAGCCTTGACGCCCACGGCAGCCGTCCCTTCTATCAGGCCTTTTTCGTCTCGCGAGGCAGAGCGAGCCTATCCATCGACGGACAGGCGGGGCTTACGCTTTCGGCGCCTGCGGTACTTTGGCTGCCGCGGCGGATTTCGGGGGCTTTCGTTCTTACCGCCGGCAGCGAGGGGGCGATGCTCTCGGCACCCTATGACTTTGTCGGCAGAACGGTCGGCGACAGCCCGGCCGCCGTGCAGTTGCACGATATGATCGAACGCGTAGTCGTGGCTCAGAACGAAAATCTGGCGGGGCGTGCAGGCGATATCGGTCGTGCCTTCGAGGTCATGACGCAGGAGACACGGGACCACCGACCCGGCGGGACAGCGATTGTCGGCGCCTATTTTTCCGTGCTGCTGCTGCTGATATGGCGGGCCTCAGGGGCATCGGCCCCGACGAAGACGTCAGGCACAGGGGCGACCACCTTGCAGCGGTTCAGGCAGATCGTCGAATTGCGTTTCCGCGAACAGCCGGCGATCACCGATATCGCCCGCGCCATGGGCATCACCTATGATCACCTGCATCGGGCCTGCATTTCCGGCACCGGACGAAGCCCGATGGAACTGATCCATGAAAGGCTGATCGCCGAAGCAAAGCTGCGGCTTGGGCAATCGGAGCAATCCGTCGAGCAGATCGGCTTCGGGCTCGGCTTTCGCGATCCGGGCTATTTCAGCCGCTTCTTCAAGAGCCGCGTCGGCGAACCGCCCGGCGCCTACCGGCGCAAGATCGCCGCGCAGTCGCAGAAGGGCCTCGCCCCATCCTTTGCCGCCTGGCCGTGAGGCACTCGCGATTGAGGAGACGGCCGTTTAGAACTTCCGCAACTCACGCGTCAGCGCCTGGAGTTGCTTGAAGCCCTCGTAGCGCTTTGCGTGAAGATCAGCGATCACACCCTGCGCCGGCTTGTAAGTCCCTTCTGCCGCCGAGAGTTTCGTCATTGCTTCACGCATATCGGTAAAGAGCCCGCCGGCGACGGCGCCGAGGATCGCAGCACCCAGCAGCACCGGTTCCTCGGCCTTCGTCGCGACCACCGGCTTGCCGCTCGCATCGGCAAGCATCTGACGGACGAAATCATGCTGGCCAGCACCCCCGCTGATGACGATGTTCTCGATGGTGACGCCGGCATCAGCCTGCGTGTCGATGATTTGTCTCAGGCCATAGCCGATGCCGCAGAGGCCTGCGACATAGAGCGAGACCAGACTGTCGAGACCCCTCTCCATGTCGAGACCGGCAATCACGGCGCGGGCGTGCGGATCGGCGAAGGGCGCGCGATTGCCGAGGAATTCGGGAACGACATGCAGGCCTGCGACGAGTTTGACGGCATCGGAAGAATGGCCTGCCTTTTGCGCGGCCATGTCAGCCAGAAGGACCGGCAGCGGAACGCCGTTGCGCTTCGACAATTCCTTTGCCTCGCTGGCGGCGGGATGGAAGGACAAGAGCTGTTCGATCGCCGCACCCGCAGCACTCTGACCACCCTCGTTCAACCACATGCCTGGCACCATGGCTGAATAATAGGGACCCCAGACGCCCGGCACGAAGGCCGGTTCGACGGTTGATGTCATGGTGCAGGACGACGTGCCGAAGACGTAGCCGAGATTGGCCTGCGGACCGGCGCCGATACCAACGGTTCCGATGCCGCCAGCATGGGCATCGATCAGCCCCGCGGCGACAGCCGTTCCCGGAACGAGGCCGAGTTCACCGGCGGCCGCCGCTGTCAGGCCCTGACCGAGCGGCGAGCCAGGCTCGACGATCGACTGGCCGATGCGGGCAAAACCTTCGTCGGCCAATGCGCCGAGGCCGATCTCATGAAAGTAGGTCGCATCCCAGCGCTTCTCATGGGCGAGATAGGTCCATTTGCAGGTGACGGTACAGGTGGAACGCGCGAGATCGCCGGTCGCCCGCCATGTCAGGAAATCCGCCAGATCGAAGAATTGCCAGGCAGCATCGAAGACCTGCGGCCGCCTTTCCCTCAGCCAGAGCAGCTTCGGCGTTTCCATCTCGGGGGAGATACGACCACCGACATAGCGCAGCACGTCATGGCCGAGCGCGTTGATACGCTCCGCCTGCGGGACCGCGCGATGGTCCATCCAGACGATGATATCCCGGTTCGGGTCTTCCGAGGGACCAATGGGCAGCGGCCGGCCAGCCTCGCCGAGCACGACGAGCGAACAGGTGGCGTCAAACCCCAGGCCAGCGACCGAAGCCGGATCGATACCGCTTGCGGCGACGACCTCGCGGACGCAAGCGCAGACGGCCCTCCAGATTTCCGTACTCGACTGCTCGACGATGGAGCCGGCTTCATGAAACAGCGTGATATCCCGCTTGGCGGATGCGAGCATCAGGCCATCGAGGTTGAAGAGGCCGGCGCGGGCGCTGCCGGTGCCGACATCGACGCCGATGACATGTTTGGCACCCGCTGATGGCGTGTGTGAAGTGTCGCTCATGATCTCTCGTTCAAATCGGCAGTATCAGGGTTCCAGAGCATTTCCATCTTTCCTCGAATCGCGGAAACGCTCTATCTCTTTGTTTTCATGCAATTGCGGACGCAAGACCGCTACGCATACTTGCTGGAATTGCTCTAGAGCAATCCACAACCGGACCTGTCAACCTCTCAGAGGTCGACGCTGTTCGGCAGGATCACCAGATCGCGCACAGTGACGTTACGTGGCCGTGACAGCATGAAGAGCACGGCATCGGCCACCTCCTTTGGCTGCATCAGGCTGCCATTGGCCAGCGCCTCTTCCATCTTGGCTTTCGGCCAGTCATCCAGGAGCGCGGTGACGACCGGTCCGGGCAGCACCGCACCGACACGCACGCCATGCTGGGCAACCTGGCGGCGGGTCGAGTGAACGAAGGCCTGAACGGCAAATTTCGAGGCGGTGTAGATCGGCTCCCAAACGACCGGCACGACGCCGGCGATCGAACTCGTAAACAGGATATCGCCAGACTTCTGAGCGATCATATGCGGCAGCACCGCATGGACCGAACGGAAGGCCGCATTGATGTTGAGGTTCAGCATGCGGTCCCAGGCATCCGGATCGCCGTCGGCGACCGGGCCGCCAATATAGGCGCCGGCATTGGCGTGGAAGATATCGAGCCGGCCGGCCAATTCCAGAATGCGCGGCAGCATGCCGGAAACCCGCGGGCCATCGAGAAGATCGACGACAAGCGGCAGGGCGCCTTCACCGATCTCCTTGCAGAGGGCCTCGAGCCTGTCCTTGGCACGATCGATAAGAACAACGGTTGCGCCTTCGGCACGCAGGGTGCGGGCGCATTCCAGCCCGATGCCCGATGCCGCACCGGTGATGGCGGCAACCTTGCCCTTCATGAGATCAGTCATGCAAATACTCCTTGAGAATGCGTAATCAGGCGCGGCCATGGCTGACACGGGACCGGCGAGCTAGCGAATCGACGATGACGGCGATGGCGAGAACGGCACCAGTGATCATGTAGCGCAGCGACGAACTGAGATTGAGCAGCGTAAGCCCGTTGGAAATCGCCTGGATGACGATGATGCCGAGAAGAGCCGAATAGGCGCTGCCGCGGCCACCGAACAGGCTGGTGCCGCCGATGACTGCTGCGGCAATGGCATTGAGGTTCACGTCGCCCGTGCCGGCTTGCTGGCTGGACGAGGCAAGACGCGAGGCCGAGAGAATGCCGCCGATGGTGGCAAGCGTCGAGCAAAGCACGAAGGCGCTGAGATAGATGCGGCGCACATTGATGCCGGCACGGCGAGCCGCCTCGCGATTGCCGCCGACGGCAAACATGGAGCGTCCCCATTTGGTGCGCGTCAGCGCATAGTTCAGGATGACAGCGATTGCGACGAAAAGGCCGAACATCCACGGCACGCCACGGCCGAGATTGAGATAATAGACGGCAAATTCCAACGCGGCGGTAAGAATGATGGCCTTGACCGCAAGCGCCCCGACCGGTGGCGAGGAGAGGTTCGAAGCCTGCCGCTGGCGGCGCTTGCGCATCTCGTTGACGACGAGGACCACGCCCGGCAAGAGCGCCAGCACGTAGGACAGCCAGTCGGGCATGACGAGAATCTGGCCGAAGCGCACGAGCGGCGAGGCATAGGGAAGGTTGATGCTGCCGGTCGGCCCCAGGATATAGAGCTGCATGCCGAGGAGGGCCAGCAGACCGGCAAGGGTCGCAACGAAGCTCGGCATTCCAAGCCTGTTGTAGAGCACCGCATACAACGCACCAACGACGATGCCGGCGACGATCGCAACCAGGATCGCGAGCGGGATCGGCCAGCCCATATTGACCCAGAGCACGCCGAGGATGGCGGAGGAAAGTCCGCTCATCGAGCCGACCGAAAGGTCGATTTCGCCGAGCATCAGCACACAGACGATGCCGAGCGAGATGACGCCGACGGTGGCACAGTCAAACAGCAGGTTGACGAGGTTGTTTGGCGCCAGAAACACCGGATTGAGCAGCGAGAAGACTGTGGAGATAACGATCAGGCCGACGAAGACCGGCAGCATGCCGAGATCGCCCGAGCGTACGCGGTCGAAGAAGGCCTTGACCATGCCCATGATGTTGTCGTCGTGGCGGACGCGTTCGTCGCTGCGATCAAGGGCAGCCGGCTGGCTGACTGTATCGGACATCTTCTGGCTCATGCGGACCTCCCGCTGGTTTCGTGTGCACCGGTCTTGCGCTCGATCCGCCGGGAGACGGCGTTTTCGGTGGCGCCGGTGATGGCGGCGACGAGTTCCTGATTGGACGAATCGGGCGTGAAGACGCCATTGTTGCGACCGAGGCGCAGCACGACGATGCGGTCTGCCACAGCGCGCACGTCTTCCATATTGTGGCTGATGATGATGACGCCGAGGCCGCGCTCGCGCACGCGTTCGATCAGGTTCAGCACTTCCGCGGTCTGGGCGACACCGAGAGCCGCCGTCGGCTCGTCGAGCATGATGATCTTCGGATCGAGCAGCAGCGAGCGGGCAATGGCAACCGTCTGGCGCTGGCCGCCGGAAAGCGAGGCGATCGGCTCGCGCACCGAGGGGATACGGGCGGCAAGTTCTCTGAGCAACGTCCAGGCGCGCACCTCCATAGCAACCTCATCGAGGCTCCAGGGGGACATTTCATGTCCGAGAAAGAGATTGGCGACGACGTCAAGGTTCTCGCAGAGCGCCAGGTCCTGAAAGACGGTGGCAATGCCGAGCTCCAGCGCCTTGCCGGGACTATCGAGCGTGACATTGCGGCCGCAAAATTCGATCGTTCCCGAGGACGGCTGATGCACGCCGGCAAGAACCTTGATCAAGGTCGACTTGCCGGCGCCGTTATCGCCAACCAGCGCCACGACCTCGCCGGCCTTCACTTCGAGATCGATGTCGGTCAGCGCCGACACCGCGCCGAAATTCTTGGAAATATTGCTCAACCGGAGGATCGTCTGTCCCTTCTCCGGCATATCCTTCACATCCCTAGTCATGGGGCAGCCCTTCTTGCCATAGGGGCATCCGGCCGCGACAAGCGCGGCCGGAGCTCACTCAAGCGCGTTTAGTTGGTAATGCCAAGTTTCTTGCAGCCTTCGGCATATTCGCCGGTGCAGATCTGCTCGGGCGTCTGGATCTTCTTGTCGAAGATTTCGGCCTTGATGTTTTCTGCCGTCACGACGGCGGGGATGAACAGCTGAGACGGCGTATTGTAGAGCGTCGTCTTGGCCTCAGGCTTTTCACCCTTGATCATCTGCACCGCCACATTGGCAGCGGCTGCCGCGACGATTTCGGATGGCTTCGAAATCGTGTTGTACTGGTCGCCGGAAATGATCAGCTGAAGGGCTGCGATCGTGGCATCATTGCCGGTGACCGGCGGAACCGGCTTCACGCCTGCGGCCTTGAAGGCGGCAATCGCGCCGCCTGCCGTGCCGTCATTGGCGGCAACCACGCCCTTGATATCGGCCCCGAAACGGGTGATCTGGCCGGCAGCCCATTCCTGCGCCTTCGGCGGCGCCCATTCCGGCGTGTCATATTCGGCAAGCGTCTTGTAGGTGGATTCCTTCAGGCCGCGGTGGATGCCGTCGCGGATGAGGCCTGCGGCCGCATCGGTCGGCGAGCCGTTGATCTCGAGCACGCCTGCGCCATCGGCAACGCCTGAAGCCTTGAGATGCTCGACGAGCGACTTGGCGATCGCATAGCCGATGCCTTCATTGTCGAAGGAGACGTAATAATCGGCCGGCTTGTCCGGGATCGGGCGGTCATAGGCGATGACCTTGACGTCCTGGGACTGGGCGATTTCGACGAGGCCGGCTGCAGCGGCGGAATCGACAGGGTCAAGAACGACCACCTTGGCGCCCTGTGCAATGACCGAGTTGAACTGCTGCTGCTGCAGCGAGGCATCGGCATTGGCGTTCTGGTAGATCACCGTGCACTTCGGGCACAGCTTCTCCATCTCGGCCTTGAAGCCCGGGAAGTCGTGCTGCTCATAGCGCGTGGATGCCTGGTCGGGCATAAGGAACGCGACGGTCGCCGCTTCCTGAGCCGAGGCCATGCCGGCAAAACCGATGAAAACGGTCGCCGAGGCCATAAGCAAATTGCGATAATTCATTTTCTCCTCCTTGGTGTGATCGAAAGACAGGCCCAGGCATTGCTGGAAGTCACCACGGTTCGCCCGCTCGCCGCAGCCTCCGCCGGCATGAAAACGACGAGCAAAGCGCCCCAGAAAAAGGGCAACCTCTCCGCAGCTTCTTAGAAATACCTCCCTGCACCGGCCTGCTGTCCGGTTTGTATCATCGATTGCGCAACCTTGCTCAATCGATGAAGCAAGAATTGCCACTTCCACCGATTGATGTCAAGTTACCGTCAAACGGAGACGACATTTTGAATCAGGTGAAGCAGACGAAGAGGACGACGATTTACGATCTGGCGGAGCTTGCCGGCACATCCGCCAGCGCCGTCAGCGCCGTGCTCAACGGCAATTGGAAGAAGCGCAGGATCAGCAGCCAGCTTGCCGAAAAGATCATGCGGATCGCCGAGGAACAGGGTTATGCGCTAAACATGCAGGCAAGCCTGCTGAGGCGCGAAAAGTCCCACATCATCGGCATGATCGTGCCGAAATACGACAACCGCTACTTCGGCTCGATCGTCGAACTCTTCGAGGACATGGCGCGTGCGCGCGGCCTTTTCCCGATCATCACCTGCACGCGCCGCGATCCTCAGCTGGAGGTTGAGGCAGCGCGCACCATGCTCTCCTATCAGGTCGAATGCCTGATCGCGACGGGTGCCACGGACCCCGACCGTATTACCGAAATGTGTGCGGCTGCCGGCGTGCGCAGCCTCAATCTCGACCTGCCCGGTGCGCTTGCCCCCTCCGTCATCTCGGATAATTTCGCCGGCGCACGCGAGCTGACGCGTCGCATCCTGAAAAACAGCGAGCAACGGCTCGGCAAGATGGAGCCGCTGCTCTTCATCGGTGGCCGCGGCAGCGACCACAACACCGCCGAGCGTATCCGCGGCTTTCGCGAGGCACATGCCGACCTCGGCGTTGCCGTGCATGAGGAAAATATCCTTGCCTGCGGCTATGCGCCGGAAAAGGCTGAAAAGGCGTTGGACGAGCGCGCGCTTGGCGGCAATGCACTGCCTAAGGGAATGTTCGTCAACTCGACAATCTCGCTCGAAGGCGTCATGCGCTGGATCCGCCGCTCCGGCCATCTCGACGATCGCAGTCTGGTGCTCGGTTGTTTCGACTGGGACCCCTTCGTCACCCTGCTTGGAAACGGCATCGAGATGGTGCGCCAGGACGTGCCGGGCATGCTGAACAAGGTTTTCGAGCTCATCGAATCCGGAGCGAACAAACCTGTCGTCATCCAGGTGCCGCCCCTCATTCCGGAAGCGCAGGAAGCGTAAGCGTCTTTCCTGGCCAGTCTATCTTGGTTCCGTTGGCCACCCAGGAACAGCTTAGCTCTCGCTGTGTAACATCAATGTAGAGGAAGCTGCCCGGCCCTGCTAGCCGTCCAGATAGCCGCAACAGGTGCCTTCAACGTTGTCGACGGCCGCTGGCTGGCTCCCGACGCCAAGGCAGGACTGATGCTTGAGTTGGTTTCCGAGGAACAGAGCTGAGAACCGCTAATTCGCTACCGTTTGATCGTAAGTGTGGACTTTCGCAATACCCTTGGTTTGGGGATGTTGACGGTGGGGAAATCGCTTTCTATGGGAAGCCGCCGACCCAGTGCGGCGGCAGCAACAGGCGTCCGGTCATACGAGGTGACCGGACGCTTTTTCACTTGAGAATCAAGCCTATTTCGGCGCCTCCGGCGTGAAGCGGGCATAAAGGGCGTGGCGATTGCCGGGATACACGAAGCGCACATGCGTGACCGGCCCTGACTTGTTCCAGGTGCGTCGTTCGACGACAAGGCATGCGGTTGACACCGGGACGGAAAGCATGGCTCCCTCCTCCTCATCAACGCCGATTGCGAAGATCTTGTGCTCGGCAGCACTCCAGGGAACCTGGCTTAAGAGCCAGGGGCCGGGTGCCGTCTGCTCAAACGCCTCGCCGGCTGCCTCGGGCACGGTTTGAAGATTGATCAACCGCTTTTCCAGGCAAAACGGTTGCGTCCCAGCGTAGTGGGTGCAGATAATTTCGACGAGACTGGAATTTTGCTGCAGGTCCAGCATCTGGCGGTCCTGCGCCTGTGCCTTCCTGCGGATACGCTTTGCGACCTTGTAGGAATAGGCGAGATTGAGGGACTGGACCTCCGCCTTGATATCGTGAATCTCAAGCACTGCGGACTGCGCCTGCGGCTGGATGACGAAGCTGCCGGATTTCTTGCGGCGCTCGATGAGACCGGCTTTCACCAGTTGGGTCAGAGCCTTGTTCACCGTCATACGCGAGCAGTCATATTGCTTCGTCAGCTCTATTTCGAACGGAATGCGGTAACCCGGCGGCCATTCGCCCGAGACGATGCGACCTTCGATATCCGTGAGGATACGCTGGTGTAAGGTCGTTTCCTTGGGTTCATTCATCATCACGCTCCGGCTCTTCCTCCGCTGTAACGCCTGGGAAGCGCCGAGGAAAGGTCGTCATGCTGCCAACAGCTCGTTCATCGCGGCGATGAAGCGGCGGTCAATCAGGTCGCGGCGCAGATGCCGGCCCTTTTCGACCTGCTTGCGGCCGAGCGACCAGACGCAGTCGACCGACACACCACCGGCAAAAATCCAGTGATCGAGAAGCCGGTCCTCGGAGAGGTAGGAAACGGCATTGGTCTCGAGCGATATGATGTCGGCATGGTTGCCGGCGACAAAACCCGCCGGCGCCTTCAGTGCCGCGCCACCGCCAGCAAGTGCTTGTTCGAAGAGGGCCTGACCCGTGGAACCGCCCGTCGATGCGATGACATTGCGGGCACGCAGCGCGAGACGCTCGGAATATTCGAGCTGACGAAGTTCCTCGGCGATGGAAATCAGAATGTTGGAATCTGAACCGATGCCGAAGCGCCCGCCTTCCGACAGGAACAGGGGCGCCGAAAATGTCCCATCGCCGAGATTGGCTTCGGTAATCGGGCAGAGGCCGGCAATGGCGCCGCTCCCTGCCATCTGGCGTGTTTCGTCGTCGGTCATGTGGGTCGCGTGGATGAGGCACCAGCGCTGATCGACCGGTGCATTCTCAAGCAGCCATTGGACAGGCCTTGCGCGGGACCACGCCAGGCAATCCTCGACTTCCTTGACCTGTTCGGCGACGTGAATGTGGATGGGGCCGTCGTCGGCAAGCCCGATCGCGACAGACAGCTCGTCCGGCGTGACGGCGCGCAGGCTGTGCGGCGCAACACCGATCTCAGCGCCGGGGAGCCGGCCCGTGACTTTTCGGCAGCCGTCCATCAGCTGCGCAAAACTGTCTGCGGAGTTGATGAAGCGGCGCTGTCCTTCAATGGGTGCGGCGCCGCCGAAGCCGGAATGGGCGTAGAGAACCGGCAGCAGTGTCAATCCGATGCCGGTCTCCGCACTCGCAGCACCGATCCGTTCGGCCATTTCGGCGATATTGGCATAGGCGCTGCCGTCCTTGTCGTGATGCAGATAGTGGAACTCACCGACGCGGCTAAAGCCGGATTCCAGCATTTCCATATAGAGCTTGGCTGCCACCGCCTCGACATGGTCAGGCGTCATCGACAGGGCGAACTTATACATGACAGTGCGCCAGCTCCAGAAGCTGTCATTGGCCGGACCGCGCACTTCGGCAAGCCCCGCCATCGCCCGCTGAAAGGCATGGCTGTGGAGGTTTGGCATAGCCGGCAAAAGGGTGGCATGGCGCTCGTCATCGGCATCAGGCGCGACATCCGTCTCGATTGCGGAAATGCGGCCGTTTTCGAGCGTCAGGCGCACATTCTTGCGCCAGCCCTCGGCCAGCAAGGCAGTCGTTCCATGAAGTTTCGTCATGATTGCTCCCCTTCTTTCTTATTGGCCCACCGCTTGGCTTTGTGCACAGGGCCATAAATTTCCACTTGTCACCACTACTATTATGTATATACATATTAACCCATAAAGAAAGGCGTAAAGCTGATGAGTGGGAACAAATTTTCCGGATCGGGTCGCGGCTCCGCCGCCCGTTCGCTTTGGCGTAATGGGCGCCTTGCGACGCTGCGGGAGGATCTAACGGGCCTCGGCATTATCGACAAAGGCGCCATCGTTTGCGAAGGCGGCCGTATCCTTTTTGCCGGGCCAGAAGGCGAATTGCCGTCCGCCCTGATCGAGACGGCCGAGATCACGGATCTTGAAGGCCGCTGGGTCACGCCGGGCCTCGTCGACTGCCACACGCATATCGTCTATGGCGGCAATCGGGCGCGGGAATTCGAGATGCGCCTTGAAGGCGCGACTTACGAAGAGATTGCGCGCACCGCCGGCGGCATCGTCTCCTCGGTGAAAGCAACCAATGCACTGTCCGTCGAGGGCCTGGTCGAGGCCGCGCTGCCGCGGCTCGATACGCTGCTTTCCGAAGGTGTCACCACCATCGAGATCAAATCCGGCTATGGCCTCAACATCGAGGCGGAGCTGAAGATGCTGCGCGCTGCTCGCGCGCTCGCAAATGTCCGACCCGTGCGGGTCGTCACCTCCTATCTCGGTGCTCATGCAACACCTGTCGAATACAGGGGACGCAATCAGGATTATATTACTGAAGTGGTCCTGCCTGGACTGGAACGGGCGTATGCGGAAGGCCTCGTCGATGCCGTCGACGGCTTCTGCGAAGGAATTGCCTTCTCGGTCGACGAGATTGGCCGAGTCTTCGACAAGGCCCGTTCGCTTGGTATTCCCGTCAAGCTCCATGCCGAGCAGCTTTCCAATCTCGGCGGCGCAAAACTCGCAGCCTCCTACGGCGCGCTTTCGGCCGATCATCTGGAATATCTGGATGAGGATGGCGCGCGGGCAATGGCTGCGGCCGGCACGGTCGCCGTACTGCTTCCGGGCGCTTTTTACGCGATCAACGAAAAGCAGAAGCCGCCGGTTCAGGCCTTGCGCCAGACCGGGGTGCATATCGCAATTGCCACGGACTGCAATCCCGGCACCTCGCCGCTGACGTCCATGCTGCTCACCATGAACATGTCGGCGACGCTGTTCGGGTTGACCGTGGAAGAATGCATTGCCGGGGCAACCCGCGAGGGCGCGCGCGCGCTCGGCCTGCTTGCCGAAACAGGGACGCTCGAAGCCGGCAAGTCCGCCGATCTGGCGGTCTGGAATATCGAGAGCCCGGCCGAGCTCGTCTATCGCATCGGCTTCAACCCGCTTTATGCGCACATCTTCAAGGGCGAGAGGATCGACCGATGACCATCACTCTCCATCCGGGTTCCGTTTCACTTCAGGATCTTGCCACCATCTACTGGACCAGCGTTCCGGCAAAACTCGATCCGTCGTTTGATGCGGGGATCCTCAAGGCGGCGAAACGCATTGCCGAGATCGCTGCCGGCAATGCGCCGGTTTACGGCATCAATACCGGCTTCGGTAAACTTGCCTCGATCAAGATCGACAGCGCCGATGTCGCCACACTCCAGCGCAATCTCATCCTTTCCCATTGCTGCGGCGTCGGCGAGCCGCTGCCGGAAAATGTCGTGCGTCTCATCATGGCGCTGAAGCTCGTTTCGCTCGGCCGTGGTGCCTCCGGCGTCCGGCTCGACATTGTGCGGCTGATCGAAGCGATGATGGCGCGCGGCGTCATTCCGGTCATCCCGGAAAAGGGCTCGGTCGGCGCCTCCGGCGATCTTGCACCCCTTGCCCATATGACGGCCGTGATGATGGGTCATGGCGAGGCGTTCTTCGGCGGCGAGAGACTGCATGGTGCAACGGCGCTTGTCAAAGCCGGGCTGCAACCTGTCGTGCTGGCTGCCAAGGAGGGCCTGGCGCTCATCAACGGCACGCAGACCTCGACCGCTCTTGCGCTTGCCGGCCTTTTTCGCGCCCACCGGGCGGCGCAATCGGCGCTGATTACCGGCGCCATGTCGACGGACGCGGCCATGGGCTCGTCCGCACCATTCCATCCCGATATCCATACTCTACGCGGCCACCGCGGTCAGATCGACACGGCAGCGGGCCTACGCGCCCTGCTCGAAAACTCGCCGATCCGCCAGAGCCATATCGAGGGCGATGAGCGTGTTCAGGATCCCTATTGCATCCGCTGCCAGCCGCAGGTCGACGGCGCCTGCCTCGATCTCCTGCGCTCGGTGGCCGGCACGCTCGCGATCGAAGCCAATGCGGTGACCGACAATCCGCTGGTTCTGTCGGATAATTCCGTCGTCTCCGGCGGCAATTTCCATGCCGAACCCGTTGCCTTTGCCGCCGACCAGATCGCGCTTGCCGTCTGCGAGATCGGGGCGATCGCCCAGCGCCGCATCGCGCTGCTCGTCGATCCCGCCCTTTCCTACGGTCTGCCGGCCTTCCTCGCCAAGAAGCCGGGGCTCAATTCCGGCCTGATGATCGCCGAAGTCACATCCGCCGCGCTGATGAGCGAAAACAAGCAGATGTCGCACCCGGCCTCCGTCGATTCGACGCCGACCTCGGCCAACCAGGAAGACCATGTGTCCATGGCCTGCCACGGCGCGCGCCGGCTTCTGCCGATGACCGAAAATCTCTTCAGCATCATCGGCATCGAGGCGCTCACCGCCGCGCAAGGGGTGGAGCTTCGCGCACCGCTTGCGACCAGCCCCGAACTCAAGAAGGCGATCGCCGCTATCCGCGCTGTTGTCCCGTCGCTAGAGGAAGATCGCTACATGGCGAACGATCTGAAGGCGGCGACAGTGCTCATTGCGAGCGGCGGTCTCAACGCATCCGTTTCAAGCGGCATCCTGCCCGCTCTGGAGGTTTGACATGTCTGTTTTCGAGGTCAAGCAAGGCACCTCCCCCGTCATCCTCGGCTTTCCTCATACGGGCACAGAGGTTCCGGCCGATATATGGGAACGCCTTGATGATAATGGCCAGCTGCTTGCCGATACCGACTGGCACATTCACCAGCTCTACGACGGCTTGCTCGACAATCCGACCACGGTGCGCGCGACTTTCCATCGCTACGTGATCGATGCCAACCGCGATCCCTCGGGCACCAGCCTCTATCCCGGCCAGAACACGACCGGGCTGATCCCGCAGACAGATTTCGACGGCAAGGCAATCTGGAAGGATGGGGCTGCGCCGACCGAAGCCGATATCGCCGTCAGGCTGCGCGATTTTCACGCGCCATACCATGGCGCCCTTGCGGCCGAGATCGAACGGATCAAATCCATTCATGGTGTCGCCGTTCTCTACGACTGCCACTCCATCCGCTCGCATATCCCCTTCCTCTTCGAGGGCAAGCTGCCGGATTTCAATATCGGCACCGATATGGGCAGGACCTGCGATCCGGCGATCGAGCAGGCGACCATCGCCATTGCGTCGACTGCGGCAGGCTATGACAGCATCCTGAACGGCCGCTTCAAGGGCGGCTGGACGACGCGCCATTACGGCAAGCCGGAAACCGGCGTGCACGCCATCCAGATGGAGCTCGCACAATCCACGCATCTTGCAACCGAAGCGCCACCCTTCGCCTATGACGGCGAGGAGGCCGACAATCTGCGCATCCATCTCAAATCCATTCTGACGCGGATCGAAGAGATCGCGCTTGGTCTGAAACGCTAGAAAGGGAACATCATCATGACCGTAAACCCGCGCCACAATATCCGCGAAATCCGTGCGCCGCGCGGCGATCAGCTGAACGCCAAGAGCTGGATGACCGAAGCGCCGCTGCGCATGCTCATGAACAATCTCGATCCTGACGTCGCAGAAAATCCGCATGAGCTGGTCGTCTATGGCGGCATTGGTCGTGCAGCCCGCACCTGGGACGATTTCGATCGCATCGCTGCGACGCTGAAGACGCTGAACGAGGACGAGACGCTGCTGGTCCAATCCGGCAAGCCGGTCGGGGTGTTCCGCACCCACAAGGATGCGCCGCGCGTGCTGATTGCCAATTCCAACCTCGTGCCGCACTGGGCGACCTGGGACCATTTCAACGAGCTCGACAAGAAGGGTCTGGCCATGTACGGCCAGATGACGGCCGGTTCGTGGATCTATATCGGCACGCAGGGCATCGTGCAGGGCACCTACGAGACCTTCGTGGAAGCGGGCCGCCAGCACTATGGCGGCAATCTCACGGGCAAGTGGATCCTGACCGGCGGCCTCGGCGGCATGGGCGGCGCCCAGCCGCTCGCCGCCGTCATGGCCGGCGCCTGCTGCCTGGCCGTCGAATGCGACGAGACCCGCATCGATTTCCGCCTGCGCACCCGTTATGTCGACGAAAAGGCCCATACGCTGGATGAGGCGCTGGAAAAGATCGAACGCTGGACCAAGGCCGGCGAAGCAAAGTCGGTCGGCCTCGTCGGCAATGCCGCCGAGATCTTCCCGGAACTCGTTCGTCGCATGAAGGCCGGCGGCCCGCGTCCCGATATCGTCACCGACCAGACCTCGGCGCATGATCCGCGTAATGGCTACCTGCCGGTCGGCTGGACCGTTGCCCAAGCCAAGGCCAAGCGCGAGAACGACCCGAAGGCGGTCGAGACCGCCGCGCGCGCCTCGATGAAGGCCCACGTGGAAGCCATGGTCGCCTTTTGGGATGCCGGTGTTCCGACACTCGATTACGGCAACAACATTCGCCAGGTCGCCAAGGACGAGGGCCTGGAAAACGCCTTCGCCTTCCCGGGCTTCGTGCCGGCCTATATCCGCCCGCTCTTCTGCCGCGGCATCGGTCCGTTCCGCTGGGCCGCCCTGTCCGGCGATCCCGAAGATATCTACAGGACCGACGCCAAGGTGAAGGAGCTGCTGCCCGACAACAAGCACCTGCACAACTGGCTCGACATGGCGCGCGAGCGCATTGCCTTCCAGGGCCTGCCGGCACGCATCTGCTGGGTCGGTCTTGGCGACCGCCACCGCCTCGGCCTTGCCTTCAACGAGATGGTCAAGAATGGCGAGCTGAAGGCACCCGTCGTCATCGGCCGCGACCACCTCGATTCCGGTTCCGTCGCCTCGCCGAACCGCGAGACGGAAGCCATGAAGGACGGCTCGGATGCCGTCTCCGACTGGCCGCTCCTGAACGCCCTGCTCAACACCGCCTCGGGCGCCACCTGGGTCTCGCTGCATCATGGCGGCGGCGTCGGCATGGGCTTCTCGCAGCATTCCGGCATGGTCATTTGCGCCGACGGCACCGACGATGCGGCCCGCCGCCTCGGAAATGTTCTCTGGAACGACCCGGCGACCGGTGTCATGCGCCATGCCGATGCCGGCTACGACATCGCCATCGATTGCGCCAAGGAAAAGGGCCTGCGCCTGCCCGGCATTCTTGGAAACTGAGCCATGAAGGTCCTGCGCGCTGCCGGTCACAAACGCATGCCGTGGAAGAACGGTGGCGGCGAAACGGTAGAAATCGCCATTTCGCCTGATGGTGCCGGCCTTGCCGATTTCGATTGGCGGGTCAGCACGGCAACCGTTGCCTCCGACGGGCCCTTCTCCGTCTTTCCCGGGATCGACCGCACGCTGTCGATCCTGAAAGGCAAGGGTATGCGGCTCTTCATCGAGGGACGTGAGCCGATGCTCCTGACGCAGGAGAGTGAACCCCTCGCCTTTGCCGCCGATATCGCCGTCTCGGCAACGCTGCCGGATGGCACAATCACCGACCTGAACGTGATGACGAGGCGGGGTATCGTCAGGCACGCAATCGCGCGGCATTTCATCGATGGCGAGAAGAGCCTGGGGTTTGCGAAAGGGATTTTCCTGCTTTTTTGCGCCAACGGAACTCTGGCGGCGCGAACAGGTGCGGCAAGCATCGAACTCGACGCCGGCGATGCAATGTTGCTTGAAGAGAGCGATGGCAGCAGGCTCGATCTTTCGGGCCAGGCGCTCTGCTTCGCCATCTCGATCTGGAAGGCGTAAAATCATGGAATGGGCTAGGGAAATCGCTTTTTCGAGGCAAGTTCCATATACAACTAGCCTATTCCTCGAAGACCTTACCACTGCGCGTTTCCAACCGGTAGCGGTGTCCGGGATAGACGAGGCGCGCCGTCGAGACCACCTGACGGGCCGACCAGGTGCGGCGGCGGATGGCAAGGCATGGCTCATTCTGCAGGATTGTCAGCAGCTTGCATTCCCAGGCGCGCGGCACCACCGCCTCGACGATATGCTCCGATGCGCTGAGCGGTGCCGCCGCCGTCAGATAGGCATTCGGCGTCAGCGTCGAAAAGTCCTGCGCCAGATAGTCGGGCACCGCCCCCGGATTGACGAAGCGGTCCTCGATCTGCACAGGCACGCCATTCTCGTTGTGGACGATCAGCGAGTGGAAAACCGGCGCTCCGATCTCAAGCTCCAGCGCATCGGCAACCTCCGGAGAGGCCGGCTCTTCAGCCAAAACGATGACTGTCGCCTCATGGACATGGCCGCGCTCGGCGATCTCGTCGGCGATATTGCGCACCTCGAAGAGCGCCGAATAGCCCTTGCGTTCCGCGACGAAGGAACCGACGCCCTGGATGCGGAGGAGCTCGCCTTCGTTCGCCAGTTCCCGCAGCGCCCGGTTGGCGGTCATCTTGCTGACGCCGAGCTCCACCACCAGCTCGTTTTCGGAGGGCACGCGGTGCCGCGGCGGCCATTCGCCGCTGCGGATCCGGTCGAGAATGACCTGCTTGACGCCGGCATAAAGCGGGCCGCCGTCATTTTCCGCCAGTTCGCGTTTCATCTCGCTGGAACGCTTCATTGCCTATTCCCTTTGCATGAATGGAATCTGCCTTTTAAATCGACTTTCCACTTGCATATCACAAAATATCTCATATGGTACCCTATACAACCTGCCGATCCAAAAATGAAACAAAGGATCAGGACAGGCAAGCCGGCGAAGATCGGCATTCATACCGCAAGGTCTGTCCAATCTCAGAGGAGATCACATCAATGAAGCTCAGCACGATTCTTCTTTCCTGCGCGATGACGGCAGCCGCCTTTGCGGCTCCCGCCTCGGCCAAGGACTGGACGAAGGCGACCATCACGCTCGAAGGCGCCTACGCCCCCTGGAACCTCACCAATGCCGATGGCTCGCTCGGCGGCTTCGAACCGGAACTCGCCAAGGTTCTGTGCGAACGCGCCAAGATCGAGTGCACCCTGGTCGCCTCCGATTGGGACGGCATGATCCCGGCGCTGAACGCGGGCAAGTTCGACGTCATCATGGACGCGCTGTCGATCACGGAAGAGCGCAAGCAGGTCATCGACTTCACCATTCCCTACGCTGCAACGCCGGCAGCCTTCGCTACCGCCAAGGACAGCCCGCTTGCCAATGCTTCCGGCACCGGCGCGACGATCAAGATGACACCCGGCCAGACCGGCGTGAAAGAAATCGAAGCCTTGAAGGAAGCCTTCAAGGGTAAGACGATCGGCATTCAGGCGGCAACCGTCTATGCCAAATTCGTCTATGACAATTTCGGCAGCATCGCCGAGATCCGCGAATACAAGACGGGCGCCGACCGCGACCTCGACCTGCAGAACGGCCGTATCGACCTCGGCTTCGACGATGCCGTCTACTTCAACAATGCCTTTGAAGCCGCCAATGGCGCGCTTGCCTTTACCGGTCCGGAAATCGTCGGCTCGATCTGGGGCGAGGGCGAAGGGCTTGGCATCCGCAAGGCCGATACGGATCTGCGCGATAAGTTCAGCGAGGCGATCAAGTCGGCCCTTGCCGACGGCACGGTCAAGAACCTCTCCATGAAGTGGTTCAAGGTCGACGTCAGCCCGCAGAACTAAGCGTTCGAGGGAATCCGCGTTCCGTGGTCTCCACTTTGCGATCGGAGACCACGTGCTATTCTGACCGCCCGTCATCACGACGAAGACAGAGCTGGGAAGGCCCATGGCGACACTCGAATTGATTGGATTCGGCTCAACCGGGTGGGGAGCGTTCCTTCTCGTCGGCACATTGCTGACGCTCTGCGTGACCGCCACCGCACTTGCGATCGGCGCCGTGCTCGGCGCGATCATCGCAGCCGCGAAGCTCTCCAGCAATTTCGTGCTCGTCACAATCGGCCATATCTACACCACCGTTTTCCGCGGTGTTCCGGAACTGCTGATCATCTATCTGATCTATTTCGGCGGTTCTTCGGCCATTACCGCGATCGGCCAGTCCATGGGATATGAAGGCTTTCTCGGCCTGCCATCCTTTGCCGCCGGCGCGCTTGCCGTCGGCATCATCTCGGGCGCCTATCAGGCGGAGGTTTATCGTGGCGCCTACAACGCCATTTCCAAGGGCGAGCTCGAGGCAGCTTCGGCGATCGGCATGCATCGCGGTCTCAGGTTTCGCCGCATCATCATTCCCCAGGTTCTGCGCCTTGCCATTCCCGGCCTCGGCAATGTCTGGCAGCTCAGCCTGAAGGATTCGGCGCTGATTTCGGTAACCGGCCTTGCAGAATTGATGCGTTCGAGCCAGGTCGCCGCGGGTTCGACCCGGCAATATTTCCTCTTCTATATCGTCGGCGGTGCGCTCTATCTGATCCTCACCAGCCTGTCTGACCGCGTCTTCAACGGCGCCGAGCGCAAGGCCAATCGCAGCATGCCGGCTTCGGCCATGGGCCAGGCATAGGAGGGACAGATGGATATCGCCTTCCTGTTCAGCACCATGGTCACGCTCTTGAAAGCCGTGCCGACGACGCTGATCCTGTTCTTCCTGTCGATCTTCTTCGGCGGATTGCTGGCGCTCGTCATCGTCGCCATGCGCGTCAGCGGCAATCCGATCCTCTCCGGCTTCGCCAAGGGCTACATCTTCATCTTCCGCGGCTCGCCGCTCTTGATCCAGATGTTCCTGGTCTTTTACGGGCTCGGCCAGTTCGGCGTCATCCGCTATTCCTTCCTCTGGCCCTTCCTGCGCGAGCCGATGGTCTGCGCGGTTCTCTCGCTCGCTCTCTGCACCGCCGGCTACTCTGCCGAGATCTTCCGCGGCGGCATTCGCGCCGTCTCGCCGAAGGAAATCGAGGCAGCGCGCGCCATCGGCATGTCCGGCTTCCTGATGGTGCGCCGCATCCTGGCGCCGATCGCCTTCCGGCATGCGCTGCCGGCCTATTCGACCGAAATCGTGCTGATGATGAAATCGACAGCACTCGCAAGCCTCGTGACGGTCTGGGAAGTGACGGGCGTTGCACAGCGGCTGATTTCGCAGACCTACCGCACGATGGAAGTCTTTCTCTGTGCGGCCATCATCTACCTCGTTTTGAACTTCATCATCCTGCAGGCCATGTCCCTCCTGGAATACTGGCTGTCCCGACATCGCCGCGCCATTCCGGCGGCGCTGAAGGCTTGAACCCGACTGAACGTGATTGGAGCTTCCATGCCCGGCGTAACCCGACTTTCGGTCCGCAATATCAGAAAGAGCTTCGGCACCCATGAAGTGCTGCGCGGCATATCGCTCGATGCCGAAGATGGCGATGTAATCTCGCTTCTCGGCGCGTCGGGCTCCGGCAAATCCACTTTCCTGCGCTGTATCAACCTTCTTGAAGTGGCGAGCGACGGCGAAATCTGGGTCGACGGCGAACACATCCAGATGATCCACAAGAACGGCAAGACGAAACCGGCGAGCCAGAAGCAGGTCGACCATATCCGCTCGGAACTCGGCATGGTTTTCCAGTCCTTCAATCTGTGGTCCCACATGACCATCCTGCAGAATGTCATCGAAGGACCCGTCCATGTCTTGAAGCGGCCGCGGGCCGAATGCATCGCCGAAGCCGAAGCGCTGCTCGAAAAGGTCGGCATTGCCGACAAGCGCCATGCCTACCCGGCGCATCTTTCGGGCGGCCAGCAGCAGCGGGCGGCCATTGCCCGTTCGCTCGCCATGAAGCCGAAGGTCATGCTGTTCGACGAGCCGACGTCGGCGCTCGATCCGGAACTGGTCGGCGAAGTGCTGCGCGTCATGCGCGCGCTTGCCGAAGAGGGCATGACCATGCTCGTCGTCACCCACGAAATGAGCTTTGCCCGCAATGTGTCGAACCGCGTCGTCTTCATGCGCGAAGGGCTGGTCGAAAGCAGCGGCACGCCGAACGAAATGTTCGGCGGCGGCGCATCGCCGGCTTTCCGCCAGTTCATCGGCCATTTCGGAACCGGCCAATGACCATCACCATCGACAGGGTTGCCGGCTGGCGCGATATCGCGCGCGTGGCCGAGGGGGAAGCGCTTGCCCTATCGCAAGCGGCCTGGGATCGTGTCACGCATGCAAGCCGCATCGTCGAGCGGATCGTCGAGACCGGCGTGCGGGCCTACGGCATCAATACCGGTGTTGGTGCGCTTTCTGATACCGTTGTCGACAGGGCCTCGCAGAGCAGACTGTCACGCAACATCATTCTCAGCCATGCGGTTGGCGTCGGCGAATTGCTGGCACCGCGCGAAGTGCGCGCCATCATCGCCGCGCAGATCGCCAATTTTGCCCACGGACATTCCGGCGTGCGTCCCGAGATCGTCCGCCATCTCGCCATTTTTCTCGAAAAGGGCTGTATTCCCGACGTTCCCTCCAAGGGTTCGGCGGGCTACCTCACCCATAACGCCCATAATGCGCTGGTGCTGATCGGCGAAGGCAGCGCCCGCGTTAAGGGCGGCCATATGAGCGGCCGCGACGCGCTTGCCGCCATCGGCCTCGAACCCTTGGTGCTCGGTGCCAAGGAGGGTCTCAGCCTCGTCAACGGCACAGCCTGCGCGACCGGGCTCGCAAGTGTTGCCCTGGCGCGCGCCGAGCGGCTTCTAGACTGGGCCGATGCGATCGCGGCACTCACGCTTGAAGCGGCCGGCTGCCAGATGGCGGCCTTCGATGCGGCTGTTCTGGCACTGCGTCCCTCCAAGGGCATCGCCAGCGTCGGCGCCTCGCTGCGCGCCAGGCTTGCCGGCAGCGGGCTGATATCAGCTGCGACAGGCAAACGGACGCAGGACGCGCTCAGCCTGCGTTCAATCCCGCATGCCCATGGCGCCGCGCGCGATGTCTTCGATATTTCGGCCCTCGTCGTCGATCAGGAGCTTGCCTCGGTCACCGACAATCCCGCCGTGTCAGGCACGCCCGAGGAGCCGATCATATCCTCCGAAGCACATGCCGTAGCCCCTGCCCTTGCGCAGGCTGCCGATAGTCTTGCGACGGCTCTCGCTCAGATTTCCGCCATGAGCGAACGGCGCATGGACCGCCTCGTCAATCCGCTCGTGAGCGGCCTGCCGCCATTCCTGGCAAGCGACGCCGGCAGCAATTCCGGCCTCATGATCGCGCAATATACGGCAGCAGCCCTTGCCAACGAGAACCGGCGACTTGCCGCACCGGCCTCTACCGATGGCGGTATCACATCCGGCCTGCAGGAGGATTTCCTGGCCCACCCGACGGCCGCCGCCAACAAGCTTCTCACGCTGATCGATAATGCCGAATACATCCTGGCAATCGAATTGATGGCGGCTGCGCAGGCCCACGAGTTCCTCGTCGGTACCGCGTCGAGGGCGACGGGTACGGATGCTATCTACAAAGCCGTTCGCACGATCGTGCCTGCCTATGCCGACGACCGGCCGCTTTCGCGCGACATCGAGGCCTTACGCGGACTGATCCGTAAGGCCGCAGCACCAGCAATTCCCTGAGGAGACTTCATGACCGCCAGCTTCGACGTCGCCGTTATCGGCCTCGGTGCCATGGGGAGCGCTGCACTCTCCTTTCTGGCAGCCCGCGGTGTCAGGGCGATCGGCTTCGATGCCCATTTTCCGGCCCATGCGCTGAGTTCCTCGCATGGCGACAGCCGCCTGATCCGGCTCGGCTACTTTGAGGACCCGTCCTATGTTCCGCTGCTCAAGCGCGCCTATCAGAACTGGCGGTCGCTGGAGGCACGGCTGCGCACTGAGATCCTGACGATAACAGGCGTGTTGCAGATCGGCGCACCGGACAGCAAGATCGTTGCCGGTACGCGCGCGTCCTCCGAACTCCACGGACTGGCCTATGAGGCGCTGGACAAGGAAGAGATGGCGCGCCGCTTTCCGGCCTTCCAGCTCGACGATCATGAGATGGCGCTGTTTGATCCGCAGGGCGGCTATCTTCGTCCCGAGGCGGCTGTGCTGGGCTACCTGAGGCTCGCTGTCGAAGACGGAGCCATCCTCCACTTCGGCGAGAAAGTGACCGCAATCGAACCCGATGATGCCGGCGTGACGATCATCTCTGAAACCGGGCGGTATCGGGCAGGGAAAATCGTCGTGGCGACCGGATCGTGGATTGCCGAACTGATACCCCAGCTGAAGCAGGCGGCGGTGCCAATCCGTCAGGTGGTTGCCTGGTATCAGCCGCAGGATGATGTCGCCACGCAGCCGCAGCGCATGCCCTGTTTCCTGCGGGACGAAGGTGCGCAAGGCACCTATTTCGGATTTCCCGCCATCGGCGTCGACGGGGTGAAGGTCGGCAAGCACGCACATTTCCGCGAGCCGATCGATCCTAACAAGCCAAACCCGCCCGTCAACGATGCCGACCGGGATTTGCTTGACAGCTTCATCAGGAAGCGTGTTCCGGCTGCGGCCGGTCCTCGCATGAAGGAAACGACCTGCCGCTATACAATGCTGCCGAGCGAGGACTTTCTTCTCGACCATGTGCCAGGCGAAAAGAACATTGTCGTCGCTTCGCCCTGCTCCGGCCACGGCTTCAAGTTCACGAGCGTCGTCGGCGAAATCCTGGCGGATCTTGCCATTGATGGACAGACTGACCTGCCGATCAACGCCTTTTCCTTTGTCAAGATCTAGAACCGCGGGCGGCAGCCCGGAGGGTATCGGCGGCTGAGTAAGCCGCCGACGGGGGAAGAGCTCGTGGATGATCTCAAGATCGTCGATCTCATCGAACCGCAGAACGCCAAATTCACTGATCTGTCCCTTGTTCGGGCGGACAGTACCGCCAGGCAGATCGGAAGGACCGGAGGAAGAGCAACGTTCTGCTTCGCATTGCGAGGCTAGGAAAGTGGCGTTACTTTTTCGACCAGCTATATGGAATAATGAGGGGCGCGCATGAACCGCCAGCTTGGCAGGAGCCAACCTGAAATTAATTCTTCACCAATATTGCGCCGATTCTGGCGCAGCGGTTCGTAACCGCTGACACCCTGAGCGAAGAGCCGACCCTTTGCGAAGCCGAGATTGACGCGGCGAGTCTAGACTTGACGAATAATGTCATCGGTGATGTCGCTTTCGATATGCGGGCGGATCCGATGACCGCGACGCGTTCGACCTGATAGTCGGATAAGGCTTCGACATAGATGCGTCCGCATCACCCTCCGTGATTGCAACCAATCTATTATTCCCGTAAAAGGTTTGAGTTACGATGGACACGATTCCCACCGAAGGCTTTGATGCGGCATTGACCCTGACCGATACCCTCGATCATCTCCCGGCAAACAAACGGCGCGAGCTTGCCCGCATACTCGAGATCATCTTCTCCGAGGTCGAACAGTTCTGCGCGACCAAACAGTCTGCAAAGAAAGCCAATGGCAAAATCCTCAAGGTCATCCTCTATGGTTCCTATGCCCGCGGCGACTGGGTGGACGACCGGTTGAGTGGCTATCGCTCGGACTACGATATCCTGATTGTCGTCAACACCGAGAGTTTCGTTCAGGAGCGGGACCTGTGGCTTTCGCTCGACGAGAGGTTCCTGCAGGAGCAGATCACCCACCAGATCGAGACACCGGTCATCCCGATCGTCCATTCGCTGCACGATCTCAACGACCAGCTGTCGCGCGGCCGCCCTTTCTTCGTGGATATCGCCAGAGACGGAAAGGTCCTCTACGAGGAGGAGGGGCATCCGCTGGCCAAGCCGAAACCGCTGACAACAGAGGAAGCCAACGCCGAGGCACGGAAGCATTTCGATCGGTGGTTTCCGCTATCACTCGACGCGCTTGCTTTCGCGCAGTTCGGCGTTTCAAACGAGAAGCCGCGTGACAGTGCATTCATGTTCCACCATACGAAGTGCATCAAGGAGCAGAAGCTGGAGTTTCCCGCTCTATGATTGGCTTGTCCATGTGTCGGCTAAGCTCTTCATAGAGAAGTTCATGTGATTGCTTAGCAAGAAGGACCATGCTCACCGTCTCACACATCGCACGGCGTCCACGCTGGCTGTCCATGGACGTACTATGAGCGGAAGACCATTTCTGAACGACTGCTATAATCTGATCGATTTCTTCGTCATGCAACGAAAGCAGATTGAGTAGAGACATCGCCGGCACCTTGTGTTGCGGCAAGAGCACCCATGGTCTCCCAAGCGGCCACTACCGTTGTACTACCGGGCCGACGTGAGGATCGTACTCCTTAATGCGTGCAGAGTCTTAATTAATTCAATCGCAAGATTGTAAGGCACAAAGATCCCACTTGTGGATCTGGAAAGAATTATTGGGTGGCGTCGAGTTGATTTTCAGCCAATGGCGGATCGCGGCGAACGTCCCGTCACCGATTTAGGCGACAATGCCGCCGATCGTCAGGCCGGCGAATGCGATCAGTCCTGAGATCCTCAACCGGGAGCGTCTTCATGCGCTTCCACTCCTCAGGCGCCGGCTGAACGGATGCCTGGTTCCTGTCCACGGTGTTTTTTGAGGGCTTTGATCTCCTCCCGGATCTGGGCGTCGACGCCACCGCTGATCGCAACCGTGGTATCGAGGTGGGCGATCGGGTTGGCCTGGTCATCGAGCCTGGAATGAATGACGGCCCCGCTCTCGTGGGCGTTTTACTTTTCTTCTTGCAAGTCCTCACGTATCCGTTTCACCCCCTCCTCGACGCGGCGGAGGACGCGAAGGATATCGTCATTCGAAGTCATTAAGCGCGTGCCGTTTCAGTTCACGGACCTCTTGCAGTAATCGATAATATTCCCTTCGATAGGCCTTGAGGTAAAGACTGAGATAGAGAAACGGTTTGAGTTAGGTCGTCTGCTTGTCACTCTTTAACTGTGCATGAACGGCGTTCTACGGCGATCGAAAGATCTGCGGCCCACAGCATGAAAGCCCTTGTGGTAGAGGCCATATGCGACGGCGCTCTCGGGCGCCTCATTCCCAACACCGCGGCAAACACGCGCACGATCGATGTTGAGGCGCAGATTGTTTCGGAGAGCCTTCGGTCCGGTGCGAGGGTGAATGGGCAAACTGGTTCTGCCCGCACCTGAAGATGCGGTAGAGTTTGCGGCAGTGATCGTCGATCCGCCCGTTTCGCAGCCGTCGGCTAACGAAGGCGGTCGGCCCGAGATCATCATCGGTTCCATTACTATCCGACTGGAAGAGGAAGCGTCTGTCGCCCGGATTGCAGCCGTCGTGCGTGCCTGCGCGGTTCCGGCATGAAAGAAGTGGTTGTCTTGATGGCTAAGGATAGTACCCTCCTGCCAGTCACCTTACCGGGTGCGGACTTGAGCGTGATGACCTTCAACTGCCCCGCTTCGGCGGGGCTTTTGGCGTCTTTTGCCGGCCTTCTTTTTCCCTTTCATGTCATCCGGCAGGATGTGCATTCTCGATGCGTGTGCCGCCTCCACGAACGCCTTGCGGGCAACTTCCGGGTCCACATAGAGCTGCATGGCGTCCATCGAGGTCGCCAGCGCATGGTGGAACAGGGCGGGATCGTTTTCGAGATGCGGCCATTGTTCGCTGAGAAGAAATGCCGCGAGATCTTCGACGCTGTGTGCCTGGCGGTATTTCTCCATTCCGTCGATCTCGACGTGAAGCGGACGAATCGGGGTTGGGATCTGAACATTGCCCATGACGCAGTACCTCTCGACATCTCGACAGATTCACATGGGACGCGATTCGAATGCGTCGAGTCGCTCCCTGCGGAATCAGGGGAACTGCAAGGTGGACTGCCCAGCTCATCGATCCAAAAGATCGGCCAGAAAAACAAAGGAGCGTATCGGAGCTTTCAGCGTCGCGACGCGCGGACACGCGCGGGAAAGCGGTAATTCGCGTCACACGAGGGCGTGAAGAAAGGCAGCCGCAGGAGCGTCAGCGTTAGTGGTGCGAGCAGACGCGGGACCGACTGCCGCACGCCGTCGTGTTCCGTTTTCGGGCCGACGTGGCGACCATTGGCGCTCGTCGTAACACCGACCGGCCTTGCGCTCCCCTCACCGCCCCGGCCGCGCGAGCGACCTTGCGATATCGATGATGTCGTCGCGGCGGTCTGCGCTGAAGGAACCCCCGCAAAAAATCTTCGTCCATGTCGGGAACGGATCTCCTCGTACGTCTATTAGAGGTGGGACCGTAGAAAATCATCATGCGCGCTCGCCAGCCTCGAAGAGAAGACGCGAAAACGCCGAAAGGCTGATCGGATCGCGAGACGGTCAGAACGGATCAAGGGAGCAAGCACATGGACACGAGTGAGTTGAGACCTGCGAAGGAACTGGCGGAGAAACGCGCAAGCAGATTCACGACCGAAACCCCGGACTACGCCGAGGCAAGGAAGGCCCTCTTGGCGGAGGAGATCGAAGTCCGACGACATCTCTCCAAGCTTGCGGAGCAGCGCCGGCGCCTGCCTCCCGGCCCGGTCGTCCAAAAGGACTATCGCTTCAAGGATGAAAACGGTGACGAAGTCGGTCTCGCGGACCTGTTCGGGGATCATGATACGCTTGTGACGTACTTCTGGATGTTCGGCCCGCAGCGCGAACGGCCCTGCCCCATGTGCACGAACTTCCTCGGGGGAGCGAACGGCAACGGCGCCGATGTCAAGCAGCGGGTCGCGTTCAAGATTATCGGTCGCAGCCCAGTGGATCGGCAGCGCGCGTTCGCCATCGAACGCGGCTGGCGCGACCTCGATTTCGTTCAGACCGTCGGCGACGACTATGCGCGAGACTTGGGCCTGCTCGACGGCAAGGGCTACGAATCTCCTGGGTTCACGGTCTACCAGAAGATCAGGAATGAGGTTCGGGTCTTCTACAATGCCGAGATGCCGGCTGAAGCGGCGGATCCCGGCCAGGATCCGAGGGGCGCGGTCGATATCGCACCGCTTTGGAACATCCTGGACATGACGCCGGACGGCCGCGGTACGGACTGGTACCCGAAGCTCAATTACTGAGTTCGATCGCTCCAGTCGTCGGACGCGAAGCGACGACGCTGTCGGTACCCCGTGGACTTGGTGTTTGCGAAAGGGCCTCCCCTCGCCTGAGTCCGCGCCGATTTCAGTCCAGCCATGGATCGATTATGATCAAGTTTGTGCCACCGAAATCCTGAACATTCCGTGTGACCACAGTTAATCCATGAACCAGCGCAGTAGCCGCTATCAAAGCATCAGCCTTGTTGCGGCGGTCTGGAATATGTAGATGGGCACAACGCGTAGCTACCGCGTCATCGATTGGCAGTATTCGCTCAGCAAATTCAGGGCGAACCCGGCCATCCATCCATCGCCGCAAGCGAGAACCCTGGTCAGCGTCGCGACGCTGGATGCCTAGTATCCCACGCTCAAGTTCTAGGATCGTAATCGCGGAAATGAACAGGTCGTTGGAGTCTTGCGCACCCACCCACTTCGTGACATTCGGATCGGCTTTCCCGTCGCCAACTTTGCGCAACTCCGAGACGACATTTGTATCCAGCAGATGCTTCAAGACAGATCGATCCCGCGAGGCGCGATTTCGGCTCGAGGTAGATCGAAATCAATGGATGACAAACCAGGCATTGAAAGCGCATCGACCAGATTGCGGCGCTTACCAGTCAGGCGCTCGAACTCGCTGTAGGTCATCAACACATGGGACGGCTTCCCGCGATCGGTGATAACTACAGGTCCGTTTTTGGCGGCCTTCTTTGCCCTGCTGACATCGTGGTTCAGCTCCCGACTAGATAAACTCGTTAAGCTCATAGAATGCCTCCATGTAGGAACGTACCTACATATAAGGTATCATTTGCAGTGAAGCAAGATCTAACAACGCTCTGAACCAATTCGAATCAGCGTTCTTCAATTGAGTGCCAAAGGAAGAACTTCGTCGACGAAAAACCAGCGCGCTGGCGAGGCTGCGGCAGTTCGATAACGTGGCCGTCGTTGATCTGGTCGAGCGCTTTTTCGAGATCGGTCGCCACGTCTGACCGCGAGCGAATACCAGGCAGAGTTCGACGCCCAGCTTGCCGCCGGCTTCAGGCCTCAATGGGCCGCTGGGGCGAAGAGGCAAAGCCATAGCTCACGCAGCAATGCCGGCGCGCAGTTTCAGCGCTAGATCCGGGCTGTCCGAGGTCAAGCTGCCGATGCCGCGCTCCAGCCAGTGGCGGATGCCGGGTTCGTCGTTGAGGGTCCAGACACAGAGGCGGTCGAGCGGCAGCCGGCTGCGGATCAAGTCCCATTCGGCTTCCATCAGCTCGTGATGAATGGCAACGATCTCCACCAGCCCGTTCAGGCGGTCGATGAAGGCGGCGAGCCCGCCCTGCTTCTCGGCCCAGGCGGCGTTGACGGAGACTAGGCGGGAAACATCAGGCGCCTGAAGACGGCACTCCTCCAGCACCGACGTATCGAAGGAGGTCAGGTAGGAACGTTCGCTGACACCGAAGCGAAAAAGCTCGGCTGCGACGCGCGCGGCAATGTCAGGATAGGGAGTACCGGTCTCGTCGATCTTGATCTCGACATGTAGGTCGATGCCCTTGTTGACGGCAAGCACGTCGAGCACATCGCCGAGCGTCGGAATGGCCTCGTCCGTGCCTTTCAACCTGACGGACTTGCGGGCTTCCACCGACAGGTCCTGGACCGGGCCAACACCTTCGGCGGTGCGTTCCAGCGTCGCGTCGTGGATGACGACGAGTTCGCCCGAGCGCGTCAGGTGCACGTCGAATTCGATGGCGTCGACCCCGAGCGCGGTCGCGTTGCGGAAGCCGGCGAGCGAGTTTTCGGGCCAGAGGTTGCGGGCGCCGCGGTGGCCGGTGATAAGCGTCATGAAATATCCTTCAACCTGTTGATTTCATAAGCGTTAGCGGATCGTCGGGTCGAGCTTGTCGCGCAGCCAGTCGCCGACGAGCGAGATCGAAAGCGTCGTCAGCATGATGACGGCGGCGGGCGCCAGCATGATCCAGGGCGCGCGCGTCAGATATTCGCGCCCGAAGCCCACCATGTTGCCGAGGCTGGTTTCTGGCGGCTGCACGCCGAGGCCAAGGAAGGAGAGCCCGCTTTCCATCAGGATGATTTCCGGGAAAGTGAGGGTCATGGAAACGATCAGCGTCGAGGCGACGTTCGGCAGGATATGATGCAGGTAGACGCGCGAAGGTGTGGCACCAAGCTGCACCACCGCCGCCGCATAACCCTGCGCGCCGGCGGCAATGGCGAGGCCGCGGGCGATGCGCGCATAGCGCTCCCAGCCGTAGAAACCCATGAGGCAGACGAGCAGCAGCATAGAGGAGCCGAAGAAGGCGAGAACCGCGAGTGACATGATGAGGAAGGGAAGTGCCGCCTGGAAATCGGCGAACATCAGGACCAGATGCTCTACAAAGCCGCGCAGCTGCGCCGCCAGGAACCCGAGCAGCGTGCCGAAGAGTGCCGACAGGATCGTCGCGCCGAAGGCGATGACGAGCGAGACGCGGATCGACTGGATGAGGCGCGAAAGCACGTCGCGGCCGAGTTCGTCCGTGCCAAGCAGATGCTTGAGCCCGCCCGGCGCCGAAAGCCGGCTGCTGAGATCCATGGCCGTGATGTTGAACGGGCGGATGGTATCGGCGAAAATGGCGGTCAGCACCATTGCCGCAAGCCACAGCAGGCAGACCACCACCGAAAGCGGCACGTTGCGGCGCAGGAAGGAGACGAGGCGGTTCGGCTTTCCGGAAGCCGGCGTACCAGCGAGATCGACAGTTGCCATCGGCTTTCTCCTCAATGTCCGGCCGCGTGCGAGCGAAGGCGCGGATCGAGCCAGCCGTAGAGCAGGTCGACGACGAGGTTCGACAGGACCATGACGGCGGCGATGATCAGCAGGATGCATTGAACGACGGCGAGGTCGCGATTGCTGACGGAGACCACCAGCAGGCGGCCGATGCCGGGCCAGGAAAAGATCGATTCCACCACGACTGCGCCTGCTATCAGCGAGCCGACCATGAAGCCGACGATCGTGACGATCGGCACCGCCGCATTGGGCAATGCGTGGTTCCAGACCACGTCGCGCCATGTCAGCCCCTTGGCCGAGGCGGTGCGAATATAGGGCTGGCCCATCACCTCGATCATGGCACTGCGCGAAAAGCGGGCGAGGATGCCGATGCCGCCGATGCTCATGGTCAGCGTCGGCAGAATGCCGTGCACCCAGGTATCCTGCCCGCCCGAGGGCAGCCAGCCGAGGATGACCGAGAAGAGCAGCACGAGCAGCAATCCCATGACGAAAGAGGGAATGGTGAAGCCGAGGACGGCTAGCAGGATGACGCCGCGATCGGAGAAGCTTTGCCGGTGCAGCGCCGCGTAGACGCCGGCCGGAATGCCGAAGACGAGCTTCAAAATGAGGGCCGGCACCGTCAGCTGCAGTGTCGCCGGCACACGTTCCAGCACCAGCTGGATTGCGGATGCCTTGTCACGCATCGAGACGCCGAAATCACCGGTGAATATCGACTTGATATAGGCGAGATATTGGATCCAGAGCGGCTGGTCGAGGCCCCATGCCTTGCGGAAGGCATCGACCGCCTCCCGCGGCACGTCAGGCCCGAGCATCACCATGGCGGGATCGCCCGACATGCGCAGGACCACGAAGGCGAAGGTGACGACCGCCATGATGGTCACCATCGCACGGAACAGGCGGACGAGAACAAAACGGATCATGGAACCCTCCCCTATGCCGCCACCGGCGTGGTCTCGCCCGCCACGACATGGCAGGCGGCGGTGCGGTACTCGCCGATCCCTTGGAGCTCCGGCACGACGGAACGGCAGATGTCGCGGGCCAGCGGACAGCGCGGATGGAAGGCGCAGCCAGAGGGGCGCTTGGCCGGGTTCGGCGGCTCGCCCTGCAGGATGACGCGGCCTTCCAGCGGCTTGCCGGGAATGGGTACGCTGGATACCAGCGCCTTCGTGTAGGGATGCTGCGGGGCACGGAAGATGACGTCGGAAGAAGCCTCCTCGACGATGCGGCCGAGATACATGACCGCGACACGGTCGGCGATGTTGCGCACCACCTTCAGGTCGTGGCTGATGAAGACCATGGCAATGCGGTTCTTTTCCTGCAGGTCGCGCATCATGTTGACCACCTGCGCCTGGATGGAGACGTCGAGCGCCGAAACCGGCTCGTCGCAGACGAGCAGTTTTGGCCGCGAAGCCAGCGCCCGGGCGATCACGGCGCGCTGGCGCTGGCCGCCCGAAAGTTCGTGGGGATAGCGGTCGGCCTGGTCATCGCGTAGGCCGACGGCCCGCATCAGTTCCGTCACGCGCGACCCCTGATGCTCCCTAGGAATGAGCTTGTGGATATCAAGCGGCTCGGCGATCTGCTTCGCAATCGTTACGCGGCGGTCGAGCGCTGCGAGCGGGTCCTGGAAGACGAGCTGCATCTTGGCGCGCAGTGCCCGCCATTCCGCGGTATGGCGCGCCGGCATCGGCTGCCCCTGGAAGCGCACACTTCCTTGCTGTGCGTCATCTATGCCGAGCAGCATGCGCCCAAGCGTCGATTTGCCGGAGCCGGATTCGCCGACGATGCCGAGTGTTTCGCCCGGCATGACCGAGAGCGAAACGCCGTCGACGGCGCGCACCGGCGTCGGGCGGCCGAAGAGGCCGCGACGGATCTGATAAATGCGGACGAGATCGTGGACTTCGATGAGCGGCGTCATTGCAGCAGGCCTTCGGCGATACGGGACGACCGGGTCTCGACGGCACCCGCGACGGGCACCGGGCGCGTGCAGGCGAGCTTGCGGCCGCCATCGAGGGAAACGAGCGGCGGGCGCTCGCTGCGACAGGCCTCGACGGCGCGCGGACAGCGCGGCGAGAAGGAACAGCCCTCCGGCAGATGTTTCGGATTGGGAACGGTGCCGGGAATGGGGATCAGCCGTTCGCGGGTGCCGTCGAGGCGCGGAATGGCATCGAACAGGCCGCGCGTATAGGGGTGGCGCGGCTCGGAGAAGAGCTGTTCGACACTGCCCTCCTCCACGATGCGTCCGGCATACATGACGCAGACGCGCTCGCAGACTTGGCTGACTGCGCCGAGATCATGGCTGATGAAAACGGTCGCCATGCCGGTTTCGGCACGCAGGCCGATCAAGAGATCGAGGATCTGCGCCTGGATCGTCGCATCGAGCGCGGTGGTCGGTTCGTCGGCAATCAAAAGATCGGGCTGACCGGCGAGCGCCATGGCGATCATCAGGCGCTGGCACTGGCCGCCGGAAAACTCGTGCGGATAGAGATCGAAGCGGCGGCGCGAATCGGGAATGCCGACCATATCGATCAGCCGCAGCGCCTCGGCCTTTGCCGCCTCGCCGCCGAGCCCACGATGGACCCACAGCGCTTCCGCGATCTGCCGGCCGATGCGCAGCACCGGGTTGAGCGAGCTGGACGGATCCTGGAAGATCATGGCGATGCGGCTACCGCGCACGCTTTCGAGCACCGTGCGCGATCCGCCGATGAGTTCGCGGCCTTCGATTTGCACCGAGCCGGAAACGCCCGCCTTGCCGGGCAGCAGGCCGAGGGCCGCAAGCCACGTGACCGACTTGCCGCAGCCGGATTCGCCGACGAGGCCGAGCGCCTCGCCTCTGGCGACATCGAGATCGATGCCGTGGAGAACCTGCACCCCGTCGAAGGCGACCGCCAGGTCACGCAGTTCCACGAGATTGGAGCCGGTCGTGGCCATCTTTCATCCCCGCTCTTTGTTGCCGCAAGAAGAGGATCTCCGGCAGCGCTTTAGCCGCCGGAGACCGAAGTGACGGACCGATCAGATCGACCAGTTGGTGGCGCGGAAGTCCATGGCGAAGGCCGGAGCGGCCTTCCACTTCAGCGACGACTTCATGCCGGTGAAGACGGCATTCTGGTGGAGGACCTGATAGACCGGGTCTTCGCGCTCGGCGATTTCCAGCATGCGGGCGATGGCCTTCTTGCGCTGCGCCCGGTCGGTGGAGGTTTCCATGACGACGGCGAGCTTGTTCATCTCTGCGTTCGTCCAGTCCTTCTTCTGCTGCACTTCGCCGTTCGGACCGAATTGCACGACCATCGGCGTGATCGGGTCGTTGATCGAGTTGCCAGCCGACCAGTCGCGCACGCCCTTGATGCCCTGGGGATCGTGGATCTGCGCCCAGTTCTCCTTCATCTCGATCTCGACGTTGAGGCCGACCTGCTTCCACATCTCGACCATGATCTGGCCGTTGGCCGTCTGGTTCGTGTAGTAGTTGTTGAGCAGGCGGTAGGGGATCGCATCGCCCTTGTAATTGGCCTGCTTCAGGAGGTCCCTGGCGAGCGCCGGATCGAATGCCGGGGGTGCCCAGCCATCGATGAACATGTCGCTGTTGCGGAAGGATTCGAACTGCAGGCCGGCCGGGATGACCGTCTTGCCGGCCCAGAGCGCATCGACGATCGCCTGGCGGTCGATGGCATGGGTCATCGCACGGCGAACCAGCGGGTTGGCGAGGATCTCGTTCTGGGTGTTGAAGACCGAAATGCGGTGGTTCCAGATCGTCGAGTTCTGGATCTCGTAGCCCGGAGCGGCCTGAACGGCGGCGATCTGGTCCGGCGGCAGGTCGCAGGCGAAGTCGTATTCGCCAGACAAGAGGCCGTTGACGCGCGAGGCGACTTCCGGAACTTCCACGAAGCGGATCTGCTGGAGCGGCGGGCGGCCGCCCCAATATTCGTCGAAGGCAACGAGGGTCAGCGAAACGTCCGGCTTGTACTCGCCGACCATGTAAGGACCCGTCGTGATCGGCTTGCGCGACCATTCGGTGAAGCTTGCCGCCTCATCCCAGGCGCGGCGGTTGGTGATCTGGCTGCCGCCGGAATAGAGGCGCCCTTCCAGCGTCACGTCGGGCGTCGTGTTGTGCAGGCGCACGGTGTACTTATCGACGATCTCGATGCCGGCGAGCGCCGGCCACAGGCGACGTCCGACGCCGGGAACGGTTGCCGGCAGTTCCTTGGCGGTCGCAGGCTTGTGGTCGGCTTCGAAAATAGTCTTGCCGCCGGCGGGCTCCGTGTTACCGAACACGCGTTCCTTGGAGAAGGAGAAAGCGACGTCCTCGGCGGTCATTTCATCGCCGTTGTGGAACTTGACGCCCTGGCGCAGCTTCAGCTCGAGCGTCTTGTCGTCGATACGCTTCCACTCGGTGGCAAGACCCGGAACCGGACCCTGATTGCCCATCCAGTCACGCAGGATCAGGCCTTCCCAGAGGTTGGGGAAGAAGATGCGCTCGCCGACGTTGGACTGCTCGTGGTAGACGTCGAGCGAGTTGTTGTTGGTGATCTTCTGCACCGCGATGGTGATGGACGGGCGCTTGCCCTGGCTGAAAGCGAGGCGCGGCAGAACGAGCGTGCCGGCGGTGGCGGCGCCGATAAGGCCGAGCGCGCCGCGTCGATTGATCGAAATCATCGGAAACTCCTTTTGTCTTGACCGACGAGCCCCCGCTCGTGGTCTGTGTTGTTAAAATCAGCTAGATGTCGCCGCATTGACGGCTTCATGAATTTTTCAATAAAGGCGCCCGTCGCGGATGCCGCGAAGAGCCGTTCCAGCGCGTGAGGCAAGGCCCCCGCGCGACGAAATCAGCCGGCGACAGGAACCACCGGTTTGCTTGCGGGCGAAGCGGCGGTTCCCGCCGAAAACGCTTCGAGCGCGCGCGCCAGTTCGCCCGCTCCCTCCACCGTTTGCAGAGCGCCTGCCGCCTTCAGCGCCTCGTGCCGTCCGCTGCGCGGATCGGCCGGATCGACGAAGCCGATCGCCGCCATGCCGGCCGCCACGGCACCCGTAATCCCGAGCGCGCTGTCGTCGATGACAAGGCAGCGGTGCGGCGCCACGCCGAGATTTTCGGAGCAGAGAAGGAAAAGGTCAGGCGCAGGCTTGGGCCTCGCCACCATCTCGGCGCTGTAGATATGCGGGGCAAATTCCGTCCACAGATCCAGAAGACCGAGGCTGCGGCGCAGTCTCTCCATATCGCTGTTGGACGCGACGCATTTGCGCTGCTTCACATTCCGCACCAGCTCTTCCATGCCGGCCATCGGCCGCAGCGAACGGGAAAATTCCGCGTAGAGCGCGCTTTTGGCATCGGCGAAGACACGGTCCGGATCGGCAAGGCCGAGTTCCTCGCGACAGAGGCGGCCGGCCGCCTCCCCCGAAAGACCGGTGAAGCGACGGTAGACCTCAGCGTGGCTCAAGGGAACGCCGGCGCGCTGCAGGGCCTGCGCCAGCGTGCCGCTCGCCACCGGCTCGCTGTCGATCAATACGCCGTCGCAATCGAAGATCAGAAGTTCTATCGTCATGCAGACGGCATTACGTTACATATGTTACACCAATGTGAAATATGTAACGCCGAGGCGTTTAGGGCACATCTGGATGGGGATTGATGGAATCGCATGAACTGAAAATCCGGGCGGCCTGGCTCTATCACGTGGAGGGGCTGACGCAGGCGCAGATCGCCGAGCGCATGTACCTCACCCGTCGCCGGGTGAACGAGTTCCTGGCCGCAGCCCTTGAGGAAGGCATCGTCAGGGTGAGCTTCGCCTCGCCGCTTGCCGCCGGCATGGAGCTGGAATCGCGCCTGCAGGAACGTTTCGGCCTGGAGGCGGCAGTCGTCGTGCCCACCCCTGCCGATCCGCAGCTTCTGCACCAGGCGCTCGGCCGCGGCGCGGCCGCCTATCTCGACCGGCTGATCCAGGCCCGCAAACCCCGTTCTATCGGGGTGGGCTGGGGCGCAACGCTGCGCGAGACCGTCACCAACATGACGCCGGCAAGCGAGCCCGGGATCGAGCTGCGCTCGATGATGGGCGGGCTGACACGCGGTTCGGAGATCAACACGTTCGAGATCGTGCGCGCCTTCGCGCAGGTCCTAAAGGCGCAATGTCACTATTTCGCGGCACCGATCTATGCGGAGAGCCCGCAATCGCGCGAGGCGATCATCACGCAATCGGTCTTCGAGCGCATCTTCCGCCAGACCTGCGAAGTGGATATTTCCTACCTGAGCGTCGGCGACGTGACCAGGCAATCCCTGCAGGTGCGCTACGGCCTGCCGGCAGGAACCGACGTCGGTGATCTCATCGCCGTCGGCGCCGTCGGCGACCTGCTCGGCCGCTATATCGATGCCGAGGGCCGGCCCGTCGCCCACCCGCTGAACGCACAGGTGCTAGCCCCCGACCTCACCGACTACCGCAAAATCCCCTGCCGCATCGTCGCCTCGGGCGGCATCCACAAACACGCCATCCTCACCGCCACCGTACGCGCCGGACTCGCAACCGCGCTGATCACGGATGAGGAGAGCGCAAGGGCGTTGCTGGCGGGCGGATGAGGTGAGGTGCGTGCCTGCGTAATGGGAGGAAGCTTGGCCGCCGCTTCAATCGGTGATTTCCTTCGTCTGCGAACACTGTAGCTTCGGCTTTGTTACCAGGCCAGCTTCAGTTCTGCCCTGAGATAATTGCTGTCGCGGCCGCCCTCAGCTTCGAGCGCCGAGCCGACCTGGTAATGAACAGCCTCCAGCGACCCCGTGAGATTGGGATTGAAGCGGTAGTCCGCCTTGACCTGCACATAAGCTCCGGTCCATGCCTGCCCGTTACCCGCCGTGCCAGCGACGGGAACGCTTGGCAGGGTGTAGACAGCGTCCTGTGTTGTCTGTCGCCAGAGCAGTCCGACCCCGGCCATCAGGGTCAGGTCTTCTGTCGGCTGAACGGTAATCGACGGCTTGAGGTGAATGAGGTTAGCATATCCGGTATGGCCGCCAAGCGAGAAATAGAAGCCGTTCGGAAACAGCGGGTTGAAGGTGCCAAGCGTGCCATCACTTGCGTCCCGGTCGCCGGACGCCACGTCGAACTGCAGACCGATCCGCGGCGACCAAGGGACATCCTCGAAGGTGTAACCAGTCCTCGCACCGACGGCCCAGGCCAGAATATCGGCTGAGCCGACCTGGCCAACCTGTCCCATCGCTTCCGCATCCCAGTCGAAACCGGCATATTTGCCGGCCGACCGGATATCGAGCACATGCCTGTCCTCCTCACCCGACGCGGTGAGAAAAGTGGCGTCCTTGCGCTGATAGAGCGCGTAATAGGCGGAGGCCTCGATCGTCGGCGAGAGTTGCCGCTCAACGCGGGCGCCGCTGAACAGTGCATCGCCGCTTGATCGATCATCGAAGGGGTTGTCATCCCGATACTGAACCGGCTGGCTGACCAGACCATAGAAGCGCCATGCTTCCGTCTCCCACCCGGCCCAGACGGCATCGAACGCCTGGCGGACATTGGGCCCATCGCGCACCGATACGAACCGCTCCAGGTCAAACGCGAAGTCTTGGCGGCCGACCCTTGCCCTGAAGGTTCCTAGGTCAGTCTCCTGCGTATAGCCGATGAATGCGAGCCGAAGGTCAAATCGGTTTGCGTCGTTAGGGCTGACCACAGTCTTGTCGAACGCACGCACATCCTCGAATTGTGTAAACAGTTGCCAGTTTTCATTCAGGTGAACGTCGATCTGAAACTGCGCACGCTGTAACCAATAAGAATCTCTGGGATTCGCCGGCACGGTTCCGAAAGCCGGCGCATCACTGACTTCGAAGATTTCGCGTAGATTGAGCCCTAACGAGATGTAGCTGTCGGGATTGGAAGGAAACAACGGAATGTATTTAAGACCATCCAACGGCTCATTCCGCAGTTTCGGATCCGCGAGAAGCGACCAGTCCTCCTGCGAACGGTCGGCTTTTATCGAGGGCCTCTTCTGCTTCAAGGAAAAATCATCCGCCGCCAGGGCTGACCGGTAGCCCCCTTGAGCAAATGCAAGGGCGAAAAGCGAAAGCAGGAGTGACCGCACCATGGATACGAACCGAAGGCTGAGCGCCATTGAAAAAAGCGAGGTGAAACATCTCTGTTGGTCAATCATCTGCTCGCCTTTCAGCCTTCGGCACGTGGCCACATCCTGCGTGGGTGGTCGACGCAGTCCGCCATTGGCACGGCGAAGCATGGGGCGCACACGGCCACCCCAGTTGCGTATCGACCGGCTGAAGGTGGATTCCGTCACCCGGCGCGTTTATGGTGAAATCGTTTTGGGCTCGTCCGTGGGGCGTGCGCGGCTGCGCTGCTAGATGACTTCGGTCAACTCAACCACGTTCCCGAAATGATCGGCGAAGAAAGCAATCTTGCGGCTAATCTCGTTGACCTGAAACGGTTCGGTGAGGATCTTTACGTTGCGGCGGCGCAGCTCTTCCACAGTGGCTTCGATATCGGCGCCGGTCAGGCAGAAGTGGTGACAACTGGCATGCTTCAAGCTGTCGCCAGATCCTTGTAAACCGGTACCGTATGCGGACCTCGATATAACGACAGACCCCTTGACGCGCGTTGTTTTCGACGGGGTATTGAACGATCGCCGTCAATGTAGGTGATGGTTCTTTCGCCGCGGTAGGGTACGGCCGGGCGGCGAAACCGCGGTCCAATGAGCTCCTGCAATGGAACTGTCGGTGGAGCAGGGGGAACCATTCCTCCGGGTTCATTTTTCCCCATGATAGCTGCCGAAGTATTTTACGGGTGACCAAGCCGGAAGGATGTCGGGCAGTTTTGGCGATAGAGCGATGTAGTCCTGTGCACCAAACACTACCTTTCCGTCCATAATAGTCAGTACAGAAGATATAGAGCTGATTTGATCTTCCGGCACGGCGAAGTAGTCCCTGTCGAGCACAACAAAATCCGCCAGGTATCCGGGAGCGATTACGCCCATTTCTGATTCTGTGTTCATGAACCACGCTGCGCCATTGGTGAACAGTTTCAGCGCCTCGGTGCGGGATAGGCGATTGTCCTCGGCAAGAATTTCGGATCCGGACACAGACTTGCCAGATACCATCCAGCTTATACCAACCCAAGGGTTGAACGTGGCTGCCCGGAATGCATCGGTGGTCATGGCCAGCGGCATGCCGCTATCGACGAGCATGCGCAGACGCGGCGTCTCCAACGCCTTCTCGCGACCATATGTCCTGATGAAGCCATCGCCGTGGAGCGCCATTTTGGCGTCCAGGGCAATTCCGCCACCCAGCTTTTTCGCCCGAGCGATGTTCTCCGGACTGATGGTCTCAGCGTGCTCAAGACTCCATTTCAGGCCATCGAGCGGGATCGTCTTGTTCACCTTCTCCAGCGCGTCGAGAAAGGGGGAGATGTTCTCGTTGTAGCTGACGTGCATTCGGAACGGGATGCGCCGCTGGACCAGCTTCATCACATCCTGCTCGACGAAGCGCCGCATCTTCTCGGGCTCGATGATGACCGCCGGACGGTCGAAGTTCTCATGATCGTGCACTTCCCCGCTCAGAACCTCCCCGGCACCTTGATATTCATGGCCATGTGCCAGGGTGGGATGCAGGTTTTGTCCTGGACTTATCGGCGCCGTTTTTGTGATCGCCTCGATTTCCAGATCCACCATGTTCACCGGTCCGCCGTCGCCGAGTTGCAAGTCCACAAAGGGCATGCGCACATTGAGACGGTTGTCTCGCGCAAGCACGTCTACCCTCGCCTGGGCCTCCGGGTAGGGCCACCTACCGCCGTTATCAATGATCGAGGTCACGCCGAACCGGTTCAGACCGTGAATGCTATAGACCATCGAACTCACTTGTTCGTCGAACGTGGGCTGCGGCACCATGCTCTCGAGGGCGAGAAACAACCAAGTATAACCGTGGATCACACCAGTGGGATAACCGCGGCTGTCCTTTTCGAATTCGGTGTCCGGCACCTTTGGGAACCGATCGGTACCCACGCCAAGCGCCTCCATCGCCTGCTTGTTCAAGAAGGCTTGGTTATAGGCATATTGCACGATCAGGGGGCGATCGGGCACGGCGCTGCGCAATTCATCCAGCGTGGGGAAGCGGTTCTCCTCAAATTGGTAGGGTGACCAACCTCCGATCACTTTGACCCATTGGCCCTTCGGCGTACGTGCGGCCTGCTCGCTCAGCATAGTCAACGCCCGGCGCAGCGTCGGCACGCCATCCCATCGAACATTGTAGTTATAGGCCAGATCGTTGAGGACATGGATATGGGCATCAATGATGCCGGGAATGAGTGTGCGGCGGCGAGCATCAATAATCTCGGTGTTGGAGTTCTTTAGACCGAGAATGTCCACATCGGAGCCGACGGAATAAATGCGGCCATTCTTGACCGCCAAAGCCGAAGCTTCAGGCTGAACACGGCTGCCGGTGAAGATCTTTGCATTGATAACGATCAGATCGGCGCCGGGCTGTTCCTGCGTCGTTTGTGCCTGAACTACAGAGAAAGAAAAAGTTGTCACAAACGCGATGAATATCTTTCTGATCATTTTATCCTCGTTCTACTGATTTTACGAAATGCGGTCATTCGGAGCCGGTGCCATGCGGATGCGCGCGATGGGCGAAGAAGTGAGTCCAAGCGCTCGCGAAAGGTCATCACTTTATTCGCATGCCGTCGTTGAAGGCCGACTTGTCGGAAGACAAAACCCTTGTGAAAACGTCCAAGTGGACAGTGCCATTGCAATTTCGGCTACGGTAGGCCATCAAACTGACACACCATGTCGCCAAAAAGGAAACACCAATGGATATTGAGGAACTGCGCACCTTTGTGGAGGTTGCTGACGCAACCCGCGTCACACAGGCAGCGCGCCGGCTTGGCGTTTCCAAATCGCTCGTCAGCCGAAGGCTTGCGCGACTTGAGCAATTCCTGGGCGTTCAATTGCTCGCGCGAACGACGCGCGGCGCCTCCTTGACCGAAGCTGGCGCGACGTTTCGCGAGCATGCGGCAAAAATCTGCAGCGAGTTTGAAGTTGCGAGGGAGGCCACTCTTCCCTCCGGAGATCTTCGCGGCCGGTTACGTGTCGCTGTGCCGCTTTCTTTTGGCCCAACACATTTTGCTCCTATCCTCTCACAAATGGCGCGCAGACATCCCCAACTACAAGTCCTTTCTTCCTATACCGATCGTTTCGTAGATCTCGTCGGAGAGGGGTTTGACTGCGCTATTCGGCTTGGCCACCTTCAAGATTCTGTCCTAATCGCACGACGTGTCGGATCGATCTTCGGCATTCTGGTTGCGAGCCCCGAATACATAGAAGCTCACGGTGCTCCCGTCACACCGGACGAGATCGTAGATCATCAAGTCGTCATGCGAGACGACGAGAGGTGGCAATTCATGGATGGCGGTAAAATAGTTACGGTGCGTCCCCAGGGACGCTTCGTAGCTGATAACGGAATATCGCTCGTATCTGCCGCTCTAGACGGTATTGGGATCGGCTACCTGCCAGAACCGCTTGTCGCGGATCATATTCGTTCGGGCGCACTGGTGCCAATCATGACGCGTCATCCGATTCCGCCAGCCGGCATGTTCGTCGTAAGGCCGCCCGGCCAGCATCCCTCGCGAAAGGTGAGGATCCTCACTGAAATGCTTATCGAACGTTTCGGAACCGCGGCCGTCAAGGACGGCGCGGCAGGCCTCGGCAGGCCAGACGAATGATCAGCATGTGGGTAACGGGTCGCCGCGGATTCCCGATTATACAGGAATCTGACCTGCATCAGCGATCGCGGACGCGGCCAGTTCCTCCCCAACGTCACGAAATGGTTTTCTCTTAGTGCCGAGTTGATCCGCAACGAAAGGTGCCGCTGATGCAATAATGGCGCGGTGATGGATGCCGATGGATGATCCACCGCTATTTCGCTGGGTAAGGCTCAATGTCTGCTGACCAATAATGCCTGGCGATGTTCTGGCTGTTGCGGATGACGTGGTAGGCAGTTTCAGGGTTTCCCCCTTCGAATGTATCCGGGTCTGCACCACACATGAGACAATACATTCGCTGGTGAACAACTGCCGCGAAATATTGCAATGCTGGCGCAGCATCTTCCTGCCCGATCGCTCGCATATCCTCGGCAGCTCGTTCGGTCGCATCCTCCAAGGCGCGCGAGACTGCGGCAGCCAGCTTCCTGTCGGCGCGACTGATGACATCGACGATCTGGCGCTCTGCCAAAGTAAGATCAGGGACATTTTCGGCCATTATTCACCTCATCAGCAGTCAATTGCTTGCACATGCGTGTCCCACCCCTGTGACGCGTAACATCTCGACCCATATACAGAATTCCCCATCCAGCCTCCGAGCCACTGCCCCTGCTTGTCTTTGGAACGGCGCCACAGAAGGGTAGGAACAAGTTTCGCATCACAGCGTCGACAAAGTATTCATGCGGTCGTATGCGTGATCCCAGCGACCGTAGTTCGGACCCTGCGGTCTCGGCCGCATGGTCGATTGCTCCATCGACAGCAGCCCGAAGGGCCTGTTCCGCCTCTTGGAACAGAAAGGTGTTTTTCTGCATAGCATTCCTTTCTGCCGGATCTATTTCGTTGTTCGGCAGAATTTACTCACCTTCTCAAAACATCCTGCCATTCAGCGTGGCGTTCGATCTGCGCTTTCGCGAATGGGTAAAGCGGGATGATCGTGACGCCCTCCCGCCTGGCATCCTCTACCGCCTGGCGGACCAACCGCTCGCCAACTTTCCGGCCACGTAGCGCTGTAGAGACTTCTGTGTAGTCGATGATAATCAGCTTTTGACCCGCTCGGCGGTATGTCATTTCGACGTGCCGACTCGCCCCATTATTAGATGGTCTTTCCAATTGAAACCGATCAGCCGAGATTACTCGGGCAAGGGGATGTGCTCATCCCTGTCGTCAATCGGCAGATCGAAACGCCCCTTCCCCCAGTTCTGGGCGCGCCACTCGGCCTTGGCCTCTTCGATGCGCTCCTTGGAAGAAGCGACGAAGTTCCACCAGATGTAGCGGGGTCCTGAAAGTGTCGCTCCACCAAGTGCCATCAGCCTTGCACCTTGGCCGCCGGCGGTGACCGTGATCCTGTCACCGGGACGAAACACCATCATCTGCGGTGCTTCGAAGTCCTGACCAGCAATCGAGATCGAGCCCTCAACGATATAGATCCCACGATCCTCATGATTGTCCGGCAAGGGCAGGCGAGCGCCTGCCTCCAGTGCAACATCGGCATAGAAAGTATCGGAAAACATCGTTGCGGGAGCGGCCTCGCCGTAGGCATTACCCAGGATAAGCCGCAGCTTGACACCGCGATCCTCGATCATCGGAAGCGTGTTCTTACCATGATGTTCAAACATGGGCGTCGTGTCTTCGTGGCTGTCGGGAAGCGCCACCCAGGTCTGTATTCCCAGCAAGCTTTGTGGCCCGCTTCGACCCGCCGCTGTGGTGCGCTCGGAGTGGGAAACACCTCGCCCGGCAACCATCCAGTTCAACTCGCCGGGACGGATGATCTGGTCGGCCCCGGTGCTGTCGCGGTGATGAAATTCGCCGCGATAGAGGTAAGTAACGGTGCCGAGGCCAATATGCGGATGCGGCCTGACATCGATGCCCTGTCCAGTCAGGAATTCCGCAGGCCCGACCTGATCGAAGAAGATGAAAGGTCCCACCATCTGGCGCTTCGGTGCAGGCAAGGCGCGCCGAACTTCAAAGCCACCAAGGTCGCGCGAACGTGGAATGATGAGAGTGTCGATCGCATCCAAGCCGATATCTTCAGGACAGGCTGGCGCGATTGCGGGATTCCAACTCATGCATGTTCTCCTCTTCAGCCTGCAGGGTTAGCGCCGCCGAGCTGCCGTTCCGTTCTGCTACCCGGTTGGCCAAAGCCGCCACCGAAACTAGAAAGCTACAGCACCCGCGACTAGGTTTGGGAAACGCTACACTGTGTTGCGACAAGCGGAACACGCTGTTCGCGGCATCAACTTCCGGCGCCCCAAAGATGCGCGTCATTCTCAAAGGATTCGATCAGGAATTCCGAGAGGACCCGCACCTTTCGGGATGGATGCGGGCTGGGAGGCCGTACGACATAGACCCCGCCGACCGGTAGCGGAAAACGGGTCATGATCGGAACGAGAGCCCCTGAAGCGAGATAGTCGCGGGTGACGCAATCGGGGAGCCAGGCGATGCCGAGCCCTTCAGCGGCTGCGCTCGCAAGCGCCATGCCGTTGTCGGTCCTGAAGCGACCCTGCGGTTGCACTGTGATGATCTTTTCGCCATCCATGAATCGCCAGCTCTCCGCACCGACCAGAGCCTGATGCGACGCGATGTCTTCCGGCGTCTCCGGCGAGCCGTGCAATCTTACGTAGTCCGGGTTCGCCACCAGCTTGCCGTAGATCTGGCCGACGCGTTTTGCGATCAAATTCGAATCGCGAAGAGCGCCGACACGGATTGCACAATCGAACCCGTCGACGATCAAGTCAGCGAACCGATCGCTGTAGTCGGCATGGATCTGAAGCTGCGGGTGGTGGCGCGCCATTTTGGCCAGAACCGGTGCGAAATGTACCGGACCCGATGTCAGCGGAACTGCAATCCGGAAACGTCCACGAAGGTCACCTTCCGGCAGGATCGCCTCGCGAGCAATGTCGATCTCCGCACAGACCTTTGCTGCATGGTCCCGAAACAAGACCCCTGCTTCCGTCAGACCGGCCCCCCGTGTCGTTCGCGCAAGAAGCTGGGTGCCGAGCGCACCCTCAATCCTGGTGAGGGCGCGGCTGACCATCGACTTGGAGACTGCCAATCGGCGCGCAGCCGAGGTGATACCCCCCGAATCGGCGACCTCCACGAATATCCGCAGATCTTCGATGTCCATCCGGCATTCCTCCGTTGCGACACGGTCGACACCCGTCCTATCGCGTCGCCCTGATGATCGGCGCGACCTCGGTGCCCAGAAGCTCGATCGACTGCTTCATCGCTTCAGTCTCGAGCGACGCGGTACTCATTTGAAAGGTGATGCGCGATAGACCGCCAAGCGTTTCGCTTGCCTGCAGCATCTTGGCGGCAACAGATCTTGGATCGCCGACCAGGAATGCACCGTCGGGACCCGCCATGATCTCGAACTGCTGTCGCGTCGGAGGCGACCAGCCGCGCTCACGACCTATCTTCGTCGTCAGATGCGCCCATCCGGGAAAGAAGGCATCCTTTGCAGCCATGTCGGTCTCGCCGACGAAACCCATTGCATGGACTCCCACCTTAAGTTTTTCGCGATCATGCCCGGCGCGCAGGCCACTTTCGCGATAGAGATCGACAAGTGGCCGGAAGCGCTCGAAGCTGCCACCGATGATCGCCACCATCAAGGGAAGGCCAAGTGCACCGGCGCGTGCGAAGGATTCCGGCGAACCGCCGACGCCAATCCAGACTGGAAGCCGCGATTGATGTGGACGCGGAAAGACGCCTTGCCCTTTGAGTGCCGGACGAAAGCGGCCTTCCCAGGTGATATCTCTCGTCTCGCCGAGCTTGAGAAACAGATCGAGCTTTTCGGCGAAAAGCTCGTCATAATGACGCGTATCCAGCCCGAATAACGGATAGGCCTCGACGAAGGAGCCTCGACCGACCACGAGCTCGGTACGCCCCCTGGAAATCAAGTCGAGCGTCGCGAATTCCTGGAAGACACGCACCGGATCGGCCGCGCTTAGAACCGTGACCGCGCTCGCCAACCGGATACGGGTAGTGCGGGCCGCGGCCGCGGCCAAAATGACAGTCGGAGCGGAGTCGAGAAACTCAGCCCGATGATGCTCGCCGATACCGAAGATATCGAGCCCGACGCGATCAGCGACAACGACCTCCTCGATAAGCTCGGCCATGCGATCCGATGGTGAAGGGAGCTTACCCGTTTTCGGATCAGGAAGGATGGCTGCAAAACTGTCGATACCGATTTCCATGCTTGGTCCTTAAGTTGATTGCGCGGTTCGTTGTCGTCGCTACCAGGCCGGCTTCATTTCCGCCCTCAGATTGTCGCCGTCACGGTGGTCGCAGGCGCATCTTTCGCGTCGGTGCACGGCTGGGCCAAGCGTGAACTCGCTTGAGTCGGGATGGCGAGGCTCGACTTTGGGGCCTTTACGGTGACATCAATTCGAGATTCCGCCATCCCAGCTTTTAAAGACCGGCCTGGCTGGCCGCCTGTACGGGCGTTTTGAGGAGCTGCTGCTCCCACAGATAGGCGATGCCGCTACCACCGGCATGCTCGATGATGACGTCCGTCAGCGCAGCCGCAGTTTCCTCGCGAGCCCAATCGCGCTGCCATTCTGCGGCGATCGCGAGCCAGGTCATCATGTTGATGCCGGCCCCGATCATCCGCTGGATGGCGACCTGATGCGCTTCGACCGAGGTGCCACCCGATGCGTCGGTAATCACCGTAACGTCCCAGCCCTCGCCGGCAGCCTGGATAGCCGGCATCGCAACGCAGACTTCGGTCCACAGACCAGCAATGATGAGCTGCTTGCGGCCGGTGGCCTTGACCGCGTCCACCACTTTCGGGTCCTGCCAGGTGTTGATGAATGTACGGTCGATCACCTCTTGTCCCGGGAAAACATCGGTGAGGTGTTTGAAGAGCAGACCACCGCGGCCGGCGATCACACTCGTCAGGATCGTAGGAACGTTGAAAACCTTTGCCGCTTTCGCAAGCGCCGTGGTGTTGTTCACGACTGCCTGCGGATCGTGGCTGTTCACGTTTGCGAGCTGATAAGGCTGATGGTCGATCATGACGAGGACGGAGTCTTCGGGACGAAGAAGTGAGTCAAGGCCGTTACGAAAGGTCATACTTACATCCTGTGTTGGCGGTTGATTGAGACAAACTGCAGGAGGGGCGAACACCCTCCGAAGCGTCGTCTGCGAAAGGACCTTGTCATTCCCGATTTCGATGCGGTAGTCATCGTTTGTGCCGAACAGTGTCGCGGAACGGGGAACGCAGCATGGACATCGAAGACCTGCGGACGTTTGTGGAGGTTGCGGATGCGGGCGGAGTGACGTCTGCTGCGCTCCGACTGGGTGTCTCCAAATCAATGGTCAGCCGACGGCTCGTAAGGCTCGAGGCTGAGCTTGGCGTCCAGCTGCTTGCAAGGTCGACACGCGGGGCGTCCTTGACGGAAGCGGGCGCCACTTTCCGGGATTATGCCGCCAGGGTCAGCGCCGAGATCGATGTCGCCAGAGACACGATCCTGCCCGCCGGCGAACTGAGCGGGCGCCTGAGAGTTGCCGCACCCCTTTCCTTCGGACCTACCCACTTTGCATCTGTTATTGCGCAAATGGCATCTCGCCATCCGCAACTTCAGATCCAGACCAGCTATAGCGACCGTTTCGTGGATCTGATCGCGGAAGGGTTTGATTGCGCAATCCGGGTCGGCACACTTCAGGATTCCAACCTGATTGCAAGACGCGTCGGCCCCCTCTATGGAAAATACGTCGCGAGCCCCGCCTATATCAAAGCCCATGGCTCCCCGGAAACACCGGAGGAACTCGTCACGCATCAGGCGCTTATGCAGGGGATGGAAACGTGGCAGGTGATGGACGGCGACAAGATCCTGACCATTCGCCCGCAGGGCCGTTTCAAGGCTGACAACGGGGCAGCTCTCGTCGTCGCTGCCGCGGCCGGTTTGGGTATCGCGGCCCTCCCCGATGGCCTCACCCAGGACTATCTCAATTCCGGCGCGTTGGTGACGGTCATGAAAAATCATCCGCCGCCACCGGCCGGAATCTATGTCGTTCGTCCGCCGGGACAGCACCCCTCAAGAAAGGTCCGCGTCCTGACCGAAATGCTGATCGAGTGTTTCGATCATAGCGGGCAAGGAAACGAACAGCCCATCTAACGGATATAGAGCGGCAGATCGAGACGGTCCCGGAGCTGACGCGCAGGCCTGCGATTATGTCGGCAGATACTTTGAGTAGAACGCCGTCAGCCGGTCAATTGCCGGACCCACATATTCCGGCTTGTAATACATGTCGTAATGGCCGGCGCCCTCGACCACGAAAAAGTCCTTCTCATCGGCAGGTGAAAGATCGAATAGTCGTTGGCCGGCCTCGTATTGGCCGGTAGCGCCGCGACGACCTCCGACGATGACCTGAAGAGGCTGAAACAATAGCTCGGGAACGAGGTTGAAGGCATCGAAGCCGAGCAGGTTCGCGTAGCTTACGAACAGCAGACGGGTTGGTGGAGTTAGGGTGGCGATAGCCGGACTCCCTCAGCGTCAGGGTGTCATCACAACGCGGCCCAATGGCTTTGCCGTTTCGGCATATTCGTGTGCTTTTGACGCGTCTCGCAGCGGGAAGGCCTTATCGATGACGACGTCCAGACGCCTTTCCGCCACGGCCTCCAGAAGTTCGTCAACCGTCCGATGCACGGCACGTCGTTCGAACAGCGATCCCATGAAAACACCATGAAGGGTCTGATTGTTCTGCAGGGGCGACCAGAGATCGACGTCGAGGCCGCCGCCGGCATTTCCGACGAAGACGAGACGCCCCTCGACTGCCAGTGAGGAAAGAGAACTTTGCAAGGTCGATCCAACAGGGTCGATCACGAGATCAGCCCCCTTGCCATCGGTCAACCGACGGACTTCACCAACAACATCCTGCTCAAATCGATCAATGACATGGGTGGCGCCAAGCTCGGTCAGACGCGTTTGTCGTTCGCGACCGCCGGCAACAGCAATAACCGTCGCCCCCGCTTGATGCGCGAGCTGAATGGCTGCCAGACCGACGCCGCCAGCGGCGGCCTGGATCAGAACTGTTTCGCCTTCATTTAGCCTGCCCTTGGTGATGACGCAGTGGCGGGCCGTCCCGAAGGAGATTGGTAGCGCCGCGGCTTGCGCCATGTCGACGTCGTTCGGCATCAACCATGTGCGTGAGGCAGGCACGGCCCAGAGTTCGGCATGCGATCCCTGCATGTCGAAGGCTGTCACTTTTTGGCCAACCGTCCGATCCCTCACATTTTCGCCGATCGCGACGATGGTCCCGGCAGCAGCATAACCGACGATCCACGAAGGGCGCTGCGGCGTCGAGCGCCGATTGACAAGATCGCCGCCTTCAATCGAAATCGCCTCGACGGCGATTAGAACATCCCCCGGTCCACAGACGGGATCCGGCACATCGGCATATCTTAAGACTGTCGGGGGACCGGGGCTGTCATAGACTGCAGCCTTCATGTGCTATTCCTTTCCCGTATGGGACGTCCTGCCTTCAAATGGTCACAACGGCTGCAGGCCGCCTCTCAGCCCGTCCGTGCCACCAGGATATGTTCCAGATCCTTCAGCGCCGCAGCAGCCGTCGCCAGCGGCTCTTTGCCGGACCCGATCGCGAGCGTCGTGCCCATCGCGTCGGTCACGATGCGGATCGCCTTGTCCTTACCGCGGATGTTGGCGAAGGGATCGGCAAGCGGATATGTCCTTATGCCGACCTGGGCGCGGGTTGCGCCGTTCACGCGCGAAAGGTGGCCAACGAGTTTCGGAACGAGCCCCTGCCCGCGCCAGGCATCGATCCGTTCGGCGCAGACCGATTGGATCCCCTCGACGGTCAGATCATCCATTGCCAGATCGGCGCCGAGGCCGAAATTGGCGAGGATCAGCAGCTTGCAGGCGGTGTCCCATCCTTCCGTGTCGTTGCGCGGATCGGCCTCGGCGAAGCCGCCAATCTGTGCCTCGCGCAATGCCTCGTCGAAGCCGATCCCGCGCGCCATCATGGCATCGAGCAGGTAATTGGTGGTAGCGTTCAAAATGCCCTCGACTTCGAGCACCGCGCAGCCTTTGAGACTATGCTCGACCAGATCGATCGTCGGCAGAGCGGCTGCGGCGGCACCGCTGAGTTTCAGCATGGCGCGTGTTTCGCGGGCAAGCTCTCTGAGCTCTTTCCCGCTGTGAACCAAAGCGCCCTTCGATATGACCACTGCGTCACGACCGGCCGATAGTGCCGAACGGATGTAGACAAGTCCCGGCCCACCGCTGCGAAAATCGCTTGGTCCGGCCTCGATGACGATATCAGCGCCGCTATCAGCAATGAAATCGGGCCCGGAAAATCCATCTTGAAGCGCGTCCAGTTGCTCCTCCTCAAGGCCTTCCGCATCTGCCAGACCAGATCGCGAGCCGCAGACGGCAACCAGCAGGACGTCGGCTTGGTAAACCTCGCGATACCGTGTCCGCCGAGACAGAAGCAGGCCTGCGGTCGCCCGTCCTACGCCACCGAACCCTGCAATAGCGATCTTGTATGTCTTCATCTTCTCTCTTCTGCCTAGCGCGCCCTATTTCGACGCTGCCACTGCGCTTAGCGGCTCGGGAACCGGCCGGACATGCAGGCGGTCTCGGCCGGACATGGCATCTCCCTGCACCTGCTCGGAGAGACGCTCTTCGTCCCGCCGGCGCACATCCTCTGCCGCCTCCTCCACGTCAAGCTCGGCATAGCCCAATGCTCGTAGGCCCTCGGCTCCCATTAGATAGGCGGATTCAACCGTCTCGCGGATCTGATAGTCCACACCGGCGCGGATCAGGTCCACGGCATGGCCGCGATCATAGCTGCGCACGAGGATCTTCGCCTGCGGAAACTCATGCTGCGCCAATTCGACAATCTGAATCGCGGCCTTCGGATCATTGACGCAGATCATCAATGCTTCGGCAGAACCCGCACCAGAATGGTGCAGCGTATCGAGCCTGGTGCCGTCGCCGAAAAACACCTTGAAACCGAAGCGCCCCGCTTCACGGATACGGTCAGGGTTCATGTCGATAACGGAAAGGTTGACCCCCTTCGACAGAAGCAGTTGCGAGGCAATCTGGCCGAAACGGCCGAAACCGATGATGAGCACCCTTGCGCTTAGATCACGCGCCGCCTCGACACCCTCCATCGACGCTTCGCTGCGCAGCAGACGGTCCGCGGCGATCATCAGCAGCGGCGTCAGCGCCATGGAGAAGATGATGACGGTAGTGAACAGCGCATTTTCGCGCGCGTCGATCACCCCGCCGGCGGTCGCCGCAGCATAGAGCACGAAGGCGAACTCGCCGCCCTGCAGGAACATCGAGGTACGGTGCAGGGCCTGGTGGCTGGAGCCGCCGAACAGGCGGGCAACCGCATACACAACGGCGCCCTTGGCGATGGTGAATGCGACCAGCATGGCAAGCAGAAGGCCCCATTCGGCTGCCACCACGGCAAGGTCCAGCGACATGCCGACAGCCATGAAGAACAGGCCCATCAGCAGGCCGCGAAACGGCTCGATATCACTTTCAATCTGGTGCCTGTAGCTCGAACTCGACAGCATCACGCCTGCGAGGAAGGCACCCATGGCCATGGAAAGCCCGGCGCCGGCCATCAGCAAGGCTGCCCCCAGCACCACCAGCAGCGCGCCCGCCGTCATCACCTCGCGGGTCCTTGCCCGCGCCAGGAGGGCGAAGAACGGGTTCAGCCCCCATTTCGATACGCCGAGAAGAAGCAGCAGCGCACCGAGCGCCAAGAGAACATCCATCCATCCCGACTGCCCCTGCGACAGCGGCGAAAGGAAGGCGACGACCGCCAGAAGCGGCACGATCATCAGGTCTTCGAAAAGCAGGATGGACACGGATTTCTGTCCCTCACGGCTCGAAATCTCGACTCCTTCCTGCAGGACGGACATGATGACGGCCGTCGAGGAAAGAACGAAACCCGCGCCGGCGATGAAGCCCACCGGGGCAGGCAGGCCAAAGAGCAGCATGCCCGTCAGCGATAGCACAGCAATCGCCGCCGCGACCTGCACGAGACCGAGCCCGAAAATCTGGCCGCGCATGGCCCAAAGCTTATAGGGCCGCAGTTCCAGTCCGATGACGAATAGGAACATCACAACGCCGAGTTCGGAGAAATGCAATATCGACGCAGCATCGGTGAACAGCCTGACAACCGACGGGCCGACAAGCACGCCGGCTGCGAAATATCCGAGAACCGAGCCAAGGCCAAGCCGTCGAAACAGGGGTACCGCGACCACGGCCGCTCCCATCAGGACGATCGCCGGCCCTATCGTCTGCCCCAAGCTCGCTTCAGCCATGCACTCACATCCCCGGTCTCTCGTTTTGAAGCGGCTAGCAACAGGCTTTGCCTGGCCGATCTACTTCTCACTGAGTTTGGTAGCGTTGCGGAGCGGGCTCGAATAGTCATCGCATCGGCAAAACTCTGTCGCGGAACGAGGAACGCCAGCTCTCCGACTGATACATTATTCACAAAGTGAAGGTTGCCTGACCTCCGCCGGGCAACCAACAGCCATTACCAAACACTACGCAAGAGCGCCGCCGTCCACCGTAAGGATGGTGCCGGTGATTTGCCGGGCGGCCGGCGTTGCGAGGAAAGCGACTGCCGCCGCGACATCCTCCGGCTGGTTAAAGCGGCCAAGGGCGCTGAGACCACGCTGATAGTCGGCGAATTCCCCCGTCTCGGGGTTCGAGTCCGTGTTTGTCGATCCCGGCTGGACGAGATTGACCGTTATATCTCGGGCGCCCAATTCGCGGGCGAGGCCGCGGTTGAATGCCTGGAGCGCGCCTTTGGTCATATAATAGACCGTACCAGGCACCCCGGCTATGCGATCCGCGCCCGCTGATCCGATGGTAATGATGCGCCCGCCCTCCTTGAGGTGTGGGATGGCAGCCTTTGCGGTCAGAACAGGCCCACGCACGTTAACGGCAAGCAGCGCGTCGATGTCCTCGATCGTGAAATCTGCAATGTTGTTGTATCGCGCGATCGCCGCATTGTTGACGAGAATGTCGAGACCGCCCAGTGTGCGGACAGTTTCGTCCACTGACCGCTGGATGGCCGAGGGATCCGCGCTGTCGGCCTGTATCGCGATTGCCTTGCCCCCATTCCCTTCAATAGTCCGGAAAAGTCGCTCCGCGCTGTCGGCGGATCGCTCGTACGTTATCGCAACGTTCGCACCTTTCTCCGACAGAGCAATCGCGATCGCGGCCCCGATGCCACGCGATCCACCCGTGACGAGCGCATTCTTTCCAGCTAGTTCCTGCATGGTCGAACCCTTTCCTATTCCTGTCGCCTTGACGCCGATTGGGAGGTTCATTCCTCACTACGGGCTGCTCCGGCAGGCTTTTTGTTGAGCCTCAAAATAGGCAATTGCGACGCAGGCAACATTCCTGATCTTCCCAGACACTTGCCTGATCCTACCAAATCACTACATGCTGACGTGATGTTCGACCCTGTGAAGCCATCGACACTTCTGCTGAACGCCGTTGCTCCGTTTGTTTCGGCGCATGCGGGTACAGTCGGCGTTCCCACCTCCGTTCCGCGCTTGACGATTTGGACAAGCACAAGGGCCACGTCGCCCACTCCGGCGGTGTTCGAACCCATGTTCTATGCGGTGTTGCGCGGAACCAAAGTCTTGATCATGGGCGCCAATCGGTTCGAACTGGCCACAGGCGCTTGCGCGGTATCGTCCTTTGGCCTGCCCTACAGCCACCAATTGACCGGCGCTAAGCCCAATTTCCCCTATGTCGGCATCAGCCTTCATCTTGATGCCGATATTTTGACGCGCGTCATGCTCGATATCCCCAAGCGTGAGGACCGTTGGACATGCGCAGTCGCCGCCGGCGGTCTGGACGGACCCGTCGGCGACGCATTTGCTCGCCTCGTCGGGCTGCTGAACGCGCCCGACGATATCGGTGCGCTGGCACCACACTACGAGTTTGAGTTTTATTATCGCCTGCTTCAGAGCTCGATGGGCGACACGCTGCGACAGGTCAGCCAGAGAAACGGCCGCTTTCAACAACTCAAGTCGGCGGCCGATTGGCTCGCTTCCAATCATAGTGAGCCTGTCAATATTCCTGAGCTGGCGGCGGCTTCTCACATGAGCGTTACAAGCTTTCACAGGCATTTCAAGGAAGTCACCGGGTTCAGCCCACTTGCGTTTCAACGCCATATCCGCTTGCTTGAGGCGCGGAAGCTCCTTGCCGGCGGCAGCACCAATGTGTCGCGCGTGGCGTATGAGGTGGGTTATAAAAGCCCGTCGCAGTTCAGCCGCGAGTACAAGAGCATGTTCGGCAGCGCGCCGGTGGCTTATCTTGCGCGGTGAACCCAGTCGTTATCCGCTGACGGAAGAAAAAAAGTCGATGGCTTCGGCGGGGACTAGTCCAGGCTGCACACGAAACTAGGAATATCGTGCCCGGCGCGGTATGATATTCCACTTCGCCGTTAGCGGAATGGAGACATCTTCTGGAGAGGTTCTCCTCCCGCGGCAGACAGTGGTGCGAACGAGGTCATGATTCAGCGCGGGCGCTTCCGATAACGCATACGCGCCATCCAAAGACCGAAACCGCTATGCAACAATTTCTTGCAGCGGTTTCGTTGTTCTCTCATCAGTCAGTACTCACACCTTCAATGCACGAAGCAAGCCTTCCAGATTTCTCTCGCCCTCCTTGGTCTGCGCTCCTGCTTTCAGTCCGCCCCGGATGAGCTTTTCGGCAGCAGGGAGTTCGAACAATCCTGCCCAGGCCTCATGCTCGCGCTGAAAGCCATCCCGCAGGTCTTCGGGAGGCAACGCCCTCTTGGCCGCGGCGATGACGCCGGTGGGCAGTGCGGCGATGTTGCGTGCCAAACGCTCGACGAAGCCGTCGAGTTCAGAAGCCGGCAGTGCCCGGTTGATCCACCCGTATCGCTCCGCCGTCATCGCATCGACGAGATCGGCGGCAAGGATCACTTCAAGAGCTCGGCCACGCGTCATCCGGCTGGACAGATACTGGGTGGCTCCGCCGCCCGGCGTAATCCCCATCAACGCCTCGCATTGAGCAAGCCCTGCCTGCGCTTCCGCAGCAAACACCATGTCCGCCGCCGCGACAAACTCAGCTCCGCCGCCGCGGGCCAGCCCGGCGAGCTTGACGATCGTCACTTGCGGCTGCTCTCGTAGAAGTTCGCCAAATGCCTGGAACGGGTTGAGGCCTTCCGGAGCTTCACGGGCGATCTCGTCGAAGGCGTGCGGTTCATCGATCAATGTCATGTCGACATGGGCAATGAAGAATTCGGGGTCCGCACTTTGGAAAACCAGTACACGGGTGTCCGGATCGTTGCGAACAGAAAGGAGAAAGCGGCGGATCTCGCTCATCAGGGGGACATCGAGAACGTTTACCGGCGGGTTGTTGATCGTGATCGTGGCAACGCCGTCTGTCCGAGTAATCCGAAGCCGGCTGAAATCTGTGTCGGTCATATGTGAGTCTCTGTTTCTTCAGGAACCTCTGGCGCCGCATATGCGCCATTGACCCTAAAGTATTCATTGGATACCTAGCGTCAATTACGCACCAGAAGCATCCCAGGGATGCTGGAGGATACCGATGGATGAACCGACCGATGAAAATGGCCCGGTCTACCGTGCCGACTGCCCGAGCCGCGTGATCCTCGACCAGATCGCCGACAAGTGGTCGATGATGGTGCTGGCCGTGTTAAGCGAGCCCCGTCGCTTCAATGCGATCAAGCGTCGCCTCGATGGCGTGACCCAGCGTGTGCTGACACAGACACTTCGAAAGCTGGAGCGCAACGGCATGCTGACGCGCAGGATCCTGGATGGGCGTGTGCTCGGGGTTGAATATGCATTGACACCCCTCGGCAGGTCACTGCAAGGGCCGTTCTCAACCCTGTTCGACTGGACTGTCGAGAATATCGACGTCATCCAGGATTGTCAGCGCAGCTACGATGCGCGCGTGGACTAGGGCCGACTTGAGCGGCGGTTTGCGCGCAGCCCAATTCGGCGGGTGAAATAGTATGTAGAGCGCGAGGGTGCCCCAATCTCTTTTGAGAGATAACCTGATATTCTGCGTTGTAAGTTCTTCGGTCTTGAACCGGTTCGAACCACCGACCCGTTGATTCCAGGCATCGAGCTCGAAGTCTAGCTAGTTGGCAAAGTGTCTGGCCATTCCTGCGCGCCATGGAGGACGCGAAGAATACGAACAGATGCTTCCATTACCACATATGCCGCGACATACGCCGTGCTGTTGATTACCAGTTCGCGCGTGCCAGCAATTCTGCCAACACGACTTGCTCGTGGGGAAATCAATCAGACGACGAACGGCAGCGATGATCGGTTCATCGACAAGGACGGCGGCTGAAGGATTATCTGCCTCGATATATGTGAAGATGGCGTCACGATCCGATAACGCGAACGCAGACCAGGTAAGCTTCACGATTTGCGTGCATCCGCTTTAAGGCGGGCTGCCGCTCGACGTTTCGCAAAATGGGCCTCGACTTCATCATCCGAGACGTCCGGTCGAGTATCGTTCAATGCTTCAAGTACCTTGGTCCGCAACCAAGCGTCATGGGCCTCGCTGCCTGAAAGAAGGTCGAGTGGCAGCGCACCCTCGTTGGCCGTCCGGGTGAGCAAGATACGAACCGCATCCGATACCGTGAGGCCCAATTTTTCAAGCACGGCGGAGGCGCGATCCCGAACTTCGGCAAGCGGAGCTGACGCCCCTGCCCTCCTCCAAATCCGCTGGTTTTCAAGCATTTCCGACATAAAGGCCTATCAGCGCGCCTTTCTCCACCTCAATGACCTACAACTCGTTCTCCGCTCGCTTTCGACCCTGGCGAGGCTGCATTTAGATCATAAGACACGCTTGCAACTGGTCAGTAATCATGACATTTCAATTTGAAACGGCATGGATATGCGTCTGGTGAGCGATTTCCCGCTTCTCGCGGATGAGATTCAGGAAGGCGCGCTCATCCAGGTTTTCGGCATCAAGCCCTTCCCAGTCGAGCGCCGTCTGCATGAGCGCCATATCCACCAGACGCACGAGATCCATGAGCTCCAGTGATGAAGCACTATCTCTTGCTGCAGAAATAAGACGAAAAAGCCGCAGGAATCCCACCGGCTCGTTGCTGTCAATCACATCAGAAATTCCATCGGCCATCGCCTTGATTTGCCTCCGAGCTTGGCGAAAGTTTCGCGATCGGGCAGGTCCGCCTGCATCGGTCCCGAAACGGAATGTTGAAATCGGGTCTTGCCCGCCGCAAACGCTAACACACCCCATCAGTTGCGTAAATGACCCGATTAGATCGATTTAAACGGCTAAATCAACCTCACTTTATTGAAACGTCGGAATTGAAATGAACACCTGATGAGTAGTATTCCGGAGGAGCCAGCGACCGGAATGGACGCTCGCGATCGTTAAACGGCGACTTCTCAGCACCGATAAGCTGTCATTCTTCAACAATTGCCCGTAATCCCTGATTAAGTATATTGTTGCGCCTCCACTAATACGCGAGGCGGCCGTGAACAAACCCTTCCCTCCTCTTCCATTCGGCAGCGAACGCGCCGATCTGGATAAATCGCCACTTGAAATCAGAGGCCTGCTTTCGCAGCCGATCTGGCGCGAGCTCAGGACCTTTCTGGCGGTCGCCAAAAGCCCTTCCTTTGCTCAAGCCGCTGAACTGCTCGGCACCAGTGCGCCAACCGTCAGCCGTGACGTGAAGCGCCTCCAGGATCAGATGGGTTCGCAACTCGTCATCTCTACCTTTTCCGGCGTCACGCTGACCGAAACCGGGCGCAAGCTCGCCATCCAGGTTGCAGAGCTCGATTTCCAGCTGTTTTCCCTTTCCAACGACCTGAAGGATGAAATGGACGCCGTCACCGGACGGGTTGCCATCAGCGTGACCTCCGGCCTCGCTGTCGCCATCGTCGCTCCCGCCGTGCCCCGGCTGAACGACAGCTATCCGCGCCTCAATCTCGATATCCGGGAACAGGTGTCGCTCGTGAATTTCGAGAAGAACCAGGCTGATCTGATGATCTCGCTCTCTCCGATTTCGAGGGCGGATGTCGATTGCATCGAGATCGGCACTCTTCATCTCATTCCGATCGCCAGCCGTGATTATCTGAAGAAATCCGGTGTTCCGCAGCGCCAGTTCATCTCCCAGCATGTCTACGTGCAGTGCAACTATTATGCTTCCGAACGCGAGATCTGGGATGGCTGGCGCGGTCTTGTCGAAGCCGGCCACCAGACCCACAACTGCGAGAATTCGCTTGCCTACTTTGCCCTCGTTCGCAACGGCGCCGGCGTGGGGCTGCTCGGCAATTACGTGCTTGCAGATCCCGAACTCGTACCGCTCGAACTCGGCGTACATGTCGCCTTGCCCGTCTACCTGACCTCGGTTGCCAATCGCCGGCAATCGAGACCGGTGGCCGCCGTCTATGACTGGATCGTCGATATTTTCAGGACCAACCCGTCTTTCAGCAGCAGATTGACCTTTCCGTCCGGGCGGCACGAACAGGAAGAGAGCTTGCGCAAGATGCTCGAAACTATCGCTCCTCCGCCGCCTTCACAATTTGGCTGAGCTCTTCCGAGATCGAAAGATAGGCATTTGCGACATCCTCCAGGAAGCCGGCGAGCTCGACCGGCTGCACTGTCGGATCATTGATGAGCCGACGCACCATTTCGGTGTGTAGTTTCGTGCGCGTGAGAATTTCCTCCTGCAGCGCAGCCGTTGCAGACATGTCGCCCGCGTTGTCAAAACCTGCCATTGTTATGCTGTCTCAAACGAACTCGGGGCGTCCCATTGACCTTCGATGCGCAACAGCATTGCGCTGCTGCTTTCCATGGTAATCGGATCAGATGACGCGGGGATCGTGCCGACAACGGTCAGATAGGGTTCCGGATGGCCGGCGATCTCCACCGGCGGGCTGTCGACGATCTCCAGATCGAAGAGAATGGTCCACAGCCGCGCGAGACGCTGCTCGGCCTGGGTCAGAACTTTCGTATAGCCCTTGCGCGCTACGTGATCGAAGGTCATCTGAATGCAACGCTTAACCGTAAAAGGGTGTCGGTACTTTTCGCGGAAGCAGGTTCGTTCATACTTGGCAAAGTCGGCGAACCAGCGGATGCGAAGCGAACCAACCGGCTCTTCGCCATCATAAAAGACGAAATGCGTGGCCTGGTGATCATTACCGTCGAAGATGAAGGAAGGCGAGATACCGTGCTCATGGACAAAGCAGATGCTTCTCAAGATCATCGCATCCCGAACATGGTCCTGGGTCGTTGCGACTTGGCATCGAAGATTGGGATATTTGTTCACCATCGGTCGGCCTCTTTTTCTGCACAACCCACTTCAACCGCAGAACGACTGCGGCGCGAAGGACGAAGATTTCAGGGGGGATTTCAAAAATGACGGACCCTGCCAATCCGATGGCAACCATCATCGCTCTCTGCGCGGAAGGGGCACGCCGGTTTGGCGACGACCCACGGGCCATCGCGAGCTTCGTCGAAAATGAGATTGCGCGTCTGTCCGAGAGAGAACAGCGGCAACTCAAAGAACAACTGACGCTTTTGACAGATGGAGGTGGATCTCAAAAGCCGATCATGTAAAGAGAACCTGCAAATTCTGCAGTCGACGAAAGTATTCTCAAGGATAGGCATGAAAGATCAGGAACTGAATTTGGCAATCGGCCAGAGATTACGCTCCGTGCGCGCCGCTCGCGGCTTCACCCAGAGCGAACTCGCTGCGCATATCGGCGTCGCGTTTCAGCAGATCCAGAAATACGAGAATGGTACAAACCGCCTGTCCGTCGCGGTCATGCTGCGGTTATGCGACTTCATGAAGGTGGATGCCGGCTGGTTCATCAACGGCATCGAAACCGAGGCGGGCGCTGGCGTCGAGGACGAGGCAGCCTATCTTGCCAGGGAAATCGAGCGTATCTCGGATTTGAAGATCCGACGCGATCTGACGATGCTGATCCACTCCCTGGCCGCCACCGATGTGGCGAACTGACCCCGTCTCCAGTAGGAGAACCAACAGCAATCCATTTGCCTACGCGCGGCGCTCACCTGATTGGCGCCCTTCATTGAGCGGCCTCGCAGGCAAGCTGCGAGGCCGAAGCGTTCCTGACAGCTTCAGGCGGCGTTCGGATAACGCGCAGCGTACCAGGTCTTGAACAGGCGATACTGGTTTTCGAGGTGACGGCGCTGCGAGTTGCTCAGCTTATCGGTCTCGTTGAAGTGCAGCGTGTATTCCTTCTCGCCGTTCAGCACCATCAGATACTTGTAGTGCAGCACGAGATCTGGACCTTCGTCATAGGTCGACAGAACCATCAGCGCCTCTTCGAGCTCGCGGGCGGCGCTGCGGGCGGCCGCATCACCCTTGGCTGCCTGTTCGCAGAGCGAAACGAGATGCAGCACTTCCTTCGGCAGCGCGTTGCCGATGCCGGTGATGGCCCCGCCCGCGCCGCAATTGACGAAGCCGTGATAGACGCCGGTATCGACACCGACCATCAGCGTCAGCGCATCATCGCCCGACGTGATGTTTTCGGCCGCATAGGTCATGTCGCTCTTACCGCCGAACTCCTTGAAGCCGACGAGGTTCGAAAAGCGCGAACGCAGATCGAAGAACAGATCGGCGCGCGTCGCAAAGCCGTAATAGGGGCTGTTGTAGATGACCGCCGGCAGGCCTTTGGCCGCTTCGAGAACCGCCGAGAAATGGTCCCTTTGGGCCGAAACGGACGAACCGCGCGACAGAACGCGGGGGATGACCATCAACCCCTTGGCGCCCACAGCCGCAGCATGGGCGGCATGGGCGACGGCCGACTTGGTGTTGACGGCACCGGTGCCGACGATAACGGGAACACCCGCCTCGACGAGGCGCTTGACGCCTTCCTGACGCTGCTCATCGGTCAAGAGCGGCCAGTCGCCCATCGAACCGCAATAGACGACGGCAGACATGCCGAGGTCGATCAGTTCCTTGCCCTTGCGGGCAAGCGCGTCAAAATTTGGGGTGCGGTCGTCATTGCATGGCGTCATGAGCGCCGGGATGCAGCCTTGGAATACGGAACCAGTCATCGCCAATCTCTCGTTCTTTCGAAAACTCCCCGGACAGCGGGGTTGATGAGGCATGTAGCATCCTGCCGACTTCTTGTCGACAAGAAAAATACAGGAAACGATTTTCCTTCAATGCTGAACGAGGCACTGCTCTTGTGGTGCGAGAATTTTGCGGCGGCTAGAGCGCCAGCTTCGCGTTCTGGCGGGAATCGGCGGTGATGTAAGAGCGGATTTGGCCGACGATCTGATCAGCGTGGGCAGATGCCAGCCTGTCGGCCAGCGTGACGTCGCGATTGATGATCGCCTGGATCAACTCCTCGTGCTCGCCGACATATTGGCGCGGCAGCACATCGTTGAAGGAGGAATAGTAGAGCCTCAGAATGCGGCGACCTTCATCCAGCAGCCGGGTGAAAAGCTCGACGTAATATCTGTTCCGGCCGGCCTGGGCGATCGCGATATGGAAGTCGCGATTGGTCGAAATCATGCCGAGCACATCGCGGTTGCTGACCGCCGCCTCGAAAGCCTTCTGCTGCACAAGGATAGCGGCGATATCGCCTTCGGCGTGATTGGCAGCCGCAAGCCGGGTGGTGACGCGGTACATCAGCGTCAGCGCATCGAAAAATTCCGGCAGGCCGAGGAAATCGATGTTCGAGACGATCGTCGCGCGGTTGGTGAGCGTGGTGATCAGGCCTTCGGCGGCAAGCCGCACCAAGGCTTCGCGGATCGGCGTGCGCGACAGCGCAAAACGATCCGACAGCTGCTGTTCATCGATCGGGCTGCCCGGCGGCAATTTCAGCTCGATGATCTCGTTTCGAAGCGTCTCATAGACCGTCGATACGCCGGAGCCGCGCCTGTGCGTTTGCAGTTTTTCGGTCTCGTCCACGCGCCCATCGTCCTTTCAAGCAGCCGAGTTTACACCCAGTTACTAGCGAATCCGCAAAAGGACTTCAAACTTAATATACTTTCTGTCGGCAAGCGGAATTTTGAATGTTCCTATTACCTCGGCGGGGAGACGGCGGTGCCTCTATTCCTGTTTGCCCGGCTTGCCGACGCGCAACGCGTCACTCAATTCCATCCGCGCCGTGCCGATCAGCTGCTCCATGGCAAAACGCGCCGCATCTGGCCGCCGCATGCGGATGGCATCAAGCACGTCCTGATGCCGGGCGATGGCGTAATCATGGCTCTGGCTTGCCCGGTTGGTCAGACGAAAGCTTGCGAGCAGGGCAGCGCGAATAGCGGTGGCGAACTGGCGGAACACCCAGTTGCCACTGGCATTGATGATGGCGGTGTGGAATTCGAGGTCGGCCTGGCTCCAGGCCTCGTTGTCGCGGGCGTTGGCAGCCACCATGTCCTCGAAGGCTTCGGCGATCTGGGCGAGCTGCTTGGCTGTGGCGTTCGCAGCGGCCTGTGCGGCTGCTGCCGGCTCCAGAAGCTGGCGGGCATCGAGGAGCGAATCGTAAAAGCTGCGGTCGTCGCTGAATTCGAGCGTCGCATCGAGGACCATCGGATCAAGATAGTTCCAGTTCTCGCGCGGCAGCACGCTGGTGCCGGCACGCGTGCGGGAGCGGATCATGCCGAGAGCCGACAGATATTGCATCGCCTCCCGAAGGCTGGTGCGGCTGACGCCATAGACCTCGGAAAGCTCCGCTTCGTTCGGCAGCAGCGAGCCTTCGGCAATGTCACCGGATACGATCTGCCCGATGAGCTTCTTCAACAGCTCCTCGCGCACCGTGCGCCGTCCCTGCTCCAGGTTGGCTGATGTACTTCCCGTTCGCAGAAGTCCCGATCGCGTGCTCATAACGTCCCCCGTAGCGCTGGTCTCGATGTCACCATGAGCAGCGCCATGCTTTCTCATCAATGTGCAACCGCAGGCTCAGCCGGCTTCTCCCAAGAAATCTAGTCATCACGTGCGACTGCCGCGCCCGGCGGCCGACGAGCGCATATTGTCGAGCAGGACGGCGATCAGAAGAATAAGACCGCGCACCACATATTGATAGAAGGCCTGGATGTTGAGCAGGTTCATGACGTTTTCGGCAATGCCCATGATCAGCACGCCGACGATCACACCGGTCATCGCCGCGCGGCCACCGGCAAGCGATACGCCGCCGAGCACGCAGGCCGAGATGACGGAGAGTTCCAAGCCGGTTGCCGCATTGGGCTGGCCCGACGTGATGCGCGAGGCGAGCAGAATGCCGGCGATGGCGCAGACGAAGCCCTGCAGTGCGAAGATCCAGATGCGCATGGTGACGACATTGACGCCGGCAAGGCGCGAAGCCTCCGGATTGCCGCCGATCGCCAGCGTGTTCTTGCCGAAGACGGTGCGGTTCAGCACGAAGCCGAAGACGATGAAGAGCAGAGCCATGATCCAGATCGGCGTCGGGACCGTGAGAAAGCGCGACAGCGCCAGTTGGTAGAAGGCCGGATCGTTGATGCCGACGGCGCGGCCGTCCGACGCGATCAGCGCCAGACCGCGGACGATCTGCATGGTCGCGAGCGTTGTGATCAGCGCATTGATGCGGAAACGGGCGATGACGACGCCGTTGACGACGCCGACGATGCTGCCGCAGACGAGCGCTGCCAGCAGGCCAAGCGGAATGGAGCCGGTCGCGTTCGATACCATGACGGCGATCATGCCGGAAAAGGCGACGGTCGAGCCGACCGAAAGGTCGAAGTCGCGTGAGGCAAGGCAGAACATCATGGTGCAGGCGACGATGCCGATCGTCACCACCGATTGCAGCAGACCCAGCATGTTGCGTTCGGTCAGGAAGCTCGGCACGGTCAGTGAGACGATCACGAAGGCGATCGAAAAGATCACCACCAGACCCTGTTCGCCGAGAAGGATTTTTTTCAACGCGTTCATCACTGCTGTTCCTGATTTATATGGTACCGGCGGCATTCTTGTCGGGGAGGGCCGCGGTCAGAATGCTGCGTTCGTCGAAATCGGCGCGCGCCACGTCGGCGGCAACGCGGCCCTGGCACATGACGATGATGCGATCGGAAATGCCCATGACTTCGGGCAGCTCACTGGAGATGACGACGATCGCCATGCCGCCGGCTGCAAGCTCGTAGAGGATTTCATAGATTTCCGACTTGGCGCCGACATCGATGCCGCGCGTCGGCTCGTCGATGACCAGTACCTTGACGCCTTGCTCGGATAGCCAGCGGCCGAGAATGACCTTCTGCTGGTTACCGCCGGAGAGATTGATGATGTCCTGCTTGCGCGAGGGCGTGCGCACCCTGAGCTTGGCGATAAACTGGTCGGCAACCGAAGCTTCCTTCTTCGGGTTCAAAACGCCGAAGGGCGAGAAATGCCGGCGTGAGGAGATTGCGATATTTTCCTCGATCGAGCGGCCCTGAATGATGCCGTCGAACTTGCGGTCTTCCGGGCAGAGAACCATGCCGGCATTGATCGCCGCCTTCGGATTGCTTGGGGAGACAGCCACGCCATCAATCGCAACACTGCCCTGATGGCGGTGGTCGGCGCCATAGAGCAGGCGCGCCATTTCGCTTCGCCCGGCACCGATCAGGCCGAAGAAGCCGAGGATTTCGCCCTTGCGGACGGAAAAGCTGATTGGGGTGCGGAGCTTGGAACCGGAGAGGGCCTTAACCTCGAGGCATACCTCACCGAGCGGGCGTTCGCGCCAGCCCCAGATATTGTTGATCTCGCGCCCGACCATTTCGGCGATGATCTGTTCGCGGGTCGTCTCGGCGACTTTTGGGTGGTGGGCGGCGAGCTTGCCGTCACGCAGGACGGTCAGGCTGTCGCAAAGCCGGAAGATCTCGTCGAGGCGATGAGAGACATAGAGGATAACGGTGCCCTTGGCCTTCAGCTTGTCGATGAGGGAAAACAGGATTTCGCTTTCGCGCGACGAGAGCGACGAGGTCGGCTCGTCGAGCGCGATGACGCGCGCATCGAGCATGACGGCCTTGGCGATCTCCACCATCTGGCGGGCGCCAATCGAAAGTGAAGACACTTTTGCCGAGGGATCGACGTCGATACCGATCTCATCGAGCCTGGCGCGAACGGTTTCGACCAACGTCTTGCCGTTGATGACGCCGGCCTTGCCGGGAAAGCGCCCAAGCCAGAGGTTTTCGGCAACCGTCAGTTCCGGAACGAGCTGGAGCTCCTGATGGATGACGATGACGCCGGCATGGAAGGCATCGCGAACGGAGCTGTATTTCTGCTCGAGGCCATCGATGAGAATGCTGCCTTCATCGGCTGACTGGTGGCCCGAGAGTACGCGGATCAGGGTGGACTTGCCGGCGCCGTTTTCGCCCATCAGCCCGTGCACGGCGCCCTTGTCGACGCCGAAGGAGACGTTGGACAGCGCCTGGACCCCCGGATAGCCCTTGGAAATGGTTTTGAATTCGAGGAAAGCCATCATCGCTCCGTCGAGAATATGCCCGGCGGCCGAAAATGCCGCCGGGATGAAATCATCATCAGAGGATGATTATTCGATGCCGAGGTCCTTGCGAACCTTTTCATAGTCGCCGCGCAGCGCCAGCGAACCAGAGGTCAGCGTCACCTTTGCCGGCTCCTTGCCGTTGGCAATCCAGTCATACATGTCGAGTGCGGTTTCATAGCCGTGACGCTTCGGCGAGATGATGACCGTGCCGAAGAAGCCGGTCGCAGACGGCTTCTTGAACTCGTTGATCGCCGATTCCGCGCCACCGATACCCACACCGATCATGTTGTCGGTGGGAATGCCGACCGATTCAGAGGCACGCACTGCGCCGAGCACGGCCTCGTCGTTAAGGCCGAAGGCGACCCAATATTTCACGTCGGCATGCTTGTTGAGAACGGTCGTCGCGGCATTGAGTGCCGCTTCCGTATCGGTCTTTGCCTGCGGCGCATCATAGATGTTTTCAGCCGGGAAGCCGGCGGCCTTCAGCACCGAGATTGCGCCTTCGACACGGTCGACGGCGGTCGGAAGCTGGTCGTAGGAGACGCGGATTGCGCCGACAGTCTTCATGTCCCAGCCGCGCTTCTTTATTTCGTCAACGATTGCTTGGCCGACGCCTTCTCCGATCTTGGTAGCTGAAATGCCCATATGCGGCACGTCTTCCAGCGGCTTGCCATCGGCACCCACCAGACGGTCGTCGACCGTCATCAGCTTAAGCTGGTTGGCGGCGGCCTTGGCGACGATGCCGGGGCCGAGCTTGACGTCAGGCGTGCAGATGATGAAGCCCTGAGCGCCCTGCGCACCGAGATTGTCGATCGCCGACTGGACCTTCTCCCCATCTTCGGCACCGATCTTGACGACGGTGAAACCCTTTTCCTTGGCGGCCTGGTCGGCGAATTTCCATTCGTCCTGGAACCAGGGCTCTTCCGGCTGCTTCACGATGAAACCAATCTTGACATCCTCCGCCAAGACGGAGCCGGCGGCCAAAACGGCAAAGGCGCCAGCGAGGATGGCTGCTTTGAAGAAGCGCATAATCTCTCTCCCTAAAATCTCGATCTGCCGCTCACTCGGCAGCAGCCATTGAATAAAAAGAAACATCATACCAGTCAAGATTTGTGTATGATTATTTATGCGATTCAGCGGGTGAAAAGCCGACTAAATTCATATTGGTGCGGCGCATCTCGCTGAAATCAGCAGAAACTTAGGCCAGAACGCCGCCTGATAAGCAAAATAAATCCTATCTATATTGACAATCAATCGACCGATAATAGGGTGCCGCCACAGTCCGGATCAGCCTTGATCCGTGGGGAAGGCATTGTTTCATGGCGATCATCGATTTGCAGGACGGTGCACTTTCGGCCCGTGTCTCGACGGCCGGCGGTGTGCTCCTTGATTTCTCCTGGATGCGGGATGGCCGGAAAATTCCGCTTCTGAGGCCGGCAGCCGATGATGCCGATGCACGGTCGTCGGCCTGCTATCCGCTCGTGCCCTTCGGCAATCGCGTGAGGAGCAATCGTTTCCATTTCGAAGGACGCGCCTACAGCCTTCAGCCGAACACGTCCTGGGACCCACACTACCTCCACGGAGATGGCTGGCTGGCCGACTGGGCGGTTCTTTCCGAGAGTGCCACAGAGGCTGAGATCGGTTTCCGCCACCAGGCGGACGGTTCGCCCTTTAGTTATAAGGCGAAGCAGAGCTTCAGATTGTCGGGCAAGGGGCTAAAGCTGCATATGAGCGTGGAGAATACCGGTGAAGCGGCCCTGCCCTTCGGGCTCGGTTGGCATCCGTTCTTTCCGCTGACGGAACAGACGATGCTTCTTGCCAAGGCAGAGCGCTTCTGGACCGAGACGGAGGGCTGGCTGCCAGGCGAACCGGCCGAGATCCCTGCCGATCTCGATTTCTCGCAGCCCGCGCCCCTGCCGCGGCGCTGGATCAATAACGGCTTTGAGGGCTGGAGCGGTAGTGCGCGCATTACCTGGCCCGAGAGCCGTGCGGCGCTTGACCTGGCGGCGGACCCGATCTTCCGCCACGCGGTCATCTTCCTGTCGGACGAGCGCTTCGACCCCGGATTTCGCCGAGACTATTTCTGCTTCGAACCGATGTCCCATCTCGCCAACGGGCATAATCTTCCCGGGTTTGGCGATCTCAAGATCTTGCAGCCGGGCGAAAGCCTGGAAGGTTCGATCCGCATGCAGCCGCACGAAATCTCCTGATCATCAAGAACGAGCATAAAGAGGAAACAGACGATGCCAAACCGCCTTTCCGGAAAACGGGTCTTCATCACCGGCGCAGCGCAAGGGATTGGACAGGCGATCGCCGAAGCTTTTGCGGTCGAAGACGCGCGCCTCTTCCTCGTCGACCGCGATGAAACGCTGCTCGAAGAGACAGCCACAGCACTCGCATCAAAGGGCACCGTGCTTGGCTATCAGGCTGCCGACATCACCGATGCTGCGGCTATTGAGGCGGCCTTTGCCAAGGCGGAAGAGCAGATCGGCAGCATCAATGCCCTCGTCAACAATGCCGGCGTCAACGTCTTCGCCGAGCCTCTGCAGACGACGGACGAAGAGTGGCAGCGCTGCTTCGACATCAATCTCAAGGGCGCCTGGCACTGCTGCCGCTCGGTTCTGCCGCAAATGATTTCGGAAGGAGGCGGGGTGATCCTCAATATCGCCTCGACGCACGCCTTTACCATCATTCCCCACACCTTCCCCTATCCGCTTGCCAAACATGCGCTGCTCGGCATGACCAAGTCGCTCGGCATCGAATATGCACCCCAAAACGTGCGGGTGAATGCGATTGCGCCCGGCTATGTCTCGACCCAGAAGGTCATCGATTACTGGAACAGTTTTGCGGATCCGGAAAAGGCCAGGGCCGAAACGATGAAGCTGCATCCGGGCGGGCGTATCGCCACGCCGCAGGAAATCGCCATGGCCGCAGTCTTCATGATCTCGGACGAATGCACCTTCATGAATGCCACCTGCCTGACGATCGACGGCGGCTTGAGCGTTATGCAGCACCAATAATAGAAGGCCCTTTCCCTCTCTCCATGGCCTCAGAGTGCAGGCGCTCACCGCTATTGTCTAGTTTTTGCGCAGCAGCATTACTTGACACAATTTTGGGCGATCCATAGAGTTTTATCCATCTGGTAAAAAAGAGGGGAACTCATGAAAAATCAGATCACTATCACGCGCCGCACGGTGCTCGCTTCCGGCATGGCGCTCGGCGCGACCGCCTTCGCACCCAAGCTCTGGGCGCAGGAAAAACTCAAAGTCGCCGGCATTCATGCCTCGCCGGTGGAAAATGCCTGGAATTCCTGTCTGCACAAGGCGCTGCAGGATGCCGCTTCCGAAGGCGTGATCGAATACGTCTTCTCCGAAGGAGTCTCGGGCACAGACTATCCGCGCGCCATGCGCGAATATGCCGAGCAGGGAAACGCGCTCATCGTCGGCGAGGCCTATGCCGTCGAGCGGGAAGCCCGCCAGGTTGCCGCCGACTATCCGAAGACCGCTTTCATGCTGGGTTCGAGCGGCGAAGCATCAGGCGATAATTTCGGCGTCTTCGGCACCTGGAACCATGACGGCGCCTACCTCGCCGGCATGCTGGCCGGCAAGATGACGAAATCCGGCGTTGTCGGCTCGGTCGGCGCACTGCCGATCCCCGAGGTCAACATGCTGATGAACGCCTTTGCGGCCGGCGTGAAGGAAGTCCGCCCGGATGCCAAGCATCTCGTTGCCTTCATCGGCACTTTCTTCGATCCGCCGAAGGCGCGCGAAGCGGGACTTGCCCAGATCGATGCTGGCGCCGACATCCTGTTCGGCGAACGTATCGGCACGGCAGACGCCGCCAAGGAGCGCGGCATCAAGTCCGTCGGCTCGCTGATCGACTACACGCCGCGTTATCCCGAGACCGTCTTTGCCAACGCCATCTGGGGCTTCCGCCCGATCCTCAATGCCGCGATCGCCGATGTGAAGGCCGGCAAGCCGACCGGCAACAACTACACGCGCTTCGGCCTGATGAAGGAAGGCGGCAGCGATATCGTCTACGTCAAGGGCGTCGCACCGGCGGAAGCCGAAGCGGCGATGGAAGCCAAGCGCGCCGCCATCAAGTCCGGCGCCTTCGAAGTGCCCATCATGCCCGAGGAGCCGAAATAAGCCGGCATCCGCATGAACGGGACTGATGCAAGCAAGGGCTCGATACCGGGCGGCGACGCGATTGCGCTCGCCGCCCGGATCGGGAGCGGTGCACTTGGTTGTGCCGAGGCGATGGAGCAGGCGATTTCAGCAGCCAGGGCCAACGAGGCGCTTGGCGCGATCTGTCATCTCGACGAAGCGCTGGGCATGGCGAATGCCACTGCGCTCGACCACGAATTCAGGGCCAATCACGCGACTTTTTCCATCAGGCGCTTTGCCGGCGTGCCGGCGCTTGCCAAGGATCTCGGCGGCCCGTTCAAGGGCCTGGCCGTTCGCGCCGGCTCGCGGCTCTTCGACGGGATGCTCGACGCATCGGCTGATTCTGATCTGGCGGCGCGCTTCCGGCAGGCCGGCTTCACGCTGTTCGGCCTCACCACCAGCCCGGAAGTTGGCCTCTCGCTTGCGAGCGAGCCGACCCGCGGGCCTGTCTGCCGCAATCCGCTCGATCCCTCCCGCATGGCAGGCGGTTCTTCCGGCGGTGCGGCCGCAGCCGTCGCAGCCGGTATCGTCGCAATCGCCCATGCAACGGATGCCGGCGGCTCGATCCGCGTGCCCGCGGCATGCTGCGGGCTCGTCGGCCTGAAGCCCAGTCGCGGCGCCATTCCCGGCGGACCGGGGTTCGGCAATCATCTCGGCGGCATCGCCAGCGAGCTCGCCGTCTGCCGTTCCGTTCGCGACGCAGGTGCGATCTTCGAAGCCTTGCGCGGAAAACCCGCCGGTCCCTATGCGGAACCGGCCCTCGAGAAGAACGAAAAACTCCACCTGCGCATCGGCCTGCTGACGCAGACCAGCAGCGATTTCCCCACCGAGCCGGCACGCCAGGAAGCCGTCGAAGCCGCGGCCCGCAGCCTCGAACAGGACGGGCATGAGATCGTCACCGTTGAATGGGAGCGGCTTGCAGCAAGCGTCGCTGCAAGTGCTGCCATTTTCGCAGATATCATTTCGATCAATCTGGCATGGCTCGTCGAAAGCCTGCATCTCGACGTTTCGAAAGCTGAGCTGCTGACCGCCGCCTTTGCGGCGCGTGGGGCAGCACTTGAGCCAACCGCGCTCTGGCAGGCCCTCAGCGCCATGCCGCATGTCAGCCATGATCTCTGGCGGCTGTTCGACGGCATCGATTGCCTGCTCGCACCCATGCTTGCCACAGCGCCGCTGCCGATCGGCTCTTTTCCGACCGATCATCACGACACGGAGCTGCATCTGAACCGCATGGCGCGCTTTGCGCCGCTCGCCTGCCTTGCCAATATATCCGGCTTTCCGGCGCTGACCCTGCCTTATGGACACGATGCGGACGCAATGCCGCTTCCTCTTCAGCTAATGGCACCGATGGGCGGGGAACCCATGTTGCTTGCCCTTGCCTCGCGGCTGGAAGCGGAGCAACGTTGGATCCATCCCCATGCCATTGCGGGACTTGCCCCATGACATCAGCTCCCGTGCTTCAGCTTGCCGGCATCAGCAAGCGCTTTGGCGCCATCCAGGCCAATGAGGATATTTCGCTGAGCCTCGACAAGGGCGAAGTGCTGGCACTGCTCGGCGAAAACGGCGCCGGCAAGACGACATTGATGAGCATCCTCTTCGGCCACTATGTACCGGATGCGGGAACCATCCATATCGAGGGCACCGAATTGCCGGCCGGCCGGCCGCGGGCGGCGATTCGGGCCGGCATCGGCATGGTGCACCAGCATTTTTCCCTGGCGCCGAACCTGACGGTGCTCGAAAACGTCATGACGGGAACGGAAAAGCTCTGGTCCTGGAAGTCGGAGAAGGCGGCCGGCCGCGCTAAACTGATGTCGATCTCTTCGCGCTTCGGCCTCGACGTCAATCCCGATGCCCGGCTCGGCGATCTCTCGGTCGGCGAACAGCAGCGCGTCGAAATCCTCAAGGCGCTCTATAACGACGCCCGTATCCTGATCCTCGACGAGCCGACGGCGGTCCTCACCAATATCGAGGCGGAACGCCTCTTCCAGACGCTTAGGGGAATGGCCCGCCACGGACTGTCGCTGATCTTCATCTCGCACAAGCTGGACGAGGTGATCAGCGCAGCTGACCGCGTCGTCGTGCTGCGCAGCGGAAAGGTCGTTGCCGAACGGCTGACCGGTCGGACCAGCAAGTCCGAGCTCGCAGAACTCATGGTCGGCAGGCGGGTGACGCGCCCGGTGCGCGAGGCGTCAACGCCCGGTGCTGTCGTCTTCGAAGCCGTCGGCGTCACCGTTTACGACGGCGGCCAGGAGCGGCTGAAGGATATCAGCTTGCAGCTTCATGCCGGCGAAACGCTCGGCATTATCGGCGTCTCCGGCAATGGCCAGGCGACGCTCAGCCATCTCGTCAGCGGACTTGCCGGCTGGAGCAGCGGCGAGATCCTGCTGTTCGGACAGCCGGTCACCGAGATCGGCGTCGAAAGCCTGATTACCGCCGGCATCGGCCGCATACCTGAGGATCGCAACAAGGAAGGCGCGATCGGCGAACTCGCTGTCTGGGAAAATGCCGTGCTGGAGCGCATCGCCGCGCCGCGCTTTTCGCGTCACGGGCTGGTCGACCGCAAGGCCGGCATGGCCTTCGCCCAGGAGATCATCGCAGAATTCGATATACGCGGTGGCGGCCCGACGACACGCACGCGGCTTCTGTCAGGTGGCAACATGCAGAAACTGATCCTCGGTCGCAACCTGCATGACAGGCCGAAGATCCTGATTGCGGCGCAGCCGACACGCGGGCTCGACGAGGGCGCCGTCGCCGCCGTCCATGCAAGGATATTGCAGGCACGCAAGGAGGGCACGGCCGTGCTTCTGATATCAGAGGATCTGGACGAGGTGATCGGCCTTGCCGATCGCATCCAGGCGATCGTCAAGGGGCGCCTGTCGCCACCCATCGATGCGGAAAGTGCCGATCCCAGAAAACTCGGTCTGATGATGTCAGGCGAATGGACGTCCGAGGTCCAGCATGCGTCTTGAACGCCGCGATCACCGTCCGCTCTATCTGGTCGTGGCAGCGCCCATTGCCGCCGTCATCGCCGCACTCGCCATTGCCGGCATCCTGATTGCGCTTGCCGGCGCCCCCGTGTTCGAAGCCTATTGGCGCATCCTCACCGGCGCCTTCGGCACGCGGCTTTCGGCGACGGAGACGCTAACGCGGGCCACACCCTTGATGCTGACCGGCCTTGCCGCAGCCGTCGCCTTCCGCGCCCGGCTCTGGAATATCGGCGCCGAAGGCCAGTTCTATCTTGGCGCCATTACAGTTGCCGCACTCGGCTCCAAGCTCTTGGCCGGACTGCCCGCAGCGTTGCTTATCCCCGCCTTGCTGATTGCGGGCGCCGTCGCCGGCATGGTGCTGATCCTCGTGCCGCTGTGGCTGCGGCTGCGCTTTTCCGTCGATGAAGTGGTGACCAGCCTGCTTTTGAATTTCGTCGCCCTGCTCTTCGTTTCCATGCTGATCGATGGTGTCTTAAAGGATCCGCTCGCCTTCGGCTGGCCGCAATCCATGCCGGTTAGCGATCATGCGCTGCTACCGAAGCTGGTGGCGCGTTCGCGGCTGCATGTCGGCTTCATCATCGCCATCGTCATTGCGCTCGCCGTTCACCTCCTCCAGTCACGCACCGTCTTTGGCCTGCGCTCACGCGCAGCCGGCCTCAATCCCGCCGGCGCCGCCTTTGCCGGCGTGCCGCTCGCCATGACGTTGGTGAAGGTCGCCTGCCTTTCCGGAGGGCTGGCGGGTCTTGCCGGCGCAATCGAGGTGATGGGCGTGAAGGGCTATGTGACGACGGATCTGTCGCCCGGGTTCGGCTATTCCGGCATCATCGTCGCCATGCTCGCCAACCTGCACCCGATCGGCGTGATCCTCGCCGCCCTCTTCACCGCCACCATGTTCGTCGGCGCCGACGGCATGAGCCGGGCGCTCGGCATACCGACCTATATCGCAGACGTGACCGTGGCCGTCTCGCTGCTCACCATGCTTATTGCCCTGTTCTTCACCCAATACAGGATCCGCAGATGATGGCTCTCATCGACATTGTCTCATCCGCGGGCCTCTGGGCCGCTGTGCTGCGCATCGCGACACCGCTGATCTTCGGCACGCTCGGCGCGCTGCTCTGCGAAAGGGCGGGTGTGCTCAATCTCGGCATCGAAGGCATCATGACCTTCGGGGCGATGATCGGCTGGCTCGCCGTCTTCCACGGCGCCGATCTCTGGACCGGCATTCTGGTTGCGGCGCTCGCCGGTGCGGTCTTCGGTCTGCTGCATGCGCTTTTGACCGTGACGCTCGGCCTCTCGCAGCATGTCACGGGCCTTGGCATCACGCTCTTTGCCTCCAGCCTCAGTTATTTCGTCTTCCGCCTGGTCGTGCCGCTTGCCGGCACCCCACCGACGATTGTGCCCTTCCAACCGCTCGACATCCCGCTTCTCTCTGGCTTGCGCTTCCTCGGCCCTGCCCTCTTTGCACAGACGGCGCCGACTTATCTGGCGATCTTCCTGGCGCTTGCGATGGGCTATCTGATCTTCCGCACACCACTTGGCCTGACGATCCGTATGACCGGCGAAAATCCGCATGCGGCGGAAGCCCAAGGCATCAATCCGATCAGGATCCGCTATGGCGCAATCATTGCCGGAAGCGCGCTGATGGCCGTCGGCGGCGCCTTCCTGACGCTCGCAGCCTTCAACAGCTTCTTCCCAACCATGGTCCAGGGACGCGGCTGGATTTCCATCGCGCTCGTGGTCTTCGCCTCCTGGCGGCCGGGCCGGGCCCTCTTCGGCGCCCTGCTCTTTGCCTTCTTCGATGCCTTTCAGCTGAGACTGCAGACGGTGCTGGGAGGGTATGTGCCCTATCAGCTTTTCTTGATGACGCCCTATCTCCTGTCGATCGCAGCCCTTGCCGTGATGGCGCGGCGCGCCCGCGTGCCGCAGGCGCTGATGCAGCCCTATCGCCGCGGCGAGCGCTGATTGCCATGTTCAAAATCCTCAACAGACCGGTGCCGCCATGTTTGACCTGATCATCAAAAACGCAAATCTTCCCGATGGCCGCAGCGGCATCGATATCGCCATTCAGAAGGGCAAGATCGCCGAGGTCGCTTCCAGGATCGAAGCCGAGGCGGCCGAGGAGATCGATGCGACGGGAAGGCTCGTCAGCCCGCCTTTCGTCGATCCGCATTTTCATATGGATGCAACGCTCTCGCTTGGCCTACCGCGCATGAACCGCTCCGGCACGCTGCTGGAGGGGATTGCGCTCTGGGGTGAACTGCGGCCGATCCTGACCCGCGAGGCGCTCGTGGAGCGGGCGCTGCGCTATTGCGATCTCGCCGTCTCGCAGGGGCTTCTCGCCATCCGTAGCCACGTCGATACCAGCGATCCCAGGCTGGTGACTGCTGAAGCGCTGATCGAGGTGCGCGAGAAAGTCGCCCCCTATATCGACCTGCAGCTCGTCGCCTTTCCGCAAGATGGCTATTATCGTTCGCCAGGCGGTGTTGACGCTCTGAACCGCTCCCTCGACATGGGCCTCGACATCGTCGGCGGCATTCCACATTTCGAACGCACCATGGCTGATGGTGCGGCCTCCGTCGCAGCTCTTTGCCGCATCGCTGCCGATCGTGGCCTGCCCGTCGACATGCATTGCGATGAAACCGACGATCCGCTGTCACGCCATATCGAGACGCTGGCAGCAGAGACGGTGCGTTTCGGTCTGCAGGGTCGCGTTGCCGGCTCGCACCTGACGTCCATGCATTCGATGGACAATTATTACGTCTCCAAGCTCATTCCGCTGATGGCGGAGGCGGAGATCAACGTCATTCCCAATCCGCTGATCAACATCATGCTGCAGGGCCGCCACGACACTTATCCGAAGCGGCGCGGCATGACGCGGGTGCGCGAACTGATGGAAGCCGGCCTCAACGTCTCCTTCGGCCATGACTGCGTGATGGACCCCTGGTACTCCATGGGCTCCGGCGACATGCTAGAGGTCGGCCATATGGCGATCCACGTGGCGCAGATGGCCGGCATCGAGGACAAGAAGAAGATCTTCGATGCGCTGACGATCAACTCTGCCAAAACCATGGGCCTCGAAGGCTACGGCCTGGAAAAGGGCAGGAATGCCGATCTCGTCATCCTGCAGGCGCACGATCCGGTGGAAGCGCTCAGGCTGAAGGCGAACCGGCTGGCCGTCATCCGCCGCGGCAAGGTCATCGCGCGTTCGGCTCCGCGGATTGCTGAACTGCATCTTGCCGGGCGCCCGGCAACGGTTGACGGGGCTGCCTATGCACCAATCGTCCCCGGCGCCTAGACCTCTTCTTGGGTGCGCACGCTCAGCGTTCGCCCTTGACCTGGATCAGATAGGGTGGCGTCAGGCCTGAGGGCATGGCGGGCAAGTGCTGGAGGATCTTCAGGTTGGGGTCCAGCGCCCGGCGCAGGTGATCTGCAAGTGCTACGCGGGCCTTCTCGATATCGCCGGCGAGCAGCGCGTCATAAACGCGCGTATGCTCCGATATCATCATGGAAATTTCCGCTTCGGTGCGGAAATTGGCGAAGGTCGAGTGGGTGGCGATGAGGACGCGCTGACTGCGGCGCACGGCCGCAAGAAGCACCGTATTGGGGCAGGGCGCGAGTGAATCGAGATGCAGGTCGGCTTCGGCCCGCTCCAGCATTTCCGGCGCCTGCGGATAGGGACCCAGCGATTTCAGCCTGTGTCGCCGTTCTTCGAGGTTTTCCTTCTCAAGGAAAGGATAGGCCTGGCGCAGGGCTTCCGGCTCCAGCAGGCGGCGCATGTCATAGTGATGGCGGAAGACCTTGGCGCTGAGTGGGCCGGCATACCAGCGGTTATTGCTGTCCTGTTCGATGATGCCGCTGCGCTCAAGCTGGGTCAGCACTTCATGGGCGATGGTACGGCTGACGTCGTAGTGCTGGGCAAGTGCTGTCTCGTTCAACAGAAAACGGCCATAGGCAAGACAGACGGCAACGGCATGCTCGACTTCCGGATAGATCTGCTCCCGGCGGTTGACGACCGGTACGGTCAGCGAATGCGGCAGGTCGAGGCCCGCAGCAAAAAGGTCGCCGCGCTGCGGCTCGCCGCCCGGAACGACATAACCACGCCCTTCGAAGGTCCGGATCAGGCCTTCCGACAGGAGCCGCGCCAGCGCGATACCGGCTGGAATACGGCTGACATTGAAGGCGCGCGCAATGCTTGCCTGCCCGAGAATGAGGCCAGGCTCCAGCGCACCCCGCTCCAGATGGTCACGAAGAACCTGATAGATCGTCAAATAGATCGGCTCGGACCGCACAGCCGTGGCTGCGGTTTCAGCCTCCACCCCGCTTGCCATCGTCATGTCTGTTCCAAAGGCCGTCTGCCCATTTCCCGATGCGCCCGATCAGTTTGCGGGCGGTTTTTCCTGCACGATCCATGATGAAGAAACCATGGATGGTTCCCTGCCACTCCTCGTAACAGACGTCATTTCCGGCAGCAATCAAGCGCTGTGCATAAGCGCGGCCCTCGTCACGCAGCGGATCGTGGTCAGCGGTGATCAGCAGGGTTGGTGCCAGGTGCGAAAGATCACTGGCGAGCAGCGGCGAGACGCGAGGGTCGGAGGGTAGCGTGTCGCCCGAAAGATAATGTTCCGCAAACCAGATCATCGTCGACTGTTGCAGGGAAAAGCCGTTCGCGAATTCCTGGCGGCTTTGTGTCGTGCCGGAGAGATCGGTAGCCGGAAAAATCAAAGCCTGCCCGGCAATCGGGATGGCGAGATCGCGCGCCCGGATCGCAAGCGATGCGGAAAGACTGGCGCCGGCGCTGTCGCCCGCAAGGATCACCTTGCCTGCATCGAGTGCAAGCGCTTCGCCATTTTCCTGAAGCCAGAGAAGTGCCGTCTCGGCGTCCTCGAAGGCCGCCGGAAACGGCGCTTCCGGCGCCTTGCGGTATTCGACAGACAGCACATTGGCGTGGGCGGCATTGGCGAGCGTGCGAACCGGCCCGTCATGGGTCTCGATGCTGCCGACCATCCAGCCACCGCCATGGAAGAACAACATGGTCCGCGTGGTGCCGGCCACGCGGTAGAGCCGCGCCTTCAGCCTGACGTCGCCGCTTGGAATCTCGACATCCTCAATGCCGGAGACCGCGTCCTTCGCGCCCCAATGAAGGGCGAGCCGGATTTCGGAATCGGCGCGCGCCTGTTGCGGTGGGAGCGTCTCCATCGCAGCTCCGCCAAGCGCGTCCTGATCCTCCAGCATGGTCCGATATTCCGGCAGAAGCCTCGATCGGTCGACACGCGCCCCGTTCTCTTGCGGCTCCATCAACTCCTCCTCGCCGATTGCCTGGTGCGATGGAAAGGGAAGATGACAAAAAAGTCAATAATCGAATATTGCATGCGATATTCGATCGTGTTAGCGATTGGACATGGCAATGCTGGAAGAGGACCGGACTTGCCCAAAACGGGAGGATGTCATGACAATTCGCAGTCTCATTGCTGCAGGCCTTGCATGCTCCGTGGCAGTCGCGCCGCTCAGCGCTTTCGCCTCGGACAACAAGATCGCCCTGGTTCCGGGCGGTCCGCACCCCTATTTCGCGCCATGGGAACAGGCTGCCGCCGATGCCGCCAAGGATTTCGGCATCGCTGCAGTCGAGTACAAAGTGCCGAGCGAATGGAAGCTGGAGGCGCAGACTGAGCTTCTGGAAAGCCTTGCGGCACAGGGTACCAATGGCTTCGGCGTGTTTCCGGGTGACGCAGTCGGCGTCAACGCCATATTGTCGGAAATGAAGAGCAACGGCATTCCCTCGGTGGCACTTGGCGGCTGCGCGCAGGATCCGACCGATGTCGGGCTTTGCCTGGCGACCGATGTTTCGCAATCGGCCTATCTCGGCACCAAGGCGCTGATCGAGGCGATGGGTGGCAAGGGCACGATTGTTCATCTCGCAGGCCTGCTCGTCGACCCGAATACGACGCTGCGCGTCAAGGCGGTCGAAAAGGCCGTCGGCGAGACAAATGGCGCCGTCACCCTGCTGCAGACGGTCGGCGATACCGACAGCCAGGAACAGGGCGACCAGAAGATCAATGCCCTGCTTGCCGCGCAAAAGGACAAGATCAACGGCCTGATCGCCACCGGCTATATTTCCTCAGTCGTGGCTGCGACCGCGCTCAAGAACCTTGGCGACAAGAAGATCAAGCTTGTCGGCATCGACGATGACAAGATCATCCTTGACGGCATCCGCGACGGTTTCGTTGCCGGCACCATGGCGCAGAACCCCTATGGCCAGGCCTATATCGGCGCCTATGTGCTCGACCAGATGGCAGCAGGCTGCAGCGTGAAGGCGGACGCCCCTTGGATCGCCACACCTCAGACGGCGCATTTCGTCGATTCCGGCACGCTGCTGATCTCGGAAAAGAACGTCGACAGCTACAAGGACGATCTGAAGGCGCTGACGAAGAAACTGCAGGGGAGTTTCAAGGACACCTACCTCTCCTGCAAATAACGAGAGCGGCGCGGGGTCGAATCTGCCCTGCGCCCGATCATTCCTGTTCCACGAGACCGGTCATCCCAGCGCATGGCACCCATCGACAATGATAGCCCCGTCCCAGATGCAGGCAGACACAGCCTGCTGGGATTGCTGACCAGGGGGCCCGCGCAGCTCGGCCTGCTGATCATCCTTCTGATCCTGTGGGCCGTCTTCACCAGCTTGGCGCCGGGCTTCCTGTCGCGCTTCAACCTGAATTCCATGGGCCGCTCGGTCGCGATCGATGTCGTCGTCGGTTTCGCGCAGATGGTAGTGCTGGCGACCGGCGGCATGAACCTCTCAGTCGGCGCGATCGGTGTCTGCTCCGTCATGGCTGCGGGCTATCTGATGCAGACGGCAGGCCTGCCCATTCCGCTTGCGATCATCCTGACGCTCGCCTTCGGCGGCCTTCTCGGCGCGCTGAATGGGCTTGCGATCGTCAAGACCGGCGTCAACAGCTTCATCGTGACGCTCGCCAGCGCCAGCCTGTTTTCCGGCGGCATGCTGATCTTCACCAAGGGCGTGCCGCTGAACGGTTTGCCGGCGAGTTTCGGCGCCTTCGGCCGCAGTGGCATCGGTCCGGTGCCGTCGCTGGCGGTCGTAGCACTTTTCATCGGCGCCCTGCTCTACATGCTCTTCAAGCATACCGTGCTCGGCCGGCAGATCCTGGCTGTTGGTGCCAATGCGCGCACGGCGGAAATGTCGGGCGTCCCTGTCGGACGGATTACCGTCTTCGTGCATGTGCTCTCGGGAATGCTGGCCGCAGCAGCAGCCTTGATGCTGACGTCACGACTGTCAGCGGCCATGCCCGGCGTTGCCGGCGACGATTGGCTGCTGCCCTCTTTCCTTGCCCCCGTCATCGGCGGCACGGCGCTTGCCGGCGGAATGGTGTCGGTGGTTGGTACGATCCTCGGTGCAATGCTGGTCGCGACCATCCGCAGCGGCCTGCTGGTGCTGCAGGTCGGGAATTTCTGGCTGCAGCTCTTCCTCGGCATCTTCCTGCTCTCGGCGATCCTGTTCGAACGCTACCGGACGAAGCTCGCAATCCGCGAACAGACGAGGCGCGCATGAAGACGCTGATTTCCCTTGCCGCAAGGACACAATGGTCCGGCATCCTGGTCGGCGTCATCGCCGGCGGCATCGCGCTCGCCTTCGCCTCCCCCGCATTCATGACGGAATTCAATTGGTTCGTCATGCTGCGCAGCATCTGCGTATCGCTGCTCGTCGCCTTCAGCCAGATGGTCATGCTGGGCGTCGGCCAGATGAACCTTTCCGTCGGGGCGCTCGGCGGGCTCGTCGCTGTCGTGACCGGCGGACTTATGGATGTCTGGGGACTGCCGGCCATCGCCGCAATCATTGTCGGCCTCGCCTTCGGCGGTCTTGCCGGTTTTATCAATGGCTGGCTGACGGTGCGCACCGGCATCAACGGCTTCATCGTCACACTCGCGACCGGATCAGCCTTTGCCGGCATCAATCTCGGCATCACCAAGGCCATTCCCTTCTACAATCTGTCGCCGGCCTTCGTCGCCTTCGGCAATGGACGCCTCGGTCCCTTCCCGCTGCTGCTGATCGTACCACTGGTGGTGACCGTGCTGCTCGTCATCTTCTTTGCCCGCACGGTCGAGGGACGCTACATGCTGGCGGTCGGAGGAAATGCCCATGCGGCGGAGCTTTCGGGCATCTCGGTCGCCCGCGCGACGATCATGGCGCATGTGCTTTCCGGCCTGCTGGCCGCAACTGCCGGCGTGCTCGCCGTCGCCCAGCTCGGCTCAGCGCAGCCGACGATCGGCGCAGATTGGGTGGTCATTTCCTTTGCGGCGCCGATCATCGGCGGAGCGAGCCTTGCCGGCGGCTCGATCTTCATTCTCGGCACTCTCATCGCCGTGTTGCTGGTCGGGCTGATCCAGAATGCCATGGTGCTGCTGGCGGTCGATCCCTACTGGGTGACCTTCCTGCTCGGCGCGCTGATCCTCGCCGCCGTCTGGATCAACCGCTACCGCGCAGTCCGGGTCGGGGAGGATTGAGATGGCACTCATTCTGGACCGGATCGGCAAGTCCTTCCCGGGCGTGCGGGCGCTCAACAATGCATCTCTGACCCTCAATGGCGGCGAGATCCATGCGCTGATGGGCGAAAACGGCGCCGGCAAATCGACGCTGATCAAGATCATCACCGGCGTCCATCGGCCAGACAGCGGGACAGTGACGCTGGACGGCACGCCTCTATCCCTCTCCTCGCCCCGCGATGCAATCGCCCTCGGCATTTCGGCGGTGCATCAGGAGCGTAACCTGATCCCTCGCTTCTCGGTGGCCGAAAACATTCTCCTGGAAGGGCTGCCGGTTCGAAACGGCCTCGTCGATTTTCGCCGCGCCAACAAACAGGCGCGCGAACACCTTCGCAAAGTCGGCCTCGATGTCGATCCGGCAATGGAAGTGCGCCGCCTCAGCGTCGCCCAGATGCAGATGGTGGAGATTGCCAAGGCGCTCAGCCACCAGGCCAAGGTTCTGCTGCTCGACGAGCCGACGGCATCGATCACCGATGCTGAGACCGAAATTCTCTTCAGGCTCGTGCGACAACTGCGTGATCAGGGAACCGCGATCCTCTTCGTCAGCCACAAGCTCGAAGAAGTTTTGAGCCTTTGCGACCGGGTCACGGTTCTGCGCGACGGAGAGACGACACTGCGTGGCGCGCCGATGGCCGGCATGACACGGCAGACGCTGATCGAGGCGATGATTGGCCGCGCGGAGCGGCCGGTGATTGCCCGCTCCGGCAAGCCGCAGGAAGGTGCACCAAAGATCGAGCTTCGCGATGTCGCGACAGCGACCGGCCACGGCAATATCTCTTTTTGCCTCCGTCGCGGTGAAATCCTCGGCCTCTACGGCCTCGTCGGTGCCGGCCGCACTGAGCTCGTCCGCGCTATCATCGGCAAGGACAAGCTTAAGTCGGGCACGGTCCTGATCGACGACAAACCGGTGCGCATCGGCTCGGTGGAGGAGGCGATCAAGCGCTTTCGCATGGGCTATGTCAGCGAAGACAGGAAACATGAGGGGGTCATCCTCGCTCATCCGATCCGTTCGAATATCGCCATGACCGTCTGGGGCAAGATCGCCTCGACCTTCGGCCTGATCGGCGCCGGCCAGGAGCGCAGGACCGCCGCACCACTTGCCCGGCAGCTGGAAATCCGCACGCCCAATCTCGAACAGCTCGTCGGCAATCTCTCGGGCGGCAACCAGCAGAAGGTGTCGCTCGCCAAGTGGCTCGCCGCCGATGTCGATATCCTCTTCATCGACGAGCCGACCGTCGGCATCGACATCAAGGCCAAGGCCTATATTCACGAGCTGATCAACGGGCTTGCCGACAAGGGCATGGCGATCCTGCTGATCTCCAGCGACATGCCGGAAATGGTGGCGCTCGCCGACCGCATCCTCGTCATGCACGGTTTCAGGATCGTCCACGAACATGAAAACGACCGCAAATATGAGACGGCAAGCCGCGCCATCATGTCGGCAATCCACGCGGCCGAACCCGCCCAAACCCGCACGGCACGTTAGGAGGAACCATGGCCCGCATTGAAAAGATCGAATTGCGCATGGTGGACCTGCCGCCGAAGGTGAAGCGTACCGACGCCATCCAGAACTTCGTCAGCCAGGAAACGCCAATCGTCACCATCACCGATTCCGACGGTGCCTCGGGTACCGGTTATTCCTACACGATCGGTACCGGCGGCTCCTCCGTCATGCGCCTTCTGTCGGACCATCTGGCGCCGCTCTTGATCGGCGAGGATGCCGATTGCATCGAGGCGATCTGGCACAAAATGGAATTTGCCACACATGCAACGACGATCGGCGCGATCACGGCGCTGGCGCTCGCGGCCGTCGATATCGCACTCTGGGATCTGAGAGCCAAGAAGCACAAGCTGCCGCTCTGGAAACTTGCCGGCGGTGCCAAGCAGAGCTGCCCGCTCTATACGACCGAAGGCGGCTGGCTGCATATCGAAAAGGAGGCGCTTGTCGAAGACGCCCTGCAGGCGAAGGCGAAGGGTTTTAGCGGCTCGAAGGTGAAGATCGGCAAGCCGCACGGCGCTGAGGATTATGCCCGTCTGTCTGCCGTGCGCGCCGCTCTCGGCGATGGCTTCGAGATCATGACCGACTGCAACCAAGGCTTTACCATCGATGAAGTGATCCGCCGGGCAGAACGGCTGAGGGAACTCGATCTCGCCTGGATCGAAGAACCACTGCCGGCCGACGATCTCGACGGCCATATCCGGCTGTCGCGCTCGACCCCGACGCCGATTGCCGTCGGCGAATCCATCTATTCGATCCGGCATTTCCGCGAATATATGCAGAAGGGCGCCTGCTCGATCGTGCAGGTGGATGTTGCCCGCATCGGCGGCATCACACCCTGGCTGAAGGTTGCGCATGCGGCCGAAGCCTTCGATATCCCCGTCTGTCCGCATTTCCTGATGGAGCTGCATGTCAGCCTGGTCTGCGCGATCCAGAACGGCAAATATGTCGAATACATTCCGCAGCTCGACGATCTGACCACCAAGGGCATGGAAATCCGCGACGGCCGCGCCATCGCCCCCTCCGAACCCGGCATCGGCATCGAATGGGACTGGGATGCCGTCAAGAAACGCAGCATCGCCGAATTCACGACGGAAATCTCGAAAGGGCGGTAGAACATGCAGCGCATGGGCATGGTGATCGGTCTGGAGCCTGACAGGGTCGCAGACTACAAGGCGCTGCATGCGGCCGTCTGGCCGGAGATCCTGGCGCTGCTTTCGGCCTGCAACATCACCAACTATTCGATCTTCCTGAAGGAGCCGGAAAACCTGCTGTTCGGCTATTGGGAATATGTCGGTGACGATTTCGAAGCCGATATGGCGAAGATGGCCGCCGATCCGGCAAATCGGCAATGGTGGGCGGCCTGCATGCCCTGCCAGAAGCCGCTTGCTACGCGCAAGGACGGTGAGTGGTGGGCGATGATGCCGGAAGTGTTTCACTTTGATTGAACCGGCGTTGCTCACGCGCCCGAAACAGAACGCTTCCGGGATCCATTGAATTGCAATTCTGCCATCATTGCATTATGCGCAATCAACGATATCAGGAGGCCTTTATGGCCAGCATCACCATCCGCAATATCGATGATGCGCTGAAACGGCGCCTGCGAATCCGGGCTGCGCGCCACGTCCGGTCCATGGAAGAGGAAGCGCGCGATATTCTTCGATCGGCACTGGCCACCGGCGAGACACCACGCAACCTTGTTCAATCCATCAGGGCACGCGTTGCACCGACTGGTGGCGTTGACCTTGATATTCCCGCACGTGAGCCTATTCGTGACATGCCGGACCTCGAAAAGTGATCATCCTCGATACAAATGTTCTTTCCGAGCTGCTGGTGTCATCCCCGAGTCCAGCCGTCATCGACTGGTTGGCCGAGCAGGGCCCAGCTTCTGTATTCACGACGTCTATCACCGAGGCAGAAATCCTGTACGGATTGCGTTTACTACCCGGAGGTCGCCGCCGTCGGGAGCTAGAGGCCACAATAATACGATCTTCAATGAGGATCTTGCAGGGCGTGTCCTACCCTTCGATCGCGAAGCAGCTGACGTCTATGCCACTATAGCGACTAGGCCGCGCGCTGCCGGTCGCCCCATCAGCCAATTTGATGCACAAATCGCAGCCATAACCTTATCTCGTTGCGCGTCGCTTGCGACGCGCAACGAAGCCGATTTCGAGAATATCGGCCTGGCGGTCGTGAACACGTGGAAGGCAAGCTGATCTAAATAGGCGATCTCATCAGGGCTGGGGTCGGTCGGTTGCAAATTTTCCGACTATCCACGCCTAGGCCCGCCCTATCCTTGCTGATCATTCTCTTCAATGTGGTGGTGCTGCTCGACGTCCGGCAGGCAAGATAATTGCCGGGCCGCATCGCGATTGCGACAGCTGTGCTTATTGAACCCATTCAATACGCTCTGTCGAAACCAAGCTCAAACCAATCCATCACATCCGGGGAGACAAGGTCTTTTTTCGATAGGCCATTCAGCATCCACTTGGCATAGCTATCGCCTTTGGATGGCCGTCCAATCTTCAAGCGCTCGGCAATCTGCAGGGCAATGATGGTTTGATCCCTCGAACTCAGGAGCAAAGGTAATCGGCTCGCGAGGCTCGTGCTGCTTCTCCTCTTTCCATCGAGCACCCCGGCCACGCAACCGGTGAAATAGCCAGCTCTCTTCGCCCTTGGAAACCAGGTGCTGCCGTCGTCATAGGCGGGTGTACTCAGCATCTCGCGGATGGATTTATCCGGCTTGCCCCAATGGAGCACGGCGTCAAGCTGATCAACCACCTCAGGCGTTCTGTCGCTTGCGAACATGACGCGCATATATTGGCAAAGCGCCGGCGCGCCCCTGCTTCTTTCGATCTCGATACTCACGCCGTCGGGATCGGCCATGATCGCCGCACCGAGGTCATTGAGGATTTTTTTCCGTTTGTGCTCATTGAGAGCGGCGAGATCGCGCCTGTTCCGGATGAAGTCGCTCCAGACCGAGACGGGCTGGCTCTGCGCCATTGTGGCGACCACCGATGACAGCAGCACAGCAGCGACAAGGACTGCGTGCCTGCAAGCGGATTTTATCATTCTGCGAAGCCCCGGTGATCTCACCTTCGATCTTGTTCAGCCTGCATTATTATCCAGATTCGCAGGCCACACGAAAGCTTGCCATCAGCTCTTGTCCACCTCGACGGTTGCCGTCAGCCCGGCGATCAGCCTGACATCATCAGGCACATTGTCGATGCTGATGCGCACGGGCACGCGCTGGGCAAGGCGCACCCAGCTGAAGGTGGGGTTGATGTTGGCGAGAAGGCCGGTACCGGCGGTGCGTTCGCGGTCCTCGATGCCGGTTGCTATGCTTTCGACATGGCCGCCAAGTCTCTGCGACTGGCCCATCAAATGGATCGAAACCTTGTCGCCGGGATGGATGCGCTGCAGCTTGGTTTCCTCAAAATAGCCCTCGACACGCAGGGAATCGGTATCGATCAAGGCAATCTTGGCGGTTCCGGCGCTGACATAGTCGCCCGGGCGCAGGCTGAGATTGGAGACCGTTCCATTGACCGTCGCCTTGATCTCCGAGCGTTCGAGATTGAGCGCAGCGAGATCGCGGTTGGCGGTCGCCTGGCGGAAGGCGGCCTCGGCCTGTTCTTCGGCCGTCTGCGCTTGTTCCTTCTGCTGCAGGGACGCGGCTTGCCCGAGGCGCTCCTGGCGCTCGCGCTCACGGTGTGCCTGGTCGAGCGCAGCCTTGCTGCCTTCGAGTGCCGCTTCGGATTGTGCGAGCGCGATCGAGAAACGTGCGCGGTCGACGCGGAAGAGGATATCGCCCGTCTTCACCGCCTGATTATCGGTGACGAGCACCTCGCTTACGAGGCCGGAGACATCGGGCGCGATCCCGACGACATCGGCGCGCAGTCGCGCATCGCGCGTCCAGGGCTCGTCCATATAATGGCCCCAGAGCCCGCGGCCGACGAAGACCGCAGCGACGACCATGGCAAGAGTGACGATGAGGCGACCAATGAATTTCAGGGAGTTCATGCGAAATACCAGCGTGTGAAGGAGGAAACGGCTCCAAGGACGAGCACGTAGAGGGCGAGGTCGAAGAGACCGCGGTGCCAGACGAGGGAATAGGCACCGAGCCAGGCCAGCATCCGTCTGATGACGATGATCAGCATCAGGCTCAGCACCATGAGAACGAGGAGGCGTGGGACATAGACGCCGTAAACATCAAATTCTGCGGGCATGACAATTACTCGGCGGCAAGCGGGAGGAGTTGCGGCGCAGCCTCGGCCGCGTGCCAGCTTGCTGGCGGGGCTGCGTCAGGGAAAAGAGCGCGTCTGAGGCCGACGAGGGCGTCGATGCTGTCGGCGCCGCGCCTGTTGTCTTCGAGCGCAATGATTTTGAGGCTGTCGTCGATCGATTGGCGCAGGCCGTCCTGCGGATCGAGCGCCCGACCGGCCGCAATACGGTCATGATAGAACTCGGCGACGCCGGAGAGAACCGCGCCAAGCGATGCGGCGCTCGCGCCACGCAGTCTCTTGCGTTCGTTCTGCAGCATCAGCACGTTGAAGCCGATGCGCACTTCGGCAAAGCCATCCACCTTCTTCAATTCGCGGTCCTCGACGACGGCAAGACGCGGTACGAGCTGGCCGAGGCGATCGAGAATGCGGCCGGAAAGCCGCTGGTGATCGGCGCGGCGTTCGCCTGCCGCCGTCTCGGCAAGATCGGTCCAGCCCGCCCGCACCAGCCGCCAGGCGGCAAGCTCGGCGCCGAAGGGACGGGCAATCAGCGTCCAGACCAGCGCAAAGCCGATACCGGCAAGGGCCGCGATCGCCTCATTGGTGAAGCTGGTGAAATCCGACGTGTAACGGTCCTGCAACGCGATGAAGGAGGCGCTGTTTACGGTCAAGAGCATGGCCAACATGTTGAACTGCGGCTTGGGGATCATCAACCCCAAGAGCAGGAAGGGCGGAGCGAAGACAAGAACCAGGAGCTCGTAGCTGTTGACCATCGGCAGGATGCCGAAAATATAGACGAAGGAGATGATGAGACTGATGCCGCACCAGATGAACATCGAGGTGATGAACGGTGCCGGCCGATCAAGCGCTGCGAAGAAGGAGCAGGCAACGGCTGCCATGGTGACGAAGCCGGCGCCATTCTGCCAGCCGCTATAGATCCAGAACAGGCAGGCGACCAGAATGCCGGCTACGACGGCGCCGGCCTGGAAGGCGAGCAGCGCATAATCGAAATGCCTGATACGGCCGACGATCTGGCGATGGCGAAAGGCCGGCCGCCAAGGACCGGAATGTTTGCCGCTGATGATTTCGTCGCGCAGCGTCAGGCAATCCTGCCAGAGATCCACGATCTCCTTCAGCCGCGCCAGCGCACTGGAAAGCAGCAGGTCGCCCCAGCGCCGATCCGGGTCGGCCTCGCGGAGACTTTCGATCCGCTGCGCCAGCTTTTCAGTCGTGTCGTCAGCTTGAGATTTCGCGCCGAGGCTCAGCCAGTCCGCGACTTCGTTCAGCAGGCAGATCAGATCTTTTGGCAGCACCTCGCGCTCGGTCTTCAACGCATGAAGACGATCTGCGAGCGAGGAGAAGAGCGGCAGCAGCATCAGGAGACGGCCGCGCACTTCACGCGAATGGCGTACGATATCGCGGCTGCCCGCATCGTAACCAAGCTGGCTGATGATGAGGTCGAGGCCGGTGACGTCGGCGGCAAGCTTCTGCCGTTTCAAGGGCGTTGCCGGCGTCGCACCCTCGCCGCGCAGAATATCATTGGCCCAGCTGCCGGCATCGTCAAGCCAGGTGGAAATGCGCTGGCCGAGCACGCTGCGCACACTGGTCGGGAAGACGACGGCACTGACGAGGCTGGCGCAGACGATGCCGATAATGATCTCTTCCGAGCGGGCAAGGGCTGTGTCGAAGATGGTGTCAGGCGAACCGACGGACGGTAGCGCGATAAGCGGCAGGGAATAGCCGGCCAGCATGAAGACATAGCTGCGCGAAGAGCGGTCCAGCATCGAGATGAACAGCAAAGTGCCGGTCCAGAGCGCGATGACGATGCTCAAAAGCTCCGGCGCATTGACAAAGAGCGGCACGAAGAAGACGGCCGCACTTGCGCCGAGAAGCGTGCCGAGCGCGCGATAGAGGCCCTTCGAACTTGTCGCCCCCGCGAGCGGATTGGCGACGACATAGACGGCCGCCATTGCCCAGTAAGGCCGCGGCAGGTCCAGGGACAAGGCAATGAAAAGGGCAAGCATGGAGGCGAGGAAGGCCTTGGCCGAGAAAAGCCAGTCCCGCCAGGAGGGAAGGGTCACGATGTTTCCTCAAACTGCTGTGCAACCGCCGCAACCTGCGACGGGTTGATCTCTTCGAAGGCCTGCAGAACGCGGACCGCCGCTTCAAGATCGGCTTCACTGACATTCGCGAGGATCCTGCCGCGCAGGTCATCGAGAACGGTCTCCATCCGGGTTGCGAGGCTCTGGCCCTCCTCCGTCAGCCAGAGACCCTTTGCCCGCCTGTCGATCGGATCATCCTTGCGCACCACGAGACCGAGCGCTTCCAGCTGGTCGAGCAACCTGACCAGAGAGGGCCCTTCGATGCCAACGTGATTGGCCAGCACGACCTGGCGCACACCACCGCCCAAACGGCCAATCCACAGCAATGGCGCTGCGCAGGCTTCCGAGATGCCGTGGGAGGTCAGCGCAAGATCCACCGCCCGGCGCCAGCTGCGGCCGGTCGACAGAAGGTTCGCGGTGAAAACGCGCTGAAGGGACGTAAATGATTGCATGTCATTCTAGTAGCATTAAAATAGTTAGGATTCAAACGATATTCTAAAACGAACGGAAATTGCTCCCGACGGATGTCCGAAGACAGCTGGCGTCAGGATGGAGATGAGCAGGAATTGCCTTACCTGGAGGAAGATTGCAGGGCAGCGACGCTCGCTCTCAGCCGGGGTGCGGCGAAATCCAGAAAGTGGCGCATTTTGAGCGGCATCTGGCCACGGGCGAGATGGACCAGGTGGATGGGAGCGGGCTCCGGTTCGAAGTCTTCAAGCACGAGTTTCAGTGCGCCAGCCGCGACCGCCCCTGCGACCTGGTAATAAAGCAGCCTGGTGATGCCGGCGCCGCGGATGGCGGCCTCGGCCGCCGCCTCGGTCGTGGTGACGGAAAGTCGCGGGCTGATCGACACCTCGATGGCCTTTGCTGCTCCGACCTTCCGGAACTGCCAGCCGGCGGTTGGCGTCAGGATCTCGACGCTGATGCAGGGCAGGCCCAGAAGATCGGCTGGCTCCTTCGGCACACCGCGGCCGGCAAAGAAGGCCGGACTGCCGCAGACGACCCTGCGAACCGTACCGACGCGCGTGGCGACCATGGCGCTGTCGGGCAAATTGCCGATGCGCACGGCCATATCGACATGCTCGTCGACGAGATCGATATTGCGGTCCGCCAGCATCAGCCGCACGTTGATCGCCGGAAAGGTGGCCAAAAAGTCCGTCACGACAGGCAGTACGTGAAGGCGGCCGAACTGCACCGGAGCTGTGATCACCAACTCGCCCTTCGGCATGGCGAATTCGCCGGATGCCTGACGTTCGGCCTCCTCCACCTGCTCGAGGATTCGTCTGGCGGCATCGACATAGGTCGTGCCTGCATCGGTCAAGGCGATCCTGCGAGTGGTGCGGGTCAAGAGCTTGGTTCCGAGCAGCGTCTCCAGATCGGTGATCTTGCGGCTCAGAGTCGGCAGGGGAATTTTCAGCGAACGGCTGGCCGCCGACAGGTTTCCCCTGTCCACCACCTCCAGCAACATCGACATGGCTTCGAACCGATCCAAACCACTCTTCCATTTTCCGGTAAAATTACTTTCATTTTAAGTATATTCTCTTGGTGAATGGAAATCGACACATTTGCTTCAACAAGCCAATCACGGTTTGGCGGCAGCGAAGGAGATCTCCATGTCCCGTATTATCATTCCCGCCAAGGACGATGCACCAGAAGCAACAAAACCAACGCTCGACGCCATCCAGAAGACGCTAGGCTCGGTTCCGAATATCTTCCGCCTTATCGCCAACAGCCCGGCCGCGCTGACCGCCTTCACCAGCTTCCAGAACGCCCTTTCCAGGACACTCGATGTCAAGACGCGTGAACGGATCGCTCTGGCCGTCGCTGAAGTGAACGGCTGCGACTACTGCCTGTCGGCCCATACCTATCTCGGCCTCAACCTTGCAAAGATCAGCCCGGAAGAAATCGCCCTCAACAGGAAAGGTGCCTCTGCCGATGCCAAGGCGAATGCTGCCGTCGGCTTTGCGGCAAAGATCGCCGAGGCGCGTGGTCATGTCTCCGACGCCGATATCGCGAGCGTCCGCGCCGCCGGTTTTTCGGATGCGCAGGTCGTCGAAATCGTCGCTCTGGTCGCCGAAAACACTTTCACCAATTATCTGAACGAAGTCGCCAAGACCGATATCGACTTCCCGGTCGTGTCCGCTGCCAATGCCGCCTAATGGATGACGAGCGGAGCTGAAGCTCCGCTCCCTCCCAACCTTGAGGAGATGGATCATGTCCTACGGATTTCTCGATATAGCCTCGACGCCCAGCGTGCGCGCAGCCCAGGCCGAAATGGGTGTTCAGGATTTCTGGACCAACCTGCCGACCGACAGGAGTTTCGACCGCTTCACGGAAAACGAGAGCGCCTTCATTGGGTCGCGCGACAGTTTCTACATGGCCTCCGTTTCCGAAACGGGCTGGCCCTATGTCCAGCACCGGGGTGGTCCACAGGGCTTTCTCAAGGTGGTCGACGATCGCACGCTTGCCTTTGCAGATTATCGCGGCAACCGGCAGTATATAAGCGTCGGCAATCTCGCGGCCAATGAGCGGGTCTGCCTCTTTCTCATGGATTATCCCCGCCGCGCGCGGCTGAAGATCTATGCGCATGCCGAGAAGCTGGCGCTCGATACGGATCCTACGCTGACGGAGCTTGTCGCCACGCCGTCCTATCGCGCAAAGCCGGAACGCCTTTTCCGCCTTCGCCTCGAAGCTTTCGACTGGAATTGCCCGCAGCATATCACACCACGCTATACCGAGGCGGAGATCGCCGTCGCCGTCCAGCCGCTTCGCCAGCGTCTCGCAGAGCTGGAAGCCGAGAATGCCGCCTTGCGGGCGCAGATCGCGCGCGCTGGAGATACCGAGTAGCGCCTGGCTACTGAGCCGGAACCATGCCCCGATCAGTGAGCGTCATACCGGCGAGATCAATGCCCATGCCACGAGCGCCCTGGGCTGCTGCCCGGCCGACGGCCTGGAGCTGGTCGGGATCGCTTTGAGACTGCTCGACGGCGCTTTCGACCAGCGCCGCCTGCAGCAGCAGGGCTTCAGCCATCTCCTGCTTCGACGCGTCGTCTGCGGTGGTGACGATGGCGGCCGATGCCATGGCATTCATGACCTGTCGGCGCACGGCAGCCGTCGATGCCGGGCTCGGGTCGTCAGTCGTGCCACGCGTCGCCTGCCAGCTGCTGATCAGCCAGACGGTATAGGCATCGACGACATTGTCGATCCTCAGGCCGTAGCGGGCAAGTGGTGGGCGCATCGCCTCAATGATATCCTGCGAGGCAAAGAGTTTGGCGAGCGTGTCAGCACCTTTCGGATCGACGGCTTTGGTCTTCGATACGAAATTCTCGAGATTGGCGGAACGGCGCGACTTCGACGGTGTATAGCGAAAGTCTGCGACGCTGACCGGTTTGGTTGCGGCAGGCGCTTGCTTTCCCGAGTTCGATTGCGGCACCGGGCGCTGCATCTGCCGGCGCAGCGTCTCGGCGATCGGCCCCATATTCAAGGTGGCCTCGAAGGCGCCGGGGCTCAGCGGCCCGGCAAAATCTGCCTGGGCGCTTGCGCTCACCGGCAGGCAGAGACTGAACCCAACGACGATAATTCGAGCATGTCTCATCAAGGAACCCCAAGGCGCAACCGAGGCGAATATATGCGGCGTGTTCGTGTCGGCAAGGTGAAGGGATGGCTTGAGGCCTACTCCGCATGCCCGCAGCTTCATATCCTCGCAGAACCGTATTGCGAATGTGCGGCATCGGACATACCCCTGTGGCTATAGCAGCAACTGGACTTTGCCTCAGCCTCCGGGGATAGTTTGAGCAATATCCGGATAGAAACGATGGAGGCTCCGGTGAAGGCTCATCTTGCGGCATGTCTTGATCTTGCTCTCCTGGCATCGCCGGCAATGGCTGAGGGCAGGGTCGCCGAGGTCTTCATGAAGACCTGTCTCGTGCAGTTTCCGGATTTCAAGAATATCGATATGGCGCCCTATCAGCCCTCCAAGAACTCGACGACTACCGATAGGCTCAGCCCGGCGAACGTGCCGATGATGATGCCGACCAACAAGACCTTCTGGGAGATTGGAACACCGGGCGAGAAATCACCCGACGATTTTCTGCTGGAGGTAAGCGAAGGCACCGTCCTGGAAAAGCCCGCAAAGGGTTGCATGGTTCTCGGAATGGGTGGCGGCAGCTTTCAGGAAGAGACGTTGCTCGCGACATTCCAGACAAGCCAGTTCGTCGGCGAGATGACGTCGTCCATCACTCCGGGCTTTCGCTACTGGATCGTTGATGGCAGCGGACGAAAGGCCTTTTTCGGCATCAGCCTTGCCGATGCCTTTGCGCCTGCGGGCGCCTTGATGTTCCTTGTAGTGATCGACCCGTCGGTGGCGCAGCAATTGGGCGAGCTGCCTAAGTAGTAAAAAACTGAGAATAGAGGGGCATTACACAAAACGAAACGGGTAGCTGTTGCCGTCATCAGCGCTTCAGAAATCCCGCCAGACTTGTTACTCCCGCTCATTGGCGGCCCGGGCCTAGGCTCCTTGGCGATCATCAGGGAACCCCTCCTGATGACATGGTCAATTATAGGAGCATGTCTTGAACATCGAAAACAAAACGGTGCTGATCACCGGCGCCAATCGCGGCATCGGCCGGGCTCTCATGGACGAAGCGCTGCGGCGCGGTGCAAAGCACGTTTATGCGGGATCGCGCGGCGAGCAACAGCATGACGATGAACGCGTCACCTTCGTAAAGCTCGATATTACCGATGAGTGGGATGTCCAGAAGGCGGCCGCTAGTGTCGGGAACCTCGATATCCTCATCAACAATGCCGGCATCTTCATGCCCGACGATCTCGGCGATACAGACATCATCAATCGCCATCTGGCGGTCAATTTCTTCGGGCCGCTGAGGATGACCCAGGCTTTGCTGCCGGCACTGACCCGGTCGAAAGGCGCCATCATCAACAATCTCTCCCTATCGGCACTCGTGCCGGTCGCGTCCACGCCGGCCTATTCGATCTCGAAAGCGGCGGCACATAATCTCATGCAGGCCTTCCGAGCGCTCTTGTCAGGCCGAGGTGTCGCGGTGCACAGCTGTTTCACGGGGCCGGTTGATACCGACATGACACGCGGCTTCGAGGTACCGAAGTCGCCGCCTGCCCTGGTGGCAGCGGGAATACTCGACGGTTTCGAAAGAGGCGAGGAGGATATCTTCCCCGACCCCTATTCCGAACGCGTTGCCGATGGCTGGCGCACCGGCGTCATAAAGGCACTTGAGCAGGAATTTGCCGCTTACGTTCCGCCAGCGCCTGAAGTGGCTCAGGATTGCTGTCACCACTGACATTCTGTTTGCGCGTGAATGGCGTTGCCGCGCCGTTCGCCGCAAGCGGCTGGCTCTACTTCATATAGAGCGAACGCGAACGCTCCAGATGCTTGAGCACCGCCGCTTCGGCGCCATCGACGTCGTTGGCGGCAAGCTGCTCCAGGATCTCTTCATGTTCGGCGAGCGTATATTTTTCCTTGCCGGTCCAGATCAGCATTTCCGTATGATATTCCTTCAGCCATGCCAGCATGGCTTCGCTGACGGCCACATAGATCGGATTGCCGGAGATCTGGGCGATGCGGGTATGGAACCGCATGTCGGCGGAAATGAATTCTTCGGCGTGGCCGAGCGAGGCGCGCTGATGGTCGATGATCTCGCGGAGCGCTTCGACATCGGCCTGCTTGGCGCGCTGGGCGGCCTCCCGCGCCATGCCGCGCTCGAAGAAGATACGGGCACTCTTCAGGTGCTCCAGCGAATCGGCCGATTGCGACAGCATGATCTTCGCCGTCAGGTCGACCTGGCGAAAGATCGACTGGGCAGTCAGTTTCAAGACCTTCGCCCGCTCGCCGTGCGAGATGCTGACGAGGCCCTTGTTGGCGAGAGATTGCATCGCCTCGCGGATGGCGGGGCGGCCGACGCCGAAGCGTTCCATCAGAACGCGCTCGGAGGGCATTTCGTCGCCCGGTTGCAACTCTCCTGATGTGATCAGCCGTTCCAGCCGGTCAAAAACTTCATCAGACAGTTTTCGACGGACAATTGGCTCGATGGCTGAGGTCATGGCGTCTCGCTGGCTCAAATCTTCTCTCCCCTTAGCATTTTCACCGACCGACGACAAAGCGCGCCACGCGAAATTCACACCTGTTGAAAATTTCCATTGCAGAAAATGGAATACTCATTATACCAGATTACAAGTTGACGCCATGGCTTCTTGACGTGGCGAGAGGAGCAACCGGCAATTCATGATGATAACCCTCACCTACCGCATCGAGACGCCCGGCAGCGTCGAAGCGATGGCGAACAAGATCGCCTCTGATCAATCGACCGGCACCTTCGTTCCGGTTCCGGGCGAGACAGAGGAATTGAAGTCGCGGGTCGCCGCCCGGGTGCTTGCCATCCGTTCGCTGGAAGATGCGGGCCATCCCTCCTGGCCGGAGGCGCCCGAAGGCGTACGGCTGCAGCGCGCCGATGTCGATATCGCATTCCCGCTCGATGCGATCGGCACGGATCTTTCGGCCCTGATGACGATCGCGATCGGCGGGACCTTTTCCATCAAGGGCATGACCGGCCTGCGCGTCGTCGACATGAAGCTTCCGGAGGCCTTCAGACAAGCCCATCCCGGCCCGCAATTCGGCATTCCCGGCAGCCGGCGCCTGACCGGCGTCGAGGGGCGGCCGATCATCGGCACGATCGTCAAGCCGGCACTCGGTCTGCGGCCGCACGAGACGGCGGAGCTTGTCGGCGAACTGATCGAATCCGGCGTCGACTTCATCAAGGACGACGAGAAGCTGATGAGCCCTGCCTATTCGCCGCTGAAAGAGCGCGTGGCGGCGATCATGCCCCGCATTCTCGATCACGAGCAGAAGACCGGCAAGAAGGTCATGTATGCGTTCGGCATCTCGCATGCCGATCCCGACGAGATGATGCGCAACCACGATCTCGTGCTTGCGGCTGGCGGCAACTGCGCCGTCGTCAACATCAATTCGATCGGCTTTGGCGGCATGAGCTTCCTGCGCAAACGCTCCGGCCTTGTGCTGCATGCGCATCGCAACGGCTGGGACGTGCTGACGCGCCACCCCGGCATCGGCCTCGACTTCAAGGTCTATCAACAGCTCTGGCGGATGCTCGGCGTCGACCAGTTCCAGATCAACGGCATCCGTGTGAAATACTGGGAGCCGGACGAAAGCTTCGTTGTTTCCTTCAAGGCGATCAGCACGCCGCTCTTTACCCCCTCCGACTGCCCGCTTCCCGTCGCCGGCTCCGGCCAATGGGGCGGCCAGGCACCCGAAACCTATCAGCGCACCGGCCGCACCACCGATCTTCTCTATCTCTGCGGCGGCGGCATCGTCAGCCATCCGCAGGGACCGGCAGCCGGCGTACGCGCCGTGCAGCAGGCCTGGCAGGCAGCAGTCGCCGACATTCCGCTCGACGACTACGCCAAAGATCATCCCGAACTTGCTGCATCGATTGCCAAGTTCAGCGACGGCAAGGCGGCGTGAGGATGCGCGACCTGCTCGTCAGTTATTACGGCGACGATTTCACCGGCTCCACCGATGTGATGGAAGCGCTCACCAGCAACGGCATTCCAACCGTGCTCTTCCTCGGCATTCCCGAGCAGGCACTGATTGACCGCTTCCGAGATTGCCGGGCTGTCGGCATTGCCGGAACGAGCCGCAGCGAGAGCCCGGCCTGGATGCAGGAACATCTTGCCCTGGCCTTCCAATGGCTGAAAGGCTTGCAGGCGAATATCTGCCACTACAAGGTCTGTTCGACATTCGATTCCGCGCCCGAGGTCGGCAATATCGGCAAGGCGATCGAGATCGGCAAAGAGATCTTCGAGCAGGAGCTGGTGCCCATCATCGTCGGTGCGCCGCAACTCAAGCGCTATACGGCCTTCGGCAATCTCTTTGCCGCCTATCAGGGGCGCGTTTTCCGCATCGACCGCCACCCGGTCATGAGCCGTCATCCCGTCACGCCCATGCAGGAGGCGGATCTTGCCGTTCATCTCGGCAAACAGACCGACCTTGCCGTTTCGCTCGCCGACCTGACGCTGCTGTCAGCACCCGATGCGGACGCGAGGACCGACCAGCTGATCGCCGAGGCGTCAGGCATCCTGCTTCTCGATGTCGATTCCGCCGAGAGCCAGGCTTCCGCCGGCCGGCAGCTGCAGCGCATCGCGGCTGCCAAGGGCAGTTTCGTCGCCGGCTCCTCCGGCGTCGAATATGCGCTCATCGATGCGTGGCGCGAAAAGGGCCTGATCGGCCAGGGCGTCGAGTTTCAGTCGCCGGGTAAGGTGGATCGGCTCGCCGTCGTCTCTGGCAGCGTCTCGCCGACGACGGAACGGCAGATTCGCACGGCAATTGCCGACGGCTTTCATGATATTCCACTCGATCCTCTGGCACTGGTCGGCACCAATGCCGAGGCGGCACTGGACGTCGCGGTCGCCGCAGGCCTTGCCGCGCTGAAAGCCGGCCGCAGCGTCATCCTGCACACCGCCCTTGGACCCTCGGCCGATCGCGGCGCCGATATCGACCAGCTACCCGGCGCCCGTCATCGGCTGGGTCGCGCGCTCGGAACCATCCTGCGCCGCCTTGTCCAAACCGAAGGGCTTTCGCGCGCCGTTATTGCCGGCGGCGACACGTCGAGCCATGCGCTGAAGGAATTGCGCGTCGATGCACTGACGACCCTCTTGCCGCTGCCGCAGACCCCCGGTTCGCCGCTCTGCACCGCCCATGGCGGCTACGCGTCGACGGACGGGCTGCAGATTGCGCTGAAGGGCGGGCAAGTCGGCGCCGACGGCTATTTCGCGCAGATCCGGGACGGAAGGAAGGCATGATGCAATCAGGTGACTTCGTCCGCGAACGATAATGGAATGGTGATTGACTCATCATACCAGTTACGATACCAATCCCGCATATGAAGGTGAGGAAACATGACTGCAATTGCCCTCTTTGGCGCCGGCGGAAAAATGGGATACCGGCTGGCCAAAAATCTCAAAGGTTCCCGTTTTGATGTTCGTCATGTCGAGGTCAGCGACGCCGGCAAGGCGCGCCTGAAGAACGATCTCGGCATCGATTGTACGCCGGCCGATGCCGCGCTCGATGGCGCTGATGTCGTGATCCTCGCCGTACCGGATACCGCGATCGGCAAGGTTGCAGCTGGTATCGTCGACAAGCTGAAGCCCGGCACGATGGTCGTCGCCCTCGACGCCGCCGCCCCCTTTGCCGGCCATCTGCCTGAGCGCGCGGACCTAACCTATTTCGTGACCCACCCCTGCCATCCGCCGATCTTCAACGACGAGACGGAGATGCAGGCCAAGAAGGACCATTTTGGTGGCCTCTTTGCCAAGCAGCACATCGTCTCCGCCCTGATGCAGGGTCCGGAAAGCGCTTACGGCCTCGGCGAAGAGATCGCAAAGGTTATCTGGGCGCCGGTCATGCGCTCGCACCGCGTCACGGTCGACCAGATGGCGATGCTGGAGCCCGGCCTTTCGGAAACCGTCTGCGCCTCGCTGCTCGTGATCATGCGCCAGGCGATGGACGAATGCGTCGCCCGCGGTGTTCCAGCGGAAGCCGCCCGCGACTTCCTGCTCGGCCACATGAACGTGCTCGGCGCCGTCATCTTCAAGGAAGTCGACGGTGTGTTCTCGGATGCCTGCAACAAGGCGATCGAGTTCGGCATTCCGGCCCTCATGCGCGACGACTGGAAGAAGGTCTTCGAACCTCAGGAGATCGCCGACAGCATCCGGCGCATCACCTGATACTGCCGCGGCAGGGCTCGAGCCTTGCCGCCTTTGCCGGCCCGGGGGGACTTTGAAGACGGGCCGGTTTTCGATCTCGCATGGATTGAACCGAACCGGGGTTGGTTCGGCCATGCGTCAAACCTGGGAGGAGAAACCATGAAACTTACACGTAGACTGACCCTTGCAGCCTTCGCCGGCGCCCTGTCGCTCGGTGTTGCGATGCCGGCCTTTTCGGCGGACCTGATCGCCATCATCACGCCGGCCCACGACAACCCCTTCTTCAAGGCGGAAGCGGTCGGCGCCGAAGCCAAGGCCAAGGAGCTTGGCTATGAGGCGCTCGTCATGACGCATGACGACGACGCCAACAAGCAGTCGGAAATGATCGATACCGCCATCGGCCGCGGCGCCAAGGCGATCATCCTCGACAATGCCGGTGCCGATGCATCGGTTGCCGCCGTCAAGAAGGCCAAGGATGCCGGCATCCCCTCCTTCCTCATCGACCGCGAAATCAATGCGACCGGCGTTGCCGTCGCCCAAATCGTTTCCAACAACTATCAGGGCGCCCAGCTCGGCGCGCAGGAATTCGTCAAGCTGATGGGTGAGAAGGGCAATTATGTCGAGCTCGTCGGCAAGGAGTCGGACACCAATGCCGGCATCCGCTCGCAGGGCTATCATGACGTCATCGACGACTATCCTGATCTGAAATCTGTCGCCAAGCAGTCGGCCAACTGGAGCCAGACGGAAGCCTACGCCAAGATGGAAACCATCCTGCAGGCGAACCCCGATATCAAGGGCGTCATCTCCGGCAATGATACGATGGCCATGGGCGCAATCGCCGCTCTTCAGGCTGCCGGCCGCAAGGACGTGATCGTCGTCGGTTTCGACGGCTCCAACGATGTGCGCGACTCCATCAAATCAGGCGGCATCAAGGCAACCGTGCTGCAGCCGGCCTATGCACAGGCCCAGATGGCTGTCGAACAGGCTGATGCCTATATCAAGAACAAGACGGCACCGAAGGAAGAAAAGCAGCTCATGGACTGCGTCCTCATCAATGCCGACAATGCGGGCAAGCTCGAGACCTTTGCCATCGCAAAGTAAAGCGGACGACTGCTGCAGGGAGCGCGGGAGACCGCGCTCCCTGCAGCCTATTCTCTTTCATTTCGAGGTTTATCGCATGTTGAGGATCAGGGGCGCCCTGATCGCCGCGCTCGTCGCGGCGGCTTTGCCCGGCTGCAAGATCATCAAGACACCGACTGCGGAAGAAAAAGCCGCAGCGGCGGCCAAGAGCGCTTTCGATCCGAATGCCAAGGTCGATGCCATTTGGCAGCCGCAAGTCGTGCCCTATTATGAAAAGCGCGCCGGCGCGCTGAAGGATGTCGCAGCACTTGCCGCTTCGAGCCCCGACCAGGCCGGCGAGAAATACGGCAATCCGCACAAACAGGCGAGCTCGCCCTGGACCTATGCCGTCAAGTTCAGCGGCAAGGTCGTCGCCGCCGATACCGCCTCGCGGGCAGCAACGCTCGATGTCGATGCCGACGGCGACGGCAAAGCCGACGCAAAAGTCCAGATCGGGCCTGCCATCCGCGGCACGGCGCTGCGCGACACGCTGGATTTCGTCAATTTCAACGAGTTCAAGAACCAGATCGAATGGGCACAGTTCGGCAAGTCCTTCAATGAGCAGGCCAATAGCGCCTTCCTGTCGGCGATCCCGCGCGACAGCCTGGTCGGCAAGACGGTGACCGTGACCGGCGCTTTTCCGCTGCCTTCGGGCAGCGATCTGCCGCTCGTGACCCCTTCGGCGCTGACGGTGGCACCATGACGATCGCCGAGGCTCCAAAGGACGAGATCATCCTGCGCCTCGACGACGTGTCGAAGGTCTATTCCGGCATCGTCGCCGTCAAGCGTGCCAATCTCGAATTGCGCCGCGGCGCCGTCAACGTGCTGGTCGGCGAAAACGGTGCCGGCAAGTCGACGCTGATGAAGATCATCGCCGGCGTCGAACGGCCGACGCTCGGGAACATCATTCTGGACGGTGAAACCGTTTCCTTCGCCAGCCCCGCCGATGCGCAGGCGCATGGCATCGGCATGATCTTCCAGGAGCTCAATCTTTTCGCCAACATGTCGGTTGCCGAAAACATCTTTGCGACGCGCGAACTGACCCGCGGCGTGCTCGGCATCGACCACAAGGAACAGGTCCGCAAGGCCAACGAATTCCTTGGGCGTCTCGATGCCGGCATCGATGCCGAGACCATGGTCGAGGACCTTCCGATCGGCCAGCAGCAGCTTGTAGAGATCGCCAAGGCAATGTCGCTGAATGCCCGCATCCTCATCATGGACGAGCCGACATCGGCGCTGTCGGCAGCCGAAGTCGAGATCCTCTTCAAGGTGATCGGCGAGTTGAAGGCGCAAGGGGTCGCGATCGTCTATATCTCGCATCGCCTCGAAGAGCTCATGCGGATCGGCGATTACATCACCGTCCTGCGCGATGGGCAGATTACCGGCCATGCCATGGTCAGGGATATCGACACCCGCTGGATCGTGCGTTCGATGATCGGCTCGGATGCCAAGGATTTTGCGAAATCCGACGATCATGCGCTCGGCAAGGAAATGTTCCGCGCCGAAAATATCAGCCTGCCGCGGCCGACCGGCGGGCTTGCAGTCGATAATGTCTCACTGTCGGTCAGGGCAGGCGAGATCCTCGGGATTTACGGGCTGATGGGCGCCGGGCGCAGCGAATTCTTCGAATGCGTCATCGGCCGCCATGCGCACTCGACCGGCAAGATCTTCATCGACGGCAAGGAGGTACGAGCGCGCGATACGACGCGGCGCATCCGCCGGGGCCTCGCGCTCATTCCCGAGGACCGGCAGCGCGAAGGGCTGGTGCAGGTGCTCTCGATCGCATCGAACCTGACGCTTGCAAGCCTTGGCCGCTTCACACGCCTCTTCCATATCAATGCCAAGGCCGAGAAGAACGCCATCGTCGAGGCGATCCGCGATCTCTCGATCAAAGCGCCGAACCCGGACTTCGAGGTGACCTCGATGTCCGGCGGCAACCAACAGAAGGTTGTCATCGGTAAGGCGCTGATGACCGATCCGAAGGTTCTGCTGATGGACGAGCCGAGCCGCGGCATCGATGTCGGCGCCAAGGCGGATGTTTTCCGCACCATGCGCCGGCTTGCCGCCAATGGCCTCGCCATCCTGTTTTCAACATCCGACCTCGAAGAGGTCATGGCGCTTTCCGATCGCATCGCGGTGCTCAGCAACGGCCATCTCATCGCCGTCTTCGACCGCGCGCAAGCAACGGAAGAGGCCATTATCGCGGCCTCCGCCAAGGGGCACGAACATCAAGGGAAACTTGCGTCATGACGTCGGCTACCGCATCCACTTCCGCGCCGAAGGGCGCGAACGGCTCCTTCCTCCTGACGCTGATGAAGCTTCGAACCTTCATCGCGCTCTTTGCCGTCATCATCTTCTTCTCGATCTTCGCGCCGAACTTCACCTCGACGGCGAACATGATCCTCATGTCGAAACACGTGGCGCTGAATGCCTTCCTGGCGATGGGCATGACCTTCGTCATCATCACTGGCGGTATCGATCTCTCGGTCGGCTCGATCGTCGGCCTGTGCGGCATGGTCGCCGGCGGGTTGATCCTCTACGGCATCGAACTGCCGATCGGCTATACGGTCTATTTCAATCTCGTCGAGATCGTGCTGATCACGCTGGCAATCGGTCTCTTCATCGGCCTGATCAACGGCCTGTTGATCACCAAGCTCAATGTCGCGCCCTTCATCGCCACGCTCGGCACGCTCTATGTCGCCCGCGGCCTGGCGCTGCTTTCATCCGACGGCCAGACCTTTCCGAACCTCGTCGGGCGGCCGGAATATGCGACGACCGGTTTCGATTTCTTCGGTGCGGGCCGCGTTCTTGGCCTGCCGGTATCGATCTGGATCCTGATCGTGCTGGCGCTGGTAGCCGCTTACGTCGCGCGCTCGACGCCGATCGGGCGCCACATCTTTGCCGTCGGCGGCAATGAGCGCGCCGCCCGCATGTCGGGCATCCGCGTGGATCTGGTCAAGATCTTCGTCTACATGTTCTCCGGGCTTTGCGCCGCGATCGTCGGCATCGTCATCTCCTCGGAGCTGATGGCCGCGCATCCGGCAACGGGCGAAAGCTTCGAACTCAACGCGATTGCCGCAGCCGTACTCGGCGGCACTTCGATGTCTGGCGGGCGCGGCACGATCGGGGGAACGATCATCGGTGCCTTCGTCATCGGCATTCTCTCCGACGGACTGGTGATGATGGGGGTTTCCTCCTTCTGGCAGATGGTCATCAAGGGTCTGGTGATCATTATCGCCGTCGTCGTCGACCAGGCGCAGCGTCGGCTGCAGCAGCGCGTGACCCTCATGCAGATGGCAAAGGCAGGTTGAAATGGCTGACGTGAAAGGTGCTTTGATCGGCTGCGGCTTCTTTGCGATCAATCAGATGCATGCATGGAAGGATGTTGACGGTGCCGCGATCGTGGCAATCTGCGACCGCGATCCTGAGCGGCTGAAGATCGTCGGCGACCAGTTCGGCATTAACAGGCGCTATACGGATGCGGCGGCCATGTTTGCCGATGGCGGCTTCGATTTCGTCGATATCGCCACCACGGTCCAGAGCCACCGGGCGCTGGTGGAAATGGCAGCCAGCCACACGATCCCGGCCATCTGCCAAAAACCCTTCGCCAAGACGCTTGCCGATGCCAAGGCGATGGTCGAAGCCTGCCGGAAGGCCGGCATTCCGCTGATGGTGCACGAGAATTTCCGCTGGCAGACGCCGATCCAGGCCGTGCGCCGGCTCTTGGACAGCAAGGCGATCGGCATACCCTTCTGGGGCCGTTTCTCCTTCCGCTCCGGCTATGACGTATTTTCCGGCCAGCCCTATCTCGCCGAAGGCGAACGCTTCATCATCGAGGATCTCGGCATCCACACACTGGATATTGCCCGCTTCATCCTCGGCGACGTGAAAGCGCTGACGGCGCGCACGAAACGCGTCAACCCAAAGATCAAGGGCGAGGATGTCGCGACGATCCTGCTCGACCACGAAAGCGGCGCCACCTCCATCGTCGACGTCAGCTACGCGACGAAGCTTGGCACCGAGCCGTTCCCGGAAACGCTGATCGAGCTCGACGGCACCGATGGCACGATCCGCCTTTCGGCCGGCTATCGGCTCGAAGTGACCAATGCGGCAGGTACCGTCGTTTCCGACGCTTCGCCGCAGCTTCTCTCCTGGGCCTCCCGGCCCTGGCACAATATTCAGGAGAGCGTCTATGCAATCCAGAAGCACTGGGTCGACCGGCTGAAAAATGGCGGCGAGCCGGCAACGTCGGGCGCCGACAATCTCAAGACCTTTGCCCTTGTCGAAGCGGCCTATGACAGTGCCGCATCGGGAAAGACGATCGACGTGGAGGCGATGCTGAAATGACCACGGACGCCTTCGCCCTCTACGGCACGCATGAGGCCGAAGAGCATCCGGCCCGCCTGATCGCCGGGCGCCTCTCGGCCGATCTTGCCAACGGCAATCTGCGCACGATCCGCTATGACGGTATCGAGGTGCTGCGCGCCGTCTCCTATCTGGTGCGCGACCGCGACTGGGGAACCTATAGCCCCCGGATCGAAGATCTCTGGGTCGAGCAGGGCAACGGTGCCTTTTCCGTCCGCTATGTCGCCCATTGCAGCGGACCCGAGGATAGCAGGCTTGCCATTTCGGTGCATGTTGCGGCAACGGAGCATGAACTGACCTTCGAAGCCAGCGCGCTCTCGCCGACTGGTTTCGAGACCAATCGCTGCGGTTTCTGCATCCTGCACCCGATCGTCGGCATTGCCGGAAGCCCAGCCAAGGTCGAGCATGTGGATGGTCGCGTGAACGAGACGCGCTTTCCCGACCGGATCGACCCCTGGCAGCCCTTCAAGGATATGCGGGCGATCACCCATCATGTGCTGCCGGGCGTTTCAGCCGAATGCCGTATGGAAGGCGATACATTCGAGATGGAAGACCAGCGCAACTGGTCGGATGCCTCCTACAAGACCTATGTGCGCCCGCTGGCGCTTCCCTGGCCCTACCAGATCGCCGCCAACGAACCGGTGCGGCAGAGGATCGTCCTTTCCATCCGCGACACCAGGAGCGGACAAACGACCGCCGCCGGCTCCGCTGCTGGCGCGATCCGGCTCGAACCGGGTGAGCACAGCGGCACCATGCCGGCCATTGGCCTGATCGTCGCGCCTGATGAAGCCAAGGCCGTGCTTGCGGCCCGTGATCTGCTTTCGGGGATTGCCCCGCAGGAATTGCTTTTCCACTTCGATCCTAACGCCGGGCATGGCGCTGATGCATTGCAGGATTTTGCCGCGATTGCCGCGCTTCACCGCGGACAGTCGACGCTGGAGATCGCCCTGCCCTGCAAGCAGTCGCCAGCATCCGAAACTGCCGAAATTGCCAAACAGATGCAGGCTGCGGGTTTCCGCCCCGATGCCATCATGATCTCCCCTTCCGTCGACCGGCAGTCGACGCCTCCGGGCAGCAAGTGGCCCGAATGCCCGCCGCTTGAAGAGGTCTATGCCGCAGCGCACGAGGCCTTTGCCGGCATTCGCATCGGCGGCGGAATGCTGAGCTACTTCACCGAGCTCAACCGCAAGCGCGTGCCGGCCGATCGCCTCGGTTTTATCAGCCACTGCACCAACCCGATCGTCCATGCCGCCGATGATCTGAGCGTCATGCAGACGCTGGAAGCGCTGCCCTTCATCACGGGCTCGGTACGCGCCATCTATGGCGACAAGCCCTACCGGATCGGTCCATCGACCATTCCCATGCGGCAGAACCCCTATGGCAGCCGCACCATGGACAATCCCGCCGGCGGCCGCATTCCGATGGCAAACCGCGATCCACGCCACAATGGCCGCTTCGCGGAAGCCTTCGCGCTCGGCTACGCCATCCGCGTGCTGGATGCCGATCTCGAATGCCTGACGCTCGCAGCGCTGACCGGCCCCTTCGGCCTGGTTGCCGGTAAGGCAGAACCAACGGAAGAAGGCGGCAACAGGCCGCTTTTTACCATCGTGAAGCTGCTGTCCAGCCTTGCCGGGTCAGCCTGGATTGGCTGCACGTCTTCGCATCCGTCGAAGGTTCTGGCCTTCCTGTCGGGGTCGACGCTGCATATCGTCAATCTGACGGCCCAAGAGCAAAGCATCGATATCAGTGCCTTCGGCTCGGACTCGCAAGGCAAGAGCATGGCACTTGCGCCTTTTGGTACGGCGTCGATCAAACTCGCCGTTTAGGGCTTTCGGGCACATCGCGCAGACCGGTGGGCATCAGTGTCTGTGCCGTGGAGGATGCACTGTTTAAAAATCCAGGCCACGCACATTCTGTGGTTGCTTTTATGTTTCTATTCTCGTAAAACGTTTATATGCGAAATATCGGGCGAGCCGTTACGATGGATACGATTCCCACCGAAGGCTTTGATGTGGCTTTGACACTGACCGACACCCTTGATCATCTGCCGGCCAGCAAGCGGCGCGAACTTGCCCGCGTCCTGGAGATCATCTTCTTCGAGATCGAGCAGTTTCGGTCAACCAAGCAGTCTGCAAAGAAAGCCAATGGCAAGATCCTCAAGGTCATCCTCTACGGCTCTTACGCCCGCGGCGACTGGGTGGAAGACCGGCTGAGTGGCTATCGCTCGGATTACGATATTCTCATCGTCGTCAATTCAGAGAGCTTTGCGCAGGAACAGGAGCTTTGGCTTTCGCTTGATGAACGGTTCCTGCGGGAACAGATGCCCACCGGATCGAGACGCCGGTCATTCCGATCGTCCATAGCCTGCATGACGTCAACGACCAACTGTCGCGCGGCCGGCCGTTCTTTGTCGATATCGCCACAGACGGCAAGGTCCTCTACGAAGAGGATGGTCATCCCTTCGTCCAGCCGAAGGCCCTGACGAAGGAAGAGGCGAACGTTGAAACGCAGCGGTATTTCGATGAATGGAGCCAAAACGCGAGAGGTTTCCTGAAGGCAGAAGACGCATTGGGACAGGAGTACCTTAAGCAACGCGCTTTCTTGCTTCATCAGGCTACGGAAGCACTGTATCACTGCCTGCTGCTGGCCCTGACGCTCTACAGTCCGAAATCGCACCGCATCAAGGTTCTGCGCTTCAAAGCCGAGGACCTCGAAAAGCGGATTATCGAAGCTTGGCCGCGCGACAACCGGATCGCACGGCGGCGCTTCGAGCTCCTGTCACGCGCCTACGTCGAGGCCCGGTACTCGCCGAACTATGAGATCACTATAGAGGACCTCGCATGGCTGGTCGAAAGGGTGAAGGTCCTGCAAAGACTGGTCGCGATCATCTGCCGGGAACGTCTTTCGTAGTCTGTTCGCCTTGAAGGGAAACGAAGCCGCCGCCCCTCACTACTGCCGGCCTGCTCTGATCAAGAACTCATAACCGACAGAATTCTTCTCGGGCTTTGCGTGAGACGGATACCACCGTCCTTTCCAACGGCAACTGTTTCGCTAAAGCCGAGACCTTGCGCCGTCGCATAGAGATGGAACACCATGCCCTCCCTCAGCAACCAGTTGGATGTCGGCAGGAAGACGCGGGAGAAATCGCTCGTGCGCGGCGTGCGGGTATAAAGGCCAAGCGTATAGGCCGTGACGTTTTGGTAGGTCGGGCGCAAGCCCGCACCGAGCGCGCCCTGGCGCATGATCGCGTCGACGTCGCTTGCGATCGCACCCGACTTCATCGCGGCGATCTGACGATCCTGCAAATCGACCAGCTTTTCGGCCGCGGCCGTAAGCTCTGCCGGCGGTGCGCCAACCATGATCGGCCGCATCATGCGCGCGCCATAATTTCCGACGCGGGGGGTCAGCTCGGCATGTAGGACATCGCCCTCTTCGATCGCCTCGGTCTTGAACACGCCATGCAGGAACTCATGGCTGCCGGAGGCCTTCACCACCGGGCCGACCTCGCCGGTATCCGCGCCGTCGCGCAGGAAGACGCCGGAGGCGATAGCTGCTGCGTCGCGCGTGGTTATGCCAGGCTTCACCTGCCGGGCGATCTCCAGCATGGCCTTGTCGGCAATCACCGATGCTTGCTGCAAGACCGCGATTTCTTCAGCCGACTTCACCCAGCGCAAGCTATCGCTCAGGCCCGGCATCGGCACGATAGTCGCCTCTGGCAGAAGCTGGGTGAGACGCATGAAAGTTGCCGCACTTATACAGTATGAATTGGTGTCGAGACCGATCCGCGCCTTTTCGAAGCCGTGCTGGCGGATGCTTTCCGCGACTGCCGTCTGCGCGTCTTCCGTGTCGGCGAAACCGATGACGTCGGTGATCCAGCTCTTTTCACGACATGGCGCCTCGTCCAGCGCCCGCAACGTAAACCAGGCGTCACCCTCGCGCGGCAAAAAGGCGGCACGGTACATAGTTTCGGAGACGGTGTAACCGGTCAGCCAAGCCAGCAGCTCGCCGCTATCGACGAGCAGCAGATCGACGTCGGCGGATGCCATGGCGTCCCGGGCGCGTGCGATACGGCGATCAAATTCCGCCCGGGAGAACATGGTCAGGCAACCTCGCAGATATCGAGGATGGTCAGCATGTAGACGCGGATCATGTCGAGATAGTCGACGATGTCGACACGTTCGTCGGGCATGGTGTTGTAACGGCCGCCGGGGCCACAGACGATGCCTTCCATGCCGAGCTCCTTGTAGAGATGGCCAGCATCGGTTCCGTAGAAGCGCGTCGGCGTGATGGCACCGGTCGGCTGCTTTTCGCTGCGCACGGCTTCATAGGCGGCGTTGATCGACTTGACGATGCGCGATTCCGGCGAGACCTCGAAGGGCGGCATCAACGGGCGGCCCTCTATCATCTCGGGAACCAGCTTGGCCTTGAGGCCGGGGAAGCGGCCTTCGAGCGCCTTCAGTTCGCGTTCGAGATCGGCCAGCACACCTTCCTGTGTCTGGCCAGGCGCGTAGCGGCACGAGCCCTTGAGGCGGACAAAATCGGCGACCTGCGGCGGGCGCCATTCCTCAAGGTTGCGTCCAAGAGCGCCATGGACGACACCGACATGACCGCGATTGATCGACCTGTGCACGTCGCTCCTGGCGCCGCTGAAGGTCATCGCATTGATACGCGGAATGATGTCGCAGGCAGCCGCGATCGCGTCAACGGACTCTTCGCGTTTGGAAAGGTGGCGGGTATCGCCGGTGAGCTCGATGACGTAGCTCAGCGCCGCGGCGTGCATGGTTACGGCAACCAGGTCGCTCGGCTCGCTGTTGATGAAGTAGTCAGCCTTCACGCCGCTGCGGATCGCCGCAAGCGTTCCGATGCCGCCCTGCAATTCGCCGACCACGAAAGTCAGGACAACATCGCCCTTCAGCTTGACGCCGGCCTCGAGTAGCGTTTTCACGGCGCAGAAATAGGCGGCGTCGCCCGCCTTCATGTTCGAGACGCCAATGCCGTAGATGAACTTGTCGTCGACAAGGCCGGCATAGGGATCGACCGTCCAACCTTCGGTAACCGGATTGGTGTCGAGATGGCCGTTGAACAGTAGGCTCTTTCCGCCGCCAGTGCCCTTCAGGCGGCCGATCGTGTTGAAGCGGCGGCCTTCGTCGAAGGCCTGGAGTTCGGCTTCGACGCCGATTTTTTCAAGCGCCGTGGCCATCCAGCGGGCGAGATCCTTCTCGCCCTCAGTTTCCGAATGGCTCTTGTGCTGGACCATTTTCGACAGGAAATCGAGGCAGGCCTTTTCGTCGATCCGGTCCAACAGGGACTTCGGGTCCATTGTCATGCTCCTTGATGCGGTATCATTGGTATTGAGCGGCAGCGCGCGGCACCGCCTCGATCAGGCGGCGGGTATAGTCCGCCCGATCAGGACTATCGATCTCTGTGGCCTTCACCACCTCAATCAGGTCGCCGCGATACATGACGGCGATCCGGTTGGCGATCTGGCGGATCAGGTTGAGGTCGTGGGTGATGAACAGGTAGGCGGTGCCGCTCGCCTTCTGCAGTTCCAGCAGCAGTTCCACGACAGAGGCCTGTACCGAGACGTCGAGCGCCGAGGTGATCTCGTCGCAGATCACCAGCTTCGGCTTGGACGCGAACGCTCGGGCGATCGCCACACGCTGCTTTTCGCCGCCCGAAAGCTGGTGTGGATAGCGGCTTGCATGCGTGCGCGGCAGGCGAACCTGTTCCAGCATGTCGCCGATCTGCTTGTCGAGATCGGAGGCATGGCCGAACAGTTTCAGCGGCCGAGACAGGATTTCCGAAATCTTCTGGCGCGGATTGAGCGAGGCATCTGGATGCTGGAAGATGATCTGCACATCCTTGCGATAGGCATTGTCCATATCGCCGAGGTTCCTGATCTCGCGCCCGTCGAACCAGATCTTGCCCTCGAAGCGGTTGAGGCCGGTCATCGCCTTGGCGAGCGTGGACTTGCCCGAGCCCGACTCGCCGACGATGCCGAGGATCTCGCCCGGATTGACGCTGAGGCTGATGGCGTTGTTGCCGGTAACGCGCTCGGTCTTTTTGCCGGTCAGGGCGGCGAGGAGCGGCTTGCGGCCGAAATGGACGCTGACATTCTCGACCTTCACCAGTGGCTTGTCTGTTGCAACGCCATCATCCTTGACCAGCCGGTGGGCCGGATCGGGAACGGCCGCGATCAGTGCGCGGGTGTAATCCTGCTGCGGGTTGGTGAATATCTCGCGGACGTTGCCCTGCTCGATGATATCGCCGCGATTGATGACGGCAACGCGGCCTGCGGTGCGTGCCACCAGAGCAAGATCATGCGAGATATAGAGCGAGGCAACCCCGGTCTCGGCCTGCAGTTCGACGAACAGGTCGAGGATCTGGCGCGAGGTGATCACGTCGAGTGCCGTGGTCGGCTCGTCAAAGATGATGCATTCCGGGTTGCAGGCAAAAGCCGACGCAATGACGACGCGCTGTTTCTCGCCGCCCGACGCCTCATGAGGCATGCGGTTCATCATCCGCGCTGGGGTTTTGAGGCCCACGTGAGCAAGCCGTGCCTCGCCTTCCTTCCACGCCTGCTGCCGGGTCAGGCCACGATGGCGGACCAGTACTTCGGCAAGCTGGGTGCCGAGCGACAAAGTCGGGTTAAGCGACGTGCTCGGATCCTGGAACACCATGCTGATGCGCCGCCCGCGAAAAGTTTCCATCTCGCGCTCTGACTTCTCCAGAAGGTTCTCGCCATCAAGTAGGATCTTGCCGCCCGGCTCGCGGGCATTCTTCGGCAGATAACGCATGATCGACCAGGCAAGCGAAGTCTTGCCGGAGCCGGATTCGCCGACAAGGCCGAGGATCTCGCCACGGTTGATGGCGATACCGATGTTTTTCAGCGCGTGATACGGGCCGTTCGCGGTCTCGTAATCCAGCGAGTAGTTTTCGATGGTGAGAACCGGAGAAACGACCGAGCGGTTTTCTGTCTTGGTCATGGTCATCACCTCACGTCCGCGGATTGAGGGCATCGCGGAGACCGTCGCCCAGAAGGTTGAAGCCTACGGCAACGATGGCGATCGCCACGCTCGGCCAGATCAAGATGCCGGCGGAAAGATGCATATAGCGGCGCGCTTCCGACACCATCAGGCCCCATTCGGCAGCCGGCGGTTGGGCGCCGAGACCGAGAAAGCTCAGGGTGGCAAACAGCATCACCGCAAACGACATGCGAATGGTCATCTCGACGATGATCGGCGCAATCACGTTCGGCAGCATTTCGCGGCGGATGATATATCCGGAGCTCTCGCCACGGGCGATTGCTGCATTGACATAGTCCTGCTTGCGAACCGACAGCGCCACGCTTCTCGTGATCCGCGCCATGCCCGGAGCAAAGGCGATGGCGACGGCGACCAGCGCGTTGACCGTGCTGGAACCAAGAAGGTTCACGATCAGCAGAGCGAAGAGCAGGCTCGGGATCGACATCACGGCATCGATCGTGCGCATGATCAGCTCGTCGGCGCGGCCGCCGAGAAAGGCGGATGCGGTGCCGATCAGCGCGCCGATCAACGTGCCGGCAATGGTCGCCAGCACCGCCATCACGACGGTGGCGCGGGCGCCGATCAGCAGGCGGCTGCAGATATCGCGGCCATACTGGTCGGTACCCAGCCAGTAGGTCAGGCTTGGTCCTTTATAGCGGGCAAGCGGCGACAGCTTTTCCGGGTCGTAGGGCGCGACCAGCGGGCCGAAGACGACGATGAACAGGACCAGCACCACGAGGCCGAAGCCGATGGCGCCCTGAGGCGTCTTCAGGAGACGTTTGATAAACTCAGTCATACTGGATCCTCTTGTCGAGCCAGGCATAGAGGATGTCGGCAATGAAATTGACGATCGAATAGGTGGCAGCCATGATCAGCACGCCGGCTTGGATGGCAGGCAGGTCGCGCGCCTGGATGGCGACGATCAGCTGGCGGCCGATACCGGGAATGGCGAAGATCTCTTCCACGACGATGACGCCGCCAAGCAGATAACCGACGTCCAGCGCGACGATGGTGATGGTCGGCAGAAGCGCGTTGCGCAGCGCATGGCGGCGCAGCACCTGGCCGCGGGAAATGCCCTTCAGCCGCGCCGCACGGATGTAGTCGGTATGCAGCACGTCGATGAGTTCGGAGCGCACCATGCGCGAGACATGGGCGATCAGGATGATAGAAATGACGCAGACGGGCAAGACGAGATGGGCAATGCCATCGACGAAATTTTCCGTCAGCGGCACGTAACCGGTCGCCGGCAGCCACTTCATCCAGTCGGCAAAGACAAGCACGGCAATCGTAGCGGTGACGAATTCCGGCAGTGCGACACCGGCATAGGAGATCAGGCTGACGACCATATCGGCAATCTTGCCGCGGCGGATTGCAGCGATGATGCCGAGCGGAATGGCCAGCACCAGCATCAGGCCGATCGACAGGAAGGCAAGAAGCAGCGAGCGTCCGAGTGCCTCGAACATCACCGGGCCGACCGGCTGACCGGTGCGCAGCGATGTGCCGAGATCACCCTGCAGGACATGGCCAAGCCAGGTTGCGTATTGCTGCCAGATAGGCGCATCGAGCCCCATTGTCTGGCGCAGCGCGTCGAGAGCATCCTGCGTGGCGTTCTCACCCAGCATCATGACGGCGGCGTCGGCCGGCAGGATCTGGGTTATGGCAAAGACGATCAACGACACGACGAACAGCGTGTAGACGATCATCACCAGCCGCTTGGCTATGTAATTCGGTGACAAGGTCATGTTCCTTGGCAGAAAGAGGTATCGGACGCGGCTCTCGCCGCGCCCGAAGGGATCACGACATCAGCCGCGCTTCGGCGCCTTGTCGGAGAGCGAGGCGTAGTCGAGGCGGAACACCGAGGCGCGCGGATGCGCTTCGAAGCCTTCGACCCAGCTGCGCTTGGCGGCCAGAACGTCAAAGAAGGACGGGATGATCGAGGGAACGTCCTCGTTCATGATTTCCTGTGCCTTGGTGTAAAGCTCAGTGCGCTTTGCCTCGTCGGTCGTGCCACGGGCTTCCGCGACCAGCGCATCGAACGCCTTGTTGTTCCAGCGTGTCTCATTCCAGGCCGCATCAGATGTGTAGAGCAGCTTGAAGATGCCATCCGGGGTCGGCTGCATGTTGTAGAAGCCGACGTAGAATGTGCCCTTCTTCCACACCTGCTCCAGATAGGTCGCATGCGGCATGGTCTGGACGTTGATGGTGATGCCGGCTTCCTTGGCCATTTCGCGGAGCGCTACCGCGAGCTGGGTGCGCACCGCCGGACGGTCGGAGGCGATCAGTGTCAGTTCCAGACCGTTCGCATGGCCGGCTTCGGCGAGAAGCTTCTTGGCTTCCTCGATATTCACCTCCCGCTGCTTGACCTGTTTGAAGAACTGGTAGGACGGGTTGAGTGGCGTGTCGTTGCCGACCGTGCCGAAACCTTCGGTGACGAAACCGACCATGGCTTCGCGATCGACCGTCAGGGCGATCGCACGGCGAATGCGCGCGTCATTGAACGGAGCCGTGTCGCAGCCGAAGTTGATGTTGCAGAACTGGCCGGATGGCGTGCGCAGCGTGGTGATGCCGGCATTGCCATCGACGCGCATGAATTCCGGCGGCTGGATGGTCGAGATTATGTCGATATCGCCGGCAAGCAGCGCTGAGCTTTCAGCCGAAGTGTCCGGGAAAACATGCACTTCGACGCGGTCGAGATAGGGCCGCGCAGGGTCGTAGTACTTCTCGTTGCGCTCGACGACGATCAGGCGGTCCGGCTCGTAGGACACAAGCTTGAACGGACCAGTGCCGACAGCCTTGGTCGACAGGCTCTTCAAGTCGCCGGTGGCAAAATGGGCCGGGATGATACGAGCGTTGGTGTAGGCCATCGAGACCGGAAGGTCGGCATAGGCACCGGAAAGCTTGAACAGTACGGTCGCATCGTCGACGGCGACGATATCGGCGATCGGGCCGACATTGTTGCGGCCGGGCGAAGCCGTCGCCGGGTCGAGGATCGCCTTGAACGTGGCGACGACATCCTTTGCCGTGAAGGCGGAACCGTCATGGAAGGTGACGCCGGTGCGCAGCTTGAATGTCCACTCGGTTAGGCCCTCGTTCGGTGTCCAGCTTTCGGCCAGGTCCGGCTCCACCGACATGTCGACCTTGAGGCGCGTCAGGTTGCTGTAGAGCAGTTCGGTCACCAAATATTCCGGGTTGACGCGGGTGAGAAGCGGATGGATGACGCTTGCCGCCTGGTCGACGGAGATCTTCAGCGTGCCGCCCTTGGCCGGCGTTGCTTGAGCAAAGCTCAGCGACGGTGCGACCAACACGGCTGCCGTGCCGGCCAGGAAGAAGCGGCGTTTCATTTCCAGCATATGTAGTTCCCCTTGACGTATCAGTTGCTGTTTTCAGGAATGCAGTCCGCGGCGAAGTCGGCCGCGAGATAGGCGAGAATGCTCTTCGCGAGGGCGATGATGTCCTGCCGTGTCGTGTGTTCTTCGGGGCTGTGGATGCAGCTTTCCGGCCGGCCGAGGCCGCCGAGCAGCACTTCCGGCCCGAAACCGGCCCTCTGCACGTAACCGAAATCCGAACAGCTTGCGGCGCCCCATTTTTGAAAGTCTTCCGGCTTGTAGCCGAAGCCCAGCGACAGCGCCTTTTGCCATCGTGGCCAGTGCGGACCATCGGGATCGTCAGTTGGGACCAGATGCCCGACAAGATCCACAGAAAGGCCAAGCCCTGTGTCGGTGATGCAACCTCGGACCAGAGTCTCGATTTCGGCGCGTGCCTCATCGTAGTTTTCTTCCGGCGCATAACGGCGGCTGACGAGGATCTTGATCTCGGCCGGCACCTGTCCGCCGGCGGTGCCGCCGTTGATGGCCGAAATGGTCAGTTGTGGTCGAAGCGGCCCGGATGCATGCGGCGGCGGCGTTAGCCTGGATGTCCGGCTTGCCACCTCCGGTTTCAGCTTCACCAGGGCGTGGAGGACCGGAAGGGCGCCCTCGATGGCATTGATGCCGGCGCCTGTGCGATTGCCCTCGCCTGCATGCACGGCATGCCCTGTTATCGTCACCTGCAGATTGAATATGCCGAAACAGCCGGCCCAGACACGCGGTGCCGCCGATCCGTTGAAATTGATGATATGGTCCTTCAGCATGCCCTGCTCCGCGAGGTAGCGGATACCGGGATAGAGCCCGCCCTCCTCGTCGGTGCACAAAAGCAGCATCGGATCATAGGCGAGCGGCACGCCGCATACCTTGGCGGCCCGCAGCGCCAGCAAGGTTGCGGCGATCGTGCCCTTCATGTCGGCAGCACCGAGCCCGAACAGATCATCGCCCTCGACCGTCAGCCTCAGGGGATCACGAGTCCAGCCGGGCGCAACCGGCACCGTGTCGACGTGATAATAAAGGCCGCAGACAGGCTTTCCCGTTTCGCGGGTGGCAACGAGGTTGGTCCGCTCGCCAGAAGCCAGACCACCGGCTACGTACCAGAGATCACGCGGCACGACGACCCGCTCGAACTCAAACCCCAGCGGCGCCAGAAGCTCGGCCATCAGATCGGCGAAAGCGTTATAGCCCAGCCCCGGCGGGAATGAGGTGTCAACTTTGATCATCCGCGCCAGATCATCGACAGCAGCCTCGACATCCAGCTCAATCGCTGCCATGGCAGACTCAAAGCCTTGTTGCGAAGATGCTGGCTGCTGGGTGTTCATGGCAGTGTCCTCGGTACCCGTCACGCCAGCCTCCTCAGCTTGCGCTTTAATATAAACTATATAGTAATAGTGAGTAGATCGAGACCATGAGTCAACTCCAAAGAAGAGGCAAATAATTGCCGGAACTGCCCAATAATTCATCAGGAGCGAGCAAGCTGACAGAATTGTCCTTGCCGCTTTACGAAGTGGTCAAGCGACAGATCACCGAAGCGATCATGATCGGCAAACTGGAACCGGGCTCTGTTCTGCCCAGCGAAGTGGCATTGTCGCAAACTTACGGCGTGGCCGTTGGGACCATTCGCCGAGCGCTGATGGACCTCACCAATGACGGCCTTCTCAGCCGCCGTCGCAAGACCGGCACCGTCGTGACCGGCCGCAAGCCGCAGCACAGCCTGCGATTGTTTTTTCAGTATTTTCGACTGCACGGGCTGGATGGTTCGCTTAGCAAGTCGGTGACGAAGGTGATTTCGCTCGACAGGAGCTTTGCTTCCACCGCCGACGCGGGGAAACTTCAGATCGAGGAAGGATCGCCGATCGTCACCTTCCACCGGGTGCGCTACGTCGACGATCGACCGATCATGCACGAGACGCTGACACTTTCCTGCGAACGGGTTCCGGACTTCCCGGAGAGGGCAGAAGAAATCCCTGCGCTTTTCTACCTGCATCTACTGGAAAATTACGGAATCCGCATCTCGGCCATACGCGAACAGATCGGTGCCGATCTCGCGTCCGATTTCGATGCCCGGTGGTTAGACCTTGCCCTGCCGGCTGCCGTGCTAACGATCGACGAGGTCGCCTATGACCAACTCGCGGTCCCCATTCTCATATCCGCTCATCGCGCGACGACCGCGCACCACAGATATGTCAATGAGGTACAGTGAGCATTTGCTAATTGGCGACCCGTGTGGCCGCCTTGAGGGGAACAAGCCGGAGGCTTGCGCGCAAGTTTGATCCTGAAACCTAGCAAAATTCAGCTGTTCCTTTGTGGTGCGAGCGCCGATTTAAAGCGACTGTTGCGCCCCCAGGTTTCCGAGATGATGGCTGAGCCGTTCAAAGGGTACGACCAAGGCGTCGTTGTTTTTGCTTATTTGCTGGACGGGCGTCCGATATCGCCGGCTTTCCACTCTTCACAAGCTCGCCGAACCGGATCATCAGGAGCTGCTATCAATGCTTGCCGATGGCAGCATCTACCTGCTCTGGCCATCAGCGGCCCGGAACTTTCGGACCATGCGGATGCCCCGGATTGTGGAATGCGTCGTCTTCTCCACGACCGCCGGGTCGACATATCCAATCGGCTCGTCGAAGGCGAGGTGTACTCCTCAGTAGGCCGAGCCGTAGATCGGACCATTGCAGCCGTGGGTGTCTTCCGAATGTCCAGCCAGATCAACGAAGGACCAGATGTTGCCCTGCCGTTGAGTTCCTTGACGAGGAAGTCGCCCATGACATTGCCGAAGTGTCCGGCTCCACCATGAATTTCCGTGGTGACGGTGTCGGCCTCGATAAGACCCGTGTAAAGATCGACTGGAATGCCCGCCTTCATAGCCTTTTCGATTCCGGTGTCTGGTCACGAATGGTGCGCTGATCGTGGCCTCGTATCCCTCGCCCTTGATGCAAATGGCGAATTTTTCCGACGTCTTTTTTAGAACTCCTGCCATTCGTCGCCGGCCACGGCTACCGCGGCATTACCGGTGAAGGCGCGTGCGACCTTGCGGCCAAGGGCATGAGCCGGCGAGGCCACCGGTACGTCCCGGCCCTTGACGGGTCGCACGACAGAAGTCTGACGCGGACCAGACAGCTTGAACTGGGCCAGAAGCTCGTTTAGCGACGCGGCATCACGGGCGAGACCGTGGCTGGCGGCGGTCGATTCCTCGACCATGGCAGCGTTCTTCTGCGTGTCCTGATCCATCTGGTTGACGGCGGTGTTGATCTGTTGAAGGCCAGAAGACTGTTCCTGCGCCGATTCCACAATCGCGTTGACGTGCCGGTTGATTTCCTGCACTTCCGCAACGATCGTCGCCAGCGCCTGGCCGGTCTGGCCGACCAGGTGCACCCCGGCATTGACCTGCTCGTTCGATGTCGTGATCAGCGCCTTGATCTCCTTGGCGGCCTTGGCAGAGCGCTGTGCGAGCTCGCGCACTTCCTGGGCGACGACGGCAAAGCCCTTGCCGGCTTCACCTGCACGAGCCGCTTCCACGCCGGCGTTCAGCGCGAGAAGATTGGTCTGGAAGGCGATGTCGTCGATGACACCGATAATGTTGCTGATCTCGCCAGAAGACTTTTCGATCTGTTCCATCGCCTTGACGGCGCGCTGGACGACCTCCCCGGAGGTTTCAGCACCGCTGCGGGTGCGGGCAACAAGGGCGCCGGCTTCCTGAGCGCGCTTGGTGGCGTCCTTGACGGTGGTGGTGATTTCTTCCAGAGCGGCGGCGGTTTCCTCCACCGAAGCTGCCTGCTGCTCGGTGCGCTTGGCCAGATCGTCGGCAGCCGCCTTGATTTCGGACGAGCCGGCTTCGATGCTGCGGGCATTCTGTGCCACCTGCTCCAGAGCCGTCTGCAGCTTGCTGGCCGAGGTATTGAAATCATAGCGGACACCGTCAAGCGTCGCGGTGAAGGGCTTTTCGATGCGGTAGGACACATTGCCGTCGGAGAGATGGCTCAGTCCCTCCGCCAGGTTGTCGACGGCGAACTTGATCTCGGCGGCTTCCCGCGTCTTCTGGGCTTCGCGATCCATGCGGTCGCGTTCGGATAGACCGCGATTGTCTTCCGCTTCCTGCTCCAGGCGAAGGCGCTCGATCGCATTGTCGCGGAACACCGCCACGGCTTCTGCCATCTGGCCGATTTCGTCCTTGCGGTCGAGGCCGTCGATGGCAGCTTCCGTCTGACTGGCAGCCAGCGAAGCCATGCGTTCACGCAAGCGGGCCATCGGTACGGTGATGCCCTTATGGGCGATAGTCATGGACAGGACTGCGGCGATCGCAATCCCCAGAAGCATCCCGCAGATCGCATAGGTAATCGTGCTGGAGACCGATTGGCTCAACGTCTTGGCGCCGTTGTTGAGGATTTCGGCCATGGCGCCGTTATTGGCGCCGAATTTCGGCGAGAGATCGACGATCGCCTGGTCGAGCTTGGCGGAGAGTGTGCGAACCTTTTCTTGATCGCCTGCGGTATGGGCCTTGAGAAGATCGTCGCCGATTGCCTTCAGTGCGTCCGCTCCGGCAAGCAGTTCGTCGATCGCAGCCTTGCGGCTTGGCACTAGCGCCGGGATCTGTGTCAACCGGTCACGGGCGCCGGCAAATTCTTTCGAAAACCGGCCTGATAGATCCTGGAAAGCCGGCGTTGCCGGGTCCTGTGCCAGCGCGCGGCTCAGCCATGTCGTCGCGGTCCACATGCCGGCCGCACCGCGGGGTCCGAAGGTCGCCGCATTGCTTTCCTTCTGCAGGAACCCGGAATAGGCCTCATTGGCAGCGCTGAACTTGCTGGTGACATACATCAGGCCTGCCAGCGAAATGACGGCAAGGACGGCAATCGCCATCAGGAATTTTGTTTTGATCTTTAAATTCTTAAACATCAGATACCTCAAAAAACGCTCAATGAATGAAGGTGTATTGAAAAGCAAAATGCAGGAGCCGCAGTGGACATAGTGCGGTAGCGATCAAACTTGATTGTTCGTGGATCATAGGTGCTTTTTCATAATAAAATCTTACCCTTGTCGCAGCGCACAAAAGCGCACGCCGATCTCCAATCTGCATTTCACGGGTGCTTAACCAAGGTGACACAAGGTAATCCTGGTTTGTTGCGGCGCACAACGGGCTGCCTTTAATTGGAAAGCGAACCGTGGTTTCGGTTCCCCGCCAAGTCGGGCAAATTGATATGAAATCAAAAATCACAATCGAAGGACTTCAATGTGAATTTTTCACGCCGCAACATCATGAAGCTTTCGGCGGCCGCCTTGGCAACCGTCGTCCCGAAAATGGCATCTGCGCAAGCGATCGGCTTTACGCCAAGCCCCATCTATCCCGATCCGGCCATCCAGATTCTCGATCCGAGCTTTGCGAAGTATCGTGTCGCCAGCAGCTCGCTTGAGCAGGTCGCAACCGGCGCTCGCTGGCTGGAAGGTCCAGTCTGGTTCGGCGACGGACGCTATCTGCTCGTCAGCGACATTCCAAACAACCGCGTCATGCGCTATGACGAAGCCAATGAGAGCTGGAGCGTCTACAACGCCAACTCCAACTATGCCAACGGCCACGCCCGCGACCGCCAGGGCCGCCTGCTTTCCTGCGAACATCTGACACGCCGGGTCACCCGCACCGAATATGACGGTTCGATCACGGTGCTTGCCGATAATTACAACGGCAAGAAGCTCAACTCTCCGAACGACATCGTCTGCAAGTCGGACGGCTCCATCTGGTTCACCGATCCACCTTTCGGCATCGCCGGCGAGTGGGAAGGCGAGAAAGCAATACCGGAGCTGCCGCACTCGGTCTATCGCATCTCGCCGGACGGCAAGCTCGATCTTGTCACCGACGAGCTGAAAGGCCCGAACGGCATTGCGTTTTCGCCCGATGAAAAGAAGCTCTACATCGTCGAAGGCCGCGCATCGCCCTACCGTATCATCTGGAGCTACGACATGGGCGCAGACGGCGTGAAGCTTTCGAACAAGACGGCGTTGGTGACGGCCGACGACAATGGCGGTCTCGACGGCTTCAAGGTCGACATCGACGGCAACCTCTGGTGCGGCTGGGGATCGAGCGGCGCTGCGGGCGCCAGGCCCGAGGATCTGAACGGCGTCAAGGTCTTCAACTCGATCGGCAAGGCGATCGGCTTCATCCGCCTGCCGGAGCGTTGCCCGAACCTCGTCTTCGGCGGCCCGAAGAAGAACCGCCTCTATATGGCGAGCAGCCACTCGGTCTACGCGATCTATGTGGAAACTCGCGGCGCCGTCTGAACGCGCGAACCAAAAGCGAAGCGGTCGGGCCACCAGCACCTAGCCGCTTTCATTATCAAAGGCCAAACCGTCTCTTGCGCAGCAAATATAGGCTAATGGAAAGATACTTGTAGTGGCAGCCTGAGGCCGCTCTCCTGCCGTGAGTTCGGCCGTGCGCACTTCGGCTCGCTCGCGAGCAAAGCGACAGCCCGCTCCCTAAGCGGAGGGTGCGGCCGCGGGTGTGAGGAGAAATAGGTGTGAGCTGCGCCTTCACGCCGATGTATTTGGCGAGCATGTTGCAGAGATCGATTTCGTAGCCTACCAGCTCGCGGATGTGCCCCAATCACCTCCTCGACACTGCCCCGTCAAATAGTCGATGAACAGGTATACACCGCCCCATGGGTGCCGTGCCGCCTCGGCATATCCACGCAGATGTCGCGCAGCTTCTGTGCGTAGAAAGGAAGCTGTTGCTGGCTGCGAACGCAGAGATGGAGTTCCGTCGACGAAATAGACGGTGTTTCTGCATGAACGAACCATTACCCAACGAGATCAACTTTTGGCAAACCCATAATTGCCGAGATATGTTGGTTGCAACCGTCATTTCCTTGATCGCATCCCGTCACGACCGACAACCACAGGTCCGACGACATGCCCCCGTCCAAAGCGACGGCGCATCGAACAGGCCCGCAGCCGCTGCCCTTAGTAAAGACCATAGCAAATAGAACTTTCGAACAGTCGCACAAGGTGCTGACCGCGCGCGGGTCCGAAAGCTGGCGCATTGCAAGGAAGACGCAATTAGACGCACCGATCTCCAGATTGGATTTTACGAACGCGGCAAGATTGCTCGCTGCAAAGCGGCTGGCCTCAGTGTCGCGGTCATCGCGGGTTGATAATGGGTGGAGGACTAAAGGAGAATATGGTGGGCCGGCGTGAATATGAATCGAATAAATAGATACTCTCAGTCCAAACCTGCGACATCGGGTCCAAAAATCATGATGTAAAATCCGGAGTGTTGAAAGCCTCGACCGGCGGTGGGTCGGAATCGAGTCTACGGATAGCGACCAGACATGTTTGGGCGCTGCAGCCCTGTGACAGTGAAGACGCCGGAATGTCGAGCGTTACGGTATTCGGATTGCCATGCCGCTCAATATTGCTATCACGGTCCATATCGAACCAGGCGCCGGTGGAAAGCCTTAACACACCCGGCATGATCGCGTCTGAAACGACGGCCGCGGAGATCAGCCGGCCGCGGGTGTTGAAGACTTCGACCAGATCACCATCAGCGATGCCACGATCAGCCGCATCGGCCGGACTGATATGGATCGGCTCGCGCCCTGCCACCTTGCCTGCCTTGCTGTGCGGGCTGGCATCAAGCTGGCTGTGCAGTCGGCGCACCGGCTGGTCCGAGATCAAATGCAGTTCCTGTTCGCCGCGCGATGCGGCACCCAGCCATTCCGGCGGTTCGAACCAGATCGGGTGGCCGGGGCAATCGGCGAGTGCGAAGCTATCGACCGTCTCGGAAAAGATCTCGATCAGACCAGACGGCGTAGGAACTGGGTTCGCACCAGGCGCGTGGCGAAACGCTTCTAACATGACGACCGGGCCTGCCTCGGGGCCGAGATCGAACAGGCCTGCCTCCCAGAATGTCTCGAAATCCGGCATGGCTATGCCTCTGGCGGCTGCATTGTCTCGGCTCACGGCATAGATGCGCCGCAGCCACCCATCCTCGTCGAGGCCTTCGGAGAAATTGATCTCGAGCCGTTTGGCCAGCGCGTCGAAAATGTCGAAATCGTTGCGCGATTGGCCAAAAGGTTCTTCGACCTTCTTCATTGCGACGACCAGATCCTCGCCGCCGGCAGCGGCGATGTCATTGCGTTCCAGCGAGGTCGTAACTGGAAGGACGATATCGGCGAGCTTTGCCGTCGACGTCCAATAGGGCTCGTTGACGACGATCGTCTCCGGCTTTTCCCAGGCTTTCAGGAGGCGGTTAAGATCCTGATGATGATGGAACGGATTGCCACCCGCCCAATAGACGAGACGGATATCCGGATAGCTGTAGTTTTTTCCATTGTAGGTGAAGCTGCCGCCCGGATTGAGCAGCATGTCGGCGACGCGCGCAACCGGAATGAAGGTCGAGATCGGGTTCTGGCTCTGCGGGAAAGTGCCGAACTTGAACCGGGCATTATCGTGCCCTACGGAATTCAGTGCGCCATAGCCAACACCGAAACCGCCTCCCGGAAGACCGATCTGACCGAGCATCGCTGCCAGCGTCACCGTCATCCAGAAAGGCTGTTCCCCATGCACGGCGCGCTGCAGCGACCAGGAGACATTGATCATCGTCCGGCTTGCAGCCATTTCCCTGGCAAGCGAGGCTATCCGGTCGGCATCGATGCCGCAGATTGCGGATGCCCATTCCGGCGTCTTGGCAATGCCATCCGTGTGCCCGAGCAGATAGGGCCTGAACCGGCCATAGCCGGTACAGTGGCTGTTGAGGAAGACGCGGTCTGCGAGGTTCTCGGTCTCCAGCACAAAGGCGAGCGCCAGCATCAGCGACACGTCGGTATTGGGGCGGACCGCCAGCCACTCGCTATCGACCGGCATATTGTCGGAGACCGGGCTGATATTGACGAAGCGGGTTCCGGCCTTTTCCATGGCCCGCATGCCTGCCGTCACCCGGTGGCGGCCAGCGCCTCCCGGCGACATCTGAGCATTCTTCGTAGGCACGCCGCCGAAGGTGACGAACAGTGTCGTATGCTTCGTCATCACGTCGAAGGACGTATGCTGGTCGAGCAGGATTTCGGTCGAGGCAACCGCATGCGGCAGGATCACCCGACCGGCCGCGAGGCTGTAATTGTCAACATGGCTCACATAGCCGCCGATCAGATTGAGAAACCGGTGAACCTGGCTTTGCGCGTGGTGAAACCGTCCGGCGCTGGCCCATCCGTAAGAGCCACCGAAGATCGCCTCATTGCCGAAGGTCGAGCAGACCCGCTCGAACTCGCGGGCGAGAAGATCAAGCGCCACATCCCATTCTACCTCGACGAAGGGCTCACGCCCTCGTAAGTGAGGATTCGAGCCGGGTCCGCTTTCCAGCCAACTCCTGCGGACAGACGGTCTTGCTATGCGCACCTTCTTCAGATCGCCCGACGCCATATGAAGGCCGATCGGCGACGGATCGGAATCCTCTGCGGCGCCCCTTATTGAGGGGCTGCCCACCGGCTGGGGCACGACCTCGTAGACACCCCAATGAGCGGCAGTGCGAATCTTGCTGTTCGATGCCTTGCCTTGGCCCGTCACCTCACGGTCACCCGTTGCGCTTCGCGCTGCTGCAAGGCTTCGATGACGATGCGCGCACCGTCCTCTATCGCATGCTCGATCGCCGCGCGGGCTGCATCGGCCCGCTTATGCTGTAGCGCCTGCATCAGGTCGTCGTAGTTGTGATGATCGCTGGACCCGGACTGAGCCTCCGGATAGAGGTAGTTGAAGCCCGGTCCAGCCCTCAGCCAGAGCATTTCGATAACGCCGAGGAGGGTCGGCATGCGAGCCGCCGCGTAAAGGACGAAGCGGAATTCCTTATTCAGCGTCAGCGCCAGATGCTGGTTCTTTTCTGCCTTCGCGGCGAGGTATTTCTTCAGCAACCCTCGCATCTCGGCGATTTCCGAGCCGTTAATTTTGCCTGCGGCATTATAGGCCGCAAGCCCTTCGACAGATTTGCGGATCTCGGCGATCTCGGAATATTGCGCCACCGTCATCGTCGGCACCCGGAAAGATTGAGCCGGTTCCGCGGCCAGGACACCCGAGGCGGCAAAGCGCACCAGAGCTTCGCGAACGGGTGTAATGCTAATGCCAAGCGAGTGCGCCAGATCCTTCGTGACGAGCCTGGTCCCGGGCTCCAGCCGGCCCTCGATAAGCGCCGCGCGGATTTCATCCTCGACATGCGTAACTAGGCTCTTTCTTGGAGCTGCATTGAACAAAGCCGTACTCACATCACCCTCGTCATTGGAAAATTTGCCTGTTTTTTATCACAGATTCGGAACTGCCCATATCTTGCTCATACAGGATATATCATATATCGTGACGCTATCAACTGCCGTCCTGCCGGACGGGGGAAATGTCAACTCCGGAGAAGGTGAAGGCCGAATGAAAAGACTAGTTGCTTTAGCTCTCGCGGCATCCATGCTGCTGCCAGTCACCACAGCGACCGCCGAGGCTGCCGATCTCGTCGTCGGCCGTAGCGCTTCCACTACCGCCATGGACCCTGGCTTCCTTCGCGAGGCCGCGACCATCGTCGATAATATTTTCGACACGCTGGTCATGCGAGACAAGGATATGAAGCTCGTACCTGGACTTGCGACCTCATGGACGGCGATCGACGACACGACGTGGGAATTCAAGCTCCGCGAGGGTGTCAAGTTTCACAACGGCGAGGCATTCGACGCCGAGGCCGTCAAGTTCACCCTCGACCGCGTTCTCGATCCGGCGGCAAAGTCGCCGACGGTCTCTTACATCCGCACCATCGCCAGTGTTGACGTCGTTGATCCGTCGACCGTCCGCATTAAGACCAATGGCCCCGATCCGCTGCTTCCAACCCGCATGAGCCGCTACCCGGCCTATATCGTTCCGCCGAAATACGTGAAGGAAGTCGGCAACGACAAGTTTGCCACCCATCCCGTCGGCACCGGTCCGTATAAATTCGTCGACTTCATTCCGGACCAGCATGTCATTCTCGAAGCCAACAAGGATTACTGGCGCGGCGCACCGTCAATCGACAAGGTCACCTGGCGCTCGATTCCGGACGGTACCGCTCGCGTCACGGCACTTCTGACCGGCGAAGTCGATATTATCGAAAAAGTCCCGGTGGATTTGCTCCCGCTAATCAAGGAAAGTCCCGACGCCGATCTCGTGCAGGTGAAGAATGGCGGTCTTACCATCTATCTTGGTCTTACCATGAAGGAAAAGCCACTCGATAATGTGAAGGTCCGCCAGGCGCTCAACATAGCCATCGACCGCAAATCGATCGTCGATAATATTCTTCAAGGCATGGCGGCCCCACGTGGCACCCAGGTCGGCCCCGCCGACTTCGGTTACAAAGACGTTCCAGTTCCGGCCTACGATCCTGCCAAGGCCAAGGCGTTGCTTGCGGAAGCGGGCTATCCGAACGGCTTCAGCATCAAGATGCAGTCCTCGCACATCTACATCAAGGACAGCGAAGTGGCACAGGCGATCGCTCAGCAATATGGCGACATCGGCGTGAAGATCGACCAGGAAGTGCTCGACTGGTCCGTCTATGCGCAGCAGGTGCCGCGCAAGGGCCCGATCTTCATGCTCGGCTGGGGTTCGACCCAGACGCTCGATGCGGATGCTGCCGTCTATGCCATCATGAAGACCGGCGAGCCCTACTCGACGGCCTCGATCCCGGAGATGGACAAGCTTCTCGACGAAAGCCGGGCGATCGTCGATCCGGCGAAACGCGAAGCCGTGCTCGCTCAGATCCAGGATCTGGCCGCCAAGGACGTGCCCCTCATCCCGCTGTATCAGGAGGATGCGCTTTACGGAAAGGCGAAATCGGTTACCTTTGAAGGGCGTCCGGACGCGCGTATCCCGATCTTCGACATCAGGAAGCAGTAAGACAGCATGACGCGGTTTTGGAATGTCCGGGACAACGCGGACGCAATATTTGCGACGTTCCTTCTGGTCACGGTTCTGGCGCTCTGCCTCTTCGTGCCACTTTTGTGGCCGATCGATCCGGTGCGCGGAACCCTGACCGCGACATTCAAACCGCCGCTCTCCGTTATCGGCGGAGAACTCCATCCGCTCGGAACTGACCAGCTAGGGCGGGATCTTCTCGCCCGGCTGGGTCTCGGCACGTTGATCTCACTGTCGATCGTGACCGCGGCATCTGCCATCTCCGTTGTGCTCGGCACGACGCTCGGCATGATCGCCGGTTATTATCGCGGCTGGTTCGACATCGTCATCATGCGCGCCGTCGATGTTCAGCTCGCCATTCCCTTCATCCTGCTGATCCTGTTGATCGTCGCGGTCATCGGACCTAGCATGGCCAATCTGGTCGTGGTGCTCGGTATTACCGGCTGGGCGGTGTTTGCCCGTGTCGCTCGCGCCAAGACGCTGGAAATTCGCGAGCTGGAATATGTCGATGCGTCCCGCTCGATCGGACTGCCGGACAGGACAATCATCTTCCGCCACATCCTGCCGAACATCATTGGGCCGCAGACCGTACTGATGACGCTGGACCTGCCGCGCCTGATTATCCTGGAAGCCTCGGTCGGCTTCCTCGGTCTCGGCGTGCAGCCGCCGACACCGACGCTCGGCAATCTGATCGGCGAAGGTCGCTCCTATATCCTGCTTGCCAACTGGCTGATTCTCTATCCCGGCCTCGTCATAGGGGCATTGGTGATCGGCTGCAATCTCATCGGTGACTGGCTCGTGCGGCGTGCCGACAGTAGGAATGCCTGACGATATGAAAACAGCGAGCTTCATCACCGGACGAGCGCTGCAGGGCATTGTCGTCATGTTCGGCGTCTCGGCTATCGTCTTCTTCGCCCTGTTCCTGACCGGCGATCCGGCCGCCCTTATGATGACGCCCGATGCATCGCGCGAAGAAATCGAGGCCTTTCGCCAGGCCATGGGCTTCAACGATCCGATCTGGGTACAATATGGCCGTTTCCTGGCCGGCGCGCTGAGCGGCGAGCTCGGCACGTCGGTGCGCTTCCACCGTCCAGCACTTGATCTCCTGGTCGAACGCCTACCGGCGACGGCGCTGCTTGCCTGCACGGCACTCGTCTGGAGTTCGCTGCTCGGTTTCCTGCTCGGCACGATCGCAGCGGTGCGCAAGAACAGCGCCATCGATTTCGCCATTCGCGTCATCTCGCTTCTCGGCCAGGCGATCCCGGTCTTCTTGCTGGCGCTGCTGCTGATCATCTTCTTCTCGCTGAAACTGCGCTGGCTGCCGTCGAGCGGTATCGGCTCGGTTGCCCAACTGGTCATGCCATCGATCGCACTCGGCGCCTATTATCTCAGCGCCATCACAAGGCTGGTGCGTGCCAGCTTGATCGAGGTTCTAGGCGAAAACTATATTCGCACCGCCCGCGCCAAGGGCATTTCCTCCTGGCGCATCATCGTTCACCATGCGCTGCGCAACGCGTTGATCCCGGTCATCACCGTGCAGGGCATGTATTTCGCCTCGCTGCTCGGGGGCGCGCTGGTGACGGAAATCATCTTCGCCTGGCCGGGCATCGGTCGTCTGGCCGTCGAAGCCATCCAGAACCGCGACTTCCCCGTAGTCCAGGCGGTCGTGCTGTTTGCGGCCGCGGTTTTCGTGGTCGTCAACTTCCTGGTCGACCTCGCCTATGTCTCGCTGAACCCGAGGATCAGGCTATGATCGACGAGTGGGCGGTCGAGGAGGCGCTGCAACTGACGCATGACTGGTGCGCCATCCCGTCGGTCAAGGGCGACGACAAGGCGCTGCGCGTCCAGGCGGACGAGATCCGCTGCTGGCTCCAGCAGCAGCTCGGCGCCGAGATCATCTGCTCCAACTCGTCGCGGGGCCGCCCGCCCGTGGTTCACGCCCGCATCGACGTGGGAGCCGCAATCACCGTCATCCTCTACAACATGTACGACGTGATGCCTGCCACGTCGCAGGGCTGGTCCGTCGATCCGTTCCGCGGCGGCATCGTCGATCTGCCGGAGATCGGTCCGAGTTTCGTCGCCCGCGGCGCCGAGAACAACAAGGGGCCGCTCGCCGGCATGCTGCTCGCCGTCAAGGCGCTTGCGGATGCGGGAAAGCTGCGCGTCAATGTCGAGATCCTCGTTGATGGCGAGGAGGAAAGCGGCAGTAGCGCCATGCGCGACTACCTGGCCAACGATGCCTGCCCGGTGCGGCCGAGCGCAGCCGCGATCTTTCCCTCCTTCTGCGAATATGGCGGCGGTCCGCCGCGGGTCTATCTCGGTTTTTCCGGCATCGCTAAGGGCGAGGTCCGTGTCGAGGGCGGCGAATGGGGTGGCCCGAAAGCGGCCATTCATTCCAGCAACGCACCCTGGATCGCCAATCCCGCCAGCCGGTTGGTCGAGGCCCTGTCATTGATCGGCAAACCGCCGACCGGCGAACTCGGCGGGATCGAGATCGACGCGGAGGCTGCCGGCATCATCGCGAGGCTGGCCGCGTCTTTCAATCCGGCGGCGGAACTGCGCTTTCGCAGAACCGAAAAGTTCGCACTCGAAGGTGGTGGCAGATCCCTCCTCGAACATGTCCTGTCGGCGGCCTCCTTCAACATTTCCAGCCTCGAAAGCATGCCGCTCACCGCCGATGGAGTCATACCGCATGGCGCCCGCGCTGGCTTCGAACTACGCACCCCGCCGACGCTCAATCCTGCCGATTTTTTGGCCACCTACCGAAATGCATTAAAGGCAACGCCCGGCGCTGTCTTGAATGTTGCGGACAGTTATCCCGGCCATCGGTTTTCCGCGGATGCGCCCGGTGTCGCACCGCTTCTGAAGAGCTACGGAAAGACCGCCCTTGCCGCGCCGCAGGTCTGGCCCTGGGCGATCGGCGCCGCCCCCGCCTATGCTTTTGCGCGGCATGCGAAGTCCTTCCTTCTCGCCGGCGCCGGTCGCGGCGGCAATGCGCATGGCATCGACGAGTTCATGACGCTCGAAGGGTATCGCCGATTCATCGAGTCCATCGCCCTCTGGCTCGATCTTGTCGCCGACGAAGCGGAGGCCGCATGAACACTATCCGCCATCTCTCCCGTGCCGACGCGATCGAAGCCGGTGCCCTTGACTGGACAGAAGCCGTCAAGGACGTGCAGGCAACGATACGCCTTCTGCGTGACGGCAAGGCCGGCATGGTCGCCGAAAGCGTCATGCCGCTCGGCGCCGATCCTCGCAACAAGGCCTATGGTCTCCCCGCCTTCGTCGGCGGCGTCTACGACGCAGCCGGCCTGAAATGGACGGTCCATCGCGCCGAACCGGTGGACGATCTTCCCAGTATCAGCAGCACCACATTCATCAACGGCCTGACCGATGGCGCGCCGCTCGGCACTGTCGAAAGCGCGCTTCTGACCCGCATGCGCACCGCCGCCGTCTCGGCCGCTGCGATCCGCGGCCTGATGCCGAGCGCTTTCAAAGCCGTCTCTATCCTAGGTGCTGGCGCACAGGCGCAGACGCATCTGGACATGCTGCGCAGCCTGTTTCCGGACTTGGGCGAAATTCATCTCTGGAACCGGACGAGAGCCCATCTCGATACGTTGATCAAACAGGCAATCCCAAGCGCGATCACGCGGCTCATCCCGCATGATCACCTGCACGACGCGTTGGAAAATGCAGATGTCATTCTCTGCTGCACCTCGGCGCCGGAACCGTTTCTCGAAGCCTCCGCCGTCGGTGCCGGCCGGTTGATCATGCAGATCGGTTTCAACGAGGTGAAGTTCGAGACGATCGCTGCGACGGATCTCGTCACCGTCGATCTCTGGGGCGATTTTGCCGATAGGAGTGCAAAAAGCCTCTTCCAGATGTATCGCGCCGGCCAGTTTGCACCCTCGCGTGTCGCGGCGGACCTGCCAGCCATCGTCCTCGATGGCTGGCAGCCACCGACAGGTGCATCGCTGTATTTCTCGAGCTTCGGCCTCAACGTTTTCGACATTGCCTTTGCGGCACGTCTGTTGCGACGGGCAAACGAACTCGGGATCGGCACCGCGATGCCGGCCATCTGATGCCTATTGCAAGGAAAGGACCCGGTCATGATCATCACCGCCGAAGAACTGCTGAAGGCGCTACCGCAAGGACAACTTGTCCCAGTCGACGTTCGCCCCGAAGCCGCCTGGCGCGAAAAGACGCTGCCAGGCGCCATTAATCTCAACGTCTACGACTACTTCATTCCCCAAAGCGATGAGACGGGGATAAGAGGCATGGCGGCGGGCGCGCGCGAGGCCTTCGAACGGCTCGGCATCGGTCAGGGACGCGTTCCAGTCTTCTTCGAGGAACAGACCGGCATGATTTCGCCGCGCGGCCTCTGGTTTCATGAACTGGCCGGATTCGATGGCGGCCTCGTTCTCGACGGCGGTATCCAGGCATGGGAGGCAATCGGTGGTGAGGTCGCACCGGCGACCGGCGCCACCGACGCCATCCGGCAGTCGGATACCTCTCCGAATGGGTTTCGGCGCGAGCTTGTCGCCTCGACCGACGAGGTTCTCGGCCATTCGGACCGCAACACCGAAATTTTCGACGTCCGACGGCAGTCGGAATTCGAAGGTACCTTCGTGCATCCGTGCTGCGCCCGTCCCGGCCGCATTCCGCATTCGCATTTCGCCTTCTACGAGGACATGCTGCGCGACGGCAAATATCGCCCCGCCTCTGAGATCCGCGAAATCGCCAAGGCCGCCGGCCTGACGCCGGATCGCCAGATCATCACCTATTGCCACCGCGGCGCCCGGGCCGCCACCGCGCTCTACGGCCTCAGGCTCGCCGGCTTCGACAAGGTGAAGATCTATACCGGCTCCTGGCACGAATGGGCCGGCAATGCTGCCCTGCCGATCGAGATCGGACCCGCCGAAGAGGTTTAAAGCCAGCTCTGGATTTCGATCGGGCTGCCGTCCTGAACCAGAGGCGGAATGGCGACGGATCGACAGACGGCTTGTCGCCGATGGCGATCTGCGCCAGCAGCTCTCCGCTCGCCGGCCCGATCCCGAAACCCGTCCGGCATGGAGCAGTTTTGCTGCAATCGGCGCGCCTATCCCCCGCGAAGCGCCACTGAACATCGCCACCCGGCAGGTTGCTGGACATCGTTCTGCCCCTCCAACCTGTCAGATTTTACGCGGCAACCGCAGCAGTGCCCCATTCGTCGCCCCAGACCTGCACCCTATGTCCAGGAGAGACTTCGAGATAGTCCCGCTTCGGGACCACGTAGGAAGTCGGCCGGATCGGGCTCTTGATCTCGTCGTTGCTGAGGCCCCGCCGGATACCGCGGCGCGACGGATCAGGAACCGGAACCGCCGCCAGAAGCCGCTTCGTATAGGGATGTTGCGGGTTTTCGAAGATCGACTGGCGCGGCCCGATCTCGACGATCTCGCCGAGATACATGACGGCCACCCGGTGGCTCATCCGCTCCACCACGGCCATGTCGTGGGAGATGAACAGATAGGCGAGACCGAGGCTTTCCTGCAGGTCGAGCATCAGATTGATGACCTGCGCTTTTATCGAGACGTCGAGCGCCGAGACGGCCTCGTCGGCCACGATGATCTGTGGCGCCATGGCGAGCGCTCGGGCGATGCAGAGGCGCTGGCGCTGGCCGCCGGAAAATTCATGCGGGTAGCGGCTTGCCATATCCGGCTGCAGGCCGACCTTGAACATCAGGTCTGCGACCCCGTCTCGCGCGTCGCCCTTGCCAGACGCAATGCCGTGGGCCAGCAGGGGTTCCGCGACCGCATCGCCGACGTTTATGCGCGGGTTGAGGCTGGCGAACGGATCCTGGAAGATCATCTGGATATGCCGCCGCATGGCACGCATTTCCGCGCCCTTGAGATCAAGGATCTCCTTGCCGTCGAGCTTGACCGAGCCGGAATTGGCGTCCAGCAGCCGCATGATCGTGCGTCCGGTCGTCGACTTGCCGCAGCCGGATTCCCCGACAAGCGCCAACGTTTCGCCGGCTTTCAGATCGAAGGACAGGTCTTCTACCGCATGCACGCGTCCCGACGTCGCCCCGAGAAAACCTGCGCCGACATCGAACCGGGTTACGAGATTGCGCACCTGGAGAAGTGGGAGCGGTTTGACGGAGACGGTATCGGCAACCGGAGGCATATCGACCGGCACGCCGCTTTCGACATCGATCAGCGGGAAACGCGCCGGGCCGGATGCGCCCTGCATGGAGCCGAGTTTCGGCACGGCGGAAAGAAGCGCCTTCGTATAGGCGCGCTGCGGTTGATCGAAGATCGCTTCCGTCTCACCGCGTTCGATCGCCTCGCCCTTGTACATGACGAGCGTCCGGTCGGCGATCTCGGCGACGACGCCCATGTCATGGGTGATGAAGAGAACGGCCATGCCATCTTCTTCCTGCAAGAGCTTGATGAGTTCCAAAATCTGCGCCTGGATCGTTACGTCGAGGGCCGTCGTCGGCTCATCGGCGATCAAGAGCCGTGGCCGGCAGGCGAGTGCCATGGCGATCATGATGCGTTGGCGCATGCCGCCGGAGAGCTGGTGCGGATATTCCGTGAGCCGCGTGCGGGCGGAAGGGATACGCACCTTCTCGAGAAGCCCGAGCGTCTCCTTTGCCGCATCCCGGAAAGGCAGGCCGCGATGGGCAACCAGCACTTCCGATATCTGGTCACCGACAGTCAAAGACGGATTGAGGCTGGTCATTGGCTCCTGAAAGATCATGGCGATACGGTTGCCGCGGATATTGCGCATCTGCCGCTCCGGCAGCGTCAAAAGCTCCTGCCCTTCCAGCCTCACCGAACCCTCGATCCGGCAGTTGTCCTGTCCGTAAAGCCGCATGATCGACAATGCTGTAACGCTCTTGCCGGAGCCCGACTCGCCGACCAGCGCCAGCGTTTCGCCGGCAGAGACATCGAAGGACACTTCGCGGACGACTGGCAGCCAGACACCCTTGCGCCGGAACGAGGTTTTCAGGCCAGAAACGGTCATTACAGGTTCGGTCATGTCCATTCCTTTCATCGCGAAAAGGCACCCGCATGCCCGTGCCTCAATATCTTGAATGCCACAAATAAAAGCATCTTGCCAGGGTCGATATAGGATATATTATATATCATGATCTGGCGGAACCGTCCTTTGCGGGGCGGTCCGCTTCGGCAGCGATGAAGGAATTCCGCAGATGAAGCTCGAAGAACTCCCCCGGCTCTCCCTCGGCTACCTGCCGACCCCGATCGAACCGATGGAGCGCCTCGGCGCCGAAATCGGCATATCCCTGTCGGTTAAACGGGACGATTTCACCGGTTTCGGCGGTGGCGGCAACAAGGTCCGCAAGCTGGAGTACCTGATGGCGGATGCCGTCGCGCAGGAGGTCAAGGTGCTGATCACCACCGGCGGACACCAGTCGAACCATGCGCGCATGACGGCCGCCGCCGCCCGCAAGTTCGGGATGAAGCCGATCCTCGTGCTGCGCGGCAATCGTCCGGACCAGTATCAGGGCAATCTTCTGCTGGATCATCTGTTCGGCGCCGAGATCGATTTCCTCGATCCGGATGCCTATTTCACCGAAATCAACCCGCGCATGGATCACCATGCCGCGGAAGCAGAAGCCCGCGGTGAAAAGCCCTATATCATCCCGCTCGGTGGCGCGAGCGCGCTTGGCGCGATGGGCTACGTCAATGCCGTCAAGGAACTCTCGGAACAGTATATGGCCGTCGGCACGCCGGCACCGCAATATCTCGTCGCTCCCGTCGGTTCCGGCGGCACGCTGGCAGGCCTTCACATCGGCTGCTCGCTCTATTGGCCGAACACGGAAGTGGTCGGCATTGCCGTCACCGGCAGCGCCGTTCCCTTCAGTGACCGCATCGCCGCGATGGCGAACGCCGGCGCCGCACTTCTTGATCTGAAGAAACGCTGGACTGGCGCCGACATCCGCATCGAGAACGACTATATCGGTCCTGGCTATTCAATCCCCTCGGAGGCGGGCAATGCGGCGATAAAGCTCGCCGGCAACCGCGAAGGCATGCTCCTCGATCCTGTCTATACCGGAAAGGCCTTCGCCGGCATCATGGGATGTGTCGAGAACGGTTCCATCGCCAAGAGCAGCTCGGTGCTGTTCATCCATTGCGGCGGCTCCCCGGCGCTCTTCCCCTACGCAAGACTTCTGACCAGCGATCTGGCGGGCTGAATGCATGGTCCAGCGACCTCTGCCTGCTTGAAGAAGAAACGGGCAAGACGTTCTTACGCCGGGGGAGCCCTTCACGTCCGCCATCGAATACATCGGGTCTCTGACGGGCTCTGTTGCAAATTTCCATCATGGTTATGAAGGCGGTTGGTTGAGGCTTCGATTACCTGGCAGCCTCGCGGTTTTCGAGATTCCTGGCGAGCAGTGCTACCGCCTTTGTTAGCCCGCTCGATCCAATCCCGAAAGCACGTTCAACGATGCGTGCTTCTCCACGGATGTCGCCCGTCAGGTTGAAAATCGCAGCCTGTCCTTTGCGCAAAGCGCGCATGACCTCGAAACCTTTGATCGTCGCATAGGCCGTTTTCAGCGTCTTGAATCCTCTCACCGGTTTGATCAGTTGCTACAGCTTGCCGTGATCGGCCTCAACGACGTTGTTCAGATATTTGACCTGCCGGTGCACGAGCTCTACAGGACATTTGCTTTCGGCGCCGAATGGCCTTTGGTTCTCGCTAGAGGCCTTACAATGCCGGAAAGTTGATTGTGGGCGTTACAACTGCATTGCTTGGAACACACGCCCCGCCCTAAACGAAGTCCCATTCCGGTTGGTCACGGTTTGCGGGCCAACCAGGTGGACGCCCGCTCACTTAGCCGAACTTCGGGACTGACGGTTGCTCAGTCTCAGTTCAGGCGGTCATGAATAGCGGTGACGTCCAAATGCGGGATTGATCCCTCTGTCTCGCTGTCAGGAAAAGCGGGTGTTCGGGCCCGTCGTTCAATGGAAGTCCTGCAAGCGGGATCTCACCCAAGAGGTCGCGCGGAAGAGGGTGATCGGTGACGCGCTCCAACAGAAGGCGCAATTCAACACCGGCAAGATCGACCGAGATGGAGCCCTGTGCGATCAGCTCGTTTCCGCTTGCCTCCAGCGACACTTCGGGGGCATGGAGATGCGGCGGCGGCTGGAGCGGATCTCCGATCTTGCTGTAGCCATGGAGCTTCACGGCAATAGCGATGCGCGCGTCGCGAAGGTCGGAAAGCTCAAGTTCGATCCCGTCGACGTCTCCATGCGTTGCCGTCCTAAAGCCGAGCGTGCCGAGCCCAGTGCGCCACACGCTTTGTTCGGGATGATCGAAACCGATCCCGTGCACATCCAGAAGCGCTGCACCGGTCACAACCACCTCCCCGCTCCAATAGGCAGCGCGATAGCGATCCTTGATCCGTGCGCCACCGAAGCGAATGCGCACTCTCCGCGCGCTGAAGCCCGCTTCGGCATGAAGATCGCGACGCCATACGACGCAATCTCCGTCAAAGAGCTGAACCTCCTCCCATCCGGCATCGCCGAGCAGGCGGTAAGAGAGCGGCTCTTTGGATTCGGCGCTGAATACCTCGCCCATAAAATGCCTGCCTTGCGACAGAACGGCGAAACTACGTTCGCCAGTCGTGGCAAAAGTGCGCCTCGCCCGAAGCGCGCTCCCGACGCCGGCTCGGTCGAAGCGGTCGGCGATGACGCCGGTGAGCCCGCCGCGCGCGCCGAAAGCTCCGGTGGCCGGCGCACCACCGCCGCAGCGGCCCTGGTGTTCGTCGCTCGCAGCGGAAGCGCCGACCCTGTACCCGCGTGCCAGGGCTTCGGTGTAAAGCCAATGAAATTGTCCCCAGGCGGAACCGACCTCGATCAGTCGTTCCAGCTCCGGATGGTTCCAGTCCAGAATGCAGCGCCTGCCACCCACATGCGGGATTAGCAAATGGCCTTCCGGATCATCCTCATAGGCGGCATAGAGCCTGTCGACGGGCCATATCCCAGGACGGATCGCGCCCGCCGTCGTCTCATTCCATTCGAAAGAGCGAAGGGAATGCCCCTTCTCGTCGAACGGAAACCGGGGCTTGCCGTCGCGCAGAAAGACGACGTTGCGGTCGCCGCCGGCAGCGGAGTTGCCGCACCATTCGGTGCCCGGGTAGCAGACAAAACGACCGGGCTCGTTGAGATCGTGGATGATCTCCACCGCCTTGTCCCAATTCGCCTCGGTGATGTTGAAGTCGTTGACGGTATAGCCCACCACGTCAAGCCCGGCGATGTCGCGCCCGTAGGTGAGATTGTAGGTCGCGTCATTGGTGCCGACAGTGTCGTCGGAATGGACGTGCAGATCCGCATAGAGAGGGCGCAAGGCGCCGTCTTCCCCCTGGACATAGGCGACGCCCGCGGCGACGAAGGGTTCGCCGTTCAGCCGTGCTTCCAGTTTCCACTCGCCGGCGTCGGCGAAGGAAAGGCCGGAGATCCGCGCGAATGTCCAGCCTTCCGCGGCGAGTGCCACTGGCTCCGTTGTTTGCGTGCCATCCGGGGCGGTCATGACGAGCGAGCCCTGCAGGTCGCGACCGCGGCAAGTGTTTCCCCATATATCGTCGACGCGCACGATAGCGTCGAAGATTTGACCGAGGCCAACCAGCCGCGGCGCGATGACCTGAAGCGCATACGGCTCGCCGGCCGCGATTTCCAGAGTGCAGTCGCCTGGAACTTCTGCAAATTTCGAGCTGCCGAGCGGATCGACGAACAGCCGGAAACGGAACGCCTTCTCCACGAAAGTCTGCACCCGCGTGCCGGCGCCGCCCTGCCGCCGATCGCCCAGGCGGATGACGATCTTGTCGCCGGGATTGAGATAGCCGTCGACGACGTCAATGATGACAGCTTTTTGGAAGGGACGCTCGTGTCCCTTTTGATCGAAACGCACCTTCAATGCTTGAATCGTGCCTGGGCTTTGCCCCGAAACCAGAGGGCCGGCGTGGTATTCGGCGGAGACATAGTTGGCGCCCGTCGGCTTCGTTGTCTGGAACAGCGCCCAGTCGGAATAGAACTTGAAGGCGAGCTTCAGCCACGCGCCGTCGGCGAGGCCGACAGCGCCGACCTCATAAGTGAGCTCCAGTTCGGTCCACTCGCCCGCCGTCAACACCTGCCTCTGGCAGGTCAGACGGCCGAGAAAGGGCAGAGTATCGAAATGACCGGCAAGCCCCTTCGGAGAATGAACGGTGGTTTGAAAAGTCCGATGCGGCAAAATCTCTGTCATGGGGAATGTCCGTTTATTGTCCGCGCCAGCCTTCGTAGTGGCGCTCTATCCGTCGAAACACGAGACTCTCCATGAGCCACGCCGTGAGCCCGATCAGGGCGATGCCGAGAAGCACCTGCGCCGAGTTGCCCAGCTGCCCGCCCATGGCGACCATCCAGCCGATCCCTTCGGATGCTCCGATCATCTCTGCCGCCACAAGCGCACGCCACGCCTGGGAAAATCCGATGCGCAATGCGGCAGTCAGGAACGGGAGAGAGGCAGGAAGATATACATGAGCCAGCAATTGCAGCCGCTTGGCACCCAAAATGCGCGCCGCTCGCACTTCGCCACTGCTGATGGAGAGCACGCCCTCCTGAATCGTCAGGGCCATTGGAAAGGCCGATGCGATGAATATGACGACGGCAATGGACAGATACCCAAGGCCGAAGAAAATCAGTGACAGCGGCGCCCAGGCAATCGGCGGGATAGCCATGAAGAGGCCGACCAGAGGCTGGACGAATTCACGGAAAGGCCGCCAGAGTCCGGCGGATACACCGATTAGCACAGCAGCCATGACGGCCGCTCCGAAGCCGCCGAATTCCCGCAACAAGCTCGCCATGACCTGGCGGCCCAACTCGCCCGACCGGATCCAGCGAAACCCTTCGGCCGCCACGTCCCATGGCTGCGGCAGCACATAGGAGGGAACGCGGCTTGCCGCGATGCACCACACGACAAGCAGGAACGGGAGCGCTGCCCAGCGCCAGGACGGTTGCGGAAAATGCAGCCGCGCTGCCAACTTCTTCATTGATCGGATCTCATCGTTGCGCGGCCGCTTTGACGGCGAAGCTGTCATCAATGATATCGTCGACATTCAAACGCTTATCGAGAAAGCCGAGGGCGACGGAATAATCGATGAGCCTCTGGATGAACGCACGATCGGAAGGCTCGATTTCGGCCGACCACCCAAGGCGCTTCCTTGCCTCCACGACGATCGCTTCCGGCGGAACGACACTTCCGTCCGCGGCCGTCAGAGATTCCAGCTTAAAGCTCCGGGCAATGATCCGGTCGGCCTCCTCGGGGTTCTCCCGCAGAAAGACGATGGCCTTCGAATTCGCCCGCAACAGCTTCACCAGATCCTCCGGTCGCTCCTTCAGCGTCTTGGCAGGCGCGGCGATGACGTACCAGGGATAGCCGGGCAGAGCTTCGTTCACGTCAAAGACGACGCGACCTGCACCACGGAGCAACGATTGGCTGATGAAAGGCTCCCACAAGAAGGCTGCATCGACGACACCGGTATCGAGAGCAGCGTTCATGTTGCCCACGGGCATTTGCGACAGCGCAAGATCCGTGTCCGGGCTGAGGCCGGCGGCCTCCTTCAGGACGTAGCCACGCAGCAGCACATCCATGCCGCTGCCCCTGTTGACGCCGGCAAGCCTTTTGCCTTTAAGGTCGGAAAGCGCGTGGATGGAGCCGTCCGTCCTCGTGATCAGCGCTGCCTGACCATAATTGACCTTGGCGATGATTTTGGCATCGAGACCACGCGCTGCCCATTGATAGACCGGCGGCGCACCGATATAGGCCACGTCGATTTCGCCTCCAGCCACCGCCTGCTGGATGACCGGACCATCGCCAAAACCCTTGAGTTCGACGTTCAATCCCTCTTCCCGAAAATAGCCTTTCTCCTCGGCGATCAGCGCAGGCGCGTTCGCCATGGCTTGGACCCAGCCAATGCGAAGCGGCTGCGGGTCCCCGGCGTGGGCAGGCAAAGCCGCCGCAAGTGCGAGAAGAAGTGCAGGTAGAATGCGTTTCATCGGATGATCCCCTTCACGTAACGGGTTGATTGTCGGCCGTGACCTTGGCTATTTCCTCGCAGAGCCGTTCGCGCAGTTGTGCGAATAAAGGATTGGCTCTCGTGCCACGCTGGTCGCGAGGACGCGGCAGATCGATCGGCACTTCGGCGGTGATGCCTGCCGGCGGCAGCCCAAGGACGAGAACCCGGTCGGCGAGATAGATCGCTTCGTCGATGTCATGGGTGATGAACAGCACGGTTTTTCCCAAGCCTGACCAAATGCGAAGCAATTCGTCATTGAGAGAGGCGCGCGTCATCGCGTCGAGCGCCGCAAATGGTTCGTCCATGAGCAGTAGGCGCGGCTCAAGCGCCAGCGAGCGCGCTAGCGCAACCCGTTGACGCTGGCCGCCCGACAATCGGTGAGGTGGCTCATGCGCCTGCTCTTCCAAGCCGACAAGCCGCAGAAAATGCAGCGCGAGGGCTCGCTGCTCTTGGGACGATCCACGGCGATTCATGCGTAGGCCGAAGCGGACGTTTTCGAGGACGCTCAGCCAAGGGAAGAGATTTGGCGACTGGAATACATATCCGAGAACCGGATGCTCCGGCGCAACAGGCGCACCGTCTATGGTGATATGCCCCGATTGCGGGCGCAGGAAACCGGAAAGAAGATTGAGGAGCGTTGACTTGCCACAACCGGACGGACCGAGGATTGCCACGAATTCTCCCGGCCGAGCTTTCAGCGAAAACCGTTCGAATACGCCGCGTCGGCTTTCGGGATAGGCGAAAGCCATGCCGTCCACCGAGAACGCGGCGCCGGATGAAATCTGCCGTGGTGTAGATCGAGATGCCATGTTGCCTGAGGATGACCCTGGATTGGAGTTGCCCCAAAATTTAATACATTATAATACAGGCTATCAACGTGAAGAGTTCCCCTTGTCTGGCGACTAAAGGGAACGCTATTCCAAAGCTTTGCTGCTTCGTGGTCTTTTCGACCCAATGGAAGATAGATGAGTCTGATACGGAACAACCCGGTGGCGATGTATCTGCAGATCGCCGACCGCCTTCGTGGCGAGATCACCGAAGGGGCCTACGAACCCTCCGGACGGCTCCCGTCAGAATCGCAGACCATGTCCCGCTTCAATGTCAGCCGCGTTACCGTCCGGCTGGCGCTCGAACAGCTCGACAAGGACGGGCTGATCGAGCGTCGGAAAGGCAAAGGCACTTTCGTAGCAGGCAAGCAGGTGCGCCACCGGATCGATACGCTGCGTAGCTTTCATGAGTCGCTGAAAGTCCAGGGCTTCGATACCACCATGCGAATCGTTGAACTGACCGCCATTGAAACACCACCTGCCTTCATCCCGCTATTCGGAACGAAATGCGCACTTTTAGAACGGCTTCATGTCGTGAATGATGAACCAATTGCGTTGGGCCGAAGCCTGTTGCCGACCTTCATATTGGAGCTAGAACCAGCGGTCGCAGAACAGCAACCGACTTATGCACTCCTCAAAGACAAAGCCGGCACCGACATTGTCTCCGCTGAGATTGCGATCGGGGCGCGTGCTGTCTCGCCTCGGATCACGTCGCTGATCGGAGCGACGGAAAATACCGTCCTGCTCGTGCTCGAACGAACCTCCTATTTCGATAACGGCGTCTGCGCCGAAAAGTCTGAATTCTTTATTCGGCCGGAGCGCTATAAGTTTGTCCTCGGTAATCGAATCCTCGAGCGCTGATTGTTTGAGTACTTGCTCTTGATGAGACCAGAACCCAGAGCGCTGCCATTACGATTCTATCTGCAGGAGATTCTGCAGGAATAACGGGAGCTTGGCCTTTGTGGTAGGTCTAAGACATACTTGCCGCCGCGCAGCAATCATGTCTAACGTCTCAAAGGTCAGCATTGCAGTAACACCGCAGCAAGCTGAGCTTTTGCGCGATGCGGTCGAAAGCGGTGCTTATGCCAGCAGCAGCAGCGAAGTTGTACGCGAAGCCATGCGTGACTGGTCTGCGAAATGGGCTAGCCGGAAGGACGATATTGTGCATCTCCGCGAATTGTGAGCGCAGGGCAAAGCCAGCGGCGCGCCTCAAGCTATTAATTTCGAGGCAACCCACGGAAAAGCCCGTCAGAAACTGAACGCCGCTCGCCATCATGGCGGTTAAGCTCGTTTGGTCGCCTCAAGCCGAGGACGACGTCATCAATACTTATGTCGAGATAGGTCTTCACCAACCTCAAGCCCGCTGAACGCTATTATGAGCAGTTTAGGCAGAAAGTCGGCCTTTTGGCCGAAGGCCGATGGTGTCCTGACCTTCGACCGGCTGTCCTCGGTGTTCCTGTCGAACACCAATCACGAGGAAGACCAGCCGGTGCATCTCAAGGTCAAGGACATGGCGCTGCAGAAGTCGTCCGAGCACGACATCTATGCCGGTCCCTCGACCCGCTACTGTCCGGCCGGCGTTTGCGAATGGGTCGAGAAGGATGGCCAGGAAACCTACGTCATCAACGCCCAGAACTGCGTCCAATGCAAGACCTGCGACATCAAGGATCCCAACCAGAACATCAACTGGGTTCCGCCGCAGGGTGGCGAAGGGCCGGTCTATCCGAATATGTGACCGTTGCATCGACGCTGCCGCCAACCTGGCAGACGTCCGGTTCTTTGACAGTCACGCGAGGACAACATTCGCACTAGCACCGGCGCGCTTGACCCACCAACAACTCAACAGCTGGCGCCGAAGTTCACTTCCGCTCCACTCTCCATAACCGATCAGGCGAATTGCGCTCATAGCCGAGTTCCGCGAAGCTCGCGACTTCCAAAATCAACCCCCACGGGGCTCGGAAATAGATCCAATTGAATCCCGCCAATGGTCCGCTTTCAACTAAGTTGGGTCCATCCAGCATGTCGATGCCCTGCGCTCGCAATCGATTCGCGCACGCATGAACGTCGTCGACTTCAAAACAAAGATGCATGCCGCCGACCTCCGAGGATCGCTTCGGTCGGCTGTCTTCCTCGCCACTATATTCAAACAGCTCGATACTCGTCCCTTCGCCGCAACGCAGGAACACCAGATCGCGTATGGTCGATTGTGCGGATGCGCCCAGCTTTTTTGCCATGAAATCCTGGTCGACATCGAAGGGTCCGGTACGAAAGACCTCGATTGCACCGAAAACCGCCCGAAAGAAAGCAATGCCCTCTTCAATATCCGGCACCGTAATGCCGATGTGGTGCATGCCGTAGACCCTGCCCGTCATATGATAACCTTATCCAATTTGTTGAGCCGCTCGAAAATGCCGGACGTGCGTGTGCTGATAGAAACCGCGGCTTGCCATCAGTCGCGGAGGAGGTCGCCTCAGCTAGTGTGCTGTCCGCCTGCGGGCAGCCGAATAGATCAGCGCCGCGACGACAATCAGGATGCCCTGGAACAGATATTGATAGGTCTGCGTGAGACTGAGGAATGTCACCGCGCTCAGCACTTCCGTCAGCAGGACGGCACCGAGGACCGTGCCGATGAATGTTCCGCGACCACCCGTCAGGCTCGTACCACCGAGTACGACTGCCGTGATGCTGGACAAGGTGTAGTTGACGCCCTGGCGTGGATCGCCGACGCCGATCTGTGTCATCAGCATGAGTGCGCCGACGGCGGTCATCAGGGAGCAAGCGATATAGCCGCTGATATAGGTCAGATCGACACGAATGCCCATTCTGCGTGCGGATTCCTCGTTTGAACCGACCGCCCGCAAGCGCCAGCCAAGTCTCGATCGGCGCAGCGCGTATTCACCAATCAGCGTCACGACGACGAGGATGAGGAAGGCGACGGGAAGCGGCCCCCATTGCCAGTTGATCCAATCTGTGACGGTCGAGCTGATATAGCCGTCCGGGTTTTCGCGTAGCAGAAAGCTGAAACCCTGTATCGCGATATACATGGCAAGTGTTGCCGCAATCGGCGTAAAGTTCGCGTATCGGATCAAAACGCCATTCACGGCGCCCGTGACGAACGCACCCGTCAGCATGAGCAGAAATCCAATCAACATCATACCGCTCGACATATCCTCGGTGACGAAGAACGAGGCGACGACGACGAGAAAACCGGCAAGCGGGCCGACGGATAGGTCGATGCCGCCCATGAGCAGCGCGATCGTCTGTCCGAGGGCGATGAAGCCCAGCGCGGTCGACAGCAGGAGGATGTTGTAGATGTTGTAGATCGACAGAAAGTTGTCGTTCTGACCATTGACGAAAAGCCCGAGAAGAATAGTCACAAGCGCCAACGGCACGGCGGGCGCAATATCCGACTGCAGGAAATGGCGCAGCCCGTTCGGTGCGGTCCCCCCTGATATCGAACCGCTTTCGACATCGTGAGTTGCGGCCTTGACGGCCGCCGCGACGATGCGCTCTTCGGTGACATCATCACCGGTCAACGTTTCGACGACGTGACCGCGCGACATGACGATGACCTTATCGCACAGCCCCTCGAGCTCGACCGCATCGGATGAGTTGACGACAACAGGCGTTCCTGCCTCCGAGACGTCACGCAGGATACGATAGATCTCGAAGCGCGCGCCAACGTCCACACCCTGCGTCGGCTCGTCGGCAATGACAATGCCAGGCTCTGACAGGAGGGCGCGCGACATTACCACCTTTTGCTGATTGCCGCCGGACAAGGACATGATCGGTGCTTCGAGACCGGGAGCTTTGACTGCCAGCTCGCCGAAGATCGCGGTGACTTTTTCGTGCTCTCTCCTACTGTTCATGACGCCACTTGCGGCGAATTTCTCCAGCGCAGAGAAGGTGGCGTTTTCGCGCACCGTCAGGCCGCTCGCCACGCCTTCGAGATGTCTGTCAGACGGCATGAAGGCAGATTGACGCAACAGCGTCGGTTGATTGACGGCTTGCCCGTGAAGCGTGACCGCCCCCTCTGCTGTGTGCAGACCGGCAAGCGTGCGCATCAGCTCTGTCTGGCCGTTGCCGGAGACACCGGCGACGCCAATGATCTCGCCGCGCGCTACATCAAAACTTACATTGGTAAATCCGTGGCCGCTCAAACCCGCAACGGACAAACTGGCCTCACCGCCGACCCGCTTCGACTTTGGCGGAAAGGCAGCCTCCAGCGTGCGGCCGACGATGAGATTGACGAGCTCGGCATCGCTCGTGTCATCGACAAGTGCCGAACCGCGCACGCGCCCGTCTCGCATGACAGTAACGCGCTGGGCGATCTGGCGCAGCTCTGCCAGACGGTGGGTGATGTAGATCACCGAGGTGCCCGCCTTCACCGCCTTGCGGATAAGACCGAAGAGCATGTCAGTTGCCTCCTGGTCGAGGGAGGCCGTCGGCTCGTCAAGGATGAGGAGCTTCGGTTTCATTGCGAGCGCCTTGCCGATTTCGAGCAAATGCTTCTGCGCCACCGTCATCTGGCCGGCGCGCATGTGTAACGGTAGTGCCAATCCGACCGTGTCGAGCATCTCCCTTGCGACTTCGCTCATGGGCCTGCCGGAAAACATCGATGGCGGCAGGGCAACGCTCAGATTTTCGAGGATCGACAGGTCGTTGAGGATGGCGGGATGCTGGAAACAGATGGCAATGCCGATGGTGCTCGCGAACTCAGGCGTCATCTGCCTGATGCGCTCGCCCTCGAAGCTGATCTCGCCCTCGCTCGGTTGGAGCGTGCCGGCGATGATGTTCATCAATGTCGACTTGCCTGCACCGTTCTCACCGAGAATGGCATGGACTTCGCCCGGCCGGAATTCGACGCTCACGTCGCGAAGCGCGGCAACACCCCCAAAATATTTGTGGATTCCGGTCAGGCAGATCGTCTGGTCGGAACGGGTCGACAACGGTGTCGCGATTGCATTGATTTCTGCTGCAGCCATAGCTTGTCATCCGCTGGAAGAGAAAACCTGCCCGGAGCTCGGGCAGGTCCTGGATGTTTACGATTACTTTCCGACCGCCTTTGCCTGATCCTCGGCTGAAAGTTCGGAGGACAGGTAGATCGCGCCCGGAAGATCCTTGCGGCACTGCACCGCGCTTGGCTTGCCGGATACCGAATCCTCGAAGGCCGGTGCCTTGAAGACCTGTTCGCTCGGCGGCGTGCCGCCGGTGGCAAGCGCGACGGCCCATTGGACCGCGAGCCTGACATTGTCGTTGCCGGTTGCGACCGTGAAGAGCTTGAAGTCCGGATTGCTGTCCTTGTTGTCCTGCCAGAAGCAGCCGAGCGAATTGCCATCAGAGGTAGCAAGCGCCGGGATCGACTTCCCCTGTTTGGCAAAGAGCGGCAGCGCACCGACGAGAGAGGGACCGAAGTCGGAGATGATCACATCGATCTTCTGGTTCTTGGCGATTTCCGCCGTCAGTACCTTCTGTGTCAGCGCCGGATCCCAGTTGGTGACGGCGAAGGGCTCCTGATTGACGAACACATATTCGGGGCCAAGAACCTTCTTGAGGCCCTTGAGTTCATCGAGGCCCTGGCTGTTGCCGGCAGGCCCGGAGAGGAAGAGGAGGTTTCCGCCTTTCGGCAGGACGCTCTTGATCCAGTTGCCCCAGCTTTCGCCATCGTTTTCAAAGGATGCGCCGACGAATTTCGAATAATTCTGGCCATCCTTGCCGCCAACGGCGACGCGATAGGGCACGACGACCTTGCCGGATTTGAAGACGCTGGTAATGGCTGGAAGCACGGCCGGGCCTGCATCGCCAAAGACGACAAGCGCATCAAGACCCTTGGCCGCCATGCTCTTGATGTCGGAGATCGATTTCAACGTGTCGCCCTGACCGTCAGCATATTCGTACTTGGTGATGCTGGGGCAAAGATCCACGGTCTGCTTGCCGGAGGCCGTCGTGACCTGGCGCCAGCTGTTGCCGCCATAACCGTCCAGTAGTCCGAGCGTTGCCTTCTTCGGGCCGCACCAGGATGGGGCCTCGGCCTTGGCGATACCGGTAGTGGCGAATGCAGTGGTCGCGGCCACAACGGAAAGCGCCAGGTATTTCGAGAGAGATGCATGTTTCATGTTTTGTCCTCCACTTTTCTTGTCCCAGTCGTTGTCTTGCGGTTTACCGTCCAGCGGATCGAGTAAACACCGATGCCAAAACCCAGAGCCAAGGCCTGGATGATGGTTTGAGCTGAAAACGGCACCCCGACCGTCAGTGCGAATTGGCTCAATTGGTTGAGGAAAAATGCAGCGATGACCGTCGAGACGGGATAACCTCGCCCACCGAGAAGTGACGTACCGCCGAGAACCACGACAGCGACGGAGGGCAGCAGCAGGCTGTCCCCCTGAAAGGCGGTGGGTTCGCGGGTGATGCCGGCAATTAGTGTGCCGGCCATGCAATAGAGAAGCTGCGCATAGACATAGGCCATCATCTGGTGAATGCGCACGTTCAGGCCGGCAGCTCGTGCGGCAAGAGGATTGGCACCGATCGCCTCGAACCGTCGACCCGCCACCGTTTTCTTGAGCGCGAAGCTCACGAGCGCCATGCCCGCCAGCGCGAAGATGACCGAGTTTGGCAGGCCGAGACTTTCGCCGCCCGCGATCTCGGCCAGAAGGTTGGTGGTGATCGAGGGGACGCCGCCCGACACAGCAAAGACGACTGCGTAAAGCAGCGCATTGGTGCCGATCGTGGTGATGATCGCGTTCACCCTGAAGATGCTGACGAGAAGCCCGTTCAGGGAGCCGGCGACGAGCGAAATGCCAATCGACAGAAGGACTGCCTGATGGAGCAACGCATCGTTCTGCTGCGGAAAGTGGGTTGCGATGACGACGGCAAGCGACACCGCGCCAGGAAGGGAAAGGTCGAAGCCACCCTGCTGCACCACGAGCAACTGACCGAGACCGACAATGGCGATGATTGCCGCAAAGGGCAGGCTTCCCGAAAGCGCGCCCCAGGACAGGCTCGACGGCGCAAAGACCGCGCATACGAGAAGGAGAACGAGCGTCGAGAAGACGACGGTCACGAAGCTTCGTGCCAGCGGTATCGGCAAGATTGTCCCCCTTGGATGCTTGTTGGAAGCAATGGGAAAGGCGTTCGTCATCGAAGTCTGTCTTTCGCGCTGAATGTCATGGCTCCGCCGCCGAGCTCCCGGCAAAAACCGGAGGGCCCGTTCGGCAAATGTTCAAGAGAGGAGACCGACGTCAGGTATCCCGTTTCGGAAAAACCCAACTTATCGATGGGCCGGCCTTTGGCGGAGGTCGCAGTCGGCTAGGCCGTCGACGCGCTGACAGTGGGTGGGGCGGATTTCGCGATTCCTGGTACTCGACGTGAAATCCGCTGCAAATGCTCCCGGCTTCTGCGAGCCAGTCGCGGATCTCGTCCCAGTTGATTGTACCTGCCGCTTTCATTTTCCCTCCTCCTCAGAAAATCAGCTGCTGCCGGGACACGCGGGCATCCCGATGCGGTCATCTTAGCGATGGCCGCCGATCGTTGGCCGCCACTCGTAGATGGCGACGCTTGCATAGACGTCGTGGAGGACAAAGGGATCCTCCGCGCTGAAGCGATGCATTTCCTCCAGCGAACTGACGTCAGCCACGACAACTCCTCCGCTGCCTTCGCCGAATTCATCCACGATCGGTCCGGACTGGACGATGCCGACCCGACCGGACCGCAGATGGCGCTTGTGGTCCTCGAGATAGGTTTCGCGTTCGGCCGCCCTGCCGGGATTGGATAGTGCGACACGAACTGCAAGCATGACCTCTCCCTCCCTGGTAGCCAAATCGGCCCCCGTCTCCCGTCCAATTTCGGATATCGGAGACATCGCAACAGTGATGGTAACCGCACTCTGAGCAAAGGAAACAGTGGAATTATCCATTTTGGATTTCCGGATTTCCCTGCCCCCACTACGCAAAACTCCTCGTCGCGTCCAACGCTCCCGGATGGCGGCGAACCTATTTTGCCCGGGGTTCGTCGCCCCGGAAGGCGCGCTCGAGCAGGTCGGTCAGACCTTCCTTTTCCAGAGCACGCGGGTTCCAGTAAGCATTCGACATGGCTTGTTCGACGGCAGCTCCTACACTGCCTTGTGGCATGCCGAGCTCCTGCAGAGACATCGTCGCACCGAGCCGCCTCGAAAGATCAAAGAGTGCCTGGGCGGGATCGGCGGCACCAAGCTTGCCGCCGAGCATGTCCATCGCTGCTGGTGCGGCACTGGCATTGTAGGCGATGGCATGCGGCAATACGACGGTATGCATTGCTGCGTGCGGCAGGTTGAACATGCCGCCGAGCGTGTGGCAGAGCTTGTGGTGCAACGCCATTCCGACCGACCCGAGACAAATACCGCAGAGCCAGGCGCCATAGAGAGCATCCGAACGGGACATCCTGTCTCCAGGGTTCTGGCTGATCCCGGGCAAGGCGCGAACGATCGCATTGATCCCCTCCAGCGCCATCATCGAAATGATCGGGTTTGCCTCCCGGGCATAGAGTGCCTCGACCGCATGGGCAACCGCATTCATACCGCTCGTGACGGACATTGAAACCGGCAGGCTGAGCGTCAGGTCGACATCGTAGACGATGATTTCTGGAAGAATGCGAGGATCGGATCGCGTCACCTTTCGTCCACCCTCGGTTTCTCCAAGGATCGGCGTTGCCTCCGATCCGGCATAGGTGGTCGGAACAACAATCTGTGCAAGATCGGTACGATAGGCGATCGCCTTGCCGAGACCCGTCGTCGATCCGCCACCGATCGCCACCAGGCCATCAGCTCGGAGTGCCTCGACCTGTCGCATGGCGTCGGCCGTCACATTGGTCGGCGTATGCATGGTCGCCTTGGAATACATTCCGGCCACGCGCGTACCGAGATGAGCGGCGATATCCTGCGCCTGGCTTTCCTGTTCCGGTGTGGAGAGCACGAGCAGGCGTCTTGCACCGAGCCTATCGGCCTCCTCCGCAAGCCTTGAGATCGTGCCGCTGCCGAAAATGACGCGGCCGGGATTTCCGGTATAGACGAAGTGTTCCATGCCGGCCTCCTAGCGCGCCTGCCCGGTGCGCGTGAGGACGAAATCGAAATCGGAGCGCCATATCGTGTCGCCGTTCTCGACAGGTTCGAAAGGCGTGACCAGCGTCTTCTTCACGCCGAAAACGGTGTCTGATTGAAGGTAGGGGTCTTTCCCGACGAAAGTGTGCGTCACGAGCTTCTGAAAGCCGTCGGCGCGGACCATGTAGTGCATGTGGGCCGGACGATAGGGATGGCGTCCGAGCGACGCCAGCATCTTGCCGACCGGTCCGTCATCGGGAATGGGATAGGAAACCGGCTTGATGCCGACGAAGCTGTAGGCTCCGTCGGAGCCGGTGATAAAGACACCGCGATTGTTCCACTTCGGCTGGATATCGGGCTGCTGCACGTCGTAATAGCCTTCCGCATTGTCCGACCAGACATCGATGCGGGCGCCCGCTACCGGATTGCCGTTAAGATCGAGCACCTGGCCGGTGAACAGACAGCTTTCGCCCTTGCCGTCGAGGCAGATCTGATCGCCCATACGGCGTACGGGAGCGCCCTCGACATGGAACGGGCCGAAGACGGTGTTTTCGGTCGCCCCTTGTGGCCGCCGGTTGTTAATGGCGTCGACCAGCATGGAAAGACCGAGCGTATCCGAGAGCAGGATGAACTCCTGGCGTTCCTGCGTGCAGATGTGGCCCGTGCGGGTCAGGAAATCGATGCCGAATTCCCATTCCTCCTGCGTGAGCTCGATCTCGCGCGCGAAATTGTGGAGATGCTTCACGAGGGATGCCATGATCTTGGCGAGCCGCGGATTGACGTCCTTGGCCATGCGCGCATTGACGGTCTCGATCGAGTTTTCCTCGGTAAAATATCCCGCCGGCGAAACCGGTGCTGTGACGTCGGCACTCATGCGGTCCTCCTCCAATCAGGGTATGATGCGATCCGCGCGCAGGCGGTCGAAAGCGTCGGTGAAGGACTGGGTCGTGTCCTGATAATCCATGAAGCCGAGCTTGCGGCTGCGGCCCATATCGTTGAAGGTCTCGACCTGCCGACCGAGATCTGCGTCCGAATGCCAGAAGGAGGCGACCCGCGAGAGCGCATTGGGCTGCAGGTCATATTTTCTGACCATTCCGTTCCAGATCTCGTCAGCGCCCGCCATCTGGTTTTCGAGGGGGTCGGGCGCACCAGAATAGGGTGCTGCCTCAATGCCGAAATAGGCGGCGATCCGCGGCCACAACCATTTCCACCGGAAGACCTCGCCGTTGACGACGTTGAACGCGAGATTGGCCGCTTCCTTCGTGGTTGCGGCCCATCGAAGATGCCGGGCAAGCAGGCGCGCATCGGTGACATCGGTCGTCGCCTGCCATTGCTGCGGCGATCCAGGGAAGATGAACGGCCTTCCCGTCTCCTTGCAGATCGATGCGTAGATTGCGAGTGTTGCAGCCATATTCATTGCATTGCCGACGGCATAGCCGATCAGCGTGTGCGGCCGGTGGATCGACCAGGTAAAGCCGTCGCGGGCTGCGGCAGCAAACACCTCATCCTCCTGGACATAGTAGAAATTTTCCCCCGGCAGGCGCTCCTGCTCTTCGCGGAAAGGGGTCTCGGGCTGTGTCTTGGCGTAGGATTCGAACGGCCCGAGATAATGCTTGGTGCCAGTCGTCAACGCGACATGGCCGACACTTGCGCCCTGCAAGCCATCGAGCACATTGCGGACGATCGCCCCGTTCACCTTGCAGTTTTCCGCTTCCGTCTCCTGGCGCGACCAGGCAGTGATGAAGACGTGGCTTGGCCGCAGACCGAGCAGCGCACCACGGACGGAATCCGGATCGACGAGATCGCACTGAAGCGTTTGCACCCCGGCGATCGGGCTGACGGATCGGGACAGGCCCGATACGCCCCAGTCACCCGCGGCAAGCAGGAGTTCGGCTAGGTTGCTTCCGGTAATGCCGGTCGCGCCGACAATCAGGGCATGCTTTGTCATGGGTTCAACCGTTCAACAGTGTGATCTTGATACTCTTGGTCGGATCCTGTCCGAAGGCAAAGGCCTGGACCGCCTCCGTCAGTGCAAAGTCATGCGTCTGGATCGGCGACAGATCGATGCCTGTCCGTTCCAGAAAGCGAATAGCAGCCGGCCATACACCCGGTGAGCCGATGCAACCGCGCACCGTCAGGTTCTTCATCTGAATCTGGCCGATCACGACCGGCACCTTGCGGCCGATATTGATGCCGACCATCGACACACGGCCTTCCTCGCGCGCGTAGTCGAATGCTGCCGCAAGCGAGGCATCGTGACCGGAGGCCTCAATGACGAGATCGGCCCCCTTTCCGCCAGTCAGCTCGCGGATCGTCTCTGCAGCACCCCCGTCAGATGGATCGAGCGCGACGTCTGCGCCGAGCCGCTTTGCGACGTCCCGGCGCGAGGCAAGCGGATCGACGACGATCACGCGCGCGCCCATGCCGATGGCGGCTGCAGCCGACACAAGGCCGATCGTACCGCCACCCGAGATCACAACGGTTTCGCTGGCATTTGTCCCGCCGGAACGAAGGACGGCATAAAAACCGCAGGTAAACGGCTCGATCAGCGCGGCTTTCTTGTCGTCCACGGCGTCCGGCAGCTTATGAAGCCATTCCGGATTGACCGTGAAATACTCGCGGTCAGCGCCGCTGATCGAAAAGCCGAAATGATGCAGGCGCTCAGGCGTGCGCACCACGCATTCGCCGACAACGCGGTCTCCCTTGCTGAAGCCCTGGACGTTGCGTCCGACTTCGACAATTTCGCCGCTCCATTCGTGCCCTGGTGTCACCGGATAGGAGATCGGGATGATGTAGCGGCCGGCAAGCAGTTCATAATCGGAGTGGCAGATCCCAACCGCCTTGGTGTGGACGAGAACCTCGTTCGGCGACAGGTCCGGTATTCCAACCTCGGCGACGACGGGTTTTTCGGGAGCCTCGAAAACCAGAGCTTTCATGTCCTTCTCCTCAGACCTTCTCGAGCGTGCCGCTCTTTGCGGAGCGTACAATCGCTTCCAGCAGAGCGATGTTGTTGATCATGTCCTCACCGGTGATCGGATAATGCGCCTCGCCACGGATCGCCCGGGCGAATGCCCTCAGATTGTCACGGACCGGTTCGGCGGGTGGCAGCTCACGAACGGTGATCTTCTCGTTCTTCCAGCCTTCGGTCACCACCCAGCCATCGGGTGCCTCGACATGGGCCCTGTCGCGCACTTCGATCCATCCCTCCGTCCCGAAGACGGCGAAGCGGGAGATGAAGGGGGTGGCGAGCGTTGCCGAGACATAGGCCGTGCCGCCGCCTGAAAAACGGATGTGAGCACTCATCGTATCGCCCTGCGGGATGCTAGACGCGAGATTTTCGCAAACGACGCGCACGTCCGCGGCAGGGCCCATCAGCTTCACCGAGAGGTCGGTCAGATGGATGCCGGTCGCCGTCATGCCGCCTGCTGGCGCCTGATCGGCCTTCAGCCGCCAATTGGAGGGATCGAGTGCCAGAAACTTGTCATGGCTGAAATTCGCCTCGATCTGCAGAAGCCTGCCAAGCTTGCCCGATTTTGCAGCCTCCAGGATTGCAGCGATCGGCGGCTCGAAACGACGCTCGTGGCCCATGCCGAGGACAAGTCCCGCATCGCGACAGAGATCCACCGATGCCTGCGCGCCAGCCTTGGTCAGGTCCAGCGGCTTTTCGCAGAAGACGTGTTTTCCGGCTGCAACGACACGCGCGATCTGTTCCCGGTGCAGCGAATGCGGTGTCGCGAGCACAACGGCTTCGATCGTCGGATCCGCGAGCGCTTCCGCCATGTCATGGGAATATTGCAAGCCCATCTCGGCAGCAAAGGCGGCTGCGTCGGGATTGGGATCGATGCCGCGGACGAAATGCATTTTCGCGCCCCCGGCATTGACGAGGCTCGCCATCTTGCGACCCCACCAGCCGAGACCGACCAGCGCTGCGATGACGGGTTTATCTTCGCGCATGGTCATCGATTGTCCACTCGCTTGTTAAACGCGTGGATGTTGACGGTTTTCCAAACGCCGGCCTTGGTGAAGGGATCGGCCTTGTTGAACGCAACGATTTCTTCCTTGGTATCGGCCTCGAAAACGAAAAGCGAACCGATCATGGTCTCGTTGTCGTCGGCCAGAAGCGGACCGGAGATGACAGTCTTGGTCTTGCCGGTCGACAGATAGGCCTTGTGGGCGTCGTAATTGGCGTGGCGCTTGTCGACAGCCCCCTCGTGATCAAGGCAATGAACAACATAATGCATGTCTAATTCCTTTCGAATTCAGGCAATGGCGTGGTCGTCGAAGGTTTGGCGTTTGGAAATTCCTTGATCAGGCCTTCATGTTGACGAGGATCTTCATGTGGGAGGCGGCCGGATCGATCAGGGCCTCGAAGCCTTCTTCGACCACGTCCTCCGGGGCGATCTGCGCCGTGACGATCTTTTCGACCGGGAAGATTCCCGCTCCGATCATCTGCGCGATGCGCGGCCAGATCTGCACCGGATAGCACCAGGTGGCTTCGACGGTGATGTCCTTGAGCGCCCAGAGCATTGCATCGATTGCCGCCGGCCGGACGTGAAGCCCGACCTGCACGACCGTGCCCTGACGCCGGACGGCCTTGGCGCAAAGATTGAGCGACGCCTCGGCGCCGACGCATTCCAAGGCGACGTCGACACCGACGCCTTCCTCAGTGTGGCTGCGCAACAGCGCTTCGGTATCGGTCTCGCGCGGATCGAAGACAATCGCTTCAGGAACGAGCGTCTTGGCCAGCGCCCTGCGGTTGGGATTGAGTTCCGAGACGAAAATCGTCGTGGCGCCTGCCGCCTTTGTCGCCAGGAGCACGAGGGCGCCGATCGGACCGACACCAGACACCAGCACCGAGCTTCCGGAGGTGACGCGACCGCGATCGACGCCGTAAAGCGCGACGGCAGCAGGCTCGATCATCGCTGCCTGAACATCTGAGACGCTGTCTGGGACCGGAAAGACGTTATAGCCATTGACGACGGCGCGCTCGCCCATTCCGCCCCAGTCCCATGACAGGCCGACGCAGGCCATCTTTTCGCTGAGGTGGAAGAGCCCACGCCGGCCATAATAATCGTCGCGCGGCGAGATCAGCGGCTGGATCGAGACGCGCGAGCCTGGAGCAACATGCGTGACGTTCCTGCCGACCTCCAGCACACGTGCGGAAAATTCATGACCGAGGATCTGCGGCAGCGTGGCGCCGGAATAGACATGGGGGGTGGCCGGGGTGACGATCGGCCCTGCAATATACTCGTGGATATCGGTACCGCAGATGCCGCAAACCAGGGGGTCGATCAGCACCATGTCGTCGCCCAGGCGGCCGCTTGGCGCCGGCACGTCTTCGACGCGAATATCTTTCTTGGAATAGTACCGTACAGCCTTCATCTTCACGCCTTTCATGACGAACTTGTTATTGAGCCGCCGTCGCAGACCGGTCCGATGCCCAAAGCAAGACGCTTTCCGGTCGGTCCTTTCACAGCGCTTGCCCTTTTAAATCAGCACCATGCCGCCATCGACCATGATGGTCTGGCCGGTGACATAGTCGGATGCCTGGGAGGCGAGAAACGTCGTGACGCCGGCGATATCCTTGGGAAGCGATACCCGCCCCAGAAGGATCGATTGGGAAAAATCATTGATCGCCTGTTCCGGCTTTTCCGTCAGGCCGCGCTCGATGAACTCGCGGTCGAGCTGTTCCCACAGCTCGGTTTTGACGACACCCGGGCCGAAGCAGTTGACCGTGATCTTGTGTTCTGCAAGCGCGCGGGCAGCAGCCTGCGTGATCGCAACAACCGCGAATTTGGAAGCGCAATAATGGGCAAACAGCGGGTAGCCCTGCTTTCCGGCGATCGAGGCAGTGTTGACGATCTTGCCACCATCGCCCTGAGCGACCATTTGCCTTGCCGCCTCCTGCGTTCCGATCAGAACGCCGCGGCCATTGATCGCCATGATCCTGTCGAAATCCTCATCCGTCACCTCCATGAAGGGGCAGGTCTGACTGATGCCGGCATTGTTGAACATGACGTCGAGCCGGCCGAAACGAGATACGGTTTCGTCGATCAGCGCCCTGACGCTGGAACGGCTCGAGACATCGACGGCAATTGCAACCGCGCTGCCGCCCGCAGAGGAAATTTTTGATGCGGTTTGCTGCGCGCTATCAAGATTGAGATCTGCAATCACCACGCGCGCGCCATTTTCGGCAAGATCGGCGGCAATGCCCGCGCCTATACCGCGCGCCGCGCCGGTTATGACGACAACCTTATCGTTGACCAAGCCACTCATGGCATTCCCTCCTAATAGAATTCCCGTCGCTTCAGCTGAGACCGTCAGAAGTGACGGACAGGGCGAATGCGACAGGTTGCGGTGTGAGGGGATCCGACCAGAACGGCAGGCCGCCGCCTCATCTGATCTACCCCTCCCCTGAACTGTCCGAACCGCTGAGGACGCGGGATCAAGCGCGGAAGCGCTGGCTTCCGCGTCATCTCCAACATGTTGACGGCAATATTCCTCCCACAGGAACCGCCGTGCGATCCGAAGCGAAGGCTAGAGGATCAACCTGCGCTTCGACAAATCCTTAATTGTCCGAAATGGATATTTTCAATGCAGCAATAGGTCTTCGGCTGACGCTAGTATTTCTTCGGGAGGAGACGGCGCTCGCGCCGAGTTGAGGCATGTTTTCGCCCGGTTCGCTGGCGCTCCTTCGACATAGAGCTGCATCGAGAATTCCGGTTGGCGATCACCTCCGGGGAAGGAAGGTTTTGCATGAGCGAGACGTTGAAAGTGGGATGGGCCGGCATCGGCAAGATGGGCGCGCCGATGAGCCGGCGCGTCCTCGAGAACGGATATGCCTTGTCCGTCTATGAGCCACTTCCGGAAAACCGTGCTTCCGTCGTTGCGCAGGGCGCGAACGTCGCCCACAGCCTGGAGGATCTGGTCGAGGCATCCGACATAGTGATCCTGACCATTCCGAATGACGAGGTGCTGCGTCAGCTCACACTTGCACCCTCCACGCTTGTCGAACTGCTCAAGCCCGGCCAAATCCTGGTGGAGATGAGCACCGTTTCGCCGGAGCTTTCGGCCGAAGTTGCAGAAGCCCTTCACCGCAAGGGCGTCGACTATGTGCGTGCGCCCGTTTCGGGCAGTACGATCACCGCATCCTCGGGTCTGCTCTCGGTCATGGTCTCTGGTCCCGAACAGGCATATAAAAAGGTCGAGCCCGTTCTGGCGAGCTTTTCAGCGAAACAGTTCTATCTCGGCGAAGGCGAGCAGGCACGCTATCTGAAACTCGTGCTGAATGCGCTCGTCGGCGCAACGGCAGCCCTTCTTGGGGAGGCATTGACGCTTGGATTAAAGGGAAATCTGACCGTCGAGACCATGCTCAACGTCATCTGCGAGAGTGCTGTCTCGTCACCGCTGATCGCCTACAAGCGCGACCTGCTGGTCAACCGCAATTTCGATCCCGCGTTTTCCGTCTCACAGATGATGAAAGACTTCGACTTGATCCTTGGGGCGGCAAAATCCGATCATGTTCCGATGTATCTCGCCTCGATGATCCGCCAGCAGTACGAGGCAGCCTTCGCCGATGGTCTTGCCGAAAAGGACTTCTTCGTGCTCTTCGAACAATATGAGCGCCTTGCTGGCCTGGGCCGGGAAAAGGCTGCTGCTTCGCACACCCTCAAGGCCATTTAGCGCATTGACGGGGCTGGCGAGCGGAAGAGTTGCCGGCTAGTCTGATTGCAGGCAGCGCGACGGTTGGGAGGCCGACGTGAACGAATATGAAATGCTGCGCGTCATCGATTTCATCGAGAAAACACGCCGCCCCTTCAGAGAGGTCGTCGAAGCGGCCGATGATGATGCGATCTGGCTTATCGTCACGTTCCTGATCAAGTCGCATATTCTGAGCCAGCCTGTCTCGATCTCGACGCTCGGGCAGGAATCCGGTCTTCCCTATGCAACCTCGATGCGATTGATCAATCGCCTCATCGATGCCGGTTACATTCTCAAGGTCGCCAAGGGACAGACAGGAAAGAGCTTCGCGCTGCAGCCGAGCGAGCAATTGCTTCGCTCCTTCGAGCTTTATGCCCGCAAGACGAAATCCCTGCTCGCGCAGACATTGGGGCTGCGGGCAGGCGAGGAGGAGGATGAGTATTATTTCGGCGGAACACCGCTCGGCTCGCAAATCATCCCACCGATGCGGCTGGTGCAGAAGCGCGCGGAATCGCAGATCGAGCTTCGTTTTCTCCTGAACGACGATAATTATTTCTCCGCGATGCGCAACATGTGGGCCGACTTCCGCAGCAACCTCGCTTCGCGCAAGAATTTCGACCTTCTGCCGCTTCCCGACCTTTATCGACGTGCGCGCGAAAATGGCGCCAAGCGGCTTTCCGATTACGACGTCATCGCCATCAACATGCCCTGGCTCGGCGAATTCGCCGAGAGCGGCGTTATCAGGCCGATCGACCAATATATCCAGAAGACGGGCATCAACCCACTCGATTTCCATCCCTCCATCTGGTCTTCAGCGACCTGGGAAGGGCGTGACTATGGCGTTCCCGGCTATTGCACCATCGAGGTCCTTGCAGCGAGAAAGGACCTGTTTGCCGATGCGAGCCTGTCGTTCCCGAAGACATTCGATGATGTGATCAATGCCGGTCGCAAATTTCACGCTCCCGATGAGGGAATGTTCGGCGCGGTCTGGGATGGTGCGCGCGGCATGCCGATCGCCTCGAGCTTCCTGTTTTTCATGGGCGCCTGCGGTCAACCGGCGATTTCGCTGCGCAAGATCCGCGCGGGCTTCACGCTTGAGGGCGTCAACCTCGAAGAATTGAGCTGCACGATTCTGTCCGACGCTGGTTTTGCGGCGCTTGACTATATGCGCAGGCTGCTCGAAATCTCTCCACCCAAGATCCTTGAAATGGCTTGGGACCAGACGCTCGCAGTGTTCCTCAAAGGAAAAGCAAGTCTCGGCTATTTCTGGACCATGCGCGCGGCTCGCTTCGAATATGACGTCCAGTCGGTCGTCAAGCGCAGGGTCGAATATCTGCCTCAGCCCTCTGGCCCGGGCGGCACGCGCGCCTCGCCGATCGGGGGCTTTCTCTTCTGCATTCCGACAAATCTGCCCGAGGAACGAGTGGAACTGGCCGCCGATGCGATCGCCTGGATGGCATCGAGAGAAGCAATGAAAGCGCATGTGAAAAACGGATTTCCGGTCGCGCCGCGCTTTTCCGTCAGTGCCGATCCGGAGGCTGCCGCAAGTTCGCCGATCGTGCGTTTCGTGGACCAGCTCGCCAAGAAGAACCTTCTGCAGACCTGGCAGCGCCCAAAGATCCCACAATATACGACGATCGAGAAGGTCCTCGGCGAAGAGATCCATGAGGCATTGCTCGGCAATAAGACGCCGCGGTTTGCACTTGAGCACGCCGCCGCTCAAATTGAAGAAAACCTCAAATCCACGCAAAGGAGCTGGACACGGCAAAGCACGGTTTAGCCAATCAAAATGCACCGGCGATGAACGACGACGGGTGGCCGTGGATATTTACCACGGCCCCAAAAAGCCGCCTGTTCTTATCCTAGCTGTGTGCCATCACGGCCTGGTATGCCTCGATCAGTAGTGCTGCATTCTCCGGTCGCGCATCGATCTGACCGGCTTCGATATCAAAAGCCACGTCCATGACCCGTTGATTGACCGGGGCTTCCTGTCCGTGCACGCGCAGTATATCGACAACCCAGCCATTGACCTCCCCAACTTCCGCTCGGCGTCCCTTGCGCCAATCCTGCAGCGACGTCGTCAATGTGTCGGCCTGTGAAAAGGTCTTCAGCACTTCGTCGAAGATCTGATCGACATAACGTTCCGGATGATTGGTGGTCACCGGCGGCATGCCGATGATCGGAACGATTTTGGCTCCGTCGGCGAGTGCTGCCCGCATCGCCTCATATCCGGCGGCCCGCATGACCTCGAGCATGCCCGGTGCGCGCGCTGCATCGGCGAGCGGCAGATTGATAATGGCCGACGGAATAAGTTCGGCGGCATTGACGACAAGCTTCATCCACTTGGCGGAACGAATGTCGTCCATCACTTCGACCGTGCCGGAATTGCGCAGCAGATCGGCGACTGCTTCCACGCGATCCTGCGTCTTCGGATCGAGCGCGCCGAGCGCAAACCAGGACGTGTCATGATCGTTCTGCCGGTTGGTGACGCCGGGCACGAACATATTGGAGGCGATTTCGATGACGGCGCCGATCGTCCGCTCGCGGCCGACCACGTCGGCAATATCCTCATGCGTCATGCCGTTCTGGAGACCGACGACCAGCCCATCAGGCGCCAGACATGGCTCGATCAGCTGGCATGCCCATTTGGTGTCGTAGGCTTTTACCACGAGGAACACGACATCGAAGGGTTCCTTGATTTCGGCGACCTGACACAGGTGTAAAGCCGGGACCTTCGCATTGATGGTGCGTTTCGGCAGGTTCACCGTGATGCCCTTTTCACGGATCGCCATCACATGCTCCGGCCATTGCTCGATGAAGGTGACATCAAGGCCTGCCAAGGCGAAATCCGCCCCGATGGACGCGCCTTGCGCGCCCGTTCCAACAAATGCAATCCGCGGACCGCGCGTCTCATCCCAACCCATGAACTTCTCCTCTCATACTGTTGCTCCGGCCGGTAACGGCCATTCATGCCTCGATAAGGGTGGCGTTTGGCGGTTGCGCCGAAAGGCTGCCGCGCTCGATGGCGCGGGCGATCTCGACGATCCGTTGATTGACAGGCGCGCTCTGGCCCGCCCTTTTCGAGGTTTCGACCACGTGACCGTTGAGATCGAGGACCTCCGCGCGCCGTCCCTTGCGCCAATCCTGGAGAGCGGTCGTCAGCGTATTCGACATCATCAGCAACCTCCCCTGGCGATGATCCATCACGCTACTCGGTTAGAGGCCGATGTCCGTGGATACGCCGAAATCCTCCCGAGATTTCGTAAGAGATCGTAGGAAAAATCTCCAAAATGTGAAACGACGCAATTATCCATTCTGGATGCCGGGCGTCGTCCAATCACGCAGCCCGACCTCCGAGCCGGGCGAGATCGTCCGGGCCATGACTGGCTGGTGCAGCCTCGCGGCGATGGACGCCTCAAAGTCCGTCATATCGAGACGCATGGCGCCCCGCCCTCGACCGCACGAAGGTCTGCTCGGCTTGCCCGGTCCTACACAAACCCATGAAGGCATGTAGAGGCGCTAGAGCTACGGCCACACGTTGCTGAAGCGCTCACTAAAAGTGACCGCGAACAAAACTGAAGCGTTTCCGCGATTGCTTGGCAGCTAATGCGTAGCGGCGATCAAGGTCGGATTCTCTCTCAGTCAGGATTAGACTAGCGCCCGCCACGAAGGGAGGGCTTAGTCCGACCGTAGTCACACCCCGGCGTGGCGCAGATTTTCGGCGTCTCTCAATCGAGGCTGGACGCCGAAGCTAGAAGGCGCCAGGTTTTCCAACCTGAAATAACCATTCCAACAAACGGATCCTCCCCGGCCGCGGCCGCCCCCAGGGCCTCAACGAAACTGGCAGCGATCATAAGACGCCCATTCCTATGGTTAGCTCATCATACCAGTTGACATGTCAATGAGCATCCGGCAAGAAAGGCTCCAGCTTACAAGAGGAGGACGTAATGCTGACGCTTTCTGCAAAATTGAAGTCTTCATGCATGGCCGCCATCGCAATTGCGGCTGTTGCGGTCACCCCCGTCAAGGCCGAGGACATCACGCTCTGGACGCTGAACTTCGACAATAATGCCGCCAACGTCGCGTTAAAGAAGGTTGCGAGCGACTTCGAAGCGGCAAACCCGGGAACCCATATCGAGATCGTCCAGCGCGCCGTCGACGAGCACAAGACGGCGCTACGCGTCGCTGCCGGTTCCAACCGCGGCCCGGACATCTATTTCAGCTGGGCAGGCCTTGGCCTCGGCGGCGAATACGTGAAGGCCGGCCTGTCGCTGCCGCTCGACAAGTACTACACCGAATACAAGTGGAACGACGAGCTGCTTCCCTCTGCGGCTGCCTTTGCCGATCTTTATCCGGGCGGCAAGCACGGCACGCCCTTCACCTTCAAGGGTGAGGCCGTCTATTACAACAAGAAGCTCTTCCAGCAGGCCGGCATCACCGAAGAGCCGAAGACCTATGACGAGCTTCTGGCCGCAGCCGACAAGCTGAAGGCAGCCGGTATTCCGGGCTTCACCTTCGGCGGCACCGTCAACTGGCACGTCATGCGCCTGATGGATGTGATCCTGGAAACCAAGTGCGGTGCTGAAAAGCACGACCAGCTGAAGCTGATGAAGCTCGACTGGTCGAAGGAGCCCTGCGCGACCGACGCGTTCACCGAATTCGCCAAGTGGACGAAGGACTATACGCTGCAGCCTTTCATGGGCATCGACAACAAGCAGTCCTATAGTCTCTTCACCGCCGGTCGCGCGGCGATGATGCTGGAAGGCGACTGGCTGGTCGGCCAGCTGTCCGGCAGCGGCGTCAATCTCGACGAGTACGGAATCTTCCCCTTCCCGACCAACACCAACCGTCTCTACGGTTTCGCCGAGTACAACTACATCAGCACCAAGACCAAGAACCCGGACATGGCTGCGAAATTCATCGACTACTTCCTGTCGACGAAAGTGCAGCAGGATCTCGTCGGCCAGATCAGCTCGATCTCGGTCAACAAGAATGTCCAGTACACCAACCAGAAGCCTCTGGAAGCCGAGTGGCTGGATATTTTCAAGACCTACAGCAAGATCTACATGAATGGCGACCAGGCCTTTCCGCTTGACGTGACGACGGAATATTTCCGCGTCATCAACGATGTTGCCTCCGGCAGCATCGAGCCGGCCGCAGCAGCCAAGCAGATGCAGGCCTTCATCGCCGGTAGAACCTAACTCCTCCCGAGACGCCGGCTGGCCGACACAATGTCGGTCGGCTGGCGCCGCATTCGCAAGACCGGCAGGGTCGTGCCCTGCCCGGAGGTGAGCATGTCATTGCGCCAAACAACTCATGATCCACGCATGCAGGCCTTCATCCTGCTCGTCCCGGCTCTGGCCATTTACGCGATCTTCGCGCTCTACCCGATGCTGAACGTGGTTATTATCAGCTTCCAGAAGTGGAACGGGCTCGATCCGCAACGGCCTTTCGTCGGCCTCGCGAATTATACGGCGATCTTCACGCGCGATCCGGTCTTCTGGGTCGCTTTCCGGAATACCGTGATCTGGACGCTGATGAGCCTGATCTTCCCGCCGCTGGTCGGGCTGCTCTTGGCGCTCAGCCTCAACCAGAAGATTTTCGGCCGCAACAGCCTGCGCGCCATCTTCTACCTGCCCGTCATCATTGCGCCGATCGCCGTCGCCACCATGTGGAAGTGGATGTACGATCCCTTCTTCGGCCTGTTCAGCCAGATGCTGACCTCCTGGGGCATGCAGACCTGGATCAAGGACTGGCTCGGCAACAAGGATATCGCGCTTTATTCCGTCTTCATCGCCTATCTCTGGCAGACCGTCGGCTTCTCGATGGTGCTGTTCCTCGCAGGTCTTCAGAACGTCTCGCAGACGCTGGTGGAAGCCGCCCGCATCGATGGCGCCGGCCGCTGGGCCGTCTTCAAGCATGTTACGCTGCCGGCATTGCGTCCCACTATTACGATCGTTCTGGTTCTCTCCATCATCTCGTCGCTGAAGGCCTTCGACATCGTCTATGGCCTGACTGGCGGCGGTCCCGCCCAGTCGACCCAGATGCTGGCGCTCTGGGCCTTCACCCAGGCCATGCAGATCTTCGATTTCGGCCGCGGTGCTGCGATCTCGGTGGTGCTGCTTTTAATCACCATGGCGATCGTCATCCCCTATCTGCGCTGGACGCAAAAGCATGAGGAGGTCGAATCGTGACAGTTCTCGGAGCGCAAGCCGACGATCTCGACATCGATACCAAGCCCCTTCGCCTGAAGCGCGACCCCATCCTCATCGGCTTGTGGATCGCCCTCATCCTTGTCGCGCTGATTTGGGTCGCGCCTTTCGTCTTCATCGTATTCACCTCACTGAAGACGCCGGCCGCGGTCACCAGCACCGGCGCCTTCATGCCGCCGACCGAACTCGCCTTTCAAAACTACGCCGACGCCTGGAGCCGCGGCAATTTTGCCAGCTCCTTCTTCAACAGCGTCATCATCACCGTCATCAAGGTGCCGCTCGGCCTCGCGCTGTCGGCAATGGCCGCCTACGCGCTTGCCAAGATCAAGCTGAAGATCAGCAAGGCGCTCCTGCTGCTCGTGGTCTTCGGCACGATGATCCCCTTCCAGGTGATGCTCGCACCGCTCTTCACGCTGGTGAATTCCTTCGGGCTCATCGACACCTACCCGGGCGTCATCCTGCCCTATATCGCCTTCGGCGTTCCCTATCAGGTCTTCATCCTGCACGGCTTCTTCAAGGGCATTCCGAAGGAGCTGTCGGAGGCAGCCCTCATCGATGGCGCCACGCATTTCACTATTTTCCGGCGGATCTTCCTGCCCGTCTGCCTGCCGGTTCTCGCCGCCTTGCTGATCCTCGACTTCGTTTCCACCTGGAACGAATTCGCCATGGCGCTTGTCCTTTTGCAGGACCAGCACATGTGGACCCTGCCGCTCGGCCTCATGTCGTTCCAGGGGCAGTTTTCCAGCAATTACGGCCAGCTCAACGCCGCGATCGTCATGACCGTGCTACCGGCGACGATCGTCTATCTCATGTTCCAGCGCTACTTCGTGTCCGGACTGACCTCCGGGGCCGTTAAGGGCTGACCGAAATCTTGTTTACGAGGAGAGACAGAATGTCCGATGCAGCAGTCGAAAAATGGGGCGTGTTCGAAGCGGCCTTTGCCGGCCCGTCCGAAGGCAATCCCTATCTCGACGTGGCATTCGATGCCGTGTTCACGCAAAAGAGCCGCGAGGTCCGCGTGCCGGGCTTTTATGACGGAAACGGCACCTACCGCATCCGCTTCATGCCCGACGTCGAGGGCGAATGGTCCTTCAAGACGCGCTCAAAGACGTCGGCACTCGACGGCAAGACGGGTTCGTTTACAGCAGCTGCGCCGTCGGCAGGCAATCATGGGCCGGTGCACGTGCGCAACAAGTTCCATTTCGGCTATGCCGACGGAACGCCCTTCTTCTCCTTCGGCACGACCTGCTATGCCTGGACGCATCAGCCGCTGGAGATGCAGAACCAGACACTGGAGACGCTGAAGAAAACCCGCTTCAACAAGATCCGCATGGGCGTCTTCCCGAAGGACTATCCCTATAATACCAATGAGCCGCTACATGCCTGCTTCGAAAAGGGCGCTGACGGCAAGGAAGATTTCGACCGGCCGAACCCTGCCCTCTTCCAGCATTTCGACCGGCAGGTGGCAGCCCTTTGCGCGCTCGGCATCGAGGCCGATATCATCATCTTTCACCCCTATGACCGCTGGGGCTATGCCGACATGTCGGCCGAGCAGGATTTCCGCTATGTCGCCTATCTCGCGGCGCGGCTTTCTGCTTACCGGAATGTCTGGTGGTCGCTTGCCAATGAATATGACTTCCTGATTGATACCAAGCCGATGGAGCAGTGGGACCGCTACTTCCATATCCTGGAAGAAAACGATCCCTACCAGCACCTGCGCTCGATCCATAATGGCGACGTGACGGCAAATTTCGACCATCGCAAGCCCTGGGTCACCCATACCTGCATCCAGAACCCCGACGTCAAGCGCACGCAGGAATGGCGCAACGCCTATGGCAAGCCGGTCGTCAACGACGAGCCGGAATATGAAGGCGACATCCTGCAGTCCTGGGGCAATCTTTCGGCTCAGGAACTGGTGCATCGCTACTGGATCACCATGGCGCGCGGCGGTTATGCCGGCCACGGCGAGACCTATTCACATCCCGAGGACCTGATCTGGTGGGCCAAGGGCGGTCAGTTGCGCGGCGAGGCCTGGAAGCGCATCGGCTTCCTGCGCGATCTGCTCGAGGCGGATGTGAAGCACGGTTTGGAGCCGCTCGGCGTCATCGGCGAATGGCCCTGGTCGCGCGTCTCGGGCGCACGGGACGGTGATGGTGATTTCCGGTTGATCTATCTCGGCGAGCACCAGCCGGTCATCTGGTCATCGGGCCTGCCGCTCGACGACGACAATTACGATGTCGATATCATCGATACCTGGGAGATGACGATCACACCGGCCGAGAAGGTCGCTGCACCCGTCCCGCATCCCACCCGTCATGGCGCGATCGTGCGCGGCGGCAAGCCGGATGCTGCTTTCGGCGTCAAGCTTCCCCGCAAGCCGCATCAGGCGCTGCGCGTGCGCAGGAAGCGCTAAGGATAGAAGGAGCCCCCATGTCCGGATTGAGCATCAACAAAGTCAAGAAATCCTTCGGTTCGGTCGACATCATCCACGGCATCGATGTCGAGATTGCCGATGGCGAGTTCGTCATCCTCGTCGGCCCGTCCGGCTGCGGAAAGTCCACGCTCTTGCGCATGATCGCCGGCCTGGAGGAGATCAGCGCCGGCAAGATCAGCATCGACGGGCGCGTCGTCAACAATCTGCAGCCGAAGGACCGCGATATCGCCATGGTCTTTCAGAACTACGCGCTCTATCCGCAAATGACGGTCGCCCAGAACATGGGTTTTGCGCTGGAGCTTGCCGGCGCCAAGCGGCCAGAGATCGACAAAAAGGTGGGAGAGGCTGCTGCTATCCTCGGCCTGCAGCCGCTGCTGGAGCGCAAGCCGGCCCAGCTTTCGGGCGGCCAGCGCCAGCGCGTCGCCATGGGCCGCGCCATTGTTCGCGATCCGAAGGTCTTCCTCTTCGACGAGCCGCTGTCGAACCTCGATGCGAAGCTGCGTGTCAAGATGCGAGCCGAGATCAAGGCGCTGCATCAGCGCCTGAAGACGACGATCGTCTATGTCACGCACGACCAGATCGAGGCCATGACCATGGCCGACAAGATCGTCGTGCTGCAGGGTGGCCACGTCGAACAGATCGGCAGCCCGCTCGAACTCTACGACCGGCCGCGCAATATCTTCGTCGCCGGTTTCCTCGGCTCACCGGCGATGAATTTCCTCGAGGGCACGCTTGAGAATTCCGGTAGCCCGAGCCTCGCTCTTCCCGGCGGCGCCCGCGTCAAACTCTCGCAAGCGCCGGAGAATTCCGCTGGCAAGTCGCTGACGCTCGGCATCCGTCCGGAGGATATTTCGCTCGGTGGCGATGAGGGCGTCGAAGCGATCGTGAAGGTCATCGAGCCGACCGGTTCGGAAACCCATGTCGCCGTCGAGGTCGAGGGCAAGGAACTCACCTGGGTTGTGCGCGAGCGTGTGAACCTTGAACCCGAGCAGCGGATCAAGCTGTCCTTTGCGACCCCGAAAGTGCATTTCTTCGACCGGCAGACACAGAACCGGATCGACGCTTGAAGCAAGACATATCGATGAGCCGGGCGGCCTGACACCGCCCGGCTCGTTTCACGGTGGTGGTCCGCGCTAGGTCAGGTCACCGTGCTGAGCGTTCGCGCAATCGCGTTGCGCCAGCCGACAATTCTCGCCTGCCTGTCTACGTCAGTCATATCGGGCTCAAAGCTACGGTCACTCGCCCAGGCGCGTGCGAACTCCGTCCGGTCCGGCCAGACACCGGCCTTCGATCCGGCAAGCCAGGCTGCACCGAGCGCTGTCGTCTCCAAGGTCGCCGCCCGATCGACCGGACTTGAGAGAATGTTGGCGAGATGCTGCATGGTCCATTCGGAGGCCGACATGCCGCCATCGACGCGCAGCACCGTTTCGATCGGATGGTCGCCCCAATCGCTGCGCATTGCCACGAGCAGGTCGAGCGTCTGGTAGGCGACCGATTCCAGGACGGCGCGCGCCAACTCCGCCGGGCCGCTGTTGCGCGTCAGGCCGAAAATCGCGCCCCGCGCCTCCGGATCCCAGTAGGGAGCACCGAGGCCGGTGAAGGCGGGCACGACATAGACCCTTTGCTGCGGATCGGCTCTGTCAGCCAGAGCACCGGTTTCCGATGCGTTTCCGATAATGCCGAGACCGTCACGCAGCCACTGCACGGCCGCACCGGCAATGAAGATCGATCCTTCCAGCGCATAGGTGGTCTTGCCGTTCAAACGGTAGGCGATGGTGGTGAGCAGCCGGTTCTTCGAGTGCACGCGATCGTCGCCGGTATTCAGGAGCGCAAAACAGCCGGTACCGTAGGTCGATTTCACCATGCCCGGTTCGAAACAGGCATTGCCGATCGTCGCCGCCTGCTGGTCGCCCGCGACCCCGAGGATCGGGATCGCCGCGCCGAAGATGTCAGGATCGACCGTGCCAAAATCGTCGGCACTGTCCTTGACCTCGGGCAGCAGCGCCCGCGGGATGCGCAGGATCTCGAGAAGCTCGTCGTCCCAGCGGTTCTCGGCGATATTGTAGAGCAGGGTTCGCGAGGCGTTGGTCGCATCGGTGACATGCGCTCGCCCGCCGGTCAGCTTGTAGATGATCCAGCTGTCGATGGTACCGAAACAGACCTCTCCGGCTTCGGCACGGGCACGCAGTCCCTCGACATTGTCGAGCAGCCAGCGCAGCTTCGTGCCGGAAAAATAGGGATCGAGAAGCAGACCGGTCTTGGCGGTGAAGAGCTTTTCATAGCCATCGACTTTCAGTCGGTCGCACATTTCCGCCGTACGCCTGTCCTGCCAGACGATCGCCTTGTGGAGCGGCCGGCCGGTGGCTTTTTCCCAGACGACGGTCGTCTCCCGCTGATTGGTGATGCCGACGGCAGCAATTGCGCCGGGTGCTGCGCCGCTCTTTGCCAGGGCATCGCGGGCCGTCGAAAGCACCGTGTTCCAGATCTCGTTCGCATCATGCTCCACCCAGCCGGTCTGCGGGAAATGCTGGGTGATCTCCGTCTGGGCCGACGATGCGGTTCGCATCTGAGGGTCGAAAATGATGGCTCGTGACGATGTCGTGCCCTGGTCGATGGCAAGGATATGGCCGCTCATGACATCTGTTTCCTGCGCAGCAGCCATCGTTCCGCCGGAACGGCAGCTCTGTCCCCGTTTTTGTTCTGGAAGTGGTGTCGACCTTCCCGGCACACTGCCGGGAAGGTCTGATGGCTGCCGGGCTCACGCCCGGTCGATCAGCCTACTTCTTGGCTTCGGCCCAGCTCTTGACGAGCTCGTCATAGTTGACGGTGACGGGCTTTTCCTTCTCGTTTTCGATCTTCAGCTGCGGAGCGAGGTTGCCCTTGGCGACGGCATCCTTGTTCCAATAGTCGAGATCGTGCTCCTCGGCGAGCTTCGGGCCGATGTCGCCCTGCACCTTGGCGCGTTCGAGGCGCTGCAGCACCTTTTCCTGCTCGGAGCAAAGCGAGTCCATTGCTCCCTGCGCCGTCTTTGCGCCGGACGAAGCGTCACCGATTGCCTGCCACCAGAGCTGCGCGAGCTTCGGATAGTCAGGAACGTTCGTACCGGTCGGCGACCACTGCAGACGGGCCGGCGAACGGTAGAACTCGATCAGGCCGCCGAGCTTCGGCGCACGATCGGTGAAGGACTTGTGGTCCAGCGTCGACTGGCGGATGAAGGTCAGGCCCATGTGGCTCTTCTTCACATCGACAGTCTTTGACGTGACGAACTGGGCATAGAGCCAGGCCGCCTTGGCGCGATCGTCAGGCGTGGACTTCATCAGCGTCCAGGAGCCGGCATCCTGATAGCCGAGCTTCATGCCATCCTTCCAGTAGACGCCATGCGGGCTCGGTGCAAAACGCCATTTCGGCGTGCCGTCCGCATTGACGACCGGCAGGCCTTCCTTGACGAAGTCGGCGGTGAAGGCCGTGTAGGTGAACATCTGCTGGGCGACTTCGCCCTGCGAGGGGACCGGGCCGGATTCGGAGAAGGTCATGCCCTGGGCAGCGGCCGGTGCATAGGCCTTCATCCAGTCCAGATATTTCTGGATGGAATAGACCGCCGCAGGGCCGTTGGTATCGCCGCCACGCGCGACGCAGGAGCCGACCGGGCGGGAGTTCTCATCAACCTTGATGCCCCACTCGTCGACGGGCTTGCCGTTCGGGATGCCCCTGTCGCCATTGCCGGCCATGGAGAGCCAAGCATCGGTAAAGCGCCAGCCGAGCGACGGGTCCTTCTTGCCGTAGTCCATGTGGCCATAGACCTTCTTGCCACCGACCTCGCGACCGGTGAAGAACTCGGCAATGTCCTCATAGGCCGACCAGTTGACCGGCACGCCGAGATCGTAGCCGTACTTCGCCTTGAAGTCCGCCTTGTTCTTCTCGTCGTTGAACCAGTCGTAGCGGAACCAGTAGAGGTTCGCGAACTGCTGGTCGGGCAGCTGATAGAGCTTGCCGTCAGGCGCCGTGGTGAAGGACTTGCCGATGAAGTCGTCGATGTCGAGGCCAGGATTGGTGACATCCTTGCCTTCATTGGCCATCCAGTCGGTCAGGCTGCGGGCCTGCTGATAGCGCCAATGGGTGCCGATCAGGTCCGAGTCGTTGATATAGGCGTCGTAGATGTTTTCGCCCGACTGCATCTGCGTCTGCAGCTTTTCGACCACGTCGCCTTCGCCGATGAGGTCATGGGTGATCTTGATGCCGGTGATTGCGGTGAAGGCGGGTGCCAGCACCTTCGATTCATATTCATGGGTTGTGATGGTCTCGGACACGACCTTGATGTCCATGCCGGCGAAAGGCTTCGCGGCATCAACGAACCACTGCATTTCCTTTTCCTGATCGGCGCGGGGAAGCGTCGAAAGGTCGCCGATTTCCTTGTCGAGGAACGTTTTGGCCTCGTCCATGCCGGCATAGGCCGATGAGGTCATTGCCAGCAGCAAGCCTGCTGTCGTCGTCAATAAGTGCCGTCGCATAATATCCTCCCAGGTTTAGCGATTGCAGTCTTCACGTCTCAGGCGGCCAGTACCCCCGGCCTCCGTATCACCTTGGAATCACACGTAACGAAATACGCCGATGGCGTAGATCACGGAGATGCCAAGAGCCCACCACAGGTTGGGTCCGATGAGACCCAGCCATGCAAGATGAATGAATGCTGCGCCGAGCAGCGAAATGAATAGCCGGTCGCCGCGCGTCGTCTCGAAACGAAGCAAGCCAACGCGCGGCGTGCCGCCCGGCGAAAAATATTCCCAGACGCTCATGCCGATCAGCAGCAGAAGGATCGTCAGGAAGAAGAGCGCCGTCGGCAGCGTCCAGGCCATCCAGGAAAAGCTCATGTCCGGTCCTCCTCAGACGCGGCCCAGGGCAAAGCCCTTGGCGATGTAGTTGCGAACAAAATAGATGACGAGGGCGCCCGGAATGATGGTCAGCACGCCGGCTGCCGCCAGCACGCCCCAGTCCATCCCGGCTGCCGAGACCGTGCGCGTCATGATCGCCGAGATCGGCTTTGCCGCCGTCGTCGTCAGCGTGCGGGCAAGCAGGAGCTCGACCCACGAGAACATGAAGCAGAAGAAGGCTGCGACACCTACCCCGCTCGCAATCAGCGGAATGAAGATCTTCACGAAGAAGCGCGGGAAGGAATAGCCGTCAATATAGGCGGTCTCGTCGATCTCCTTCGGCACACCGGACATGAAACCTTCGAGGATCCAGACCGCCAGCGGCACGTTGAACAGGCAGTGGGCGAGGGCGACGGCAATATGCGTGTCGATCAGGCCGAAGGCCGAATAGAGCTGGAAGAAGGGCAGCGCGAAGACCGCCGGCGGCGCCATGCGGTTGGTCAAAAGCCAGAAGAACAGGTGCTTGTCGCCGAGGAAGCGGTAGCGCGAAAAGGCATAGGCAGCCGGCAGTGCTGCGGCGACCGAGATCACCGTGTTCATCACCACATAGATGATCGAGTTGATATAGCCGTTGTACCAGGACGGGTCGGTGAAGATGACCGCATAGTTGCGCAGCGTCGGGTTCGTCGGCCACAGCGAGAAGGCGCCGGTGATCTCGGCATTCTCCTTGAAGCTCATATTGACGAGCCAGTAGATCGGCAGGATCAGGAAGATGATGTAGATCGTCGGAACGAGCCAGGAAAGGTTGCCTGCAGGTTTGTATTTTTTGGTCATGTCTGCGCCCTCCTTCAGCCGTTCGCGTCGCCGCTGGTCATCACGGTGTAGAACACCCAGGAGAGCAGCAGGATGATGAGGAAGTAGATGATCGACATTGCCGCCGCCGGGCCGAGATCGAACTGGCCGACCGCCATCTTCACCAGATCGATGGAGAGGAAGGTCGTCGAGTTGCCGGGGCCGCCGCCGGTGACGACGAAGGGTTCGGTATAGATCATGAAACTGTCCATGAAGCGCAACAGCACGGCGATCAGAAGCACACGCTTCATCTTCGGCAGCTGGATGTAACGGAAGACGGACCAGCGCGAGGCGCCGTCGATCTTGGCCGCCTGATAATAGGCATCCGGGATCGAAACGAGGCCTGCATAGCAGAGCAGCACAACAAGGCTCGTCCAATGCCAGACGTCCATGATGATGACGGTCACCCAGGCATCGACCGGATCGCGCACATAGTTGTAGTCGAGGCCGATCGCTTCCAGCGTATGGCCGAGCAGGCCGATATCGACACGGCCGAAGACCTGCCAGATCGTGCCGACGACGTTCCACGGAATGAGCAGCGGCAGCGCCATCAAGACGAGGCAGACAGGAACGCCCGGCCCCGATTTCGGCATGTTGAGCGCGATGAAGATGCCGAGCGGAATCTGCAGCGACAGAATGATGAAGGAGAAGAGCAGGTTGCGCTGCAATGCTTCCCAGAAACGGTCGGAATGCAGGGTCTGGACGAACCAGTCTGTGCCGGCCCAGAAGAATTCGTTATTGCCGAACGTATCCTGCACCGAATAATTGACGACGGTCATCAGCGGGATGACGGCCGAAAACGCCACGAGCAGCAGCACCGGCAAGACCAGAAACCAGGCTTTGTTGTTCCACGTCTTCTGCATGGCTCAGGCCTCCCTGCCGACGCGCCAGCTGTCGGCGTAAATGCTGATGGCTGACGGATCGAAGCTGACGCGGGCGTCATCAGGGATTTCGCCATCCTCAGGCACGACGATTGCAATCGGCTGGCCGGCGAAACGGGCGCGCACGATTTTCTGACGGCCGATATCCTCGACCTTGCTCACCGATACAGGCATCCCCTCCCGTCCGAGCCGGATGAATTCCGGCCGGATGCCAAGTTCGGTCTTGGCCGCGCCCTCGGTCTTCGGCGCATAGTCGAGCGTCAGCATCTCGTCGCCGACCCTGACGGTGCTGCCGTCGATCTTTGCCGGCATGAAATTCATGCCGGGCGAGCCGATGAAATAGCCGACGAAGGTGTGGCTTGGCCGCTCGAAGAGCTCGGCCGGCGTGCCGATCTGGACGATCTGGCCGTCATACATGACGACGACCTTTTCGGCGAACGTCAGCGCTTCAGTCTGGTCATGGGTGACATAGACCATGGTGAAGCCGAACTGCTTGTGCAGCCGCTTCAGTTGCGAACGCAGCACCCACTTCATATGCGGATCGATGACGGTCAGCGGCTCGTCGAAGAGGATGGCGTTGACGTCGTTGCGCACCAGCCCGCGCCCGAGCGAGATCTTCTGCTTCTGGTCGGCGGTCAGACCCTGCGCCTTGCGCTTCGCCCAGCCGGCAAGGTCGATCATTTCGAGAATGTCGCGTACACGTTGGTCGACATCCGCTTCGGCAACGCCGCGGTTGCGCAGCGGAAAGGCAAGATTGTCGTAGACCGTCATCGTGTCGTAGATGACCGGAAACTGGAAGACCTGCGCGATGTTGCGGCTTTGGGTCGAAAGGTCCGTGACATCCTTGCCGTCGAACAGGATGCGGCCGTGCGACGGCTGGAGAAGACCGGAGATGATATTGAGCAGCGTGGTCTTGCCGCAGCCGGAAGGGCCGAGAAGCGCGTAGGCGCCGCCGTCGTTCCACTCGTGGTCGACTTCCTTCAGCGAATAATCCTTATCGCTCTTCGGATTGGCGCCGTAAGCGTGGCGGATATGGTCGAGCGTGATGCGTGCCATTGTGCTCTCCTAAACCTTTCCAACCGTGGCGATGGCCTGACCATCGGCGCCGAATGCCATCAAGTGGCGCGTGTCGAGATAGGCTTCGATCTCCATGTCCGGATCGATGTCGTGAATGCCGTGTGCCAGCATCACCCAGCGCACGCCGTCATAGTCCAGATGAACGAAGCTCTCCGAGCCGGTGATTTCCGAAACCAGTGTGCGCGCCTTGAGGCGAGCCGCATCGCCGGTTTGCGGCGCAAGCCCGAGATGGTGCGGATGGAAGGCGATCGTCACGGGTCCATCGGACACGGTGGAAAGATGGGCCGGAACCGGAAGCGTACCCCCGCCTGGGCGCACAAAGATAGGACCTGATTTAGTGACCTCGATGGCGTTCAGCGGCGGATCGGCGAAGATGCCGGCGGTGGCGAGATCGACCGGTCGCCGATAGACATCGATCGTCGGCCCGAACTGCGTGACCCGGCCGGCGTTCAGCGTCGCCGTATTGCCGCCGAGCAACAGCGCTTCTGATGGTTCGGTGGTGGCGTAAACGAAGATCGCCCCCGACTGGGCGAAGATCTTCGGCAGTTCCTCGCGCAATTCCTCGCGCAGTTTATAGTCGAGATTGGCGAGCGGCTCATCCATCAGCACGAGGCTGGCATTCTTGACGAGGGCGCGAGCGAGCGCGGTGCGCTGCTGCTGGCCGCCTGAGAGATTGAGCGGCGTGCGATCGAGATAGGGTGTCAATTTCAGGAGCTCGGCTGCCTTGCGCACGTCGCGGTCGATCGTGGCGCCATCCTTGCCGGAAATGCGCATCGGCGAGGCGATGTTCTCATAGACGGTAAGCCCCGGATAGTTGATGAACTGCTGGTAGACCATGGCGACATTGCGCTTCTGCACCGGCATGCCGGTGACATCGGCGCCGTCGAAATGCACGGAGCCTTCGGTCGGCCGATCAAGCCCCGCCATCAGCCGCATCAGCGACGTCTTGCCCGACAAGGTCGGCCCCAGCAGGACGTTCAGCGTGCCCCGCTCGAGAACCAGATCGGTCGGATAGATATGATAGTCCGCGCCCACCATCTTGGCGGCGTTTCGCAGCTCCAGCATTCCGATTCCCGTGCCTCCTCGCAACGGGGACCACACGCCACCTTATCCGGCCATCTGTGCCGGTATGGCAGCCATGTACTCCTCCAGTGATCTCACCTGCTCCTTCGAAAGACGCAGGCCATCCTTTGTTCTTCGCCAGAGCACGTCTTCTGCGTGCCTGGCCCATTCATGTTTGATCAGGTAGCGAACCTCTGCCTCGTAGAGATCGGATCCGAACAGCCTGCCGAGATCCTCTGTCTTCTGGGCATTGCCAAGAAGCGTGGCGGCTTTCGTTCCGTAGCGGCGGACAAGCCGGCGGGCATGCGGCTCGGTCAGGAACGGATAGCGGCTCTTGAGCTTGCCGACTACGCCCTCATAGCCCTGCACCGGAAAGTCGCCGCCCGGCAGATGGCTGCCCGCCGTCCACGGCCTGCCCTTGACGCCGATCGCCTCGCCGATCTTTTCGAGCGCATGTTCCGACAGCCGCCGATAGGTGGTGAGCTTGCCGCCGAAAACATTGAGAAGCGGTGCCTCGCCCTGCTTGCCCTCGATCTTCAAGACATAGTCACGCGTCGCTTCCTGTGCCTTCGAGGCGCCGTCGTCGAAAAGTGGGCGCACCGCCGAATAGGTCCAGACGATATCGTCGGGCTTGACCGGCTCCTTGAAATATTCCGACGCCGCGTTGCAGAGATAGAGCGTCTCCTCCTCGGAAATCTTCACATCCTTCGGATCGGCGGTGTAGTCGCGATCGGTGGTGCCGATCAGGGTGAAGTCGGTCTCATAAGGGATAGCGAAGATGATGCGGTTGTCGGGGTTCTGGAAGAAATAGGCGCGTGGCCCCTCGAACTTCTTCCTGACGATGATGTGGCTGCCCTGGACGAGGCGCACATGGCGGGCCTCGTTCTGGCCGAAGGCGGAACGGATGACATGGTCGACCCAGGGACCGGCGGCATTGATGAGCATGCGGGCCTGATGGCGCTCACTCTTGCCGGTGACGGTATTGATCGTCTCGATCGTCCAGACGCCATTCTCCTGTCTTGCGGACACCACCCTGGTGCGCGGCATGATCAGTGCGCCCTTGTCGGCGGCATCCCGGGCATTCAGCACCACCATGCGGGCATCGTCGACCCAGCCGTCGGAATATTCGAAGGCTTTGGAAAACAGCGCCTTCAGCGGCTTTGCCGCCGGATCGGTGCGCATGTTCAAGACCGCCGTCGGCGGCAGGAGCTTGCGGCCGCCCAAGTGGTCGTAGAGGAACAGGCCAAGGCGAATCATCCAGGCCGGGCGGATGCCGCCCTTGTGATAGGGCAGCACGAAGCGCAGCGGCCAGATGATGTGCGGGGCCATGGCCCATAAGATCTCGCGCTCCATCAAGGATTCCCGCACCAGGCGGAACTCGTAATGTTCGAGATAGCGCAATCCGCCATGGATGAGCTTGGTGGCACCCGACGAGGTGCCGGAGGCGAAATCATTCATCTCGGCAAGGGCTACCGTATAACCACGGCCAACCGCATCGCGCGCAATGCCGCAGCCGTTGATCCCGCCGCCAATGACGAAAATATCGTTGATACGGCTCATGCTCCCCCTCTTTGAGCCAGGACAGCGCAACGGTTCCCCCACCATTGCGAAAGTGAGGATGATTAAACCGAAAATTTTTCGAATGTCAAACGAATGTTATTCACGGCTAAAATCAGCGATTAGCTTTCGCTGTTTCGACCAGCACAACACCGCTCTGCTGACAGATATTGCGGATAGAAGGCGAATCGCATTGGTCGGTGATGAAGGTATGGACCTGCGAAATCTGGCCGATTCGGACGGGGGCAGTGCGCTCGAACTTGGTCGAATCCGCTACCAGAATGACGTGTCTGGCATTGGCGATGATGGCCTGGGCCACCTTCACCTCACGGAAATCGTAATCGAGCAAAGCACCATCCGGATCGATCGCCGAAGCGCCGATCACGGCATAATCGACCTTGAACTGCCTGATGAAATCGACGGCTGCTTCCCCGACAATGCCACCGTCGGATTGGCGTACCACACCGCCGGCGATAACCACCTCGATATTGTCGATCAGCCGTAATCTATTGGCGACATTGATATTATTGGTGATCACCATCAATTCGTGATGATCGGAGAGCGCCTCTCCGACAGCTTCCGTCGTCGTGCCTATATTGATGAAGAGCGAGCTGTTATTGGGAATGAGATCAGCGGCAGCAACACCGATCGCCTGTTTTTCCGTTGCGGCAATCTGGCGCCGCGCATCATAGCGGACATTCTCCGTCCCACGCGGGAAGGTTGCGCCGCCATGAATGCGTGTCAGAAGCTGCGCATCGCAAAGATCGTTCAGATCCTTGCGGATCGTCTGCGGTGTCACGGCAAACTGCGCCGCCAGATCATCAACCAGTACCCGGCCCGACGACCTCGCAAGCGCGATGATCTTCTCCTGACGATCCGACAGAAACATGCGCCCTCCCTTCGTTTCGCTTTCATCTTTAGCCAAACTTCGCCTCGAGGCAAAGCAATCGCTGCTGGTGCGATCTTCCGGATCAATCTCACCGTGCGGTCTTTTCGAACATGAACGAGTGCTGAAATCCCTTTGGATATTGCAAAGCTCGCCCCGCCTCTGCCTTGTTGCGCGCTTAACGTATTATGCGATTCGCTATCCGCGACGGGGCGGAGCATGCACGAGGGACAAAAGGAGAGTTCGATGACAGACGCCAAGAGCGGCATTACGGGACTACGGCCGCAGATCACGGTGATTGGCGTCGGCGGCGGTGGCGGAAACGCGATCAACAACATGATCGCCGAAAAACTGGCGGGCGTTGATTTCATCGCTGCAAATACGGACGCCCAGGTGCTCGCGACCTCCAAGGCGACGCGCCGCATCCAGCTCGGCGCCCATGTCACGGAAGGCCTCGGCGCCGGCTCCTTGCCGGAAGTCGGCCGCGCTGCTGCCGAGGAATCGCTCGACGAGATCATGGATCACCTGAGCGGCTCGCATATGTGTTTCGTCACCGCCGGCATGGGCGGCGGCACGGGCACGGGTGCAGCCCCCGTCATTGCACATGCGGCACGTTCGGCCGGCATCCTGACGGTCGGTGTCGTCACCAAGCCCTTCACCTTCGAGGGCAATCGCCGCATGAAGATGGCGGAAGCCGGCATTGAAGCGCTGCGTCAGGCGGCCGATACCGTCATCGTCATTCCCAACCAGAACCTGTTCCGCATTGCGGACGCGAAGACCACCTTCGCCGATGCCTTTATGACGGCGGACCGTGTGCTTTATGCTGGTGTTGGCTGCATCACCGATCTCATCGTCAAGGAAGGCCTGATCAATCTCGACTTCGCCGATGTGAAGTCCGTCATGCGCGGCATGGGCCGGGCGATGATGGGCACGGGCGAGGCTGAGGGCGAGGCACGCGCGATGAAGGCAGCAGAAGCTGCCATCGCCAACCCGCTGCTCGACGATATCTCGATGAGAGGTGCCAAGGGCGTGCTGATATCGATTTCCGGCGGTTCCGACATGACCCTCTTCGAGGTCGACGAGGCCGCAAGCCGCATTCGCGATGAAGTGCAGGACGACGCCGAAATCGTCGTCGGCGCAATCTTCGACCGCAGCCTCGACGGCAGGTTCCGCGTCTCGGTCGTCGCGACCGGACTTGAAGGCGCTGGAGCGACCGCTGCCGTGCCGGACTTCGCCGCCGGGCAGCTCCAGGGCCGCACGTTGCAATAAGGCGACAGGATCGCCTTATTGCGTTGCCTGTGAAAGCATCATCATCCGAAAGCTGGGCGGCGAAAAACCGCCCGGTTTTTTTATCGCAGCTCTTAACTGAGGCTGCCAATCACCTCGTCGGCGGCCCGCAACCCGCTTTCCCAGGCGCCATGCGCTGTCGAGAAGTCCGATTGATGCGTCGCCTCACCGGCGAAGAACAGTCGGTCGGCGACCGGACGCGCCAGGATGGTGCGGGCGCCGGCATGGCCGGGCAGCGCATGGCTGTAGGAGCCGCGAACCCAATCCGTGTGGCACCAGGACGAGGCTGCGAGCGGACGCAGGTGGCGGCGGATGTTGTTCCCCAAGAGCGATGACAGCTGGTCGAGGGCGAAGGCGAAGGCGTCGAGCAGGCCGGCCTGTTCGATGACGACGGCGCCCTTACCGCCGAAGAAGCCTTCGACAACCGGACGTCCGAGCGGCCGGATATAATAGCTGCCGGTCTCGTCGTTCCTGGCATCGCCGAGCAGATGCGTTTCCGGCTCGAGGCCATGATTGCCGTGAAGCTCCATGAAAAGCTTGTCAGCAAGGCCGAGCGGCAGTTGCGCTGCGGCGTGCAGGTGATCATCGGCCTCAGGGTCAAAGGCGATCATGCCGCGGGCGAGAACATTGGTCGAGACCGTGACGATTGCCGCACCTGCCGTCACCGGACCGCGATCGGTTTCAACCCGGACACCCTCACCGGTTAGCGCGACACGGCGGACCGGCGTCGAGAGGCGCAGGGTCACGTCTGGAATGGCAGCAGCGATCAGGTTTCCATAGCCTTCGTGCACGCGCCAGTTGGCATCGGTTGCGGCGTTGTCATAGGCGAGGAAGTCGGCAACCGACAGCCGCTCCAGCGGCGCGCCGTTCAGATAGCCGCTGAGCGACTGGCAATAGGCATTCCACTCACCATCCGGCTCCAGCGCATCCGAGGCCCTGTCGCTTGCTGGGGGATTGCCCCGCAGCCGCTTTTCAAGCGCCTCCCAGGCAGCGGCAGCAGCCGCACGTTCTTCCGGCGAGAAACCGAGATCACGCCATTGGTTCTGCCAGGCCGTCGGCCCGCGCTCGATCGTAAAGCCTGCCTCGCGGCCGATCGCGACAAGGGGATTGCGCTCGGCCGAATGCAGCCAGCCACAGCCCATATCGAGCGGCATGCCGGAAAGTTCGACCGTCCAGGCCCGACCGCCGACACGGTTGCTGGCTTCGAGAATGACGACCGAGCGTCCGGCATCGGTCAGCCTTCGTGCCGCAGCAATGCCTGCTGCGCCGGCGCCGATAACAGCCACATCGTAGTCCATCGTCACGGCTTCGCCCCGCGTTTCGTCATCACCTTGATAGGCTTAAGCTTTACATGGGAGCCGCACCCGCTTCAATGCGCCCGAAAGCCTGCTACTATGCCGTCATGACCTTCTTCGAAACCCTCGTTGCCCTGCTGGCCGTCGCCATCCTGCTCCTGCAGATCACCAGGCGCATGCATCTGCCCTATCCCGGCATTCTGGCCGCTGCTGGCGTCGGCGTGGCGATGCTGCCCGGTGCGCCTGTCATCCCGATCGACCCGCCGACGGCGCTTGCCCTGTTCATCGCACCGGTGCTCGTCGATTCCGCCTATGATTTCCCGATGGGGGCTGCGCGGCGCATGCTGCTGCCGCTGATCTTCTATGCCGTCATTGCCGTTCTGGTGACGACAGGCGTGGTGGTGTCGATCAGCATGCTGACGGTCGGATTGCCGATTGCGGTTGCCGTGACGCTCGGCGCCATCGTTGCTCCGCCCGATGCTGCGGCAGCGACCGCCGTGCTTTCCAATCTGCCGGTGGATCGGCGTGTGGATGCGCTGCTCAAGGGCGAAAGCCTGTTTAACGACGCAACGGCGCTGTTGCTGTTTGGAGCGGCACTGACGGTCCAGGCACGCGGCGGGCTCGACGGAGCGACAGCGCTCCAGATTGGCTTTGCGGCACCCGGCGGCATTCTCCTCGGCATCGCCTTCGGCTTTTTCGTTTCGCGGCTCCGACCGATTACCGAAAATACGGTCGGCGGCACGCTGTTGCAGTTCGTCTATGCCTTTTCGACCTGGCTGATCGCCGAGCATCTGCATCTTTCGGCTGTGCTTGCGACGGTTGCGAGCGCCATGACGATCGCGACGCTTTCGACAGTCGACGATTCCCCGCGCATGCGGGTGCATTCCTTTGCCGTGTGGACGACCGTCGTCTTCCTGCTGAACGTCGTCGCCTTCCTGCTGATGGGGCTTCAGGCGCGCAGCATTGTCGAATCCATGTCGGCCGAGGCCCTCGAGCGGTCGCTCGGCTTTGCCGCTATCGTCGTGGTCGGCGTCATCCTGGCGCGACTGACGATGGCCTTCCTGCTGCATGCGATCGTCATTTCGCGCCACCGGCGCGGCAATCTGCTGGCGCCCTTCAGGCACGGGGAGACCTTTCTGGTCGGCTGGTCCGGCATGCGCGGCCTGGTCACGCTCGCCACCGCCTTTGCCCTGCCCGCCGACTTTCCGGAACGTGACCTCGTCGTGCTGACAGCCTTTGCCGTGGTGCTGGCAACGCTCGTCATCCAGGGAGCGACGCTCGCCCCGATGATCCATTTCCTGAAACTCGGGCGGCAGGCGCAAGTTCACGACGAACTGGAAGCCGCAAGGCGCTCGCTTGCCGAAGCTGCATTTGAGCGGCTCGAGAAGGAAGGTGGCGCCGAGGCTGAGGCCATCAGGACGATCTGCAAGGATCACTGGACGGTGCCCTCTGACGCCGGCGATGCCTCGCCGCTCGTGCGCCGCCGCAAGCTGACGATCGCCGCCGTGATCGCCCAGCGCCAACGCCTCGAAGAGCTGCGCGACAAGAACAAGATCGGGCCGACGCAATATCTCGAATTGCAGGAAGATCTCGACTGGAAGCAGCTCTCGGTCGGCTCCGACGAGGATCGGCGCATTACCGAGAGCTAAGGGTAGGCTGCAGATAAGGGGCGACTTTTGCTGTCGCCCCAATACTGCATGCGATCCCCGTCAATGTCCGCAGCAACTGCCGCTGGCTTCATCCCCCTGATCGGAAGCGGCCGAGCCGTGGTTGTCACGGCTATGCTCATTGCGGGCAGCGGGGAGGTTCATGGCAATGTTGCTGTCGAAGAAACCGTTCGGTTTCAGGGTAAAGCCTGCATATTCGACCGGCATGATCGGAAAATCCTCCGGTTTGCAGACATGCGTATGCCCGAAAGAATGCCAGAGCACGATATCGGCGTTTTCGATATTCCGGTTGTTCTCGACATATTTCGGCAGGCCGTCCCCACCTGCATGCACATTCGGATAGTCGCCGGACGCATATTTTTCCTTCGCGTCGAAAGCCGTCACCCAGATGTGCTTCTTGGCAAAGCCGCCACGCTGAGCAACGGTCGACCCCTCCTGGGCGAGCATCAGGGGACTTGGCATGACGACCATTTTATATCCGGGCGCATTGCCCACGGAATTCTGCTCGTTGGAGTTCTGGACCTTCCAATACCTGCCGGTCTCGCCGTTGGCGACGGCGGGACTATCGAGCTCCCGTTTCAATATTTTCGTCTTCGTATCGAAGACATTGCCATAGGGATTGTCCTCGCCCCATGGGCGTGGCTGGAACTCATGCTCGGTGACGGTATTTCCGCCGCCATCGATATCCATGTGCAGGCGGGCATTGAAGAAATGCTGGTGGGTCGGGCCGCCGAGATTGTCGTCGACCATTCCACCCCAGGCATATTTCTGGCCACTCGCCACAGCCGCGGTCTGGATAATGCCAGTCAGCTTTGCTTCGAGCTGGATGGTGCCATCCTGGTAGAGATACCAGTAGAAGCCATAGTCATAATTGCCGACCGTCGCGAAGAAGGAGATGACGAGACGGCGCGATCTCCTCACTTCAAAAATGCCGTTTCTGAACTCGTAGTGCTTCCAGAGGATCCCAAAATCCTCCTCATGCATGCAAACGGCGTTCTTCATCATCACCGGCTGGCCGAAATCATCCGCCGACGGGATATCGAAATAGTGTATCTGGCCAAGGCAATCGCAGCCGAGCTCAAGGCTGTTGGCGAGCCGCCCCAGCCCATATTCTCCGGCGTCGAAAGCGCTCTTCCAATAGTGGTTGGCGGTCGGATCGGCATAAGGCACGACCATTTCGGTCACCGAGGCACGGAAGATCACGGGACGAAGCTTGCCGCCATTTTTAATACCGAGCTCATGCAGGACGAGACCTTCGCGAGGCGTAAAACCGACACGAAACGACCAGTCCTGCCATTGTACTGTCCAGCCATCGACCGAGAAGCTCGGTCCCTGCGGCTGCACGATATTGAGCGGCTTTACATCCTGACGGACATCGGGAAAGGACTCCTGTCCGTAATTGCGCTTCCTCCTCGGCACCGGAATGACGGTTTCGTCGTCGACGAGATCGACCACCTGATTGCTGATGAGGTCGACAACGGCAACAACCCCTTCGATCGGATGGGCGTAGCCATTGTCGCGGATATCTTCGCGCCAATAGGAGACGGCGCGAACGATGCGGGCGCCCTTCTCGAATTCGCGTCCGAAAAAACCCGAGGAAAACGGGTCGATCTGGACGAGCGGAATATCTTCCTCGGTGATACCGCGCTTCTTGACCGCGGCAATCCAGCGGGGGTCCGATTTGACTGTCGCCTCGACGGTCTCGAACTCGCAAAGCATGACGGGTGGCTGTCCGTAGGGCGCTGATTCAAGCGGCAGCCTCTTGTGCTCGACGACAGTTTTTTTCGACAGGTCGACGATCGATTCATGGACTTCGCCCGAGCTGGAATCCAGCGACAGGACAAATGCCAGCCGGGGAAGCTTCCTTCCGTCGCGATGCATTGCCATGTCGGATTTGGTCGGCTCCTCTAGGCGAATGATCGGGAAGCGGATCGATTGCGGCAGTTGCTTTTCGTCCTTCAGAATTGCGACGGCTTCCGAGATCTCGGTCAGGCTCAACGGGTCGAGCGGATAGGCGAGCGTTTCTACAATGGCGTCCATTGTCAGTCCTTCATGTGCTTTGGGTGGTGGCAGTGCGCATCTGGCTGCACACTGCAGGGCTCAGCCGTCAGCGGCCGGAGCAGATGTCCATTTCGGGCATGCGATCACCATGGATGCAGAAGACAGAGCAAAATGCGTGTGCTTCTGCCGCCATCAGGATTGTGGCGATGGTCAAAGCCATCAAGGTCATCAGCGACATCCGGTCGACGAGGGTCAAAGGTTGAAGTCTCGTCATTCGAAGGCCTTCCCAAGCGAAGCATAGAGTTCGGGCTTCACGGTCCTGATGCGCACTGCAAAGGCAGCCCCAATCAGGCCGGTCAGCACCACCAGCAGCGGGAAGGATTTCACAATCACGCTTTCCGATCCCGACAGGAGCGGCAGGTTGACGATAACGAGGACGATCGAGCCGAGGATACCGAGCAGCGCCAGGACCGGTGCCACCGTCGTGGTCCATAGACTGTAGCGATGCGGCAATCCCCGGAAGAAGAGAACGATGGCCACGCAGACAAGGGCCTGGACAGCCAGGATCCCGAGAACGGCCAGAGCGGACATCCAGGAAAAGACGACCGTATAGGGATCGGCGCCAGCTGCGATGAAGCAGACAAGCGCGAGGGCGGCAATGGCGCTCTGGATGGCACCCGCGATATAGGGCGAACCGTGGACCGGATGGACCTTGCCCAGAGCCCTGACGACGAGCCCTTCGCGTCCAAGCGCGTAGAAATACCGGTTCAGCGTGTTGTGGAAGGACAGGATGCAGGCAAAGAGGCTGGTGATCAGCAGGATATTCATGACCTGCGACGACCATTGTCCGAGGACCGCGTCGGAAGCGACGAAATAGAAGGTTTCCAAGCCGCTGCCGGCAGTCGCCTGCACCTTTGAAGGGCCATAGAACTGCACGATGGCCCAGGTCGACAGCGCGTAGAAGACAGTGATCAGCAAAACGGCGGCATAGGTTGCGCGCGGGATCGTTTTTTCCGGGTTTTCCGCCTCTTCTCCGAAGATGGCAGTGGCCTCGAAACCGATGAAGGAGCCGACCACAAAGACGAGCGCGACGCCGAGACCCGGCGAAAACACGGTGGCCGGGCTGAAGGAGGAGAGGCTGAAACCTTCCGGCCCGCCACCGGTCAGCACAATGCCGATGTCGAGAAGCAGAAGGATAGCGACCTCAGCCAGCATGCAGATGCCAAGGATCGTGCCTGAAAAGGCAATGTTTCGCTGGCCGCAAAGATGGACGGCCACCAGTGCGGCAAAGGACCAAGCCCACCACGGAAGCGTCACGATCGATGCCACGGCGCCGCTCATGAAGACGCCGAACAACCCGTAGATGGCGATCTGTACCGACGAATAGGTCAGAAGCGCCATCAGCGCACCGCCAACACCGGCCGGCTTGCCGATGCCCTGGGTGATGTAGGTGTAGAAGGCGCCCGTCCCGCCGACATGCCGGCTCATCGCCGTGAAGCCGACCGAGAAGATGAGATACAGGATCCCTGCCAGGACGAAGGCACCCGGGACACCGGGTCCATTGCCGAAAGCGAAAGCGGCAGGAGTGGCGCCAACAACGGCGGTGAGCGGCGCTGCCGCCGCCACGACGAAGAAGACGATATGGGCAAGGCCGACGGAATTTTTCGCGAGGCGATCGGGAGGATTTCCCAAAGTGGTGTGCGTTGTCATGAGAACCCCTGTTTTTGATTTTCATCAACACGGTAGTCACGACCGATTGGCCTCAAAATTGCAGTTCATGCCAATGAATCGATAATTTGCGCCATCACTGGCGGCGGGGAACAAAAACATGTCATCTGCCCAGCAAACCGGCACGTCCGCGCAGATATTTGCTTCAATTCGTGCGTCTGTACTGCTGCCGCTCATCGAACAAATCGACCGGAAATCCGGCAAGGCAGATGTATTGCTTGCCCTTCATGGTCTTCTGCGCAGCCAGCTTGACGATCCCTATGCCATGATCCCCATGAACCGATATGTGGCGATCTTCGAAGATGCGGCATCGATCGTCGGAGATCCGACGATCGGCGCATTGCTTGGAACCCTGTTCAAGCCGAGCGATATCGGCCCGATCGGCGTGCTCTTTTCGATATCGAGCACGATCCGCACCGGTTTCGAACGATTGGCCAAATATGTGAACACCGTCCAGAGCGGCACCAATTCCGGTGTCTTTCAGGAAGACGGCAATCTGGTCTGGAGCTACCGCCTCGACGATCCCAGGCTCTGGCCGAGACGGCAGGACAGCGAGTTCACGCTGGCCGCGTCCTGCCAGCTCGTCCGTGCCTGCTTCGCACGCGGATGGAGACCCGTCGAAGTCCATTTTGAACATCGGGCGCCTCGCGATCCGACGACCTTGCAGCGGATTTTCCGGGCGCCCTTAAAATTCGGCGAGTCTGCCAATCGCATCGTGGTTTCGGCAGAAGACGCCCGCCGTGTCTACCGGCAGGAGCAGCCCGATCTGGCGGCGGTCCTGGAGCGCCATATCGCGGATCTGAGCGGCAAGTTGTTGCAGTCGGACTCGACCGTCGATCATGTGCGATCATTGATCGGGATCTATCTCGGACACAAACCCATCACGCTCGTCGGGCTTTCGCAGGAGCTCAGCCTTTCGCCGCGAACCTTGCAACGGCGGCTCTCCGAGCAGGGGACATCGTTGAGGGATCTGATGCGGCAATACCGCCAAAGTATCCTTGCGCTGCAGAGACAGAACGGCGCGGTCAGAATGAAAGAGCTTGCGCAAGTCCTGGGTTACGCGGACGAAACGGTGCTGTGGCGCGCCCGCAAACATTGGGAACGCATGCCGCAGGCGGCAAACAATGCTGCGGCGGATCCATAGGACCAGCCGCAACAATCAAGGGAATTCGGCCCGGCGCCCTCAACGGATGCTGAACGGGAAATATTTTGCGTTGATCGTGTCGTAGATGTCGTTAGCCTCGATCTCTGCAAGCGCAGCATTGAGCTTGTCCAGCAAAGGCTTGTCGGTCGGGCGCACGGCGATGCCGGCGCCGTCACCGAAATATTCGGTGTTCTTGATATCCTCGCCCTTGAACTCGCAGCAGCTGCCCGCCTTGGTGTTTGCGAGCCAGTCGTAGACGGCGAGCTTGTCTTCCAGGATGATATCGACCTTGCCGTCGGCAAGGCCCTTGTAAAGATCCGGCGATGCCTGGAACACGGTCGTTTCGACACCGCTGTAGAATCTCTTGGCGTAGGATTCCTGGGAGGTTGCTGCCGTCACGCCGAGCCGCAGTTTCTTCAGATCATCGGCTGACGTGCCGGCGATCTCGTCGTTTTTGCGCGCGATGAAGACCGTCGGGCTGTCATAATACTTCTCGGTGAAGGCAACCTTTTCTCGCCGCTCCGCGCTCATCGACATTGACGAGATGATCGCGTCATATTTGTTGTCGAGCAGGTTCGGGATCATCGCCGTCCATTCCTGGATAACAAATTCGCACTTCAATTTCGCGGTCTCGCAAAGGGCCTTGGCGATATCCACGTCGAATCCCTGAAGCTGATTATTGGAATCGACATAGTTGAACGGCGGAAATGCACCCTCGACGGCTATGCGGATGTTGTCGTTTTCGGCAGCCCGGACAATAGCGGGCTCAAAAATACTGACCGCAACAACGGCCGCACAGGCAAATGCGAAGAACTTCGAACGATAGAGAGATCCTAATCGCAACATATCAATCACCTTGATGTAGAGCTCGATCGCCAACCTTGCATCGGCAAGCGTTGCACAATGAGCAGCCAATCACAAAACGATTAAAAAGCTCATCATTTTGGGCCATCAATTTTGATGCTGCTTGAAAAGCATTTTGTAAACAATCGCGGTCAGTATCAGGGCGCTCGGGAGAAGACTGCGTGCCTGCTGATCCGTCTTTAAGATTATTCGCTCACAGAGCGACCTGGACATCGTCCGGGTCGATACTGGTGCTGCTTGCCATCAGCGGCCTGGCAATTCTTGGCCTGGTGTTCCTGGCTGCTATCTGGGCCGGTAGGGAAAGCGACGCAGCCGCCCTCGATCGGCAGCGCCAACTCGTCAACAGCCGCCTCCTGGATCAGGTCAAGCGCGTATCGCAGGACATCCAGCTGATGGGCGCAGGCTATGCTTCGCTGCTGGTGGCGGATTCGGCGCCGACCGGCGGCAAGAGCGAGCGCGCAGGCACGACATCGGCCTCGACATTCGGCAAGATCGCGACAACGGTATTCGGCTACAATGCGGCATTCCTCGTGACCCCGGCAGGTGAGCTTGCGCTACAGTCCGATCCCGAAACGAAACGCCGCTTCAAATGGGTGCGACCGCTGCTTCAGCCGATGATCCAGGATTTGGAAGCAAGGAACCACGGTGCGCCGCAGGGGCCGAGTTCCGATCCGGAACCCAGCCGGGTGGAGCTGATGCGGCTTGAGGGCCGCCCTTCGGTCGCCGGCGTCGTTTCGGTCACGGGTTCTTCGAAAGTGGATCCGCAAGAAGGACATGGCGGCAACAGGCTCTACCTCGTGGCGTTCCGCTTCCTCGACGGTGTCACGCTCGATACGCTAAGCCGCGAACAGGGTTTGGCCGGCGCTCGTTATGCCCGCACCGCGGACCAGGAACAGAATGAAGTTGCGTTCGAAATCGAGGCAACGGCATCTGGCGACCCGATCGGCTTCATCATCTGGAGGCCGGATCTGCCGGGCTCACGCGTCATCGGCCGGCTTGTTCCCGTGCTCTCCGTGGCCGGCCTTATCATCGCCGGCCTCTTCTTCGCCCTGATGGGCCGTTTGCGCGGCAGCCTCAGAGAACTCAGCGCGAGCGAACATCATGCACGGCATCTTTCACTGCATGACGTATTGACGGGCCTGCCGAACCGGGCGCTGTTTGCAGCCCGTTTCGAGCAATGCCTTGCGGCCATGAAATCGCCCGGCGAGCTCGCTGTCCTTGCCCTTGTCGACCTCGACAAATTCAAGGAAGTGAACGACATCCATGGGCATGCCGCCGGTGACGAGCTGCTGCGCGGCGCCGTCGACAGGATGAATGCTCTGATCGAACCAGGCGATACGCTTGCAAGGCTCGGCGGCGATGAATTCGCCCTGCTTCTTCCTGCTGTCAGGGAGGGCGACGATAGTTACATCCTCCTCTTCAACGCCATTATCGAGGCCCTGAGCAAGCCGTTCCAGCTTCGTGGCGGTGACGTCGTCGTCCGCATCGGATGCTCGATCGGCATCGCGGCCTTTCATGACGCGGCTGAGGCAACCAGCGAGATTTTGCGGCGTGCGGACGTCGCCCTTTATGAAGCCAAGACCAACGGGCGCGGCCGCCTGATCGAATATGATCCTTCGCTGGATCACCGGGTCGAGGCACGGGAAAACCTCAAGAACGATCTTCGCCTCGTGCTGGACGGTCGTACGTATATCCCCGATAGCGTCGAGAATGCGCATTCAGGTGATCCGGGCCATCTGGAGGTCTTCTTTCAGGGCGTGCATCGTGCTGACGCGCATGAAGAACTTTCGGGTGCAGAGGCCCTCGTGCGGTGGCGCCACCCCACCCTTGGGCTGCTGTCGCCGGACAAATTCATCCCGATCGCCGAGGAAGCCGGCATGATCGACCAGTTGGGCGAGTGGGTGTTGAGGAATGCAGCCAAGGCAGCCGCAGGCTGGCCAGCCGACATGTCGGTCGCCGTCAACGTCTCGCCCTCGCAAATCCGTCACCGGGACTTCGACGGCCACGTGCTGTCGATCCTGGCGGAAACCGGCCTGCCGCCATCGCGCCTCGAGCTGGAACTGACGGAAGCCGCCCTCTTCAACATCGACGAGACCGCGCAAGGGACACTCGGCAGGCTTCGGTCCCACGGGATCCGGATTGCGCTCGACGATTTCGGCACCGGCTTTTCTTCGCTCAGTCACCTCATTCAGTTCAATATCGACCGCATCAAGATCGACCGGTCCTTCGTGCGGTTGCTCGGAACACAGGCCGAGGGCGCCGCCATCGTTTCGGCGATCCTGGGCTTGAGCCGCACGCTTGGAAAAGCGACAACGGCGGAAGGCGTCGAGACGAGGGGGCAGAGAGATTTTCTCGTTGCTGCCGGCTGCAACGACTTGCAGGGCTTCCTGTTCTCCCGCCCCTTGCCTCCGGCTGATTTCCTGTCGTCATTGCCATCTGCCGAAGCCGCGCGGCCGCAGTCAGTTGTCGCATCGTCCCCGCGCGGCTGATCGTCCATTTCGACGGGCCGCTCCTACTGCCTTTTGCCTATCATCCAGACAAGGTATGGCGCGCCGGCGAAGGCCGCAAAGAGTCCCAGCGGCAGTTCATAGGGAAAAGTGACAGTGCGGGCGCCGAGATCGGCGATCATCATCAGCACAGCGCCGATGACGGCGGAGGCGAGCAGGTTGCTGCCGGCCTTTTCGAAGCCGGCACGGTGGGCGATGTGCGGGGCCATCAGGCCGACAAAGCTCAAGGGGCCGACGAGCAGCGAAGCGGCAGCGGTCGCAATGCCTGCCGTCAGCACCATCAGCATGCGAGCACTGACAAGCGGTAAGCCAAGCGCAAGCGCGGTCGGCGCGCCAAGTGGCAGGATTGTCAGCCATCGCGTGAAGATCAGGGCGATTATCAGGATGACAATGGTGAGCCCGGCGAGGAACACAGCCGTTTGCGGCGTGGCGGCTGCAGCCGAGCCGCCGAGCCAGGAAAGGATCTGCCAGGCGCGCTGATCGCCGACGGCAAGAAGCGCACTCAGGATCGCCGACGAAAAGGCGCTGACGGAAATGCCTGCGAGCAGCAGGCGTTCAGGCGGCAGATGCCGGCGGGCGGCAAAGAGTGCCACGATGACAAGTACGACGATCGCGCCGCCGCCAGCGCCAAGAAAGAGGGCAGGCGCGCCGGCATTGGCGGAGAAGCTCAAGGCAACGGCATAACCGACGCCGGCCCCGCCGCTGACACCCAGCACCTCGGGGCTTGCCATCGGATTGCCGGTGAGGCGCTGCAGCATGGCGCCCGCCATGGCGAGCAGCCCGCCGGCCGCGGTCGATGCCACCAGCCGGGGCCAGCGGGCGGGAAAGAGTTCCCAGAAGAGATCGCCGCTCAGCAGCGTCCAACCTTCCGGCAGGCGCGCAACGCAGAGGGCCGCCCAGGCAAGCGGCGGCAGCAGGCAGGAGATGAGGACGAGGCGCGACAGCGGCGCGCGGGAGACGACGACGCTATCGGGCGGCTGCGGCGGCTCGACGGCCCGCACCTGCGGCAGCAGCCAGAGCAATAGCGGCCCGCCGATCAAGGCCGTCACCGATCCCGTCGGAAAGGTTTCGCCCGCCGAGGAGGCGACGAGCTGGACGATGCCATCGCAGAACCAGAGCAAGAGGCCGCCGGCAACAGGCGACAAAAGCAGGATGCTGCGCGTCGTGCGGATACCAAGCAGGCGCACCAGCGCCGGGGCGGCAAGGCCGACGAAGCTGACAAGCCCGACGGCAGCGGCAACGCCGGCGCTCAGCGCCACGGCAAGGCTTGCAATAGCAATGCGTGTGCCGGCAAGTGCCACACCGAGCGAGCGGGCACTACTGTCGCCGAGGCCGAGCACGGTCAGCGGACGCAGCAACAGGAGGGTGATGGCGAGGCCGAGCAGCAATTCGAGGCCGAGGCTTACCGTCGCCGACCAGTCCTGCTGGCTGAGCGAACCGCCGTTCCAGGTCACCAATGACATCAGATATTCGCCCTGCGAGAGCGTCATCGCCGCCGATAGCGCATTGCAGGTAATGCCTACGAGCAGGCCGGAGACCACCATGGTGATGGGCTCGAAGCTGCGCCGCCAGCCGAGCAGGAAGACGATGGCGGTTGCCGCGGCCGCACCGGCAAGCGCAACAAGCCCGCGGTAGCCATCGAGCACCTCGGGGAAGAACAGTGTCGCAACGACGATCGCAAGCTGCGCGCCGGAGGAGACGCCGAGCGTCGAGGGATCGGCAATCGGGTTGCGCAGGAGGCGCTGCAAGAGGGCGCCGGCAAGCCCGAGGGCCGCACCGGCCAGAATCGCAACCGCCCCGCGCGGCAGGGCGGCGTAGGCGAAAATGATCTGCTGCGTCGTCATCTGCCCGGCATCGAAGGGCAAGGACGGCCAGTCGGCAAAAGGCAGATGGCTGAGTGCCGCCGACAGGAAGAGGCCGGCGGAGGCGACAAGGGCGAGAAGCGCGGTGGCGAGTGCGGCGGGTCTCATCACGGCCTTTCCCCAGACGACAGCATCGCCGCCTTGAAAAGCCGCGTGAAGCGGGCGGCCGCCGAGATGCCGCCATAGGGATTGATATTGGAAAGCATCAGCACGCGGCCGGAGCGCACCGGCTGCAGCGATTGCCAGATCATGCTGTTCTTCAGGCCGTTGCGGGCTTCGACCGGGATATCGGAGATGATGAGGATGCGCGCCTGAGGCTCTGCGGCGAGGTTTTCGATCGGCACCGGCGCGGCGAACGTATAGCGGGAACGGTCCGTCCAGGCATTCGGCAGGCCGAGCCGTGACAGGATATCGCCGAACATGCTGTCGGCGCCGAAAACGCGGACGTGCCTGCTATCACCGATATTGACGAGATAGGTCGGGCGCGCGGCAAAAGCCTGCAGGCTGAGGCGCGCCTCCTCGACAAGGGCTGACTGTTCAGCCACGACTTCGCGGCCACGCTCTTCGAGGCCAAGCTCCTTTGCAAGTGCCGAAACGGCATCGATCGCCCTCTGATACGGCGGCTCGCCCCTGTGATAGAAGGGCAGCGACAGGACCGGCGCAATCGCCCGAAAGCTCGCCTCGAACCTGACATAGAAGGGCGAAATCAGAATGAGGTCCGGGCGCAGCAGGCGCAGGAGTTCGAGGTTCGGCGATCCGCGCAGGCCGAGATCGGCAACGCTCTCGGCCAGCATTGGCTCGACCGCATCCTTGCGGAACTGCACGAGCTCGGTTGCGGCAACTGGCATAACGCCGAGTGCGACCAGCGTTTCCAGCATGGCCCAGTCGATTGCTGCGATGCGCCTTGGCGGGGATTGGGGCGTTTCCGCAAAGGCCTTGCCGGGAATTGCGAAAGCCGCCAGCAGGGCAAGCGCCTGCCGACGGCTGATGCCCCGTCCATATGCGTCTCGAAATTCACTCACCATTGAAAGGCCAGCTTACCCATCACCGTTCTGCCATCGCCATAGGTGCAGCCGAAGGAGCTGCAGCTTGCAACATAATCCTTGTCGGCAAGGTTCTTGAAGTTCAGCGAGGCGGTCACATTGTCCTTCTTGTAGTGCACTGCTGCATCGAAGAGGGTCACGGCGTCAAGATCGAGCGTGTTCTTGGTATCGCCATAGCGCTTGCCGACATAGCGCACGCCGCCGCCGAGACCGAAGCCTTCGAGCACCGTATCCTCAGGGAAGGTGTAGTCGATCCAGAGGCTGGCGGCATGCTCCGGCACATTGTCAGGGCGCTTGCCATCGTCGACACCGCCGACGATTTCTGCCTGCATGTAAGTGTAGGCGGCGCGCAGATCGAGCCCGTCGGTAAGGCTGGTAACGCCTTCCAGTTCGATGCCCTTGACCGCAACCTCGCCGATCTGACCGGTTCTCGTCGTGCCATCCGGCAGTGCGTAGGTCGCCAGTACGTTCTCCTGCTTCAGGTCGTAGGCGGCGACGGTGAAGAAGCCGTTCCAGCCCTCCGGCTGATATTTGACGCCCACCTCCACCTGCTCGCCCGTCGTCGGCTGGAGAATACCGCTCGTCGTGGAAACCGGCACCGGCTCGAAGGAGGTGGCGTAGCTGACATAGGGGGCGATGCCGTTGTCGAAGACATAGCTGAGGCCGGCCCGGCCGGTGAGCTTGTGATCGTCCTGATCGACAGGACGCGAAATGCCCGTCAGCCGGTTCGTCGATGTCCCATCGGTACTGGCCCAGTCCTGCCGAAGGGCTGCCGTTGCACGCCAGTTCTCATAGGCAAGCTCGTCTTGCACGTAGAGGCCGACCTGCGTCATCTGGGAATCGACATAGGTGCTGAGCGTCGGGGCGATCAGCCTGACTGAGCCATAGACCGGATTGAAGGCATCAAGCGGCGTGGCGCGCCAGAACTGCGTGCCGACATTGTTGCTGTAATAGCGATAGTCGAGACCAAACAGCATCTTGTGCTGGATCTCGCCGGTGTCGAATTCCGCAACCAGGTTATTGTCGACGTTGAACGTATTAAGCAGCTCGTCCTGGATGGTGGCGTTGCGGTTAATCGTCCGGCCGCCGGTAAGGCCTGCCGTCGACATGCCGAGCGCCCTATAATTCCAGTCGAAATTCTGATAGCGCAGGTTCTGGCGGAAGGTCCAGGTATCGTTCAGGCGATGTTCCAGCTCATAGCCGAGATTGGTCAACGTCCGGTCGGACGTATCGAAACTCTTGTCGCCGACGAAGAAATCCCGCGACAGGCGGTTGGCGCCTGTCGCATTGAGAGTGAGTGAAGGCGGCAGGCCGGATGGCGTGCTCGGATTGTCGTGCTGGATGCTGGTCAGGATCGTCAGCTTGGTATCGTCGTCCGGCTGCCAGGTGAGCGCCAGAGCGATGAAGTAGCGGTCATTGTCCAGTTCATCGACCTGCGCCGAGGCCGTCCTTGCAAGCCCCGTCAGACGATAGGCGAAATCGGAATTGCCGGGAATGATGTCGCCGAAATCGAAATAGGAGCCGTAGGTGTCGTAACTGCCGGCCTGAATGCCGACTTCGCCGAAGCGTTCGAAGACCGGCCGCTTGCTGATGAGATTGATCATGCCGCCGGGATTGCCCTGGCCATACATGACAGAAGCCGGGCCGCGCAGCACTTCGATACGCTCGAGCTGATAGGGGTCGACCGCGGGCGCGCCTGCCGTGCGCATCATGCGCAACCCGTTCAGGAACTGCGCCTGGCGGCTGTCGAAACCGCGGATACGCGGCGAGTCGAAACGTGGGTCGGCGCCGTAGGGCTCGCCGACGACCCCGGGCACGTAATCGAGCGCCTGGCCGACGGTTTCGGCGTCCTGCGACTTCAGCTGGTCAGCCGTCAGCACCGAGATCGATTGCTGGGTTTCGATGAGCGGCGTGCCGGTCTTGGTCGCCGTAGCACTCGTCCTGGCAACGAAGCCCTTTACCGGCGCCGTCGGGTCCTCGTCCTTGGAGCCGCTGATGACGATCGGGGCGAGCGTCGTCGGACTGGCCTCTTGCGCGGTCGCCGGAAACAGCGGCGCCAGAAGCACGCTTGCCAGCACTGTGGTCGAAGCAAATTTGAGGAGGTGAAGAGAACCAGTCATTGGGGGCTCGTTATATGCCGTAAAACTGGATTTTTCTAATCATGTTATTTTTCGAAGGTCCAATAAATGCGGCTCGAATTTTTTATAAGCGCGGGTTATGAAACCTGCCTGATGTCATAGATTTGAATTCTTCTAGGAGAACATGAGTGGCGCTGACCGACCCCGGCTTCGAACTCCGGCACTTGAGGTATTTCGTGACCCTGGTCGAAGAGCGGAATTTCGAACGTGCGGCTGCCAGGCTCGGCATCGCCCAGCCGGGCCTCAGCCAGCAGATCAGGAGCCTAGAAAAAATTGTCGGCACGCCGCTGCTCGATCGGAGCCGGCGCGGCGTGCAGCTCACGCATTCGGGCGAGACCCTGTTCCAGGAGGCCCGGAAAGTCCTGGCCCAGACTGAGGCGACGGTCGCCGCCATTAACCGCGCCGGGCGCGGCGAAAGCGGACGCATCTCGATCGGCTATGTCGCGTCCGCCGCTTATTCCGGCGCGGTCGTCGGCTCGATCAGGGACTTCAAGCGCCACTATCCCCATGTCGAGGTTGAACTGCAGGAAATGGAGCTGCGCCAGCAGCTGCAGCGCATTGCCGACGGTCTGCTCGATTTCGGCTATATCCGCGCGCCGGCGCCGATACCGCCTGGCGTTTCCGTGCAGGTCGTGCTGCGCGAGCCGCTGGTTGCGATGGTCTCGGCGGATCATGAATTCTCAGAGCGCGCCATCGATACGCTCGCCCGACTGGCCGACAATACCTTCATCACGCCACGCCAACCGCCGGAAGTCGGCTTTCACCGCAACACGCTGCAGGCCTGCCGGGAGGCGGGCTTCGAACCCTCCGTCAAGGCCATCGCACACGACTTTACCGAAATCGCCGCCCTTGTCGGCATCGGCACCGGCATCGCTCTCGTGCCGCAATCGATGAGCCGCGTGGAACTGCCGGATATCCACTACCGGCCGCTTCAGAGCGTGACGGTGACGTCGGACGTGGCGATCGCCTACCGCAAGGGCGAAAGTTCGCCTGCCACCAAGGCTTTCATTGGCCGGTACCGGCAGAAGATCAGCCCTCCGGCATCCGGCGAGATGGTAGTCAAAGCGCCGGTGTCTGGCGAACCATCGGACACGGATGGGAGCGAAAAGTGACGATAAGGTGCGAACCGCCGTAAGACCGGTCGGCTGCAAAGCGCACGCCACGCTCTCTCGTCATCGGATGACTTTAAAGTTCACGCTGAGATGCCGCTAGTCATCATGTCGTCGCGGTTATTTTCTAGCGTGAAGGTTCATACATAAGTTTCAGAAGGCACATTGTGCCAAACTGGACAATTGTGAGTAGAAAAATAACGTCCCTATGGCAGCAAGCGCGTGGCGCTGTTGGCTGACTCAAATGTCGGGTTTGTGGGCGAGGCCTTATTGGTCCGACCGCCGCCAGATGCGAGCCGTGCCGCCATTCCAAAATTCCGGACACAGGAGCGATAATCAATGCAAAGTGTCAATCAAGCAGCATCTGTCTGGCTGGATCCTAGCCGTTCAGGGCTCGCCGCCTACCTCAAGGGAACCCCGTTCGGACGACAAAATCGGCACTCTGGGGATTTCCCTTGGCGCGCAAATCGCCTCGCCCGCTTCGGTCGGGCGAAGCGATATCGACGCACTGGTACTAGTCTATGGCGGCCTGCCAAACGGCTATTCGAAACCCGTTCATTCATTTCCGCCGCTTCTCTAACCGGCGGGGAGAGGTCAAGCTTTTTCTTGGGCGGGATGAGGCAAGCTCATCGTCCGCTGTCGGGCTCTTAGCGGACATCAGACCTATATCGAAGAGTCAGATAGATTATTTTCGTTATAATATAGTAGTACGACGTTACATTAAATTGGCACATTCATTGCATCTATCCTCGCGTCCCTCGGAGCGGGTCCGCGGGCGTAACCCTTGGTAACGTGAGAAAACTATGGAAAATCTTGTCGCAACACGTCGGGCTGCAATGCTCGGTTCAATTGGTCTCGCCGCAGCAGTCGCGGGCGCTGCAAGTGCAAAGGCAAATCAGACTGCCGTAAATATAGGCGGCATCCACGCAATTCCCGAACTGGCCCCGCAATGGAAAGAACTCGATCTCGCAGAAATCCTTTCGCGTCCGGCCGCCTATTGCTCAATCAGCCAGAACAAATCCTGCTACGATCCGGGCGGTGTGCAGGCCGCTGAGGGCCATCGCGAACGGGGCAGCCTTCCGGCGACGGTCAAGGTGGTCGAAGCCGCCCGCAAGGCAAAGAATTTCGTGTCCTTCAACTGGATCGGCTACGAGGTCTTCCGGCAGGATTATCCGATGAACGACTTCGACCGAGTACAATTCGGCTCTTGGACCAAGGGTCTGAACTGGACGAAGGAGGAGCAGGCGCGCGACAACGAACTCGTAGGCGAACTGAAGGCGCTGGTCCGTCCAGGCGACAACGAGTTCAACGAGCGAGCGCTCCAAACGGCTTTCATCGGAACCCAGCTCCCGCTCGAGCTTTCGCGAAAGAAGGTCGAAGTCATCGTCCTGACGGGCATCCATCTCGACTGGTGCATCGAGGGCAATGCGCGGCTGGCGCGCGACAACGGCTACCTTCCGATCGTGGTCGGCGACGCCTGCGGTTGCCAGAGGCCGGAACAGGAGAAGGCGGCGATGGAACGCATTAACAACTTCTTCGCCCCCGTCATCTCGTCGGAGACGTTCGTCAAGCTGCTCAAGCAGTCGTCTTGATTCTCGGGGGGCGTCGTCTGGAGGCGACGCCCCTTGAAGACAAGGTCATCGTCTACTATCGTAGTACGATGAGCCAAGAAGATAATATGGATCAGCGCATCGGCGCGCGTATTCGGACTGAGCGCGAGAGCCGGGGCTGGTCGCTGAGCGACCTGGCTGAAAAGGCGTCGGTCTCCCGCGCCATGGTCTACAAGGTCGAGCGGGGCGAGAGCAGCCCCACCGCCAATATGCTCGGCAAGCTGTCCGGCGCGTTCGGTCTGAGCATGTCCACGCTGATGGCGCGAGCCGAGATACAGCATGGTCGCCTCCTCAGGAAGGCGGACCAACCGGTCTGGACTGATCCAGAGACGGGATATCTGCGACGCCATGTTTCCCCGCGCTCGGATATGCCGCTCGATCTCGTCAACGTGACTCTTCCCGCTGGCAAGGAAGTGCCTATGCCTGCCTCCGCTTATGCGTTCCTTCGCCAGCTTGTATGGGTGCTGTCTGGGGAGCTTGTATTCGTCGAAGGGCCGACGCGGCACGAGATGAAGGAGGGCGACTGCCTGGAACTCGGGCCGCCGACCGACTGCGTATTCAAGAATGAAAGCAGGCGCGAATGTGTCTACGCCGTGGCGGCATTGACGGTTTCCTGACCAAACGAATTCGCTTGTGCTGGCCTGTGTAATATAGTAGACAAAATGTCATCATATTAACCAAACTGGTGACGACCATGCTTATCCGCGACGCAGTCGGAACTGACATTCCGAGCATCACCGACATCTATAATCATGCCGTCGTCAACACGACCGCAATCTGGAACGACACCGAAGTCGATATCGCAAACAGGGACAGTTGGCTGGCTGACCGCACAAGGCTTGGCTATCCGGTTCTGGTGGCAGTCGACGCGCACGGCGGGGTAGTCGGCTACGCGTCTTTCGGCGACTGGCGAGCCTTCGATGGCTACAAACACACCGTCGAGCACTCCGTCTACGTGCAAGTGGACCAGCGCGGCAAGGGTACAGGTGAGAAGCTCATGAGCGCCCTTGTCGAGCGAGCGCGGGCCATTGGCAAGCACGTCATGGTCGCGGGGATCGAAGCCGAGAACTTGGGCTCGTTGCGCCTCCATGAAAAGCTCGGTTTCGAGCATGTCGGTCATCTAAGACAAGTCGGCACCAAGTTCGGTAAATGGCTCGACCTTGCGTTCATGCAGTTGACGCTCGACCCCGGCACTTCACCAAACGGCCGTTGACGAAATGCCGGCCGCCGCAATCACGCTTCTGGCGGCCGCAGGCGCGGTCTTGGTCGCGCAGAACTTAATCATGGCACGCATTTCCGCGAGCGTCTCGACCATTCTGATTCCCTTGGTCTTGAATTCTGCCGTTGGCCTGGTGGCCCTCCTTGGGAAGTCCAACAAATACGGTGATTGCGCTGGAGACCGCGTTTGATACGGATCTGTTTTCCATCGAAGCCACCATCTTCAATTTCGTGGCTGTTCTGCCATCAACGTTCGCCGAAACTGTCGAGGACATCGCAAACTCCTATAGAAATGCCTCATTCCTATATAGTGCAAAGGGCGGCGATGGCCCGCTCACCAGGGCGCAGCTCATAGACATTGTCGGGCGGGCCGTAATCCAGCATGACACTGCCGATCGGCACGCCGACATAGCTCTTCATGATCTGCGAGGCACAGGCTGCCAGCATGCATGTGGCCGCAAGCATGGCGCAGCCGAGAAGAATTGGCCGCGGCCAACTCCGTTTCCTGTTCTCCATCAATGCCTTCATCGATCGGTCCTTTGCGCGTGGATTTATCCCCACCAAGGCGGATAGGACCGATGGATTGCCGATACATCGCGGGTTTGGCTTTGGCTGCGATCGGCTCCATGACAATTGCGCGACACAATTGGAACAAGAGTGGAAACGCTTGTAACCCGCCTGACATTGGGGCGCTCTAAAGAGGCGGCATCAGCATTGCCTGCCGCCGGAAACCTGCCGCGGGCCCTATTGGAGAGCGCCGGCATGAAAATCGTCCAGATCACCGACACGCATTTCAGCCCGTCGATACCGCATTTCAACGGCAACTGGCAGCCGCTTGCGGACTGGATCAACGGCAGCGGCGCGGATCTCGTCATCCATACCGGCGATCTTGCCGTCGATGGCGCCGACAAGGACGAGGATCTGACCTTCTGCATGGAGCTGATGCAGCAGGTGAAGATCCCGATGCTGATCGTTCCCGGCAATCACGATGTCGGCCATCTGCCGGGTTCGCTCCAGCCGGTCGATGCAACAAGGCTCAGCCGCTGGCGCAACCTCGTCGGCCCGGACTACTGGCTGGAGGATGCCGGCAACTGGCGCCTCATCGGCCTCGACAGCCTGCTGATGGGCATGGAGAATGACGAGCAGGAAACGCAATTCGCATGGTTGGAAAAGGCGCTTGCCGAGCGCGCCGGCCGACGGATCGCGATGTTTGCCCATAAGCCGCTTTTCGTCGATGCACCCGATGAAGGCGACACCGGCTACTGGAGCATCCGGCCGGCCCAGCGTCAGAGGCTCTATGATCTGATCGCCGCCCATGATGTCGCGCTCTACGCCAGCGGCCACCTGCACTGGGCCTGGCAGGGCCGTTTCAACGATACCTCGCTCACCTGGGGACCGTCCGCCGCCTTCATCATAGGCACGATGGAGCGAGAGATGCCGGGCGAGAAGCTTGTTGGAGCCGTGCTTCACGATCTCGGCGACGACGTCACGAGCGAGATCGTCCCTATATCAGGCATGGTGGCGCATGTGCTCGACGATGTGGTGGCCGAGGTCTATCCGCACGAGGCCCACAAGGTGCAGAAGGAGCCGGCGTAATGAGCGCGCTGACCCTTTCGGCCATTTCCAAATCCTATGGCGACAACGCCATTCTCAAAAACATCAGCCTTGATGTGCAGCCGGGCGAATTCATCGCCCTCGTTGGCCCCTCGGGCTGCGGCAAGAGCACGCTCTTGCGCATACTTGCCGGCCTCGACCATGCCGACACCGGCGAGATCGTCATCGGCGGGCGGGAAATGTCCAATGTGGCGGCCGCAGACCGAAACATCGCCATGGTCTTCCAGTCCTACGCGCTCTATCCGCATCTGACTGCCGGCCAGAATATCGCCGTTCCGCTTGCCATGCGTCGGCTGAGCCGCATTCAGCGTCTTCCCTTCCTCGGCCCTGTCATGCCCGGCTACCGCGCCATTCGTTCCGGCATTTCCCGCGATGTGCAGGAAACGGCCAAAGCCCTGAAGATCGACCATCTCCTTGAGCGCAAGCCCGGCCAGATGTCGGGCGGCCAGCGGCAGCGCGTGGCGCTCGCCCGCGCCATGGTGCGCCATCCGAGCGTCTTCCTGATGGACGAACCGCTGTCGAACCTTGACGCCAACCTGCGCGTCCATGCGCGCGGCGAAATCGTCGAATTACATCGCCGCGCCGGCGTGCCGACCGTCTATGTCACCCATGATCAGGCCGAGGCGCTCTCCATGGCCGACCGCGTCGCCGTGATGATCGGCGGCCAGCTTTTGCAGCTGGCGCCGCCGCAGGTCATCTATGACGATCCCACCCATATCGAGGTCGCCCGCTTCGTCGGCCAGCCGCGCATCAATCTCTTACCGGCGCGCGCCAATGGCGGAACGATCGCCTTCGGCGATATCAGGCTCACGCTGGAAGAAGCCAATCCTGCCGGTTCCGACGTGACGATCGGCATCCGTCCGGAATTCGTGCGGCTTGCGGCAGAGGGCCAGACCTCTCTTCCCGGCCGCATCGAGCGTATGGAATTCCTCGGCTCCGAGGTGATCCTGTTCTGCCGACTGAATGCGATCGGCGAGACCGTACTTGCCAAGCTTACACCGGCCGATGCCGCGGGCCTTTCTGCCGGCATGCCCGTCACCCTCTCCTTTCAGCCCGACAAGGCCATGGTCTTTGCACCCGACGGCCGCCGGCTGCGCACTGCCGCACTTCCCGCCGATACCAGCAGGGAGAGGGCCCATGGCTAGCATTGCCGCAGGCGAGATCCGGTCGGTCGCACCATCCGTCAGGCATGAGCGACGCGAGGCACAGACGGCCTGGCTGCTGACGCTGCCAGCGATTATCCTGATCGTCCTCTTCGTGCTCCTGCCGATCGTCGCCGTCGTCTTCCTCGGCTTTACCGATTTCGAACTCGGCGCCGGCAAGTTCCGCTTCGTCGGCTTCGAGAACTATGCCGAGCTCTTTAGCGACCGCACCTTCCGCAAGTCGCTATGGAACACCACGGTCTATACGGCGATCGTCGCACCCGTCTCGATCCTGCTCGGCCTTGGTGTGGCCATGCTGATCGAGAGCGAGGGCTGGGGAAAGAGCGTCTTCCGCACCGCCTATTTCCTCCCCGTCGTCTCGCTGATCGTCGCCATGGCAACCGTCTGGCAGTATCTCTTCCATCCGACGATCGGTCCGCTTAATGCGCTTATCGGTCTCGTCGGCCTGCCGAAGCCGAACTGGCTCGGTTCCTCGTCGACCGCCCTCTATAGCCTCTCGATCATCGGTGTGTGGCAGACGGTCGGCTTCAACATGGTGCTGTTCCTCGCCGGGCTGACGGCGATCCCGCGCGAGCTCTATGCCGCCGCCGAGATCGATGGCGCCAAATCCTCGCTCGACCGCTTCTTTCTCGTCACCTGGCCGATGCTCGGGCCGACGGCGCTCTTCGTCACCACGATCAGCGTCATCAATGCGGTAAAGACCTTCGAGACCGTCAAGACGCTGACGGATGGCGGCCCCAATCACGCCTCCGAAGTGCTTCTCTTCACCATCTATCAGGAGGGCTTCGTCTACATGAAGGTTGGCTACGCCTCGGCCATGACTGTGGTCTTCCTCGCCATTCTCGTAGTGATGATGTTCCTGCAATACCGCTTCCTCGACCGGCGGGTGCATTATTCATGAAGACGCGCTCCCGTTTCACCCTCGGCCGGCTCGTCCGCCTGGCGCTTTTGATCCTCGGCGCGGTCGTCTTCCTCGCGCCCTACATCTTCATGATATCGGCGGCCGGCAAGTCGCAGGACGATATCTTCACCGCAGCACTGTCGCTGATCCCGACGCATTTCTACTACGTGCAGAATTTTACCAAGGCGCTCGACAAGGTGGCGATGGGCACGCTTCTCTGGAACGGCGTGGTGGTCTGCGCGCTGATCTTTTTCTTCCAGGTGCTCGTCGCGATCCCCTGCGCCTACGCCATGGCGAAGCTGAAATTCCGTGCTGCCCGCATGATGATGGTGCTCGTGCTGCTCGGCCTCTTGGTGCCGATCCATGCGACGGCCCTTCCGCTCTATGTCGCCTTCGATAGCCTCTCGCTGCTCAACGGCTATACGGCGCTGGTCGCACCCTTCACCATCTCGGTCTTTGCGATCTTCCTGTTCCTGCAGTTCTTCCGCGCCATGCCGGACGACCTGATCCATGCTGCCCGTCTCGACGGCATGTCCGAACTCGGCATCGTCTCGCGCGTCATCGTGCCGAATGCCTGGCCGGCGGTCACGGCCTTCGCAATCTTTTCGGTCGTCGCCCATTGGAACGACCTCTACTGGCCGCTGATCGTCATCAGCAAGCCGGGTTACGCCACCCCGCCGCTCGGCCTGATGAACTTCCGCGCCGCGGAAGCCGGCGACGATTACGGCGCGCTGATGGCGGCCACCATCATCATCACCATTCCCCTCGTTGCGGCTTTCCTGCTGGCGCAGAAACGCTTCGTCGAGGGCATCACCATGACCGGTCTCAAAGGCTGACCGGCTGAACCCAGGAGAACGAGCGATGAAGCATTTCACCCAGTTCCTCGCAGCAGCGGCTCTGTCCGTGGCGGCCGCACTGCCGGCCCATGCCGAAACGACGCTGACGATCCACTACCCGATGCCGGGCTTCTTCAAGGACGTGATGGACACGATCTCGAAGAAGTTCATGGAAGAAAACCCTGATATCAAGATCCAGTTCGCCGCTCCCTCGGCGACCTATGAAGACGGTATCCAGCTGATCCTGCGCCAGGCCGGCACGTCTGAAATGCCCGACATCACCTTCATCGGCCTCAACCGCCTGCGCATGCTGAACGAACGCAATGTCGCCATCGACATGACGCCGCTCGTCCAGAAGGAAGGTAACATGGCCGAGCAGGGCTTTTCGGACACGATCCTGAAGCTCGCCCAGGTCGACGGCAAGCAGGTGGGCCTTGCTTTCGCCACCTCCAACCCAATCATGTATTACAATGCCGATCTCGTGAAGGCAGCCGGCGGCAATCCCGACACCCCGCCGAAGACCTGGGACGAAGTCATCGCGCTCGCCGGCAAGATCAAGGCGCTCGGCAACGGCGTCGACGGCATGGATTTCCGCTGGCAGGGCGACGACTGGATGTTCTCCGCCCTGCTCTTCGGTGCCGGCGGCAAGATGCTGAGCGACGACGAGCAGAAGGTGGCCTTCAACGGTCCGGAGGGCCAGAAAGCCGTCGAGCTGATCAGCCGCTTCGTCAAGGAAGGCGGCATGCCGGTCTTCACCAAGGCAGCAGGTGAACAGGCCTTCGCAGCCGGCAAGGTCGGCTTCGAATTCCAGACGACCGGCGCGCTCGTCAACACGATCAAGAATGTCGGCACCAAGTTCGATCTGCGCACCGCCCAGATCCCGCTGATCGATCCCGACAAGGGCCATCTGCCGACAGGCGGCAATGCCGTCGTCATCCTCGCCAAGGATGGCGCCAAGCAGGATGCCGCCTGGAAGTTCGCCAAGTTCGCGGCCGGCCCCTATGGCGCCTCCGTCGTCGTTCCCGGCACCGGTTATGTGCCGAACAACGAGCTTGCCGCCAAGTCCGCCGAATATCTCGCCGACTTCTACAAGAAGAACCCGCTCTTCCAGGCTGGCCTCAGCCAGATGCCGCGGATGATCCCGTGGTATGCCTTCCCCGGCACCAATGGCGTCAAAGTCACCCAGACGATCGTCGACAATCTGTCACGCATCGTCGATGGTTCTGCTCAGCCGAAGGAAGCCCTCGACGACGCCGCCTCCGACGTCGAAGGCATGCTGCCGCGTAGCTAATTTTTGCAATTGGTCGCGGGTTAAGCCACCCGCGGTCTCGATCCGGAACCGCCGCATCCACGGGTTGTGGCGGTTTCTTCGTTTTGGAGGTTTCGCACCGTGCCGCCTGTCCGCAAGGCATGCGACAATTCCAGATGCCTCAGCGGTGCATCATTCTCGACGATATCGAGCAGCAACGATGCCGCCGTCGCCCCCATGCTGAGATCGGGCATTTCGATCGAAGTCAGCGTCGGATTGATGAGCTTGCCGATGGCGATGCCGTCGAAGCCGGCCACCGAGATATCGTCGGGAACACGCAAGCCCTCGCGATGGATGGCGCCGATGACGCCAAGCGCGATCAGATCGTTCGAGCCGATGATGGCGGTCGGGGAAAATGTCCGCAAGGCCTGGCCGAGATCCATCTCGTCATAGCCGCTGACGAAGGGCACTTCTACGGCCTCGAGCGGAGCCACGCCCGCTGCCTCCATCGTCTGCAGATAGCCGCGGTAGCGCAAAAGCGCACGGTCCGAGGCCTTGAAGCTGCCCGAGACATAAAGGATGCGCCGGTGGCCCATGGATAAGAGATGTTCGGTCAGCCGGCAGCCAGCAGCGTAATTGTTAACGGTGACGGCAGCTGGATATCGGGCCGTTGGAGAACTGCCAAGCAGTACTGTCGGCGGCAAGTCCTGCGCCAATGCCGGGCTTGTCTCACCATTACAGACCGTCAGGATCAGCCCGGTCGGCCGCTCGCCGAGCAGCCCCGCCACGGCATTGGCCTCCTGGTCGGGATCGTAATTCGACTGGGCGATGAGAACGCTGTGGCCGGCAACCAGCATGCGGTTCTGGATGCCCGAGAGGGACGAAGCGAAAACCGGATTGGTCACGCTCGGCACCAGCACGCCGATAACGGGTCGGCGGCCGCTGCGGGAAGAGGATGCGGCAGCCCGATAGCCGACTTCGGCTGCAGCACGGCGCACGCGAAGTGCGGCGGCCTGGCTGACGGGTCCGCTGAGGTTCAGCACGCGGCTTGCCGTCGCCATGGAACATCCTGCCCTTAGCGCAACCTGTTTCAACGTCGTCATCGCCGCCCCCTGTCCGTCTCCGTCGAGGTTTGGCAGGCTCTTACGGGCGGATTGTCATGAAATGATGACGGCAAAGACCGTTTTCGGTCTCAGCCGCGTTTGGGCTGACGGCCGAGGATCTGGCGTACGCCGTCCTTGGTGAAGGGCTGCGTCAGTTGGCTGACGAAGCCGGGGGCGATCTGGCCCTTGATGCCAATATCGGTCGAGGATGGGCGGTCGGGATTGAAATAGGTGCCGAACAGCTGGTCGAACAGCACGACATTCTCGCCGTAATTGGTATTGCCTTCGCGCAGATCCTTCGAATGGTGCCAGCGGTGAAGCCGGGGCGTCGAGAAGACGAAGTCGAAAAGGCCCGTGCGCATATCGACGTTGCAATGGGTCAGGATGCCGATGAAGGCCGTGACGGCACCAAGCCACCAGAAGACCCCCAGCGGGGCGCCGAGCAGGTAGAGCGGGATCTGGCTCAGTGCAATCTTGAACAGGGAATCGATGACGTGGAAACGGCCGGTATTGATGACCCAGAGGCGGGTGACGCTGTGGTGCAGGGCATGGAAACGCCAGAAGAACAGCCGCTCGTGGGCGATGCGATGCGCCCAGTAGAGGCCGAATTCTGCGATGACGACGGCGAGGGCCGCCTGGAAGATCATCGGCCAGGATGCCGGCCAGAGGCTGAATTGCATGGCGGCAAGCGGCTGCAGCAGGGCTGCCGCAAGCATCGGAAAGATGACCCCGGCGAGAGCTGCCAGTTCGACGAGCCCCTTTGTCAGGACGGTGTGGGCAATATCGTTGGCCGTTTCACCATCTGCCTGGAGCCAGCGTTCTTCATAGGGAATGATACGCTCGAGCAGGAAGAGGAGCAGCACCGCGCCCGCATAGATTGCTGCAAATGCGACCATCGGATGCCCGCTTGCAAAGCCAAAATAGGCGCCCGTCAGACCGGAGAAAAACACCAGTGGCCAAGACAGATAGGCAAGAATGTACCTCGCGGCTGCGGCAGCTTTCAACGTCAATGTCATGTCCCCTCAGGAGCTCGCCGGCCTCAAGCGCGTTACCCAATTCCTCCCTTGATCGCGCGCCGCCCTCGCTGCACGGATCGATCCGATAACGCCCCGGCCCGGTGTTCCCGCCACTCATGCCATTGATCGCGGCGGAATGCACGCCCGAGTTCTGCATGGCTGCGTGGAACATCCGGCAGAGCTCAGCAAATCTGGATGATCGGCAATCGCATCAGTCGTCACCAGATTGGCAGTTTTTTTGCACCCTTGTCACTCCGAGTGCGAACATAAACTTCCAAGGCTTGCGCTACGTCAATTTGAGGTGGGGGACGAACCGATTGCCAAATTGATTGATGTTAACCTTTGATTAACCATGGCTCCCTAGCCTTCAGGAGACGCAGCAACACTCTCCCGTAACTTTGTAGGAGGCCAAAATGTCGCTCGTAACCGTGCCCGGTAAGATCCGCCTTTGTGGCACTCATGCTGTTCTGGTCATGGCGGAAGGGAACCTGCATCAGGCCGTATGCATCGCGGGCGATGCTCTTCCTTCCTCTACTGGTGATATGATCCAGGGTCTCATCGAGAGGCTCGACCTGTACGAGGGTATCGCTGACCGCAAGTTCGTGGACGGCGAACTGGCATATGATGGACGGGTCTGGATTACCTCATCGGACATCGATCCGCTGCCCCCGCAAAACCGGCTTTGATAACCGCCCGGGGCGCAAAGAACCCTGATGGCCTGCAAGCCTATCAGCGCTGGCTTGCTCATTCGATCAGATCGTCGTCCCTAAGCCAAATTTTCGCGGATTAACCCATTAATTAGCAATCACTTGCGTTAGCGGCCGATGATGTTAGCCTCATCGCATCGTTGAGGGCTGAGTATGACGATTGAAGAGCTGATCGATTTGCAGGAAGCGGGTTCACGAGCTCGAGTGCTCGGATCGAAGGCGCACGAGAACCCGTATCTCGAAGCTCACAGGATACCCATTGGTGACACCAGCGCCCTCGGCGATTGGCTTGCGCGACATGACGCGTGGAAATTCGGTTGGGAAGCAGAACACGCCAGCCGTGAAGGGCGGATTGCCACTCACGTCAAGGAACTGATTTCGTTTTCCAAACGGCCTGCGCTCGGCGCGTAATAGTGTTGCGGGTCGTGCGCCAACGACGAGTTCGCTCTCTTCTCAGCATCACAGCCGCGCAGCATCGAACTTCACTCAAGTGTTCAAAATCATCGGACTGAGCGTAGGTTGGCTTGACGGAAGCCTGATAGGCTGGGCGATCCGCTTGACCAGAAAATCCCTGTGAGCTTGAGGGCCGGATACGCCCCTCAGATATAAGGGAACGAGGATTCCGCCACGCATTCGTGTCTTGAGACTGTCGCCCGCCTTTGCCAGATTGGCGGCGGCGGCTTTGCGGCTGCCAGCAATAAAATCAAAGGGATTGGTCGATGAAACGCGATATTGAAATCACCACGGCTGACGGCGTTGCCAAGGCGTCACTTTTCCGCCCTGACGGCAGCGAGGACAAGGTTCTGCCCGGCATTCTCTACTATATGGATGCACTCGGACCGCGCGACGCAACCGACATCATGGGCGAGCGTCTGGCCAATGCCGGCTATATCGTGCTGCTGCCCGATCTCTTCTACCGGTTCGGCTCCTACGGCCCCTTCGACGGCACCTCCTTCGGCAACGAGACCTCGCGCGCCGAGATCATGAAGATGATCCGCGAGACGACGCAGGAGATGACGAAGAGGGACAGCGAAGCCTTCCTTGACATGCTCGAAGCCGAAGGCGTTTCCGGTCCGGTCGGCGCCGTCGGTTATTGCATGGGCGGCGGCCGGGCGCTGACGGCAGCGGCCACTTATGCCGACAGGATCGCGGCAGCTGCAAGTTTCCACGGCGGCAATCTGGCAAGCGAGGCGCCCGACAGCCCGCATCGCCTCGCCGGCGATATCAAGGCGCGCGTCTATGTCGGCGTTGCAGGCGTCGATGGCAGCTTCCCGCCCGAACAGTCCGCGCGGCTTGCCGAGGCGCTCCGAACGGGCGGCGTCGACCACATCATCGAGAACTATATCGGCATGTCGCATGGCTGGACCGTTCCCGATCGCGGCGAGACCTACAGCGAAAAAGGTTCTGAGCGGCACTGGAAGCGCCTGCTCGAACTTTTTGCAGAAACGCTGAGCTGAGATCAGCGGATGCGACCTCGCCCGGCCTCGGCGGGTCTGCGAACACTGCGACCTGCTATAACTTTGCTGACGTGATAGCGCGATCATGCCGGCCATCTGCGGTGCCCTACAGAACGTCACGCCGTTGCACTCAAGGCGACATTAACCCATTGGGCTTGCACAGCGAATTATCTCGCCGCGTGGCGACAATACGCTTGGCCATCAGTTTGCCACGATGTGCCCTACCCTCCGCAGGCGTGTGCCCCAAACGAGAATTGGATTGATGATCAACTTCACGAAATCTGCCATCGGCATTCTGCTTGCCCTTGGCACTTTAGCCTCCACGTCGAGCATCGCGTCTGCGCAATATTACGAGGGTTACGACAGAGGCCCGCCGCCCCGTTTTGAACCTGACAGGGATTGGGGCAGGCCTCCCCCGCCGCCGCCCGGTTGGGGTCGTCCACCGCGCGGTGGCTGCGATCCCCGATGGGCAGAGGACAAGGCGCGTGATTTCGGCTTCCGCCGCGCTCGCGTCGTCGACGTCACGCCGCGGCGTGTGATCGTTCAGGGCTGGACACGGCGAGGTCCCGGCGAGATCAGCTTTGCCAATGTCCGCGGCTGCCCGGCGCTCCGATAGCGGCTTCCGGCCAATATGAAAGCCCTCGGTCCGGTTTCTCGACCGAGGGCTTACGGACGAATTCTGTGCCTGGAATTAGAGCTCATTTATCACGGCCATGACTTTGTCCCCCCGTTTATATCCAGCACGAGGCGCCGCGATTTTTCACGCTCAGGCTTCTGACGAAGCCGTGAACGGACCGTCATCCGATTGAATTTCACGCTGTCCGGCCTAACATCAGCTCGATGAGCGGATTGCGGGCGCGCACAGCGCAAAAGCGACTGATGGCCGAAAGCTTTGATGTGCCGCCCGGCGGTGGTGCATTCGTCTTGCCACGCATGGCTGTCGGCCTCTTCCTCACCGATCAGCCGGGCCACCGCATCGCCGTCGGATCAGACAGGCGAAAGCCCATTCCGCTTGCCGCGGGCGACGGTTGGATCCTGCCGGCAGGCACATCCGGCATCTGCGAATATGATGCGGCCCTCTCCTATCTGAAGCTCGAACTGACCGATGCATTGCTTGTCGATGTCGGCTTCGACCGGGCACAGGATGTGGGCCCGGTTGTCGGCCGCATCGATCCGTTGCTCGCAGAGTTGGCGCGCCAGGCCGTCTCGACGGCCGGGGAGCCGGCATCGCTCTATCGCGAGACGATGGAGCTCGCGCTTGCCGCCCATCTTGCGCATCTGCTGTCGTCGCGCACGGACGGGGCGGCAGCGGTCGATGACCGGCGCCTGCAGCGCGCCGTCGCCTATATCCATGATAATATCGCCGAAGAGCTGTCGCTGGACGAGATCGCTTCTGAGGCCGCGATCAGCCGATTCCATTTCGTGCGCGCTTTTCGGAAGGCTTTCGGCATATCGCCTTACCAATATGTCATCCACGAACGGATGGAGCGTGCAAAGATCCTCCTGAAGACGACGCGGCTACCAGTCGCGGAGGTCGCAGCCCGCGTTGGATACGACGACGTCTCCCGCTTCGGCCGGCATTTCCGGCGCCATGTCGGCACCACACCTGCCGCCTTCCGCATGGACTGACAGCCACAAAGCGCAAGAAATACCCACCCATCGCCAAGAATGGCTCCAGCTGCCGGCACTCATCCCTGCCAAATTCCCTTCGACCGCAATGAGGAGCGGATGGAGGATTTGCGATGAGACGCCTTGCTCTTTTGACGATCGGTGCGGCATTGATGAGCGCGAACGCCTTTGCGGCCGATATTAAGACGCGGCAGGTCTCCTTCGAGAACGAGGGAACGACACTCGCCGGCCGATTTCCGGCCCGGAGAAAAGCGCCCCGGCGTGCTCGTCACCGGTGCCTGGACGTCGATCAAAGAGCAGATGTCGGGCCTCTATGCCCGCGAGATGGCCGAACGAGGCTTCGTGGCGCTCGCCTTCGATTTCCGCGGCTGGGGACAATCGGGCGGGAATATCCGCTTCAAGGAAGACCCAGCCGCCAAGACCGAGGATATTTCGGCCGCCACCGGCTATCTGGCCAGCCTGCCGGAGATCGATGCGTCCAGGATCGCCGGTCTCGGCATTTGTGCGTCGGCTGGCTATATGGCGGCGGCCGCGACCGGGAATGCCCATTTCCGGAGCGTGTCGCTGGTCGCTCCCTGGCTGCACAATGGCGGCATCGTCGAGCAGGTTTATGGCGGCAAGGATGGCGTCGACAGGCTGATCGCGCTGTCACGCCGGGCCGAAGAGGCCGAACGGAACGGTGAGCCGCAGCTCATCACGGCCGCCAGCATGACGGACAAGACTGCGCTCATGTACCAGATCCCCTATTACACCGAGACCGGCCGCGGGCTGATCCGCGAATATGACAACCGGTTCAACCTCGCCTCCTGGGAGCCATGGCTGACCTATAATTCCGTCGCGATCGGCAACCGCCTCGACAAGCCGCTGCTGATCGTTCATTCGGAGGCGGCCGCCGTGCCGCAGGGCGCCCATGCATTCCTTTCGCTTTTGACGGGTGACGCCTCCGAGTTGTGGCTCGACAATGTCAGCCAGTTCGATTTCTACGACAATCCCGAGGATGTCTCGCGTGCTGCCGATGCCGCGGCTCAGCATTTCCGGCGCTTCAACAAGCCCTGACCGGACCGTCCTCAAGCCTGCCCTTCAAGGAGAGACCAATGAAACGCCTGACCCTGATGACGGCGATCTGCGCCCCCTTTGCCTGCCCCGTTATAGCAGGCGCCGAGCCGATCGACATCGACGACCGCATGGCCATCATCGATACGATCACCAATATCGCCGCCGGCGCTGACCGGCACCAGTGGAGCCGTGTGCGCGGCGCTTTCGCCGATCAGGTGATGCTCGATTATACCAGCCTCTGGGGCGGGCAAGCGACAAGCCAGAGCGCCGACGAGATCGTTGCCCAATGGTCGGGCTTCCTGCCGGGCTTCGACCGGACGCTGCATCTCGTCACCAATCACGCGATCGTCGCGGCCGGCGATAGGGCGGCAACAGCCGAGGCCGATTTCCAGGCGGTTCATCGCATCGATGCCGAAACCTGGACGCTGATGGGCCACTATTGCTACGAACTCGCCAAATACGACGGCGCCTGGAAGGTCACGCGGCTGGTGATGACGCCGACGCATGAAACCGGCGACCGCAGCCTGGTGAACCGTGCCGCGGAGCGTGCCAAGCCTTCCCGCTGAGCAATCCCTCTCGACCCATGGAGATCGACATGCGCATTTCACAGGCTCTCACCATCTCGCTCGCGCTGTTTTCCGCGGGCGCGTCCATGGCCGCCAGTCCCGATGAGAACAAGCAGGTGGTTGCCGATTATTACGCCGCCTATGCGAGCGGCGACATGAACCGTGTCGCCGGCTTCTTTGCCGATGATATCGAATGGCACATTCCCGGCCATCATCCACTTGCCGGTACCAAACGCGGCAGGAACGAAGTCGCCGCCTTCTTCAGGGAACTCGGAAAGTCCGGCTTCCGCGCGGAACTCATTGCGCTAATGGCCGACGAGAACTGGGTGGTCGACATGCATCGCGGCTGGTCCAACCGCGAAGGCGGGACCAATGTCGATACAATCTGGGTGCTCGCCTTCCGCATTGAGGACGGCAAGATCCGGGAAGCCCGCAACTTCGCCTTCGACCAGGCCGCCGCCGACAGTTTCTTCTGGCAGGCCTATCCGCTGAAACCGCTGCCGGAGAGGCTGGCAGAGTAGGACGGGCGAAGGGCAGGCCTACCCGCGGTCATGCCGTCGAGGGGGCTGCAGACGATCCGCCGCCACACCCGGCCCGCCCTTGCCGGATCAAAAAGACCCTGTCCGGCAAAAGTCCAGAAGGAACCATTTTATCCTCCGTGATTTAAACAGCATGATCAAATCCATGCTCATTTGCGGCTTCATTTCGCTTTCAATCCACGGTGTCGGGAACGCCCAGTCCCTTGCGGCTCAAACCATCAATGACGCGTCGATTGATGCCATCTCCTCGGGCCCTCCGAGTGAAAGATCAACGACGCCGGATCCAGCCATCATTCATCTGCAGGTTCTGCTCGATCGCGCCGGCGCGTCGCCCGGAGTGATAGACGGCTTCTACGGTGAAAACGTCGTAAAGGCGATCGCTGGCTTCGAGATCATGCAACGCCTTCCGGTTGATGGAAAACCCGACCCGCAGATGCTCTCCCGGCTCCAGGACGATCGGAAGGTTATCGGTCCCTATGTGATTGCGCAGAATGATGCCGCAGATCTCGTCGAGGACATTCCGAAGGATTACGCAAAGCAGGCAAGGATGACGCATCTCGGCTACACAAGCGTCGCCGAGCGGCTGTCCGAGCGCTTTCATATGGACATCGACCTGCTGAAAGCACTGAACCCTGGCGCCCAATTCGCCCCCGGCGAAACGATTTCCGTTGCGGTCATCGGTACGCCAAGAATGGGGAAGGCCAAGCGTATCGAGGTCCGCAGGAAAAGCGGCGAGGTGCTGGCCTTTGCTGACGACGGATCTGCTCTCGCGGTCTACCCCGCGACAATCGGCAGCGACGACAACCCCTCGCCTGCAGGCCGGCACAAGATAAACGGTGTCGCTCGCAATCCCAAATACATCTATAATCCCAAAGTAAATTTTCAGCAGGGCCACAACAAGAAGCTGCTGAAATTGCCGAGTGGACCCAATAACCCGGTCGGCACGGTCTGGATAGATCTTTCCGAGCCGACCTATGGCATTCATGGATCGCCGGAGCCTTCGCTGATCGACAAGGCTGGTTCGCACGGCTGCGTGCGGCTGACCAACTGGGATGTCGAGGAACTTGCCAGCATGGTGAAGCCCGGCGTCGTCGTCGACTTCGTCGACTGAGCGATCTTGTGACCAAACGGAGGCGCACATAGACGAACACGTCGACAGGATCCTTGATCTGCGTATGTCCGTCCGGCTGTATCCCCTGCGTTGATATAAGGCTCGGATACAGCAGCTCACCCGCTGCGACGATCGCGGGTCCTGCCCTCGAGGGCAGGACTTCCGCGGCTTGCGAACAGCCATCAGCGCCGCCTCTCCGCCGTCGTCAAGGGCAAGGAGCGACATGCCAGTTGCAGCTTGGCGAAGAAGACGGCAGCGGCCCCGCAGTCGAAGGTGTCGGTCGGTTCACCCGTTGACGGCCCGCTCGCGCAAAGCCGTGCTTTGATCACGCGGCCGAGGTGGCCTCGGCCGCGCTCAGCGCCAGATCAGTCACCTCGCCGGTCGAGGCATAGCCGGAGACGAGTTCAGCGAGCATTAGGCGGGCGGCGGGTATGTCGTTGCGGTCGAGGGCTGCATTGAGAACCTTCAAGCGCTTGGAAAGCTCCGGCCAGAAGAGAAAATCCTCGCGCGCCTTCATGATGCGCGGATGCTGCGTCGTCTCGGGATTGTCGCCGATCAACAATTCCTCATAGAGCTTTTCGCCGGGGCGCAGGCCCGTGACCGACAGCTCGATATCGCCTTCGGGATTGTCGTCGCTACGAACCGTCAGGCCCGAAAGATCGATCATCCGGCGAGCGAGATCAGCAATGCGCACCGGCTCGCCCATGTCGAGCAGGAAGACATCGCCCCCATCGGCCATGGCGCCGGCCTGAATGACGAGCTGGGAGGCCTCCGAGATCGTCATGAAGTAGCGGGTGATGTCGGGATGGGTCAGCGTCACCGGGCCGCCATCCCTGATCTGCTGGCGAAACAGCGGTACGACGGAACCGGAGGAACCCAGCACATTACCGAAGCGGACCATGGAGAAATTGGTGTGCGTGCCGGCCAGCTTTTCGGCCGATAGCGCCTGCAGCACCATTTCGGCAAGCCGCTTGCTGGCGCCCATCACATTGGTCGGGCGAACCGCCTTGTCGGTGCTGATCAGCACGAAGTTCGACACGCCATATTTTTCCGCCGCCTGTGCGGTGATCAGCGTGCCCATGACATTGTTCTTGATTCCTTCGACGGCATTTTGCTCGACGAGCGGCACATGCTTGTAGGCGGCGGCATGATAGAGCGTCTGCGGCCTCCAGCTCATGATGATGTGTTCCATGCGGTCGCGATCGCGCACCGAACAGAGGATCGGCACGATCTGTACCTTCTGTTCATAAAGCTCCGAAAGCTTCAGCAACTCGCCATGGATCGCATAAAGTGCGTATTCGTTCTGCTCGACGAGGACGAGATGCGTCGGCCCGCAGCGCAGGATCTGGCGGCAGAGTTCACTGCCGATCGAGCCGCCGGCGCCTGTCACCATCACCACCTTGCCAAGTGTCGCCTTGTCAAGCAGCTCTTGGCGCGGCGCCACGGCCTCGCGTCCAAGCAGGTCCTCGATTTCGAGTTCGCGAATATCGGAAACGGCAATGCGGCCCTGTGCAAGGGCGGTCAGATCCGGCAGCGTGCGCACATTCACCCGCGCCTTGCGGATCTGCTCGAGGATCTCGTTGCGGCGCTGGCGCGATGCGGACGGCAGAGCGAGAAGCACATTGTGGACATTCAGCGTCTGGACGATCTCCGGCAGGTCGGCGGGATCATAGATCGGCAGGCCGCCCATGATGCCGCCCTTGAGCTTCGGATCGTCATCGAGATAACCGACGACGTTGAGTTCGGCGCTGTTCGTCAATGCGGCGGCAAGCTGCCGGCCGGAACTGCCCGCGCCATAGATCAGCACCTTTGCCATCGCGCCCTTGTGGAGGATGCGCTGATAGGTATCGCCAAGCCAATAGCGGATGCCGAGGCGCGAAAGGCCGATCGCGATTAACAGAAGGAAGGGTTGCAGGATGCCGACGGTACGCGGGATGCCGGGAACGCTGAGCGCGGTGAAGATCGTCGCGAAGGCAACGCCATAGATCGCGATCGCCTTCAGCACCGCCAGGAAGGCGGCAATGCCGGCATAACGGAAGATCGCCCGGTACATGCCCATGACGACGAAGATCGGCAGCGCAAGACACAGCGACACGAGAACTGCGAGCCATTGCACGCCCGTCAGCACCGTCCATTCATTTAGACGGAAACAATATGCAAGCCAGATGGTGAGCACACAGAGGCTGGAATCGACGATCAGTGCAAGAATGCGCTTGGCCGGACGCGGCATTGCCAAGAGCGGTCCGACCAGTGCCTGCATCGACATCCAGGACTGGCTGGTCTTTGATCCGTCATTTGAAGGATCATCATGCATGTTTATACTGCCCACCCATCATTCCAGCCTGACTTCTTCTTGTCCTTTTCGATCTCAAGTGCAACCGAATAATCGGTAGTCGCGTATGCAATCTGTTCATAACCTTGGGTAGTAGCCTCAATGGGTTATACCTTTGCTGCCCAATACCTTACCGACAGTCATCGCCAAGATACGCATATCCAGGAAGAAGGAGCGGCGTTGCAGATAATCAACGTCGAACTTCACCTTTTCGGGGATCGGCAGCTCGTCGCGCCCGTTGACCTGCGCCCAGCCAGTCAGCCCCGGAAGCAGGGCGTCGACACCTTCGGCCGTACGCAGCGCGATCAGGTCATCCTGGTTATAGAGCGCCGGACGCGGGCCGACGAAGCTCATCTCGCCCTTCAGGATGCACCAGAGCTGCGGCAGTTCATCAAGGCTCGACTTGCGCAGGAAGCCGCCGATTGGCGTCAAATATCGGGAGGGATCGTCGAGCAGATGCGTGGCGACCGTCGGTGTGTCGATCCGCATGCTACGGAATTTCGGCATCCGGAAGATCTCGTTGCGGCGCCCCACCCGGTTCGACCAGTAGAGCGCAGGCCCCGGAGAGGTCAGGCGCACGCAAAGCGCCACGACCATAATCGGAATGATTAGGATCAGGGTTGCCACCAGAGCCAGGAAAAGATCCACTGCCCGCTTCAAGTCCGTCCTCGCCTTTCTCATACTCTTCTGGCCTTCAATGGCCTGATTTGCCCTAACGTCTCCGGCCAATTCACGTCAACGACCCTTTCCGGCCTTGGGACGCTTTATGCGTTGTTTCTCAAGCATTTGCGGTAATTCCGCCACCGCCTTGCGAAACGCTGCTTCAGTTAAGCCATTGATAAGACGTGGCTCTTCTTCGGTTGCGGAAGTGAACCAAGCCTTCATTTCCGACACCTGTCGTGCACAAGAAGAAGAACGTGCCTTTCGGATAGTCCTGATGACCCTAACGAAAACGCGTCTTACGGCCATTCAGTAGCTTTCTCCTTCGAAATGAACGGTCACGGCAGCCAGTTATCGACCTTGCTCAAGCCGTTCAAGCCCTGCGCGCGACCGGGCTGTTCTGCCGTACCAGCGCCATCAGCATAGGTCCAAGCGAAAATTCTGCGCGCGCTCCCTTACGGGTCAAATCCCGCAGATAGCCGCCCGGTGAGTTGATATGGGTCGCCCGCTCCAGCATGCAGGCAATGACGACAGCAGCACTTTCCCGGCCAAGGCTTTCGCAAGCCGCGTGATAAGTCTCCGGGGTGATTCCCAGCATGGACCGTACGGTAACGGCAGCGATCACGAGATCTCGCCAGCTCCTGATCGCTCCTCCCTGAGCATAATCGCTGATTTGCGGGCAGGCCTGCAGGATGAGGGCGAGAGGGAATACCTTCTGAAATCCGTTCGGCTGAACCGTCCCGGATGCAATCGGCAGCGTTTCCACTTGCACCACCGGTACAGATTCTAATTCAAGGGAGTCTATATCTGAATTCTGTATGTGCGGTTCATTTTGGACCACACTGGCGGTCGTTTTTTTGAAATTATCGAAGTTCGTCAACAGATTGACGATGTCGGTGCGTAGTTCTTCGAACTTCAGCCGCACGCTGTCCAGATCGGAAGCTTTGGGATTGCGGGGCAGGCATGCGAGGTGACGGGCATAGGCAGCCTCGATCTCGTCCCAATTGCCGGGAACGGCGTCCCCGATTGCGGCATCGATCAGTTTGCGGACATCGCGGCGGCAAATCGTCAGTCGCTCGCGCGCTCGCCGGAGTGCTATCCGGTCGGCTTCGATCTTTTGAGCCATGGCAGCCAGTTCCTCGCTGCGGGCAAGAAGCGGCGCCAGGCTGAAGCCGTAGGCATCCTCCAGCTCACCGGTGGTCTTGCGGCGGGCAAAACGTTTTCCGTTGGCACTGTCCTTGCGGATGATCAGCCCGGTGTCGACAAGAGCCGCCAGATGCCGGCGCAGCGTGGTGACTGCAATGCCGTGCGCCCGTACTATCAGCTGCCGGTTGGAAGGAAAGACAACCATGCTCGCCTCCCCGGAGAGACGGTTCTCGGGATAGAAGGAGAGAAGGGCGTTCAGCACAGCGAGTGTGCGGTCGGAAATGTCGAGCAGCGGGCGTGCTTCGCAGACGTCGCGAAACACTTTCCACTTGTCGACGGACTTATCTGGTTTAACTGATTCGGCCTGAAGCTGACCTCTCATCAAAGCAAGCGACATCGGCCGCCGCCCGAAAGGCGTCGTCACAAATCCCGTATCCATCCTGGTTCACCTTATACAAAGGCAAATCATCAGCGCCCGCCAAAACGGCGTTCAAAAACCTTGACAGCGATTCCGGGAAGTGCGATTCTCTAGGTGCTAAACGAGAGAAGAGGGCTTCCGGATGTTTGTTCGGGGGCCTTTTTCTTTGCCTATTGGCTCCTTTTCCTAACAGTCAAATCCTCGTCAGCGGCTTAGTCCGCCAACAGTTATCGTTGTGACCTGACGGCGCCGAACTCTTCGAAGAGCTCATCCAGCCGGGTCGTGAGATAATCGGCAAATTCAGGCACCATGCGCTCATCGAAAGTGATGCGCGTCTTGTTGCCGGAGCGCTCGATTTGCGCCGCCTTCTGTCCTTGCCGTGTTTTCCAGATATCGCCCGCCACCTTCTTCGCATCGCGCGCTGCGATTTTCGACAGCACACGCTGCAGACGCTGATCGCTGTCGAGATCGGCAAAGGTATCGTCCTCAATGATCGACTCGACTTTCTTCGGTAAGGAAGAGACAGCGTCGACGAGGGCGAGCCATCGCGCGCGGCCTGCCTTCGGTGCCGGACCGATCGCCAGAATTACGTTCTGCGGTACGCCACGGGCGACCGAGATGTAACGGCTGAGATCGGCCTTGTCGGTCGAGAGTGCTGCTATGATGACATCACGGGGGTAACCCGCCTCTTCCAGACGATGGGCAAACAGCGCCTTTTCGATGAAGGAGAGATCCTGCCGGTCGAGATTTTCCTTGCCCTGGGCAATCACCAGTTCATTGTCGCTCAAGCTCTGGACGATCGCCTTGACCTTGAGCCCAAGTTTTGCAGCGGCACGTAGACGGCGACGGCCATAAGCGATTTGGTAGTGTCCTTCCTTTTCAGGGTCGGGACGTACCAGGATCGGCACTTTCTGGCCGTGTTCGGAAATACTCGTCACCAGTGCATCGAAATCGGCATCGCGCTCGACAGGGATACGATCGCTGATCGAGGAATTGGAAATATCCGACGGGTCGATTTCCAGAACGGAGAACCCGGAGGAAATCTGCGCCTGCAGCCGGCCGGCGGCACGCGCCGCTTCCGTCATTTCCTGCAGCGATGCACCCATGGCCGAGACGGCGCCGGTGCGCACGCGGTCCGGGTTCTTCTCGACGCCAGCGGAAGGCGCCGGCGTATCAGCCTTGCGCATGAAGATCGAATTGACGGTATCGCGTCGGCTCATCAATTCTCTCCTTTCCAGTTAAAGGCGGGCAAGCCGAAAGAGCGCAGTTGGGAGCTCCCAACACGCTTATGGGCTGCCGATAGATGGAGGGTTTTTTGCCAGGCGCTCACACCGCGCCAGCCTCTTTTGGGAGCTCCCAACAGGTCGGGCGTCCCGCTGAAACCTGATAAATCGCTGTCGATCAGCAAGAACGTCATGTGCGCCCCCATGCTTGCCGGATCAGCGTCTCGACTTCTCTGTTGACGGCATCGAGGGCTTCCATCGCGCGGTCATAGGTCGAGCGTGTCAGGTTCTCGCGGCCGATCTCATAAAGTGTCTGCTTGGTGAGGCCGGCATCGGAGACCGCTGCGGATTTCACCATCGCGTTGATCATGACGTGATCGTCGAACAGATTGCGCAAGAGGGCCGCGACCTTCGTCTGCGGCGCATCCTGCGGCTCGTAGCGGGTGAGTAGATATCGAATGAAATCGTAATTGAGCTCGCCCCCGGCTTCGCGCACGACGGAGAGAAGGTCATGCGTCATCAGTAGAAACTGGCTCATGGAGGCCACGTCCAGCATCTGCGGGTGCACGGTGACGATCATCGAGGTCGCGGCGCAAAGGCCGCTCAGCGTCAGGTAACCGAGCTGTGGGGGGCAATCGAGGACGACGACATCATAGTTCTCGGCGACATCGTCGAGCGCCTTGGCGACGCGCATGAAGAACACGCCTTCGCCGTCCCGGGAGCCGCGCATCAGCGCGCGCGGCGTCGTATGCTCGAACTCCATGAGTTCGAGATTGCCGGGGATGAGATCCAGGCCGTCGAAATAGGTATTGCGCACGACCTCGGAGAGAGGGCGTCGTTCCTCATCGTAACGGATTGCCGCATAGAGGGTCTCGTTGGAACGGACATCGGTCTCCGGCATGACGCCGAGCATGGCGGACATGCTGGCCTGCGGGTCGAGATCGAGGGCGAGCACGCGGTAGCCCTGCAGCGCAAGATATTGCGCAAGATGCACCGATGTCGTGGTCTTGCCCGATCCGCCCTTGAAATTGGTGACGGCGATGACCTGGAGATGTTCGTTCTCCCTGCGGCGCGGCAGGAAGTCATGCGCCTCGCGACCACGGGCGGAGGCGGCAAGCAGAGCACGCAGCTCATTGAGCTGGCGCAGAGAATAGAGGCGCCGGCCGTTGCTGCTGACATCGGGCTGCGGGCCTTCGCCGGCAAGCGTCATCTTTCGCAAGGTTGAATCCGAGACGCCGATCAGCTTGGCCGCCTCGCCGGATGTGAAGCGGCGCAGCGTCTTGCTGGCGGTCGGCGGAAACAGGGCTTCGCTGATCGCCTGCAACTGCGAACTGATCGTCGACGCGTGGGCGCCGATCGTCTCATCGACGCTACGCTGAAGGGTCCGAGAAGTCCTTTGTGGCTTGCTCACGCTCTAATCTTTCATCACGGAAAAACACCAGAAACGGCTGTTTATCCGTGACGATTACCGATCGCAGCGATTCTGGCAAGCTACTCCAGCAGAGCAAGGCTTTAGCGGCAGCGGTCTCGATCATGAGTTTACGACAGAAGGATTACAATTTCCCCTGATATCTCCGCCAGTTAACAGAAATCCGATTCGCCTTGCAAAGCTGTGCCATCCTCACATCATTTTTGCGATCGATACGGCACAGCTGATGTTTTGATGCCGTGGACAGCCCCTGGCGCATCCCATTGAGAAGAATCAGCTATTACCGATTCCTAATCTTTGCCGGCAAAGGATCCGATGACGAAAGGGCGAGGCGGCCCTGTTGCCGCGTTCCCTGTGCGTTGACGAAGACAGAGGGCGCCCTCGTCTGTCGAAATCCGAAGACGAGCTTGGACAAGCCATGCCCGCCTGGAACGCAGATATGCGCGAAAGAATGCCTGAGATCATTTTCGGCCGCCGGATGTCCCAAAATCGAACAGGGGTGTGACGGAATCAATCCACGAAATAGATTCCGTATCGATGAAAAATGTGAGAAAAAACAGCGAGTTGAAAACGCACCAAACAGGCTGTCCGAAGCTCGCGAAGATGGCTCTTTCGAGCCCATCTCCATATACCTTTCTTATAAAGCATCCGGGACGTTTCTGCAATGATTGGCATGCTTCTATCCCCAGCAGACAGCCGGGGAAGCCATGCTCGCATGATGCCGCCTGCCCTAGCCACGGAATGTGTAGCGGGCAATCGAAGCCGGTTTCATCTCAATCGAGAAGCCTGGCTGGGTTGGCGGCATATAGGCCGCGTCCTTGATGATGCAGGGATCGAGGAAATGTTCATGCAGGTGGTCGACATATTCGATGACACGGCCATCCTTGGTGCCTGACACCGCCACATAATCGATCATCGACAGGTGCTGGACATATTCGCAGAGCCCGACACCGCCCGCATGGGGCCAGACCGGCAGGCCGAATTTCGCCGCGACCAGCAGCACGGCCAGCACCTCGTTCAGCCCGCCCATGCGGCAGGAGTCGATCTGGACGATATCGATCGCGCCTTCGGCGATGAACTGTTTGAACATGATGCGGTTCTGGCACATCTCGCCGGTCGCGACCTTTACCGGTGTTATGCCCTGGCGGATCTTGCGGTGGCCAGCAACATCGTCGGGGCTCGTCGGCTCTTCGATGAAGAAGGGTTTGGCGAAAGAGAGTTGGTTGATCCAGTCGATCGCCTGGCCGACCTCCCAGACCTGGTTGGCGTCGATCATCAGGTAACGGTCCGGGCCGATCACCTCGCGGGCGATCCTGAGGCGGCGGATATCGTCCTCAAGGTCGCGGCCGACCTTCATCTTGATGTGGTTGAAGCCGGCATCGATCGCTTCCTGGCAGAGCCGGCGCAGTTTCTCGTCCTCGTAGCCGAGCCAGCCGGCCGAGGTCGTGTAGCAGGCATAGCCTTCCTTCTCGAGCGTGGCGATGCGCTCGGCCTTGCCGGCTTCGGCCTGTCTCAGGATGGCGATCGCCTCATCGCGCGTCAGCACGTCGGTGAGGTAGCGGTAATCGACGATATCGGCGATTTCTTCGGCAGGCATGTCTGCAACGAGGCGCCAGACCGGCTTGCCGGCCTCCTTGGCAAGCAGATCCCAGACGGCGTTGACGATTGCACCGGTCGCCAGATGGATCGCGCCCTTTTCAGGACCGATCCATCGCAGCTGGCTGTCGCTGGTCAGATGCCGCCAATATTTGCCGGGATGGGCCAGCACGTCTGAAAGTTTGGTGCCGACGACGAGATGCCGCATAGCCTCGATCGCCGCGCAGCAGATGTCGTTGCCGCGGCCGATGGTAAAGGTGAGGCCGTGGCCGGCCAGACCGTGCTTGTCGGTTTCTAGGATCACATAGGCGGCGGAATAATCCGGATCCGGGTTCATCGCATCGGAACCATCGAGGCTTTGCGAAGTCGGAAAGCGAAGGTCGAAAACACGGAGGTCGGTGATGCGGGTCATGATGTTCTTCCCGTTGAGGGGCCGGTATCCTTCCTTGGAAGAAGCCGGCCATGCAAAAGCTCAAATCGTCCAGCCGCCGTCGATGGCGTAGGCCTGGCCGGAAGTGTAGGTCGCACCGGCGAGGTAGACGGCGAGATCGGCGATCTCCTCCGGCGTGCCGAGGCGGCCCATCGGCTGGCGGGCGATGAAGGCGGCACGCGCCGTGTCATAATCGCCCTGTGCGCGCATGCGATCCTGCAGCGAGGGGCTTTCGACAGTGCCGGGGCAGATGCAGTTGCAGCGCACGCCTTGCGTCACGTAATCGGCAGCGACGGACTTGGTGAGCCCGATCACGGCTGCCTTGGTCACACCATAGGCAAAACGGTTCGGCACGCCTTTGATGCTCGAGGCGACCGAGGACATGTTGATGATCGCGCCATCCTTGCGCTCCAGCATACCCGGCAGCACGGCGCGGATGGTGCGGATCATCGCCTTGACGTTGAGATCGAAGGCAAATTCCAGATCGGTATCCTTCATGTCGAGCACGGAGCCGTTATGGACGGTGCCGGCGCAGTTGAAGAGCACGTCGACGGCGCCGATTTCGGCCACCAGCGCCTTGACCGCCTCGTCTTCGAGCACGTTGAGCTTGTGGGTGGAAATCTTGCTCTCCGCCGCGAGGGTCGCCAGCGCGTCGGTATTGATGTCGGTGGCATGCACCCTGGCGCCGGCAGCGGCGAAGGCAAGCGCGGTGGCGCGGCCGATGCCTTGACCGGCTGCGGTGATGAGAACGGTTTTGCCGGAAAGATTGCTTGTCATGTCATGGCCTCTTTGGGGATTTTTCGCGCGCTGGCGTGGTGCTGAATCTATCTCAAAAGGATCGGTCGGGATAAAGGCCGCGCTCGGCCACGTGCCTTGCAAGGCGATGCCACCTTTGTGCAGGCGATCACGATGTCCATGCGTTGCATGGCCTTCCTCCCGTCCCGTTATCTTATTTTTGTCTCGCCTTGGCGAGCCTTTCCGGGATTGCGATCGTCCGACGTGAGACTATGCCGAACAACGTCCTCACATTTAATTTGTCTGTTTATAGACAAACAGACGATAGCCCCATGGTCAAGCGCGAACTTTCTCTTTTCCCTGTGCCCGCCTGCGTATATGCAGAATGATATTCACAGGAGGGAAGAATGGAGACCGACGAGTCAGATCGCTATCGCGCTCCGGCGCTCGACAAGGGTCTTGATATTCTCGAACTTCTGGCCAGCGTCGACAGCGGCCTGACGCAGGCGGAAATCGCCAAGCGGCTGGAGCGCAGCCCGAACGAATTCTATCGAATGCTCGACCGTCTCGTGAGGCGCGGTTACGTGACGCGGCTCGATGGCGACCGTTATTCTCTGACCTTGAAACTGTTTGGCCTGGCGCAGTTGCATGCGCCGGTGCGCCGCCTTGCCTCCTATGCGACGCCGCTGATGCGCGATCTCGCCCAGCGCTCGCGCCAGGCAAACCATCTTGCCGTATTCGACCGGGGTGCTGCCGTCGTCATCGCCCAGCAGGAGGCGCCGGACTATTGGGGCCTGTCGATCCGCGTCGGTTCCCATATCAGCCTTTTCGACACCGGCTCCGGCCATGTGCTGCTTGCCTTCCGCAGCGACGAAGAGCGCGAGATGATGATCTCGGAACATGCGCGCAGCCGCAAAGACGCCGATCTCGGCCCGGAATTTTACGAGCGGCTGAACCAGATTCGCGAGCGCGGCTATGAAATGATGGCAAGCGCCCAGACGGCCGGCGTCTATAATCTCTCTGCACCGGTCCTGGGGCCTGATGGGCGCGGTATTGCCGCGCTGACTTGCCCCTATATCGCGCTGGTGAATGCACCGGCAGCACCCGATATCAGCCAGGCGATCGGCATGGTGCAGAAGACGGCGGCCGAGCTCTCGGCGCTCGCAGGCGCAACGATTTCCCTGCCGGGTTAAGATCCAGCAGATTTTCTATTTGAATAATCCATTCACCAAAGATAGGTTCTGCCACCACTCTTTGGAGGAGAAGAGCGTGTTTATCGACACCCATCTGCACGTCATCGACCGGTCAGTGCTGAATTATCCCTGGCTTGCCGATGTGCCGGCCCTCGACCGCGATTTTCTCTACGAGACCTATGCGACCGAGGCCAAACGCTGCGGCATCACCAAGGTGCTGCACATGGAGGTGGATGTCGATCCGATCATCATGCAGGCCGAGACCGACTATATCAGCCGCCTTGGCGATCTGATCGCTGGCGCGATCGTCTCCTGCCGGCCGGAAGGAGATGGTTTTGCCGACTATCTGGAGCGCCAGAAGGCCGATCCCTTCGTGAAGGGCTTTCGCCGCGTGCTGCATGTGGTACCTGACGACGTCTCGGAAAGTGTGCTCTTCCGCGAGAATATCAGAAGGCTTTCCGGCACCGGCCTGACTTTCGACCTCTGCACGCTGCCGCATCAGGTCGGCAAGGTTGTGGCGCTCGCCGATGCCGCCTCCGATGTGCAGTTCATCCTCGATCATTGCGGCAATCCCGATATCAAGTCGAACGCCTTCGAACCCTGGAGCCGCGGCATTGCCGAAATCGCCCGCCGGCCGAATGTCGTCGCCAAGATTTCCGGCATCGTCACCAATGCCGATCCGGCAAGCTGGACGGCGGAAAACCTGCGGCCCTATATCGAGCACGTCATATCGAGCTTCGGCTGGGATCGCGTGGTCTGGGGCAGCGACTGGCCTGTCTGCACGCTGGCGAACGGCCTTTCCACCTGGGTTGCTGCCACCCAGGCGGTGCTGTCAGGCACTGCGGAAACGGAGCGTTCGAAGCTCCTTTATGGCAATGCACAGCGTCTGTGGATGCTCTGAGTTTCACTCAGCTCCGCCCTTTTAGGGTTTAATTCTGCCGGATTCTCGCTTTTAGTGATCTGTCGCTGGGTGCAATCCGCAGGGGCTCTCGGATGGCGCGATGTTTTGACCAACCTAAACTACATCCAAGCAATTGCTAGGTTGAACCAACTCGGCTAAAAGTTGTTGTTACCGGCCGTGTAAGTTGTCGGCCCGGTTTTCGCAGGAGGGAATATCAGATGAAAGAAGAACCGCATTCCGTGGATGTTCACGTGGGCAAGACGATCCGTATACAGCGACTGCTGAGAAAGGTTTCTCAGACGGAACTGGGTGATCGTGTCGGCGTGACCTTCCAGCAGATCCAGAAATACGAAAAGGGCTCCAACCGCGTCTCTGCCAGCATGCTCGTCGAAATCGCCGGCGCTCTCAGCGTCGATGTCAGAACCTTCTTCGACGACCTGACGGCGCCCGCCGCCAACGCAAACGATAATCCCGCTCCGAGCGAAGAATTCATCATTTCGCGTGAAGGCGTCCAGCTCAACGCTGCCTTTTTCTCGATCAAGAACGAGCAGCTTCGCAAGAAAATCCTAAAGCTCGTCCAGGCGATTGCCAGCACGGAGCAGACTGAAATCGACGCTGCTGAATAACGCGTCGGCCTGATTTTCTAGCGCTCAGTCGCACCCTGCATCAGGGCTAATGGCGATCGATCACGATCAGATTTTCGCCAGCGTCCTTCATTGCGATCTTGGCTTTGCTACCGACGAGTTTTTCGAGGTTCGCATCGAGTTCCCTGTCCGGGTCGATGCCGTCCCAATCGATGACGACCTGCAGCAGCGCCATGTTTGTCAGGTGCATAAGATTGCGCAGCTGAAGTTTTTCAGCCTCGTCCTTGGCTGCCGACAGCAGCCGGAAGAGTCTTGCGTATTCCCTGCCTGCACCTTGGTCCCTTTTTTCGAACATTGTTTCCGCCCTCGACAACAGTCATATCCCCACGCCCAGTTACCTTGGGCTCGGAACCGTTATTCGAGCGTTACAGGCTGCATCTGCTGCGTGACTTCGGCCTGGAGCAGCTCGAAATGCGAGGTCGCAGCAAAGGTCCAATCACGCTTCGTTGACGCAAACGCTCCCTTTTGCAGCCATTCCAGCACCAGCCTTGCGTCGCTACGCTTGCGTTCGACGCGATTGGCGCGGATCGCCGCCAGGATCTGGTCGCGCCGCAGTTTGCGGGCAAAGTGGGACTCTTCGACCACCTTGGCATAGGTCCGTTCGGAGAAATGCAGGAAGCGTCCGGCGAGGAGCAGCTTCTTGCGTTCGCTGACGGTAATCTCACCCTTCGCATGGAGACCTTCGATCGTCGGCTCGAAATCGACCCAGGGAACGGAAAGCGGCAGCCAGCCAAGCTCCTGCGGTGCATGGACGAGCGCCACTGCCTCGTCGTCGACGAGATCGCCGGATTCGTAGTCGTCGAAGATCGAGCCGATGCCGATCATGCCGAAGGTGGAGCATTCGGCAGCGCGCAGCGCGCCCATGCTGGAGCCGCCGGCAACGGCAACGCCATTTCCCAAGGCGAAGAGGATTTCCTTGTGCCAGACGGAGGGCAGGTCGCCGAAATAGCCGTCGATCAGGCCGATTGCGGTCGCCCCCTCCTGCACAGCCTTTAGAATGTCGCCGCAGGCGGCAGGCGGGCGGAAATCGATATCGGGATGCTTTTTACGAGCATTCGCAATCTCGCTTGCAAGGCTCGGACCGACGAAGAGGATCTTCATGCCGCAGCCTCCCTGATGACGTTGACGGCGCGCAGGCCGAGCTGGATGTACTGGCCGCTGATATCGACCTCGAGGCCTGGCACGATGACGCGCACGACGGAAACCGGAAGGGTGGGGTGTGACAGCGGCACGGCGATGATCTGGCCGATGCCGACAGCCCTCAGCCGGCCGGCAATGTGGCGGATCGTATCCTGGATCGTCATCGGACGCATCGGGCGCATGGGGAAGGGTTTCAGCGCCGCATCATTGTTGCAGAGATCGACGACCTGGCGCATGCCGGCGCTGCGGTCGATCCGCTGGTAGATCTTCGGCGAGAAATCATCGCGGCTGCCGGCAATCGCCGTCAACCGGCTCTGGGCAGCCTCGGTGATGGCGCGAAGAGCTGCGCGCACCGGATCAGGATGGCAGCCGCAACCACCGCACACCTGAGCCCAGCGGGCATCGACGCGGTCCGAGAGATTGCCGGGAATGATGACGGCCAGAAAAGCCGGGACACCGATATCGGTGGTCATGTCGATTAGCAGCAGGCGCATGCCAGCCTGGCGGATGCGATCGACCAAGACGTCGATCACGGCATCGCCGAAGGCGAGCGGATCGATGCGGTTCTGCTTGAGCTGTTGAGGGGATTTCAGCTGGGTCAGCGCCCAGGCATCGCGTTCGACGAGTTCGCAGAGCCCGTGCAACACGGCTTCGGCTGGCGTATTGCCCGAGGCCAGACCGTCGCTCGATTGTTCGAAGCCCGGCGGGCGTTCGCCGCGATGGTCGAGGCCGACCAGCCACCAGGGCACGAAAGTGGTGCTGCCTGAGAGGAGGTCGAAGCCGGAGCACCAGGGGATTTGACTATCGCCGATCTCGTCGGGCGCACAGCGCGCCACGCTGTCGAGGTCGATCATCGCGGCCCGTTCGGCCTTCATGGTCTCGAGACTGGCGAGCGTCAGGTTGGCTGGCGCAATTTCAGCGGCGCGGGTCTCTATTGCCTCCATGGCGGCAGAGGTCATTGCCGCTTCCTTGTCGATACCCTTGCCCTGGAAGACCGACAGCGTGTGGCTGTTCGGCCTTGTGGCGAAGGCAACCGGAATGTTCAGCACGTCGAGGCCGGTCAGCAGTCCGACGCGGGTGATGCCGAATTCGCGCAGATGCGGCTTGATCGCCGCAAAGGTCTGCGCCGGGGTCATCGACCGGTCGTGGTAGCTGTTGATGCCTGCCGATGATCTGTTGAGGTCAGCGGCAAGCGTTTCAAGGTCGGCCAAAGCAGACATGCTCATCGATTCCTTAGCGGAACCTCAGTGCATGCGTCAGGCTTTCAAGGCCGTTTGCCGAAACGTGGAGTTCGTCCTGCTTGACGGCTGCCTTGGCAGCAGCAGAGAAACGGAGTGCGGGTGCCTGGATTGCAGCGTTGGTTTCAACGGTTTTCATGATCTCTCTCCAAATGGTTGGGCGGCTGACCGCCGTTAACCATTCAAAAAGAACATTGCCTGCGTCATTTAAGCGTTACAGGCTTCGTTAAAAGGCCTTGCATTAGGGAAGACCGGCGAGTTGCAGGCCTTTTATCAACGGATCAGTGAAGGCCGGATCGCGATCGGGGACGAAATGACGGATCTCTTCGCTGCGGAAATCGGGGAAATTATCCAGCACGACCTGAGCGTAGTTCCTGGCTTTTGCGGCATCGCCCGCCATGGCATGGGCGGCCGCAAGCAGGCGCGCCGTCGCCTGTTTTGCCTTCACCGGCTCCAGCGCATCGATCGCCTTTTCGTACTCTTCGCGCATGAAATGGATGCCGCCTAGGTTCCAGTAATAATAGTCCGGCGGCAGCGGATTGAGCTTGAAGGCAGCGCGACTGAGCTCGAGGGCCCGATCGAAATCCCCGTCATGGGAAAGTGCGTCGGCAAAATCGGCCAAAATGTCGGCGTCGTTGGGATTGAGATCCTGAGCTTGCTGGAAGGAATCGAGGCTTTCTTCAAACCGGCGGCGATAGAGCGCCACGAAGCCGAGTTCGCGATAGGCCCGGCCGCTGTTCGGGTCGGTCTGCCGCGCCATCCTTGCGGCACTGTAGGCTTCGTCCAGCAGCTCCCGATCGCGCATCCCGCGGATCAGCCATTCCATGCCGAGGGCGCGCGACATTCCGGCATGAGCCGGCGAGAAATGTTCGTAGCGGCTGAGCGACGACTTGAACCATTTGCGCGCCTGGCGCAGGTGCTGCAGGTCTGTCTGTGAAATCAGCCGCTTGCCTTCGAGATAGAGGCGATAGGCGGAAGCCGGCACGTCGCCGAGCGGCATCGCCAGTTCGTAGCGCTCGATCGTATCGGCAAGCGTCATCACGATACGCCGGGTCAGCTGGCTGAAGGCTTCGCTGATTTTCTGCATCGCAAAAGGAATTTCGACCCCCCAGAGCACTTCGGAGGTTGCCGTGCGCGTCAGCCGGCAGGTGGCATAGACATCCTCGTCGCGGCTCTGGATCGTCACATAGACGGCATAGTCGAAGGAGAGGTCGAGCGGACCGATGGTCGGGCGCGTCGGGTCGAGCGCGCGGCTCAGCATTTCCAGGCTGGTATGAGCGGCAATCACCTTGAAGCCGCGCTGCTGGCTGAGCCCGATTGTGACATCTTCGAGCAGCGCGCGGCCGACGCGCTCCATCAGCGGATCGGTAAAGATGCTCTCGGGCGGCAGGATGACGATACGCGGCTGGCCGACCGGATCGATCAGCAGTTCCGACACCGGATGCGGACGTTCCGTCGCCGCCGGCTGTGCCGCGGACAGGATGCCGAGTTCGCGGGCAAGGGCCGTCGTGGCCTCGTCCGGTTCGATATCGAAATCGTCCTTGAGCTGGCTGCGGCATTTCAGATAGGCCTGACGCGCCGCCGGCAGGTCATTCATGCGGGCGTGGGCGCGCATCAGCGCACGGCAGGCGATCTCGTTGGCAGGGTCGAGCTCGATCAGCCGCTTGGCAAAGGCGACCTGTTCCTCGTCCGGACGCTCGTCCTTGCTTTCCAACAGGCGGACAAGATGCGCCATGCGCGCTTCGTTAATCCGCTGGCGCTCGAAAGTTAGCCAGTCCTCGGCACCCTGCGTTGGAGATTTGACGCTTTCGAGCAATTCTCCGAGCAGGATGCCGCTTTCGTCCGGCCCCAACACATCCTTTTGTTTGAGGATATTGAGGTCGATCTCCCAGCCGGGCGCAAGGCCGAGATGGGTGCGCGTGGCAGTGAGCAAGGGCGGCAGGCCCTCGGGAATGCTCTGTTCGATGCGCGACAGAAGCTGGCGAAGGCTGCCGGCCCGTTTTTCGGGAAGTTCGGATTGCCATAGCTGGCATCGGATGGTTTCGCGGTCCACCAGCGGTTCTGACGACAGCGCTAACATTGCCAGCAGGAAATAGGACTTTTCGGGCAAAGGAAGCTCAGTCCCGGCGGCCAACAATCGCGGCCTGCCGAGCAGACATAATCTGTTCGCTTTCACTTCCCCGGTTGACCCGTCCATCAGGGTTCTCACCTTTAAAAGCCGGAACGCTTGGAACGGACCGACCGATTACATGATGTTAGAGTGAATAGCGGGCAACGGGAAGCGCTTTTGCTTTGCTGGAGCAATATTTTCATCGAATATTTACGCTCCGGCCGATGCTTGCTGCCAACACACTTTACGAATACTGCATATGACGTGAGACGCCGCTCTATTTCGGAGCATCATCCCGCCATGCGAACCGGCGCTGCCGCCATGTATTCGTCCAATGCCGCGGCTTCCTCGATCCCGCCGCCAATGACAAAAATATCGTTGATACGATCGCCCACACCCAATCTCCAAACTGTCGCCCAAATCAGGGCACTGCGCGTTCGGATACCGGGGAGGCACCGGCGTTCTGTATCGCCTCCGAAGACTCAAGCAAGCGCCATTCCGCTACTGCGGCAGCAGCGGTTCATTACTCTGTCAGACCGACTATCGTGCACGTTACGACGTGATTGAGACAATGATGTAAAGGCTGAAATCAGCGGCCAAGCGCCGCAACTGCAGCCTGTCGGACGAACGCTTGGTCCAGTCCGGCTAACGAAAACGAAGGACTGCCTGCATGTGCAACGCTTGCCCTTCACGCCGACACGCGGCTCGGTTTAGCGATCATCGCGACCGCGCTCGATCCAGTCGCACGCGACCGTCGATCGTCGGAAAAACCTAGTCCCACTTCGGGCCCCAGTCCGGATCGACGACGCGGTGATTGCGGTCGATGGTTTCGATGCGGGCGACTTCCTCAGGGGAAAGCCTGATCGAGCTTGCCTGGAAGTTCGAGCGGATGCGCTCCGGCCGGCCCGATGTGGGGATGGTGCAGTAGCCCTTGGCGAGTTCGAAGGCGATCGCCACCTGTTCCGGCGTCGCATCGTGTTTTTCACCGATTGCGCGCAGCACCGGCTCGTCGGACAGAATGCCACGGGCGATCGGCAGGTAGCAGGTGACGAGAATGTCTTTTTCCCGGCAATAGTTTGCGAGCTTCTTGTTCTGCAGGATCGGATTGAGCTCGAACTGGTTGTTGGCGATCCTGCCCTTGCCGAGTAGTGCTTCCGTCTCCTCCAGAAGGGCGATCGTGAAATTCGAAACGCCGATCAGCTTCGTCAGGCCGCGGGCCTGCGCTTCTGCGATCTGGGTGATGTAGACGTCGAGCGGAATGCGGCCATTGGGCGAGGGCCAGTGGATCAGCGTCAGGTCCACCTGGTCGACCTTGAGCGCTTCGAGGCTCTTTTCCAGCGAAGGAACGAGTGCGCCGGCACCGAAATTATCGGTCGAGATCTTCGTCGTCAGGAAGACCTCGTCTCGGTTCAGGCCCGAGCGGCGCAGCGCTTCGCCGACTTCGAATTCGGTATCATAAGTCTGCGCAGTGTCGAGGTGCCTGTAGCCGGTTTCGAGCGCACACAGGATCGCATCGATACCATCCTTGCCGTTGCGCCCAAAGGTGCCAAATCCCATCAACGGAATAACATCATGTTTTTGCAAATCTATTTCCTCCAATTCGCCTCACTCCTCCAGCGGGCTCATGGAGCTTTGCAATAGCTTGGGGCTCTGTCCAGCGAAAAACGCCGACAGAATTTCGGGCAAATCCTGATGGGGGTTTAAAGAAAATACGGGCGTGAATTGGGGCCCTGATACGGCAGCCGGCAGAGGTCGGCTACCGTATGGGAGGAATTGCTCTAGAATGCCTGGGCAAGACGGCGGAACGGCGACGCACTTTCGGCAGCGGCTTCGACGAAATCAAGACCGATATCGAGAACCGGGGCGCTGTGCGTCAGCCAGCCGACCGAGATCAGGTCGACGCCGGAGGCGGCAATGGCCGGTGCGGTTGCCGGCGTGACGCGGCCGGAGGCCTCGGTGATGGCGCGACCGGCGACGATGCTGACGGCCTCGCGCAGCTGATCGGGCGTCATGTTGTCGAGGAGGACGGCATCGACCCCTTCGCCCATGGCCTCGTGCAACTGGTCAAGCGTGTCGACCTCGACCTCGATCTTAACCATGTGGCCAACGCCTGCCTTGGCGCGGCGGATTGCTTCTGCCACGCCGCCGGCAATGGCAACGTGATTGTCCTTGATCAGCACCGCATCATTGAGCGCAAATCGGTGGTTCATACCGCCACCGGCCCGCACGGCATATTTTTCCAGCGCCCTCAGGCCGGGCGTCGTCTTGCGGGTGCAGACGACGGAGGCTTTGGTGTTGCGGATCGCCTCGACTATGCCTGATGTCACTGTGGCAATGCCCGAGAGATGACCGAGGAAATTCAGCGCTGTGCGCTCGGACGTCAGCAGCCCGCGCGACGGGCCTTCGATGGTGGCGATCAGGCTGCCTGGCTCTACGGCGGCACCATCAGGCAGATGCCGCTTCATCGTGATGGCGGGATCGACGAGCTGGAAGGAAAGGTCTGCGGCGTCGAGACCAGCAACCACACCCGGCTGGCGGGCGGCCATGACGACCGTCGAGCGATGTTCTTCCGGGATGACAGCTGCCGAGGTGATGTCACCGGCAAGGCCGAGATCCTCGGTAAGGGCGGCACGCACCAGCGGCTCGACAATGACGCGCGGAAGGGAAGCGAGGTTCATCTCAGGCACTCCTTGCAAGGGGATGGGAAGCGGTCGCCCGGGCAATCTCCAGGGCGTCAGTCAGCGTCATTTTCCGCCGTGCGGCTTCGGCCCGCCTCAGCGGAAAATCGGTGCGGGCATGGGCTCTGCGTGATTCCGCCCGAAGGCTGGCGAAGACGGCAATCAACAGCGCAACAATCGCCGGATCGGAAGCCGGCCCCCCGGCTTCGACAAGCGGCAGCAGGCTTGCGACGGCGCCATGGATGGCGCCTGCATTGCGCAATACGCCGAGATGGCGCGAGACGATCGGTCGGACGGGGGAAGGATCGGCCGCCGCGGGCAGCGTTACTATGGATTCAGCTGTCGAGGGTTTTGCGGCTGGGGTCGCAAGAATGTCACGTGCCGCACGTATGCTCATGACGGCGGCCTCCAGCAGTGAATTGCTGGCGAGCCGATTTGCGCCGTGCAGGCCGGTTGAGGCCGCCTCGCCGGCAACCCACAGGCCTGCAATGGAGCTGCGGCCGGCAGCATCGGTCGCTACCCCGCCCATGTGATAATGGACGGCAGGGCGCACCGGGATCAGCTGACGCGACGCATCGAGACCGGCTTCCCGGCACAGAGCGTCGATGACCGGAAAACGCGTGGCGAAACGATCGCCAAGTGCTGCGCGCGCGTCGAGGAACACCCTGCCGCCACGCGCCAGTTCGGCGCTGATGGCGCGGGCCACCACATCGCGCGGCGCCAATTCAGCGCCCGGCACGCCGGCCATGAAACGGTCGCAGCTCTCATTGACGAGCACGGCACCCTCCCCGCGCACGGCTTCGCTCACCAGCGCCAGTGGCCGGCGACGGGAATCAAGCGCAGTCGGGTGGAACTGCACGAATTCCATGTCGGCAAGTTCGGCGCCGGCGCGCGCGGCAAGCATGATACCCTGCCCGAAATTGCCGGTCGGATTGGTCGTCGCCTCATAGAGGCCGCCGATGCCGCCGGTCGCCAGCACGATCCGCCGTGTCGGAAGGATGACGGCGCCATTCTCGCTCGCGCAGACGAGGCCGCTGACACCGCTCTCGTCCGTCAGGATGCGGCGGGCCTCCAGCCCTTCGAGCACCGTGATGGAGGGTGTCGCGGTAACGGCTGCGACCAGTGCACGGACGATCGCCGCACCCGAGCCGTCGCCGTCCGCATGCACGATGCGGCGGCGGCTATGGGCGGCCTCAAGCCCCAGCGAAAAGCTGCCATCCGGCGTCTTGTCGAAGCCGACCCCTGCTCGCTCCAGCGCGGCGATCGCGGCCGGCGCCTCGGCGACGATGCCGGCAGCGATGACGGGATCGCAAAGCCCGTCGCCAGCGGCGAGTGTATCGGCCAGATGCAGGTCGGCGCTGTCATCGGCGCCGAGACTGGCGGCAATGCCGCCCTGCGCCCAGGCGCTTGACGTTTCAGCGCCGAGGCCAGCCCGAGTAACGATGACAACTGGCTCAGGCGCAAGCGTCAGCGCCGTCATCAGGCCTGCAAGGCCGCTGCCGACGATGACGGTGCGGCCGGTGACTTGGTCAGCAATCTCGCTCATATTGCCAGCATCCTCTCGACAGCGCGGCGGGCAGCGACAGCGACCGCGGGATCGACAGTCACTTCGTGGCGGTTTTCTTCCAGTGCCGCGCGGATATTGGAGAGCGTGATCCGCTTCATGTGCGGGCAGAGATTGCAAGGGCGGATGAATTCGACATCGGGATGATGCACGGCGACATTATCGCTCATCGAGCATTCGGTCAGCAGCACGACGCGGGCCGGCTTCTTCTGCCCGACATAATCGGACATGACGGCGGTGGAGCCGGCGAAGTCAGCCTCGGCAACGACATCCGGCGGGCATTCGGGATGGGCAAGCACCGTCACGCCGGGGTGGTTCTCCCGCAATTGGCGAACATCTTCGGCAGTGAAAAGCTCATGCACCTCACAATGGCCATGCCAGGCGATAATTTCGACATCGGTTTCCTTGGCGACATTCTGGGCAAGATACTCGTCCGGGATCATCAGCACCCGGGGAACGCCAAGGGATTCGACGACCTGTTTGGCATTGCCCGAGGTGCAGCAGATGTCCGAGGCCGCTTTGACGGCTGCAGACGTGTTGACATAGGTGATGATGGGCACGCCTGGATGAGCCTGGCGCAGCAGCGCGATATCCTCGGGCGTGATCGAGTCCGCCAGCGAACAGCCGGCCCCCATATCGGGGATCAGCACTGTCTTTTCCGGGTTCAGGAGCTTTGCCGTCTCGGCCATGAAATGCACTCCGGCCAGCACGATCACGTCGGCATCGACCTCGATGGCTTTTCGCGCCAGAGCCAGGCTGTCGCCGACGATATCGGCCACGCCATGGAAGATTTCCGGCGTCTGATAGTTATGCGCCAGGATGACGGCATTGCGCTTGCGCTTCAACTCGAGGATCGCATCGACATCGTCCTGGAACATCATCCATTCGGCTTTGGGAATGACGCGGCTGACGCGATCATAGAGGGACGACGCGGATACAAGGTGGTTCATGGCCGGCTCCATCAATTATGCTCGATTTGAGCATATCCTGCGCACAGAGATATTCTCACAGTGAGCATATGTCAATTGCGGGAGAGAGGTAATTTCGTTCCAGCGAGCGCGCGCTCTTCGAGAATGGTCTGGCGGAAGCGGAAAAGCTTGGCCGGCCGGCCGCCGGTTTCGCTCGTCGCCTCGCCGGTTTCCTCCACCAGTTCCTGCTGTTCGATCAGGCGGCGGAAGTTCTGCTTATGCAGCGTCAGGCCGGCCAGCGCTTCGACGGCCCGCTGCAATTGCAGAAGGGTGAAGCTTTCGGGCATAAGTTCGAAGACGACCGGGCGGTATTTGATCTTGGCGCGAAGCCTTGCAATGCCGGTCGCGAGAATCCGTCGGTGGTCGGCAAACATCGGTCGGCCGAGATTGTCGTTCTTGCTAGAGCCGGCTTCCGTGACGAGGCCCGCCTCATAGAGCAGTTCGTAACGCTGCAGTGTCAGGTCTTCGTTCCAGCCGCCGCCGTCGAGCCCGAAAGTGAAATCGGCGCGGCGGTGGCGATATTCGCGCCTGGAGGGATCGGCATCGGCCCACAGGCGCAGGCGAGCGATCAATTCGTCCATGACGGCTGGCCGCCCGTCGCGATGGTCTTCCCAGGGGAAATATTCATACCAGCCGTGCCAGCCCGGCCGGCCGGCGCCCGTCTGTTCGTAAACGAGGCCGAGATAGCTGATGGATATGGTGCGTCCGCCCTGGATGTCGTTGTTCCGGTCGCGGTCGGCAAATGTGTAGAGCTGCTCGAGAAAACCGACGGGATGGGCAGTCTGTTCCTGGATCCATTCACGCAGGCCCGATTGCAGCGTGCGATGGCCCATTTCGAAAGGGCCGGACGGAAGTGCATCGCCACTCTGGATCGTCATGACACGCGGTTCATCGCCCGTCACCGCGACGAGAACCGCGATCAATTCCGCATGTGCAAAGCCTATCGTCACCAGAGCCTGAGAATCTGTTCGTGATCGCTCTATTCTCTGACATAGGCCGGCATCGATGCCAATGGCGGGTTCCTTTTCTCCCCAGCGACCGAGGGCCTTCTATCCCTCGGCTTCCAGCCGATGCAGGAAATTGCGCAATTCGGCTTCGTCGATACCGACAAGGTGACGCTTTTCCGGATAGGCTCCCGAGCGGATATCCTCGACAAATTCGCTGAAGGCCGCAATGCGCTCGCGCTGTAGCCGGTCATATTCGGCTGCGAAGTTGCGGTAGACCTTGGCGTGTCGCGGCGTGTGGTCTCTGGTCGTGCCGAGCACGTCGTCGGCGAAGAGATACTGCGCATCGCAGCCGCGCCCGGCGCCCATGGAGATCATCAGCATCGAGGTGCGGTTGGAAATCGCAGCCGCGACATCGCCGGGAACGACCTCGATCTCGGCCGCGAATGCGCCGGCATCCTGAAGCGCCTTCGTCTGGCGCCAGACGTCGAAGGCGCTAGCGGCCGACTTGCCGACAGCGCGAAAGCCGCCGGTCCAGGTCGCCTTCGAAGGGATCAGTCCGACATGGCCGCAGACGGGAATACCCTCGTCGCGCATGCGGCGGATCGTCTGCAGGCTTGCGGCGCAATAGACGGCGTCGCCGCCTGCCCTCAGCGCCTTGAAGGCCTCGCCTATATAGTCCTCGGCCGAGACATGGTCGCCATATTCGAGGCCGGGAATGGCAAAGGGTGTGGGGGCCGCCTCGCGAAAGACCGGTCCCAAGAGGGTTGGCGGCACGGAGATCATGTCAATGCCGGCTTTTTCCGCCGCTTCCGCCTCATCGAGCGAGGTGACGCGCAGCATCGTGAGCTGCCGTTTTTCCTTGAGCGCCAGGAGGTCGGCGACCGTGGCGCGATTATGTTTTTTCATCGCAATATCCTTTGGACCAGTATTCGTTGGGTCGGTATTCGGGGAAGCGATCAGGCGGCGAGAAGCGTCTTCAGCTTGACGTTGCTGGCCGTCAGCGCGGCCGGATCGGGATGGGCGCGTGCGGCAATCAGCATTTCCGCCAGACGGATGTCGCGGGCGACCGCATTGCCGGGTCCGATGCCGCTTGCTGCGATCAGCCGGCCCTCGGCATCGAGATGGAAAAGGATGAAGGCCCCCTCGCCGAGATCGCGGCGCAGATGGGCGACTGCGCCATCGGCAAGCCCTGTTATCTGCAACGTCATCTCATACTGATCCGACCAGAACCACGGCACGGCGGAGACCGGCTCATCGGCGCCCAGCATGTTGGCAGCGGCAAGCGTGCCCTGTTCCTGCGCATTGCGCCAGGATTCCAACCGCACACGCCGGCCGCCATAGATTGTGAGTGGAAAGGAGCAGCAGTCGCCGGCAGCGAATATATCGGCGGCGGAGGTGCGCAGCCGATCATCGACGGCAATGCCGTTGTCGGTATGAAGTCCGGCCGCTTCGGCAAGCTCGGTATTCGGCCGGGCGCCGATGCCGACAAGCGCAATGTCGGCCTCGACCGTCTCTTCGTTGGAAAGCCGGATGACAGCCTTGCCCTCCCGCTCGGTCAGGGATTCGATGGAGACACCGCAGCGCAGATCGACGCCCTCTGCACGGTGGCGCTCGGCGACAAGATGGGCGACATCCTCGGGAACGCCGCGCTTCAGCACCCGCTCCAGCCCTTCGACGAGAACGACATCGGCGCCGAGCTGACGCGCGGTTGCTGCAACCTCCAGGCCGATGAAGCCGCCGCCGATGACGGCAAGCCGCTTGCCGGGCTGCAGCATGGCGCGCAGCGTCACCGCATCATGATGCGTGCGCAGGAGGCGGATATGGCTGCTTTCACTGGGAGCATTGGGAAAGGCGCGGGCGCTGGCGCCCGTTGCAAGCAGCAGCCGGTCATAGTTGAGGCGATTGCCGTCTGACAGGGTAACGGTATGGACCGCGGCATCGAGGCCGGTTGCCGTGATACCAGTCAGCAGGCGGATATTGCCGGCCTCATAGGTTTCCTGTGCGGCGATGAATTTCGGATCGACATTGCCGGCAAGGCCGGCTTTGGAGAGCGGCGGGCGCTCATAGGGAGCGTGCGGTTCGGAACCGACGAGCGTGATCTCACCGTCAAATCCCTTTTCCCGCAGCGCGAAGGCGGCGCGTGCCCCGCATTCCCCTGCCCCCAGGATGACAAAATGGGCCATGGCGCACCTCAGATCGCGATGAAGACGGCGCCGCCTTCGATCTTGACGGGATAGGTTTTGAGGTTGACGCAGACGGGGGCGCCCTTGGCCTCGCCCGTCTTGTAGTTGAAGCGGCCATTGTGCTTGGGACATTCGATGATCTCGTCCATGACGAGGCCGTCGGCGAGATGGATCTGCTCATGGGTACAGAGCCCATCAGTCGCAAAGAACTCATCGTCCGGGCTGCGATAGACCGCGAAGGTGCGCCCGCCATGGTCGAAGCGGATGACATCCTCCTCGTCGATCTCGTCCTTGCCGCAAACCTCGATCCAGTTTCCGTTCATCTCTTTTCCTCCCTCGATCTTGTTCTATTGAGCAGCCTACTGGGCTGCAGGCGCCAGCTCGGCGTGAAATTCCTCGCGATAGGGTCGCGCTGTCGCCGGCAGTTCCCGCTTCAGGAAATAATCTTCGTTGCGAAGCTGGCGCAGAAAGGCCGGGATCATCTCCCTATAGCCGGACCAGATCGACGGATTGGGCGCCGGCAGGTCGTGCTTGATCATCGCATGCAGCTTCGGCAGCGCGTGGTAGGGCACCATCGGGAACATGTGGTGTTCGACGTGGTAGTTCATGTTCCAGTAGATGAAGCGGCTGATCGGGTTCATGTAGACCGTGCGGCTGTTCAGGCGGTGGTCGATGACATTGTCTGCAAGCCCACCATGCTGCAGCAGGCCGGTCAGCACGTGATGCCAGGCGCCATAGAGGCGCGGCAGGCCGATCAGCATCAGGGGCAGGATCGAGCCCAGGTAAAACGCAAGCGCAATGGCGACGGCGTAGATCGCAAGCCAGATACGCGCAATGCGGATCGCCTTCGGCTGTTCCATCTGAGGGATGAAGGTCTTTTCCGCCGCACTGATGATGCCGGCCGAATTTCGGACCATGTCGATGACGGCATGCCAGGCATCGAGAATGCCGAAGAAATTCAGGATCAGCCGAAAGAGATCGGGCGGGCGCATGACGGCGATCTCAGGATCGCGGCCGACGATGACGGTGTCGGTATGGTGGCGCGCATGGCTCCAGCGCCAGGTCACCGGATTGCGCATGATCATGAAGCAGGCGATCTGGTAGACGACATCGTTCATCCAGCGCGTCTTGAAGGCGGTGCCGTGGCCGCATTCGTGCCAGCGGCTGTCGGAGGCCGAACCGTAGAGCACACCATAGGCGAGGAAAAAAGGCACGGCGATCCAGGAGCCCCAGAAGAAAATGCCGAGCGCGGCAAAGATCACCATACTGCCGAGCCAGAGCGCGGTGTCACGGATCGCCTGGTCGTCGGAGCGCTGCATCAGCGCCTTCATCTCCTTGCGGGCAATATCGGTATGATACCATTGCGCGGCCGCAAGACCGGTTTCGACCGCCGTCCTGCCGCTCTCTCCCAAAAGGCTGTAATCGCGCTTCGTTGCCTCGCCAGCCATGCCTTCCTCCTCATCAGCTCTTGGATCAGGAGAATAGGTTGACTTCGAAAGGCGCTCAATGCAGGCTTGATATATTCTATCAAAAGCCATCAAAGACGGCTTTCATTCATGATTGAAAACCATCAGGAATAGCTATGCGCCGCCCAACCATCTCCGATCTCGCTCAGGTCTCCGGCGTTAGTGTTGCGACCGTCGATCGCGTGCTGAACGGCCGCCATCGGGTGCGCGAGGAAACGGCGCGTCGTGTCTATGATGCCGCGCAATCGATCGGCTACCATGCCGTCGGCCTGATCCGGCAGCGCGTCTTCGAGGATCTGCCACAATATCGGCTGGCCTTCCTGCTGCAGAAGCCGACGCAGCCTTTCTATCAGGCCTTTGCCCGCGAGATCGAAACGGCGGCCCGCAACGTCACAACTGCGCGGATCCAGACGCAAGTGGAATATCCCGCTGCGGCTACGCCCGCCGCCATCATCGAAAAGATCAAGCTGCTCGGCGCCCGCAGCCAGGCGGTCGCGCTTGTCGGGCCGGATTATCCGGCCGTGACGGCAGCCGTCGAGGAGTTAAAGGCGCGCGGCGTTCCGGTCTTCTCGCTGCTGTCCGATCTCGCGACAGGGGTGCGGGACGCCTATGTCGGCGTCAACAACCGCAAGGTTGGTCGCTCCGCCGCCTGGATGATTGCCAAAGCTGCCCGCCGGCCTGGCAAGGTCGCCTGCTTCGTCGGCAGTCACCGTTTTCATGGCCACGAGCTTCGCGAAATGGGCTTCCGCTCCTATTTCCGCGAGGAGGCGCCTGATTTCGAGGTGGTCGAAACGCTGATCAATCTGGAAACGCCTGAGATCACCCATGAGGCGACATTGACGCTCCTGCAGAAACATCCCGATCTCGTCGGCCTCTATGTCTGTGGCGGCGGCATGGAAGGGGCGATCTCGGCATTCCGGGAAGAGGAGATCGGCGGCCGCATTGTGCTTGTTGTCAACGAGCTGACCGCCGACAGCAAGGCAGGCCTTGCCGACGGCATCGTCACCATGGCGATTGGAACGCCGCTGCCGGCGCTCTGCAAGGAAGTGGTGGCGCTGATGACCGGCGCGCTGGAACAGGGCGAGATCGCCATCCCCGGCCAGTCCTTCCTGCCCTTCGAGATCTTTCTGCCTGAGAATATCTAGAGCAATTCCACCACAAGTGCGTAGCGGTTTTGCGCCCGCAATTGCGAAACAGGCTGTTCTAGAATGATGGAATTCTATCATCGCTCCAGAAAATCTATCAGCGATGATAGGCTTTGATGCCGCGCAACAGATGGATTGGCGGATAAATTCCAGTAGAGATTCGATCAGACATTCATACTGCTTCTCACTCACGAGGGGCGAGAAGGAGATTTCGCATGGCATCCATTCGTTTCGCGCTGAACCATATGGCAGCACCTTCGCTTTCGATCGAGGATTTCTTTGCGCTTGCCGCCTCGCTCGGCATCGATGCGGTGGAAATCCGCAACGATCTCGCCGGCAATGCCATTCTCGATGGTACAAAGCCTGAGGTCATCAAGGAGGCGGCGGCCCGCCACGGCGTTGCGATCATCTCGATCAACGCGCTGCAGCGCTTCAACGAATGGAATGCGACGCGCGAGCGGGAAGCTCGCGAGCTGATCGATTATGCAAGGGCTGTCGGCTCGCAGGCGCTGGTGCTGGTTCCCAAGAATGACGGTACGGGCCGCGCCGATGGCGAGCGCCAGGCCAATCTGCGCCAGTCGTTGACGGCACTCCGCCCCATGCTCGATGCCGCCGGCATTGTCGGTCTGGTCGAGCCGCTCGGCTTCGAAATCTGCTCGCTGCGCTCCAAGGCGGAAGCAGCCGATGCGATCGAGACGCTCGGCGCGCAGCCGACCTTCCGGCTGGTGCATGACACGTTCCACCATCACCTTGCCGGCGAAACGTCCTTCTTCCCGCATCTGACGGGGCTCGTGCATATTTCCGGCGTCAGCGATGCCGCCGTTTCCGTTTCCGACATGCGCGATCCACACCGTATTCTCGTCGATGCAGATGACCGGCTTGGTAATGCCGCCCAGATCCACGCTTTGCTGCAGGCAAGCTACAAAGGCCCCTTCTCCTTTGAGCCCTTCGCGTCCGAAATCCATGCGCTGAAGGACCCCGGCGCCGCGTTGAAGGCGAGCATGGATTATATCGTCGCGAAGGTCTGAAAAGCCTATTCGCGTCCGCGGAAGCGGCGCTGATAGGCGGCGTCGTAGAGCGAGCTTTCGCGGAAATCTTCTGATCCGAGTGAGCGGCCGACAAAGATGATGGCTGTCCGCTCGATCGGCTCGGCTGCCACCTTCGCCTCGATATCGGCAAGCGTGCCGCGCAGGATACGCTCGTCTGGCCAGCTGGCTTTCACCACGATGGCGACAGGGCAATCGGCGCCATAGAGAGGCGTCAGTTCCGTGACGACCTCAGCCAGCGCATGGATGGCAAGGTGGATTGCCAGCGTTGCTCCCGTCGCGCCGAATTTTTCGAGCGTCTCCTCATTCGGCATCGGCGAGGCGCGGCCGGAGACACGCGTCAGAACGAGGCTCTGCGCCACGGCCGGGATCGTCAATTCGCGGCCGAGAGCCGAGGCCGCTGCCGCAAAGGCTGGAACGCCCGGCGTCATCGTATAGGCGATGCCGTGTTTCTCCAGCCGGCGGATCTGCTCTGCGACCGCGCTCCAGACAGAGAGATCGCCGGAATGCAGCCGCGCCACGTCCTGGCCGGCATTGGCGGCATCAAGAAATTCGGCCTCGATCTCGTCAAGCGACATCGGTGCGGTATCGACGATGCGCGCGCCCGGCGGGCAATATTGCAGGAGCTCGGGCGAGACGATGGAGCCGGCATAGAGGCAGACAGGGCATTTGCCGATCAGGTCGCGTCCGCGCACCGTGATGAGATCCGCTGCACCCGGTCCGGCGCCGATGAAATGAACGACCATTCTTCTATTCCTTGATCCAGCGCCATTGCGTGACGGGCATGGCCGGGCGCCAGCCGCTCATGCCGCCGACGGGTGCGGCGCGGGTGATTTCGATTTTCGTCAGCGCGCCGCCGCGCGCCGCATATTCGGCGAACAGCAGCGCCTCCATTTCCAGCGTGACGGCGTTGGCAACGAGCCGTCCTCCCCGCTTCAGAGCTGCGATCGCCGCATCCATGACATCGGCTTCACTGCCGCCGCCGCCGATAAAGATCGCGTCCGGTGCCGGCAGACCGGCGAGTGCGGCGGGTGCGGTGCCTTCGACAAGGGCAAGCTGCGGCACGCCGAAACTCGCGGCATTGCGGGCAATGCGAGCGGCCCGTTCCGGCGCCTGTTCGATTGCGATTGTTTTCAGAGACGGATCGGCCAGCATCCATTCGATACCGACGGATCCGGATCCCGCGCCGATATCCCACAGGAGTTCGCCATGGCGTGGCGACAGCGCTGACAGTGTAACGGCGCGGATCTCCCGCTTGGTGATCTGTCCGTCATGTTCGAAGAGATCGTCGTCGAGACCCGAAGTATAAGGCAGGATGCGTGCTCCTGGCGCTGCCACGATTTCGAGGGCACAGACATTCAGCGGGTCGATCGTGTCGAGATCGAAGCCCGATGCCGTCGTGCTACGGATGCGCTCGCGTCCGCCGCCAAGCGCTTCCAGGACCGTCAGGCGTGTTTCGGGGAAGCGGTTGGCGACAAGCAGGTCGGCGAGCGCCTGCGGCCCTTTCTCGTCAGAGGTCAGCGCCAGAATATGCCTGCCGGCATGCAGGTGCGGCCGGATGAGGTCGAGCGGGCGTCCATGCAGCGACACACAGGCCGTCTCTTGCAGTGGCCAGCCGAGACGCGCCGCAGCAAGGCTGAACGCGGAGGGTGCCGGGATGGTGTGCATTTCGTGTGCCGCGATGCGGCGCAACAGCGTCGCCCCGACGCCGTAGAGGAAGGGATCGCCTGATGCCAGCACGACGACGGGCGTGCCGCGCCGAGCCTCGATCGCCTCGACCGACTTTTCGAAGGGGCTCTGCCAGGCAAAGCGTTCGCCGGTGATCAGTGTATCGGCAAGTTCAAGATGGCGCCCACCGCCGAAGACGGCGGGTGCGGCAGCAATCAGGCGCTTTGCCTCCTCGCCAAGCCCGTCTGGACCATCTTCGCCGATGCCGATAAGAGTGAGCCAGCGCGGGCCGGAGGGGGAAGTGTCAGACATGGAGAAGACCCGTATTCTGATCCTCGGCGGAACCAGCGAGGCGCGCAGGCTTGCTGAAGAACTTGCCACGCGGGAAGAGTTCGACATTCTTCTGTCGCTGGCGGGCCGCACGCAGGCTCCCGCCCAGCAACCGGTTCCCGTCCGTATCGGCGGCTTCGGTGGTGCGGAGGGGCTTGTAAACTTCCTGACGGGAGGAGGCTATCACCTGCTGGTCGATGCCACCCATCCCTTCGCCGAACGCATTTCGGCCAATGCCGCGATTGCTGCTGAACGCACCGGTATCCGCGCGCTCGCGCTCGTTCGCCCTGAATGGATGCCCGAACCGGGCGATCACTGGCATATCGTTGCGGATATTCCGGGGGCGATTGCGGCACTTGGCCCCGCCCCGCGCCGCGTCTTTCTGGCGACCGGCCGTCAGGGCGCCCATCACGCCGAGATCGCCCCACAGCATTTCTATCTGGTGCGCAGCGTCGATCCCGTCGATCCGCCGCTTGCCCTTGCCGATGTCGACTACGTCCTCGACCGTGGTCCCTTCACGCTCGAAAGCGAAATCGACCTGATGCGGAAGCATCGTATCGATGCCGTCATCACCAAGAACAGCGGCGGCATGGCGGCTTATGCCAAGATCGAGGCCGCACGCCTGCTCGGTATCAAGGTTGTCGTGATCGCCCGCGCGCCCGCTGCCATCATGACGTCGGTCGAAACGGTGGAAGCGGCGCTCGAGGCAATCGATCATCTCGTCTCTCCGGCCATGAAGCGCGGCGTATAGATCAGATCCGGCTGTCCTTCACGGGCAATCAGCCGGGTCTCGGGCGAACCGATGATGACGCAGGTCGCCATATCGGCAAGAGCGGCATCGGCTCCTTCAAGCGGCTGCACGGTAATCCGCTCGTCGGGCCGTCCGGCCGCGCGGCCGAAGATGACAGGTGTGGTGCCTGGCAGATGTTGGCGCAGCAGTTCGAAAGCGGTGCCGAGCTGCCAGGGTCGAGCCTTGCTGATCGGATTATAGAGGGCAATGACGAAGCCGGCTTGCGCCGCTAACGCCAGGCGGTTCTCGATGATGGCCCAGGGCTTCAGATTATCCGATAGCGACAGCGCGCAGAAATCATGCCCGAGCGGTGCGCCGACGCGCGCGGCAACGGCGAGCATGGCGGTGATGCCAGGTAGAACGGTGAGATTGATCCCGCGCCATTCCGCCGGCCCCTTGTCGATCGCTTCGCAAACGGCAGCGGCCATGGCAAAGACACCGGGATCGCCGCCCGAGACGACGCAGACATTCGCACCCCTGGTGGCGAGCGTCAGAGCAGCCCCTGCCCGGTCTAGTTCCTCGCGATTGTCGGAAGCGTGACGGGTCTGATCGGCGCGCAATGTCAGGCGATCAAGATAGGGACCGTAGCCGAAGAAATCAGTGGCAGCCTCAACGGCGGCCAGCGCTTGTGGCGTCATCTGCTCAGGGTTACCGGGACCGGTGCCGATCACGAATAGCCGCCCGCTCATCGGCGAGCCTCCCAGCCGGGCACCAGCACCAGCGAGAAATAGGGCGCATCGCCCTCTCCCCGTTCGGCAAGCTTGACCATTGCGGCATTTGCCATGGTGCCGCGTTCGACATAGAGCGCGTCGCCAAGACGTCCGGCCGCCTTCAGTGCGCGGCGGATCTTCGGCAGGTTGCGGCCGACCTTCATGATGACGGCGGCTTCTGTATCGGCAAGACGCCGGGTGAGCTCCTGCTCGCCCATCGTGCCCGGCAGGACGGAGAGCACGTCGTCGCCCTGGACGATCGGCATGCCCGCGAGCGACCAGCAGCCGGACATGGCGCTGATGCCGGGAATGACTTCGGTCGGGTAGCGCTGCGACAACCGCACATGCAGATGCATGTAAGAGCCGTAGAAGAGCGGATCGCCTTCGCTCAGCACCGCGACCATGCGGCCTGCCTCGAGATGAAGGGCAACGGCATCGGCGGATGTATTGTAGAAATCGGTGATGCGGCTCTGGTAGAGCGGGTCGTCTTTATCGAGCTCGGTTGTGACAGGATAATAGAGCGGAAGAAGTTCAATGCCGGGCTTCAAGAGATGCTCGACGATCGCTTTACCATTGCCGCCTTTGCCCTGCTTGGCGAAATAGGCAATCACGTCGGCACCCTCGATGGCCCGCACGGCCTTGACGGTCAGGAGCTCTGGATCGCCGGGTCCGGTGCCGACGCCGATCAGACGCCCGCTCATAGGCCGGGCCTCGAAAGCGCATTGATGGCGGCTGCCGTCATGGCGCTGCCGCCGAGCCGGCCGCGCACGATGGCATGGGGAACGCCATAGGAATTTTCCGCAAGCGCATCCTTGGATTCGGCAGCCCCGACAAAGCCGACCGGCATGCCGATGATCGCCGCCGGCTTCGGCGCGCCGTCGCGCAGAAGTTCGAGAAGATGGAAGAGGGCCGTGGGTGCGTTGCCGATGGCAACCACGCTGCCGGCGAGCCGGTCGAGCCAGAGATGGATGGCGGCGGCCGAGCGGGTATTGCCGGTCCGATGAGCAAGCTCGTGGGTGCGCGGATCGTGCAGGGTGCAGATCACCTTGTTCTGAGCCGGCAGGCGGGCCCGCGTCACGCCATGCGACACCATCTCCGCATCGCAGAAGATCGGGGCGCCATCCTGAAGGGCGATGCGCGCGGCATGGACGAAATCGGGTGAAAAGACGAAGTTCTGTGCGGCTTCGACCAACCCGCAGGCATGGATCATGCGGACAGCAATATCGGCTTCCTCGGGCGAAAAATGCGAGAGATCGGCTTCGCTGCGAATGATTGCGAAGGAGCGCTCGTAGATTGCGTCTCCGCTGCGGATATAATCGTAGTCTGGCATTGCTATTCCTGTTGCAGCGCCTCGGTGAGGCCATTGGGCCCAAGCCTTTTCAGACAATCGGCACTCGACTCGCCGGCGCCTCTTTTGTCGTTGATCAGCCGGGCGAGCCTCTCTATAGCGAAATCGATCCGTTCGCCAGCAATCCTTGCAGCCGGTCTGTCTGCAGCGAGACCGTTGACGATGAAGCCGTAACCTTCGCCCGTACCGACAATCGCGAGATCCGCGCGCCGATGCGCGCAACCTTTCGCACAGCCGGAGAGATGAAGCTTCAGCGAGCCGTCGAAGAGATCGGGAACCTGGTCGATCAACTGACTGGCGAGAGCCCTGGTATCGTAGAAGGCCGAAGCACAGGCCCCTGCCCCGGCGCAGGCAGCGATCTGCTCGGAAGGCTCGTTCGCCGTGACGCTGAAGCCATGATCGATGGCCGCTTCTTGAATTGCCGGCATTGCCGTCTCGGTCAGACCAATCACGAAGAAACCACGATCCGGAGCCAGCCGGATTTCCCTTGCGCCAGCGCTTTCGGCTGACGTAAGAAAGGAAAGCAGATCAGTGGCCCTTGCCTGACCGAACTTCAGGCGCACTCCGAGCACCGTGCTGCCGTTCCCCAGCCTCGTGACACCGACGAAGGACGATTTTCTTGGCGCTGGCCGGGTAGATCGGATGCTATCGATCTGCGGATAATGGGCGCGCAGTATTGCTGCGTCGATGTCGCGGGCGCGTGTCCGGCTGCCGCGCGCAATCAGCATCTGGAGCAGATCGCCGATCGCATTGACGGCGGCATCTGCTCCGCCGAGGGCGAGTGGGGTCGCGCCCGCATCATCGCCGGCGATTGAGACCAGCCATTGCCCGGCGGGCTGTGCTGCGATGCGGATATCGGCAATGAGCGCGGAAAGTGAAAACTCACCACCGCCATCGATCAGGATGGAGAGTTTCGGAGCAAGGTGCGGAGAGCTGAGAAGGTCGCCGAGCTTGCTGCGCAGTCCCGCTTCCATGTCTGCCGCATCGGCGATCTCGTCGGCATCGACGCCGTGCAGCGGTGACATTTCAATCGCCACGCCCTCAGGCACAATGATGCCGCTAGCATCGATCTCGGCTGCCAGCGGCCCGACGGAGCCGGTTTGAAGACCCCGGATCTGCAAATTGCCGCGGGCGGTGATTTCAAGAATACCGTTTCCATGTCGCGCCGCTGCCGAGGCCAACTGCCGGAACTGGGAAATCGTGAGTGCGCCGCCCGCTGGCCGCAGGCGAACGAGCAGGCCATCGCCGGTTTGCATGGGGGCTGCGAGCGCCGGGCAGGCGCCACGCTGCATGCCCGTTATATCAGGGGTTTCTGCTTCCAAGATCTTGCCGGCAGCGCTGTGCATTCATCCATCCTTTGGCCCATGTCTTACATGATCGCGCCGGATGCAGCAAAGCGAGATCGGGTGGGATATAGGGATGGCTACCCTTCGAAGTCCCGTCCCTTGCGCAGGAGATAGATATCCATGATCCAGCCATGCCGCTCGCGCTCTTCGGCCCGGAGCCGGAGGATGTCGTCGGCTATATCGCTAAGCCGGCCTGAGCGGATCACCTCGTTCTCCGTGCCGAGATAGGCGCCCCAGTAGATTTCCGCATCGGGATCGTCGATCTTCCAGAAGGCCTGTTCGCCATCGAGCATGACGACGGTGCTCTCACGCGTCAGCCCCGTTTCGCTCAGCCGCCGGCCGGTGGTGATCTCGACCGGCTTGCCGACGAGATTGACAGGGATGCGATGGCTTGCCGCCAGCGCCTGGATGCTGGTGATGCCGGGAATGACACGATAGTCGAAGGAACAGGATCCGGTGTTACGCACCCGTTCGATAATGCGGATCGTGCTATCATAGAGGCTCGGATCGCCCCAGACGAGGAATGCGCCGGCACCCGTATCCGGCAGGTCGCCGATCAGTCCTTCATAGATATGGGCGATAGCAGCATGCCACTCGTCTACGCTCTGGACGTAACTCCGGTCCTGGGTCGCGCGCTTTGGGATCTCGAATTCAACGATGCGCACAGTTTCGCGGGTCAAATATCGCTCGCAGATTTCCCTGCGAACCTCGGCAAGATCCGCCTTCGCAGCACCCTTGGTCGGGATGAACACGACGTCTGCCGCGTTCATGGCGTTGATCGCCTGGATGGTCAGATGTTCGGGATTGCCCGTTCCAATACCGATGATGTGGATATGCCGCACGCTTTCTGCCTCGCGATTTCCGGCGGTTTGTGCCGCCAAAGCAGGTCTTTGGCAAGGGTGGAGGCAAAAGTTGGCCGCGGCCAACCTTCTATCTGTGTGGTTAGCGAGCCGTTTATTGTCGCCACCTCCCGAATCATGTCATCTTCGATACGCTTTTTGACGCTATGTTGATGGAAAAGCGCTTTAAGAAGGGACAAGTGTTTTGGACAACATTAGCGTATCGACGACGGACGTTCGCATCGAACGGCACGCCACGCAGCTCTCACGTCAGTTGAAGCTGCTGCGAGAAAGGCTCTTCCCGCCGCTTTCGCAAAAGACGCTCCGGACATTCACCTCGGGTGAGGCGGCGCAGATGATCGGCGTCTCCGATGGGTATCTTCGCCAGCTTTCCTTGGACGGTAAAGGTCCGCAGCCGGATGTCTCGCAGAATGGCCGTCGCTCCTACACGCTCGGCCAGATCAACGAGTTGCGCCAACATATGGCGAAGATCAAACCGAAGGATGCGCTCTCCTACCTGCCTTGGCGCCGCGACAGCGAGAAGCTGCAGACAATCGCGATCACCAATTTCAAGGGCGGTTCGGCCAAGACGACGACGACGCTTTATCTGGCGCAGCATCTGGCGCTGGAAGGTTATCGTGTTCTTGCGATCGATCTCGATCCGCAGGCCTCGCTCTCCTCCCTGCTTGGCGTCCAGCCGGAATTCGATCTCGGCGAAGGCGACACGCTCTATGGCGCGATCCGCTACGATGCCCAACGGCGCCCGTTGAAGGATATTATCCGCAAGACCTATTTCGACGGTCTCGATATGGTCCCGGGCAATCTCGAACTGATGGAGTTCGAGCATGAAACGCCGCGTGCCTTGAGTGATCGCCAGAAGCCGGAGGAGCTATTCTTTCGGCGCGTCGGCAATGCAATCGCCGAGGTTGAGGCGGATTACGATATCGTCGTCATCGACTGCCCGCCACAGCTCGGCTATCTCACGCTCGGCGCCGTCTGCGCCGCCACGTCGCTTCTCATCACCATCCATCCGCAGATGGTTGATGTCGCCTCCATGTCGCAATTCCTGTTGATGACGTCCGACCTCTTGTCGGTGGTGCGCAAGGCCGGCGGCGACCTGCAGCATGATTTCATTAAATATGTCGTCACCCGCCATGAGCCTTTTGACGCGCCGCAGTCGCAGATCGTGGCACTCTTGCGCAGCCTCTTCGGCGATGATGTGCTGACGGCGACCATCCTGAAGTCGACGGCGATTGCCGATGCGGGCCTGACCAAACAGACCCTCTATGAAATTGAAAAGGGGCAGGTTCGCCGCTCCACCTATGACCGGGCACTGGAATCGGTTAACGCCGCCAATGGCGAAATTATCACCAGCATCCACAAAGCATGGGGCCGCACATGAGCAGACGAGATCGATTGAAGGGATTGTTCACCGACACGGCGCAGGAGTTGGCCGCGGCCAACTTCGAGGAAACCGCTGCGCGCGGTGCAGCCGGTCCGGTGCGCACCATGGCCCTGACACTCGGCCGCATGGAGGAAGAGAGCAGGGCGATGGAGGAGGCCCTGCTGTCCGGCGAACATATCGTCGAGCTCGATCCTGAGCTGATCGATTCTTCCTTCATCCGCGATCGCCTCGCTGATGAGCCGCTCGATCTGGAAGACGAACTCGTTCAGTCGATCGCCGAGAACGGCCAGGAAGTGCCGATCCTGGTGCGGCGCAATCCGCATCACGACGGGCGTTACCAGGTCGCCTATGGCCATCGCCGCCTCCAGGCCGTCAAGCTGCTCGGCCGAAAGGTGCAGGCGGTTATCCGCAAGCTCGACGATACCGATCTCGTGATCGCCCAGGGCATCGAAAACTCGGCGCGCCGCAATCTGTCCTATATCGAGCGCGCCGTCTTCGCGCTCAATCTTGAACTGAAGAAGTTCGATCGCCCTGTTATCATGAAGGCGCTCTCGACCGACAAGACGGAACTGTCGAAGCTCATCTCCGTGGCAAGGGCTATTCCCGCGGATATCATCCAGGCTGTCGGAGCCGCCCCCGGTATCGGCCGCAGACGCTGGATGGCGCTTGCGCAGGATTGGACCGAAGCCGCGGCATCACGTCTGACCAAGCTGATTGGCTCTTCCACCTTTAACGCCGTCGAGAGTGACCGCCGCTTCGAGCTTGTCATCGCCGAGCTTTCGAAGAAGGAAGAGACAAAGCCCGAGGGCACGGAATATGACTGGAAGCCTGCCAGCGGCGGCAAGATCGCCGGCCGCATCAAGAGTTCCGGCACGTCCTTCACCATCGCCCTGAAGACCGGTGACGCGCCGGATTTCGGCGCCTATCTCTCTGGTCGTCTCGATGAGCTCTATGACGCCTATAAGGCGGGGAAAGCCGGTTGAGGCAGCATGGAGGGGGCGAGCCGTTTGCCCTGTGCGCGCAATTCATCAACGCTCGTAAATGGTCCCATCCGAAAACCCGGTGGAAACTTCCGAGGCGCGGGGATCGCGTCATTGTCCGTGTCTGTGCGCCATGAGATAACTGACGGAAGGAAATGCGGGTTTCGCTTCCCTTTGTGAGAATCCACCAAGCCTAACAATGCGATACGATATTGACGCCGCAATGCTCCAAACGCTGCTTCCAGCCATTGCCGGGGCGGAAGATGGCTTGGCACGGCTTGATGAGCGGGTAGCGCGCTCGCCGGTGGGGCAGGGCTTTGCCGAGCGCAGCCATTATCTCGATGCGGCAGGCGCCCTGTGGGTGGCGGGCGAGCTTGTGCATGTCGAGGATCTCGTTCTGCACGATGCGCATATGGATAGCCGCGCGCCAAGCCATGAGCTGACGATTGCCCATTCCGTGCTGCGTGTCCGCAGGCGCATCGAGACGGCCGATCCCGGCTGGGCGCTAAGCCCAGCAGGTCTTAGTGTTTTGACTGCCAGCACATTGGAAGGGCAGGAGAGGGTGTCAGACGCGGGAAGTGCGGAGCCTGGGAGCAAGCCTGATGATGAGGACGATGAGGCGCCGCTTGCCGCCGAAATCGCCGAGCTCGATGCGCTGCTCGCCCGCTCGCAACAACTTCTCGACCGTCATGCCGGAAAGCCTGTTGCGGAAGAGCCGGAGGGGGCCGAGCCCTCGCAGCGCGATGACGATCCGCTCGGCCTGTTCGGTGACGACGAATGGAACGAGGAGGAACGGCTACGGGAATGGCGTGGTCTGATCCCGCTCGTCGAGGAGCTGCCGCCCAGCCTGGCCGCCGCCATCCTCTTTGACGCCTGGGAACGGATCGAGCCGCTGCGTCGCCAACATTGGCTGGGTGGCCTGCTGATTGCCAGTAGCCTGCGTCTCAGAGGCAAGGTCGCCTCGCATCTCTTTTCTTTTCACACAGGGCTGAAGCAGATCCGTCATGAGCGCCGCCGCTCGCGTGACCGGGTCACACGCCTGCAGGCCTTTCTCGATGCGATGCGGGAGAGTGCGATCACCGGCCTCAAGGAGATCGATCGGCTGTCGCTGGCGCGCACGCAGATGGAGCTGCGCTTTCGCGGCCGACGCTCCAATAGCAGCCTGCCGCAGCTTGCCGATTTCATCCTGTCGCGGCCGATGGTGTCGGCCGCCATGATCGCCCGTGAGCTTGGCGTCACGCAGCGCGGCGCATTGAACCTGATCAACGAGATCGGCATTCGTGAGATCACCGGTCGCGGCCGTTACCGGGCCTGGGGCATCATCTGAAACCACGGGCCGTTGCCACAAACGAAAACGGCCGGGCGTCAAGCCCGGCCGTTTCTTTAGGGTGAGCACCCGATCCGCCATCCTGTCACAGATTTCGAACCGGGCGCTCTGCGCTTCCATTGCCCCCAGAAGCGCAGTCCTTATTCCCGCTCGCCCGTGAAGTTGAGCAGAAGCTGGAAGATGTTGACGAAGTTCAGGTAGAGCGAGAGCGCGCCGAAGACGGCCAGCTTCTGGTTCGATTCCTGATCGTAGTTTTCCGAATACTGTTCCTTGATGCTCTGCGTGTCGTAGGCGGTCAGGCCGACGAAGACGACGATGCCGATCACCGAGATGGCGAATTGCAGGGCCGACGAACCCAGGAAGATGTTGACGATACCGGCGATGATGATGCCGAACAGGCCCATCATCAGGAACGAACCCATCTTCGAAAGGTCACGCTTCGTTGTGTAGCCGTAGAGGCTGATCGCGCCGAACATGGCAGCAGTGATGAAGAAGGTCTGCGCGATGCTCGTCTTGGTGAAGACCAGGAAGACGGAGGCGAGCGACAGGCCCATGACAGCGCAGAAGGCCCAGAAGGTCATCTGTGCGGTGCTCGACGACATCGACTGGATGCGGAACGAGAAGAAGAACACGAAGGCGAGCGGGGCCAGCATCACCACCCATTTGAGCGGGGTCTGGAAAATCGGCACGTAGAGCGCCGGCGTCGAGCCGACGATGAAGGCAACGATGCCGGTTATGACGAGGCCGAGCGCCATGTAGTTGTAGACGCGCAGCATGTGCTGGCGCAGACCTTCATCGAAAAGGGTCTGTGTTTGGGCGCCGGAGCCGTAACCATAGCGGGGATTGATCGGGTTCATGACTGATCTCCTCGGTTGAACTAGTAGAGTGATCGGGCAAGCCGTTCGGCTGCCTGATCGAGATTGGTGCCGCTGTTGTCGGCGATCAGCGCGTAGGCGACCTCGCCGATCTGCCAGTAGGCGGCTTCTGTCTTTTCAAGGGCAACGTGGCTGACGGGCTTCACCTCGAAGGCGCCCGGCCGGACGGCAAAGAGCGACAGGCGCTTGCCATCGGTCTCCTCGATTGCCATTTCGACGCTTGGACCAAAATCCGACGGGAAGATTTGCACATCGGCGACCTTCCAGCCCTTTGGCAGTTCGGGCATCACGATTGCGGTTGCAGCGCGGATTTCCTCGGCGCTGTAGGTCATTGCCGTCTGCGACGGGATGGTTTCACGAAGCGCTGCCGTGCGATAGGCGCGCACCGCATCCTCGACATAGGCCGGTGCCGGAACAGAAGCTGCGACTTCCGTTGCCGTAAAGGCGCCGAAGGAATTATGCGCCACCCAGCCGGCGGCAAGCAGAACACCGACAGCAGCGATGCGCTGCATCGAATGCAGGATGCGACCATAGGAAAGACCGCGTTCCAGCTTTCGGGCGGCATCGCGCGTTTCGGGGCGGCCAAAGGCGCTCTCGCCTGCCAGCGCCAGGCGCAACTCGCCCTTCATGCTGAGATCGGCCATGACCTTGGCGGCGATCGCCGGATTCTCCGACAGATAGGATTCCACCTGGATACGCCGCGCAACATCGAGCTCGCCGTCTACGTAGGCGTCGAGATCGGCATCGATGATTGGATCAATCGCCTTCATTGCCGTTCCCTCCAATTAATCTCAGATGCGAAATGCGCGGTGTCTTCTCCTCGAACTCGCGCAACTGGGCGCGGGCGCGGGAAATACGCGACATCAGCGTGCCGACGGGAATGCCGAGCGCATTGGCCGCTTCCTGATAGGACAGGTCCTCGATCGCCACGAGATGCAGCGCTTCGCGCTGCTCTTCCGGCAAATTGAAAAAGGCGTTGCGCACCTGCTGCAGGCGCACCGCATGCTCCTGTCCGGCCGGCAGCGACTGCTCCGCCTCGACCGCCGCCTCGTCATGGCGGCGCGTCAGCGAGCGGGTCTGCCGCACGCGGTCGATATGCGCATTGTGCAGAACGGAAAGCAGCCAGGTGCGCAGGTTTCCGCCGCTGCGGAAGCTCTTGCGCTTCTCGAAGGCCCGAACCAGGGCATCATGCACAAGATCCTCCGCCTCATCCGAATTGCGCACCAGCGAGCGCGCGTAGCGACGAAGCGCTGCGAGCTGACCGATGACATCGAAGGGGCGTTCATTCCGTTCCATGATTGAGTATACGAAAGCATCGCAGATTTTATTCCGAAGCGACGCAGATTTTTTTACATCGGCCGGAAAGGGAGTGCCGGTTTTCGGGCAACGCCAACAACCTCCGCCATATGCCATGGCGGAGGTGGTGTCTCGCAGCCTTAGCGCAAGGGATCAACCCTTGGGCATGATACCCCGGGGTCAGCCCTCGGGCATGATCCCCGGCTGGTCGGAAGGGAATTTCGCAATGTCCTGGACGCTGACATTGAGATGTTGGGCAACGAGGGCGGCCGGTGTATGCGTGAGCCACGAGGAGAGCCCGACTTCCTGGTATTCGGCGACCTTGAAGACGGCGACGAATTGCAGATCGGTCTTGCCGGTATTCTCGATGATATGGCCCTGGCTGCGTTTGACATAACCAATATCGCCGGGTCGGAAATCGGCGGTCTGGCTGCGCGGGCCGGCATCGAACACCGTCATGCGGCCTTCGCCCTTGATCCAGTACTGCCATTCGTCGGCATTCGGATGCCAGTGCATTTCACGCACGCCACCCGGCTTGATCGTCTCGATCGCCGCAGCGATCGTCTTGGAGACCTTGAAGATGCTGCTGTCGGCAAGCTGGATCGTGCCCGACGCATTCTGCTTCAGCGGTGCCGATGCCGTCAGCCGGTAGGTGAAAGGGTAGGGCGGCAGGCCCGCAGAAGCGACGGCTTCCTGGTCGGCCGAAAGCGGACCCGGCTCCTTGCCCTGGAAGATCCAGAGATCCTGCAATGGGATGTTCTTGAACGTGTCCTGTGGTACGCCGAAGTTCTTGGCAAGCAGCTCCGGCGATGTATGCGCCAGCCAGTCGGTCAGGAGCAGCGTGCCGTATTCGGACTGGTCGCCCTCGTCGAAGACGAGGACGAATTCGCAGCCCTCGGGCCCGAGGCCCTGCAGCGAATGCGGGAAACCGGCTGGAAAATACCAGAGATCGCCAGCCTCGACGTCCTGTACATAGGCGCGGCCCTGCGGATCAAGCACGGTCACCCGGCAGCGGCCATTGGTCATGATCGCCCATTCGGAAGCCCGGTGCCAGTGCATCTCGCGGATGCCGCCGGGACCAAGGCGCATGTTGACGCCGGAGACCGCTTCGGAAATTGCAAAATCGGCCTTCGTCACCTGCCGTGCCCAGCCGCCGTTCTGGATGCGCTTGGGCGCATTGTTGAACGAGCCCCAGAAGAGCTGCATGTCGCCGACATCGGTTGCCGGCGGGCTGCCGAACGAGGGAAACTGGTCGTTGATGGCTGGGTTCTTCGGGCCGGGATCGGAAAGGCCGGCTGGATTGGCGTTGATCGCACCCTCGGCCGGCTGGTCGGGATTGCCGAAGCTCGCTGCGTGCGCAGCACCCGCCGCAAGTGCCGTTCCGCCCATCGCTCCGAGCGCTAGAACCGTACGTCTAGAAAGAGGTTCCATGGTTTTAATCCTTTCGTGTCGATTGGGGTTATTCCGCCGGGGCTTGAGTTGGGGCGCCGGTGGTGGCGGGCCGTTTCCGGCTGACGAATTCGCTCAGCTTTTCCAGGTAGAGGTAAACGACTGGCGTGGTGTAGAGCGTCATCACCTGGCTGATGAGCAGACCGCCGACCATGGCGTAGCCGAGTGGCTGGCGCAGTTCCGAGCCGGTGCCGTGTCCGAGCATCAGCGGCAGGCCGGCAAGAAGTGCCGCCGCTGTCGTCATGATGATCGGGCGGAAGCGCAGGAGACAGGCCTGACGGATTGCGTCTTCCGGCGACAGTCCCTGCTCGCGCTGGGCGGCGATGGCGAAGTCGACGATCATGATGCCGTTCTTCTTGACGATGCCGATCAGCAGGATCACGCCGATCAGCGCGATCACGGTAAAGTCGAAGCCGAAGGCCCAGAGCATGGCGAGAGCACCGAGGCCGGCGGAGGGGAGCGTCGACAGGATCGTCAGCGGGTGGAAATAGCTCTCGTAAAGTACGCCGAGGATCAGATAGATCACGGCAATCGCTGCAAGCACCAGCAGCGGTTCGCTCGAGAGCGAGCTCTGATAGGCCTGAGCATTGCCCTGGAACGTGCCGATGACGGTTGCCGGCTTGCCGAGATCGGCCTCAGCCTTGCTGATCGCGGCAACCGCCTGGCTGAGCGCGGTCCCCTTTGCAAGGTTGAAGGAGAGTGTAACGGCCGGAAACTGGCTCTGGTGGTTGACGGCAAGCACGGCCGTCGGCTCCGTCGTCTGCTTGACGAGCTGGCTCAAGGGAACCTGCTCGCCCGTCAGCGGCGATTTGATATAGAGACCGTTGATCGCCAGCGGCGACTTCTGGAACTGCGGCGCAAGCTCGAGAACCACATGGTAGCTGTTCAGGTCGGTGAAATACTGGGTGACCTGGCGCTGGCCGAAAGCATCGTTAAGCGTATCGTCGATCGTTTGCGGCGCAATGCCGAAGCGCGATGCCTGGTCACGGTCGATCGTAAGCGTCACGGTAGCGCCGCTGTTCTGCTGGTCGGTGGCGACATCGGTCAGCTCCGGCAGCGTCTTGAATGTGGCGAGCAGCTTGGCTGCCCAGTCGTCGAGTTCTCCGGCATTACCGTCCTGCAGCGTATATTGGAACTGCGTGGCCGAGGCGCGTCCGCCAACATTGATATCCTGTGCCGGCTGCAAGAAGAGTTCTGCACCCTGCATCTGCGCGAGTTTCGGACGAAGCCGGTTGATGATTTCGCTTGCCGAGGCATCGCGCTGGTCTTCAGGCTTCAGCGTGATGAACATGCGGCCGTTATTGACGGTCTGGCCCGCTCCGCTGCCGACGGCCATGCCGACGGTCGCAACTCCGGGATCGCTGGCAACGATATTGCCTGCTTCGAGCTGGTGGCGCGACATTTCGGCGAAGGAAATATCCTGCGCGGCTTCGAGTGTACCGGTGATCAGGCCGGTGTCCTGGATTGGGAAGAAGCCCTTGGGAATATTGACGAACAGGACGCCGGTTGCCGCAAGCGAAGCGATGAAGACTGTCATGGTCAGCCGGTGATGGCGCAGCGCGATATCGAGCGTGTAGCGATAGGCGGCAAGAAGCCCGTCGAACGCCTTCTCGCTCATATTGTAAAGCCTGCCGTGGCGGGCGTCTTTTTCCGGCTTCAGGAAGCGTGAGCTCATCATCGGTGTGATGGTCAGCGAGACGATTGCCGAGACGACGATCGTCATCGTCACTGTGATTGCGAACTCCCGGAATAGCCGGCCGACAATGCCGCCCATCAGGAGCAGCGGGATGAAGACGGCGACGAGCGAGATACTGATCGAAATGATGGTGAAGCCGATTTCGCGCGCGCCGTCGATTGCCGCTTGTTTCGGCGTTTTGTCCATCTCCATATGGCGATGGATGTTCTCGACCATGACGATCGCATCGTCGACGACGAAACCGACGGCGATACTCAAGCCCATCAGCGAGAGATTATCGAGGCTGAAGCCAGCGGCATACATCAGCGCCAATGTGGCCAGTAGCGCCAGCGGCACGGTGACGCTCGGGATCACCGTCACCCAGACATTGCGCAGGAAGATGAAGATCACCATGACCACAAGGGCGATGGTGATGACAAGCGTCGTTTCGACATCCGCCACCGAGGCGCGGATCGTGGTCGTCCGGTCGCTGAGGATGGAGAGGTGGATGGCGGCCGGTGCGATCGCTTGCAGCTGCGGCAGGGCAGCGCGGATCGCACCGACCGTATCGATGATGTTGGCACCCGGGAGCTTGAAGATCGGCAGAAGGATCGCCCTCTTGCCATCAGCCCAGGCCGCCAGCTGATCGTTCTCCGGTCCGTCGATCGCCTGGCCGATATCGCTGATGCGGACCGGAGCGCCGTCGCGATAAGCGACGATCGAATCGTTCCAGGGGGCGGCCTTCAGGAGCTGGTCATTGTCATAGATCGTGTAGGTGTGCTCTCCACCCTGCACACTGCCTTTTGGTGAGTTGCTGGTGATGCCGGTAACGGCGCTGCGGATATCCTCAAGCGAAAGTCCCATCTCGGCGATCTTGCCGGGATCGATCTGCAGCCGTACGGCCGGCTTCTGCTGGCCGAAGATCAGAACCTGCGAAACGCCGTCGATCTGGCTGACATGCTGCGCGAGCACGCTTTCGGCAAAATCGTCGACTTGCGTCAGCGGCAGGGTATCTGAAGTGAGCGCAAGAACCATGACCGGCGGATCGGCCGGATTGACCTTGCGATAGGTTGGCGGCGAAGGCAGGTCCGTCGGCAATTGCCCGCCGGCTGCGTTGATTGCGGTCTGCACGTCCTGGGCGGCGCTATCGACGTCGCGCGACAGATCGAATTGCAGAGTGATCGCGCTCGAGCCGAGCGTACTCGTCGAGGTCATCTGGGTGACGCCGGGGATCTGCCCGAACTGCCGTTCCAGCGGCTGCGTTACCGCCGATGCCATCGTTTTCGGATCGGCGCCGGGGAGCTGTGTCGAGACCTGGATTGTCGGAAAATCGACTTGCGGCAGAGGCGCAACCGGCAGCAGAGGGTAGGCGACGATACCGATGCCGAAGAGGCCTGCCATCATGAGCGAGGCGGCGATCGGCCGCTCGATGAACCAGGAGGAGATCGACATGGCCTACTCCTTGCTGGCGGCTTGCGTAGCGGCCGCCTGTTGAATGCTGACATGAGTGCCGACATCCAGCCGATACTGGCCCGACGTGACGACCTGCTCGTTGCCGGAAAGGCCCTTTTCGATGACGGCGTGACCGCTCTCGATCGGCCCGGGGGTGACCTTGCGCACGGCAGCCGTGCCGGTGGCATCGATAACGTAGACGAAGAAGCCGTCTTCTCCCCGCTCAAGCGCTGCGGAAGGAATGGTCACGGCCTTCTGGAGCGTCTGCTGCTTGACCCTCAGCGTTACGAATTGACCGGGCCAGAGCGCATCATCCTTGTTCTCAAAAATCGATTTGATGCGGATCGTGCCGCTTGCCTGATCGATTTCGTTGTCGATGAGCGAGAGCGTGCCTGACGCAAGCTGCTGCGACTGGTCCATCGACATTGCTGTCACCTCGACCGGGCCGGCCTTCAGCGCGTCGCGCACCGCGTCGAGATCGTCCTCACGCAGTGTGGAGACAACCGTGATTGGCTGTGTCTGGGTGATAGTGACGATCGGGGTCGTGTCGGTCGTGTGGACCTCGTTGCCGGCATCGATCCGGCGGATACCCGTGCGCCCGTCGATCGGTGAGCGGATTTGCGTATAGGAGAGCGAGATGTCAGCGGCCTCTTTTGCCGCCTGATCCTGCACAAGTTGTGCCTGTGCACTTGCCACCATGCTTTGCTGCTGCTCGACGGTTTCCTGCGTGACGATCTGCTGCTGGCCCAGTTTCTGGTCCTTGCCGAGCAGATATTGGGCGTTGGCGAGATCGGCCTGGTCCTGCTTGATCTTGGCGGCAGCCTGATCGTCGGCTGCCTGGAAGGGCCGCGGATCGATGACAGCGATAAGATCGCCCTTCTTGACGGCCTGTCCCTCGACAAACATCACGCTCTGGAGCTCTCCGTCGACACGCGTCGTGATATTGACCGTATAGTTCGCCTGCACCGTGCCAAGGCCGTCGAGATAGACAGGCACGTCGGTAACGGCAGGGGTCGCGACCTCGACCGGCACCGCCGGCGTGCCAGGCTCCGGGGCGGCAATGGTCGGCTCGGTCCCTGCAAACCAGAAGGCTGCGGCCGATCCGCCCGCAATGGCGAGAATGGCGGCAGCAGCAAGGATCGCCGGTTTCCGGCGACGACGGGGTTCAATCACGGTACGGATGGATGTCACTGCCGGCTCCATAGACTAAAGGTTGAATTATGCTGCAACGGCCGCCGGCATTGGGCGGCCTCCGTATCTGTCTCCTGAACTGACGGGCTGGTGCCGAAGCCAGGGGTCAGACTGCTGATTATCGGCAGGCCGACCGGCGCTTCTGTGTCCTGCTAGATCAATTCAATGCGAGAAGGCTACGTCCGGGCGGGCATCGGCGCATCTATACGCAGGTCTAGTCGCCGTTCCCCATAGGTATACGCTCCCGCATACGGCTAGCCGGCGGCACGCAGAAGGACCGGCGCGAAAAGCATTCGCACCGGCTCACTGCACCTATTCGACGGACTATCGCGCGTCGTCCGGTCAGCCGGCTGAGGCCGGATGTGCGTCGGCGGCCGGCGGGTTCTTGCGGAAATCGGGATGCAGCGGTCCGAAGGGCATGGCGCCCATGCAGGCCACAAGCGCAAGGCCGGCGATCGCAGAACAGAAGGACAGGACGAAGATATCGGCATAGGCAAGTACGCTTGCCTGCGCACGGATATCAGCCGCAACTGCGGAGAGGGCTTCGAGACTCCCGCGATGGCTTGTCCCGAACAGCGTCTCCAGCTTTGCCAATACGCCGTGAAGATTGCTCGACGATCCCGAGATCGGCCCCGTCAGGATATTGGAATGGTACTGCTCGCGTTGTCGGAACCAGGTGTTCAAGAGGCTCAGGGCTAGTTCGACGCTACCGAGCCGGATTACCTGGATATAGGCGGATACCGCCGTCGAGCGTTTCGGGTCGGAATTTGCGATCAGGTAGACGACGGTTGCGAAGAAGGCGAAGGATTGCCCCGCCGTATGGAGGAGCACGGCCGGCAGGAAGTTAAACGGCGCCCATGTAATGGAGAGGTTTGATCCCCAGAGAGAGCCGAGCGCCATCGCCGCCAACCCCATCATGATGCAAAGGCGCGCATCGATCCGGCGCAGCAGGAAGATCGCAAATGCGATGAACAGAAAGACCGGGATGACCGCGCCGAAAATGTAGAGTTCGGATATGGCGATCGGCCGCAATCCGACGACCGACTGCAGGAAGCCCGGAATGGAAATCGAGGCACCGGAACTGGCAAAGGTGAAGGCGATGATGATCGCATAGCCGATGCCGATATTGCGCGACAGGATCACGCTCGCATGCGCCCAGGGATTGGCGACGACACTCTCGTTGATGAGGAAGCCGATGAAGAGAATCGTGCCGCCTGCCAGCAGCGAGGTGACGATGCCGGAATTGAACCAGTCCAGCCTGTTGCCCTGATCGAGACCGACATAAATCATCGTCATCGAGCATCCGAGCAGCATCATGCCGCCCCAGTCGGCGTCCTTGAGCAGGCTTGAATTGATCTCTTCTTTGGGAGCACCGATGATGAGGAGAAGGGCGATGATCGGCGTGACAATCACATCCTGCCAATAGGCCCACTGCCAGCCGAGATAATCATCATAGATGCCGACGAGCACAAAGCCGAGATTCTGCGATAGCGGGACGCGAAGCGCGTAGATCGAAAGTCCAATCAGCCAGTATTTCATGTCGAGATTACGGAAGATCACCATGATGGTGGCCGGAATGAAGACGCCGAGCAGAAGCGCTCGCGCCGCATGCAGCGCAAAGAGTGCGCCACCGTCATGGACCATGGGAATAATGAGCGAAATGCAGGCATAGACCAATGTCGTCGGGATCATCACGCGGCGCACACCGAAAACGGTGGCGATCCAGGCGACCGCCGATGAAATGAGGATCTGCGGCGCGTTGGCGACGGTGCTGAGCCATGAGGCTTCGTCGAAGCCAAGCGAATAGGCGCCACGGATATCGGGCAGGCCGACGGCAAAGACGCGCGTATCGAAGCCGACCACGAAGGAGGCGAGCAACAGGGCTGCGACGATAAGAAACGGATGGCTGGTCGTCGTGCCGCTGGTCAGCGGACCAAAGGCGCGCGGAGCCGCGCTCATTGGTCCGGGTCCCGCTTGGTATCCACCGTCACGACGGCCGACATTCCGGGCTTGAGCCGATCAACGAGCGGCTGGCCGGGATCGAAGACGATCTTGACAGGGATGCGCTGGACGACCTTGGTATAGTTTCCGGTCGCGTTGTCGGGCGGCAGCAGCGCGAAGATCGAGCCGCTTGCCGGAGACAGGCCGACGACCTTGGCATGCAGCGACTGGCCGGGGAAGGTGTCGATGGTAACCTGCGCAGATCGGCCCGGCGTGATCCGGGAAAGCTGTGTCTCCTTGAAATTCGCGGTGATATAGACGCTCGGAAGCGGCACTTCCGACACGAGGCTGGTGCCGGCGGCGACAAAATCGCCTTCATGGACGAGCCTGCGGCCAATGACGCCATCGAAAGGCGCGTAGATGCGGGCATAGCTCTGGTGGATCAGGGCGGTATCGAGCGATGCCTGGGCGGCATTCACCTGCGCCTGCAGCAGCGGGGATTGTCCGTTGAGAACGTTCAGCTGGGCCTTTTGCTGCTCGATCGAGGCTGCCGTCGATTTGACCGAAGCCTGGGCTTGCAGATAGGCGGCCTGCGCCTGCTGCAGCAGCTGTTGCGAGGTCGCGCCGCCAAGGCTGGTCTGGCGGTGGAACTCCTGCTCGGTCTGGGTCTGCTGTGCCAGCGCCGATGCGTTCTGCGCTTCAGCCACCTGCACGACGGCCTTTTGCAATTCGACCTGGTTTGCGAGATTGGCAAGCGACGCATTTGCGGCTGCAAGATTGGCCTTCGAGACGGCGACCGCCGCGTCATATTCCCGCGGATCGATTTCAGCGAGCAACTGGCCTTTCGTCACCGTCTGATAGTCGGTGACCGGGGTGCTCTGGACGATGCCGCTGATCTGGGCGCTCAGCGTCGAGACATCGGCGCTGACCACGGCATCGTCCGTCGATTGATGCGATGCGCCCGCCACCCAACGGTTCCAGTCGACGGTCACGATTGCCACTCCGGCGCCCACGAGCGTGATGGCGAGAAGGGGAATGGCAAGCCGTCTCAACGACACCACGGCTCCCGGGGAGGGCGCAGAAGGCGCGGCGGGAGCTTCCGGCGGCGGCGAGCGCGCGGGCTCGGACGGGCTGAGGCTGGTGATGGTGATCTGCTTGGCCACGCGCGCCTCACTTCTTGCCGCGGTCAGCGGAAATCTTTGCGCGGACGCGAACCGGGGCCGGGACGAAGGAGACGTGGCCGGTGCCATGGACCTGCAGCCAGTAGCCAAGCGCCATGAAAACCGCGCCGCCGATGAGGTTGCCGAGCGTGACCCACACGAGATTATGGACTGCGGCAGCAAGCGTGATGTTTGCGGGATGCTCGCCCATCAGCGCCATCGAGAAGGTGAACATGTTTGCGACGCTGTGTTCGTAGCCGGCGGCCACGAAGATCGTGATCGGCCAGAAGATCAGCATGATCTTGGCAGCGGCATTTTCCGTGCGTCCAGCCATCCAGATGGCGAGGCAAACAAGCCAGTTGCAGAGAATACCGCGGGCAAGAAGCTCCAGCGATCCCGCCGACATCTTGGCCGAGACAATCGAAAAGAACGCCTGGCTTCCGTCGCCGAGAAGCACACCGCCGCCAGCCAGATGGAAGAGGCCGGCGAGCACCACGGCCCCGATCAGGTTGCCGATCCAGGCCGCGACCCAGACAAGTAGCATATCGGCAACGCGGCTGCGCCGCGTCAGCACGGCAAGCGGCATATACATCGCCGTTCCCGTGAAAAGCTCGCTGCCGGCAAAGACGACGATTGTCAGGGCAGAGGAGAAGACCACGCCCATCACGAGATGCGCCCAGGCCGGATCGGCATGAGCGCCGGCGGTAAACATGATGATATCGCCGAAACCGATATAGGCGCCGGCCATCGCCGCCCCGATCAGGAAGGCGGGAAAGTGGCTACGGACCTCTTCGGCTTTCTCTTCGCCGGACTGGGCAAAGTGATCAATCGAATCCTGATACATGACAGTACCTCGTCTCTTTGATGATCGAACCGGGCTTCGTCCCGGACGCTCGAGAAGTTAATCGCGCAAGCCGCATCGCTGAATCATACCTACGTCTAGGCTATCTCCGGACAGGCCGGGACATCTGTTGTCATGCTCGCATGCTACTTCGGTCGCGACGGAAAATCGCGCAATGCTGAAAAAAAGAGGCCGCCTTCCGATACGGAAAGGCGGCCATTTGCGGATCCTCGGGCAATCCGTGACTTCGGGCGGAGGGGAGGGACACCGGGAAGCCTTAACCGAGATTTCTATCGCCTGTCAGGAGGAGGCGTCAGGCGATGGGAAGGAAGTTACGCCCATCTCGAAGCGGGCGGAACTAAACTTTCGTATTGGCCCGCCTAGACCAGCGCCCGATTTCATCCGATCCGGCCGCACCTCTATTCTTTTCATCGATCGGCGAGCCCTCGTCGACGATGTCGGGCAGTACCCGCGGTCAGCTCCCATGAACTGCGCTGCCGATAGCAACCTCAACTTCGAACAGGACCCATCATGAAAACCACCCTTCTTTCCCTTCTCGTCGCCGGCATGCTGGCCGCGCCTGTCGTTGCAAACGCCGCCCAGGCCGATGTCGGCAAGCTGGATTGCGACGTTTCCAAGGGCATCGGTGTCATCGTCGGCTCCAAGCAGGATCTCGACTGCACCTACACGCCGAGCGCTTCCGGCGACGCCAGCCAGCACTATGTCGGCACGATCACCGATTTCGGCCTTGATGTCGGCACCATCGAGAAGGGCCGGATGGTCTGGCTCGTCTTTAGCGCCACGCGCGAACCGGTCGCCGGCCTGGAGGGCAATTATGCCGGTGTCACGGCTGATGCCAGCGTCGGTATCGGCGGCGGCGCTAATGTGCTGGTCGGCGGAACGAGCAGAACCGTCTCGCTGCAGCCGGTTTCGCTCGAAGGCGATGTCGGCGTCAATCTGGCCGTCGGTGTCACGGCCTTGAAGCTGCAGCTCGCAGAATGAGCGGGATCGGGTCGATTTGTAACTGCGTAAGTGCCACCAGAGCGCTTGCGCCAAGATCAAACCTTTCCACGACCTAAACTACACCGGAGCTTGGCAAATCGTAGACGAGGACTCCGGATGCCTTTCATGCGGTTTCGACTTAAACCGCATGAAAGCCCCACAGTTTGGTGCCATCTACTAGCAAAAATGCGAGTTGGCGCAGCCAACACGTTTGCGCATCCTTGCGACCGTTCCGACGGAGCGGAGCTAACAGCGATATCCGTCGCCGTCTTGTTCAGGCGTAAGAGTGTCTCCGCTTTCGACGAACCCATAGGTTTCGTTCGCAAGAGGCTTTTACGTGGCCATATCACATTTCTTCGTCAGAATCGTCGCCCGCGGCTCTGGACGCAGCGCGGTGCAACTGGCGGCCTATTGCCATTGCGCCAGAATGGAATTCGATCGGGAAGCGCGAACTATCGACTACACGCGCAAGAAGGGGCTTTTGCACGAGGAGTTTTCCATTCCTTCGGATGCGCCGCAATGGCTGCAGTCGATGATCGCTGATCTCTCCGTTGCCAGCGCATCCGAGTCCTTCTGGAACAAGGTGGAGTCTTCCTCGAAGCGCGCCAATGCGCAGCTTGCCAAGGAGGTCACAATCGGCCTGCCGATCGAACTTTCTGCCGAGCAGAATATCGCCCTGATGCGCGACTTCGTGGCGACCCATGTGACTGCGAAGGGCATGGTCGCAGACTGGGTCTATCACGATGCCCCCGGCAATCCGCATGTGCACCTGATGATGACGCTGCGGCCGCTGACCGAGGATGGATTCGGCCCCAAGATCGTCGCCGTGCTCGGTCCTGACGGTCAACCGATCCGCTATGGTGCAGGCAAAATCGTGTACGAGCGCTGGGTGGGCGACATCGACGAGTTCAATGCATTCCGCGACGGGTGGTTTGCTTGCCAGAACCGGCATCTGGCGCTTGCCGGTCTCGACGTCAGGGTCGATGGGCGCTCCTTCGAAAAGCAGGGGATCGAGCTGGCGCCAACCGCCCATCTGGGTGTTGCCACGAAGGCGCTCCTACAAAAGGCCTCGAATTCCGGTCAAGCCGTTGTGCTCGATCGACTGGAATTGCAGGAGGAGCGGCGTGCAGAGAATGCTCGCCGTATCCAGCTCACTCCCGATATCGTGCTTGACCTGATCACGCGGGAGAAAAGCGTTTTCGACGAACGTGATGTGGGCAAGGTGCTGCATCGCTATATCGATGATGCCAGGGTGTTCCGAAGCCTGATGGCGCAAATCCTGCAGAGTCGTCAGATAGTGATGCTCGAAGGTGAGCGAACAGAGTTTGCGACTGGCCTGCGTGCGCCGGCCAGATACACGACCCGCGAGATGATCCGCCTGGAAGCCGAGATGGCGAACCGGGCGATCTGGCTGTCGCAGCGCTCGTCGCATGGTGTCAGACACAGAGTTCTGGAGGCGACGTTTTTGCGCCATCCGCGTCTTTCGGACGAGCAGAAGGTGGCGATCGAACATATTGCCGGCGGCGAGCGGATCGCAACCGTGATCGGCCGCGCCGGTGCCGGCAAGACGACGATGATGAAGGCGGCCCGCGAGGCCTGGGAGGCGCAAGGTTACCGTGTCATCGGCGCGGCACTTGCCGGCAAGGCGGCGGAAGGACTGGAGAAGGAAGCGGGCATCGTCTCTCGCACCCTGTCGTCCTGGGAACAGCGCTGGAGCCGGGGCCGAGACCGGCTCGACGACAAGACGGTCTTCGTGCTCGACGAGGCCGGCATGGTGTCGTCGCGGCAGATGGCATTCTTCGTCGAAGCTGCCACGCGGGCCGGCGCCAAACTCGTGCTTGTCGGCGATCCCGAACAACTGCAGCCGATCGAAGCGGGCGCCGCCTTCCGGGCGATCACCGATCGCATCGGCTATGCCGAACTCGACACGATCTACAGACAGCGCGAGCAGTGGATGCGCGACGCCTCGCTCGACCTTGCCCGCGGCAATGTCGGTCGGGCCATCGACGCCTATAGGGCCAACGACAAGATCGTGGGCTCGCAGCTGAAGGCGCAGGCCTTCGCCAGTCTGATCGCGGACTGGGATCGCGATTACGATCCGGCCAAGACCTCGCTGATCCTGGCGCATCTGCGTCGCGACGTGCGCGCCTTGAACGAGATGGCACGCGAACGGCTTGTCGAGCGCGGTATCGTGGAACAGGGCTTCGTCTTTGCGACAACCGAGGGCAAACGCCAATTTGCAGCCGGCGACCAGATCGTCTTCCTGAAGAACGAGGCTTCGCTTGGCGTCAAGAACGGCATGTTGGGCAAGGTGATCGAGGCAGCACCCGGCCGCATCTGCGTCCAGATCGGTGCGGGCGATGACAACCGGCAGGTGGTCGTGGAGCAGCGCTTCTACGGGCATGTCGATCACGGTTATGCCACGACGATCCACAAGAGCCAGGGCGCCACCGTCGACCAGGTCAAGGTTCTGGCCTCGCTGTCTCTCGACCGGCACCTGGCCTATGTGGCGATGACACGCCATCGCGAGGATCTCAGCCTCTACTACGGACGCCGGTCCTTCGAAAAGACGGGTGGTCTCATACCAATCCTGTCGCGCAGGAATTCCAAGGAAACGACGCTCGACTACGAGGGCGGCTCATTCTATCGGCAGGCACTTCGTTTTGCCGAAAGCCGCGGTCTGCACCTCGTTCGGGTCGCGCGGACGCTGGTCGCGCATCGGCTGGAATGGATGGTCAGGCAGAAGCAGACGCTCTTGAGCCTCGCCGCCCGTCTGGCCACTGTCGGCGAAAGGCTCGGTGTCGCAAGAACCGCATCGACGGCTCACCTTGTCAGCGCAGACAAGGCAGCAAGGCCGATGGTATCCGGCATAACGATCTTCCCTCAGTCGATGGCACAGGCCATAGAGGCCAGGCTCGGCGCCGATCCCGGCCTCCAGAAGGAGTGGGAGGATGTCTCGTTGCGGTTTCGTCTCGTCTATGGGCAACCGGAGGCGGCATTCAAGGCGGTCAATGTCGACGCGATGATCCGGGATGCAGGGGTGGCTGCGAATACAATATTGAAGATCGCAAACACGCCGGAGATATATGGCGCGCTCAGAGGCAAGATAGGTTTGTTGGCCGGTAAGAGCGACAAGCGTGATCGGGAAACTGCTCTTCTTAATGTTCCCGCTCTATCTCGCTCTCTGGAGCGCTTTCTGAAGATACGCATTCAGACCGTGCAAAGGGCTGAGATGGCAGAGTACGCTCGACGCCAGAACTTGTCGGTTGAAATCCCAGATCTGTCGCAAAATGCCAAGGCTGTTCTCGAACGCGTTCGCGATGCAATCAATCGAAACAATCATCCGGCTGGCCTCGAATATGCGCTGGCCGACAGAACCGTAAAGGCAGAGCTCGAGGGGTTCGCACGCGCCGTTTCTCAACGGTTCGGAGAGCGCACTTTTCTCGGAATAGCGGCGAAGGATGCTGACGGCGAAGCGTTCAAGACCCTTACCGCCGGAATAAGCACTGCGCTACAGCTGGAGATCAAGGCCGCCTGGGCCTCGATGCGGACCGTCCAACAACTGTCTGCGCATGAGCGTACTGTCATGGCACTCAAGCAGGCGGAGGCAATGCGGCAGACGAAGAGCCAAGGACTATCCCTGAAATAGCCTATTGATGGATGCAGTCCGCAAAACCAATCCATGGCAGATACATCGACCACCGCGACAGCGATTGACCGATATCTTATCGTCCCGGCCGAACCAGCGATCGTGCGATATCGATGATGTCGTCGCGTGAGGCGGTCGGGTCTTCCCGGTTCCAGGCGACACCGAGCCCGATCTTGAAATCGACGCCCCTCACCTTCTTCAGTTCAAACCCGCGGTTCGGCAGATCCTGCGTCCATTCCGGCACGAAGCCGATGCCAAGGCCGGCAGAAACCAGCGATACCAGCGAGAACGTGTCGTCGCATGTATAGGCGACATTGCCGGTCAGATCGTGCTCCTCGAACTTTTCCGCGAAATAGCGCTCGCTGTAGGGGAGGTTCTGGCGGGAAAAGGAAATGATCTTCTCACTACGCAGATCCTCGAGACCGATCTCGCTCTTCCGCGATAGCGGGCTCTCCTTGGCAACAGCCAGCAGGTAACGTTCATGGGCAATCGAGAAGAAGCGCAAGGAGCCGATATTCTCCACCGGCCGGATGAAGCCGAGATTGATGCGGCCTGCCTCGATATGGCGGATGATGTCATCGGTGGTGCCGCTTTCGATATGCAGGCGGATATCGGGATACTTGCGGGCGATGCGCGACAGGAAGGATGGCAGCACGCCGATCGTGGCAGGATAGACGGTGCCGATCGCAATCCTGCGTGCCGTCTTGCCGGCCACCGAGCGGGCGATCTCGGTCGACAGGTCGACTTCGCTCAGGATCCTGACCGAGCGCTCGTAAAAGGCCGCCCCTGCCCGCGTCAGCTCCACCCGCCGGGTCGTGCGGATGAAGAGCTGCACGCCGAGCTCCTTCTCCAGCGCCATCACCTGGTTCGACAAAGCCGGCTGGGCGATATGCACCTTGGCCGCCGCCCTGCCGAAATGCAGCTCCTCGGCCACTGCAACGAAGTAGGATAGCTGGCGTAATTCCATGTGCTGCCTAATGTCCTTTTTCCGGGATCTTCCAGACAGAAATCTTCCGCATCGGGTAACTCCATATCGTAGTTATAGCACTACATATCGTTCATGGCTAGACTCGTGTCATTGGGGAACAAGATGTTCCTATGGAAACACTCGCGAGACGATTGCAGGAACGAGCCCAGCAACTGGGCATTTCGAACGCTGAGGCGGCGCGGCGAATTGGGCTCGATGAACGCCGGTACGCGCACTACGCTTCAGGTCGCAGGGAACCAGATTTGGCGACCCTTGTGAGGATCGCGAACACCTTGGAGACCTCACCAAACTGGCTGCTGGGTGTGACACTTAAGACTGCAAAAGATCCACAGTTCGCGGCGCTGCTTGAGCGTTTTTCCAATGTGGCTAATGGAATGACCAAACAGGAACTAGAGATGTTTGTGATTCAGGCTGAAGCTGTCGTTGCAGCCAAGAAGCGCGATTAGCCTCTCCATGTCGCTTCCGCTGTGACTAATCTTGCCTGAATGCGTTTCGGGGAGCTGGTCTCGGTTTTAGGGATGCCCGCCAGGCTTGTCGGTCGCATGTCTAGACAGGCGACATGAGAATTATCGTTTTCCACGATTGCACAGCTGACCAATTGTCGACAGATCGCGCTCGGCGGTTGTTTATGACGGTTCCATGACAGAATATGTGCCCCGCTGATTTGCAAGGGGAACATGGAATATGAAAGAGAAAAAGCGGGTCTACGAGGCTCTCGTGGACGGCGCAATGGATGGACTTGTGGGCGATGCCCTTTATGATTTTGTCCGCAAGCGCTGTCCGAAAGCCTCCAGCAAGAAGATCGTTCGTGCCTCGCTGCTGGCGCTTAGCGATCCTCATCTAAAGGACCGCAATATCCTCGATGTCATCTATGCGCTGGCGATCAAGCACCGACTGGATGACACCAGCATCGATGACGAGCATGATGAAGAGGCCGAGGAACAGAAGAAACCCTCCGAAACGGTCATCAAGGAATAACCTCCGCTTTTCCTGATATGGCGAGGACGAGAAAAGCCCTGGATCTGGGCACCGGCCTCGTTAGGCGGCGCTATCCGAGAGCTCTTCGAGGATCGGGCAGTCGGGACGGTCATTGCCGTGGCAGGCATGAACGAGATGCTCGAGCGTGTGTCGCAACTCCGTCAGCTCGCGGATCTTCCGATCGATTTCCGAAAGCTTCGCCTCGGCGATCCCCTTGACGTCGGCGCTTGCCCGGCTCTTGTCCTCGTAGAGCGCCAGCAACTGACGGCATTCCTCCACGGAGAAGCCGAGGCCGCGCGAACGCTGCAGAAAGCGCAGCTTGTGTACGTCCGAGGCCGCATAGTCGCGGTAGCCGTTTCCGCCCCGGTCAGGACGGATCAGGCCGATATCCTCATAATAGCGGATGGTCTTTGAAGGCAGGCCGGACCGTTCCGAGGCTTCGCCGATATTCATCGCCTGGTTCCTTTACAGCTTTTCGACCCTCAGTCTCAGCGCATTGCCAATGACGGAGACAGAGGAGAGGCTCATGGCGGCCGCTGCAATCATCGGCGAGAGCAACAGGCCGAAGATCGGGTAGAGCACACCGGCTGCCACGGGGATGCCGAGAGCATTGTAGCCGAAGGCGAAGCCGAGGTTCTGGCGGATGTTGCGCATTGTCGCCTCAGCCAGCCGTCTTGCGCGGACGATCCCGTTGAGATCGCCCTTCACCAATGTAATGCCTGCGCTTTCCATCGCAACATCTGCACCCGTGCCCATGGCGATGCCGACATCGGCGGCTGCCAGCGCCGGTGCATCATTGACCCCATCACCAGCCATGGCAATGACGGCGCCCTTTGCCCTCAGTTCATCGACGAGCGCCTTCTTGTCCTCGGGCAGAACATCGGCGCGGACCTCGTCGATCCCGAGGCTTTTCGCCACGGCACGGGCCGTGCGTTCGTTGTCGCCGGTCGCCATGATGATCTTCAGGCCGCTGTCGTGCAGCGCCTTGATGGCAGCCGCCGTCGTTGGTTTGATGCGGTCGGCGACTGCGACGAGGCCGGCCAAAGTACCGTCGATGACGACGAACATGACGGTCTTGCCTTCGCCGCGGAGCACCTCGGTCTGGTCCAGGAGCGCTGCCGGATCGGTGCCGAGATCGCCGAGCAGAGCCGCATTGCCGAGGGCGACGGACGCGCTGCCGACCGTGCCCTTCACGCCCTTACCGGTCTTTGCCTCGAAACCTGTGACCTCGTGAAAGGTGAGGCCGCGTTCTTCGGCCCCTGAGACGATGGCTTCTGCAAGCGGATGCTCAGAACCGCGCTCCAGGCTTGCGGCGAGCGCCAGCAGATGTCTTTCATCAATGCTGCCCAAAGCCACAACGTCCGTCAGCTTGGGCTTGCCTTCCGTCAGCGTGCCGGTCTTGTCTACGATCAATGTATCGACCGTGGAAAAACGCTCCAGCGCTTCCGCATCCTTGATCAGGACGCCTTCCTGCGCACCGCGTCCGGTGGCGATCATGATCGACATCGGCGTTGCGAGGCCGAGGGCGCATGGGCAGGCGATGATCAGGACGGCGACGGCGGCGAGCAGCCCATTGGCCAGCCGCGGCTCCGGCCCGACAAAGGACCAGACGAGGAAGGCTGCGATGGCAGCGGCAACGACGGCCGGAACGAAGATCGCCGAAACACGGTCGACGGCGCCCTGAATCGGCGCGCGCGAACGCTGCGCCTTGGCCACCATATCGACGATACGTGAGAGAGTGGTATCGGCACCGACCTTTTCGGCGGTCATGATCAATGCGCCGTTCTTGTTCATCGTGCCGCCGGTCAGTGCGTCGCCTTTGGCCTTTTCAACCGGAAGCGGTTCACCCGTGATCATCGATTCATCCAGCGTCGACTGCCCTTCGGTGACGGAGCCATCGACCGGTACGCGTTCGCCGGGGCGCACGCGCAGCCGGTCGCCGGTCTGGATCTCATCGACAGGCACGTCGCGCTCGCTGCCGTCGGCATCGATGCGGCGCGCAGTCTTTGGCGCAAGATCGAGCAGGGCGCGAATTGCAGAGCCGGTGCGTTCACGGGCTTTCAATTCCAGCACCTGCCCGACGAAGACGAGCGCCACGATGACGGCAGCCGCCTCGAAATAAACGGGGACGGAGCCGCTATGACCGCGGAAGCTGTGCGGGAAGAGGTCCGGCGCCAAGGTCGCGACGACGCTGTAGAGATAGGCCGTACCGACGCCGAGGCCGATCAGCGTCCACATATTGGGGCTGCGGTTGACGAGCGATGCCCATGCCCTGCGGAAGAAGGGAAGTGCTGCCCAGAGGACGACGGGTGTCGCCAGCAACAGTTCGACATAGCTCGCCAGCGGCTCGCCAAGCGCTTCGCGCGGCCACGACAGACCAAGCATCGGCCCCATGGTAAGGATCAGGAGCGGAATTGAAAGAACAGCACTGACCCACAGGCGGCGGATAAAATCCACGAGTTCCGGATTTGGACCTTCATCTTCGGGCGGAATGCCCATCGGCTCCAGCGCCATGCCACATTTCGGGCAGTCGCCGGGATGGTCGCTGACGACTTCGGGATGCATCGGGCAGGTATAGAGCGTGCCCTTCGGCATGACGGCCGCCGTTGGCTTTTTGCCATGGCGATAGGTTTCGGGATCGGCCTCGAACTTCGCCTTGCAGCCCGCCGAGCAGAAATAGAATTTTTCGCCCTCGTGCTTCAGGAAGTGTTTCGCGTTCGAGCGGTCTACGCTCATGCCGCAGACCGGGTCCTTGGCGGTCAGATAATCCTGCGGCGCCGCCTCGAATTTCTTGCGGCAGCCATCGCTACAGAAGTGATAGGTGTGACCTTCATAATCGAAGGAAGGTTTTCCAGCGTTCGGATCGACCGTCATGCCGCAGACGGCATCGCGCACCACCACTTCAGCCTTTTCGTCGTGGCCGCAGCCACATTGCGCACCGTCGGCATGGTGATGGTCGTGGCCATGCCCATGATGATCGTGGTCGTGGTGATGATCGTGCTTGTTATCCATAAACTGCGCCTTTCATGCCTTTCTGGCATCCGGACAGCTTTATGAACCTTCCAGCAACTGGAAGGTCAACGTCTTTTTTCGTCTGTGCAGATTTTTTGATATTGCCGTCAGGCCGGCACGATCAGAGCCGCCGGCTGGTCTCCAAGTAGCGTGGCAAGCGAGATCTTGTTTCCCGGCTCCAGCATCTTGCCGGTCAAGAGATCGGCCTTGAGACCGTGCATGGGCGAGGGCACTGATATTGCCGTATCCTCCCAGAATTCCGGTCCGGCAAAGAGCACGCCGGGATCGAGCCAGCCGAACATCAGTCGCGGCACGACTGTGATGGCGAAGTTCTCCTGATGCAGACGGGCAAAGGCGACGACATGGTCACTCCTGGTCCCGTTGACGGCAACCGGCAGGTAATCGCCTTCCGCAAAAAGCCGGGCGCGCTCCATCCGGAGCCCCAGGCCGATCTGGATGATGCGCTGTTTCAATGCCGCGGCCTGCAGCCGCGCGAGCGCACCGCCTTCGGCAAGCCAGCCGCTCAATGTCTCGAAATCCGGCCCGCGCCTGTTATCGGGATCGACGAAACTGAAATCGAATCCCTCTGCCCCCTGGTAGATGTCGGGAATGCCCGGCGCCGTCAGTTTGATCAGCGTCTGCGATAGGCTGTTGACGTAGCCGGCTTCGATGAAGGGCTGCAGGACGCGAGCGAAATCCTCGATGAATGCGTCGTTGTCGGTTGAGAAGAGCGCGGCCGTATAGGTGCGCACCGCCTCTTCATAGTCCCTGTTCGGCGCCGTCCAGTCGGTGCGCAGTTTGGCTTCGCGAATGGCCTTTTCCGCATAAGCGGTGAAGCGGTCGCGTAGCGCATCGGCATGATGGCGGTCGAAATCCTCGGGCCAGGCGCCGGCAAGCGCCTGGTAGAGCATCCATTCCAGATTGGGCTCGGGTGCTGCGCCATCCGTAAGCTCGGTGCGGTGGCTTTCATTCAGTCTTCGCCAGTGTTCGACGGCGTCGGCAAAGACGCCGGCGCCTTCGCTGACAGCATAAAGCCGCGCCCGCGCATCCTCGCCGCGCTTTGTGTCATGCGTCGATGTTGCCGAAAGACCTGAGGGCTGGGAGCGCCTGCGCGCTTGCATGAAATGGTGAAACGCTTCGATGCCGCCTGGCACATGATCCGGCTCGCCGCCGACCTCATTTACCGCCAGTAGCCGGTTGTAGCGATAGAAGAGCGTATCCTCCATTGCCTTGGCCATGACGGGGCCGGAGAGCTGCTGGAAGCGGAGGCGGAATTCGCGAGCCGCCTCGTTGTCGATCGTGCCTTCGAGTATGGCCGCGATGCTCTGCAGTGGCTGCGCATAATCCAGATGTCCGGCGGCCGTCATCTCGGCTTTTTTCAGGAGATCCGCATCCCGCGTATCGAGCGGGCCATCGGTCCCATAGGTGCGGTAGACGGAAAAGGCGATCAGAAGCTCGCAGATCGCCCCGGTGATTTCCTCCATAGACAGTTCGGGAAAGAGGCCTGCTGCAATGCGTGCGAGGCGGGCCGTCTCGCCGGCGAAATTCTGTTCGACCATCAGCCGCTTGGCCGTCCGCCGCCCGGCTTCAAAATCGCCATTGCCATCCGCCAGTCGGCGATAGGCTTCATCGAGCTTCTGCAAACCATTGCCGTCCACGAAAAGCCCACTTAAGGCTGTAATGAACTCGTAGCCGGTCGTTCCCTGCACCGGCCAGTCGGCGGGCAATTCCTCGCCTGCGCCGAGAATCTTTTCGACGACGATATAGGTGTCCGCGCCGGCAGCTTCGCGCAGTCGGTTGAGATAGGCTCTCGGTTCCGCCAGCCCGTCGATATGGTCGATGCGCAGGCCCTGCACCTGGCCCTGACGCACGAGATCGAGAACCAGGCGGTGGCTCTCTTCGAAGACCCTGATATCCTCAACCCGCAGGCCGACCAGCCCGGTCACTTCGAAAAACCGCCGATAGCTCAGATGCTCCGAGGCCTCCTGCCAGCGCTGAAGCTGCCAGTGCTGTCTCCCGTGCAGCTGTGTCATAAAGGCATGGTCTTTCGAAAGCGCTGCAAGCTTTCCACTCAGGCTTTTGAGATCGCCGGCCTCGAAGATCATATCGCGCAGGCCACGATGCAGGTCACCGCCGTCGACAGAGGCCGTCAGTTCCGCCATCGCCGCGAGAACCGGATCATCCAGTTCCGCCGAGAGCAGAGGGTAGCTTTCCATGCTCAGCGGAAAGAGGGTTTCAAAATAACCGATCGCCAGATTGCCATGCGCCTCGTCGATGCTGATCGTCAGTTCGCCGGCAGCAACGCTTTCATCGAAGCTCTTGCCGAGCTGGGGCAGGGTCAGCCGCTCGCGCCAGTCTATGTCGAAATAGTCTGCAAACGGGCTATGCCTGCCGAATTCCAGGACGCTCCGCCACCAGGCATTCTCCAGTGAAGCGGCCATATGGTTCGGAACGATGTCCAGGATCAGGCCCATGCCTGCTTCTGACAGCGTTTCCGTCAGGCGATCGAAGCCCGCCCTTCCTCCAAGTGCCGGATCGATCTCGCCGGCATCGGTCACGTCGTAACCATGCGTCGATCCCTGGGTGGCCGTGAAGACCGGCGAGGCGTAGAGGTGGCTGATGCCGAGCGACCTCAGATAGGGTACGAGCCCGCATGCGTGATCGAATGTCATGCCGTTGCGGAACTGGACCCGGTAGGTCGCGGATGGGAGCGTCATGGGGTCATTTTTGCCGTTTGGAGGACACATCTTCCAACGGTTGTGAAGCGCTTTTGTTCCCGTCAGTCGACGAAGACGCCGACGCTTGCTGCCCGGCCCATGGAATCAATCACGGTCAGCTTGGAATAACCGCCGCCATCAGGCATCCAGCTTTGCGTGCGCCGGCGGGAAAGATCGGGCAGCGGCTTGCCGTTGGCAAGCCAGCGGAAAGGCGCGCGGCCGCCCTGCAGTTTTAGCATCAGCGGCGAAAGATCGCCCGCCTTTGCCCCAAGATCGACATGGGCGCCCTCCGGCGGATAGACGATCTGGGGCGAAGGCTCGCGGCCGGACGCGACGAGCAGCCCGTTGGCATTGACGGCAAATCGCCTCTGGCTGATCGGCAGCTCGGTCTGGGCGATGCGCGCGGCGCCTGCCGGCGGACGCGGCAGCGGCGTGGTGGCGATGCCGGATTTCGCAAGCGCCTCGAAGAGGATGGGGGCGGCCGTGCCATAACCCGTCAAACCGGGTACGGCGCTGTTATCGGGCCGTCCGACCCACACACCAAGCACATAGCGCCCATCATATCCGACCGACCAGGCGTCGCGATAGCCGTAACTCGTGCCGGTCTTGTAGGCGATGCCGCGTTGCGGCGCGCCGGCCGGCGGTATGACGCCCGAGAGTATGTCGGCGACATTCCAGACCGCGACCGGCTCCAGCAGGGGCTCGCCATCGATCTTGCCCGGCGCATTCGTTACACCGTCACCGATCCTGACCGGCTGGCCGCGATTGGCAAGCGCTGTATAGAGCTGCACGAGATCCTTCAGCGTGATGCCGACGCCGCCAAGGCCAATCGCCAGACCCGGCGTCTCGTTTGGCGGCAAAACGGGGCGCACTTCGGCGCGGCGGAAACGCACCATAAGGCGAGACGGGCCGACCGCGTCGAGCAGCTTGACGGCCGGCACGTTGAGGGAGAGCTGCAGGGCCTCGCGTACGGTCACGTCGCCCTGGTAACTCATGTCGAAATTGCGCGGCCGGTAGCCGAAGAAATCGGCCGGCCGGTCCTCGATGATCGTCTCCTGGCTGACCAGTCCCTGCTCGAAGGCAAGGCCATAGATGAAGGGTTTGAGCGTTGAGCCGGGCGATCGGTTGATACGCGTCATGTCGATCCAGCCGGAGCGGCTGGCATCGAAATAATCAGCGGAACCCACCTCGCCGACGATCTCGCCGGTCTCGGCGTCTGCCATCACCATGGCGAGCGAGAGCTTCGGTCCGAGCTTCACCGTCGCGGCGCGCGCGACGGATTCTAGACCCGTCTGGACCTGCTTTTTCAGCGTCGTCTGGTGCTGGATCGTTTTCGGATCCTTACGCAGGGCGGCTTCCGCGACATGGGCGGCAAGGGCTGGAAGCTGCAGCCTGCGGGCGGGAATGGCGACACCCTCGGCGCGCTCGGCCTCGCCATCGCCGACCACCTCGGCCACGGCGATACGGTCGAGCACCCGCTTGCGCGCCGCTTCCGCAGCTTTCAGGTTCCGGTCCGGGCGGCGCTTTTCGGGCAATTGCGGCAGCGCGACGAGCAGGGCGGCTTCGGCCACCGTCAGCCGCTTCGGCTCCTTGCCGAAATAGGCAAGGCTTGCGGCGCGCACGCCTTCCAGATTGCCGCCATATGGCGCATGGGTGAGATAGAGATCGAGGATTTCACCCTTCGAAAGCCGCCGCTCGATCTGCACGGCGCGCATGATCTGCAGGAGCTTTGCCGAAAACGACCGGCTTTCGCGCGGCTCGATCAGCCTTGCCACCTGCATGGAGAGCGTCGAGGCGCCGGACACGATGCGGCCGTTGCTGACAAATTGCACTGCCGCGCGCCCGAGCGCCCAGACATCGATGCCGGAATGCTCGTAGAAACGCTGATCCTCGTAGGCGACCAGCGTGCGAACGAACTGCGGATCGACGTCGGAAACGTCGGTTTTCAGCCGCCAGCGCCCCTCCGGTGTGGCAAAGGCGCGTAGCAATTGCCCGTCGGAATCTAGCACTTCGGGCGAGACGGCTTCTGCTTGCTCCAGCGGCGGCGGATAAGCACGGTCGGCGGCATCGAGCGCGAAAAGACCTGCGCCGGCAATGATGATGCCGGCCGCTGTCCCGATCGCAAACTTTTGCCACCGCCTCATTGTCGAGCCGCAACGACCTCCATCTTGCCGGTCGCCGTCCGCGCAGACATATCGGGACGGTACATGTCCTCGACTGTCGCTGCCGGATGATCGTAGACGCCAGGTGTTACGGCGCGCACGACATAGGCGACGTTGAAGTCACGCGCTGAACTTTCGTCGCGGTTGAAGGCGGCGACGAAGCGGTCGTAGCGGAATTCCGTATGGGCGGCGGACATCTCGCCAACCCAGTCGAAATTCGTCATCTGGGCGCTGTCGACAAGGTTCGGATTGTCGATCTCGAATCCGGCCGGCAGGAGATCGGTGATGACGATGCGCGAGGCCCAGTCGTTCTGCTCGGTAACATGCAGCACCACGACGTAGCGCTCGTTCTGCTGCGCCTCGCTGACATTCGCCTCCTCGCCATCAAGCGTGTAATAGGTCCGCTCGATGGTAAAGCCGTTGCCGCCGGCCGGCAGCGGCTTGACAGGGGCGGCGACCGTCGTGACGACAGCCGAGACCGTGTCGCTCGTGGCACTCGTCAATGTCAGCGGATGGTCGATCAGCGCATCGCCGGTCATCTTCGCCATATAGGCGCCGGTCCGCTCAGCGCCGTTGACGTTGACCTTCAGATCGTCGTCGCCGTTCTGCAGGGCACGCGCCGCCAAAAGCATCCAGGCCTGTTCCTGGGTGCTTGTATATTTGCTGCGATCCCATTCCCGCGCGACCGCCTTGGCGAGTTCGGGAATGACGGGCGGAACCGGACGGCTTTCGGCGGCAAGCGCCAGGATCGCGGCGCCGTCGCGCAGCACCGAGCCATAATCGGTGCGCGAGAAATTCACGCGGGTCACCATCGACTGTTTCGACATTTGCAGCGCATCGACGAAAATGTTCTTCGAGCGCGTTGCATCGCCATAGAGCGCCAGTGCTGCAGCGATATGGGCCTTGGCAAGCGGCGTCGGGAAGTCGTTGATCATCGTGTCGGCATAGTAGCGCAGGTCGCTGACGGCGGCCTTCTTGTTGCGGGCAAGCACATAGAGGGCGTAGGCGATCTCATCGCCCTTGCCTTTCACATCCGTCGTGTAGGAGAGCGAGTTCTGCAGGTTTTCCAGCGCCTGCACCAGGGCGCGATCCGGCACGTCGTACTTCTGCTCGCGCGCCCGCGTCAGGAAGTCCGTGACATAGGAGTCGAGCCAGAGATCGCCGGAATCCGGTCCCCACAGACCGAAGCTTCCCGCATAGGCCTGGTAGGACAGCACGCGGTAGATCGCATCCTGTACGCGCTTGTGGATGTCGTCATCCGTTTCATCCATACCGGCCTGCTTGGCGACCTCGGCCAGATAGAGCAGCGGCATGGCGCGGCTCGTCGTCTGTTCGGCGCAGCCGAACGGATAGCGGTCGAGCGTCATCAGCAGTGCTGGAATGTCGAAGGCAGCCGAGCGGGTGACGTTGACGCTGATCGAGGCACCCGGAAGCACGCTGTCGGCCAAGAGGTTCTTGTCGACCGTCAGGCTCTTGCCGGGTGCAAGCGCAATGACGCGCCGTTCTGTAATCGGTAGCGACGATGGCCGCACCGGCACATCGACCACCTGGTCGAGCGACAGACCCTGATCATTCGACAGGTTGATTGCCACGCTGCCATCGCCCGGCTCGCCGCCGACAAGCGTCAGCGTCAGGTCGGACTTGGCGCCGGCCTCAAGCTTCAACGGCTGCTCGGCAGGCCCGTCGATGCTGAGCGCGCTGTTGCCGGTGAGCGTCAGCTTGTAGTCGCCGGTCGGCGCATCGGTATTGGCGATGTCGAGCCGCAGATTAGCCTTGTCCCCGGGCGCCAGGAATTTCGGCAGGCTTGCGGTGACGACGACAGGATCGCGGATGATGACGTCCTTGGCGCTGTGACCAACGCCGGCTTTCGTCCAGGCCAGCGCCATCACGCGGGCCGTGCCGTTGAACTGCGGAATGTCGAAGCTGACTTTCGCCTTGCCTTCGGCATCGAGCTTTACCGGACCGGAGAAGAAGGCGACGAGCTTCTGCGTCGGCGGGCTTGCCTGCAGCGCGATTGCGCCGCCATCGCCGCCTGTGCGCAGCTTGCCGGTCGCGCCCAGCGAACCGTCGATCAGGCGGCCGTAAAGGTCGCGGATTTCGAGGCCGAGCTGGCGCTGGCCGAAATACCAGTCCTCAGGGTTCGGCGGCTCGTAGCGGGTCAGGTTCAGGATGCCGACATCGACGGCGGCAACCGTAATATAGGCCTCCTCATTCGCGCCGGCGCCGGTAACCTGCAGGCCGATATCAAGCGGCCCGCGCGGCAGCATCTTTTCCGGCGTATCGATCTTGACCTGTAGTGCGCGCTCAGCGGGATCGACCTTCAGCCATTTGATGCCGATCGAGCGGGCCGGCATATGGGTGTCGAGCGAATCGCCCGGCCGGAAGAGCGTGGCAGTCACATAGGCGCCGGCACCCCAGTCGGCAGTGACGGGAATATCGACCTCGCCGCCGGTTTGACCCATGGTGGCGTTCTTAACTGCAATCAGGTTTTCCGTGCCGGCCGTGATCATCAACTCGCCGCCATAACGCGACGTGACCTTCAGCTTGGCCGTCTCGCCGACATGATAGCTGTCCTTGTCGAGAGCGATTTCGAGACCGTCGGGCGTTTCCGTCGAAGTCGAGGCGACGAACCAGCCGGCATCGAACTCGACGCTGGAGGTCGGACCGTCGGCGTCAGGGCTTTCGACCTCGAGCCGGTAACGGCCCCAGTTGACCGGTGCCTGGATCTTGCCGCCATTCTCCGCTGTCGCGTCCACCGAGCCGGAGGCGACCTCTTCAGGTGTATAGGTTGATTCATATTTCCAGGCTGTGCCTTCGCGATACCATTGATAGTCGCGGCGCAGCTTGTAAAATTTCCAGCGCAGGCCCTTCATCTCCTGCTTCTGGCCCTGGGTATCGAGGCCGATGACCGTGAAATTCGCCAGCGCATTCTCCGGCAGATCTCCGTCGAATTCCGGCTTGATGCCGATGGCGGTCGCGTCGGTCTTGACCGGGATTTCCAGCGAACGCTCGATGGCCCGGCCGCCCGGCTCCTGCATGCGCAGATAGACGGTGGCATTCAGGAGCTGGGTCGTGGCCGGCAGTTCGCCGATCGTCAGGTCCGTCGAGGCCTCGCCATTCTCGTCGAGCGCGGGCAGGCCGTCGATCGGCTGGCGCGAATCCTCGCTCGCCTCTTCGTCGGCAAGGCCGAACTGGTAGCCGGGATAGGCGGCATTTTCGCGCGTCGGCTTGACGACGACGTCGCCCTCAATCGTCAGGCCCGCCGCTGGCGCGCCATAGAGATATTTGCCGGAAATATTGATCGTCGCGGCCGTATCCGTGCCGATCTCCTTGGACTCGGTCTTGATCTCCATGTCGGTGCGGTCAGGCACGAAATCGTCGACGAGGAAGGTCTTGGTGGCGATCGCCGAGCCCTTCGGGTCGGTATAGACGTTCATCGTCCAGGTGCCGCGCATGGCGTTTTCCTGCGTTTGCAGGTCCACCACATAGCCACCGAGATTGCTCGTCTGGCTGACGATGCGCCGGTCTTCCACGCCATCCGGCCGTGAGAAGATGAAGGTCAGCGGCAGGTTCTCGATCGCGTTGCCGTCAGTATCGCGGGCAAGGGCTGCGGCATGGACGATTTCCCCGGCGCGGTAGATGCCGCGCTCGGTGAAGGGCAGCACGTCGATGGCGCCCGGCGCGGCGCGTCCGGTCACGCCACGGTCGGAAAGATCGAAGCCGGCGCGCGTCATGTCGAGGAAGACATAGTCGGACGTGCCGTTTTTGGCGCTGATGACGGCAGGCGTCAGTGCGGCGGTGCCGCGCATCAGACCGGCCGTGAAGGTGGCGCGGCCGTCCGCGTCGGTCGTGGCAGTCCCGAGCACTTCATTGTTTTTGGCAAGAAGCTGCAATTCGACGCCGGCCATCGGCTTGGCAGATGCAAGCGAGCGGGCAAAGACGTTCAGCCCGTCAGTGCCGGCATAGGTGGTGATGCCAATATCGGAGACGAGGAACCATTGTGTGGCCTGCGAATCCCAGTCCTGCGCGGGGCCGGTCGGCGGGGTTGCGACCATCACGTAGATGCCGGGCTTGCGTTCGGGCAGCGCCTCGTCGACCGGGAAGCTGGTGACGACATCCTTATTGAGTTCGTTGGCGATCTCGATCGATCCCTGCCAGACGAGCTCGCCGCTCTGGTCCTGGATATTCTGGGCGCTGTAGCCGTCGAGCTGCGTCAGGAACTGTGAGCCGGTCAGGAGCGGCGCGATGCCGCGGTCGCCGATCCGGTAGAGCTTCAGATTGGCAGACGCCATATTGACGGAGACGATCGGAATGCCGCGGCGCGCCGTCGACGGCAGCACGAAGCTGTCGCCGGTGAAACGCACCATCTGGCCGCGGTCCTTGATATAGACGTCGATCGTGACAGGCGCTTCCAGAACCTCATCGACCGAGGAGGGCAGGCCGGTGCGGAAGCCGATCTTGTAGGTCTCGCCGTGGGTGAGGCCCTCGACGCAGATCTGCTTGTCCTTGGCTTCCATCGCCTTGGGCGCAGTACCGTTCAGCGTCACGAAGGGCGCATAGTCGACCGTCTTGACCAGCGCCTCGGAGAAGGTGACGCAGGCGCGCGGCGTGGCGCTATCGGCATCGACCGTATGTTCGGTGATGCGGAAGCCCTGCGTCTGCTTGAGCTGCAGGTAGTCCGCTTGCACATCCTTGGCGCCGACGAACGCAAGGCTTGCCTTGTAGCTATTCAGCGCATCGCGATAGTTGGCATTCTTTTCCAGGGCCTTGGCAAGTACGGCCAGCGCATCGGCGCGCTTGTTGGTGGTGCGCGTCAACTGGTAGCCGTTCAGCGCGTCGATCACCGCCTGACCGAAGATGCCGCTGTCAGGCGCCCCGAGCGAGGTGGCGGCACGCGCCGTCTCGATCCAGAGGTCGCCATCATCAGGGGTGATCGAGAGGGCACCATGGAAGGCCTTCAGCGCATCGGAAAGATTGCCGCCGGTGAGATCCAGGCGCGCGCTTGCCGTCAGGCTGTCGACGCCCTGGCCCTGCTGGTCGTCGGCAAGCGCCAGATCGTTGCGGAAATTGCGAGCCTGCTGGACAAGATCGTCCGAGAGGAAGGGCAGGCGGGGAGCAGCGCCGATATCCGGCTCTTTCGGGACGCTGGCAGCCGTCGTTTCGACGATCCTGCCGGCAATCGCGCCGGGGGCGGCATTCATCGTCTTGAAGTCGGACTTCAGGAAGCACCACTTCACCTTGGGATTATAGGTGACGGCCTTGCAACTCTTGTCGCCGATGCAGGCCGCCTTGCACTGATCGAGCGAGAGATTCTGCTCGGTGCGCAGGTCGAAGCCGAAATAATCGGCGTCCTTGACGGTGACGATGTCGCGCTTGGCGTCGGCAGCAAAAGCCGACGGGCCTGCAAAAATCATAGATGCGACGATGACGGAAAAAGCGAAGAACGAGCGCACAGACATTGGTTCCCCCCGGATGCTGGCTCTGAGCCGGGCGGCACTGTCCTCACTCTCCAGAGAATTGTCAACTCGCCTTGCCGCCTGTTCCGGTTTCGCACATTCGCTTTCGTGTAATCGTCACATCGGTGTGAGTGAACAGCTTGTGATTTGCGGCTTTTTCGTCGATCGGCGAGGATTTCGCCATGTAGTCCCGGAGGTAGCCCCCATGCCCATATCCACGTCAGGCAAGTTCCTTGCCGCGCTTTTTGCAACCGCTGTCCTTTCGCTCGGCCTTGGTTCCGTCGCAACCAAAGCGGCGGAGGATGCCGTCGTCATTCCAGCCCCTGCCATCGACGAGGCGGGTAAGTCCGGCACGGAGACGGCCGTCTTCGCCGGCGGTTGTTTCTGGGGCGTCCAGGGCGTCTTTCAGCATGTGAAGGGCGTCAAAAGCGCCATTTCCGGCTATGCTGGCGGTGAAGCCGCAACCGCCCAATACGAAACGGTCAGTTCCGGTACGACGGGCCATGCCGAATCCGTCAAGGTGACCTTCGATCCGAATGAGGTCAGCTACGGCAAGCTCCTGCAGGTCTTCTTCTCGGTCGCGCACAACCCGACGCAGCTCAATTTCCAGGGACCGGACGAAGGCACCCAATACCGCTCGGCACTTTTCATCTCCGACCCGGAACAGCGTAGGGTCGCCGAAGCCTATATCGCCCAGCTCGACAAGGCGCATGTCTTCAAACAGCCGATCGTCACCAAGGTCACCGACTATACCGGCTTCTACCCGGCCGAGCAGTATCACCAGGATTTCCTGACGCTCAATCCGACCTACCCCTATATCGTCTATAACGACCTGCCGAAGATCGAGAACCTGAAGCAAATCTTCCCGGCCGATTACAGCAAGGATCCGGTTCTGGTGCTGAAGGCCAAGGGCTGAGAAGCCTCCAGAATCAGAACTTGAGAAGGCGGCACAAGTAGCCGCTTTTTTACGACCTGCAAAGGCTTTTATGAATTTATCAATATTAACAAAAGTTTAATCGAGAAATACTGCGTTTCATGCCGGAACATATCGTCGCATCGCCCGTTTAAGCTGCGAGCCTCGTCGAAGCAGTCGTCTTCATCGAAGCGGAGTCTCCCTAAGGTAAAGCGTAAAGGGATCTGTCATGGCCACGAATGTCATGCGTAGCTGGCAACGGGAACATCTCATGGAACAGCGAGTGCTAATTGTCGAAGACGAATTGCTGATCGCCCTCGATCTCGAAATGACGATCGAGAACATGGGCGTGCATGTCGCAGGCCTCGCATCGGATCGCGAGGGGGCCTTCAGGCTCGCGCCGCTCGCAGACATCGCCTTCGTCGATGTCAATCTCTCAGATGGCGCAACCGGCCCGGAGATCGGCCGGCAGCTCGCAGAAGATCATGGCATTTCCGTCGTCTTCATGACTGCCAATCCGGAAGTGGTTGCAGATGGCGTGCGCGGCGCCCTCGGCGTGGTACAAAAACCCGTTATGCCAAGGGTGGTCGAACAGCTCCTCAAATACGTCGCCGCTCGCCGCGCCGGAATGCTGGCTGTGGTGCCGCCGCAGATGATGGTTTTTGCGTGAAGCGCAGGCGGTGGTACGAATATGGCTGTGGGGCAATCGCTCGAGCAATGGGTTAACTCTTGTGCGACACATCATAGGCTGTAGAAGAGAGCCATTCGTCAAAGGCTCACTCGATGCTCTTCAGTTCGTGGCAATTCATTTGCGTTTTCCTGCCAACTACCTTGGTCCTCTACTTTTGGTTCAATGCGAGGCGGAGTCCCGAAGCGGGGAAAGCTTGGTTGGTAATCGCGAGCTTGTTTTTTTACAGTCATTGGAATGTGAAGTATCTTCCTGTAATTTTGATCTCCATTGGCGCTAATTTTTTGATGGGGCAGAGGCTCGCAAATTCTGAAAGCGCTGCCAACGGAAGGAAATTTTTGTTGGCGGTCAGTATAACCGCCAACATATTTGCGCTAGCGTACTTCAAGTACACGAATTTTTTCATAAATAATGCAAATTTGATATTTTCTACAGGCTTTGATCTAAAATCGATCACGCTTCCTTTGGCTATAAGCTTTTTTACCTTCACGCAAATTGTATACCTTGTCGATAGCTATAAAGGCGAGACCAGCCACTATAATATTTTAAACTATGCTCTCTTCGTAACGTTCTTCCCTCATCTTATTGCAGGCCCGATTGTTCAACATAGTCATATCATGCCTCAGTTCGCTTCCCCTCGGCGTTGGCGTCCATCAAGCGATCACATCTTGCAAGGTCTATTCATTTTCGGAATAGGCCTTTTCAAAAAAGCTGGTATCGCGGACACGCTTGCTCCAGCCGTCGCGGCCGGTTTTGACCATGGAAGGTTTCTTAATTTCTATGAAGCCTGGGTAACTAGCCTCGCTTATACCTTTCAGTTGTACTTCGATTTTAGCGGCTATTGTGACATGGCAATAGGCGCGTCGCTGATGTTCAATATAGTGCTACCCATCAATTTCAATTCGCCTTACAAGGCGCTGAATATTCAAGAGTTTTGGCGCCGATGGCACATCACGCTGAGCGGATTTCTTAGAGACTTTATTTATATACCCCTCGGCGGAAGCAGAATGTCCAAGCGCCGGACGTATATTAATCTGCTGATAACGTTTGCTCTCGGAGGGCTCTGGCATGGCGCTACCTGGATGTTTGTTTTGTGGGGTGTACTTCATGGCCTTGCTCTGGTCGTGCATCGGGTTTGGACGAGCGCCGGATTAAAATTGCCAAAAGCGCTTGCTTGGCTGGTTACGTTTTTATTTATTAATATTTCCTGGGTGTTGTTTAGGGCGGAAGATTGGTCTGCTGCATCGAAAATACTTTGGGGGATGATTGATATCCAATCCGCTTACGGTATCAGTTCTAGAGCTGCTCCCGTTTCCGATCTTGCTTGGGGTGGTAGTATGGCAGACCAACTAGCCGGCTGGATCCCTGCGCACCTTGTTGGCCAACTCCCTCTTTTGCCACTTTTGATTGTTGCGTTTTTCCTGATCTGTCAGAAAAACTCGATGGAACTTGTACGATCGTCTGCGAACATCCGCTACGTTTTGTACGGCAGTCTGCTGTTTTCATTCGGTTTGTATTTCACGCTTGTGCAATCAAGTACCGTTTTTCTCTACTTCAACTTTTAAGCTGTCAAAATGAGCCCCGCACGTGCTGTTTTACTATTCCTTTCGATTGTCTTATTGACAGTTTCAGTCGTCCCAGCTGTCAATTTGATGTGGCCGATGGGAAAAACTAGGTTGAGACAAAGTACTTTGTTCAATCTAGATCACATAAAAAGACGGGTCGCGGCAACAGTATATCCCGTCGGCGTTAGCATTGATCCGGATCAGGTAACGGTTGGGAAGCAGGGTTGGCTACATCTCGGCGATTATTATTCGGCTACACTCTCCAATGACAGGCGAGAGGCTACCCAAGACGATAAGGATTTCGGTTTAAGGGTGAAGAACGCAAGTACGCGTTGGGAAAAAATCCTCGCGAGGTATGGGGTTCGTCAGTTCGCAATCATGATTGGGCCGAACAAAAGTGCAATCTATCCGGAGACGGCACCTCAATGGGCGCAGCCTGTATTTCCTAATCCCACTGACGCGCTCCTTGCCTCGGCGGGATCGAATTATATTGACTTACGCCCTTCGCTACTTGCGCGCAAGGGAACGTCGTCTGTCCCGCTTTACTATCAAACTGATACACATTGGAACCTCGCAGGCGCTGGGGCGGCCTTCGAGTCATTCGCAAAAATAATTGGTTCGAAAGAGCCAGATCTTCGTTGGCCAAACAAGGACGCGTACTGGATAACCGGGGACGCCCGGCGTAAGGGTGGCGACCTTTCTCGATTCCTTCATCTGGAGGCCGATCTCAGTGATCGCGAGCCGTTGCTCGGCGTAATGCAATTACCGATCAAGTTGACACAATACGATTGGGAAACGGGAGAGCCAATAAGTTCCGGACCAAATGTTCTTATCCAGCCGACGCATCATCCAATTCTTATACATGCTGACGGAGCTTTAAATCGAAGAAAGGTGTTATGGCTGAGGGACTCTTTTGGGGTGGCACTGTCCCCCTTTATGGCTCTAACCTTCAGTGATGTTGTTCAACTTCACTGGACTGACGGACTTAGGGAGCAGCCCCTCTTGAAGATAGTTGACAAGCTAAGGCCGGACTTTGTCTTCGTCACCGTTGTGGAGCGGGATGCCCGAAACGAGCTGTTCGCCACCGCGCCAAGCGTCGATCTTGCGCCCAGCGGTGATACTGGACACTAGAGCACGTCCGTTGAACGCGGAATCGGAATGAGGATTCCGTTGTCGATCGTTTTCTGATTCCATAGCCCGATTGGTGATTTGGTCGGAGAGAATATGAGCCGCGCGTTCAGTGATGATCTTCGCAGCCGCATTCTTGCTGCGTCTCGTGAAGGCATGTCCGCACGATCGGCGGCAGCTCGGTTCGGGATCGGCGTTTCAACGGCCATCGCCTGGATCGCCAGCGCGAGGCAGGGTCAATTGGCGCCGGCCAAACAAGGACGGCGTGGCGGCTCTCGTCTAGATGCCCATGAGGATTTTATCATTGCCATGATCGAGAAGGAAAAAGACATCACGCTCAATGAGATGGTCCTGCGTCTGACTGAAGAGAAGAACGTCTCCATTGGTCGCAGCGCCCTCGATGTCTGGCTGCGAAAGCGCGGTTGGACGTTCAAAAAAAGACCGCACACGCATTGGAGCAGGAACTGTTGGTTTCCACGCGGAACTGAGCCGGTTTTTCCACCGAGAAGTGAGCCACCTCTGAGTATGGTTTTCTGATCAGGATTTGGTCAAGGGATTAGCTTTTTCTCCTCTCTTCTGGGCCGCGGCGGCCGAGCTGGCTTTGAAGCGAATGCTATCGTTGCCGGTTTCGAGGATATGACAACGATGGGTGAGACGGTCGAGGAGAGCGGTCGTCATTTTGGCATCACCGAAGACGGTCGCCCATTCGCTGAAGCTGAGATTGGTCGTGATGATGACGCTGGTGCGCTCATAGAGCTTGCTCAGCAGATGGAAGAGCAGCGCTCCGCCTGAGGCACTGAACGGAAGGTATCCGAGTTCATCGAGGATCAGTAGATCGAGGCGCACCAATGTCTCAGCAATCTGTCCTGCCTTGCCCTTGGCCTTTTCCTGCTCAAGGGCGTTGACCAGTTCGATGGTCGAGAAGAAGCGGACTTTCCGGCGATGGTGCTCGATCGCCTGAACGCCGAGAGCGGTTGCTATGTGGCTTTTGCCTGTGCCCGGTCCGCCGACGAGCACGATATTCTGGGCTCCGTCCATGAACTCGCATCGATGCAGTTGGCGCACCGTCGCCTCGTTGATCTCGCTGGCTGCGAAGTCGAACCCGGAGATGTCCTTATAGGCCGGGAAGCGAGCTGCCTTCATGTGGTAGGCAATCGAGCGAACCTCGCGCTCAGCCATCTCGGCTTTCAGCAACTGAGACAGGATGGGAACGGCCGCATCGAAGGCCGGAGCCCCTTGCTCGATCAGGTCTGTGATGGCTTGGGCCATGCCATACATCTTCAGGCTACGCAGCATGATGACGACAGCGGCGCTGGCAGGATCATGACGCATTACGACCTCCCGCGATCCGGACACGCAGGCCATCATAGCGCTCTACGTTTGCCTTGGGTTCATGCAGCAAGGTCAACGCCTGTGGGGTATCGATGTCGGGACCGTCAGTCGTTTTGCCGTCGATCAGCCGATGCAGCAGGTTCAATACATGCGTCTTGGTTGCCACGCCCGCATTTAGGGCCAGCTCCACAGCGCGAAGGACAACCTGTTCGTCATGATGGAGAACAAGGGCAAGGATATCGGCCATCTCACGATCACCGCCGGGGCGGCGAAGCATCTGGTCCTGCAATTGCCGAAAGGCCAACGGTAATTCTAGGAAGGGTGCACCATTGCGCAAGGCACCGGGCTTGCGTTGGATGACCGTAAGATAATGCCGCCAGTCGTAAATCGTCCGTGGCGGTTTATCGTGACTGCGCTCAATCACCCGCGGATGTTCGCAGAGAATATTGCCCTCGGCCACTACGACCAGCCGCTCCGGATAAATCCGCAGGCTGACAGGCCGGTTCGCAAACGATGCAGGCACGCTATAGCGGTTCCGCTCGAAGGTGATCAGGCATGTCGGCGAGACGCGCTTGCTTTGCTCGACGAAGCCATCGAATGCGGCTGGGAGCGCCATCAATGCTGGTTGTTCAGCGGACCAGACGTCCGCGATCGTACCAGGCAAGGTGCCGTGCGCTGTGTCGCGCCACAGGTCCTGGCAATTCTGTTCCAGCCAGCCATTCAACGCCGCCAGATCCGGAAAGTCCGGCATCTGTTGCCACAACCGTGGTCGGGCATCCTGGACGTTCTTCTCGACCTGGCCCTTTTCCCAACCCGCGGCAGGATTGCAAAACTCAGGCGCAAAGACGTAGTGGTTCGTCATCGCGAGGAAACGGATATTGACCTGCCGTTCTTTACCGCGGCCGACGCGATCGACCGCGGTCTTCATGTTGTCGTAAATGCCGCGACCAGGCACGCCACCGAACACGCGGAACCCGTGCCAGTGAGCGTCGAAGAGCATCTCGTGCGTCTGCAGCAGGTAGGCCCTGATCAGAAACGCCCGGCTGTGTGATAGTTTGATGTGGGCAACTTGCAGCTTCGTGCGATCGCCGCCGATCACAGCATAATCCTCGCTCCAATCGAATTGGAATGCTTCGCCTGGGCGGAAAGACAGAGGAACGAATATGCCGCGGCCAGCCGTCTGCTGCTCAACCCGCCATTCACGGGCGAACGCGGCGACCCGGCCATAGGAGCCGGTAAAACCCAGAGCCATCAGATCGGCATGAAGCTGCTTCAACGTCCGGCGCTGCTTGCGCGTTCTCCCGGCCTCGGTCTTCAGCCAGCCAGAGAGTTTGTCGGCGAACGGATCAAGCTTGCTCGGTCGTTCCGGTACCGTGAACGTCGGCTCGATCGTACCGGCACTCAAATACTTCGCGATGGTGTTGCGTGACAGCCCAGTGCGCCGGCTGATCTCTCTGATCGATTGCTTCTCGCGCAGCGCCATCCGGCGGATGATGTTTAAAAGTCCCATGTGGATCACTCCGTTGCCCCGTAAGCCCACGGTGAAGGCCGTCTTGCGATAGAGGGCTGCTGACTGCCAGTCCTAGTGGTAACACTAGACCGTATGTTCGTTGGTGAGGGCCGCCCACCCACGCTGTAGATTGTGTGGGCTCTGGAATTGGCCAGGGCGACCTACCGACCAGCGAGG